>CAWGSY010000010.1:0-533182 GCA_963825355.1 uncultured Verrucomicrobiae bacterium | reverse complement strand
ATCTCATCCCGTCAGGATGCGACATTGGAAGAACTCCATGAAATGACAGCCCGTATTGAAAAGCTTTCTCGCGCCGAGCACGAATTGATCAGTGACGTGCATCCGCAGGTGAACGAAATCAAGGAGAAGGTGGAAAACGTTAGAGAAGTTATTTCGTCCGAACGGAGTTGATTTGTCACCGCTCGTCGCGAAATGGGTCTCGTCGTGAAGTTTTTGCTTGATTACTTCACAAGAATCTGTCGCAATACGGCGCTTAAACCAACCTTAACCGAAAGACATTCATGCTCTGGACCATAATAGTCATCCTCATCGTTCTTTGGCTTCTTGGCTTCATCGGCCACATCGGCGGCAGTCTGATTCATCTCCTACTGGTAATTGCCGTCATTATCCTGATCATTAATCTGCTTCAAGGCAGACGAGGGCTCGAACCAAGCCCTCTGGAAATTGTTGGAGGGGCGGACCAGCCGAACGCGAGACTGTTACAGGCGTCCCGTTAAGGCCAGAATTATTAAAATCAAAACGATCAATCCGAGCCCTCCGCTCGGCCAGTAGCCCCAGCCCGAGCTATAGGGCCACGCCGGCAAAGCGCCGATCAGCAGCAGGATCAGTATGATTACTAGAATTGTGCTCATGAATATTCCCTTTCCGAAGTATCTTCGCTGCAGCGAGGCACTTTGGACGCTTTGATATCTCGTGTCCCTGAAGGGCCGTTGCGCTTAACCGTCTTCATAATTCTAGCTACCCGCCAGGTGTGTACGCACAACACGCCCTTCCTCTTCGCCATTAGCGAAACAGGAAAGGCGCGCTGGTAGATTTGCGGTCTGTTCTTAATCCTCGTCGAGAATCACTCGATCAACCATCACGTTGTCGCCCGTGCCAACGTAATGAACCCGGACCGGAGCGCCGACTTTCACTCTCGTCTTCACGACATCTTCGTCGAGCACCTTACCGCTTCGCGTTACGTAAGTAACCGTTTTACCAAAATGGTAAGTCCGCGGTCCGCTGGTTTCCTTGAGCACGATCATGTTGCCCGGAGTGTACTCGGTGATTGTTCCGTTGCCCTCGGTGGTGGTCGTAGTTGTCGTTGTCTCTGAGACCTGCGCCCATGCAAACGGAGCTGCAATCGCGAGGGCCATACTGATTATTGTTTTTTTCATTTTATTTTTTCTTTCTATGACGCGGCGGGTAAACACTTCCGCGAACGAGATTTCCTTGCTAACAGAAGCGCGTTCCGCCGTTGTTCTGCAGTATTCGGGGTTCGCGCTAAGTTCGGATGCAACAGCCCCACACTTTCACCCGATTGACACAAGCGACCGTGCTTTAGCCTTTTTCCACTTCTTTTGTTTCAACGCGCACCGCGTATTCATCCGGTTCCACTTCACGCCCCGCTCGAGTGGCATACACCTGAGTAAACTCAGCGCCGAACAACAGGATCTGTGATGAGTAATAAATCCAGAGTAACAGTGTGATTAGAGAACTGGCTGGCCCATAAGCCGACCCCGCAGCGCCGCTGCCCAGATACAAACCGAGCAGCCATTTGCCGATACCAAAAAGAATTGCAGTTATGACCGCGCCAGTCCAAACGTCTCGCCACTGAATCTTGGCGTCGGGCAGAAACTTAAATATCATCGCGAAAAGCAGAACAATGACCGTAAAATCGAATATGAGATAAATGCTCATCGCGAGGACAAGACCGCCTGGCAAAACAGATTGCACGTAGTGGCTGAAGGCTTTGAGCAGGCTTTCCAGCGTGAGTGAGACGAGCAACAGAAAGCATGTGCCCCCGACCATCGCAAACGAAAGGAATCTCGTCCGCAGAAATCCCCAGATACCGCGACTGGGTTTTGCCTTCACATCCCAAATTGTATTCAACGCGTCCTGCAGTTGACCGAACACGCCGCTTGCGCCGAAAAGGGCCAGGGCAACACCCGTGATGGTGGCGACGGTGCTTTTACCCGGGTGCGATGCTTCCTGAGCGATGTTTTGCACGACCTGCACAGCGCTCGAGTCGAGAAAATAACTCATTTGCTGCGTGATCTTCTCCCAGGCTCCCGCTGGATCATTCCGGAAGATGATCCCGACGACCGCTAGGATAACGAGAATCAAGGGCGCAAGTGAAAACACTGTGTAGTATGCGAGCGCCGCGCCCAACTGCGGCCCTTTGTCCTCCAGAAATTCCTGTCCCGTTTGCTTGACCAGACCAAAAGCGTTGGTGAAGAACGATGAGTTGGATCCCGGTGATTGTGGTTGTTTCGTCACGGCGCGCACCAAAACAGATCGCTCACAGGCATGTATTTGGCCGTTGAATAGAAGCTCTGTTAAGCCTTTGTCTTTGGGATGCCGCACAGCAGGATGGCGACAGTGCATCCAGTAATGTCTGGGCAGCGAACTTTAGTTTAACATGCTGCTGAAACCCTCCATACCACCGATGGAAGCACGCTCGGTCGAAGAAATTCCGAGCGGCGACGAGTGGCAGTATGAGCCGAAATGGGATGGATTTCGTTGTCTCGCGTTTCGCGACAGTGACAAGATTTTTTTGCAATCAAAGAACGGCCAACCGCTGGCGCGTTATTTTCCAGATGTCGCTGCCAATGTGGCGAACCTGCCGCAACAACAGTTCGTTCTCGATGGCGAACTGGTGATTCCCATCGGCGGCGCACTTTCGTTCGATGAATTGCAATTGCGTCTGCATCCTGCCGCGAGTCGCGTTCAGAAACTGGCCGCGGCTCATCCAGCGGTTTACATCGCGTTCGATCTGCTCGCCGAGGACAGCGAATCATATTTGAAGCTGAACCTGCGCGATCGGAGGCGGCTTCTGGAAAAATTCGCGCGTTCGAATCTCCGATCAGCAAAAAACATCCGGCTTTCCCCTGCTACCACTGATTATCGCGTTGCGAGCGGCTGGTTTCGAAAAACGGGTCGCGATCTTGACGGCATCATTGCCAAACGCCTCGACGCTCCGTACGCATCGGGAGAACGCACTGCCGCGGTGAAGGTAAAACAGATTCGAACAGTTGATTGCGTCGTGGGCGGATTTCGTTACGCGACTGGCGCGCGCGTGATCGGTTCTCTATTGCTGGGACTTTACGGCGACGACGGATTGCTGCATCACGTCGGATTCATCTCCGGGTTCAAAGCTTCGGAACGACCCGCGTTAACAGAAAAATTTGAGCGACTGAAAAAACCACCCGGTTTCACCGGCAACGCGCCCGGAGGACCGAGCCGCTGGAGCACCGAGCGCACCGGACAATGGGAACCAGTCGCGCCAAAAATTGTGGTCGAAGTCGGCTACGATCATTTTACGGGCGGCCGCTTTCGACACGGCACAAGATTTCTGAGGTGGCGAACGGACAAAGATCCTCGCCAATGCACCATGGACCAGGTGCAGCATCGCGAAGGAAAAGCGCTGGCTCTCTTGTAAACCTTTACGATTTTCCGGCGTGCAGGAACTTTAGAACGGCACGTTCCGCTCCGCGAAGATTGGGAGGCGTCAATGATTTGGCGTTGCCGTTGAGACCAGCAATAGGCGTCCGCTTCAGGTAAGCTTCCACGATCACCGGATGAACGTAGCACTTACGGCAAACCGCCGGCGTGTTGCCAAGAAGTTCCGCGACCGCGCAAATGGCCGTTTTGATGTTCGACTTTGCCTGTTTCTTTGTTTCGAACTCGTCCTGTTTACTAAGCGCGATTGCGGCCAATACCGTGCCACCCCAGGTCCGAAAATCTTTTGCGGTAAACTCTTCGCCTGCGATTTGGCGTAGATAGTCGTTCACGTCTTGCGAGGTAACGTCTCGTGCTTCGCCATTCTCTACGTACCGGAATAAATCCTGGCCAGGTAAGTCCTGGCATTTCGCAATGACTTTCGCGACCCTTCGATCTGTGAGGTCTACTTCGTGTTGGCGCCCGCTCTTGCCGCGGAACCGAAACACCACCTGCGCGCCTTTGACCTTCACATGACGATTTTTCATGGTGGTCAAACCGAATGACTTATTCTCGCGTGCGTATTCTTCGTTTCCGATGCGGATGAACGATCGCTCCAGAAGTCGCACGAGCGTGGCGAGCACTTTTTGCCGCGGCAAAGCCGGTAACTTCAGGTCCTGAGTAACTCGCCGGCGAATATTCGGAAGGGCTTTAGCGAATTGTGCGAGGCGGCCGAATTTGTTTTCGTCGCGCACTTCGCGCCAGCGCTCGTGATAACGGTACTGCTTGCGGTGGCGCGCGTCGCGACCCGTCGCCTGGATGTGCCCATTCGCTGACGGACAAATCCACACCTCAGTCCAGGCAGGCGGAATAGCTAAACGTCTTATCCGGAGCAACCGCTGTTCCTCACGGATTGTTTTTCCGTCCGTGTCCAAATACTCAAAGTTTTTGCCTTTCGCTCTGCGAGTGTATCCAGGTCGGTCGTCATTGACGTATTGCAGACCGGCTTCCTCCGCAGCCTCCGCAGAATCAGCAGCGACGGCGGATTCGATCGCTTTCCCGTTCCGACTGTTTGTCCCTCGCGCCCCCATTGAAAAGAATCAATTCGAGCCTGCGAATGCCTGGCGGACCGCCTTTATGCGTTCGGCTTCAATCCGCTCAATCTGTTGTTCTGCGCGACGCTGTAGCTGCTCGAAGTTATAGGTGTTCAACGGTGGCAATTTCGTCGCTGCCAGCGAGATCCACAGCAGTTTCTTTCCAGTTACTCCCATAATTAATCCTTCCAACGTCAGCACCAATCCCAAACTGCCCGGCTCGTCGCCGGCAACTATCAATCGTGCGCGGCCAAGCTTTTCAGCTGCCCATGCACCGGCTTTTCGCACTTTGCTTTCTTCGACTCCGAGATACGCATGATGCCGCGCAAAATCTCTTGATCTGCTTTAATCTCCGTTTCGGTTTGCGCGAAAAAACTGCCGAGTGGTTCGCCTTTGTGCGCCTCCGCCCAGTGGTCAATCACTTCCAAGGCGCTGATAGAACCGGCGAGATGATCATTCAGATATGAGTCGAGGTTTTTCATTGGGCGAATGGCATGCGGCAAGATTCAAATGGGAGGCAGCGGTTCTTCGGCCGGACCGGCGATCACCTCACCGGTAGGTTTGAAACGTGATCCATGACATGGGCAATCCCAGCTTGATTCCGAAGGGTTCCATCTGACCAAACACCCCATGTGGTACAAACAGGTGAGAGCCGGTGGATGTTCCCGTCCGCATCACGGAAAGCGGCAACTTTCTTCCCGCGCCGGCCGACAATCATTCCGTCGCCCGGCCTTAGCTCGCGGACCGAAGCGGCTTCGGGACGAGCGAGGCGATCTTTGATCATGTAGTACGGATAATCCTTGTTCTCTCGCAAATAATTCCACGCAGCGCCTTTGATCTTTTTTCGGTTCACTGCAAATAGCTCTGTCCACGGATTCTTTTGTCCCGCGGTCCAGTCGCGCGCCATCATTGCCGCTATGGTGCCGAATGTAATACCGTTACCGCAATAACCAGTCGCCACAAACTGGCCTTCAGCATTCTCGCCGATGTAAGGCAAGCCGTCGGAAGTAGCAATGATCTGTCCCGACCAACGATGATCTACACGCGCCTGCGGGATAATCTTTTTTAAACGAGTAAGCAAGTGCGCATAAGCTCGTTTGGTATTTTTTCTCTGGCCCGTCTTGTTATCTTCCCCGCCGAACACGACGTAATCGAAGCCGCTGCGTTTATCGATTCTCAGATAATCGTATGGATCTCGCGTGTCCCAAAAGACGGCTTCAGGAATTGTCCCGATTGGAACTTGGGCGCCGAACGCATAACTCGTATAGAGAGAGAGTTTCGTCTGCAAAAGCGTCGCAGCCGTCATGCTCGCAAGGCCGACAAGGGGATTATTCGTTGCCATCACCACGCGATCGAAACTGATCCAGTTGCGGTTGACTTTGACCCTGCGCTTCTTCACATCGAATTCACCGGCGGCGCTTTTTTCGAAAACGTCCGAGCCGCTGCCAGGAATTTTCGCAACCAAAGATCGAAGATATTTTCTGGGGTGAAACTTGGCTTGATTGGCGAAACGCACCGCCGGCAAATCAAAATAGGGCGCCGAGTCCAAGTATGTCGCGTCAAACCCAAACTTCGCAGCGCAATCAGCCTCTTTCTTGAGTGACGAAGCCTCTTTTTTCGAAGGAGCGTCCCCGGGCGCATGCAGATAAGCCGGCACACGCACAAATTCGCAGTCGATCCGTTCTTCTTGGACGATCCTTTCAATTTCATCGATCGCGGCTGCGCCTGCATCCCAGGCCGCTTGTGCATGATTTTCGCCAAAGTTGCGTACCAGCTGTTGGAGCTCGACGTCAGTGACATAAGTGAGGTGAGCAGTTGTATGGCCCGTATCGATTGAGGCCACCCGTTCGCGCTCAATTAGTGCCACCGTTGATCCGGCCTTTTTCAAGAGGTAGGCAACTGTGATACCAGTGACGCCGCCTCCGACAACAAGAACGTCGGTACTGATGTTCCTTTGTACCCTCGGGAATTTTGGGATTGGCGTATCGTCGATCCAAACAGGAACATTCCTCATCTTTCATTGATCGCTGCGCGTGTGTGTTTTAGCCGTGCGCGCGCTGTTTCACTCAGCAGGCGCAGTCGTCAGATTTGTTTCTGTCCCCTATTGAACAGCTAGCAAGAGACACGCGGACGCGGAATGAAATGCGACTACTCTTTTATGAAAAAGGAAAATGAAGTAATCGATAATTTAATCGAAACACTCAAAGATGGTCAGGAAGGTTTTAAGCAGGCAGCTGAGAGCGTTCGTAATCAGGCATTAAAGACGCTTTTTAGCGATTACTCGCAGCAGCGTTCTCGCTTCGCAACCGCGCTACAGAGCGAGGCTCGCCGGCACGGAGAAAACGATCCCGAAAACAGCAGCAGCGCGACCGGCGCGGTGCACCGCGGCTGGATCAATTTGAAATCGGCGATTACAGGCGGCGATGAACATGCAATCCTCGCTGAATGCGAACGCGGGGAAGATTCAGCAGTAGAAGAATACAAGAAGGCCCTCGAGAACGGCTTAACTCCAGCAGCCCAGGAGCTTGTTTCCCGTCAATTCGCCGAAATTAAAGCAGCCCATGATCGAATCAAAAGCCTGCGTGACTCTGCCAAACATTAGTAACAAACGGATAGTTGATCCTAACTAAATCATGTGCTCGCCTGTCCGGTAGGATTTTGCCTGATAAGGCAACCATCCGCGAGCCGGATTGGGTGTTTCAGTCCAAATCGATTTCCACGCCGATTTGATTAAAAAGGTTGAGTCGCCATGTGCGAAACAACCCTAACACTTAAATAATAAGAAAGGCATCATGAACAAACCACAAGATCCAAACCAACCGAATAGACCGACCGGCGCTGGCCAGCAAGGCGAACAACAAGATCGCGATAAAGAGCGACGCGGCAGCGAAAAACAAGGTGGCGGTCA
Organism: uncultured Verrucomicrobiae bacterium; assembly: GCA_963825355.1. Taxonomy (GTDB): domain Bacteria; phylum Verrucomicrobiota; class Verrucomicrobiia; order Chthoniobacterales; family UBA10450; genus Udaeobacter. Next base: position 525,760 of record CAWGSY010000010.1, on the reverse strand, counting down.
GCAGGGCGGCGGCCAACAGGGCGGCGGTCAACAAGGTGGCGGCCAGCAGGGTGGCGGACAAAAGGGCGGCGGACAACAAGGTGGCGGCCAGCAGGGTGGCGGACAAAAGGGCGGCGGTCAACAAGGCGGCGGACAACAAGGCGGCGGACGACAAGGCGGCGGCGGACAGGGCGGCGGCCAATCAGGCGGACGATAAAACTGTAGTTTTGAAACAACAAAGCGGCGGGAGTAACTCCCGCCGCTTTTGTTATGTCACGAACTTTCCCGGCGCTCTAGTATGTCATTTCTTCGCGCTACCGGGCTCAGCCATTTTGCGATGTTCTTCTGCTAGCATACCCGCAGGCGTAACGGCAGCCGCCATTGTCGACAGCTTGTTCTTCATGCCCGTAACCACGTCGCCTTTTCCTTGCATCATTGCCTTGAATCCTGCCTTCGCCACGTCGGCTGGATCATCCTTCTTTCCTGTTCCAACCTTCGTGTCGAGCATGTCTGCTCTCGCAAAAAAGTCAGTGTCTGTCGCGCCCGGCATCAAGCATGTAACGCTAACGCCGGAATCCTTCAGTTCAGCGCGTAAAGCAAATGAGAACGAGTCGACGAACGCCTTTGTCGCATTATAAACGGCCTAATACGTGCCTGGCATAAAGCCAGCGATCGAACCAGTAAACAGGATTCTTCCCCTGCCGCGAGCGCGCATCTCGCGCCCGATTCTGTGAACCAGATAAACTGTCCCGGTCACGTTCGTATCGATAACATGACGCGCTTCCTCAAAGTCTTGGTCCAGAAACCCGTGACCCAACCCATGGCCGGCGTTTGCCATGAGAATGTCCACGGGTCGGCCATTCGCTGCTTCGCAAAGCTCGTCGACGCCTTCAGTGTTCGCCAAGTCGGTTTCCACGGTCCGAACCTCTACTCCTAATGAGCGAAGTTTGTCCGCCGCCTGTTCAAGTTCCGTAGAGTCGGCGGCGATCAAGAGATCGTAACCGTTTTCGGCGCATTCTTTTGCCAAATAAAATCCAATCCCGCTCGATGCGCCAGTAACGACAGCGAGCGATCGGCCCGCATTAGTTTTCCCCTCGTATGATTTCATAACAGAAATTGTTCGCCCCTCATTCCACATGCAGACGTGTTATTTAGCGTAAAAGTTTTAATGCTTCGCGACTCTAAACGCGACACGTCCGGTCGCGCTACGATGAGCGATCAGTTCAAGGGAAGTTCTAACACTGAGAGGGCAAATTTATGAAGGCGTTAGTTTGGCACGGTAAAAGCGATGTGCGATGCGACGATGTTCCAGATCCGGTTATCGAAGACCCGCGTGACATCATTTTAAAGATCACCTCCACCGCTATCTGCGGGTCGGACCTGCATCTTTACGATCATTACATGCCGGCGATGGAGAAAGGCGACATCCTCGGCCACGAACCGATGGGCGAAGTGGTGGAAGTTGGAAGCGCGATTACGAAATTTCAAAAGGGTGACCGCGTGGTCGTCCCCTTCACCATCTGTTGTGGCGAATGTTTCTTTTGCAAGAAGGAACTCTGGTCCTGCTGCGATCGCACGAATCGCGACAAGGAAAAAGCAGAGAAGGTCATGGGACATGCTCCGGCTGGTCTCTACGGCTATTCGCATCTGACGGGACATTATCCCGGTGGTCAGGCCGAGTATTTACGCGTGCCGTACGCGGATGTTAGTCCGTTCAAGATCGAAAACGATTCATTAACGGATGAACAGGTGCTTTTTTTGTCTGACATTTTCCCAACCGGTTACATGGCTGCGGAAAATGCGGAGATCGAACCTGGCGACACGGTGGCAGTCTGGGGTTGCGGTCCCGTGGGTCAATTCTGCATTCAAAGCGCGTGGATGTTCGGCGCCGGCCGTGTCATCGCGATCGACCGTGTGCCGGAACGGCTCGAAATGGCGCGGAAACATGGGCGAGCCGAGACAATAAATTTCGAAAAGAGCGATGCCACTGTTTACGAACGAATCCAAGAGATGACGGATGGCCGCGGAGCGGACCGTTGCATTGATGCCGTTGGCGCAGAAGCGCATGCTACGGGCTCGTTTGATGCCCTTTTGGACAAAACGAAAGCGTCAGTCTTCCTGGCCACCGATCGCGCGCATGTTTTGCGCGAAGCCATCTGGTGTTGCCGCAAAGGCGGCACGATCTCCGTTCCCGGGGTCTACATCGGGTTTACCGACAAGATTCCTTTCGGCGCGTTCATGAACAAAGGCCTGACGATGAAGACCGGCCAGACACACATGAAACGCTACACTCACAAACTGCTGGCCAAAATCGACTCGGGCGAGATCGATCCTTCATTTGTGATTACTCACAAGCGTCCGCTGGAAGAAGGGCCTGGACTTTACAAAACGTTTCGGGACAAGGAGGACGGCTGCATCAAAGTGGTTCTTAAGCCATAAACGAACCGTCGTGTAATCATTACAACCACACTCGTTAGGTAATATGACGTTATTGAGCAAGTTAAAACCCTTCGATCGTGAATCGGGGAACCTGAATGTCGTCATCGACACTCCAAAAGGCAGTCGCAACAAATTCGCATTCGATTTCAAGATTGATGCTTACAAACTGAAAGCCGTTTTGCCTCATGGTACTGTCTTTCCATTCGACTTCGGATCGATCCCGGGCACGGTGGCCGCGGACGGCGACCCTCTCGATGTCCTTGTGCTAATGGACGAGCCCGTGTTTATCGGATGCCTCGTCGGAACACGGCTGCTCGGCGTGATCGAAGCGGAGCAAACTGAGGACGGCAAAACCGAACGCAATGATCGTCTGATCGCCGTCGCCGCAGAATCACACACTAATGGAACTTTGAAAACGCTGAAAAAACTGGATTCAAAATTAATAGGCGAAATTGAACACTTCTTTGTTTCTTACAACGATGCGCGCGGCAAGAAATTCAAGCCGACAGCCCGCAAGGGACCAGCCGCGGCGCAGCGTCTGATCAAAAATCAGACGAAGAAGCGGAAGTAAGGCGTTTGCATTCTCTGAAATCAGAGATTCGATGGCGGTGCGGCTGGCACAATCTTCCTTTTAGCTGCTCGGCGATCGCTACCCTAACGTTCCCATGGTTGTTTATTACGTCCAAACCGGCGGCTAAAGGCGTAGTCCTTCTGTTATGCCAGAAGAAAAAGTAATTAAACGCGCGCGCGAAGACGAGCGCGAAGGCAAGTCGCCTTCCACTCAGGCAGGCGAGTTTGTGCGGGAAGAAATGGAGCACATCCGGAAAGGCGAACATGGCGCCCGATCGCCAGAGCAAGCAATTGCCATTGGTCTGTCCAAGGCGCGGCGAGCTGGAGTAAAGTTGCCGCCTCCAAAACGCGGCAAGCAAGGAACAAAGCGCCAGGCAAAGCGCGATCTCGCCAAGGGCCGTGCAGGACCACGCACAAAGCCGTCTCTGAAACGCTCACGCCCGACGAAACGAGCGCTCAAGCGCGAGAGCCGCAGCTCGGCATCAAAGCAGGCATTGTCCAGACACGCGAAGCGAGTTGCGGGGCAACGCTCGGCACGCTCGCGTTCGGCCGCCGCGAAGAAAGCAGCTCGCACGCGGAAGCGCCGGGGCTGAGATGCTAGAGTAACTTGCGGCGCGCGGCGATTCGCATGCCCAAAGGGAAGAAGCTGAACGGCTGGGACAAGCTATGCGCCGGGCGTCGGCATTTCGCCGACTGACCTGTTCGCTGAAAATATGACAACAACAAAACAACGCGCCGCTGCGAAGCGGAACATTAAGAAGGCGGCAAAAGCCGCAGGACGAAAGAGAACGATCGCGCATTTGTCGAAAAAAACGCGTACCGCTCTCGGCAAAAAAGGAGCCAAGGCCGCGCGAAAGAAACGAAAAGGCTGAGGGTAAGATCACGTCAGGCGTTCATCGCTGCTAATCGCCAATGTCTTTGCGATTAGCAGAGATTTATTTTCGGCCGCCTTTTTTTCCGCCTTTGCGAGAACTTGATTTGCTTCGCGTTTTTCCGCGACCGCCACCGCCTTTTTTTCGGCCGCCCTTATCTGATTTATTGACTGTCGCCCATGCGCGGCGTTCCGCTTCTTTCGTGCTTACGCCACTCTTTTTGTAACCCTTCTCGATGTCATGGGCTTTCCGCTTTTGTTTGGACGTGTACTTCTTTTTGCTTCCTTGTGCCATAGATCCTCCATGTGAACCATTCGATAACACGAAACGCATTTCGGCGACCGATCGGATTTGATTACTTCGCAAGCTAACATGCGCAGTTGGAAGTCTTGCCCGGTAATGGAAAGCTTCAGACATGAATACGTTCTCACAATTGCTTCACACGTTGCTCGGAATCGGCACTGAACCCAGAGCGTTAACATTCCTGCAAGTTTCAATCCGCGGGGTAATTGTTTTCATCGCGACTTTGATAATGGTGAGACTCGGCAGCAAACGTTCGCTTGCCGAGAAAACCGCGTTCGATGCTGTTTTCATAGTTATCATCGGCTCGATGCTGGCACGGGCCATTAATGGATCAGAAGCCTTTTTTCCGACCCTCGGCACTGGATTCGTTCTGGTAGTCTTGCATCGGCTTTTCGGTATGGCCGCGTACTATTCACATGTTTTTGGGATCCTGGTTAAGGGTAAACCAGTCGTGCTCGTGCAGGATGGCAGGTTGCAGCGCAGAAATATGCTCTGGGAGCACATTTCCAAACATGATCTCGAAGAAGATATGCGCCTCGATGCGAAAACCGACGACCTATCAAAAATACAAGTTGCGCGACTCGAACGCAGCGGAGACATCAGCTTTATCAAAGCGAATGGCGTCAAGCAACGAGCGGCGTAATTGAAACGGTGACATCGTTTGCTGAAGGGTATTAATTCATTGAGAGGAAAACGAAATGTCTGAACAACGCTTAACGATTACGGACGATCGCACGGGCAAATCGTACCAGTTGCCTATCGAGGATGGGACTGTGCGCGCGATGGATTTGCGTCAGATCAAAACCGACCAGGACGACTTCGGGTTGATGACCTACGACCCGGCGTTGATGAACACCGCGTCCACCAGGAGCGCGATCACGTTCATCGACGGTGACAAGGGAATTCTCGAATACCGCGGCTACCCGGTCGAACAACTCGCGGAGAGATCCAACTTCCTGGAAGTGGCATACCTGATTCTTTTTGGCGAGATGCCTAACGAGGAACAGTCCGCGGCGTGGACCTTCGACATCACGCATCACACCTTCGTCCACGAGAACATCAAGACGTTGATGCAGGCGTTCCGCTACGATGCGCACCCCATGGGGATGTTCATCAGCACTGTCGCTGCGCTATCAACATTTTACCCCGAAGCGAAACAGGTTAGTGACGCCGACAATCGTCTGGCGCAGATCAAACGCCTTATTGCTAAAGTGCCGACGATCGCCGCATACACTTTTCGGCACAATCGTGGCTTGCGTTACGTCTATCCTGACAACGACCTCAGCTATACCGGCAATTTTTTGAACATGATGTTCAAAATGACAGAAACCAAATACAAGCCGAACCCGGCGCTCGAACACGCGCTCGACGTGCTTTTCATTCTGCATGCGGATCACGAACAAAATTGCAGCACCAATGCGATGCGCGCGATTGGTTCAAGCTGCGCGGATCCCTACAGCGCGATGGCCGGAGCAGCAGCCGCGCTTTATGGCCCGTTGCACGGCGGCGCGAATGAAGAAGTGCTCAAGATGCTTTCGCGCATCGACAATACACGCAACATACCCGAATTCATCGAACGCGTTAAGAACGGCGAAGGCAAGCTGATGGGTTTCGGACATCGCGTATACAAAAATTACGATCCTCGGGCGCGCATCATCAAACGCGTGGCGGACGAAGTATTCGAGATGACTGGGCGCAATCGTTTGCTCGACATCGCGCTGGAGCTCGAACGCATCGCGCTGGAGGACGAATATTTCATCTCGCGCAAACTTTACCCGAACGTCGATTTTTATTCTGGCATCATCTATCAGGCCATGGGTTTGCCGGTGACAATGTTTCCGGTGATGTTCGCCATTCCACGCACGGTAGGCTGGCTGGCGCAATGGCAGGAGATGATCACCGATCCCGAGCAAAAGATCACCCGCCCACGCCAGATTTTTGTCGGCCATGCGCGCCGCGATTTGCCGAAGCAGAAGAGTTAGCGCCAGACGTAAATTTCGAATCACGGACGCCAGCTCTATTTGTCATTCAGCACCGTTTGAGGTGCTGTCTTGTTCAGTTCGAGTTGCGCACTCACCTTTTGCAGCCCCGCAGCGAGTGCTCCAATTTGCTTCTGCTGTTGCGCCAGCTTGGACTCAAAACTTTTCTTTTGCTCTGCGACAGTTGCCTGCAATTCCTGCACCTGGCAGTGCTCTTTGAGGAACTCATTGAGCAGCATCGCGTTCACAGCGTCGTAGCGCACTGTTTCTGGCTTACCTTCGGAATCTCGCGTCACCAAATCGGCACTGCTGGCCAGTCGTGTTGGAATAGAGCGTGTTAACACCGTTAGCCGCGTTGTAACTGCCGCTGAAGTTAATTAAGCGCGTTGAAACCGTTGGCCGTATTGTAGCTGCCGCTCGTGTTGCTAAGGAGCGCATCATTACCGTTGGCTCGTATTGAAGGTGCCGTGCGTGTTGTTTGCGAGCGCATCATTACCCAGGAACGCGTTGCCATTAGGAATGTCGCAGCCTTCTCGGCATGCCGCACGCACTAGTGGCACAAGCCTGGAACAGGTAAGCCCAAACGCGACGAAAAGTACCTGAAGTTACTTTTTCAAACTGAATCAATCGATTCATAGATCTTCCTTTCCGTTTCCCCGCCGCGTGTGGATTCTGCGATTACGGGTTTGAAAGAGGTGAAGAACCTGGCGGGGAGAGTCCTCCGCCTGATTCAAGACCGGCTTAGCGAGGCCGAGTTTGGCAAAACTCCCGTGAACCTGTCAAGATAGTTCGCCCGTTGCGTTCAATTGCCGAGACGCAGCCCCAACTCCAACCGGTTTCGCTGAAATTATCAGCGATGATCTAGCTGTTCAGGCGCAACTAAATGCGGTGAACATATTTTGGCATCCCGAACAAGCCGGGTTACAGGAATTTATTATCCGCTGATGGCTGCCGTGACCGGCCCCATCTTAACCTTTGCGCCACCAGCCTTTTTCGGCGCATACAGCAGAAATTGGCCCCTGCCAAGATCAATGGCTCGCGACCCTTCGCCCACGCTAAAAATAGTCTTCTCGCCAAGACGTGTGATGGTTTGATCCTTGAAAGTCAGTTCACTCCGGGATTGCGCACCGGTCTGTACAGCCGTGCCGTGGCGAACATCATCGTTCACTGCAGCCGGACGCGGCGATGCGTTCGATGGTAGCACTTGAACGTCCTGGATGACTTGAGTCACCTTAGCTTCTTTAAGGTCGTCTGCGCTAACCTTGTTTGGGAGCCCGCTCGCAAGCGCAAACGCAAACTATCGTTAAAATGTACCGGGACTGGATATGCATCGTCCCCTTGTACCTAGGAATCATCCCAAGTCTAGCGAAACCAAACGAAAACCGGTGAGAGAAAAAGCATCGCGTGAGGGAGATCAGCCGCGGACCCGACGACATTGTCCCAGCGCACGAGCACACTGGCGATCTCAAAGAGACGTAGCGAGTCAAACAAAAGCCGGCTGCGGAGGAGCACGATGGCTAATTGTGATTACGGGCAATTACTGTGAACCATTCGACTTCCCGTAGTTCACCCACGGACGTGTTCCGAAGCTCCAATAAATATCCACCACGCGGATCGGTCCCGGTTTTGCGCGCCAGCGCATCAGTGCCTGAACCATCACTTTGTCCAACGCAGGAACAGCATTGCCTTTCGCACCCGAAAATCGTTCATCGTAAACTGCGGCAACCGTAAATCCGTTTAAGATCGAGACCTGAGTGACGGCGCCCTGGATATCTACACTTAACCGGTAAGTGCCTGTACCGCCTACTTGAGAGCCACCGTAACCCTCAAGCTCAGTGGGAATAGCAGGAAACGGAGAGTGAGTAAACGTCTGTTTTATCTCGGCTGTAGACCTAACGACAAGATGAACAGGCTTCTGGTCCGGACGACTGGGGTTTGCGGAATACTTCTTCGTTTGCTTTGGCGGCTCAGCGCCGTGCGACGTGTAAGGGAGAATGATCGCCAGACCAACGAATGCAAACAACAATCTTGCGATAAAAGGCATTGCGAAACCCTTCTTGAATGTCAATCACGATCGAACATTTCGCAACGATCCTCGCGCGTCCGCAATCCAAATCGTTCGCCCCGTGAGAATCAATCGCTGACAGTTCAATGTAGGACGGGCCAGGACGCGGTGCCGCTTCGATAAGCTGATTGGCAAGCCTGGCGTCCGCAACTACGCTCTATTCGCAGCTATGGATTACTTCCCGCTCACCCGCTCCCGTTGTCTGATTTTGGCAGCAAACGGTTTGTCATTTATGTTTTCGCATGAATGATTCGCGATGGATCAAATGGTTAGCGATCGCGACTACTGTGTTGACCGCCGCTCTGGTATTTTTGACCATCGTCTTGGCGAAATATGCTTCGCGTCTGGACACGCTAACAGATGCGCTGATTGCGTCCCAGCGAGTTGCTCAACCTTCAAGTCCAGCGGGGGAACAATCCCCGACTCCCACCGCCGCGCCTATACCAAAGGCAATACCCATAGATACCGCGAGCCCTACGCCGTCACCAAGTTCTCACCCTTCGCCAGTGCCTCACCGGCATCCACGCCGTCACCGATAGCATCACTTACCTTCACATGTTTAGCCGGCTCTGTGCTCGTGCCTGCCACCGAGAAGCAACGAAACGGGCAACGTGATCGAGACGCCCGAGTACAAAGCGGATTTCAAAGATTGATAAGTTTGCTTACGCTTGCCCGGCGGCTGAGCTTGTGGCTCGTTTTATGAACTATCGAACGTTGACTGTCGCTGTGGCGCTTATTGCTGTTCCCTTGGTCGTTCTCTTCGCCTCCGCTCAGTCAAAAGCCGGCGATACCGTCTTCTACAAAGGGAAAGCGGCTGGCCTGAGAATCGTCTTTGAGTTCGACAACGGCCACGTTGAGGCCAGCAATCTCAAGATCACCGAATCTGCGAGCGGGGAACCAACGAAGTTTTATCTGACGGGTAGAGACGAACAGATGGGAACGGGCAAGATACGATTTGCTTCTGCGAAGGGCGCAAAAAAAGAGATATTGTTAGAGATGGATCCGTTTGGCGATCCTCCGTCCACTATCAAGGGCAGTTATACGGCCGCCGGAAAAACTATTTCGTTCACTCTCACAAAAAGGAAGAGGCACCGAACCGCTCAACTGCCACTTCAAATTCAAGAACGCAATCACCTTGCCGAGGTCTCGCTTTAGCTGCGCAATCGTCGTGTTTTGTGCCTGCGCTTTGCGATGCTCTTTCAGGAACTCATTGAGCAACATCGCGTTCATTGCATCGTCGCGGACCGTGTGCAGTTTCCCCTGCTCATCGTGCACGACCAATGCGAGATTCACTTTTTCAAGGAGCGAATTTAACGAGTTGTAAGTGCCCGGCAGTTTTACTAATTGCCGCAGTCGCCCGAGCGGCGCTGAATTTGTAACACCGTCGTTACGTTTTATCTTTTCCGGTGCCGCAACTTTCGACGCCCGGGGGTTTCAATCCTTGGAAAACTATAATGTTTATGAACTGGAGAAAATTCGTTCTCCTTGGTTGCGTGGTAGCATTTGTTTCCGCCGGCTCGACTGCGAGGGCGCAGATGAAGCGGCATAGTAATTCGGTGTCCCCGGTCGGAATGCGCGGCGCTTCGATTGCCCCAATCCCGGTGCACCGCGCGCCACTGATGAATTCAGCCCGGGGCCTTCGCCGCTTTAACGGTTTCAATGACGGCGACTTTCATCGAGATGGTCGGTTTCGTCGCGTCCACCGTTTCAATAAAATCATCTTTATCGGGAATTTCGGCTTTCCATGGCCGTGGGGTCCTTGGTGGGGATGGAACGGGGGCTACTACCCACAGGGACCCTACGAATATTCTGACTATTCCTATTCGTCCTACAATTCTTATCCCTCCTACTACTCCGGCTACGGATACGGGTATGGTAACTATGGTTATAGTTACGGATACGGCTACTCGCCTCTGCTTTACTACGGCGGATATTACAGCACCTCCAACTACGAAAATGATGAAAGTGTTGTGCGCGATGTTCTCGCCGAATATACCGTTTCTTGGAATCGCCATGACACGGCCGCCCTTGGTCGCCTCTTAGATGAAAACTGCGACTATGTAAACATGGCCGGTGTTCACTGGAAAGGAGTGCGGGAGATTGTCCAGCAGCACGCGGAACTGTTTCAGCACAGATTAAAGACCGCTGTTCGGAGGCTTACCGGCGCAGAAGTTAGTTTTTCAACGCCCGATGTGGCACTTGTTCATGCTACGTGGGATGTGACCGGTGTGAGTCGTCCCACTGGAAAGGCCGTTCCAGTTCTGAAAGAAATCACCACGATGAAGATGGTTAAAACTAACGGGAAGTGGCTAATCACGGATGTTCAGGACACAGAGAGTGATGGCTCGACGCAGTAAAGAGCAGAATCTTGTGATTCGCAGTCAAGCAAATCGAAACGCACGAGCACGTGGGCGAGTTTAAAGAGCCGTAACACGGCGTGAACAAAAGCCGCCACACGGCGAAGTGTGACGACCTGATTGTGAAATACCGCTGCTTAAAGATTGTTGACCACTTGCGGCGCTGGTTTACTCGCTTCAAGCTGCGCGCTCACTTTCTGGAGACCTGCAGTAAGCGTATCAATTTGCTTTTGTTGCCGCAAAGCATTCGCCTCCAATTCCTCTACTTTGCGATGCTCTTTAAGGAACTCGTTGAGCAACATCGCATTCACCGCTTCATAGCGGACGGTTTGCGGTTTGCCTTGTTCGTCGCGTGTGATCAGGTCGGGGTTGATCTTGGCCACCTCCTCTGCAATCAAGCCGAAGGAGAGCATTCGCGCCGGGTCGATTTCTTTCTTGTAACGGAAGGCAACCGGTTTGAGCGCAAGGATTGCTTCGCTGACTTTATCCATAGGTTTGATCTCCTCCTTGTAGCGGCGCGATGAGGAAAGCGTGCCAAGCTTGTTATCCGAATCGACGTAAACTGCTCGGCCAGTAACCGGGGAAGCGTGAACATTTCTGATACGTGTAGTGTTGTCCTCAGCAAAAGCACCCCTGATCCCTGAACCGATGTAAACATTCCCACTGCCGGACCTTAGATTCTCGCCCGCAGTGGCGCCTAAGGCGAGGTTATGTGAATCCTTGCTGTTCTGAAGCGCGTCAATACCAACTGCCGTGTTCTGAACGCCGATGACGTTATCGCTGAGCGCATTAATGCCAGCAGCCGTGTTGTAGTTGCCAGTGGTGTTGTCACGCAGTGCCCCGGTTCCGAGGGCGGCATTTTGCAAGCCGCTGGAGAGCTTGGAGAGTGCTCCGTCTCCCTCGGCGGTGTTGCCGCCGGGATAGCCCCCATCTGGTGGCGGACTGACCGCACGCCCGTTTTGGACGAACGCAAAGTAGACGAGTGCAAACGTGATTAGAACCGCTGGATTCGTTTTCATATCCAAGGGAGTTTCGGGATAAATCTCACCAACTTGTCGAGGGGATTCGCCGCAAGCGCAGATCGCAGATTCCAATTCCAGAAACGCAGTCAGCAATTCATCCGTGCAGACGATGAAACGCTTTCGGTCGCCGCGTTGTGCGTCAACAATCGACCTCGCGCCGATAGCGCTGGTAGCCCAAATCTCCCCGAGTCACAATGATAAGGACCAATGCCGCCGCGCTAAAGACGATAGCTATACCTAAGGTTTGATAATGGATTGGGAGATAGTATGGCGGCGTGGAGGGAAAGAGAGTCACCATCGCGAGGCCTGAGCTATCGAAGCAAGCATGTAGCAAAATCGCCATTAGCGTGCTGCCGCCACAGTTATTCAACACCCACGCCATCACGACTGAAAGCCCTGTTAAGCCGATCGAGAACTCGACCAGAGCTATGCTGGCGCTCACGAATGTGGCCTCTGGCCCGGTTCGCGCCAAGGGCCCAAAGAAGAAGGGCAGGTGCCACACGCCCCACAGCGCTCCAAGAATGAGGGTTCCTACTACAGGACCGTATCGGCGCTGCATGCGGGGTTGCGCGAAACCACGCCACCCAATTTCTTCCCACATCGGGGCAATACCAATTGTGACAGACATGGCCATTTCAAACAGGTAGACCCGTGGAAAGCGCAAATCCGGAGCTACAAAATCGGCAAGGACTCCTGGTACGACCAGGAAAGCCAAAAAATTCAAAACGGGAAGGCCAAGCAGGGCCACCAGGTACCATGGGGCGCCAACGCGCCAGTGCACAATGCTGCGTAACAAACGAAGCACTCCGGGCTTCCCCTCGGTGCTGGCCAGCATGAGGAAGGCTGAGGCGGCTGGCCCGAAACCGCCCAGCGCTATGAGCGAGTCGGGCAGGCGCAAGGGCGCCCAGATCAGCCAAAAGTAGCCCCAGGTTAAGACGAAGGAGAAAAGGAAAAAGAAGAACACCTGATGACGGCGGAGCAGGCCGTCACGGGCAGCATGCGCGCTATTGGGGTCGCTATCGATCGTCGCCATATAAATTCTTAGTTACGATATCGCTCGCCCTTTTATGTAAGCCATCAACTGGCGTCAAGCTTTGACTGCAGCAGTAAAATTATTGCGCCTGACTCCGATCCGCATGGCGACATCTGACTTGCGAGCAAATCACGCCAACTCAGGTGGAGTGCGGATCGGTGTTTTCAACTACAGATCGCGCTCGAATCGTTTTTGATTGCCGGATGGCTAAGAATGCGGCCATAATCAACAAGGAAAGCACAAATGAAAACAATACTGATGTTGATCGTTGGGTTGATGCTCGCAGGCTGCGGATCAATGGAAAACCATGCTCGTAATCGTGATGCGGTGGATCCTCATCGTTATGTGGTAGGGCATACTGCGGTGGATACGATATGCGCTTGCCCTTGACGATTAAACCAACGCGTTGCGTCAAAAACTACCTCGAATGGTAAGGTCGTATTGACTTTTGAGGAATTGCTTGTGAGCGAGGATGGAAAGACGATCCTCAGAAAGTGGAAGCCGGCTGAGTGGTTTCAATATCAGTCTGAGTAGCCTAAGCGAATTGCCGATTCGGAGGTCCAAAAACGCGCTCAGCCTTTTGCCCGCACGCGCAACGTAACGTTTTCCGTCGCCGCGAGGCGCGTCAACAGTCCAGATCGTTCGCCCGCTGGAATCAATTGCTGAGACGCGAAGCCCAACTCCAGACGGCTTTGAGCGATCACGGAGCGCATTCGGCTCTCGGCGAATGTCTCGCGCAGGAGGCGCGCAAACCAGGGTGCAAATCCGAAAGAAGGTAAGGACGAAAGATGAACGACACACAGATTCTGGTTCTCATCCACGCGGTCTCGTGGCCGGCTTTAATCTGGTTACTCAGCAAAACATGGAACTACGGATGAGTTTCCATCTGGTTCTCAATGCTTTCCGCTTTCGCTGCGATTGGTTAACATTGTCCGCTTAATAGGTGGATACAAACCGCCCTTTCCAATTCCAGAACAACTCTGCCGAACTGGGCGTGTGTTTCCCCTGTAAGATCGACTTGTTGCGCAAACCTATCGGCAGCGGACATCGGGTCGGGGTGATTGGCGCTTTCGGCCTTGTCGATGCGTTGCGTGACGGTCATAAAACCGGTGAACAATAAGGATCCGTCAGCCAAACTTGGGGGCCGGAAATACATTGCAACACGCAATCTTATACTCGTTAGGCCTGTGCATCTATGCAAGGCGTGCACCGAACACACCAAAAACGTCTATAGTTGGCCGCGCGTCGGACCGACTCGCTAAGCCGGCACCTGGGCTTGGGCAATCTTTTCACGGTCCCAATTTCGGTGTTGCGCAATCGCTTCGATAAATTTCGCGCTGATGCGCCGGCCGTCGCTCTTTTCATCGACGATCAAAGCCGGGTCGCTCTTTGCGCTTTGCGCCGAGTTCCCGATGGCCGAGATCGCGAGCAACGCAGCGCCGTCGCCGGTCGCTGCGATAGCTTTGCAATGGCGATACATTTCGTTGATGAAATGGATCGTTTTCGCGTTGGCCTGCAGCGCCTGAATGCTGGCTTTGCCGCCAGGGATGTACGCGGCATCGAAGAGGACGGAGGCAGCGTTCAGCAAACTGTAATCAACCGGGATCTGGGCGCCCCTAGATCCTTTAACGATGCCACCGTGAGCGGCGATGATCGCGGCAATAGCGCCTTCCTTCGTTAGGGCTTTTTTCATCGCCTCAACCGATTCTTCTTCTACCCCGTCGCCTGCGAGGATGGCGATTTTGCGTGTCTTGATCGTATTTTTTACGGTGTTGGCCATGCTAAGCGCAGGCGAGACGAAGTTGGATTTCTTCGCCGGCTTGGACTCGGTCTCTCGGCCGGCATCGGCGCCGACACTGAGATTAATGCGTCCGTTGAGTGAAGCGGGCACTTTCTTGCCCAGGCCGTTGCCGATTTTGTCGGCCATGCCGGCATCGATTTTGGCGAGGACGAACAACATGCGATCAACGATCGCCGCGCGTTTCACCATTCCAAGCTCAAACGTAAGCGCGTCAATAATGTGATTCTGCTCCGGCTCGCTCTGGCTTCGGAAGAAGAGAGAAGCCTGGCTGAAGTGGTCGAAGAATTTCGCCGACTTAGCGCGTACTTTGGCGCCACTCATTTTCTCACCGTAACTCACGAATCCTCCCTCGTCGGCTCGTGCCTGCATCGGACAGCCGACGCCGACCGAGTTCGGATGGTAGCTCGAGTCGCCCGGAGGGATCAGCTGCTGCATATGCCCATCGCGCTGGTTATTGTGCACGGGGCAGATGGGACGATTGATCGGGATCTGAGCGAAATTCGGACCACCCAGGCGGGTAAGCTGCGTGTCAGTATAGGAAAAGAGGCGACCCGCTAAAAGAGGATCGTTCGTGAAATCGATACCCGGCACGATGTGGCCGGGATGAAACGCCACCTGTTCGGTTTCCGCGAAAAAGTTATCGGGATTGCGATTGAGCGTCATCTTACCGATACGCCGAACCGGCACCATTTCTTCGGGAATCAGCTTGGTGGCATCTAGCAGGTCGAAGTCGAATTTATGTTCGTCCTTTTCCTCGACGACCTGAACACCTAATTCCCATTCCGCTACGCCGCCGTTTGCGATCGTGTCCCACAAGTCGCGCCGATGGAAGTCAGGATCGGTGCCGTTGATCTTTTGCGCCTCATCCCAGCAAACCGAATGCATCCCCAGCAGCGGCTTCCAATGGAACTTCACGAAGCGCGATTTCCCTGCCGAATTGATGAGCCGGAAAGTATGAACGCCAAACCCTTCCATCATGCGAAAGCTGCGCGGGATAGCCCGATCTGACATCACCCACATGAGCATGTGTAACGACTCTGGAGAGAGCGAAATGAAGTCGTAGAATGTATCATGCGCCGAGGCAGCCTGCGGAATTTCATTATTCGGCTCGGGTTTCACCGCGTGGATGAAATCGGGAAATTTGACGGCGTCTTGAATGAAGAAAACCGGGATGTTATTCCCGACCAAATCAAACACGCCTTCGTCAGTGTAAAATTTGACGGCGAAACCGCGCACGTCGCGCGCCAGATCGCCCGAGCCGCGCGAGCCCGCGACAGTGGAAAAACGGAGAAAGACTGGCGTCCGACGCGAGGTCTCAGTGAGGAACCCAGCCATAGTCAGGTCCTCATTCCCGTCGTAGCATTGGAACAAACCATGCGCCGCCGCGCCGCGCGCATGCACGACCCGCTCGGGAATTCGCTCGTGATCGAAATGCGTCATCTTCTCGCGGAAATGAAAGTCCTCGAGAAGCGATGGCCCCCGTTCACCCGCCTTCAACGTGTTGGTATCGTCGTTAACGGCGAGGCCCTGGTTGGTCGTCAGAGTTGTCTCCTCAGGGTTCGGCGTCAGCGGTGCGAGCTGCTCGACCTTCGCGCTGCGGGTTTTCTGGCCGCTCTTTTTTGGATTCTGTTTCTTCATGACTACGGAAATCGCACCTCGTTCTCACATCGCGCGCATCGAAGAAACGATTTCGAACCTGACAATCCATTACGCTGTTCGGGAAAGTTCTAGGCGCCAACTTGATGCGCGGCCTTGTCAGCAAAAGCGCGCGGTCGTTCTTTACGATTCCCTCTTCGCGAAACCGATATTCAGCAAAAATCTTCTCCGCTGAATTATAACCGCCCGACAATATTTACTGCGGAGAGGCAGTCATATGGCCGAAGGGGTTAGCTCAGTGGCCGAGCGTCTCATTCACGCGACCTTCTGAGGAAGAAATAACAAACTGCTTGCAGGGGAAAAGTTCTTTGCAATGGTTCGCGCTCCCTCTTTTCCACAGACCAACAAGCCGACACCGCTGTTCCAGACACACTCGTTCAAATCGAGCATCAATGGACCGATGCCGCGGTAAAGGGGGATGTCGCTGCCTTTGGCCGTTGCATCGCAGCTGACTGGATCCTCGCTTATTCCGACGGCTCACTTGTCACGAGAGCTATGCGCTGGCTGACCTCAAGGGCCCTCTGATTATTGAAAGACGGCCGTGACATTTGTTGCCGCATTCATGGTGACATTGCAAGAAGTTGAGGCCCCGGCACAATTGCCAAGCCAGTGGAAGAAGATAGAACCTTGAGCGGGGGTAGCTGTTAGAGTAACTGTGGTGCCAACTGCAAAAGTGGTAGAAGCGGTAGGGCAAGTAGGACCACAATTGATACCGGTTGGATTAGAGATGACGGCGCCACTTCCGGCACCCGATTTAGTGACGGTGAGAAGATTTCTGGTGGAAGCAATAAGATTAAATGTGGCTGTAACCGGCTTATCCGTACTTACAATAGTGGAGCAGGTGGAAGAATTTCCTGAACAAGCTCCTCCCCAACCAGCAAACCTTGATCCTTGGGCGGCAGTAGCGGTTAGGGTGACTGGAGTGCATTGATTAAAGGCGCCTGCGCAGGTTGTATCCGGGCCACAATTGATGTTAGTAGGATTGGATGTAACAGTGCCAAAGCCCGCGCCCGTAGTAGTGATAGTAAGTTGGTTTGTATTTGTGGTAAATGGATTAAATGTAGCTGTCACCGTTTTAGCCTCATTCACAGTAACAACACATATCGAGCCATTACCGGCACAAGCTCCTCCCCAATGGCTGAAACTTGATCCTGGGTTCGGAGAAGCAACAAGTTTAACTAAAGTATTACGAACAAAGGAATTAGAGCATCTCCTAATAACGCCCTGAGTGCCACAGTAGATACCGGCCGGCTCCGATAGAACTGTGCCGCTGCCATTCTTTGTAACCGTTAATTCGTAAAGCGGTAACGCGCTTTTATTGACTGACACAGAGTATTGCGCCGAATTACTGCTAAAATCAAAAGCCTTAGCCATAATTGTGGTTGTTCCCGAAGCTATTTGAGTGGCATCGAGCACGTATTGATACGGAGGAGTTGTTATAGAGCTTTTAAGAATATTATTAACATAAAACTCAACTCTATTGACGCCGGTAGAATTGTTGTCACTCGCCATGGCGCTTAAAAGAACGCTTCCAGTTAGGACTGTATTATCAACCGGCGAAGTCAGAACAAGGTGGGGCGGCGTCACATCGGGGAATTGATCGACTGGTACCGAGTTTTGAAAATAGCTATTGGTCTCAGCCATAGCGGAGACATTAACGGGTGTGTAAGCGCGTTCAAAAGTTTGTTGAAAACGAATCGGCGCGGACCAATAACGCTCCCAGACCCAAGGACTACTGAAAGGAATATTAAGCGACCGAATTAACTGCATAACATTACGGCTAAACACAGCGCTGGGATCTTCTGAATTAGTGGTAGTATTGTAATTACCTGGATTAACATCAGCAAACTCTCCAACATAAAGCGGTTTGTTGGTGCTACTGGCGGCTTGGTTAATAATATTGAGAAAATTGGCATTCATGTGTCCGGTATTGCCCAGACGTTCATTATCAGAGTTATAAAAATGAACGCTTACTACGTCTGAGCCTTGGTGTATATCACTCAGATTTTTTTGGAATTGGGATTGTGAATCATCGGTCCAATTAGATGTAACCCATTCAGGACTTGCTCGTAAATGCTCCGCCGCCGAGCGTGGCAAGGCATCGCCAGAATCAATATAATGGGTTGGATCAAGATTGCGGACGAAACCGGCCAAACGACTTTGGAAAGCAATCAGTTGATTGGTTGAATAGTTTCTAAAAACAGATTGTGGATCAGAGCATTGCTGGTTAACAAATGAGTTTAGATCGGTAGAAAGGTTGAGTTCATTGCCAAGCTCATACATATCAATCGCCGGGTTATTTTTGTATTTGGTAATGAAATCGTGGATATAACGAGTCAGAAGTTGGTAAGATTGTGATTGAGGATTAGTGAGAAGATCAGCAAGAGTGTCATTGCCAGCAACGGCCCAACGAACCGGGTGCCAGTTGAAGCTTGGAATAATCTTAATGCCGTTAGAATTGAGATCACTGAACATCCGGTCCATGTGACTCCAATATATCGTCGGATTGTCACGCCATAAGTTCATCATGTCATCCGTTTCACCGTAGGTATTCACCCCAAAGCCAGCGATAACGACTCGAAAGTAGGAGATGCCCACATCCTTAGCGTCTTGGACTGAGCGAAGACCTAAGGATTGACCAAGTCGAACACAGGCCGCGTAGTTGTTGTCAAAATCACAACCCGCCACTACACCTTGATACCATTCGGCTAAGTTGGACTGATTAATTCCAAGTGCCGGATGAGCTGCTGGCAGGGGGTGGCGAGCGGTGAGCGTCACTTCCGCCAAAGGAGTGCTACTTGTAATTGTCTGGCAGTCGGAAGCCGAATATAGACGAAAGCGCGCAGTGTGAGAAAAAAGATTAGTCCCTGGAAATGGAGATGAGCCATTACCGGAGCTGTCGTGACCACAAGCGAAGACCTGTTCTGGTCCACCGTCAGTGCTTAGCTTAACTAAGCACTGCGCTACTCCAGTCCCAATATGCCAAGAGATTAAACTCGAACATGTATCAGAGCCCACGGGAGCGATACAAGGATCGGGTGTGGCGTTTAAATATGAGGTGGCGGAGGCAATTGGAGGATTAGTTGCTCGAGCAACATTAAAATTAAATGTATAGAAAAACCCTAATAACAGGAAAAAGACTGAAATCAGTTTTAAGAATTTTCTAGACATGGGGAAAATATTTTATCCGAAATGTTAATAATTAAAAATACTCTTTAGCGCCGCCCAAATACTAGCGAGGAGTTGTGACCTGCGCGAACGGCGACTCCGCAAGTCCGCAAAGTTGTCGACGAAAAAGTCGTTTTTTCAACTCGCACGTCGACCGATTTGCAACCAGGCGTTTCCAGTGCTCTGACGACCAACGGCAGATCGTCAGTTGCGATCTTTCTGGACAGAAGTGGACTCTTCGAAAATCATCAGGCGGCCAAAACGGGGGGGACCCAGTTGAAATACAGACTGAATTCTACACCTTAAACAGCGCCTCTTCAAAGATTACGGGCGGTTAGCTCAGTGGTAGAGCGTCTCGTTTACACCGAGAGGGTCGGAGGTTCGAAACCTTCACCGCCCAGGCTCTCAGTGACAAGTGATGAGTGACGGGTGACGAGTGGATTCGAGTGCTATCACGAAAGCATTTCGGCCACGGCAGCTTCGACATGGATCTTTGTTGTGTCGAGAAATGGGATGCCGTTGTGAATGGGATCGCGAAGAATTAGCGGTAGCTCTGTTCCGGCGAGAATTACTCCGTCGATGTCGCTCGTTGCTTTCATCCGATCGACAATGGCTAACAACCCGGCGCGCGTGTCTGCCAGAAATTTTCCGGGAACCAATTCGTTCATGTACTTATCGTGAATGTAATCCTGGTCGCGCAAGTCCGGCACAAGTAGCTCGATACCGTCGCGCGCAAAGACTTTCGGATAAAAAGTTGCCTGCATCGTGTAGCGCGTCCCGAACAAGGCGAGCCGTTTCAGGTTTTGCGCTTTGGCCGCAGCGCGCGTCGCTTCGACAATGCTGATCAATGGAATCGGTGACTTCGGCGCAACCTCATCGAATACGATGTGAGGCGTGTTTGCGGAGATTATTCCGAAATCTGCGCCTGCACGCGCGAGTTTGTCGATGGCTTCAAGCAAGTAATTGGCCATGCCGCTCAGGTCATTTGCCTCCAGGAAGTCGAGGCCCTTTCTCAGGTCAACGCTAACGATGACAAACTCCGGATAATGCCTGTCGCCGGTGCGCTCGCGAAAAAGCGCGATGATCCTTTGGTAATAGTCCAGTGTGCTTTCCGGTCCGAGGCCACCGATGATCCCAAGAGTTTTCATTTGTTAACAACGAGTCTCCTATCCATGAAATTATGGCGCGACACGCCGCCCTTCCTCTTATTTTTATCGCCAACCGGTAGCGCTAAACATTCATGGATCCTGTACGCAAAACCAAAAGAGCGAAACATCGGCGCGCGCCGGCCGAAGATCCGGCACGTGTCGCAGTGTGTGGAACCGCGAACACGGCGCGAACGTCAGGCGGAGAAGCAAGGAGTAGCCGCTGAGCGTCGCGCGATCAAAAAGGCTGCGCGGCGAGATTTGAAGGAGCAATTACTGCGCGAACTCGACGAGAAAGACTGAGGACTTTGGAAAACAGTTTCTGTAGCCGCTTCGCTGTGCGAAGCGGCGCGCCGCCCACAGGGGGCGGCGACTACAGGGGCAAAGCGCTAGTAAGCGATGAAGCGTGTGAAGCAACTTTGTAGCGTTGTCATTTGAGATGGTCACGTTACGATTCCGCCGGTGAAACCAGCTGACTTTCTAATTATTGCTTTCCTTTGCCTTGCTGTGAGCAGCGCGCGCGCGCAGTCGCCGCCTCAGCGTAATCCAAATGTTTCAAATAAGGCGTTGATCACAAAGTCCACGCCCGGCATTAATGCCGACGCTTTCAAAAATCAGAATGTCGAGCGTGGCAACTGCAACGCTGCACAAGCTCGCAGACGACTACTACGCGTGGCGGAATGAAAATTATCCCGTCCGGAGCAGCGAGGCCGGACTTCACACGTGGGACGATCGGCTGACTGATTATTCGCCAGCTAAAATCGCGGAGCGCGCGGAGCATGTGCATTCGCTCCTCGACAAAGTGCGCGCAATGAAGACGGATAACTGGCCGAAAAACGACCGCATCGATTGGATTCTCTTTCGCGCGCAGCTCGAGAGCGTCGAGTTCGGCGATCGCGTCCTGAAGTTCGAGTCCACAAACCCGCAGGTTTACACGGGCGAATGCACGGACGCCATCTTTTCGTTGTTAAAGAAAGAATACGACACGCCGCAGAAACGCGCGCTGGCGGCCACTGCGCGTCTCAAGCAGATGCCAACGCTGTTGAAGCAGGGTCTGAGCAATTTGCAAAAGCCGGTGAAACTTTATGCGCAGCTAGCGATTGAATCCGCCCGTTCGATTGATCCGCTTTTGAACAACAGCCTGATGGCACTGGATGTGGGTCTCTCACCTAACGAGCATGAGGAATTAGTGAAAGCGCGCGACGCGGCGCTCGCAGCTTTACACGCCTATGCCGACGAGCTGGAGAAGCGCGTTCCAAAAATGGTGGATTTCACGCCGATGGGCGAAGCAAATTACAATTACTATCTCAAGCACGTTCTGCTCCTCCCCCTGAACGGCTCAGAGGTGGAAATGATCGGGCGGGCCGAGCTGGCGCGTTACCGTGCGCTCGAGGCGCTGCTGCCCGATCCGAAGCTCGCCGACCCCGATCCCAAACGGGCACCCAACATTCCACCCGATCAGGAGTCATTCTTGAAAGCGTATGAGAGTCGTGAAACCGAGATGATTAATTTTCTCAAAGAACACAACTTGGTGACGCTGCCGGATTACCTTGGGTCGTTTCAAATTCGGCAGTTACCGGAGGCGTTTAAACCAACAAGCCCTGGAGGCTTCATGAATCCTCCAGGCGTTTACGACAAGGATTCAACCGGCTTTTACTTTATTCCGACCTATAACCCCGATTCGAAGAACTTTTATATCCGCGCTGCAATTGAAGATCCGCGGCCGATTCTCGGACACGAAGGCATTCCGGGACATTTTCTCCAGCTCTCTATCGCAAATCACGTGAGCGATGAAATCCGGCGCCAGCATGAGGATAGCGTCTTCGTTGAAGGCTGGGCGCTTTATGGCGAGGAGATGTTATCCCGCACCGGGCTGTATCCGAACAACTCACCGGCACAAGGGCAAATCCTGCGTCTGTCGCGGTATCGAGCCGCGCGCATTGGCGTCGATGTCAATCTGCACACCGGTCGATGGACCTTTGAAGAAGCAGTAAAATACTTCATGGAAGCCGGTGGCTTGGATCGCGAGGCAGCGGAAGGCGAAGCAGCCGGCGCGGCATCCAGTCCAACGCAAAAAATCAGCTACATCACAGGCAAATGGCAGATCATGAATCTGCTCGGCCGTTACAAAGATAAGCGCCGGCGAAAATTTCCGGCTCGGCCAATTCCACGATGACCTGATCAAAAATGGCAGCCTCCCGGTTTCGGTGATCGAATGGATTCTGCTCGACGACCCCACTTCAGTGCAGCAGACAATGAAGTAAACCGCGCTCCTCGAGTCTTGACACGTGGAGCAGCGTCGCGCAAGATCGGGCGACTTAAAGGACTGCCATATGAATTCGACGCTTGTGTCTCGAAATGTTTTCCTCTGTGCCGCCGCGATGTTCATTGCGAGTTGCGGCACCGCGACGTTCTCGAAAAGCGGAAGTGATGCTACCATCGAGAGCCTCCGCAGTTTTCACCTCGCGTTTATCGACGAGTTTGCCGTACCCGGGAAGAAATTTAATGCCACCGCTTTCAACGCCAAGGTCAACGAAGGCAACGCAAAATTTCAGCAGGCCATCGCCGATGAGAAATTCACCGCGCGTCGTCCGGTGCTAGTCGATCTTAAAGCGCAATTCGACGCTGATGCTGCCCATTTAAAAAGCAAAGCCAGCCACGGCAAAGTCACGCCGGCGCTGGCCAGCGAAATGAAAAAAGACGTTAACAAAATCTACGATCATGCCCTCGGGCGGTAAGAAAAAGCACAAAAAGCCTTCGCGGAAAAAATCTGAACTCGATTCCGCGCTTGATCAGGTCGGCGACGAATCGGCTGCGGCGGCGATACAAGAATTTCAAGATCTGCTCGGCGAAGCAAAGGGTGACACCAGCGAGTTGGTCCGTCAAAATGCAGAGGAACTCGAACAGCGTCTCATCCTTTTGAAAAACCACCAGATCGACAAGGATGATTTCGATTACTTTGTCGAAAACCAGAAACGCGATTTGCGCGTCTATGTCGACAGCCAACCGGCGCAATCACAGGAACACGCCGAAAAAGTGACGTTAAAGGTTTTGGAAATTGCTGTGACGAAAGTTGTGCCGATCCTGATCGCGATGATCTAGCCGTGGATTTCGCGCGAAGCGCTTTGGGGGACAGCGCACGCACGATGGCATCTCCCGTGTAGCCACGAGCCTACGGCCCGTTCCCTGTTTGATTCATACAGAGCATCACCGATAGGGCGGTGGCTACAGCAGCCAGCGAGATTTTGCGGTTAGCGGGCGCGTTTCATAAGCTCTCGCAAGCGATCGTGCGGAAGCGCTTCCACCTGGTGATTATCGCGGCCGGTCATTGAATCGTTGTCCACCAGTGCATTGACGACCGCTTCCTCGGTGGCCTGGACCACGCCTGTGAAAAGCGGATCCATCAAATCGTTCGGAATCGTTTGAACAGTGTGCGTCACTTGATCGGGATTCGTGACGTTTGGATTCGCTGTTGAAAAGGCGATAAACAAATCACCAGAGCCGTTACCGGAAACTGTTCCCGTTCGCGCAAGGCCAAGAGAGACGCGCCTTGCCAGCCGCTTTAACTGGTTAGGCAATAATGGTGCATCGGTCGCTACGACAGCGATGCATGACCCGCTCTCTTGCTTGTAAACTTCACCGGGAATCTCTTTGCCCACCGGCACGCCTGCGATCACGAGCTGCGGTCGGCGGCCGAAGTTCGCCTGTAGAAACACGCCCACTACGAAGGTTCGCGGTGGAGCGTCTTTTGAAGCGCGAATTTCAATCTGGCGCGAGGCCGTTCCGTTTCCGCCTTTGAACTCGTAGCAGATCATCCCCGTTCCACCGCCGACGCTCCCCTCTTCAATTGCGCCGCCATGCGCAGTGTCGAGCGCATGAAACACGTGTTCCGGTTTCACGTGAAAACCATTGATGTCATTGAGCCAGCCATCCCAGGTTTCGGCGACCACCGGCAAACTCCACCAGTAGCCGGTCGTATCGGGCGCGCCGTGTTTGATTCGCCAGGCAATAACAGCGTCACGCGCGACACCGACGCTATGCGTGTTCGTAATCACGATGGGTCCTTCCAAAAACCCGCTTTCGTCCACCCACGCGGTGCCCGTCATTTCGCCGTTGCCATTCAAGCTGAAATAGCCGGCGTAAACCGGGTCGTTGAGAGAATTGTGTCCACGCGGAATGATTGCGGTAACGCCGGTGCGCACCGGGACCGTTGCCAACGTCCAGTTTTCCTTCGCCACTGATCAGGGTCGTGTAACCGACTTCCACTCCGGGGACATCCGTGATCGAATTCAGTTTCCCTGGCGTGCCATCAAACGGCACGCCGAGATCGCGCGCGCGCACAACCTTGGTTCGGCGAGCTGCTTTACAGGGGGCGGTGATTTGATCGGCTCGCGGGCCGAAAGCTCGAGTCCGAATAAAACGGTCAGAGTTAAAAGAGCGAACTGTACGTTTTTGCATCAGCGAACGTTCATCTAACCCAATCCGTCGAAATCGAAAAGCGATGGTTTGATCTCAATCAGACCGGCGTTAAGTTTCAAAGTTATGCGCAGAGTTGGGCGTGAGCACTTTGTTGATTATCTGTCTCGTTACTTTTCTCTGCCCTGGAGTGGCCAAACCGAACGTGGTCACGGTGACTAAGACGCGCGATTGCTGCTCCAAGATGTCGCGGTGCGAAATGACACAGCAATCGACCTCGCATCATGATCGATGCGGGCATGAGTCGCAGAACAGCAGTTGTTGCACCGTTTCGTGTTCGACGCTGATTCTTTTCTGTCCGACCTCAGAAAGGTTGTCTACTCCCCGTTTTAACGGCCACACTTTTGCAATCGACGACGCAACCGCGTCTGCACGATTCGAACGGCCGCCGACTCCGCCGCCGCGGATCTGATTCTCTCCCTAAACGTTCGGCTCGGCGCAAAACACGCGCGCACTGCGTGCGTGTTCACGCAGCCGAGGATTCACGAAATCTCAACAGGAGAAAATTATGAAATATCTACTTTTGATTGCAGCAATGATGGCACTGACGAGCGCGACGACGATCTCGTCCAGTGACGCAGACTGCTGCGGTGGCGGCGCCTGCTGCCCCGGCGCTTGCTGCATGACAATGGCCCAATAATTCGGGCAGTTTGACAAAGGGCCCCGCCGGGAAACTGGCGGGGCCTCTTTGTTTGTCTCTAATGGCGCTGTCATGTTGAGCGAAGCGAAACATCTCAGAGGATCTCTGGGCGAAGGAAATCAGAGATGGAAAGCCTGGACTCGCGGATTCGTCTACGTTGCAGCTTCGCTTCGCTCAGAATGACATTTTTGAGAAAGCTTCTAGACTTAAGCGCGTGAATTACGAGGTCTTCGCCAGAAAGTATCGCCCGCAGACGTTTGATGATTTGGTCGGCCAAAACCACGTCTCGCGCACGTTGAAAAATGCAGTGGCGCAGAACCGGCTCGCGCACGCCTATCTTTTTGTTGGCCCGCGCGGCGTTGGCAAAACTTCGACGGCACGCATTTTAGCAAAGTCGCTCAACTGCATTAATGGCCCGACGATAACGCCATGCGGCGTGTGCGATAACTGCCGCGAGATCGCAGGCGGCAACAGTCTCGACGTGATCGAAATTGACGGCGCAAGCAACAACAGCGTCGAGGACGTGCGCCAGTTGCGCGAGAATGTTCGGTATGCGCCTGCCAAAGGGCGTTACAAAATCTATCTCATTGACGAGGTGCACATGCTTTCGTCGGCCGCGTTCAACGCGCTTTTGAAGACGTTGGAAGAGCCGCCAGAGCATGTGAAATTCATTTTTGCGACGACCGAGCCGCAGAAAGTTTTGGCAACCATTCTTAGCCGTTGCCAGCGATTCGATCTGCATCGTATCCCGGCAAATCTGATCGCGCAGCACCTGCAATTCATCGCGAAGAAAGAGAAGATCACGCTGCAACCTGCGGCCGCACACGCGATCGCACGCGGCGCAGAGGGCGGCTTGCGCGATGCAGAGTCGATGCTTGATCAGCTCGTTGCGTTTTGCGGAGAAGAAATTGCCGAGAAAGATGTGCTGAATGTTTTCGGATTCACCAGCGAACAAACAGTAAGCGATTTAACAGGACGGATTTTGCGGGGCGAAACACCGGAAGCCATCGATCTGCTGCACGAGCAATCCGAAGCCGGCAAAGATATGATGCGGCTCATGGCTGATCTGATCGCGTATCTGCGCGATCTGCTCGTGTTCAAAGCCAAACCCGATGCGCCAAACGAAGACGTAGACCCTGACGTTCAAAAATCGCTGGCCGCGTACGCGGAACGGATTTCTATCGATCGTTTGCTCGAACTGATCGATCAATTCGCCGCCGCGGAAGGCCGAATGAAATGGGCGCCTAACAAGAAGCTCCATTTCGAAGTTGCGATCATCAAGGCGATCCAGAGTCTCGGACAAGCGACGCTCGATGAGGTGATCGAAAAATTAGGCGAGCTTCGCGACGGTAAGGCGCGACCAGAGCCTGCTCGCCGCGGCGAGGACGCGCCGCAGTCGCGTGCGGGAGGCAGCGGACGCCCCGTCCGCCGTAGCTTCAGCGAAGCCGGTTGAACGCGCGCGAGACTAAACCATCGTCTCAAAACGCCGGGGTCATCCCGCAGTCCCGGGACTACAGCAAAACGCGCGTAGAAGAGAAAGCGACAACTGTCGATTCGGAAAAGATTTGGCAAGCCGTTCTCGCGAAGATTCCAACACAAAAGGGGTTCGTGCGAAACTCAGCTTCAGCGGCCCATGTTCTCGGAGTCGAAGGGCGCAATTTTATCCTTGGTTTCGCGCCTGGCGACAAACCAATGATGGACATCCTGGGCACACCAGCGAATCGGAAGTTCGTTGAGACGCTGCTGCATGAAATCAGCGAGAAAGAGTGGACTTTGAAGCTGACCGTGAGCGAAGAACTCGCTTCCAAGAACGCAGCAACCCAAAAAGATTCCACTTCGCATGATTTCAAAGACGAACCAGTAATCCAGGAAGCTATCGAACTGTTCAACGCCCGGGTCACTCAAGAAAGGTAGGGCGCGACCGCCGGGCGCGCCGCACAAACAAGCTTATGAATCTAAACAAACTGATGAAGCAGGCGCAGAAGATGCAAGAGCAAATGGCCAAAACTCAGGCCGAGCTCGAACAGAAAACTGTCGAAGTGGTTGGGGGCGGCGGGAAAGTGAAAGTGACGGCAAACGGCGCGGGAGACATCATTGCGATCAAGATCGACAAGGAAGTTGTCGATCCGAACGACGTCGAATTTCTAGAGGAAATGGTGCTAAGCGCGGTGAAGCAAGCGATCGAGCAAGGAAAAGCCCTCGCGCAATCCGAGATGACGAAAATCACCGGCGGTCTCGGCGGCATGGGAATACCGGGGCTACAGTAATGGCGAAGCTGTAGAGTGCGCTGTCCTCAGCGCATTCCGACAAACCTCATCCGCTGGGGACAGCGGACGCTACAACTCAGCGAATTTCACTCGCGCCGAAGTAGGGCTGTAACTTTTCTGGAATGCGTACCGACCCGTCAGGCTGCTGATAACTCTCAATCAACGCAGCAAACAATCTCGGCAACGCCAGACCTGAACCATTCAACGTGTGGCACAAGCGATTTTTCCCGTCGCGATCTTTGAACCGCAGTTGCATCCGGCGTGCCTGGAAATCTTCAAAGTTCGAGCAGCTGGAAACCTCTAGAAACGTCCCGCCGTCGCGGGATCCCGGGGACCAAACTTCGATGTCGTACGTTTTGGCCGAGCCGAATCCCAAATCAGCCGTGCACAGTTCGATTACTCGGTAATGCAAGCCGAGCAGTTGCAACACGCGTTCCGCATCCGCAGTAAGCGATTCAAGTTCTTCGTACGATTTTTCCGGCGCAACGATCTTCACCAATTCGACCTTGTCGAATTGATGCACGCGAATGATGCCACGTGTATCGCGGCCAGCGGATCCCGCTTCGCGCCGGAAACATGGCGTGTAAGCGGTGAATTTTTTCGGAAGATCGCCAACGCTCAGAATCTCCTCGCGATGAAGATTTGTTAATTGCACTTCCGCCGTTGGCGCGAGGAAAAGCTGATTCTCCTCCAAGCCGTACATGTCGTCTTCAAACTTCGGAAGCTGCGTCGTGCCGATCATGCAATCACGCCGAACTAGAAACGGCGGACTAACTTGAAAATACCCATGCTCGCGCGTGTGCAGGTCCAGCATGAAATCGATCAACGCGCGTTCGAGCTTCGCGCCTGCGCCAGTGAAACAAATGAAACCGCTCCCGCTCAGTTTAGCCGCCCATTCGAGATTGAAAAGATTCAGTCTCGTGCCGAGAGCAACGTGATCGGCAGGATTGGTAACTGCGGCTTCTCGCCCCAACTGCGGAGGACCCGATTTGCGCTGGGATCCTTTCCGATTGGAACGCTCGCATGCGGCAGGTTTGGAATATCCAGGAGCAAATTGCGCTGCTCTTCGTCGAGCGCGTTGGCTCGCTGCGTTAAACCGGCAATTTGCTCTCCGATCTTTCGCACTTCGGCTTCAAGTTCTTCGCTCGGTTCCTTTCGCGAACGACGCGCGCCGATCTCCTTGCTCAGACGGTTGCGTTCCGACTGTAATCGTTGCAGCTCAGTCTCGCTTTTGCGCCGCTCGGCATCGATTCGCAATACCTCTTCGATTTTTGCCTCTCGTCACCGCCGTTGCGCGTCGCCAAACGCTCACGGACAAAATCCGGTTTCTCGCGAATCAGACGGATGTCGAGCATGGCGCCAGTATGAATGACGAAATCCGAATGTCTAATGACGAAGGAATGACGAAATCCTGTAGCGTCCGCTGTCCTCAGCGGAAGAATAGCGTGTCTCGCATAATCTTAACCGCGTGCGCCGAGGACAGCGTCACTTCGTTCATTCCTTCGTCATTCGTCATTCGTGCTTCGTCATTGGCACCTTAGCCAAGCTCGCGCGTGACTTTGATTGGTTCGCACTCGATGTTTGCGCGTGGAAAGATTGCATCTCCTCAGCGTCGCGCTGGGTCTCGCCGCACTCGCGGGCGTTAATCTTTACCTCACCGTCTTTGCCACTGGACTTGCAATCCATTTTCACTGGATCACTCTCGGGCCGCAGTATCAGTCGCTGGAAGTCCTCGGCAACCCATGGATCATCTGCATCGCGGGTGTTCTCTATTCGCTCGAATTTTTCGCCGATAAAATTCCATGGGTAGATTCAATCTGGGACGCCGTCCACACTGTGATTCGCCCGATCGGTGGCGCTTTGCTAGCGATCCAAGTGCTCGGTCATCCCAGTCCTGCGTTTACAGTCATCGTTGCGCTGTTGGCGGGAGGCACGAGCCTTCTTGCGCACACGGCGAAAGCGGCTACGCGGCTCGCCACCAACGCATCGCCAGAACCGCTTACAAATATCGGGCTAAGTCTTGGCGAAGACGCTGCCGTGCTGGGCGGCCTGACTCTTGTAAATCTCAGTCCCGTCCTCGCGTTGATCATCTTTCTAATCTGCATCGGCGCCTTCTACTATTTCGCGCGAAGAATTTTGCGATCGATCAAAAACAAGATCGGGATGCCGCGGAAAAAATTGGACGAACCTGCAGATCGCAACGTGTCGGTGCAATGACCGATCACATCTCGGCCTAACTCGCATCTGTTTTCACGAAACGCGGCAATTTGGTGATGATTGCATGGGCGTGCATGTCCACAGGCTGAGAGACACTCAGCTGGTTCGCGTGATGAAGCGACTCTTCTAAATAGAGAGCGAGCCGCCAGCGCATGATCCATTGGAATGGTAAGCGGTATGAGCAGCTAGCTCTGGGCGAATTCGCACGAGGTTAACGAGTGATCAAAACGTATCCGCTGCCCTGCTCGTGTTTTTCTCGCTCATTTGGTTCAGATTGAGCAAGCGCATCACCTTTAAGCTCGTTCATTAGAGCTGCTGCATTTTGTTGCGAAGCAACGAGCGCGTCCAGATTTCCGGCATTCCATTCTGTGACGGCATCAGCCGGCTCAACGAAATGGGTCTTTCGAAGATAGAGAAGCAAACCTTCATCTTTGGCAGACACGACTTCGTAGCGCCAGTGATGCGCTTCCGCTTCTCGCCGCACATTTCTTCCAAAAACGGCGAGCGCGTCGCGATGATCGCGATAGCCGGTGATCACCTTCCAACCTGTGTAGGCGCCGGTGAAAACGATTGCCATTACAAGCGACTGCCACGGTCCAGAGGTAGGGTCGGTGCAGCTGTCGCCGACCGGACGCCGCATCGCGGCGTCTCTACCATTAATCTGCGCGGCCAACAGCAAACAGAGCGGTGGAATCACAGGAAAAATTCTATCGACGCGCTTTGATGGGATCAGCGACATCACGATCAGTCCACCGATGCTCCAGCAAAGCAGCCAGAAAGTTTCCGGAGACATTTCGCGAAACACGGAGCGCACCCGCCAGTTTCGCGATCGGAGATCGAGAGCCGCGATCCCAATCATCAGCAGCTCCACGGCGCGAATTTGTGCAATAAATGCGGCAAATAAAAAAGAAGCGGCTGCGGCCGATGAATTGTTTCACCAAAGCGGCCGACGAATTCACGCATCACAACTTCCTCGTAAAATCCTGGCTGAAACCGAATGCCGCCGGCTACCCACGCTAGAAAAATCGCGAGCGACACTAACCACGGCCACCAGCCAGGCCAGGCGCTACCCGACTTCGTTTTCGGCGCGCCCGGCGGTCGCGCCCTACCACGGCGCATTTGGAACAACGCAATGCCGGGCAACAGAAAGGCATAAACGATCGGGCCTTTGATCAACATCGCCGCGGTGAGCAAAACAAAGACGTACACTTGATCGCGCAGTTTCCATTCGTCTCCGTCGTCGGATCTTTTGCCAGATCAGCAGGCCGATCAGAAAAATCACGAGCGCCAGTGGCATGTCGGTGCGCACGAGCGTGGCCAACCGCGGACTCAGCAGATTCAGTCCAAACGCCCCGACTGCAATTACCGCGGCGACTTTTCCATACGCGTTCGTTAGCAGCGCGAAATAACACGACCGCGAGCGCAAGCGCAGCCACAAGCGACGGCAACCGCCATGCGATTTCCCAAGACCGCGTCACGCGAAAAACGCAACCGAAATCCAGCCGACCAACGGCGGCTTTGTCGCAATTCGTTCGTGTGGCGTGTGCTGATAGAGCCAATGGCCCTCCTTGACCATTTCGAATGAAGTGAACGCCTGTTTGGCTTGATCGTAATCGTCGAGCTGCCACGGCAAATTGGCGATCGCGAACAAAAAGATGATCAGTGCCGCGACAATCCATAGCGTGCGGCGGTCTTCGAGCAGACTCATGTTGAGTTGTAGCGTGCGCTGTCCTCAGCGCATTTTGATTTGATCGGACTAATCTCCGCTGAGGACAGCGCGACTTCCACAGCACATATCTGCTGCTGGATTCAATCACGCCAAAGCACGGCGCGCACGGGTGCGCCATCGGCACCTGCGATTTTCAGAGGCAGTGCCGCAAAATTGTAAATGCCAGGTGCAACGTCGCTGAGATCGAGTGATTCAATGATGGCGATTCCTGCGCGGGCAAGCGCATGATGATTCTGCAACGATTTCGAATCGAATTCGTCCATCGACGGCAGATCAACACCCAGAAGTTTCACGCCGTTCTTTTGCAACCACGCCGGAACATCGGCCGTGATCACGGGGATTCGATTTGGAAAAACTGTCGAGTCGCTCCATCGGCCCGTCTTTACCAGAAGCCGTGAAGTCGCGGCGATCTCTTCGGCGTGCGGACGAAGATCCTCGCGAGTGATCAGATGTTTCTCCGGCGATTGAAAAAAAGTTTGCGAGAGATCGACTACGGTTGCGCGGCCAAGATAAATCTCGAGCGACGCTTTTTCGATCGGTGCGCCATTCACCTCGAAATGAAATTGCGCATCGGCATGCGTGCCGTTGTGCACGCTCATCGCGATCGCGCCGAGATTTACGCTGGCGCCTTTTGCGATCTCGTTCGTTAACACGATAACGAAACGGTTCGTCACCGGGCCATTCAGCGAAGTCATTCGATAGCGTTCGTGAGATGTCCCAGATCTTCATCGTGTTCTCCAAGGAGCGGCGGTCTCCAGACCGCCGGGGCGATCTGGAGATCGCCCTTCCTTGAGTTCTTCAAGAATTGCTTGCGCAGCTCTTTCGCTCGCGCCGGTGCCACCGAGTTTGGTGATGATTGCGTCAAAATCCGAAATCATTCGATCACGCGCGGGTGAGTCTTCCATTAGCGAGCGGACAGCGGCAACGATGGCATCCGGTTTTGCCTCGTGTTGGATAAACTCCGGAACGACTTCTTTACCTGCAAGCAAATTAGGCATGCCGAGAAAATCTACCTTCACGACGAGACGCGCTGCCACGTACGTCGGCCAAGCAACTTTGTAAATCAACACGAACGGCATTCCAAAATAAGCAGCCTCCAGCGTGGCGCTTCCCGAAGCCACCATTCCAACGAAGGCGCGCTGCATGATGGCCGCAGTCTGACCGACTGCGATTTCAATCGCGTGTAGAAGCGGTCCTTTGGCACCCCTCATCCTTCCCTCTCCCCTCGACAAGGGAAGAGGCGTCGGGCGCGTCGACTCGTTAGGTTCAATTTGCATTTTCGCCTTCCCTGTCGATGAGGCATACGTCTGATACGACGATTCGTTCGGTTCTGCTTCCACTTTCGCCTCTCCCCTGCCGGCGGGGAGAGGATTAAGGTGAAGGGTTACCATTTCGCGCATTTCGTCGCGAGTTGCTCGGATGCGGCTGCGACTTGAAAACGCAAAGTCGGATTCAATTCGAAAAGCCGGCGCGCGGCTTCGATCATCACCGGAAAGATTTTTCGAACTTCGCGCGAACGACTGCCCGGGAAAAGTCCGATCAGATTCGGATCACGGTGAGTGTCGATCTTCTGCGTCTCAAGCCTTTCGATCATTGGATGACCGACAAACACTGCGCGAAGTCCCGATGCGCGGTAGAGATCAGCCTCAAATGGAAAAATGCAGAGCACAAGATCGATGAACCGCGCCATTTTTTTGATGCGGCCACGGTTCCACGCCCAGACCTGCGGGCTGATGTAATAAATTGTTTTATGGCCTCGCGACTCGCTTCGCAGAGCGCGCGCCAGTCGCAAATTGAAACCGGGATAATCGATCAAAACGACGGCGTCGGGTTTGCGTTTCTCGAATTTCATCGAGCGTCTGACGGAACTGTTTGCGGAAATAGCCGTACTTTCTCAAGACTTCCCATAAACCGAGCACGGCTGCATCACCGATCCAGTTCTTAAATTGCGCTCCGGCGACCTGCTGCATTTGCGGGCCGCCACGCCCGATGAATTTCAGCTCAGGATCCAACGCGCGCAATGAGCGCATCAACGCTGCGCCGTGATTATCGGCACTCACTTCGCCGGCGACGAAATAGATGGTCATGGATTTCATCTCTGTTGTAGCCACGGGCCTGTGGCCCGTCCACCGTCGATGCTCACTAAAAGGCCGTCCATCCGCCTTCGCCAGACTACGGCGCGAGATGCAGGGCGTGGGCTACGGCCATCAATGACGGAGTCGGTTTATCACTTGGACGAGATTTGCTTCGTGATCTTGACCGCTAGCTCCAACGCCGCGGTCGCTTGAGAACCGGAAACGCGCGGCTGACGTCCGGTGGTTGCACATTCAATGAAGGACGTGAGCTGAAGCTTGAGTGGCTCGCCGTGTTCGATCTCAGCCCTGTCACGCCAAATCTGTTTGCCGACGCGGCGATAGATTTCGCCACTTTGATTTTGATAATCGAGCGAGATATACGCGTCTTCCTGAAAGATTCGGATCTTGCGCATCCGCTCAGGACTGATGCGGCTGGCAGTGACGTTTGCCACGCAACCGTCTTCAAAGTGAAGTCTCGCATTTGCAATATCTTCACTCTGGCTCAGCACAGGCACGCCGACTGCGTCGATACTCCAAAGAGGCGAGCGGACAAAATTCAAAATGACTTCCAGATCGTGAATCATTAGATCGAGCACAACACCGATATCGCTGCTGCGTTCCGTGTACGGAGCAAGTCGATGCGATTCGATGAAGCGCGGATGAGTCAGATGTTTTTCGAGCGCGCCCAAGACTGGATTGAATCGTTCGACGTGGCCCACTTGTAGGATGAGACCGTTAACCGCAGCTAATTCAGCAAGCTCGGTAGCATGTGCAGTGTTGTCGGTAATCGGTTTCTCGATGAGCACATGCTTACCCTTGGCGAGGAGAGCGCGTCCAACGTCGTAGTGAGTATTGGTGGGCGTTGCCACGGAAGCGGCGTCAATCATCCCGATGAAATCATCAAGGGATTTGGCAGGTGCCGTGCCGAATTTGGTCGCAATGGTACCGGCCCTGGACGGCTCCACGTCGTACACTGCAGTGAACTCAGCAGAGGGAATCTCCGCGTAGAGCCGTGCATGATTGCTTCCGATATGCCCGACACCAACAACGCCAACGCGCAGCTTTTTCATTGGTCCCAAATGCAGTCAACGCCGAAAGCTTCCAAGGGTCAACGCTCGAAAGTCATCGGCAAGGAATGATGGCTTCCAGGCCGTCAGATCTGAAATCGACGGCTGCCTAAGCCGTCGCTCCTTGAATAGATGCAATGCGGCGTCCTTACTGTTGCGCGCGGTTAGCGCGAAACCAGTCGTATGTTCGCGCGATGCCTTCTCGCAACGGGATTGTAGGCTGCCAGCCGAGCGCGCGAATTCTGGTCACGTCCAAAAGCTTGCGCGGCGTGCCGTCCGGCTTCGTCTTGTCCCAAACCAGTTCGCCATCGAAACCGACCACATCGCAGATTAACTCGGCCAGCTCGCGAATGGTGACGTCTTCGCCGCAGCCGACGTTGATGATGTCTGGCGAATCGTATTTCTCGAGCAACAAAAGACAGGCGGCGGCAAGATCGTCCACGTGCAAAAATTCGCGGCGCGGTTCCCCTGTTCCCCAAACGACGAGCCTTTTCTCATTTCGCGTTTTCGCTTCGTGTGCCTTGCGCAAGAGCGCCGCGAGGGCGTGTGATGTCTCCAGATCGAAGTTGTCGTTAGGGCCGTAAAGATTTGTCGGCATGACTGAGATGAAGTTCGCGGCGTACTCGCGGGCATACGCCTGGCAAAGCTTGATTCCGGCGATCTTGGCGATTGCATAAGCTTCATTGGTTGGCTCAAGAGGGCCGGTCAGCAACGCGCTTTCGGCAATCGGTTGCGGCGCCAACTTTGGATAAATGCAGGAACTACCGAGAAAGAGCAGCTTGCGCACACCAGCCTGGTAAGCCGAGCGAATGACGTTGTTCTGGATGCGCAAATTATCGAGAAGAAACTCCACCGGATAATCGTTGTTTGCCTTTATCCCGCCGACCTTCGCCGCCGCGAGAATCACGATCGCCGGTCTCTCTTCTACAAAGAACTGAAGGACCGCAGCCTCATCCATAAGATCGAGCCGCGCTCGGTCGGGCTTTGGCAGATTTGTGAAGCCTTCGGCCTCAAGCCGCCGCATGAGCGCGCCCCCGACCATTCCGCGATGACCGGCAACAAAGATTTTATCGGATTTTTTCAACTGCACTGTAGTTTCTCTTAGTCAGAAATTGCCCGGCAGGCAAGATGCCCGGCGGGTGTTTGATCTTGCTGAGAATAGCGCATCCATTTTGAATCCCAGAGAATGAGATTCATTCCCTGGTTCACTGCGATAGGGATAGCCAGTGCCGCTTTAGCCCAAACATCGCCGATACCGAATACGCGCAGTGGATCAATTGATTCCCTGGTTGTTGAATGAAGATCAGCAACTGCGCGGCATCCCGTTCAGCGAATTGATTTTCGATACCACGGGTAGAAAGGTGCTGGCTTTTGATACGAACAACGCGGTCGATCAACGCGTCGCGAAAGCGATTAGCGCAGCGTGCGATGAAACGATGAAGCGATTGAACGGGCCGAATAGCGCGATCCAAAATGTCGATCGGATCAACGAAGTCAGCAGCCATTTCGAAGACACTTTGCGGGACCTGCTCAATACGACTCCCGGTTTAAAGTGCGATTTCCCGCTCACGGCCGAGGGAAAGTCCAACGTTCAGGTTATCCGGATCTGCGCATCATCGATGTGGAGAGCAAACGCGTATTCTATCTAGACCCGAAGCTTTATGCCGCCGGAAGTCGCGACAGCACTTTCCGCACGTTCTATTTCGAGCCCAAGAACTCGACGAATAAAGTGCGCGACGACGCGATTCATTTTGTCGTTGGATTTGAGCATGCGACACGCGAAACCGGATCCGGCTCCTCCCGCGCAGTGTGGAAATTCACGCGATGGGATCTTGTCGATCTTTCGCGGTTTAACGTCAAACTGAAGGCCGAATTCCAGGGGAGCAATCGTGACATGTACCGACCGGAGGCGATAGTCGCTTCAAGCGCTAAGTGACCGGATCGATGTGCTTGCTCGTAGTCGTTCTCGTTTTCGATCACGAGCATGAGAACGAGTAAGAGTTGCTGAGCACCTCGCAGGAAGTAATGGTATTATGGTCAATGATCTCCGGGGCGAAGGAAACATTTCAGTTCGACGCGATTGATGATGTTCTAAGCGACATCGCCAAAGGACGCATGGTGATCGTCACCGACGATGCCGATCGCGAGAACGAAGGCGATCTGGTTATGGCGGCGGAAAAAGTGACGCCTGAAGCGGTCAATTTCATGGCGACGCACGGCCGCGGCTTAATTTGCGTTCCCATTTCTAACGAGCGCGCCGATCAACTCGGCTTGCACCGGATGGTGACGCAAAACCGGGAAAAGCATAACACCGATTTCACCGTTTCAGTGGATGCGGCGCGAGGCGTGACGACCGGCATAAGCGCCTATGATCGTGCGACGACAATACTGGCTATCGCCAATCCGAAATCGGCGCCGGAAGACTTGAACCAACCGGGTCACATATTTCCACTACGCGCGAAAGACGGGGGCGTGCTGCGGCGCGCAGGTCACACCGAAGCGGCTGTGGATTTGGCAAGAATGGCAGGCCTGCAAGAGGCGGGCGTGCTGTGCGAGATTTTGCACGACGACGGGACCATGGCGCGCCTTCCGGAGCTGATGGAGTTCCGCAATAAACATGGGCTGCGCATTTGCACGATCCAGCGTTTGATCGCCCATCGACGCAAGAGCGAGAAGCTGGTGGAGCTCGAGCAAGTCGTAAAAATGCCGACGGATTACGGCGACTTCGATTTGCATTTGTATCGCTCCAAAGTCGATGGACAGCACCATCTCGCACTCGTGAAAGGTCAGATCGAAAAGAACAAACCGATTCTGGTTCGCGTGCATAGCCAGTGCCTCACCGGCGACGTTTTCGCCTCACGCCGGTGCGATTGCGGAAATCAATTGCACGCAGCGCTGCGGCAAATCGAGGAAGAAGGTCAGGGCGTTCTCGTTTACATGCGACAGGAGGGCCGAGGTATCGGGTTGGCGGCAAAGATTCACGCTTACAAGTTGCAGGAGGAAGGACTCGATACCGTAGAGGCCAACGCGAAACTCGGCTATGCAACTGACCTGCGCGATTACGGACTCGGCGCACAGATTCTTTTCGACCTGGGCGTGCGGCAGTTCCGCTTCCTCACCAATAATCCGAAGAAAGTTGTAGGTCTGGAGGGTTACGGTTTGGAAATGATCGAGCAAGTGCCGATCCGGGCCGAAGCCAATCCGCACAACGAAAAATATCTCGAAACAAAAAAAACGAAGCTCGGGCACTTGTTGTAAATGACGAAGCTCGAATGTCGAATGACAAAGGAATGATCAAATGCCGAATTGCAAAGAACGAGGCCTCGGATCGTTTGTCATTTTGTGTTCGTCATTGATTCGTCCTTTGTCCTTCGTCATTCGTCATTTTTAGATGTCGAACGCCTCTCCGTCTCGTCCGGGAATTGCAAAAACAAGACGCACGTTCCACATCGTTGCGAGCCGGTTTAATGGGCAATACGTGGACGGACTCATAGATCATGTGACAGAGGAGTTGCACGCTCTTGCGCCGCACAGTTCGGCTTCGGTTCATCGTGTCCCTGGCTCATTCGAGATTCCCGTGGTGGCGCGCGAACTTGCCATCCAAAATCAAGCCGATGCGATCATCGCTTGCGGGGTGATTCTGCAAGGCGAAACCGATCACGCACAAAACCTGAGTCGCTCCGTTACTGATGCCTTGCAACGCGTCGCCATAGAGCACGGCGTGCCGGTAATCAATGCAGTACTCAGTTTTGACAATGAGAACCAGGCGCGGGCACGTTGTCTTGAAAATAAAATCAACCGCGGCACCGAAGCCGCGCGTGCAGCGGTGGAAATCGCGAACGTTTTGTCGGAAGTTCGTAACGAACAAGGAGCGGCGGTTTCCAAACCGCCGAGAGACAATGGGTAAACGACGGCGCGCTAGAGAAGCTGCGGTTCAATATCATTTCTGGCGTGATCTCCAGCGCGGCGAAGGGCCGGACAAGATCGATGAGTTCTGGGAGTTTTGTCCCGCGCCAGGACGGGTGCGCGAATTCGCACAGCCATTAATCGAAGGCATGGTAGCGCATTTGCCGGACATCGATGAGCGTATCCGCCGTTACTGCGAGAACTACGAATTTCGCCGGATTTCAGCCGTGGATCGCAACGTTCTGCGGCTGGCGATTTATGAAATGCTTTACCGCGATGACATCCCACCCGTCGTCTCCATCAACGAAGCAATCGAACTGGCAAAGGCGTACGGCGGGTCGGATTCAGGCCGATTTGTGAACGGAATTCTCGATCGGATCCGAAAAGATTTGGATCGGCCCGCGCGTGAAGCGGTGAAGAGAGAATCGTGATTCGTTGAAGGGTTGAAGCGGTAAGAAGCGTTGTCATTCTGAGCCAAGCGAAGAATCTCTGGTGACTTCTTGTGCCGACGCTAAAGATGAAAATCAGAGATGTTTCGCTTCGCTCAACATGACAACCCAGGTTTACCGCTTCAACGGTTGAACCGTTCAACGCTTTAACGATAGAATGAGATTCCTTGAAACACTCGCGAAGCAATTCGCCGGCAAACCGATTGATTGGGATGAGCTAGAAGAAACGCTCATACGCGCCGATCTCGGCGTGCCGATGACAATGCACATCATCAAAACGCTCCAGGAACGCGAGGCGTGGGCTTTGCTTGGCATCGGCGATGTAATCAAAGCTGTGCGCGAAGAGATTGCGCGCATTTTGCCGCGCGATCCGACACCGATTCGACGAGCAACCGGCAAACCGACCGTGATTTTGATTGTGGGCGTGAACGGTACTGGCAAAACAACCTCGACGGCAAAGCTTGCGCATTTTTTGCAAGGTAGCGGCGGTTCACCTGAAGCGCCTCGGCGCGATCGGGGTCGATCGCCCCTACCTCGCGGCTCGGTCATGCTCGCCGCCGCAGACACATTTCGCGCAGCCGCTATCGAGCAACTCGATATCTGGGCAAAAAGACTCGGGGTTGGAATCGTTCGTGGCCAGCACGGCGCAGATCCCGCGGCGCTTTGTTATGAAGCGTATCAGACAGCAGCCAAGCAGGAGACTAACTTTTTGCTTTGCGACACTGCCGGCCGGCAACACACCAAAGCAAATCTGATGGCCGAGCTGCAGAAGATAAAACGGACGCTGCAGAAACTCGATGCGGACGCGCCACATGAGACATTGCTTGTTGTCGATGCGAGCACGGGCAGTAACGCGCTAAGTCAGGCGCGCGAGTTCCACAACGCGCTTGGACTCACTGGCCTGATCGTCACTAAACTCGATGGCAGCGGGAAAGGCGGCATTGTGGTGGCGATCCAGAATGAACTTGGAATTCCAACGCGCTTCGTCGGCACCGGTGAGAAGCTCGACGATTTCGCGCCGTTCGAGCGGAAAACTTACCTCGAGAATCTGCTGTGAGGCACGACCTGCGCGCTTGTAAGTCGAGCGCACCGTCAACACGCTAACGCGGTGCAGGAGAAGCTCCCGGCAATTGAAAAAACGTCAGGCAGACTGCCACCGCGCCGCACACACAGATCAGGTCCACGAGCAGCATCGTGCTCAGAGCGTAGCGGGTGTCTTTGATCTTCACACTGCCGAAGTAGACGGCGATGACATAAAACGTCGTCTCCGCCGCGCACTGGAAAACGCAAGCTAAACGGCCGGTGAAGGAGTCCGCGCCGTACGTCCCCATCGCATCGAGCAAAAATCCGCGGCTGCCAGCCGAACTGAATGGCCGAAGAATTGCGATTGGCAGCGCATTCACGATCTGGTCGTTCACGTGAATGGCACGAAATATCTTCGTCAGGGAGTTCGCGAATATGTCGAATAGTCCACTGTTCCGGAAAAGTGAAATCGCGACGAGCATGCCGAGGATATAGGGGAAAATAATACGCCCGACTGCTAACCCGTTGTAAGCGCCTTCGACGAATGAATTGAAGATCGTGGTGCCTTTTGCCGCGAATTCCTTCTCCCGCCACAAACTGTAACCGAAAATCGCGAAAATAAGGCCGACCAGCAAACCGTTAGAGAGGTTGCCGGTGAAATGGCTTTTACTAATCAGATCCAGCCGCGCGATATAAATAAGCAAGGCAGCGATGACGGCGACGATTCCGCCGATCGCAATGACAATCGTCGCGTTAAGCAAATTGATCCGCTGGCGGATGCCGACGAGCACGAGCGCCGCAACCGTGCCGATGAACGACGTAATGATGCATGGCAGCATCACGTCGGCCGGGTTCAGTGCATGCTGCGCCGCCCGATAACTGATAATTGAAGTCGGGACAAGCGTCAGCCCGGCTGCGTGCAAACACATGAACATGATCTGAGGATTGCTCGCGCGGTCCTTTTGATTGTTCAGTTCTTGCAGGCTCTCCATGGCCTTTAAGCCGAATGGGGTCGCCGCACTGTCGAGCCCGAGGAAGTTCGCCGCGAAATTCAGCGTCATGTAAGAGATAGAGGGGTGACCGCGCGGTACCTCCGGGAAAACGTGGACGAAAATCGGGCTGAGGAGTTTTGCAACTCGTTCCGCAGCGCCGCTATCAATCAGCAGTTGCAAGGTACCGCTGAAGAAAGACAAGTACGCAATCAGCGGCAACAGGAGGTCGAGAATCGTGTTCTTGCACGTTGGCAGGATACCGTCGGCGGCCTGTTTGCCGGCGTAGACCTTCACCACGCCATTGTCGAGCGTGTAGTTATCATTCCCAACCGTGACCTTGTGATCGGGCGCTGTTTGCAAGCTGTGCTGCAATTCAGGTGACAGCTGCTCGATGTAGTACTCGCGTTGTAGCAGCGGGTCGTCCTTCTTGCCGTTAACGGCAAATTCGATGGCGTAGTATCGACCGCTGAATAGCAGAAGAAGGAGATAGCCAATCGAAAAGAGGAAGAGAGCGACCCAAAATCTGCTTAACGCCATTTGGAGCTAGTTTGCGGGCTGAAATCGCGTCACGACCGCACTTAAAGCAGTACGCTCAATGCGCCGCAAGTCCAAAACTGAATCGCGGCAGCGGAACAACTGATCGCTGTACACCGTCGGCGTTCTCGAAGCTGGCCGACAGGAATGAACGCGTCCCAACCATTTTATGTCTAATTTGCGAATTTAATTATGAAGGGAAGTTCTGCGGCATCTGGCTCAATCAACGCGATTCCGCGTGAACTTAAGGACTGCTAAAGGAAACAATTCTCACGCGAGAAAACACAATGAGAGCAACGCGACTAACGTACAAACATAAACACTCATACAAAACTCTGTGGTTTGGGCTGGCCGGCACAGTCGTGGTGATTGTCGGTTCTATTTTGTTCGGGTATGCTCAAGGCCAGAAGCAAGAAGCCGAGAAAATGAATCCGACCAAACCTGTTCCAGCCGACGCCGAGTTGCGGGAGAAATTAACCAAGGACCAGTACAAGGTGACGCGTCAATGCGGCACTGAAACTCCGTTTCACAACGCGTACTGGGATAATCACAAGCCGGGAATTTACGTCGACCTCATTACGGGCGAACCGCTCTTCAGTTCCCTCGACAAATTCGACAGCGGCACGGGTTGGCCCAGCTTCACCAAGCCCATCAAGTCAGGGAATGTGACCGAAAAGCGCGACGCTTCTTACGGAATGGAGCGCATCGAGGTCCGCGGAAAATCGAGCGATTCGCATCTCGGTCACTTGTTCGACGATGGCCCGGCACCGACCGGTCAACGTTTCTGTGTGAACTCGGCCGCGTTGCGCTTTGTGCCGGTGGAAAAATTAAAGGAAGAAGGTTACGGCGAATACTTGGCGCTATTTCAGCAGCAGCAAGGCCAACAGCAGAAGCCCAAATAATTGTAGGGCGTTTCTGTGAAACGCCATGGCGTCTGACACAGACGCCCTACAGTTCATATTCGTCATTCGAGTTTCATCGTTCAATAGTCGTATGCTTTGTTTTGAATACCGCGACGTGCAATGTAGATTCCGCCCCTCATGACCCGCGACGATTTTGACTACGCGATCGAAAATACGCGTGTGATCCTCGCGCCGGAACATCAGATCGCGACGTTCGGGAGCACCAGTTTCAATTTTTATCTGATCTCGGAATTGATGGACCGCGTGAACCAAGTGCGGATTCGAAATGGCAAAGTGCACGCCGAACGTCCGCAGATTTTGACGCCGGAGCATTATTGCCGGCTGCTATTGGACGGCTTTGGAGACAAGGCGGAGCGATACGTGGAGCAACTGCGCGAGCACGCGCGGAATATCGCGGTGCTCCGTTACGGTTTTCAATTTCGCAAAACCGATCTAAACGAACAGACGCTGAGCGATTCAATCGACACGGTGATCAATCGCACCAGGCGGCAGGTGGAAGACAAAAACGAACCGCTGAGCGCGATCATCCACGGCGTAGACGACGCGTGGGAAGTTTGTCTGCTCAAGTTCACCATAGACTTGGTGGAGCGCTCCTCCGGCGGTAATCTCGGCGATTTTCGCAAGCGCGGTTTGATATGACCTGCCTTCATGGCCTGTCATCCTGAGCGAATGCGAAGGATCTCCGAGTAATGGTTGGCCACGCATGCTGATGAAAATCGAACTAATCAGAGATTCTTCGCTCCGCTCAGAATGACAAAGAAAGAAGCAGACGCGTCTTTCGGGCGTATAATCTCTACGATTGGATTTATCCACGCCGGCTTGCCGCAGCGGTGCACCGCTTGGAAGTCAGGCTTCCAGCCTGACTCGGCTGGCAAGCTGCCAGCTTGCCGCTTCTTCGACATGCTGACACCCTGTCCACCGTGATAGGTCACCTATCATCCGAAGTGCGACGCGCACTCGT
Source organism: uncultured Verrucomicrobiae bacterium (assembly GCA_963825355.1). Classification (GTDB taxonomy): domain Bacteria; phylum Verrucomicrobiota; class Verrucomicrobiia; order Chthoniobacterales; family UBA10450; genus Udaeobacter. The sequence continues at coordinate 482,112 of CAWGSY010000010.1, read as the reverse complement.
CACTGGCGCTGCAGGTCTGATCGGCTCGCAATGTTGTCGATCTTCTTGTAGGAAACGCGTCTTGATCTGAAGCGTGCAGCGCGTCAAAGATGTGCCCGGATAAACGCGCCCGCGTTTGCGATCGCCCGTCGCCCATCTTCCAAATGAGCATTCCACAAGGGCCACGCATGAATCATGTGTGGCCAAATCTCTAAAGTCACTGCGACATCCGCCGCACCGGCCCGCTCGGCAAGTCGAGTGGAGTCATCGAGCAAGGTCTCGTTAGAACCAACCTGGATAAGCATCGGTGGAAAGTTTTCGTAATCGGCGTAGAGCGGAGAGACGCGCGGATCTTTTCTGTCCATGCCAACGGGCAAATACGCGTCCGCTAATTCATTTAGATACTCTTTGTGAATGAGCGGATCGATTTCGGCTTTGCTCGCAAGGGTCGAACCGGACATCGTCAGGTCCGTCCATGGCGAGATGAGCCATGCGCATGCGGGAAGCTCTTCGTGCGCGTCGCGCAACCGGCCGATCAATCCGAGAGTAAGTCCGGCCCCGGCGCTGTCGCCACCGAGTGCAATGTTCGAAGCAGTGATACCTTGATTTCGCAAAAATCGCCATGCGCTCAGCGCGTCCTCGTACGCAGCAGGAAACGGGTGCTCCGGCGCGAGGCGATAATTGACTGCGAGTGTACGCATTCTCGCCGACCGGCCGGCTTCAGTCACCCAACGACGATGGCTCTGGATTGAACCGGAGCAGTAGCCGCCTCCGTGGAAAAACAGCAGCACGCGAGAAGGATCGCTGCCGGGCACGATGGAGTATTCGCCGGGCATTCCGTTCACATCGACGACGGTCAATTCCACGTCGTCAGCAACGGGCCAAACAGCGCCAATCTCGTCGAGCCGTTGTCGTCTTGCGGACCAACCAACCGGCCGTGGTTTGGAGCGCAGTAGCACGCGGATAGCATCGATTTCGCTTTGGGCCATTATCTTTCCTCGGTGAAGCCGCCGAACCCATCTTTGAGCAGCGCTGAAATTTCGGCTTTCGCCAGTGCGCGCACCTTGGCATTCTGCGCACTCGGAGCAACTGAAAAATTCTACGACTCGGCTGACTATGCCGCATCATTACGACGCCATCATCATCGGTGCCGGGCATAACGGCCTAACCTGTGCCTGCTACCTCGCCAGAGCAGGGCTGAAAGTCATGGTGCTTGAGCAATATCACACTGTTGGCGGCATGACTGTCACCGAAGAAGAAACGCTGCCAGGCTTTTGGTCGGACATTCACGCGAGTGGCTATCAACTTGCGAATCTCTCGCCGGTTCCGAGTGAGCTGGGTTTGCTTGATCGCTACGAACTCATCGAACCGGAGATTCCTTTTTCGCATGCGTTTCCCAATGGCGACATCATCAGCGTGCATCGCGATATTGAAAAAACTGTCGCTGAAATAGCGCGCTACTCGTTGAAGGACGCCGAGAAGTGGCGTGCGTTGATGCAGCAATTTCTCGCGGAAAAGGATGCGATCACTGCGGCCATGTTCTCGCCGCCGCCTTCATTTCCGGTAGCCGCAGCAGAATTTGCCGCGTCGTCAGCCGGCATGGAAGCCTATCGGTTCAGCATGCAGAGCGTGCGATCGTGGGCGGACCAGACGCTCGAATCCGAAGCAACGAAGACACTGTTCGGCTCGTTCGCCACGTTTTTAGGTGCCTCACCAGACGATGCCGGAGGCGCACAACTCGGTTGGCTGTTTGCCTCAATCCTGCAAAACGCCGGCAACAAACTGGTCAAAGGCGGGATGCATCGCGTTACGCTGGCAATGGCTGAAGATCTGCGAGCACATGGCGGCGAAATCCGAACCAGCGCACTTGTTCAGAAAATTGTCGGCGATGCAAAGCGCGCTACTGCCTGTACGTCTCGCGAGCGGCGAGGAGATCTCTGCTGGTGAGCTGATCGTCTCGAACATCGATCCGGGTCACCTGATAATGGATTTGCTCGGAGCGGGAATGGTGGGAGCAGACATCGTGGATAAGATGAAGCTCTATGAGTGGGGCGATTCGGTCTTTGTTATGTTCGTTGCACTTGAGAGTCCTGTTAATTACAAGTCCGGACCCGCTGCGCGACAATCAGCGCATGTTCATCTTACTGAGCCATCGCTCGATTTTCTCTCGCGAGTATATCTGCAATGCCGCGGTGGCGCGCTGCCAGCGGCGCCAATGATCGTAAGCTGGAACGATTCCGCGATAGATCCCACTCGCGCACCGGCCGGCAAGGCGCTGATGAAATTCGTCGTGCTAAGCGTGCCCTACGTCATCACTGGCGATGCGACCGGTAAAGTTCCGGCACGCACCTGGGATGAAGCGCGCGAACCGTACGCCGATTATCTCATCGACCTCATCACTGCGAATTACATTCCCGACTTAAAGACAAAAATTCTAAAGCGAATGGCCCATTCGCCGTTTGATATCTCGCGCAAAATCATTAGCGCCGTTCGCGGCACGCTTGGTCAGGGCGCATTCCTTCCCTACCAAAGCGGTTCGCTGCGCCCGATTCCTGAGCTTGGCCAATACAAAACGCCTGTGCCTAACGTGTACCTCTGCAGTTCCGGCAGTCATCCGGGCCCCGGTGTGTCGATGGCACCGGGAAGAAATGCGGCGCAAGTGATCTTTCGGTGACTTAGGATTGGACTTCAAAAGTGTCGTCTCAGGAACACTGCTGATCTCAAACCAGGCTGACAGCGCGCACGGAGTGACGCGCCCTACCAACATTCATTTGGCTCGGTAGGGCGGGCAGTCCTCTGCCCGCCGTTTGCCGGAGCGACGCTTCTGCGCGCAGAAGATTCAGCCAGGTTGAACATCCGAACTGACAATTGAACACCACCAGGAGTTTCGCCTTTCGTCGCTCGATTTCGCCTGTCATTCTGTCGCGTCCGAGAGTGCGACGTGAAAAATTACTCCAGCTCAATTTCAGTTTGCTCTACTGGATTTTCGTAGCGCCGTTCACCGGTCAATTTTTCAAGATCGGGCCGATCTTCCGTCAGATGGTGACAATAGGCGTGCGCGCAGCGCCGATGGTTGCGCTGACGGCATGCAGCATCGGTGTGACGCTGGCAATGCAGGCAGCCCATTCTCTGGAAAGCCTCGGCGCTGAAATGTACATTCCTGATCTCGTGATGATCACGTTGCTGCGCGAGATGGGACCCGTCCTGATCGCTGTCATCGTGATTGGCCGCAGCGGTTCAGCTGTCGCCGCCGAACTTGGCACAATGAAAGTGTCCGAAGAAATCGAGGCGCTTGAGGTCATGGCGATCAACCCGGTTCAATTTTTGGTCGTGCCGCGCTTTCTCGCCATGATGGTGATGCTTCCGGTGCTCACTATTTTCGGAGACTACATCGGCATCCTCGGCGGCTGGGCGGTGTGCGTTTCGGCGCTGGATTTCAACACTGCCGGCTATGTGCTGCGCGCGCTGGGGAGCGCGGAAACGTGGGATTTGTACTCGGGAATGATCAAGAGCGTCGTCTTTGCCTGGATCATCATCACGGTCGCGTGCAACGCCGGCCTGAATGTCGAAGGCGGCGCCGAAGGCGTCGGTCAGGCTACCACGACAGCAGTCGTGCAATCTTTGCTTGCAATGTTGGTCATGAATGCCGTGCTCACCGGCATTTTCTTTTTTGCGAGATGATAGGAATGACGAAACAACGGAAAACAATGACGAAGCTCGAATGACGAATGACGAACTAATGACGAAATGCCGAAGATCGAATGCGCGACGAGTCTGACGACGTCGTTCTGGGAGCGACGGCGAATGCGCCAGAGTTGACCTCCACGAAGAGCCAGAGACAACCGTGTTTATGATTTGGAAGAACGAACAGCACGATTCGGTGAAGCAGTGATTGATTTCGCTAAGTCAATTCCACAAAACCCGGTAACAAACCGTATGATTAACCAGCTCGTCGGCGCGGGAACCAGCGTTGGAGCCAACTACGTCGAAGCCGACGACGCGATTTCAAAAAAAGAATTTCTGAAGTGCATCGGGACATGCAAGAAAGAGAGCACGTGAAGCGAAACATTTTCTGCGCATGGCTGTTCGGGCTGTGCCAGAATTGAAACTGAAGCTCGCGAGCTTTGGATGGAAGCGCAGGGGACTGCATCTGATCTTCGCAAAAATTTGGAGGAGCGGTAAAAATGCGAAAGACGTGATCGCGACTACAAACAAGCAGCGGTTTTCGTCGCTCATTCGAGCTTCGTCATTCCTTCGTGCTTCGGCATTCGGATTTCGTCATTTTGATCATGCCCGCTGATTCCAACATGATTGAGGTTGGTCGCCTTGTTCGAAAGTTCGGCGATCGCTCGGTCCTCAATGACATCTCATTCAATGTCCATCGCGGCGATACGCTGGTTATCATGGGCGGCAGCGGCTGCGGCAAGAGCACGTTACTGCGACACATGATTGGCTCCATGCAGCCGACTTCGGGAACGGTGAAACTGTTTGGAGAAGAAGTCACCGGAATGAAGGAGCGCGAGATCCTCCGAATCCGGTTGCGATTCGGAATGTTGTTCCAATCCGGCGCGTTGCTCGCCTCGCTGACAGTCGGCGAGAATGTGGCGCTGCCACTTTTGCAGCACACCAAAAAATCCGTTGATGAAATCGAAGAAATCGTGGAGCAAAAACTTCAGATGGTCGGTCTCACTGGTTTTGAAGATCTTAGGCCGGACGAAATCAGCGGAGGAATGAAGAAACGCGTGGGACTTGCGCGTGCGCTGGCGCTCGATCCGGAGTTACTGTTTAGCGATGAGCCTACTTCCGGACTCGATCCGATCATGACCGCGGTTGTTGACGAGCTCACAATGAAACTGACGCGGGAGAAAGGCATGACCGCAGTGGTAGTCAGTCACGATATGACCAGCGCATTTCGCATCGCTACGCGGATGATTATGCTTGGCCACGGCGGCATTGTGGCGCAGGGTACGCCGGATGAAATCCGCGCCAGTTCGAACCCCGAGGTGCAGCAATTTATTAATGGCGAACCCGATGGTCCGACCCCGCTAAACCTTTCACAGGAAGAACACGAGCATCATCAGCACGTGAAACCGCGACCCTTCGCCCGAGCACGCGGCAGATTTCATTGGAAGACAGGATGAAGCGCAATTTGTCCGATTATTTCGTCGCGCTGTTTGTAATCGTGTGCAGCGTTGTTCTGCTCGGCGCGCTAACATTTGCACTCTCCGGACGACAGCTGAAAAAACCGACCCGTACTCTGCAGATCAATTACGAAGATGTGACCGGCATAAAAGTGAATTCCGAGTTGCGCTACGCAGGCGCGCCAGCGGGACGCGTGATCGCGATGCGTCACCTTACGGCTAAGGAGCGTGATGCGAGCGCAAACAAGAAGGACGCTGTGCGGGTGACCGTTAGCTTGGACGAAGGAATTCCGCTGTTGCCCTCGGACGTAACTGCGACGCTAAGTTCGGATACGATGCTCTCTCCGAAATTCGTAGCACTTTCGGCGGGCACACCCGGTGGACAGACGCTGGCAAACAACGCGTCGATCGAAGGCCATCCCGCATACGGGTTGGAGCAAATCACTGCGGCCGCCGGTCCGTTGTTCGATAACGCAAACAAGTTGATCGATAATCTCAATGTCACAGTCACAGGACTAAAGAAGGATCTGAACGACTTCACCCCGAAACTCGGCCCACTCGCCGATTCGTTTAAGCTGGACCTGGACAACTTACAGAATGCGATCACGAATCTTGACGGCGTAGAAAAAGGCGCGAACTCGCTGTTCGGCACAGCTGATACTTTCATCAAAACGACGGACAAGCAGCTTCAGGAACAGATGAAACAGCTCCACGTGACCCTGTTAAACTTGAAGGTACTCACTACGCACGCAAAAGTGCTCGTTGATGAGCTCACCCAAAGACCAAACCGGATCATCTTTGGAGGAAAGCCTCCCAACCTCACGCCCGAGGCAGAAATCCTCAAAAGCTCAAAACCCGTGCCGGGAACAAAACCGTGATTTTAATACTCGGAGCGGCTGTTCGGGGCGTGAGGCAGTTTGCGATACCGCCGCATCATTTTGAGAAAGCGAATCGCATCGCGCCCGGGATGGATCTTGCTGATTTGGTCGGTGTAGACGGTCGTGATTGGAACTGATTCAATCTTGTAGCCTTTACGGCTGGCGATGATTAGCGCCTCAGTTTCGTAATCGTATCGGTGGCCGCCGCCAAGCATGTCTGGAAGTAGCTCTCGGGGCAGCATGCGGTAACCACACTGCGTGTCCGGAATGTTTTGTCCGCAAACGCGGCTGATCTGATCGCTCATGTAACGGTTAACGATGCGCCGCACCCGAGGCATCCGGGACACGTCATCCATGCGGTTGCCAATGAAAAACGTCGGTCGTGTCACCGAGGCTGCGGCTAGCAAAAATCGATCGATCTCTTCGGGTAGATGTTGACCATCGGAATCCAGAAGGATCACCCACATGATTTGTCCATCTTGTCCGCTGCTTGACGGATCCGGAACGCCAAACCAGTGCGCCAGTCCGGTTTTGATTGCTTCGCCTTTGCCCTGGTTTTGAGCGTGAACAATAACTTCAGCGCCCGCTTCGCGCGCGCATTGTTCAGTTCGATCTGTTGAGCCGTCATCGACAACGAGAACGTGATCCAGTCGCTCGCGAGTTCGGCGCGCAATGTCGCCGATGTGTTTCTCGTCCTGATACGCCGGAATAACCGCCGCGGTTTGTGATCTGATCTCCTTCGTCATGTCGAGCGATGTCGCCTGCCAAGTCGTAGCTTTATGCGAAGGCTGGTGACATCGCAATATCTAGTCCAGAGGTTTGATTCGCTTACTCCCCGCTCGCTCAACCTCCGGTCTTCCCGTCTATGTCGCAGCTTCCCCAGCCGCTCCATTCTCGACTTCGCTCCGCTTCGCTCGGAATGACATCGATTGCAAGCGTGATGCTGTAGCGTGCGCTGTCCCCAGCGCAGAATAAAATGAAATTGGATTTACTCCGCTGAGGACAGCGGACACTACAGCGGAAGATTTGTTCCCGTCGTTGCGACTATCTCCGCACAACCGGATGAAAATCGGCCGCGTGATATGAGCTGCGGACCAGTGGCCCTGAAGCGACGTAGAGAAAACCCTTTCGACGCGCGATGTCACCGTAGTAATTGAATTGCTCGGGCGTAATGTATTCGACGACCGGCAAATGCTTCGGAGTCGGACGAAGATACTGGCCCATGGTTAACACTTCGCAGCCGACTTCGCGCAAATCGTCCATAGTCTGAAAAAGTTCGGTCTCTTTTTCGCCAAGGCCGAGCATTACCCCGCTCTTCGTCACAATCCCGGGCGACAGTTCCTTTGCACGCCCCAAAGCTTGGAGGGATATCCGATATTTTGCGCGGGAACGCACCACAGGCGTCAGCCGTTCGACCGTTTCCATGTTGTGATTGAAAATATCGGGACCGGCATTAAGCACCGTCTGGATGCACCAGTCATGTGCGTGAAAATCTGGAACAAGAACTTCGACGACGATTGAAGGATCCATCTCGCGAATAGCACTGATCGTGCGCGCGAAATGATCTGCGCCGCCGTCTTTCAGATCGTCGCGCGCGACAGCAGTGATCACCACGTGTTTCAAATTCATCCGGTGCACTGCCTCCGCGACGCGCTTTGGTTCGTCATCTTCCAACTCGAATGGTTTCGCCGTTGTCACTGCACAAAATCCGCATGCGCGCGTGCAACGGTCGCCAGCGATCATGAAAGTAGCTGTGCCCTGGCTCCAGCATTCCCAACGGTTCGGGCATTGCGCGCTTTCGCAAACCGTGTGCAACCGCAAATCGGAAATCAACGCTTTGGTCGAAAAGAAAACTGGATTCGACGGCAACCGCACTTTGATCCAGGACGGTTTCTGCGCCTGGTGCAGGGCTGGATCGATCTTCGCGCAGGACATTTCGAACAAAAGTTACAACGTTAAAAATGTTACAAAAGTGAATTCGCTGCGCATCGTCTCTACTAATGCCTACGCCATCATCATCGCGCAACTGGTCGAACAATTTCGTTTTGCCCGCAGGCGGCATTCTTCCTACGATTTCTGGCATGACAGCGATCCTGTCGTCCCAGGTTTCAAACTCAACCCGGATTAGACCCAAAAAATGGGTATTTCTCTGGAAAGACCCAAAATTTGGGTCGAATTCTCGTTAGATGCATCGCGTTGCGAAGCTGTTGGTCGTCGTTGTTGCTTTTGCCGTGGTTGCGTGCAGCCGTATTTCTTCCAGTGACGTAAGGTTAATAGGCGAGTGGTCGATTCCGACCGGTGATGTCGATGACAACGGCGCCTACCCTAGCAACAAGGGCTTTGAGCTCACGACGTTCAACGCTGATCAAACGTTCGCGCAGGTTTCGCATCACACACCGATCTGCCGCCAGCACATGTTTTATCTGGCAGCTGGCATTTGGATGGGCAACAGCTCGTGCTCAAGTTCACGTGGGCGCATCCCAGCATGCAAGACATGGTCGGCCAAGACTTGCGGCTCATCATCTCCGACGTGCAACCGGATCACTTTATTGCGGCGAACGCACAGAATCAAAAACAGAAGATGCTCTGGACACGCGTAAAGTGATTCCACCCCATGCATCTAACAAATCGCTCGAGCCAACCGCTGGCCCCTGTGATGACCAGATTTGATTTGATGAAAGAGTTCAGAAAGTTTGTCACGCTCGCTCTCGCCAGCGGTGGCTCAGCTCTTTTTCGTTAGGTGCAAAGCGGCAAGCGTGATCTCGGTGAGATAATGCGCGGAGTCGTCATGCTCTTGCTTGGCGTTACCTTTTTGTTGGGTGCTCGATCCGCTTTGCTTTACCACAGCACGATTTACTTTAAGGGCTGGATGTATCCATGGCAGGCGATTATCGGAAGTAGTCTTGCAGTTGGACTCGGACTGTTCCTCGTCATTCATGGCTTCTGCCGAAGCAAGAAAACATCCGGCGACAGGTAAGTGTTTATTCCACCCGTTGCATCTAACCAAACAATGGAGCCAACCGCGAGCCGCCGTACTGTCCAGCTTTACATAAGTTCAATCCGTCAATCCGCGGTGACGCGCGCTCTCGCTCGAGGCATCTCATCTGGTCTCGTTAGGTCTACGCGCGTGAAATTGCTTCGGGTGCTTCTTATCGTGATTATCACCGCTTTGGGTGGATGCCAGACTGCAGAGCATATTCAGTTCACCGTTCCTCAGCAGCGTATCACTCAGTTGATCGCCGCCCTGCGCTCCATCGGCCTCCGGCGCAACATGGCGGACAAGACCCGCGAGTCCGAAGTTGCGGACACTTTCGCCGTGGTGTCCGAAGGCGATTTATCGTTCACGCAGCTTGGTGCTCGGCGACATAAGGGCGAGGTCCTGGTTGATCTGTTTTTTCGATCGGCTGGCATTGGAGGGCAGCTCTACAAGCAGCTCGAGCCGGAAGTCACGCAGGCACTTCAGCAGTTGTATCCGGGTAGAGTGACCATTGAGCGCGACTACCGCAAAATCGTGCCGATTCACCCAAAACCTAACCAAACGATGCAGCCAACCTCTGGCCGGCGTACAGCTTCGTCTTCACATGATTAACACACGTGTATTTCAAATCACGCTCGCTGTCGCCAGCGGTGGCTGATCTTGGTCTCGTTAGGCCTTTTATATCTCCACGTTGATCAGACATTCTAACTTATGAAAATCCTTCATCCCGTATTCGCGCTGGCGATGTTTTCCGCGGTTTCACCGGCGCAGGAGGGCAAGGCGGGGCAGCAAAGGTTTTATTCACCAGATAAGAAGTGGGAATTCCGTTCCGACACAATTGTGAGGGCTGGCGCCACCGAGCCGGCTCTCCAGCTTTCCGACAAATGCGGCGGGGCTAATGGTGAGTGTGAGCCACCGCTTTGGTCGCCGGACTCGAAACGCTTCGCCTTGAATGCCCCCGATCAAGGTCGTTATCAGCCAACCTCATTCTACCAGCTCAATGGCGACGAATGGAAAGAACTACCGCCGCCACCCGACGCGATTGGCGATGTATTGGACAAGGTGATATTCGCACGAATGAAAAAAATGGGCCTGCTGCCCAAGAAAACTCCGATACGGCTCATTTCTAACCCGATAAGGACGATTCAGTGGACAGATCCTGATACGGCCCTGGTCTACGCATCAGATGTCGAAGCTGTTAAGGATGATCCGGACCGGGGGTTTTTCGAAGCTTCTTTTCTGTTTACTCTAAAATTCGACCAAAGTGGGCAATGCAAGATCGTCAAAAGTCAGCGGCTGTCGGATAAAGAAAGGGAGAAATACAAGAAAAAGTCTGAGCCCTAGACGTAACCATAACTCGCATTTGTCGCGCCTGGCCTAACCATGCGATGGAGCGCCTATGAGGGTCAAGGGTGGCAAACAGGATCAGCGTTGAAGGAGAAAACAATTCAGTTCATAGAGAGATTGTCAGCCTCGCTCCCGGTAGCCGCGGCTGAGCTTGTTCTCGTTAGAGGCTAGCGCCGCATGTTCTCCATCCGTTCGCGTTGTTCGTCATGATGTCGCTGCGTGCAGCAGACGCGCGTGCCTCTGATAACGAACTCACGCGTGAAGACATCGCGAAGATCACAGCCGTTTGTCGATCGCTCCTTTGGAGTAGAAGACTGGCGCCCGAAAGAGATCTTCGCGAACAAACTCATGCCTTACATTCGGTCGGAAAGGCACTCGAACAATCAAGGCAGGTTGAGTGCAGCTTTCATTGCGGTGGGACGTTATTACTCCGCGGCGATAGCGACACATGGTACGGCTTCTCCAACCAGCCCATAAACGTTACTCACCGCATCGACACCGTCGCCTTTCACATCCACGGTAAGCGTGTTGTCGCGGTCGGACCGGGGATAGATTACTATCCCTATCCATACTATGACACCGAGACCAAGAAGCGATGATGCATCTAACACCTATGAAGGGTGTTAAAGGTAAATTTTAGGATGAGGTTACATAGGGTTTGAGGTCGGTGGTGATTTCGGAACGCTTCCACTTCTCGCTCCTTCGGTTCTTCAGCGGCTGATACTCCTATCCGCGCATGTCGATGTTATTTGCGACAGCGCAATGTGACTTATTTCGTCTCGGTGAAGCGGAACGGGGCGCGGTCCAATCTAAAGCGACGGTGCGAGTCGCGCCATCGGGCGAAATCGAAGGCCTTGTCCCGCATCGTTATCCTCGGTGCCTTGGTTGCGGGTGCGCGGAGCTTAGGCACAGTGACATAATTCTCCGGATGGAAAACGCTGATTTTGCAGGGCGCGTCGCCGTCGTCACCGGCGCGTGGCGAGGCCTGGGACGGGCTGCCGCAGCGCGCCTGCACGAGCGCGGCGCCTCGGTCGCGGTGAACGTTCGTTCCCGTGAGCGCGCCGAGGCGCTGGCGAAGGAAATCGGCGAACGCGCTTTCGCCGTGCCGGGCGACGTCGCGGCGGACGGCGTGCCCGACGAGATCGCGCGCCGTACACTCGAACGCTTTGGACGGATCGATATCCTCGTCAACAACGCCGCGCTTCCGCTGTCGACACGCTTGCCCGATCTCACCGCCGAAGAATGGCGCAGAGCGCTCGAGGTCAATCTCACCGCGCCGTTCCTAATGACGAAAGCCGCTCTTCCGGCAATGCGCGCCCAGCACTACGGCCGCATCATTAATATCTCGTCCTCCGGCGGCCGGATGGTGAGCACGCTCGGCGGTGCGCATTACACGGCATCGAAGGCCGGACTTCTCGGACTGACGCGCGCGGCCGCGAAGGAGCTCGGCAAGTTCGGCATCACCGTGAACGCTATCTGCCCCGGTATGATCGATACGGAGCTGACGCGCGAACATGCTTCGGACGAGTTGCTCGAACGTCTAGCCGCGAGCTATCCCGTGCCGCGCCTCGGCACCACGGTCGAAGTCGCCGATTTGATTTGCTTCGCCGCCTCCGAGGCTGCCGGCTACATCACCGGCGCATCCCTCGACATAAACGGCGGCGACTTGATGATGTGATTCATGTTGTTCGCCAACGCCGCTGCGCTGAACTCCGTCTCGTTAGATGCGATGCGATCTTCGCAAATCGGGATGACGGCGCGTTACAATTTCGTCCTCCCGGACAAGGCGGCCGATAGCGTTAATTCGTCGGCTGATTCTAGATCCCCCTCCGGCTGGGATACCACGGGCGATGCGGGTGAGCGCGACCGGTTTGTTCTTCAAGAGGTCGACGATGTAATTCGTGGTTGCTTCGCCTTCCACGTCCGCGGCCAAGGCAAAAATGATCTCCGCAATTTTGTCCCGATCGATGCGATCGACCAATTCTTTAATCCGCAAGTCCTCGGGAGCGACATGGTCGAGCGGCGAAATCTTGCCGCCGAGCGCATGATATCGACCGCGAAATGCACCGGTTTTTTCCAGAGGAAGAATGTCGGTTGGTTGTTCTGTGACGCAGAGCATTTCAGTCGATCGCGACGGGTCGGCGCAGATGTCGCAGATTTCGGCGGCAGCAAAGAACCCGCACAAATTGCAGGAATGGATCGACTGCCGCGTGTCCGCAATGGCGCGCGCAATTTGCTCAGGTTGATCGTCCCGCGCGTGTACCATCCAGAGTGCAATCCGCTCCGCCGAGCGCGGACCGACTCCCGGCATTTGCCGCAACTGCGCGATTAAGTCCCGGATCGCCGCCGGATATTCAGTCTTTCTCATGTCACACCCGGGAGGGCAGCTCGCGGCGCGCCCGGCGGTCGCGCCCTACCAAGTTTATTCCGGCGTCCATTGCGTCAATTGTAAGATCAGCGGCTCCAGTCGGCGCAAATAAAAATCCAGCGCCGCATCGTCTTCAGTACCCGACCCGCGCGCTTTCTGAAATTCGGCATATGCTTCCGCCCAGCGTTTCTCTCGATACAGAACTACCCCGCTCCAAAAAGAATCGCGCTTCGCGACGCGTTCTGGTCCGGCTTCAGCTGCTAGCCAAAGCGGTTCGTAAACTTCAAGCCGATCATGCGAGTTTAGTCCGTTCACAAAATCAATTGGGCGCGCAACGACTGCTTCGTTCACTCGATCAAAAGTCGACGTCTCCATCAAAGCCCGGGATCCGTAGAAACGATTCAGGGCGCAGAATCTGCGCGCCAGATCGAGGGGCTCGCCGCTCGTCAGGAGCATCGAACGGCGGCTCTCTTGTAATGCACCGGCGATGATCGCACCGGAGCTGATTCCGGCTCGGAGGTCCCCGTTGGCGGCGACCTTTTCCTTATCTTCACCCTGTTCGCGGGAATTCTTGATCAAATCGAGAACAACGCGCGCTGCTTTTTGCGTGTGTTCCGGATCGGGCGCAGGAAATCCAAAAACGCCCACGACGCCCTCTCCGTCGGCGGCTTGTAGGTAAGCCCCTTCTTCCACGAGTCGCGCAGCGGTCTTACGGATGAATTTTTCCGTTGCCTCGGTGAACGCGGCAGGCTCGCCACTTTCGGCGAATGTGAGTTTGTTGCCGATGTCGCATACGACGACGCTTACGTCGTACTTCTTTGGCTCAGCCTCGAACGAAATTCTCCCGTCGTTAAGACGGCGAAATTGCTCGTTGGAAACGCGATCGGCAAACAATGTGCGGATTAGATGCGAGCGATTCCTGCGCAAAAAAACCGACCACAGTTCTGCGGCGGCAACTGCAAACATGACCGCCAAGACTGACGGCGCTGGCTGAAAAAATACGCGGTAAAGTGAGCAAACCCAGGCGAGGCCGAACAGTTCCACCAGCAATAACCCGTCTAAGAACCAGGCGCGCCATCGCGGAATATTACTCAAATTCAACCAAACGACGCCGATGGCGATGAGCAACACCAAAACGTATTGCCATTTTTCGCTGACGACGCGTGTCGCGCTCGCATGATCGGTGACTAGCTGTGCGGCAACAGTTTCGAATCCAGCGATGACTTTGGTGACGTGCAGGGCTCCGACAATCAGCGCAGCAACGACTCCAATGATCAGCGCTGTGATTAGCGAACGCTTCATGCTCGTGGGTTAGCGTTTCGTTTTGGCTCCCCTCTCCGCTTAACCAAGGAGAGAAGATTCAGGTGAGGGGTTTGATCCTGAAAGGCCAGACATCTGCCGGACCCGACCCTCACCCTCCCCCTAACGAAGGGAGAGGTGACCCTTACTGCCCCAGGGGTGCGGTCCGTCTGACTCGAAAATGAAAACCCAATGCGAATAACGTGCTCCATGTGCAATCAGGTGTTTTGCGCCGACGCAGTCGGGTAGTACCGATTGCACTACAAGGTCGCTTAGAAATTTATCGGGAGCATCGATCGCCGCCGCATTAAGAACAAACTGCGTGCGGCCCGTGTTCTTTTTGATGAGGCTCAATCCAAATTGATAATCCTTAAACAAATGCGCGCACAGATCGTTCATGGTCATTCGTTCGGCTTGCGCGCGCTCGACCAGGCGACGGATAGCGCCGTCGTCGAACACAAGTTCCACTCCATGTTCTTTGCTAAATTTCTCCGCGAATTCACGCGCGCCAGCTTCGAGCATTTGCGCCTCGAGCTTGTGTCCTTCAGCCATCAATTGCTCGAGAACGCGTTGTGGCTCTCGCACGAGCGCCGCGGTCACGCGCAACTGGGTCAGGCCCGAACCGGCCAGATGGAATTTGTAATCGCGGAATAGTTTTTCAAACACGGTCAGCAACCCGCGTGCGCCGGTTTTTTCCGTCGCAGCGGCTTGTGCCAGCAAACGCAGCGCTTCGTCCTCGAAGCTGATCTCGATTCCGTATGCGCGAAACGCACGCTCGTATTGCCGGAGCAAACTGCCCTCGGAAAATCTCATGATGTCGAATAGATCGTTCGCGTCGAGCTCCTCACAGACCACGCGCACGGGCAAGCGGCCGATGAATTCCGGCTCGAACCCGTACTCGATGAAGTCCTGCGTCGTGACGTGCCGAAACAATTCGTTGTCCATCACTTGAACCGGTTGCGCGCTGAATCCGATCTGACCGTGCCGCACACGTCGCGCCACTTGTTCTTTCAATTTCTCAAACGCGCCACTGACGACGAACAGAATGTGGCGGGTGTTGATCGTGTCGCGTTTGGCTTTGCCGCGCCGTTGAAACTCGAACGCCGCTTGCAACTGCGCCTGGAGATCGTTCATGCTGCGCACCGGCACTTCGGTTTCTTCCATCAATTTCAGCAGGGTGGTTTGCACGCCGCGCCCGCTGACATCGCGACCTATCAAATTTCCAGCCGACGCAATCTTGTCGATCTCATCGATGTAAATAATGCCGAACTGCGCGAGGTTCAGGTCGCCGTCGGCCTTGTGCACCAGCTCGCGCACCAGATCTTCCACATCGCCACCAACGTAACCGGTCTCGCTGAACTTCGTCGCGTCCGCCTTCACAAACGGCACCTTGATCAGATCGGCGATGTGTTTGATCAGATACGTTTTGCCGACGCCCGTCGGGCCGACAAGGATTACGTTTTGCTTAATGTATTCAATTTCCTGAGCGCGGTTCGGGTCTTCTTGCTCGAGCCGACGCAGGTAATTGGCGTGGTTGTAATGATCGCAAACTGCAATCGCGAGGACTTTCTTCGCCTCATCCTGTTTAATAACGAACCGGTCCAGATGCGCCTTGATATCTCGCGGCAACAGATGGAATTCGAATTCCTTGTGTTCGCTTTTCTCCGGCTTTTCTTCCTCCTCCGCGACTGCTTGCTCCGGCTCGGTAATTGTCGCAACTGAGACACGGTCGCCGAAGTTCTGTTTCATGAAGTCCGTGATCTTGGACTTCAGCTCTTCGGGCGAAGGAAACGGCGGTGGTGATACTGGTGGATTTTCTGCCATGTAAGCACAAACATCGAGTCAAAGACGCTTTGTGGCAACGCTTGGTCTAGAGTCTGACCCTGACGGGTGACGTTTGTTCAGAGCTTTCAGTTGCGCCGAAAAAATCCAGAGAAGGGCCAGCGGGATGAGTGTTGCCGAGCCTTCCCGATCTCGAGTGCTCGTCGTGCCGCATCAAGTTCCGCCAGAAGCTCGTCTGTACAATGAAAAACGCTCCTTCGGATCGGGCGCGATCATTCGCTGCAAAACGCGCGCCGTCGGGCCTGATACGTCCGGCGCGATAGCGCTCAATTGTGACGGATGCTGCTTCAATGCGTACAACTCTGTCGCGGAATTTGTGCTGCTTTCGATTGGCGCTTTTCCTGCCACAGCATGAAACAGCGTTGCGCCAAGGCTGTAAATGTCGCTGCGAACGTCCTCCCGTTGGTTGCACAATCTTTCGGGCGAGACATACGGCGGTGTTCCCCAAATCACACGATCGCTCTCTGCCTGATGCGAGCGTTGTGTTGCAAAAGCAGCGAGGCCGAAGTCGCCAATCTTCGCTGCCTGTTCATCGACAAACAAAATATTGGCCGGCTTCACGTCTCGATGAATCAAATGCTTCCGGTGAGCTGCGCGTAGTCCTCTCGCGATCTGGATGCCAATGTCGAGCACCTGATGTTCGGGCAGGCGGCCCTGCGATTCCATAAGATCGTCGAGGCTTCCGTGATCGATCAGTTCCATCACCACATAAAACTGGTCGTGGTCCGTTCCCAACGAGAATATCTGCACGACATTGGGATGATTTACAGAGGCAGCGACACGCGCTTCCTGTTGCAATTGGGCGACATGATGGGCATCGCTACTAAGATCCTTGTGCAACAATTTCAGCGCAACGAAGCGCTCCAACTGCGTGTCGCGCGCCTTATAAACTGTGCCCATTCCACCTGCACCAAGCGTCTCCATAGGCACAAAATGATCGAAGGTTCGTTGCAGCAGATTTTTTTGACCGCAGTTCCGGCAGACCATCCGTACCAGAGGTTCGTAACCGCCGGGATCGAGCAAGGTGCCGCATTTCCAACACGTCGGCGTCATGAATAGCTTCTTTCAATCGACATGGAAATCGACTGTAACATTGACGAGTTTGGGGGCAAAAGGATGACCGTGGCGGCGTTGAAAACGACAAGCGAGGCACCGACAACGTTCAAATTGAGCGTAGCAAAAGAGCATGCCAGAATGCGTCTTGATCTTTTTGTGGTCAGGGCGCTGCCGCAATTCTCGCGCTCTCGCGTTCAGCAACTAATCCGCGCCGGTTTTGTGCGCCTCGGCGGCGCAACCACGCGACCGCACCAGCCTGTGCGATTTGGGGACGAAATCGAAGTCGCAGAACCGCCGCCCGAAAAAATCCAAACGGAGCCGGAAGCAATTCCATTAACGATTCTGTACGAAGACGACGATCTAATTGTCATCAACAAAGCAAGCGGGATGACTGTGCATCCTGGCGCGGGCCACCGTGAACACACTTTAGTCAATGCCTTGCTGCATCATTGTTCCACGTTATCGGGCATCGGCGGAAAAGAACGCCCCGGGATCGTCCATCGTCTCGACAAGGAGACCAGCGGCTGTCTGGTGGCAGCAAAAAACGATGTGGCGCATCGGGAATTATCGAAACAGTTCACCGCGCGCACAGTGGACAAGATTTACCTGGCGCTTGTCGCGGGACAATTGCGAAAACAAACAGGCTTAATCGAGAACAAAATCGGACGACATCCGGTGCATCGACAAAGAATGAGCGTGACTTCGCCACGTGGTCGCGCGGCGAAAACTGAATACCGCGTTCTTCGTTCGAGCGAGGAGGCGAGTTTGGTTGAATGCAAATTGCACAGTGGCCGCACGCATCAAATTCGGGTGCACCTGCATCATCTTGGTAATCCTGTGTTGGGCGACAAAATCTACGGACCAAGGTTCGCTAAAGATTTTCCCCGCCAGATGCTGCACTCATGGAAGCTTGGTTTTCGTCAGCCGCGTACTGGTGAATGGAAGGACTTTGAAGCTCCATTGCCTGACGATTTTAAGGAAGCAGCCGCGGCAAGTGGGCTGCAAATGGCGTGACTACGAGACCACTGACAACTGACTACCAGACCAGCGCATCAAGGCAATCCCGATCAGACTGGTTGCCGTCGCAATGAATTTGCTGAATTTCCCAGCTTCCTTCTCGACTGCCTGAATCAAACCGTGCAGGCAGGCAAACGTTAGCTTCGTTTGCTTCGCTAAAGCGTCAGCCTCTTCCGAAGACAAGTAATTAAGTCGGCGAGCAAGATGAACAAAATATTGTGTTTCCGCTAACGAGCCCCGTGCAATGTAGAGAAAATGCAAATAATCCTTCTTGGTTTCCCGCAAAGCTCCTTCAACGACGTTTGCTGGGACAGAGTAAGCAGTTCGGCGTAATTGACTGGTCAAGCCGTAAGTCTCTTCTCTCGGGAACGATCGTGTGTGTTCGTAAACCGATACTGTGAGATCGTCCGCTAGCCGCCAAGCTTTGATTTTTGTGTAGTCTCTCATTGTCCTTTCGTCTTGTTGTCTTGTGGTCAGTGGTCTTTGTCTCGCCTTGGCACCATTGCGCTGGCCAGCATCGTTTGCACGACTTCGCCACGCTGATTGGTCGTCACATTGCGCAAGCGAAGAATCCCATGGCCCGGCCGGGACCGTGAAAGACGCAATTCCAGAATCTCGGTGTCTACTGTGAGCACGTCGCCGGGCCGCACTGCATTCGGCCAGCGCAATTCATCCACGCCAAGACCGATTGCGCCCTCGGCAAAGTTCAGCGTTTTGACGAACAGGCGCATGCTCATCGCCGCGGTGTGCCAGCCACTGGCAATCAGACCTTTGAAAATGCTTCTCTCCGCTCGTCGACGGCTAAGATGAAACATCTGCGGATCAAACTTATGAGCGAACTCGACGACCTCCTTCACCGTCACGTTCAACGGCTCAGATTTGAAACGATCGCCTGTTTTCAGATCTCCGAAATATCGCTCCTTCATAGTAAGAATGGCCGAAGCACATTGTTGCGTGATCGGTCACAATCGAGCAATACATAAGTGAAGACCTCGGCACCCACCTGCTCACGCTCGGGCGATCGTGCGAAATGAGTTTTGATCAAATTCAGCGCGATCTACAATTCGCACCGCTGATTCGTGGCTGATATCAATGACAAGGTCGGCAAAAATTTTTCTATGCGTCACGACGGTGTTGATCGCGGTCATCGGAATGGTCGCAGTCAGTTTGCTCCTTTTGTCCTATGTGGTAGGCGTTCGCGAAGGAAACGAACTTGCGAGCGAAGGGTACCGAGCGGCTGCCGCTGGCGATTATGATGTTGCGATCGCACAATACAGCGCGGCCTTGCAGAAGCCGATAAGTAGTCAGCAGAAGGCGCTCGTTTATGCAAGTCGCGGATACGCCTACAATTCCAAGCGCCAGTTCGTCGACGCCATCGCAGATCAATCTGAGGCTATTCGCCTCAATCCCGCACTCAGCTACGCCTTTGCCGCACGCGGATATGCGTACGTGGAACGTGGCGAATTAGAAAAAGGACTTGCAGATCTCTCCGAATCGATCCGGATGGATCCGAATTCGGACTCTGCCTATTACAATCGAGGACTGCTTTTTAGCCGCAGAGGCGAGTTTTCAGATGCATTAAAGGATTTTGACGAGGCCGTACGCTGCAGCCCCGATAGGGCGGACCGGCTTGTGGCCCGGGCTTTGTGCTACTTCGCGATGGATGATTTCGATCGGGCGCTTGCAAGTTTTGATGGGGCAATTGCAACGGAACCGAGCAACGCGATTGGATATGTCGCCCGGTCGAATTTCTACGCGCGCAGGGGCAACACCGACAAACAACAACGCGACTACCAGCAGGCGCTTGGTTTGAATGCAAATGCTAGAGATCTCTCGATGGAAGTGGACAAGTGGTTTGCCGATAAGACGAAGATCGCTGCGGAACGCAAACAGAGCTTTCAATTTGATAATCTAGGTTTGCTCTCGCCGACTGACCCGCATCTCTCACCTCAGCAATTTCTGAGTCGAAATGCGGGCAAGAATTACCACGAATTGTTTCGAGAAGCCCAGATCGCCCACAACCAGGGAAATGTACGAGGATGAAATCGCGTTGTGGAGCGACGTGGTCGCGATGAACATCAGCGCAACTCAAGCGGCCCCTGCCGTAATGAACCGCGGCAATGCTTACTCAGCGAACGGTGATCCCGATAGAGCCTTGCAGGATTACGATGAGGCCATCAGGCTCGATCCTGAAAATGCGGGCGGTTACGTCAACCGAGCTTTAGCATTGGCGCGCAACGGAGATGTCGCGGCTGCGATGACCGATTATGCGAAAGCGATCGCTTTGAATCCCCAACAGTGGCAGGCCTACTTCAATCGTGCGGCAGAATTGAGAGATCGCGGACAACTACGCGAAGCGCTGAACGATCTCAACAAAGTCATGGAACTAAATCCGGAGTTCACCGGCGCGTACATGAATCGAGCAAACATTTACGTTCGGCAAGGCGAATTGGATAAGGCGGTTGCCGATTATAACGCTGCGCTTTTGCGCGACCCGAATCTCGGAGTTGGTTACATCACCCGCGCAGACATCTTTCTTCGAAAGAAAGATTATCGCCATGCCTTGTGGGATCTTCAGACCGCGCTGCGGATGAAGATCAAGAAACCCGAGAGGGTGCTGAATTCCTTAGCGTGGCTTCGCGCGACGTGTCCAGAAGCCGAAATCCGCAATGGAAGGGAGGCCATGGAACTTGCATTGAAGGCCTGTGAATTATCCCAGTGGAAGGATTGGGGCATGATTGACACGCTTGCCGCTGCTTATGCCGAGCAAGGTAATTTCGATCAGGCAATCAAATATCAAAAGCAGGTTCTCGAGATAGGTAAATCCTCCAACGACTACGACAAAATAAAACAACGCCTTGCGCTCTACGAACGGCACACACCGTTTCGAGAGGACGTTAATTAGTATCAAAGTCGCAGCCGCGGACACCCCGCGTTTTTGCCGAACGAATTTGTTGCCGGTGGCCCCGCACTTGAACCCTGCGCGACAAGGCTCGAAACTTTATTCATGGCTCGGTTTCCTCTCCGTAGTCCGTCAGAGAAAGTAGGCAGCCTTTTTTATTTCGGTCGGATGCTCGACAAGATCCGGTTGCAAATCAGAGGCGAATTGCCGTCAGATTATCACGAGAATCTGGGAAAGGGTTTTGATGAAAGATGCGTGAACTTTCTCCGCGTCGAGTACGATCCGCTGGTTGAGCGCGTCAAACAGGGGGGCGCCGATGAAGACATTCTGGACTGGTGTTTCACGGTCGGCCACAAACCAACTGAGGAGGACATTTACGTTTGGAATGAATTCATGCGGAAGCGCGGCTGGAACGATGAAGTGTCGGACATGGTGGCACGCCGGAAAGTCGAGGCAGGAATGACCGACCGTTCAGATATTCAGACCTCATTCCAATTCATCGATGCCGATGAAGGGCGTCTGCCGAAATCCGGATAGAGTCGGCGCGCCGCGCAGTTAGGCGACGCAGCGTGCCGCCGCCACCCGTTACTCCTCCAAGGTATCGATTCGTTCGGCGAGATTAAAATCAAGCTCCGTCAAACCGCCTTTGCTGTGCGTTGAAACCGCCAGACGGACCTTGTTGTAACGGATATCTATGTCGGGGTGATGTTCTTCTTCCTCAGCCACCTCAGCGACCCTGTCGACAAAATCGATCGCATCGACAAAATCGTCGAATTCGAAAGTGCGCTCGATTTGGTTTTTCTCCAATTCCCATTCCGGGATCTTTTTCATGCGATCCTTGAGCTCGCTTTGTTTGATCAAGTCAGCCATAACGGGACAACGAGTATCACCCGAAAATCGTTTTGCAACGGTAAATCGACCGCTTAAAAAGCGAGTATTCGGTGAAGATTTCGGACCGAGTCGAAGACCTCCACTGCACACTGTCGCGATTGCTTCGAGAGCCGCGGCCAATCTTGCAGCACCTCGCGAACAGCGGCCTCCGCTTCGGAAGCGGATCGGATAAAACAGAATCCATTTTCGGCAGGCAGATAACGTTGCGCCCCGGTGTCTTCTGTGATTACCGGGCGGCCTAACGCCAAAAAGGCCGCAGCGCGATCGCTAACCCAGCCCGTGCGCCACGCCATGTCGACGCCCTTAATGGCCGTGAACTCGGCAAGCGCGGTGGCGAGGTAGCGGCGGTACATTCCAAGCGACCGGGCGACGCGGTGCGGATCGGCGATTTGCCAGCCGAGCCGGCGCAGTCGTTCCCGTTCGGGATCCTCCGGAGCGATGTTCATCGCAAGCTCGAACCGCGCCTCGCGCACGCGCGCTGGAAGACTTAGATACGGTTCGAAGGCAAATCTCTTGGACAGATCCGGAAATTCGCCGGCAACCTCCACCGCCCCACCCCAATACCATTGCCCCACCGTTGTGAATTTCGGTGAACGCGGCGGCGATTGCGGCAGGAACAGTTTTGTATCCACGAGCGGATAAAATGTTTTCCAAGCGAGTGCCGATTTCGGCAACTTACAATCTTCTCCATGCACATTGAGTCCGATCGTCCAAAATTCGTGATGATACGACTGCCCTACTTCCATTTTCGTCATCCAATAAAAAATTTCGCTCGGGTCGAGGTCGCAGAAGACGCGTCGCTCAAATTTCAGGAGCAGTGGCGGACGAATTGAGTACGCCAGATTGAGCAGAACATTCGGTCCACGGATGCGCTCCACCAGCTCGCGTTTAGAAATCCCGATGCACTGCAGCGAATCCAGATCGTGCATATCCGCTGCAGGTTTCTGATAAAGCAAACAATACCGCCCAGCCAATCCATGCGCGCGTAATTGCCTCTGAAAATTCCTGATCTTTGACTGATCAGCCGGGGCATCTTCCGTGCCGGGCAAGAGCTCCAGCCAAATCGCGTCGAGCTTCAGTCGCTGCAACCCGAGCATCCATTGCAGCGGCACTGAGAAATTTCCGCCGCCTTCGAGATACTTCGCCGCAAACCCGCAACCGAGGAAGACTCGTCACGCGAGCAGAATCGTCATTCCGCTCGCGTGCTCAAGTTCCAAAGATTCTCTGGTTTATAAGATGCGGCTGTGCGGTGGCATCTTCGCTGTTCCAGGCAACACACGGCCCGCCTCCGCGTGCTGACCGCAGAGATCGGCGTTCGGTACCGGGATGACCGAACCGAGGAAGCGCGGCTCCATCCGGACATTTATCCGCTGCTCCAGATCGTAACCGAAGCCAATCAATTTCGGTTCCCGCAGGAAAGTGCTGTACATCAGCATTCCCACGGGCTTACCGCTCGGCGGACGGATCCCTACGGGAAGCGACAAGTTCGGATATCCCGCTACGGCGGGACCGGTCGAGTTCGTCAGGTGCGGGGCGACGATTGCATCCAGATTGTGGTCGGCGAGTGCGTTATCGATGCCCTTGCGCGCTAAATATTGGGCGCGCATCCGCGCGTGAACATACATCGGATTGGTAGGATAACCCATCGTCTGTTCTGCGAGCCTCAAAGACGTCCTGACCGTAGTAAACCAGTTCTTGACGGCAGTGTACCTGGTTGAATGTGATCAGATCAGCCAAAGTTCGCATGTTCGTGTTAGTCAGCGTCGAGAGGTACTCGGCGATTTGCGCCTTGAATTCATACAGCAGCGCAGTGGTCTCATCGTCGGTGTAGGCGAATACGTCACCTGTGTCACAATCGACGATCGTTGCACCCAGCTCTTTCATCACGTCCAATGCGTGCTCCGCAAATCCAACCGATGACTGGTCGCCCGGAATACCGCTCCCGAAGTAATTGTAATCGAAATAGCGAACGTCGCGTCCGATGCGTGCGCCTTGCAGTGCGCCGCGTCGCAGGAATTGCGTATAGTCAGCGGGCAAGGGCTGACCAACTACGCGACCGAACGGCGACTTCAATACGTTAAGAAGAATTGCAACATCGGTCACGCTGCGTCCCATTGGCCCGGCCGTGTCCTGTTGATGGGAAATAGGGATAATGCCCTGTTGCGAAACGAGGCCAAGCGTCGGTTTCAAACCAACGATGTTCTCGACGGCGGATGGTCCAGTGATCGATCCATCTGTCTCAGTGCCGACTGCGACCGAGCACAAATTCGCGGCGACGCCATTGGCGGAACCGGCACTGGAACCCCATGACGTGTAGCTCAAGTTGTATGGATTGATTGTGTTTCCGCCACGCGCACTCCAACCGACGGCGAGAGGGTACGCGGTGTCACTACCCCGGAAGTTTGCCCATTCGCCCAGGTTTGTTTTGCCAAGGATCACTGCGCCAGCAGTGCGCAACTGGCGAATGATGACTGCGTCGCCTGGCACAATGCTACCAACCAATGCCAGCGACCCGGCAGTCGTTTGCATCATTCGTTCACTGCCGTTACAAACTTCAGCTTCCGTCGCGATGTTATCCTTAACCAAAACAGGAATTCCATGAAGCGGACCACGAATTTGTCCGTTACGCCGCTCCTCGTCGAGTTGCTGGGCGATGCATACGGCGACTGGATTTGTTTGGATTACCGAATGCAGCAACGAGTTGAGCGACGCGATACGATCCAGATAGCCCCTCACCAACTGTGCGCTGGTCAACTGACCGGAAGCCATTGCGTCCTGAAGCTCGGGAATTGTCGCCTCAACAAATTGGAAATCCCCCGCAGCTGAAACAGATCGCGAAAGGAGTGAAGTTAATCCACCGCCTAACAGCGCCGCGCTGCTGAGCGCGGCCGTTCCGATAAATTTGCGGCGTGTGGTATTGCGGTTGAGGTCGGTACGGTCAGAGTCTTGCTCGTTCATGGTATTTTTCCGTTAACGCTGTTTCGCGAGTGAACAGACGTGAGGTTAAGATTCGTTGATGTGACTGAAAAGAATCCGCGCCGCCCGGTTCGGATTCGAGCTTAGGTGCTGTTCGCGATGCAAACTCCATAGCCCTGCTTAACTAATCGATTGCAATACTTAAATCGGTTCGAAATTTTTTCGCTTTATTTGACCGCCCCACCGTTCCTCCGCAAATTACCGCTCCTCACGAGCGCCCGTAGCTCAACTGGATAGAGCATCTGACTACGGATCAGAAGGTTAGTGGTTCGAATCCTCTCGGGCGCGCTCCCCTTTTACTCTTCCTTCTGCTCGTGATCGTGATCGAATCGGATCAGCGAAAGTATGGCCGGACCTGCGCGTATTTTTTGTCGCCGATCCCGCTAACTTTTTTCAAATCGTCAGCACTGCGAAATGGTCGCGATGCGATAATGCGCGCCGCTATGACGTGCCCAATTCCGGGCACGCTGGTTAGCTCTTTTTCTGTCGCAGTATTGATGTCGATGTTGCTGAGCTGTGTTTTTTCTTTCGCGTGCGATCCATTCGTCGCGACTGGACTGCTGCGCGCTATCGAAGCGGCTGGTTTCGCAACTGGAAAAAAGCCATGCGAATCCGCAGGTGCCGACCGTGACTGAATCTTTCCATCGGCAACGAAAGAGCTGAAAGCTGGTGGCGTTTGTGCGTGCGCGGTCAATCGTCCCGCTTTAACGCCCCAGGCTCCGATCTTGTCTCGTTTTGCTTCGTCCTCGAGTTGCTGGAGCTTTTCGACTTCGATTCGCGAACTCGTTAGTCCCGGCGGGGCAGTGTTAAAACCGTAAGATCGAGCCAGCCCATTGCGTACCAACTGCTCGCCCAAATCGCCTTCTTTGGTTTCAACGAATGCATAAAAACGCTCAAGTCTGCTCTGACCCAGCGCATCGGACATATGTGTGAATACAGTGAACGGCTGGGACAACTTCTCCTGTGTAAAATCTTTCGCCGCTCGACCTATTTCGATGGCCTGCGGCACCGTGATATTGAAATATTTCGCCTGTTCAACGAGACGCCGCGGAATCATTTCGTCCGTTTCGGGCGCATCAACGAGATAGAGACGAAACAGGTATTCTTTCTCACCTGCGCTAACATGAAAGCTGTCGCCGTCATTCGCCGGGTTCGGGATGAGTCGGCAATCTTTCAATGTAATCCAATCTTTTGATTGATCGCGTGCGCGAAGATCGACAGCCGCGCTCCAAACAATAACAACAGTAATGAGCGCGGTTACACTGATTCGCGAGAAGATCGAAAACCGAAAGATCAATCGTGCACCTCGAATTGGCTGATGATCTTGAACAGCTAGCAGCGTTCGCTCAAGCGATTTTGAGCCGCGCCAAATGTACTGCGTATGCTGCGATGAGCGCGCCCAACACGCTGCCGGCGATGACGTCACTCACAAAGTGGTAATTCATCGCCACGAGACTCAGGAGCATGGGAATGGAAAGAACCATCGCTATGGCCCGAGTGCCAGGCATTGCAATCATCCATACCCCTGCGAATCCGAAGATTCTGCAGGCATGACCCGACGGAAAACTGCCAACGTCGTCGCCTCGCTGAAAGGGATGAAATCCGTATGTGCCTGTCCCGATCAGCGAGGGATTGTCATGCGTCCACGTCTCCGGCCAATAGCGGCCGAAAACGTCGCCTAACGAGATACGGAAGTCGTCGGCGACGATCAAGCTGATACAGGCGACAAGCAATACCTTCTGCCATTGCAAAAATGGTCCCCATGCCCGCCTAACGACCAGGATTGTCAACCATCAGAGCCGACCAATTCTGTACTTCTGGCGGCGGGTATGTGAGCCAGCGAAAGACTTCGATCCTGTTGATGTGATGGTTGTAAACAAAGAACGCAACGCTTCGATCAACCCAGAAGTAACAGATCACCACCGCGAGAATGCACGAACCCGTTACGATCAAGCTGCGGCGCAGGAGGTTGCGATACTCCTCGTTGCTTGTCATTCCGGCGGCACTTCGAATTGGCTCATCAGTTTGAAGGTCTCGTAGCGCTTTGTGATTTCTTCCATCGAGAGATTACGTAAACGCTCCAGACTGAATGCTTCCACGCAGAAACTAGCCAGCACGCTTCCGTAGATCATTGCCTTGCGGAGATCGTTGAAGTGCACCGTTTTTACCGATCCAGCGAGATAGCCAGCCATGCCGCCGGCGAATGTATCGCCTGCCCCAGTCGGATCGTGAATGTCTTCGAGTGGATATGCGCCACAACTGAAGAAGCGATCGCCTTCGCCGAAAAGCAGGGCGCCGTGCTCACCTTTCTTGATCGCAACATGGGCCGGCCCCATTTTCTGAATACGCCGTCCGGCCTTGATGAGACTCGTTTCCTTGGTCATTTCGCGCGCTTCGCCGTCGTTCAGGATCAAAAGATCAACGCGCCGAAGCAGCGCATCGAGATCTGACCTCGCTGTCTCAATCCAGAGGTCCATGGTGTCGGCGACAACGAAACGCGGACGCTCCATTTGCTCGAGCACGTGTGTTTGCAGCGACGGCGCGATATTGGCCAGGAGGACAAAATCGGTCTCCCGATACGTCTCCGGCAACTCCGGCTTGAAATCCTGGAACACGTTGAGATCGATCGAACGCGTCTCGCGCGTGTTCAGGTCCCACGAATATTCGCCTGACCAGCGGAACGTTTTTCCATTCACCCGTTGCACGCCTTCAGTATCGATCTTGCGCGATCTCCAAAAATCGAATTCCGATTTCGGAAAATCATTGCCCACGATGCCGACGAGCCGAACCGGCGAAAAGAAACTTGCCGCAAGTGCGGCGTACGAAGCCGAGCCGCCTAACAACTCCGAGTGTTCCTCCACCGGAGTCTTAACTGTGTCGATTGCAATAGATCCAACGATGAGAACAGACATGATTAGAATGACGAAATCCGAATGACGAGCTCGAACGAATGACAAGCTCCAATAACGAAGCAAGTGTCGGGCCTCTGTTTTCTTACCGACGACTTTCGTCTTGTTATTCATTCCTTCGGCTCTTCCAGATCGTAAACGCATTTCTTCTCCGGTTCTTCACGCATAACCATTCTGTATCTCCATTCCGAAACGAATCATCGGCGCTCCGCGGCTTTCGAGCTTCGGATTTCGTCATTCCTTCGTCATTCGATCATTCGAGCTTCGTCATTGATCAGCATTCATTCGTCATTCGAGCTTCGTCATTGGCATTCACGCCAGCATATCCGTAGCGCAGCGCGCGTAATCAACAATGTTCTGCGCCTTGAGTAATGCTGAAACCATGACAACGCGCTTTGCTCCGGCGTCAATCACGCTCTGTAACGTGTCGATATTGATGCCGCCGATGCAGAAAACTGGCAGGTTCACTTCCGCGTGAACGCGTCTGATGTTTTCAAGACCAATCGGCGCATAATCAGGTTTTGTCGGAGTCGCAAAAATCGGACCGAAGCCAATGTAGTCCGCACCTTCGGCTTCGGCTGCGCGCGCTTGTTCCAAACTGTGCGTGGATTTTCCGATCAAAATGTCGCGGCCCGCTTTCTGTCGCGCGATCTCGACCGAGTCATCATTCTGGCCGATGTGCACACCTTCGACCGGCACGCGCGCCGCAATTTCAGCATGATCGTTCACGATTACCGGTGTGGAAGATTTCGCTGCCAATTGATGTAACTCTTCCGCGAAATCCGCAAGTTCGCCGATTGGCTTGTTTTTTCCGCGGAGCTGAATCACATCGACGCCCCCCTCAATCATTTGCTCCACAATGCGTGCAGCATCGGCTCGCTCGACGTAGCCGAGGTCAACGATCCCGTAGAGACGACACTCATGTAATGGCCTCATCATAGCTGTAGTGTCCGCTGTCCTCAGCGGATCGCAGCCGCGCTACATCCAATGCGCTGAGGACAGCGCACGCTACACCACGCAGAATTTCACTCATGCAAACGAAGCGGCCGCGATTTCAGATTGAGTTTGCCCGCTGAAATGAGGCGGTCGATCAAACCAGTGTCGTAGTTTCCGTCGCGGAAATCGCCATCCCGCATCATGGCGGCATGAAACGGCACGGTCGTCTTAATTCCGGTGATATAGTACTCGTCCAGCGCGCGGCGCATTCGATCGATGGCATTGATCCGCGTCGAGCCAACGGTAATTATTTTCGCAATCAGCGAATCGTAATATGGCGGCACGGTGTAGCCGGTATAAACGTGCGAGTCGATGCGAACGCCGCGGCCACCTGGCGCATAATAAAAATCGATGCGGCCCGGCGTTGCCTGGAAATTGTTGGCCGCATCTTCGGCATTGATACGGCATTCAATCGCGTGCAGGCGCGGTTCCGCACGTGCGACACGTGTGACATGCGGCGAAAGCGGCTCGCCCGCGGCGATGCGGATCTGCTCCTTCACGAGGTCGCATCCATAGGCTTCCTCCGTCACTGTATGCTCCACCTGAATGCGTGTGTTCATTTCCATGAAATAAAAATGCCTGTCCCGATCGACCAGAAATTCAATCGTTCCCGCGTTTTCGTATCCGACTGACTTGGCCAACTTCATGGCAGCATTTCCCATTTTCTTTCGAAGACTTGGCGTCATTACAGCCGACGGGCATTCTTCAATCACTTTTTGGTTACGCCGTTGAATTGAGCAATCGCGTTCGCCAAGATGAATGATGTGGCCATGGCTATCGGCCATGATTTGAAATTCAATGTGGCGCGGATTTACGATGAGCTTTTCCAGATACACCTGATCGTTCCCAAATGCCTTCTGCGCTTCATGACGCGCGCTATGGAAGGCGGATTTGAGGCTCGGCTCGTTATGCGCAGCGCGCATCCCGCGGCCGCCCCCGCCGCCAGCCGCCTTGATCATCACTGGGTAACCAAGCTTCTTCGCGATTTTCATCGCATCTTCCTCTGTCTCAACAATTCCATCGCTGCCGGGCGTTACCGGCACGCCGATTCTGCGCGCAACTGCGCGAGCCGCGTTCTTATCGCCCATCGATTGCATCGCTCGCGAGGAAGGGCCGATGAACTTGATATTGCAGCTTTCGCAGACTTCCACGAAATGCGGATTCTCGGCGAGAAACCCATAGCCGGGATGAATCGCATCAACGTCGCCGATCTCGGCCGCGCTCATGATCCGATCGATTTTTAGATAACTCTCGAGGCTGGGCGCCGCACCGATGCAGATCGCTTCATCGGCGAGCTGGACGTGCAGCGAATCGACGTCTGCTTCTGAATAGACCGCGAGGGTTCGAACGCCGAGTTCCTTACAGGCGCGAATCACCCGCAGCGCGATCTCTCCGCGGTTAGCAACGAGAACTTTCTGGAACATGTGGGACGCGCGATTCGGCGCGCCCGGCGGTCGCGCCCAACTGTCTTTCTTTTAACGCACTCGGAAGAGCGCCTGGCCAAATTGGACCGGCTTACCGTTTTCCGCGAGCACTTCGGCGATAACGCCGCTGGTTTCGGCCTTAATCTCGTTCATCACTTTCATCGCTTCGATGATGCAAACCACGCTGTCTTCGGTGACAGGTTTCCCGACTTCAACAAAAGGTGGCGCGTCGGGCGATGCAGCGAGATAAAAGGTACCCACCATCGGCGAAACGATCTCTTTCATCGGAACGGTTTCGATTGCTTTCGCAGCAGGGAGCGGCGGTTCGGCTGCTGCGACCGCGCCTTTACCCGCAGCGCCCGCCGCAGCGGGTTCGGCTGTCGCGGATTGCGAAGCAGTAGCGCCCCTCTGGAGTTTCAGACGGAACCCCTCCTTATCGATCTCGAACACGGAGAGATCGTGCTTTTTCATCAGATCGATGATCGTTTTGATTTCTTTGATGTCTTTGGAATCCAAGGCCAGCTCCTGATTAAGACTGAGGGGTTTTAGGTAAAACAGTTTTGTCAGTCAGGTCAAGCACGGGAATCGACGTTCGATTGGCGGATTGACCGACTTTTAGCCTTTGAACTCAGGCATATTCCCTCCTCCATTATTCCATTACCCCGCTCCTCCAGGTCGAAATCGTAGATGAGAGCGACGACTACGTGGTCGTCAATAAGCCGCCGTTTCTTCTCATTCATCCCACCAAGCCGAACGGCGCACCTACGTTGTGGAAACAATTGCGCGAGCTGCTCGCGTTCGAGATCGCAACCGGCGGACAGGTTTCAATCGTGAATAGACTCGATCGCGAGACGAGCGGCCTGGTGCTGGTTGCGAAAACCGGCGCGGCAGCACGCGACTTTGGCCTCTTGATGCAACGACACTTACTGCGCAAGGAATATCTCGCGATCGTTTGGGGCTGGCCTGAATGGGAACACAACCTCGTTGACGCTCCATTAGTTCGTCGAGGCAAACATCAAGAGTCTGTGATCTGGCTCAAACAAATGATTCACGCAGCGGGCGCACCAGCACAGACGGAATTTTTTGTTGAGCGACGGTTCAAAAGATCGGCATGCATTGGGGAAGGTAGTTTCCATGAAATTTCACCCGACCCTCACCTCTATCCTCTCCCTGATCAGGGTGAGGAGGTTGCGAGGCGACAGGTGGGGGTTGGTGGCGAAAAGTTTTCTTTGATTCGAGCGATTCCGCGCACCGGACGCACTCATCAAATTCGTGTCCATCTCGCTTCAATCGGGCACCCAATCGTTGGCGATAAAATCTATGGCCCAGACGAGCAGTTGTATTTGCGTTTCATCGAAACGGGATGGACTCACGAGCTCGAGCAGAAACTTCTTTTACCACGGCATGCTCTGCACTCGGCGAAACTAGCCACCGACGGCCAGCGCGAATGGACCAGCGCACTCCCTCCGGATCTTGCCAAATTCTGTAGCGGCGGTCTCTGAGTGACGCCTCCAAGGAGCGGCCGTCTCCACTCCGCCGTGGGCGATCTGGAGATCGCCCTTCCTTGCTTTCGGCGAGGCGACCGCCGCTACCGGGAAATTGCAATCCGATCAGCCGTTCCTATCGTAGCGCGCGAATGAAATACGCTCGTGCATGCGCTGGCCCATTGTTTCTCAGCGTTTGCTTCCGGCTCTTCGGCGGCTCGCCGGAAACCCAGGTTGAATCCGTGCGCAGCGACTTTAATCCCCAGCGATTCGAATTCGCAATTGAGTCCGGCTATTTGTTAGGCGCGATTAACGCCCCTGCGGGGTACGAAATTGGAGCTGAATTCCTGACGGGACGGATTCGTTGGGGAGTAGTGGACAGCGATACGTGGCTGCGCGGTTACAATCAATTTTACGTGAACGCGATGGCAGAGCCGATTTTTCGCGGCATCGAGAACTACTATTTCGGATTTAATCTCGGGTTTCGCTATAATTTCGTGCCAAGGGGCAGCCGGTTTGTTCCATACTTTTCCGGCGGTGTAGGCGGAGGGTGGATCGATAGCCACGCGAATATTCCCGGCGCCCAGGGACAGGATTTCACGTTCAACATTTTGTCGGCCGCGGGCATTTCCTACATGGTAAACGATCATTGGAAACTGGATGTAGGCGCGCTTTACCAGCATCTGTCCAACGGCGGACAAACCGATCCTAATCCCAGCCTTAACTTGTTTGGCCCGCAGGTCGGTATCACGTATTCCTTTTGATTTTCTGTCATGTCGAGCGAAGTCGAGATATCCCGCGGCGAAACCATCGGCATTGCAACGGAATTCCTCGACTTCGCTACGCTCCGCTCCGAATGACAGATTTATGAGTGCGCCGAACGAAAACGTCCTCGTCATCCGACGCAGCTTGTTCGACGAACTCGGGGCTTTTCACGGCCTCAATTTCGAACCGCAAAAATATCTCGAATGCGTTTCTCTCGCGTGGAAACAATTCCTTTCTGCCGCGTCCGGAAGCTGAGATCAATCCTGCGTATAAACAGATCATTCCGTACGCGCTTATCGCGTTTCAGAATAAAGTCGTCTACTACGTCCGCGGAAAAAAAGCAGGCGAACAGCGCCTGGTGGCGAAAGGCTCAATGGGGATTGGCGGTCACATGAATGAGACCGACGAATCTCTCTTTGCCATGGATGAACAGGCGTATCGCGCGGGCGTGGAACGCGAAGTAAACGAGGAGATCAAGATCGATGCTCCGTTCGAAGATCGCATCGTTGCGCTTCTAAACGATGACACGACCGAAGTTGGACGCGTGCATCTTGGCGTCGTTCACGTGTTCAAACTGGCCCAGCCGCAGGTGGAAAAGCGCGAAGCAATGATCACTGGCCTGACATTTCTTGCGAAAGACGAATTGTTGGCGCGCCGCGAAACGATGGAAACGTGGTCGCAGATTTGTCTCGACTCGCTCGACCGCCTCTTGCTGTAGCCGCTTCCCTGTGGGAAGCGCGGCGCTGAATTCTTTTAACCACCAGCGCCGGGGGCGCCTGTAGCTGCCGGTGGAGCTTGCGGTGCAGACTCGCTGGGAGAGGCAGGTGGCGCTTGCGGCGCAGGGGCTGCTGGAGGCGGAGGTGCAGCGCCGGGTGCAGGTCCAGGCCCTGCCTGCTGCTGCGGAATGAATGCGATCTCGTCAATCTGCCAACGGCCAACCGGATGCGAGATCGTGAGGTCCATATCAGCGTATTTCTCTGGATAATATATCCGCGAATGGAAAGACCCATGTGGTTCGAAAAATTGTGAATTGAATTCAATCTTGCCTTGAACGTCCACCGGCCGAACAGGGGCCCCGAGCTTCACAATCTCGTTCATGAACTCCTGTTGCGTCGACGCCGGAAAATTCATGCGCGCCTGCGGACTAAGCCGCGAGTTAAAGAAATTAAGATCATGCTGGACAGCAATTTTCTGGACAGCCTCCCTGGCAAACGCTGTTCCTTCCCTGGCTGCATTCTCTTTATTAGAATTAAGGTACCACCACGCGCCACCAAGCAACGCCAGCACAATGATCAGCAGAACAACGATCTGCCCGGATGATTTCCGTTTAGAACTTAATTTGAATTGTTTCATTTTTGTTAATAACCGAACCCCATGCTCTTGATTACTTCGCCGTTACGAATGAGCACAGAATGTTTTTGCTTGCCCGTATAAGAGCCAAATCGATTTCGTGCGTTCACAGTGAAATCAACGAGATAACCGGACACAGCTTCGCTGCCCTTGCCGACATCGGATGGTTTTGGTTCTGCGCTCCACTCAATGCGTGCGCTATCCGGATCGATCAATTGCGTATTGAGCCACTGCATAACGATCTCCTTATAGTAGGTGGGGTAAGGACCGTAGCGCGCGGTGTCCGGTGATGGCGTTTGGGCATTTAAGCTGGTGACAAAAGTCATTCCGAGCGCGAGCGCGCAAATCAGCAACTCTGACGCGAGTGCTTTCATATTGTTTGTTTACCATCCTCAGCGGCGGCTAGTCCAGCCTAATGCGACCGTGACTGTCAAGCTTTACAGAGCAGACGCGGCTTCCCTAATCCACCTGCGGTGCCCGCCTGCAGATGCAGGCCCGATGTTATTGCGCGGCATGATAACGCTGCTTTCTTTGACAACTTGGCGTGACCGACGTCCGTGCCTCGTGCCCGTGAACAAATTATTGCGCCCAACTGCCGTACTCACCGGTTTGTTGATCTCATCGATGTTCGTTGTGTCTGGCGAAGCTCCCGCACAGACTTCAATTCAAAATGCCACGTCAGGCGATGCTGCAGTCAAAATCAATCATCTCGGCAACGACTCCCACGCCCTGCAAGAATCGACAGGCCTTGATCCGGCTGCGGCGACGAAGGCGTGGTTGGACAGTGTGCCGCAGGACAAGCGTGAAAAATCAGACGCCTACTTTGAGGGCGGTTACTGGCTGCTTCTGTGGAATTATCTTCTCGCAGCTGCGATCTCGATTTTATTGCTGGCGTCCAGGATTTCAGCGTGGCTGCGCGATTTCTCGGAACGACTAACGAAGTCGAAAACGCTGCAAGTCGTCTGTTACAGCCTTCCGTACTTGCTGCTCGTTTATTTGTTGAGCTTTCCGCTAAACATCTACGAGCACTTCTTTCGCGAGCATCAATACGGCCTCGCCACACAGAATTTCATCGGGTGGTTTCGGGAGCAGTTGATTGGCCTTGGCATCGCGCTTATCGGCGGCACGATCTTCTTGATCGTGCTGTATTCCGTGTTTCGGCGAGCACCGAAAACGTGGTGGATCTGGGGAACTGTCGTCGCCGTCGTGTCCTCGTTTTTTTTGCTCATTATTGCACCGGTGTTTATCGAGCCGCTGTTCAATACGTATAGACCGCTGACGAAACCGGAAATCAGCGAGCCGATTCTCGCGATGGCGCGGGCGAATCAAATTCCTGTAAAACAAGTCTTTGAGGTGGACGCGTCGCGTCAAACGACGCGTGTAAGCGCGAATGTCTCAGGAATTCTTGGAACGACGCGAATTGCGCTGAACGATAATCTGCTCAACCAATGCACCATCCCCGAGATCCGTGCGGTCATGGCGCACGAGATGGGCCATTACGTTCTAAATCACGGCGCGAAGTTGCTGACCTATCTCGGAATTTTCATGCTCATCGGTTTCGCGCTCACTCGAATTTCTGTTTGATGCAGCCGTCAGACGCTGGGGCGACAAATGGGGAGTGCGCAGTATTGCCGATCCAGCCGGTCTCCCGCTGCTGGCGTTGGTTTTCTGCACATTGCTTTTCCTTGCCACGCCGCTTCTCAACACCGTGGTGCGCGTCACCGAGCGTGAAGCGGACGCGTTTGGAATCAACACTGCTCGTGAACCCGATGGGATGGCAGAGGTGGCGCTTAAACTTGGGGCCTATCGCAAACTCAACCCGACGCCGCTCGAGGAATTCGTTTTTTACGATCATCCCAGCGGCCGCGCACGGATTCGCATGGCGATGGATTGGAAGGCAGCAAATCTCCCTGCAGGGGGAAGTCTGAAATCCGAATCTCCGAACCCGAAACAAACTGGGCAATAATTCGTCAACCCATCTCGCGCGGATGCTGCGAAGGCGTGGCAGCTGTGGCAGCAGACTTGCCCTTTTGGATCAGCATCAGGTTACGAATATAGATCAGCGAGTTAGGCAGATAAGCGAGGATGCCTACCGGATCGCGTTTAAAAATGAAGTAGAGGCACATGATCACGCTTCCGAAGATGCTCCAGTACCAAAATGAAACCGGGATTACGCTTTCGCCCTGTCGCTCAGAGGCAATCCACTGCACCAGAAAACGCATCGAAAACGTGGCGTTCCCGATCAGGCCCAGGATAACGAGGTAACTCCAGTCCAGCCCAAGGAACCGGTATTCTTTGCCGACCCAGGTAATTGCGATAAGTGCAAGTGTGTTCATAAGAGAGCCTTAATCAATCTGTCATTCCGAGCGAAGTCGAGGAATCTCGTAGGGCCACGTCAAAGCCCTTCACGGGATCGTTCGATTTCACTCAGCATGACGCCAACGAATCAGTTGGCGTCGCGTTAATTCGACAACTCGCTATCGAAGTTGCCTCGATTTCATCCAGCGAGTTTCCAAGCAGGTTGTGGACCGACAGGCGACTTACGCGGAACCCTTCATCCTCAATATGAGCGTATCGGCGATTACAGCTGGGGTTTCCGCTACGGCGATTCCCGCCGCTTCAAGCGCTTCAATTTTTCCCGCTGCAGTTCCTTTTCCGCCGGAAACGATCGCGCCTGCGTGACCCATCCGCCGCCCTGGCGGAGCGGTTTTTCCCGCGATGAATGCTGCTACGGGCTTTTTGCAGTTCGCTTTAATCCATTCCGCGGCCTCTTCTTCGGCAGATCCGCCAATTTCTCCGATCAAGATCATCGCATCTGTGCCTGGATCGTCATTGAACAACTTCACGCAGTCGAGGTGCGACAGACCGTGAATCGGATCGCCGCCTATCCCGATGCAGGTTGATTGTCCATAGCCGCGTGATGTTAACTGCCACACGGCTTCGTAGGTCAGAGTTCCAGAGCGCGAGATTACGCCAATATTTCCGGGCTTGTGAATGTAGCCGGGCATAATTCCAATCTTGCATTGGCCGGGTGTGATAATGCCTGGACAATTCGGTCCGATCAGCCGCGACTTCTTTCCGCGCATAATGGCTTTTACGCGCATCATGTCCATCACTGGAATTCCTTCCGTGATGCAAACTACCAGCTCGACTTCGGCATCAACTGCTTCAAGGATCGAATCCGCAGCGGCAGCCGCAGGCACGAACAACATCGACACGTTGCATCCGGTTTTTTGTCGCGCTTCCCAGACGGTATCGAACACCGGCACTTTGCCCTCGAACATTTGGCCGCCTTTCCCCGGCGTGACACCGGCGACCACGTTCGTGCCGTAATCCATGCACTGCCGGGTGTGAAATGCGCCAGCGCTACCCGTGATGCCCTGCACAACGACTCGCGTATTTTTATCAACCAAAACAGACATAATTGGAATGACGAATGACGAATGACGAATGACGAAATGATGACGAAGTTCTAATAACGAAAATCCCGGAAGACGCGTACGCTGTCGATTCGGACTTCGTCATTTGATCATTCCTTCGACATTCGTCATTCGCGCTTCGTCATTTTCTCTTATGAATCACGAGCTTGTTTCCGTCGGGGTCGCGAAATTGCGCCATCCAGCAAACAGGCGTCTCGGTTTTCTCAAGGTCAAACATCACGCCACGCTCTTTTAACTTTTCGTAAGCGTTATCGAAATCTCCTACCTCGAACGCGACGGTCGTCCCATCGCGCGAAGGTTGCCACGCCGGATGACAACCGACTCCGATCGTGGTCGGGCCAAGATCTGTACTCGACCCACGCGCCATCCATCTGTGTGCGCGTAGGCTTTAACTCCAGCGTCTCCTGATAAAATTTTCGTGCACGTTCCTTGTCAGATACCGCAATGGCAACAAAGGCCACTTCATTCGTGATCATTTGCAGACTCCTTTCTTGTTTTCGGGTTTGAGTTTGTGAATTATGAGCTTGTTTCCGTCGGGATCTTGCACCACTGCCATGTGACAACAAGGCGTCTCAAAAGGCTCAGCGGCGAACGGGACACCTTGATTTCTCAGCTGCTTAATCGCTTCGTCGAAGTTTTCCACCTCGAGCGCGGCACCTGTCCCTTGATCTGACGGCTTCCACTGCTCGCCAACATTTGCAATCGCGAGCGTGTGATCACCGACCGTGTACTCAATCCATTTTCCGCCCATCATTTCGTCCGATACCGCTAGTCCAAGTACTTCTTCGTAGAACTTCCGCGCACGGCTAAGGTCAGTCACCGGAATTCCAACAAACGCGATGTTGTTAATCTTCATGCGTAATCGCTTCATTGCGCAGCCAGTCGGCTAACAACCCGATGTTTTTTGGCTCGAACGGCGCGCTCTTTCCTTTAAACGCGTCAGCCAAACTCAAATAATGCTGAAACGTGTGGCCTGTCTGGGGCATTTCGTAAAACGTCGCGAGATCGCCATTGTTGTTCACGTACGAAGCGATCAATTCGGAATCGTCGCGACTCATAATCCAATCGAACGCGCCGCGAAGGACATAAGTGGGAACTTTCAAGCGCGACCAGGCCGCGGCGAGATTCAGTTGTTGCAACTGCTCATAAAAGCGAAGCGGTCGCCCATAAAGATGCGCATGATCCTTTCCCTCGGGCCAGACATCGGCCAGCTGGGGTCGCTCCTTCAAAATGTCATCGATCGGTCGGCCTTTGATCAGCCACTCGTGAAAAAGTGTCGCCGTCGTCTTTCATGCGATCGTTAACTTCGCCTGGCGATTTGCCGCTTAACGCGAAGCGACGCCGTTCGATCTCGAGCATGTGCTCAAACCAGGTCTTCACCCAGCCGCCGACCGAAATGTAGCCGCGGACTTGCGCTCGTTCTGTCTCTGATTCCGGAACGAGCGGTGCAAACCCTCCTCCATTGCTGATCCCGAGCATGTAAATTTTTTTCGTATCGACAAAATCGTAATTATTCATCGCGCGAAAAGCCGCGCGATAGCCGGCGAGCTCGGAATCGAAATCCGTCTCGGAGCAAACGCCTTCGCTATCGCCGACGCCCTGCTTATCCATTCGGAACAGAACGAATTTCGGAAGCTGAGCCAGACCGCGAAAAACGAGGCCGCTCTCGTCCTTCGTGTTGGTCGGCGCTTCAACCGAATCGCAGCTCAACCAACCTGCAACGAAGATGACCGGAAGTTTTCCTTTT
Organism: uncultured Verrucomicrobiae bacterium; assembly: GCA_963825355.1. Classification (GTDB taxonomy): domain Bacteria; phylum Verrucomicrobiota; class Verrucomicrobiia; order Chthoniobacterales; family UBA10450; genus Udaeobacter. The sequence continues at coordinate 443,324 of CAWGSY010000010.1, read as the reverse complement.
GTGTTCCGTGGCCTGGTAATGATTGTGCGCAAACGGTTCCCGTCAGGCGCGGTCACGGAATCGTAGATCACGTCGACATTCGGATAAGTTTCACGAGGCGCTTTGGATTTCCGCGGAAGATCCTCGCCGCAAAGCGTGCGCGGTAACTGCGACAAAGACCATCGTTAAGGCGACGCGAGGACGCGCGCGCGCTCCCAAAGCTTTCGCGAAACAGAACAGGTTTTGCGGGCATTTTGCACGCAGTGCCTTTGGAGTGCGATGGGTCCTCGCATCGCTTTCATTGTACAGCGTCATGATTTGGAATTTGCTGCAGCAACAACTTTTTGCGCGGCATCTGCAAGATCGTCGGCCGCGATCAGCTCGATTCCGCTGTCCTTCAGTAACTGCTTTCCTCGCTCGACATTGGTTCCTTCAAGACGCACAACGAGCGGCACAGACAGTTTGACTGTTTTTGCTGCGTTGATGATGCCTTGCGCAATAATGTCCACCTTCATGATCCCGCCGAAAATGTTGACGAGGATCGCTTTCACATGTTTGTCGGCGACCAGGATTTTGAACGCTTCAGTCACCTGCTCTTCCGTCGCGCCGCCGCCGACATCGAGGAAATTCGCCGGTTCGCCGCCATAAAACTTGATGATATCCATGGTAGCCATGGCAAGGCCGGCGCCATTAACGAGGCACGCTATGTCGCCGTCGAGCCCGATGTAGTTAAGCCCATGTTTTGACGCTTCGACCTCGCGAGGATCTTCCTCAGCAATGTCACGCATCGCAGCGATTTCCGGATGCCGATACAGCGCGTTGTCGTCAAAGTTAAACTTGGCATCCAGCGCAAGGACTTCGCCTTTGTTCGTAACGACCAATGGATTGACTTCGACCATCGAGCAGTCGTACGCAATGAAAGTGCGATAAAGTCCTTGGAATAATTTTGACGCGTTCTTTAGCTGCGATGATTCAAAACCGAGTTGGCTTGCCAGTTTGCGGGCCTGGTATGGCTGCAGCCCGGCTAATGGGTCAATCGGCTCCCGGATAATTTTCTCGGGAGATTTTGCCGCAACAGCTTCAATTTCGACGCCGCCTTCGGTGCTGGCGACAATTAAAGGCGCAGCGGTCGCGCGATCGAGCAGGACTGCAAAGTATATTTCCCGCGCAATATCGGCCGATTCTGCAACGAGAACTTTGTTCACCAAACGACCGGCCGGCCCGGTCTGGTGTGTCACCAGAATTTGCTCGAGCATTTTCGCCGCAACATCGCGGACTTCGTCAGGCGTTTTGCGAACGTGCACACCGCCCTTAAACCCGTTCTTGAAAGTGCCCTTGCCGCGCCCGCCAGCGTGAATCTGTGCCTTAACAACAATATCGATATCGCCAAGCTCATGCGCGATCTGCTCTGCGTCATCGAGTGTCGCCGCGACTCTGCCGCGCGTTGTAGCCACATCGAATTTCTGCAACAACTCTTTGGCTTGATATTCGTGAATGTTCATCAGGAAACTAACAGTCGAACACGTATGTCATTCTGATCCCGCAGTCGCGGGAGAAGAATCTCTGCTCTTTTCTAGACGGGTCGCCCACAAAAATAAACCGAGATGTTTCGCTTCGCTCAACATGACACTAGCTATCTATCGACGCCCGGACGGGCAGATTGGAATAGCCCGCGCAACGGGACTCAGCAACGACTTTTCTTTTCGAATTGGCTTGCGTTGCGGAAATCGAGACGCCTACGGTGGCGGCCATGAAAAGCTCAACGAAAATCTTTACACTAGCTGGTGCACTCCTACTCACGCTCGCGTTCGGCGTAGTGGCCGCCACGCCCGAGCAGGAAAAGACATTCACCGACAAGTACAAAGCGGCGTTGGAAGGCAAGGACACAGCCACCCTCGAATCTTTCCTTTACACACAAGGCTCAGATCCCGGGGCGCTCGAGTTTTATAAAATGATGCAGTCAGGAGGCGCCGAAGGGAAAATTTCAAAGATTGAGCTTGTTAGTTTGACGCCGGAGGACGTTAAAAAAGCGACGACGCCGATGGATGGACCAACCGGTAAAGTTTGTCTGAATCTCAAACCAACAAAAAAGCTCGTGATTAAAGTTGAAAACAAGGACGCAAACGGCAGTTCTTCCGGCAGCTCCGAAAACTTTGTCGCCGAGAAGGACGGCAAACTCGTGATCCCAGTGCCGGGGCCATGTAAGTAGCGCCACATCATTGGGGAGCGCGAGCATTCTGCTCGCTCTGGTTGGCATGTTGCCAACCAGCCGGCTGCAAAGGCTCATGATCTCGAGCGCAAGAGTTCGTAGCTCTTGCTAGCCACCATCCGGCAACTGCCGGACGATGCGAGCAACATGCTCGCGCTCCCCTTAACTTCGTTCCTCTTTGAACAAGGTGCCCACCGTGCGCTGGTTAATCGGCGGTTCGAGCGAGTTAACGAAATTGCGAAACCGTTCCGAAAAAACTTCAGGCCGAAGTTTCCAGTAATGAGCCATGCCCGGCGCGACAACGTAATGTCGAAGCAGTCCGTGCCAGCCTTCCCAAAGATCTTTATCCATCATTCCGTAAACATGATGAAAGTGGATAGTCTCAAACGCTTTCAAGAATTGGTAGGAAGCATGGAAAAATCTCGCGCGCTCTTCGATTGAAAGTGCGCCAATATCTTCAAGTCCGACGCGCCAGATTCGTTCCAGCTCGGCGTTTTCCATCAACGGCTTGGTAACATCGCGCAAGGCCGTCGCCGCGGCATCTTGCATGGCGACTTTTGCCACCCGCGTGCTCTGATGCACTTGCGCTGCCAGATAGAGCACGGACAAAACGACCGCTAGCGAGCCGATCAATTGTGAGATGGCGCTAATCGCATCCCAGTTCATCGTCCGGATTGTACCACGTAAATTGCCGTTCGCTTGAATGTCATTCTGCGGGCAGCGAAGAATCTCTGATCGTTTCAGCGCTGCGTCACCCGGGATTGCCACATCCGCCCCGCGTTGGTTCCTTAGTTAGCCTGCTTCAGTTCCCGAAAGCGCAGGCGGTGGCATTAACATAGGCAAAAATTCCGGCGGCATGAAGCCGGCCCATACATCGTAATCGGGACCGAACTGCCGAAGGAATAACAGCGAGAACGCGCCAAGCGTAACTGGAATTGGCAGAAGTATAACTGTGCCGACATACGGAATCGCAGCGATGCAACAAGTCGCGCACGTTACCGCGCAGCTAATCATAACCATCGCGACGGCCAGCAGCATAAAAAATAACACGTAAAGAAGGATCGGCCCGGGATGGGAGCTTACCAAGCTCACCGCTCGGGCAAATGCGACCCGCGCACGACATCGTTGGCGGTACATGATCGGGACCATCAGCTGAGAGGCGAGCGCCCAAACGAAAATAAGGCAGACCGAGATAAACGCGGTCAGCGAAATACCAATCCAAAAGCCGACACCGGGTTCAGTCTGATCATGCCCCGGGATAAACGGCACAATGAGGACAAGCCCCGCAATCACGATCACCGGGACGACCACGAGCACCACGAGCAGTGAGAACAGGAAGAAGCTGTTTCCTTCTCCACGAAATTCTTTCCACGGCTCGACAATCGCAGCGCGATTGCGAACGACACAGTCAACAAAAATGAATCGTCCGCGCGCGCGTAGCCACGCAAACAGGACGATGAGCAGAAGGACGACGCAAATCAGAACGCAAATCCCTGTGATGAGGACCGGCTGTGGAATCTGGCCGATCGTCTCGTTGAACTTCTGCGCACCTTCCCGTCGGTTATTCGGATAGTTGAAGTCGCCGATTCCGCCACCACCCGCACCAAGGTTTGCAAGCCACGCAGCGAAACCGATTACGAGCCATTTCTTCAAATCAAACGGCCGAAACAGAATCTTCTTCATCAACTCGAACGCTTCGCCGAACGGCTTGAAGATCTCGATTTTTGGTTCGATTCCGTTCATGCGCGGCATTGTGAAGCGTTTCGCCCAAGCCGATCAAGCGCGATGTACCATGGAACGACGGCTTGGGCAGCCGTCGAAATTTAGCGCGACGGCTGGGAAGCCGTCGTTCCTTGGTTGCTTCGTTAGCGCACGCTCGCATCTTGGTAACCGATGTCGGGCGAAAATAAAGCGTCGCTATCCGATTGGTGCCGAATTGATCGGTGAAAACCAAACGCATTTTCGCGTTTGGGCGCCGAAGGCGCAGGAAATTCGATGTCGTTTTGGAAGACGCGTACGGAAGCGAAACCAAAATTCTGTCCGCTAACATCCGAGTCAGACGGATATTTCTCAGGCGCAGCCAACGCAGGCTCCGGCGCCCGCTACCGTTTTCGCGTGAATGGAGCGCAGAACTTTTATCCCGATCCGGCGTCGCGTTTTCAACCCGACGGGCCGCACGGATCCTCGTGCGTTGTCGATCCGACAGCGTTCCGATGGAGCGACGCGGACTGGCCCGGATTGAAACTAAAAGGCCAGGTCTTTTACGAAATGCACGTTGGCACATTTACCCCGGAAGGAACGTGGCGCGCCGCTGTCGAACAGTTGCCTGAGTTGGCGCGCATCGGAATCACCGCGATCGAAATGATGCCGGTCGCGGAGTTTCCCGGGAAATTTGGCTGGGGCTATGACGGCGTTGATCTCTTCGCGCCTTCACACTTATACGGAAGGCCGGACGATTTGCGCAAATTCATTGACCGCGCGCACTCGTTAGGCCTGGGCGTAATTCTGGACGTCGTTTACAACCACTTCGGACCGGACGGAAATTACCTGGGCGTTTTTTCCGATGATTATCTGCTCCGTGGAAAAGGACACGAATGGGGGGACGTGATCAATTTCGACGGTCCAAACTCAGGACCAGTTCGCGAATTTTTTATCATGAACGGCCGTTATTGGATCGAAGAATTTCATTTCGACGGTTTCCGCTTCGACGCAACGCACGCTATCCGCGATCAATCCAAGGAACACATCATTGGCGCAGTCGGTCGCGCCGCGCGCGAGGCGGCGGGTTCGCGTTCCATCATTCTCATCGCCGAGAACGATCTGCAGGAAGCCTGGATGACACAACCGCAGAACAAAGGCGGCGACGGTTTGGATGGTATGTGGAATGACGACTTTCATCACAGCACCATGGTGGCCTTAACCGGTCAGAACATCGGATATTTCAGCGATTACTTGGGCAGCCCACAGGAATTCATTTCCGCGGCGAAATATGGTTTTCTGTACCAGGGACAGAGGCTCTCATGGCGCAAAGTGTTGCGTGGCACTCCGACGTTCGGCATTCCCGCTGAGGCGTTCGTTTGTTTCATCGAAAACCACGATCAGATCGCGAACACCGGTGCGGGTGAGCGGCCGCGCGTCCAAACTTCCGCCGGACGTTACCGCGCAATCACCGCGCTTCTTTTGCTCGGACCATGGACACCATTGCTGTTTCAGGGCCAGGAATTCGGCGCGCCCAGTCCTTTTTTATTTTTTGCGGACATCAGCGATGCCGTCGTCCGTGGTGCGATTCGCAAAGGTCGGGCTGAATTGCTGGCGCCATTCTTGTCACTAAGTGAAGAGGAGGCATTTAGGCGCTTACCCGCGCCAGATGATCCCGAGACGTTTTCACGGTGTAAACTCGACTTTTCAGAGCGCGAAAAGAATCGCGAGCTGTACAATCTGCACATTGATCTTCTGAAATTGCGCCGCGACGATTCGCGATTTCGAGAGCAAAAAGCGGACGGTGTCGATGGTGCGGTGCTGGGGCCGACGAGTTTCGTCCTTCGATATTTTTCGCAAGGCAATGACGATCGCCTGCTGTTGGTGAACCTCGGGGAAAGTCAGGTTTTGCATCCTGCGTCGGAGCCTTTACTCGCGCCGTCGACCGGTTGCAGATGGGAAACGCTTTGGACCAGCGATTCGCGTCGCTACGGAGGAGCGGAAACCGTTCCAATGGCAAGTCCGGCGGAATGGATTTTGCCAGCCGAATCGACGGTGGCATTACGGCCGGCGCGCAAGGAGTGACGGCTTCCCAGCCGTCATTTCCCTCGACGGCCGGAAGCCGTCGTTCCTTGAAACCAGTTTGCACGCTCAACATTCACACCGGATAACTTCTGGCTGATGAAATTCGTTGTATTGAATCTTCTCTGCGTGTTCTCAGTCGCCGTATCTGCACAGGAGCCACCGACACCGGCACCCGAGTCAACACCGCCACCGAGGGTTTATCCCGTCGCGTTGCCGAACTACGACGAGGAGACTGCCACACGACTGCAGATTTTTTTAGACAACAGCGATTTTGGTCCCGGCAAGATCGACGGGAGAATGGGCGAGTTTTTCCGGAAAGCGCTCATCTCATACAAGCACGCGCAGGCGATGCCGAAGACCGGCGCGGTCGATCAGTGGATGCTCGATCAGGTGCCGGTCACGTACACTAGTTATACGATCAGAGACGAAGATCTAAAACAGATCGGTAACATTCCTGGAAGCCGCGAAGAGCAGGCGAAGTTAAAATGGTCGCCTTACACGTCACTCTTGGAATTCGTCGCCGAGCGCTTTCACTCCGCTGAGGCGTACATCCAGAAACTAAATCCCGGCAAAGACTGGGAACATCTTCAGCCGGGCGAAACTCTCAAGGTGCCGAATGTTTTGCCGTTCGAAGTCGAGAAATTCGCCGAAGGAAAAGTTCCTGAAAATCCGGCGTTCGCTTCTCGCAAGATTTTTGTCGATACGCAAGAGCATTTACTCGAGGTATTCGATCACGATCAGCTCGTCTGCGTGTTCCCAATCACGCCCGGATCCAAAACTCTCCCGGCGCCGGTCGGCACATGGAAAATTCTCGGTGCGACCGTCTTCCCGTGGTTCCGCTACGATGAAGGGATGCTGAACTACGGCGTGCGCACTGAGAACTACTACAATCTGCCGCCCGGCCCGAACAATCTGGTCGGCATTCTATGGATGGGCTTGAACAAACCCGGCATCGGTATTCACGGCACGAATAATCCTGAGACAATTGGCCGCGCTGCGAGCCACGGCTGTATTCGCCTCGCCAACTGGGACGCCGCGCGCGTGAAAGACCTCGTGAGCGTGGGCAACACCGTCATCATTTTTTAGGTGGAACGCGTTGTCCTCAACGCGTTGGCCAATGGAGGCGGCCCGCCCTCGGGCCATTACTTGGCGGCGCGAGGGAGCGCCAACTCCAGCATCGTCTTCGGAGAAGCCGATCCACCCGAGAGCATAAGCGCACGCAAACATCCTTGCCCGCGCCACAAACGAATCATAAGTTGTATTCGCCCAACGAGGAGGCGCCGAATGAAATCTGAAAGCGGTATCAGTTATGACAACGCGGCCGTCGCAAGTTGCCCCAAACATTTACTCCAATTCGCAGTCGATCAGCGATATGACGATTACACTTCGGTCGATCACGCAGTCTGGCGATTTATCATGCGCCAGAACATTTTTTTCCTGAAGGAATACGCGCACAAAGTTTATTTCCAAGGGCTCCTCAACACTGGCATCTCATTTGATCGCATCCCGCGCATTCAGGAGATGAACGATATTTTGGCGAAGATTGGCTGGGGCGCGGTGGCTGTGGACGGCTTTATTCCGCCGGCCGCGTTCATGGAATTCCAAGCGTACAAGGTGCTGGTAATCGCGTGCGACATGCGCCAGATCCATCACATCGAATACACGCCGGCGCCAGACATTGTTCACGAGGCCGCCGGGCACGCGCCGATCATCGTTGATCGCGAATACTCGGAGTATCTGCAACGCTTTGGAGAAGTCGGCGCCAAAGCGATGTCGTCGAAGAAAGATTTCGAGCTGTATCAAGCGATCCGGCACTTATCGATCTTGAAGGAACGACCGAACGCCGATCCGAAAGAAGTCGATGAAGCAACCAAACTGGTTGAACATCGGCAGAAGACTTTGGGCGACCCCTCCGAAATGGCGCTCCTGTCGCGTCTGCATTGGTGGACCGTCGAGTATGGACTTATCGGCACACTTCAAGATCCAAAAATTTACGGCGCCGGTTTGCTTTCATCAATTGGCGAATCGGTCTCATGCCTTGAGCCGGAGGTCAAAAAGATCCCCTACTCCATCGACGCGATGCATACAGCGTTCGATATCACCACAAAACAGCCGCAGCTTTTTGTCTGCACCGATTTTCAGCACTTGAGACGTGTGCTCGAAGAATTTGCAAGCATGATGGCGTTCAACGTTGGTGGACTCGAAGGCATCAACAAAGCCATCGAATGCCAGAACGCAGCCACCTGCGAGTATTCGTCCGGCTTGCAAGTCAGCGGCGTATTCAACGAAGTCATCACCGACGAAAACAATTCGCCGATTTACCTGCGCACAACAGGTAAGACGGCATTGGCGTTCCACGACAAAGAACTGGAAGGCCATGGCGTTGACTATCACAAGGATGGGTTCGGTTCGCCGGTTGGGAAATGGAAGCAGACGTCAGAACCGCCAGAGTTGCTCACAAACGACCAATTGCATGCGCTCGGAATCGTAGAAGGCAGAAAGGCGAAAATTGAATTCGTTAGTGGGATCGTCGTATCAGGAAAAGTCGAAAACATTTTGCACAGGGACGGCAAATTACTCCTGATCAAGTTTTCAAATTGCGCCGCGGAATACGGGGACCGCGTTTTGTTCAATCCCGATTGGGGCATGTTACGACATGGCCGTTGGCGAGCGCATCAGTTCTGTGTTTAACGGAGCCGCAGACAAGGACGCCTACAATCAAGTGGCGCTCATTCCAAAGGAGCGGACGATCAAAGTGCCATCCGACGCGAAACGAAAGCGTCTTGAAAATCTTTATGCACAGGTGCGAAAAATTCGCGAAAGCCAGGCAGGCTACGAACGGCTCGGCGAGATTTGGGAAACGCAACAGGCCGAGCATCCCGAGGACTGGCTATTGTCGATGGAAATTTTCGAGATTCTCGACGCAACGGATCAACAGCGAGAGCTGAAAACGAAAATCGAAAAGTTTCTGAACGAAAAGAAGGCGAGGACGAAAGATCTCTCGACCCTGATCAGCTGGGGATTCCGGTTGGTCGAGTACCACAAGAAACCAGAATCCGAGGCAGCCTTAGAAGCGTCGCCCAAGTAATTGTAGCCGCTTCGCTGTGCGAAGCGCGGGGGTTACTCGTTGACACCGCCGCCCACAGGGCGGCGGCTACAGTGTCATTCCGAGCGAAGTCGAGGAATCCCGCCATGTAACCACAAGCTAGCGCCACGGAATTCTTCGACTCCGCCTTGCTCCGCTCAGATGATTCGCTAAAAGCCTTCTTGTTTAAAGTGCCGTTGGCCCTTAAGGGCTTTTGCATAGTCATCCTTGCTCAAAATATTTTCATCGAGCTGCATGTCGGTTCGCAGAAAATTTTGGAACCACGTCTCGATGCGTTGTCGATCCTTCAGCACTTCCTCGCTGATGTAATTGGCATCGATGTTAATGCAAATCGCGCCAACGATTCCGAATTCCTTTCGTTTGATCGGAATCGTGGTGCATTTGAATTTTCGCGCGCCGATGTTCAGCTCGTAGTTCAGCTTGTCCTCGTTCAAGAGCTGGCGACGCTTGAGATCAATCAGCAGATTTGTTGTGCCATCGCGTAAGTGCCGGCCAGTGACGTTATTTTCAAGTGTAATCAGCGAATGCGCTGGATCAGCCAGATTGTGAAGCAGAATCTCGATTCCGGTATTTGGAAACGATTTTCCGATCAGCCGCACAATCCGCTCGTAGTTCTCCAGGAATTCGTGCGTGTCGTCGGTAACTCTTTTGCCGTCATATTTTTCAAATAGCTGCGCGTAAACCTTCTGCTCGGTGGGCTCGAGTTGCGCGCGCACATTGTTTTGCTCGCCGATGAAGATGAGTTGTCGCGCGGCTGTATGATCTTCGTTTTTGAGAAAGTAGTGCATCCCCAAGCGAAAATCTTTCAGGCTGAACTCGCCAAAGTTCTCCCGACTGACGGTGAACGGATAGAAGTCGTACTCTTCGAGATTTCGCCCAAACTTTCGGCGCCGCTCCTTGTATTTCCCCCATAAAAAACCGAGGCCCAGAAAGAGCAATGATACAATGATCGACGCAACGACATTGATCGTAAGTTCGCTCTGCAAGGCATTAATCATAACGGCGCCTCAACTTATCCACGTCGCGCAAAATATATGATACTCGGCCAGCGAAAGCCATGCGGAGACGCATCGCACTTCCAAAGCACTTCGTGCGAAATCTTCAGCGCCCTTATTTGTTTTTGCGAAGCTTTGGGAGTGCGTACGCGGCCTGCGTCGCTTTTGAGTTACATCACAGATTTCCAACCAGACTGGAGAGCGTGATATTTTCGACCAGTGTGTCCGTCGGCCGCGCCAAAGCGAATGCGACGGCCTCAGCAACCTGTGTCGCGTTCATCATTCGTTCGCGTGGCCATTTGCCGCCAACCTGGCTCCAGATTTCGGTGTCGGTTGCAGCGGGATAAACGTTGATCACGCGCACTTTGCGGTCGCGCAATTCTTCGCGCACGCAGCGCGTGAAACCTTCGAGCGCAAACTTGCTCATGCAGTAGGCGCTCCAGTTTGGGAATGCGGTTTTTGCCGCAACGGAAAGAATATTGACGACGCTCGAACCCGGCAGCATCCGTGGCGCAAAGCGCTGCGTTAACAGGAACGGCGCAGTAACATTCACACCGATCGTTTGCTCCCATTCGATGGACGTGATTTCGTGTGAATGGTTTCACTATCGCAATGCCTGCGTTGTTCACGAGCAAGTCGATCGGGTCCCGGCCGGCTTCCGCGATGAGATCGGAAACGCCACGTGCCGTCGCGAGATCGTGAATCAGCGGCGTCACCTTCGCGCATTGCGGCTCGACAACTTTTCGCGTTTGCGCGAGCGCCACCGTATCGCGTCCGTGCAACAGCAGTTCCACGTCTTTGCCAGCGAGCTTTTCCGCAATGGCGCGGCCGATCCCGCGGCTGGCGCCTGTGATGAGATACCGTTTCATGCTCCTGTAAGAAACGTCGAACGCCCAACGCTCAACGTCCAATGCCGAATCAAATGGTAGGGCGCGACCGCCGGGCGCGCCGCGGAGACGAAGAAAGGACGGCTTCCCGCGACCGCGGGATCCCTACCAGCGCGCTACGTGCGCCGCAACGTGAAGCGGTTGTTCGTCGTTTCCCACAGACGCAACCGCACCAGCTGATGATTCACACGATCATCAATCTTTGGCCAAAGCTCGCGTACGATGTTTTCGCCTGTCGAAGGCGCTTCGCGAAAATCCTCCGTTTCCGAGTCCAGATGGCGATCCTGCCAGGGTTTCAGTGATTCGTGAATCGCCTCGTTCAACGCGAGGAAATCGTAAAGCGTACCGCTCCGCTCATCATATTCGCCGCCGATAGTTGTCTCTGTCAGATAACGATGACCGTGCCCGGTCGGATTGTTGCATTTACCATAAAGCCTGATGTTTTCGGAATCGGAAAGCGTCGCAGTATGCAATCGATGCGCGGCATAAAACGGCACCTGCAGGCCCAAAAAAATCATGTTGTCTTTCCAAGCTTCGGCAAAGAAATCGGCGCGCTCATGCAAACGAACGCGATGCAGTGGCATCATTGAATTGATGCGTTCGAAGACGTATTCAGCGAGACTCTCAGTCGTTAGCGGACGTTCTTTTAGTCCGGTTACGTCGTTAAGGTACTGGTGATCGAGTTCGGCGCGTAATGCGCGGATACAGGTTTCGATTTCGTCGTAGCGAACCGAAGGCCGCTTAAGATCGAGTTGCTCCACTCGAAATGTCATCCGGCAACGGTAATTGTGTCCATGCGGTGCAGTAGCCAGTCCAAACAGCCGTGCGTTTTCTTCCTGGCTCAAATGTGGTGACATCGTTCTGCGCGCCGCTGAGAATTCGAACCAATAACTCGCTTCGCAGGCGCCGGTGAAATAGTACGTCGCGCTGCGTTCGGGTGACTCACTCAAGTGGCAAACACACAGTTTTGCTTCCACGTCCCAAAACAGCGGCGCGACATCGCAATAAAGCTGACGGACAACGTTCTCCGCAGTGGGCGGCACATCGCGAAATGACGGATTGTCCTCGTTTAAAAATTTGTGATCGAAACGGTCGCGAAGAACTTTTCCGACGCGCTCCTTAATTTCGCTGATGTTGATCAGCATCCCAGTTGCTGGATCGACCGGACCGGTGAAAACGAAATAGGCAATGTAATTGCGGCCGCTGCCATAGCGCGCATTTGTTTCCGGGCCGAACGCTGTCGCGTTCTCCTTGTCAGTCCAACCGGCGACGTGCAAGCGTCGCGATGCGGAAAATTCCAGGCGTTTGCTGACGGTCAGGAGCATGATTTAGCAAACAGTATTGCAAATCGGCCCGCAATAACGAGCGCGCAATGCCGTTTCTTTGGAGTGCGCGGACACGTCCGCGCTTTGAAAGCGGCGACCTGTCGCCGCACTCCACGCTCAATCGTTCAGCAGCGAGAGAAATTCGGAACGCGTTCGGGCGTCCTCTTTGAAAACACCAAGCAAACATGATGTCTTCATCACAGAGTTTTGCTTTTCAACTCCGCGCATCATCATGCACAGATGTTTCGCCTCAATCACGACGCCGACTCCACGCGGATGCAACGCTTTCATTAGCGCGTCTGCAATTTGCATCGTCAGGTTCTCCTGGATCTGAAGCCGGCGCGCGAACATATCCACGATCCGTGCAGTTTTCGACAGACCAACGACTTTACCGTTCGGGATGTAAGCGACATGCGCCTTGCCGATGAAAGGAATCAAATGGTGCTCACATAACGAATATAGCTCGATGTCTTTGACGAGAACGATCTCGCTGGCTTCGGATTCGAAGAGTGCATTGTTGATTATTCCATCCAAGCTCTGCCTGTAACCGGCGGTCAAGAATTCGAAAGCACGCGCTGCGCGGCCCGGCGTTCTAACCAACCCTTCGCGCTGCGGATCTTCGCCAATGGCTTCGAGCAAGCCGAGAAACGATTGCTCCATGCTCGCGACCCGAGCGTCGCCGCAGCGTTGAATCTTGCTGATTCGACGTTCAGCCGCTTGCAACTCAGTTTCAGTCTCGGAATTGCCGTCGCGCATTGGTTTAACTTACCTCGAGTACGCTGTGCCTCAAGGAATGACGGCTTCCCAGCCGTCATACCTAAGTCAACGGCTGCCCAAGCCGTCGCTCCTTGAATTAATCCAGCCAGCTCTTCGGATATTTCTCGTCGTCCAGCGCAACAGCTTGCTCAGTGAGCTCGAGCGTATGTTGCGTGTCGAACATCACGGCCAGCTCTTCAGTTCGCGTAGCGTTCTTGCTCGCCATGATCGTACCTGGATGCGGTCCGTGTGGAATCCCCCGCGGATGCAGCGTAATCGAAGCCGGTTCAATGCCACGACGAGAGCCGAAATTGCCGCGCACGTAAAATAAAACTTCGTCCGCCTCGACGTTATCATGCACCCACGGAATTCTCACGGCTTCGGGATGCGTATCGAGCATACGCGGAGCGAATGTGCAGACGACATACCCGCGAATCTCGAATGTTTGATGGATCGGTGGCGGTTGATGAACGGTTCCGGTGATCGGCTCGAAGTCCTGCGCATTAAACGTGAACGGATAAACGTAGCCATCCCACCCGACGACATCGAAAGGATTATGCGCCATCGTCACCTGAGTCCAGCGCGGGCCGTCCTTCACTAAAATTTCAGTATCTTCATCCTTGTCGATTGTTAGCGGTTCGGTTGGGCCGTGGAGGTCGCGTTCGGAATATGGCGAGCCCATCTTAATCTGGCCCTCCTTGTTCATATAACGGTGCGGAATACGCACCGGCCCCACGGATTCGAGAATCAGGTAATCTTCTTCCTCGACGTTGTCTGGAACGAGCCGGTACGTGATGCCCCGCGGAATCACGATGTAATCTTCAGCGCGATATCGCTGTTTACCGAACACGGACTCGAGTGTGCCGCCACCTTTGAATACGAAGATGATCTCGTCCGCACCGCCGTTACGATAATATTGAAATTTGTCGTAAGCCTTTTCAGGCCGCGCGCGATACGCGATCACGTCCTGGTTAAACAAAATCGGAATGCGGCCGGTGTAGAGATCTCCTCTGCGGGGAATGTCGGCCGTTTTCAAATGATGATGCCGGAGCGGACTGTCAGTGACTTTTTTTAGCTCCTCACATTTCAGGAGCTTCACATTGCGGACCCGCGTTGGGGGACGCAGGTGATACATGATTGAAAACGCTTCGTTGAAACCTTCGGTCGTAACTACGTGCTCGTAGTAGATACCTTCGTTGTTGTAACCCGGTCCGGCGCCATTGCGGTGGAACCAGATATGATGCTTTCGCGGTATCTCGCCAACTTTTTGGTAATACGGCATTGTCGATCCTCCTTTATTTACGTTGTCATTCTAAGCGCAGCGAAGAATCTCTGATCATTCGTTTCTCTTTGGTGCTCTCTGCCAAAACAGACAATCTGAGATGTTTCGTTTCGCTCAACATGACAGATTACAAATTACCTCTCGCGTCTTGCTCGCGTTCGATGGCTTCGAACAACGCTTTGAAATTGCCTTTCCCGAAACTCTTTGCCCCTTTGCGCTGAATGATTTCAAAAAAGAGCGTTGGTCGATCTTGCACCGGCTTCGAGAAAATCTGGAGGAGATAACCTTCATCGTCGCGATCAACGAGAATTCCTAGTTCCTTCAAAGCCTTTACTTCTTCGTCGATGTGACCGACGCGATCGAGCAGCGTATCGTAATAAGTCGAAGGCACTTTCAGGAACTCGAGCCCGCGATTCTGAAGATCGGTGATTGTTTCAATGATGTTGTTTGTCGCCATCGCGATGTGCTGCACGCCTTCGCCATCATAAAAGTCGAGATATTCTTCCACCTGCGATTTCTTTTTGCCTTCGGCTGGCTCGTTGATCGGAAATTTCACGAACCCATTTCCGTTACTCATCACCTTGCTCATCAGCGCGGAGTACTCAGTCGAAATGTCTTTATCATCGAAGGTGAGAATGTTTCGGAAGCCCATCACTTCCTCGTAAAACTTCACCCACGGATTCATCTGATTCCATCCTACGTTCCCGACACAGTGATCGACATACTGCAGTCCAGTCTCAGACGCGCGGAACACCGGCTCCCATTTCACAAACGTTGGCATGAAAGGCCCTGTGTAATCATCGCGCTCGACAAACATGTGAACGACTTCGCCGTAAATATGAATCCCGCTCAGAACGATTTTGCCGTGCTCGTCTGTTAGCGTTTTCGGTTCCAGATAACTTTTGCCGCCGCGCTTTGTCGTTTCCTTCCAGGCAGAAGTCGCATCCTTCACTTTTAATGCGATCGCTTTCACGCCGTCGCCATGCTTAAGAACGTGATCGGAAATTGCATGTTTCGCGCGAAGCGGTGTGGTCAAGACTAACGTGATCTTGTTCTGCCGAACCACGTAGCTGGTGCGCTCGCGCACGCCGGTTTCCGGTCCGCTATAGGCCACCGGCTGAAAACCGAGGGCGCTTTGGTAAAAATGCGCCGCCTGCTTGGCGTTACCGACGTAAAATTCGATGTGATCAGTGCCCTCAAGCGGCAAAAAATCTTCATGCACCGCCGGAGCTTTCTTCGTTTTTGGGGCAGCAATTGTTGTTGGCATAATGACCTCCTAACACTCTAGCGCCGACGGCGCACCTAAATATAAGATCGACGGCCACACGTCGCAAGGTTGCTTGCGCACCGATAGGAATCTCACAGCCGACGCAACCTCAGTGTGTTGAGCAAACAGGATGCGCGCAACCCATCCCCTGTTGCTCCGTTATAAGCGCGATGCATACTTTGAATTGCGCGGGAAATCGATGCGAAAAAACTCTCTTCCCCATCATCTTGCCGCACTCTGGTTTGCTGATATCGCCGGCTATAGCGAGCGTGTCGCGGAGGACGAACGGGGCGCGCTGCAGTTGGTCGAAATCTTGCAAGCCCTCTCCCGCACTACTGTCCAACGCTATGAGGGTCGAGTGGTTAAATTCCTCGGCGATGCGGTCCTCGCCGAATTTCCGAGCACAGAAATGGCCGTGCGCGCCGCGGCCGTGCTGAGCAAAGAGTACGCTGAACAGTCCGCCAAAACTGGTCGCGCGCACGATCTGCGCATTGGTGTTCATCTGGGCGATGTTGCTGTGGACACAGATGGGGATCTCTACGGAGATGGCGTCAATGCGGCGGCGCGAATCGAAGCAGTGGTCGATCCCGGGCAGGTCGTCGTCAGCGATGATGTCTGGCGTCAAATCCGCGGTCGTGAAGGGTTCCGTTTCGAACCATTGGGTAATCGTAATCTTAAGGGCGTGGGATCGATTGATCTCTACGTCGTGACGCTGGACGAAAGCATGTCGGCGGCGTCGATCTCGAGCGCGGAAAAAGCGGAGCAGCGTAACCAGAAAAACAAAGGAAAAATTCGCTCTATCGCTGTTTTACCGTTTGCCGATCTCAGCGCCGAGCGTGACCAGGAACACTTCAGTGATGGTGTTGCGGAAGAAATACTCAACGCCCTTAGCAAGGTCGGCGGTCTTCACGTTCCGGCGAGAACATCATGTTTTGCATTTCGTGGAGTCTCCCTGGACGCGCGCGAGATCGGTAAGCGTCTTGGAGTCGAGACGCTTCTCGATGGTAGCATCCGAAGAGCAGGAAAGCGTGTCCGGATCAGCGTGCAACTCGTTGACGCGAGTAATGGGTATCAGCTCTGGTCTGAACGTTTCGATCGCGAGATCGAAGACATCTTCGCAATCGAGGATGAGATCGCCCGAAGCGTTCTGGAATCGCTAGGTCTGGCGCTCACTGAACGAGAAGAATTTCGCTTCCTGAAGCCGTCCACGTCGAACGTCGAGGCGTATGAATCTTACCTTCGCGGACGGAAGCTTTATCACAAATGGACGCGCCAAAGCGTGAAGTTCGCGCGACAAATGTTTGAGCGCGCGGTCAAGATCGATCCTGATTTCGCTGCAGCCTGGGCGGGTTTGGCCAACAGTTATGTCGATCTCTTCCGATGGGGACGGAAGCCGCAGGATTTGGAAGCGGCACAACGCGCGAGCGAACACGCGTTGAAACTCAAGCCAAATTCGGCGGAGGCCCATGTTTCTGCCGGCCACGCATTTGCCATTCAGCGACGTTTTGCCGAAGCGGCCACTGCATTTGAACGGGCGCTCGAAGAGGACCCAACTCTTTTCGAAGCCTATTATCTCTACGGTCGAGCAATGTTTGAAAGCGGAGAGATTGAAAAAGCCGTGCAATTATTCGAAAAGGCGGAAAACGCGCGACCCGACGATTACGAATCGGCTCCTTTAAGAGCGCAGGCGCTGATCGAATTGGGGCGTCGTGATGAGGCTCGCCGGGCCGACCAAGTCGCCCTCGAACGCATCGAAAAACACCTTGAGCTCAATCCGGATGAAGCGCGCGCATACAGTCTGGGTGCCAGCGTGTTAATCAGGTTCGGCGAAACTGAGCGTTCAAAACAGTGGACTCATCAGGCGATGACGCTCGCGCCAAACGATCCGTTGATCCTTTACAATGCTGCATGCAACTGGGCGCTGCTCGGTGAAAGCGACCACGCTCTCGATGGATTAGAACGAGCGCTTGACGCAGGTGTTGCCGTTGCAGACTGGATCAGGCACGACCCGGACTTCGCAAGTCTCCGCGATCACCCACGCTTTCAGGCAATCGTGAAGCGGATTGCGCCGTCGTGAGATGTTCGCCACCCTTATCAATAAGAGGTTACTCCGTAAACGATTCGACACTCCTCAACTAGACGTTTGAGGCGTCAGAGATTCGTCCAATCGCGTTAAAGCGGATTTGCTTCCATAGAGACTACGTGTGAAAACGCATCACGGATTCTGAAGACTCGCCTTCGTGTCTATAAAAGTTCGCGATTCCGAGACGGCTTCGCCAGCACGCGAGGTGCGTGTGCTTCCCGGACTGATCGCGACAGTGCGCAGTTTTATATCGCGGCGAAATTTAGAACGAATGAATTCGATCTCTCGCTCTAATGGTCCGCGGAGGCATTGTCTTCGCTGCCGGACGTTTGCCAGGAGAATGCGATGGGCGCGCCTGGCGCCACGCAAAGTCAGACAACCGGAAGACATCAATGAGCCATTGGGGAGCCGGCGCGCCGATCAGATCGCTCATCTCCTGGGGATGGATGCAGGCATGATTTTGACGCCGGCAGAGTATCACTGCCTGATCGGGATACCTCCGAGAGATCACGACCGAGAAATCATCTTCCGTTGCATCTATAACCTCACCAACTCGACCGGCAACGCAGTCACTCCCCTCTCCAGCTACGGGCTTAACGTTACTGAGCAGGGAGATATTCGAAGCGTTTGCGCGCCCGATGCGCCGTGTCTCGAGTTCAACGCTTTGTTAGCGGGGCCCCTCGAGGCAATTGCCGTCGAGTGCGGATTCCTGGACAAGTTTCTACGGGTGCTGGCCGAAACGCCGTTACTTCAGTTCATCGAAGATGCGAACCCCTGCCAGGAGAGCGGCGAACCCGCCTGCCTCATCGAAGCCACCTGCGCGGGAAACGGACATTAGGGAAAAGGCTGCGCCTACTCATTCGGCAAAATGTTGCCTCAGCGCCGCTACGATCTGGGCGGAAGGTGAATGGTCGCGATCATGCAGCGCGCGCTCCCGCCGCCGAGCTCGATGGTAGGGAGTTCAAGCGGCACGAGCCGCGCGTGGCGGATCAATTTTTCAGCATTGGTCTTCGGTCAGTGCTCGAGCGGCACGAGTAGAAAGCACCAGCAGTTTCTCTCCACTCTGATTGTGTAGTTCAATTGCATTGCCGGCGAAGTTCGCGATCTGATCTGCTGATAACTCCACGATCTCTTTTCCGGCCTTCTCCAAGCGCGCTCGCAACTGTTGCCGTTCGGCTTTATTCGAAATCATCTCCAGACCAACCATCGCGAACGCCGTACCGATGCACATCATTACGTTGGTGTGATAGATCGGCTGACCGTCGGAGCCGATACTGGTGAAAATGACGGGCTCGTAGCCGAAATCGTCGGCGAAACGTTGGATCACCTTTGGATTGGAGCGATTTGAGAGCGAGACGTACGCAATTTTGTTTTGGTGATCGAGCACTAGACTGCCTGTGCCTTCCAGGCAGCAACCTTCATCCTCGAACGGCGAGTAATCGATCACATCAGTGACCCGATACTGCTCACGCAGTTCCTCGACGATATCCTGCCGACGCTCGCGCCGCCGCAGAGCTGAATACATCGGAAAAAGAGCGATGCGCCCATCGTGATGAGTGGAAATCCAGTTGTTAGGGAAAACTGCGTCGGGCTTTTCCGGCTCGGCGGTGTCCTCAAACACATGCACGTTTATGCCAGCCGCATGGAGTGTTTGCACCGCTGCATCAAATTCCTTTCGCGCTAACTCGCTCATCGCATTCAGCAGCGCAATCAACTCGCGCTTGAAACGCGTTGTCGGCCGCTGTTTCGGGGTTCGGATAAAACCTGCAGGGCCGGACCATCAGCACTGAGTTAGTGCTTTGCGTGGCAGCAGCGCTCCGTGTCATTGCAGCTGCATTTTATCCTACTTGGCCACATGTCGCATGAGCCGGCGAAAAATCATCGGGTTTCGAATTTTATCAATGCTTGTGCTTGTCATCCTGAGGGAGCGAAGGATCTCAAATTCTATTCAGGGCGTGCCCAGGGGCAATAAATCAGAGATGTTTCGCTTCGCTCAACATGACAAACTACAATTGACTGTTCCGTGGTAATCGGCAGCCTCGGGCGATTTACAAGGTTCCGTCCGTAACCATCAACTCTGTTTGTCATTCTGAGCAAAGCCTTTTCATTTCGACTGAAGTGGAGAAATCTCGCGGCGTTGATCCTCCGTGAACCCTTTGTCCTTCGTTGCCAATCTAAAATGGCTGTCGGGTCGGAAAGAAATTTCACGAGGACAGGTCGACCTCGTTTATCTCGACCTGCCATTGAGATGAGAAAATACTTCCAAAGCGCCAAGCCGCGCAAAATAATGGAGCGTCAACATGAACATTTCGCTAACACCCTGCAACCCCACGGTACTCCTCGCAATGGCTCGCTCACCCGCTGTCCCCTGCTCCTCTACTTCATCCTCGCCTATGCCGGCTCGTGGCTTCTCGCGCTGCCATATGTCCGTTTCGGACATGGCGCTGGCCTGCTGCCGTTTCGTTGGCCAGTACCGTTCGTGGTGTCTGCTGCTGTTATTCCCTTTGCCGGTCCTTTCCTGGCAGGCTTCATCGTCACAGGCTTAACCGAAGGGCGAGCGGGCGTACGCCGCTTGGTGGGGCGAATCGTTTTTTGGCGAGTGGGACTTCGGTGGTATCTATTCGCCCTCGTCGGCATTCCTCTGATCACTGTGTTGGGCGCTGTTGTTTTGCCTGGAGTTCTGGGGTCCTTTCGAGCACCTGCTCCCTCGTGGCTGCTGACGTATTCAATCAGCTTTGTCATAGCGTTCTTCATCGGCGGACCGTTGGGTGAGGAGCCCGGTTGGCGCGGTTTTGCGCTGCCTCGCTTGCAGGAGCGTTATGGTCCAATGGCCGCGACGCTTATCCTGGGACCGCTTCACGTGTTATGGCATCTGCCGTACTTCTTTATTCCGGAATGGGGCACCGCACGGGAGACGATCCTTGAAGTTAGCTCCTACGTGTTATCCGGGATCGCTCTTACCTTTGTCTATACGTGGCTATTCAACCGTACCAAAGGCAGCGTGCTTCTTCCTATCCTGGCGCACACATCCGTTGACGCATTCAATCCAAGCGAATTCTTTCTCGCCCCCGTAGTGCGCGGTGCCAGTAACATCCCGTTCCTGGTCGCCTTCGCCCCCGTGGCATTGTTGCTCATGATCCTTACCCGGGGCCGGCTTGGCTATCAGCATGAGCTTCAAGAAGCAGAACCTGATGCGGCACCACGAACCATTCGTGCATGAAAACATCACCGGCATCTCTGGCTACCGAGCGCGATCGTCGATTTCAGGCGCGCCGGGGTCTGGCGTTATACTTCGCGATTCTTGTGCCGCTGTCAGCGGTGTTCGAAACGCTCATGATCCTCGGAAATTTGTCGTGGCTCTGGGCGCTAATGTGGACTCCGGCAGCTGCCTCGGTGGCGGCGCGTCTGATCCTTCGCGAAGGCTTTGCCGATGTGTCTTTCCGTGTCGGCGGGAGTCGAGGATGGAAAGCTATCGTGCTGGCGCTCATCTTTCCGATTGTTTTTGGGCTGATCTCCTACGGCATCGCGTGGACGACGGGACTAGTCGGCTTTAATCCAAAGCCAATCGCGCTAGCCGCTCGTTTCGTTGGAAACACTGCTTCGCCCGTCGTCGTCTTGATGATCAACCTCGCAGCAGCTGCGACGGTGGTAACTATCTTCAGCGCCCGTACTGCTGCCGGCGAAGAAATTGGCTGGCGCGGGTACATGCTTACACGCCTAATCGATGCCGGTCTGCCGCAACCCGTGTTACTGAGCGGCGTGATCTGGGGGTTCTGGCATGTGCCACTTATCCTGGGCGGCGTGTACCTCGCAGGTCCGCCGCCGGTCCTGTCCGCCTTGTTATGGATGGTCACCGCAACGGCGTTTAGCTTCGTTTTCGCGAGGCTGCGACTGGCAACAGGTAGTGTCTGGCCAGCGATTATGCTTCACGCAGCTTGGAACAGCGTTATCCAGGTCGCGTTCGATCCAGCGAGTACAGGCGCTAGTGCGAGCCTCTGGATCGGTGAGTCCGGGATTCTCGTCGCCCTCACAATGATCGTTGCGGCCGTGATCTTCTCGCGCGGAGGTTGGAAGCGGGAAACTTAAAGATTTATTTTCGTTGTGCCGTTCTGCGAGCCTTTTAATCACCGAACGAAATGTCGACATCGCGGGCGGTTTGCACCAGCTCACCGTTAGGCGGCACAAGCTTGAGCCGATTCACTGCTTCGGCAATCGACACGTGACGTACCTGATAGTTTTGGTAACTCACCATCGACCCAAAATGCCCCTCGTTCGCTAACTGGACGGCTTTAACTCCGAAACGTGTCGCAAGAATTCGGTCGAGTGTCGTCGGCGCACCGCCGCGCTGAAGATGACCGAGCACGCAAAAACGCGTTTCTTTACCGGTTCGCGCGGCGATTTCGCGCGAGACGATCTCGGCAATCCCACCCAGCCGAAACTCGGCTACCTTCCACGTCGCGTTTGACTTGTTGGCCATGTTTCAGTCTTGCGCCTTCCGCAGCGACAACGACCGTGCCAAAGCAGCCGGCTGCTTCGCGCGCATTAATCACACTCGCGATTTTTTCGTTATCGAACGGGATCTCGGGAATTAAAATGATATCGGCGCCACCGGCGATACCGCCTTGCAATGCGATCCATCCCGCGTGCCGTCCCATCACTTCCGCGACAATGACCCGGCGATGGCTAGTCGCCGTAGTGTGCAAACGATCAAGCGCGTCAACCACCACATTAACGGCAGAATCGAAACCGAAGGTGGTTGCCGTCGCTTCGAGATCGTTGTCGATCGTCTTCGGCACGCCGATGCAGTTGATGCCGGCCTCCTGCAACTGTTGCGCAGTTACCAGCGAGCCGTCGCCGCCGACGACGATCAACGCTCGCACGCAGAGGTCCTCCAGGATTTTCCTGGCGTCTGCAATGATTTTTGCCGGAACAATTGTCCGATCGCCAGCGCCGACTTTTGCGGCAAAATGACCGCGATTAGTTGTACCAAGAATTGTCCCGCCCAGCGCCATGATTCCGTTCACAGCCTGTCGATCGAGAATGACGTGATCGCCAGGCGGCAACAGGCCTTCAAAGCCATCGCGAAAACCGACCACTTCCCATCCGAGCTTGTCCGCTGCCAGCACTACGGCGCGCAAAACCGCGTTAAGTCCGGGACAATCGCCACCGCTGGTCAGAACACCAATGCGCGGTTTCATTAATTTTTAACGGGCCTTCGACTTTAGATGATAGTAAGTCCGCGGTACTGTAGCGTCCGCTGTCCTAAGCGGATTTCTTGCGTGCCCCAACTCCGACTGCGCCGAGGACAGCGCACCCTACAGCCATAAGCGGCCCCTGGTCTTATTTTTTTGAAAAAATGAAATTAGAGGATCTTCTTTGGATCGGCCATCCGCCCCGCAGCTGCCCATTGATCGTACAACTGCCAGCCGCGTTGCATCATAGCTTCACCTTCCCCAAATCGGTTAGTGCTACCGAGGAGCACCACCATTATGTGACGCGGATAAACCGTTTCCATCTGGCCGTTCCGAACGACTTCCGATTCACGATTTGCATATAGAATCAAGCATTGGCCCGCTCGGGATGAGTTACCGGTTTTGACGCCGTCGATGCCGTTCTGGCCGAGGAGCTCGTTCGTATTGCGAAGCACATAACTCAGCTGTTGACCTTGGCGATTAAATGAAATCTGGCGTTCCTTTTGCGACACATAAAAACGGAAGCTCGGCTTGTTCATCGCATATCGGGTGAGGCGCGCCATATCTTCAGCCGTGGAAAACGGCAGGGGCTTCACTTTCCAATCGATGCCGTGAGGATTGACGAAACGGGTGCGCTCCATCTTTAACTGTTTGGCCAGCGCGTTCATTTGAGCGACGAACATGTCCGCTGCTGTCAACTTCGCACCCCCTTCAACCGCTCCCAATTGCGAACCGACGTGATACGCCAGCGTGTAGGCGGCGATATTGTCGGATTGCACAAGCGCGGCATAAAGAAGATCGCGCAACGAGACGGTGTCACCCGGTTGAAAGCCGATGTTGTTTTCCGCGGTTCCTCGAAACGCCTCAGGAGGAATGGCCACCGCTCCATTGAGATCGCCGGATTTTTTCTCTGACCAATCCAACACCACGCACGCCGTAGCAATCTTCGTGAGGCTACCGACCTGCAGCTTCTTCCTCGGTTCCTGTTCTTCCAAAATGTAGCCGGTTTGCGCGTCGGCAATAAGGTATGCCTGCGCCGCTGCCGCCGAACGCACAACGGACGCGCTCGCAAGAATTGCGAGGGAAATGATCAGAAATCGACGTAATGAGTGCATAAGATCCCAAGAACGGCAGCACCTTAATCGGCGCGTTCTGATTCGCAAACGCTCAACGTGGTGAAAAGAACGCAATCGAGGGCAGCACACTGGAGCCGGCGCGCCCTCGCGCCGCCTCACACCGAACGGCCCGCGGGCGGGCCGACTCCATTGCCAACGCGTTGAGGACAATGCGTTCCATCTTCACTGACTTGTCTGCGTCGCCCTGGCGCGGCTGATCAGCAACCGCATGAGAAAATAAATAATGATCGCCGAGGGAACCGATAGGAAGAGGGATCCTACAAAGGCGGGCCAAAAGGTAGGCCAAATAACCCGTGAAAATACATGCCAATGCACGTAGTCGTGCAGTCGAAACTGGCGAAAGTGTACCCGCTGCGCCGCTGGACGATTCAGTATCCAGCAACCGAACTGGTATTCGGCGACATAAAGTGCCGGCATTACCCAGATCAGAACATCGTGCAGCGTTACCGCAATGGCGGCAGCGATTTTGTTGCAGCGGAAAATCCACGCTACGACGATCGACAATAATGTCTTTAGCGGATACAGCGGGCTGAAGCCGAAGAAAATTCCGATCGCCGACCCGAGAGCGATCGAGTGCGGCGTATCGGCGATCCGTCATCAACGTCATGTGATGCGCGACCAACCAGCTCTTCATTCGCGCGAGCGGCTTCGGCAGACGCGATGCATAACCCGGATCGCTGCCTTCGTGTAGCTGATGCACTCACAAACATAACCCAAAACAAATTTCAGTCTGCAATACCCCGCCTGGCTCGGTTTCAAATGAAATCGGCGCCGTCCGTTTCGCTTGCGGCGACGAACCGCCGCGACTAAAACCAGACTGCTAATGGCTCGGTCTGATCCGCCGCACGACTACGCGATTCGCGGAGGCAAAGAAGGCAAAAAACGTCTCGATCTACTCGCTCGCGTGATGCTGCCGACGACCATGCAATTACTTGATCGTGTGGGTCTGATCAGAGGGATGAAATGCCTGGACGTCGGGTGTGGCGGCGGCCATGTAGCCATGTTAATCGCTGGCATCGTCGGACCTGAGGGACGCGTTGTCGGTACGGACGCAGACGCGGAGATTCTCGCATTAGCAAGAGAAGATGCTGAAGCGTTGAAGGTCGCCAACGTTGAATTTCAACAACTGAATGCTTGCTCGTGCTTGTGGCACGACGAGTTCAACGTGGCTTACGCCCGCTTCCTCCTTTCGCACTTAAATGAGCCGGAGAACTGTCTCGCAGCCATGGTGCAGGCGTGCGCGCCTGGAGGAACTATCGTATTCGAGGACACTGATTTTGCGGGGAGCTTTTGTTATCCAAACTGTTCGGCGCTATAACCGCTACAAGAAGCTGTATCAGGAGCTGGTACAGCGCAGGGGTGGCGATTCAAATATAGGACCAAAATTGCCAGCCATGTTGCGTGGGGCGGGTCTCGAAGAAGTCGAACTTAACGTCGTCCAACCGGCTCACATTAAAGGTGAATACAAATTGATGGCCCCAATCACAATGTCGCGGATATCAGACGCACTGATTGCCGAAGAACTCGCAACAAAAAGTGAAGTGAAGCAGATCTTAGCCGAACTGAATCATATCGCCGCAGACTCTGAGACAGTGATCAGTTTGCCGAGGATCTTTCAAGTGTGGGGCAAGCGCGCTCTCTAGAACAACTCCAGTGTCTTCGCCGGTGGATTGACGATTTGGCCCAGCGCCTTGCGTAGACGAAGCGCTGCGTGCGGTGCGTAATCGAGATTGTTGTTGTTGAAAATTACGTGCACATCGCGCGCTTCTCTTGCTAGTTTTCTGCTGCGCTCCGCGACCTCCGCGATTTCGTTTTCGTCGTAGTCGTAATCGAAACGCGCCGCCACGGTTTTGCCCGTGATGTAGGCTTTTGCGTTGCGTCCGTGCAGGCGCAGGTATGCAAGATTTGAGTTTGTCACTTCGTCAATATCTGATCGCATCACGGTGAAATGATCCGAAGTGGGCGCGTCCACGTTTACAAAAATCGCTGCGCGCTTCCGCACAAAATCAATTGTCGATTGCAGTTGATCGCCAACTGCCCAATTACGGTTTCGGAATTCAATCGCCAGTTCGTACCCATTCAGCATCTCGATGAGAGGCTCGAGTTCGTTCAACTCGTGTTTCCGCGGCGAAAAAGCTGGAGAAAGTTGCAGCAGCAACACGCCCATTTTTCCTGCACAACGAAAGATTTCCGCCGCGCGCAGCGAAAAATTTTAGCAGCGCCTCCTGCGCATCTGGCGTCGGTTTAACCTTCCCTTTCGCGTCCGTCTCCACACGCCCTTGCAAATCTGGCGGCAACAGCTTTGCCGGCGTCGAATGAAACGAAAACAGCTGATGCAATTTTACGTCGAACGTGAAACGATCCGGCGTCGCAGCGCACCACCGCTCCACCATTCTCGGCTCCGGCGCGGAATAAAATGTCGAGTTTATCTCCACCAAATCGAAATGCTGCGCATACCAGGGCAATCGCTCGGCGGCTGGGAGTTTCTTCGGATACCAACGCTCCACGAAACCCGGGTCCGACCAACTGGCCGTCCCCACAAGAATTTTCCCGCTCACCTATTCAACGAAGTCGCGATGCGGCGAAAAACAAATGCGTTTGGTTCAAGTGAAACGGTTTTTCGATTTGCAGAGAGTTGACGTCCCAAGTATCCTCATCACGCGGGGTGGAGCAGCCTGGTAGCTCGTCAGGCTCATAACCTGAAGGTCGCTGGTTCAAATCCAGCCCCCGCAACCAATTCTTTCGCAGCTGCGGTGTCCTATCACGTTGACGTCATCCGAAATCCAGAGCGGAAATTTTATATCGGTTTATCGAATGATATCCAAAACCGAGTCAATCAACACAATGCGGGTGAGTCCAAATGGACTCGAGGCAAGGGGCCGTGGACATTGATATGGCAGAGCGAAGAGATGTGTCTGCCGATGCTCGAAAACTTGAACTCTTGCTCAAAAGACAAAGAGGAGGCGATGGATTTTACAAGATGATTGGCCTGCCACGACTCGGCTCATAATCCGGCAGCTGCCGGATCGCTGGTTCAAATCCAGCCCCCGCAACCAAATTTTCTTGCCGCAGGCGGTCCTCTGCGCAAAGTTCAACGCCGCTCAATCGAGCGCATCGCGATCCAGAGTAGCTCAGTGGTAGAGCGGTCGGCTGTTAACCGATTGGTCGTAGGTTCGAATCCTACCTCTGGAGCCAATTTTTAAGTCGCTCACAACGAGCGATTTCTCCAGCTGGCAGGACCGGAAACACGAGAAATGCCAGCAGATTTGCCAGCAGAGCAAAAGGCGAAGCAAGAATTCGCACGAACTCTGCTGCGACTCCGCGACTACTCGCTAACGGAAAAAGTTCGGCGCGTTCACTCTCCTCAACATCGAGAAAAACGTGCAACTCAAATACCGACTATCGCCGGCGTAACGGCGTTTTCTATTGGCAGAAATCCATAGAGCACTCCACCGGTCAACGCGACAATGCGCGGTCCTTTGCGGTTCAGCCACAGCCCTCCGAAGAATGCGGCAAACCCCAGGACAAAAATGCTGATCGTGAACGTCAGGGTTATCTCTGAAATGCTCCAGCCGAATTGTTTTGCGAGCGGAACACGGAAAACGCTCCACGCATAGACGGCACCCAGAGCGATCTGCAAAAACACTCCCGCGATCGCAATGACCCATCGATTATTAGTTCGCATGAATTCCTCCTATGACAAGGGCATTACTACGCCGCCGTCTTTTGGAATTGCATCGTAAGTTGTCCTGTCGATGTTCAGGTGCGCCATGACCGCTTCCGGCGGTGTGTGAGCCAGCCACACCGAGAAGGAAAGGTCCTGAAAACGATTGACCTTGCCGAACATCTCCAGAAACACCAGATCTGTGTCGCCTGTGTTCTCGACGTAATGGAGCAAAGTCTTCTGGACGTATCCGACATCGCCCTCTTGAAAGTCCATCGTGCGAGCTTTGTTGCCTGTGTCTACGACGGTCATTCGCCCCTTGCCGTTAATGTAGTACTGCCACTCATCCGCATTTGGATGCCAGTGCAACTCCCTCAGCCCACCCGGATGAACGGTAACAAGTGCCATCGCAGTGGTTGACACTTTGAAATTGCTTGTATCAACAATCCGCACCTCGCCACTTTTCGTTTTCAACGTCGGCGGCATTTGCATCGTGCGAAATGCAAAATTCTGCGGCGACTTTCCACGTGTACCGGCGGCTGTCTTCTGATCGGCCTCCACTGAGCCCGGAACATCCGCTTGAAAAATGAACAACTCTTGTTTCGGCACATTCTCGAACGCCTGTTGGTCGACAGCGAAATTCTTCGCCAACACCTCAGGGGGCAGGTGTCCTATCGCGTCGCTCAACAGCACCGTTTCTGACTCTGAAAAATTGCCGTCGTCGAAAACGAGCATGAACTCGCATCCATCGGGATCCAGACCTTGAATGGAGTGAGGAATTCCTGAGGGGAAAAACCACAGATCATTTTTGCCCACGTCGGCGACGAAACTTTTGCCGTCCAGATCGATGGCCGTAATCCGCGCGTTTCCGTAAAGCATGATGGCCCATTCGCCGGCCGTGTGCCAATGCAGCTCGCGGAATCCACCTGCCGTCAGCCTCATGTTAACACCGGCCAGGGTCTTCGAGACGGGAAGCTCCCGCACCGTCACCTCGCGTGACCAGCCGCCCTCATAAGTGCGCTTGTTGGCAAAGGAGAATGGATACTTGAAGTTT
Source organism: uncultured Verrucomicrobiae bacterium (assembly GCA_963825355.1). Lineage (GTDB taxonomy): Bacteria > Verrucomicrobiota > Verrucomicrobiia > Chthoniobacterales > UBA10450 > Udaeobacter. The sequence continues at coordinate 414,606 of CAWGSY010000010.1, read as the reverse complement.
TGGACCAGGCTCTTGGAGTCCGTGGTCGGTGGCCAGATGGAATCTGGGTTCTGGCCATCGAGCGTCTGATTGGCGGGGCCGGGATCACTTCTGCTGCGGTCTGCACTGCTTCGCTCTATACCCGCTACTTTTTGCAACCCGGCGAAACTACCTAAGGCTACCGCAGTTTTTCCGATGAAACTTCGACGAGTGAATGTGCTCATAATTATTTCCTGAGGGTTTTGAGTTTCTGTTTTGGGTTTGAAGTGTGTTTGCTCGTTAGGCTGCTACGAAAAGTTCATGTTCCAGCGGCGCGCTCAGTATGCCGGGCTGAATCGCGATGCACACTGGCACCTTGTCGCGAAAAAATGTGATTTCCTGCCCGTTCGCGCGGCTGTTGGATGCGTGAGGCGATTTGCGGACGCGAGTTCGCCGTCGACTGACGATCAATGGATGAGACTGGATCGCGCTGGTGCAGAGGTATCGTTAAGCGGCTAGGCGAAGTTGTAATCCGCGAAGGCGATCGAACGATCACTGGCTGTTTAGATGTCGGATGGGCGCCAGAAGAGAAGCGAGCACCGCCACCTGATACAGGCGCCGAATGGGAACCACCGCCGCCGAAGAGCATCCCGAAAATGCCTCCGCGGAATCCGCCGCTACCAAAGTGCAGGCCGACTCCAATTCCTTCGTCGTGTCCAGCCACCGCGGTCTGAATCATCACTGAGAAAATGACGAGGCTAGCTGCTTTAGTGATGGTTGTTATTTTCATGTTACAACGCTCGCGTTCATCTGGAGGTTCTAAGAGTTGTTTTAATCCACTCCTGCCGGTTGTCGGCGATGACGATGCTATCATTCGGCGGTGAAGCTCGGCGCGGATAAGGCGATTTGAACAGTGCAAACCCGTTCGAAGCGAACATCGAAAATGCGATGATCGCCATCACCGGAGCACTGTTTGTTTTCACAGAAAGATGTTATCGCCGTGTTCGAGTAACTTCTACGACGCGTCCGGAGGATTTTCTGGTGCCGCTGAAGGACGGAATCGCGGCCAGCGGCTGCGGCTAGTAGCGTTCCGCGGCGAAAACAGATTCCGGATCGGAACCGGACACCTTGCCTACCGCGATCCAGCCAAATCGACTGACAAGCGCGCCAACTAGAAATGAAATTGCCGCGAACGGAACCAGGCCGAAAAACCGCAGGATGAGCGCAAGCGGACCGTTTAGGATTTCACCGATGCGAATTAGCCAACCCGAGCCATGCTCGTGTATCGCGCGATCGGCAACGCCGTGTTTATCGACGCTGAGCCAAATCAGGAGCGCCGACTCAACCGCGGCCACATAAAACCCGAGGAAGTTAAGCGCAGCGATTCGGTGCCCGAGCAATTCCAACAGAGCTGCGGCGGATCCCAATCCTGCGGTCCCAAAATGAATCGGCAGCAGGGTGCGATGTAAAAACCACGCGGGAATCGCGGTGGCGCCGATTAGCACGCCAGTGTAAGTCGCGAGCAAAGTTCCGAAGATTGCCGCAGCACAAATGAAGATGGCGGCAGCGACGCGCACGAGTTGATCGAGTGTGCCAGGGAAGATCTGATGCGCGTGCAGTTCGAGTGCGATCAAACCCGGAACTGCGCACGCGCCGAACGCGCTGAGAATCCACGCCCCCATGGACATTGCTGATCTGTGTTTGAAAACGCGCAGCATGTTAAGGAAAAGATGTGGCCGGCCAAGATCCATGATCAAAAGAACAGGCGAAAGAATCGCTCCAGCTATGCAGGCAACCCACATGGCCGCAAGTGCAAGATCGACATGATGAAAGATGATCGCTCCGCTTGCGATTACGGCTGACATTCCGGCCATTCCACCGAAGAAAAAATAAAGCGGAACTTCCCACGTCCAGACCGGCGGTTTCACCACGGCTTGACCGTAGTAACCGGGTTTGCGCGGAATTGGGCCACCGGCAACGTCCACGCCTTTGTCCGCAACAACGCCCTCCTTCCACGCTTGCTCGCGCAACTCTTCGAGTCGCTTTTCGGATGGCGACTTGGTTGTCATGAGAAAAACGCGAACGCCAGGAGCGTTGCGATGATTGATGCAATGGCGGTCGCGAACGCCGAAGTCCACGCGGACTTTAGGTAAATCGTTGGAATCTGCGGTTTCGGTGGAAGCCCATAAGCTTCGGGTTCGCCTAACAATAAAAAGAACGCGTGGATACCGCGGACCGAAGTTTCCGTTGGATCGTAAAGTTGTGCGTCGTTGTAACCGCTTTGTTGCAATTGCTGACGCGCTCCGTTCCGCGTGCGCGCAAATCATCGAGTCGACCAAACACGATCGATTCGGTTGGACAAACTTTTGCACACGCGGGTACGAGTCCGCTCTTTTGTCGATCGTAACAAAATGTGCACTTAAATGCGCCACCTGCGTCTGGCAGCGGCTGCGGTCGGCGATCGATTACACCAAACGGGCACGACACCACGCAATAGCCGCACCCGTTGCAAACATCGTTTTGCACAAGGACGGAGCCAACCTCCGTCCGCACGATCGATCCGGTCGGACAGGCTTCAAGACAACCGGCTTCCTCGCAGTGTTTGCAAACGTCGGATAGAAAAACCCAGCGAAACGGGTCTTCTCCGTCGCTACTACCCAGGAAATGGGAGCCGACGATCTGACCTCCTTTTTCCCGGTCCTGTTCCAAAAACATGACGTGGCGCCAGGTCGACGCACCGAGGTGGCCGGTGTTGTCGTAGGAATTTCCCGACCAGGTGAAGCCGTCATCGGGTACCTGGTTCCATTCCTTGCACGCGACCTCGCAAGCCTTGCAGCCGATGCAAACGGTCGGGTCGGTAAAAAATCCTACTTCGACGTTATCGCGCACATAGGAGTGCTTCCGTTGATTCGTGCTGTGAGTGCCTTCGCCGATCATCGATTGTCGATCTTTCCCTCCAAGCCGTGACCGCCACCGGCTCTGGCGCAAGGTGCACCTGCCGCTGGTTGTTCGGGGTGTAAATTAGCTGGGCCCCCCTTCGGCACATATTTGTCGAGCCAATCTTCGAAAGCAGGGCCACGCGGCAATCGGCCGGGCACAATGTTGCAGGTGAGCGCCTTCGCTTCCATGATGGTGACGTTCGGCTCGCCCGAAATCGGAATTAAATCATTCGTGGACCCGCCCTTCACCGATCCAGCCGAACCAAAATGAAACGGCATCGCGATTTGGTGTACGGTTTTCCCGTTGAGATGCAGTGGCCGGATACGGCGGCTAACGAGTGCGCGCGCTTGGATTGCTCCGCGTAAACTCACGATCGAAATATAGTCGCCGTTGCCGATTTTCAGCTCGACGGCAAGCTCGGGGGACATTTCGGCGAACAGCTCAGGTTGCAACTCCGCGAGATGACTGAGAAAGCGCGACATACCTCCGGCGGTATGATGCTCGGTCAGCCGGTAAATTGTAAGAACAAATTCTCATTCTGAAATTGCCAGCAGAATTACCAGCAAACCGCAGTGAAAAAGTTCGCGCGAGTAGTGTGAGAGTTTGCTTGATTACCCAGGTAAAAGGCCTTTCAATCGCATTAGATAGCGGGGAAGGAACCGCCGAATCCTACCTCTGGAGCCAATCGCCTAACGCGAACGTTGCTCGCAATCTTGGGCATACATAGGCGCATTCGCTCTACCGGCTACGAAACTTTAGGTACCATGAAAGCGTTATTTTCAGTATTTCTCGCGCTCGGCCTTTGCATTGGCAGCGTTCCCAGGGCTCAAGCTGGTCCTGTCCACACGGCGGCAAACGTAGCAAAAAGCACGGTAATTACCGCCAAGAACGTGGGGCACAGGGTCGTGAAAGGCACAAGGAGAGCCGTGCACACTGCGGTGGACACGGTCACTCGATAAATCAAACTCGGGTTTCAGCGATCTTAGCGGTTAAGACGGCTGTCGCTGAGACGAAGAGCGATTAGACGAAGTAGAGTTTCGAACACAAATTGTTTGAAACTGTCGAATCGGGGTTCGCTTCGTCATTTTTGGGGGATGATCGCACAATCGCTCTTGGGCCATACAAAATTTTCGATGCGGGCTCGGAAGGCTGGTCTCCGCATCTTCGCGATTGTTTTCATCTTCGCTCTTTTCGTCGGAGGCGTTCAGTTCCGCCGCTGGACTGGGCAAAACACGCGGCATGTCCGTTATCAACACGATATTGTAAACGGCTTTTATTGGGGACAAGAGACCCTGAAAGAGGCGCGCCGTTTATCGCCCGATGACGCGTCTGGCAATTCGTGGACAGGGTTGTTCCGTGGATATCTCGGGCTCTACGATAGAGTAAAAGAAGAGGCGTATGAGGACGATTACGGCCTCGATTATCCGCCGCTGCGACTCCTGACCATGGCCATCTGGAGCAAAGAAGTACGCGACGGATTTCCCTGGGTGGACAACGAACACCCGAAACTTGTTAACCCTCTGCTGAAAATTAATCTGCTGTGCGAATTAGTTTCCGCCGCGGCGATTTTCTTTCTCGTCCGCTTATGTGTGCAGCAGTCAGTGCACGCGCACTCAACCTGGCCGACTTGGTTATCGGGAGAACACCGCGCCTCAATCTGCGGTCTCGCCGCGGCCAGCGCAGCCTGGCTCGAACCATCCATGATCCTCGACGCGCATGGCTGGCCACAGTGGGATGTCTGGATCCTGCCGTTTTATCTCTTCGCCGCGTTGGTCGCTTTAAAAAATCGCTGGTTCTGGTGCGGATGTTTGCTGGCGTTAGGCGCAATGTTCAAAGGACAGCTTCTATTCGTGGTGCCGTTTTTTGTCCTTTGGCCACTATGCCAAAAACGATGGGTGAGTGCGCTTCGCATGCTGGCGGGGTTCACGGGAACCGCAGCGCTAATAGTTTCACCATGGCTTCTACGAACGACCGGGGCTTGGATCGCGTTCGTCGCTCTGGCTGGCGCCAGTCTCCTGGTCGTCTTGCGATATAAGTTGCCGCACAAAGGCGCGTGGCTCGCCGGAATTGCCGGGTGCGCCGCCTTTGTAATCGGCGCGTTCACCAGCGGAAGCTTCGCGTGGTTAGAGATCGGTTTTCTTTATGGAACCAAGCATTATCCGTATCTTTTCATCAGCTCTTGTTACAATCTTGCGTCTCTACTCGCCGCGGCGGGTTGGTCCCTGCAAGACGATTTGCTGTCAGCTCATGTCGGATCGGTTCATTTTCATCTCACGCTGCAATGGGCGTTGCGTTTGTTTTTCCTCGGCGCACTGGCGTTGTGTGCGCGCGGCGCGGCGCGACATCTGCGAAATCGCGATCCGCGTGTGCTGATTGCAATAACTGCACCGTGGTTACTGATGTTCGCACTCCTCGGCCAGATGCATGAGCGCTATCTCGTGTGGGGCGCGGTGGTGAGCGCTGTCGCGTTAGGCGTCAGCGTGCGTTTGAGCATTATTCATTTCATCATCTCAGCTGCGAGCACGGCGATGATCGTCCACGTGATGTTGGTCGATAAAAAGCTCGATCCGACCCTTCGCGCGATTGACGTGTTGCACGACATTCGGCCGTACGCATCGGTTTTGGTCCTTGTTTGTGTCGCTCTTTACTTCTGGGATGCGCTTGGTTGGTGGATGCCGGCATTTCGACGTGGAGCAGTTAAAAGAGGAACGACTCCGTCACTCGCGCTCGCGCCAGAGCCGGAGGAAGCGTGAATCGTCTACCAACGATTTACGATTGAATTCCGCCGTGTTGACCACGTTGTAGCCCGCGCCTGTCGCCGGTTCCATCTGGACGCTGCGTTTTTACTGTGTAGGACGGCCCACAAGGTGGCTACAGCTTTGTTCCTTTATTGCCGCGCCAGACGGCGAAACAAAAACACGCCCAGCACGATAAAAAGAACATTCGGAGACCAGACGAGCAGTTCCGGATGCGCATGTGGATTTCCGCGCAAGGTGTCGCCAATAATTACGAATAGAAAATATGTCGTGGCAACAATCAGGCCCATGGCGAACCCAATGGATGTTTCACGGCGATGCGCCGTCACGCCCAGCGGCACGCCAATGATTGCAAAAGCTACACACGCGAACGGAAACGAAAATCGTTTGTTGATTTCCGTGCGGCTGGCGCTGCGTTCCCGTGTGTTCTCGCTCTTGAGCTGATCCAGTAATTGCTCGATCGATAGAGCGGAACGGCTCGGTCGTTTTTTCTCTTTCTCGTACAGTTCTTCGAGGCTGATAGGCAACGTGCCTTCCACCATGTTGATGCCGTCGTGGATCTTGTGGAGGTCAAACGGGTCTTTCGAGTCGCGCTCCTGGTAACGGGCGCCGTACAAATGCATCAGGATTTGTTTGTTCGCCAAATCCGCTTCGAGCATACCGGTCCGTGCGTAGGTGACCTTTATGGGCAGCGCCTTCTCGTTCATTTCGAATACGGTAATGTTCTCGAGTTTGTTCCCTTCCTTTTTGCCGACATAAATTCTCCGGCCGGGAAATTGATCGATGACCTGATCGCTGCCAAAAAGTGCCATCGGATTTCGCGTGGCGAGATCAAAAATGGTGCTGCGCAACCTTTCCTGCGCGGCGGGCGCAACCTGCACATTGAGCCAGAGACAAATCGCTGTGCAAACAATCGCGATGCCAGCAAGCGGAACAGACACACGCGTCACGCTTACACCGTTGGCGCGCAGCGCGATCAATTCGTTGTCCGCCGACAGCCGTCCGAACACGAGAAGGATTGCAGTTAACAATCCCCACGGAATGGTGAAGATAAGTGAGAACGGCAGCACGTAAGCGATGAACGTGATCAAGTATTCCATCGGCACATCGTGATTCACCAGCAACGGCAACAGCTTGCGGAAAATATTCCCGACCACGAGCACCAGGCTCAGCACCGCGATGGCAAATGAGACGTTCACCAACAGCTCGCGACTAACAAATCGATCGATCAGCTTCATCTTGCGTCGTAAACGTTAGCATAAATCTCACATGAGGCTGCGGAGCACGGCAATTCAGGATGGCGAAATAGAGCTCTTGTGATTCTGAACGGAGCGAAAGAATCTCAGATTTGTCTTTGGACGGAGCACCGCAAATAAACCAGAGATGTTTGAAAACCTGGATTCTTGCTTCGGCATCCAAGGAACGACGGCTTGGGAAGCCGTCATTCCTTGAACGCGATCAGCGCAACGCTACCGTCATAGCAGTGAGCAGCAGCATTTACGACGTCGCGATCATCGGAGGCGGACCGGCCGGCAGCACGGCCGCTGCGCTAATCGCGCGCGCCGGACGTCGCGTGATTCTCTTCGAGCGCGAAAAGTTTCCGCGGTTTCACATCGGCGAGTCGCTGTTGCCGTTCAGCATGAAGGCATTTACCCGGCTGGGGTTGCACGAAAAATTCTCGAGCGCCGGATTCTTAAAAAAATACGGCGGCGAAATTATGGGCGCGTGCTCCGACACCGGAACCAAGTTTTATTTTAAGGACGGTTACCGCTCGCAAACCGATCACGCTTATCAGGTCACACGCAGTGATTTCGACAAGTTACTGCTGGATCATGCGGCCGAGTCCGGCGCGGAAGTGCACCAGCAGACTTCGGTTGAAGCAGTCGAGTTCTCAAACCACAGCGTCGATCTGTCGGTGCGATCCAACGGCGCGGCTAATTCAATCCACGCACGTTACCTCGTCGATGCCAGCGGACGCACCTCGGTGCTTGGAAGACAATTCAAGATCAAGAAGACCTACGATCATCTTCAAAAGCTGTCGATCTTCGCGCATTACGAAGGTGTATGGCGCCCGGAAGGAATTGACGGCACGCTGACAGTTTTGATTCGAGCCATTGATCGTTGGTTCTGGCTGATCCCACTCTCGCATGAACGAACGAGCGTCGGCGTAGTTCTCGACAGTGAAACTTTTCGCAAATCCGAGCTCTCTGCTGATGACTTTATCGAGCAGGCGTTGGCCGAACAGCCAGCCATTGCGAAGCGCATGACAAACGCGCGGCGCGTTTCGAAGAGCTATGTCGAAGCTGATTTCTCTTACCGAAGCGCGCGTCTGCGCGGCGATCGCTGGTTGCTTACAGGCGACGCCGCCGGATTCATCGATCCGATTTTTAGCAGTGGCGTTTTTCTTGCGGTGTTCAGCGGCGAACAATGCGCCGACGCTCTGAACGAAGTGCTCGATCATCCGCGCAAGGCAAAACGTTTGTTCGCGCGCTACGAGCGATCAGTGAACCGCGCAATGGACGTTTATCTTCGGTTCGTCAATGCGTGGTACACGAAGGAATTCATCGAAGTTTTCCTCGCACCACGCAATGTGCTCGGTCTCGCCCCGGCGGTAAACGCAGTGCTTGGCGGAAATGTGGGAAACACTTTTCCGATTCGCTGGCGCATGTGGGTGTTTTACTTCCTGGTTTGGCTGCAACGCCACCACCCGATCGCACCGAAGATGACGCTCACGCCGAACAAACAGATGCCAGCGCCGATAGCAGCCGCAGGCGCGGCACCATGAAGTTACAATTAGGGGCGATTGATTCGTTCGCTTCCGCTCACTCACCCTCTCGGGCTTCCCGTCCATGTCGCGGCCTTCCGGCTCGCTCCATTCACCGAATCGCCTTCGTGTTCCTGCGTTTTTTACAGGCGATTGAGGTCAATCGCCCCTACCTGTTTTCGCTCGTCGCGATCAGTTGTTTTTGCCTAACAAGTTGCGCATCGGTCTCACACCATCAATTCTCCGAGCCGGCTGCCGGATGGCAGACAAAGACTGGGCAACTAATGTATCGCACGCCTAAGGCGACGCTGATCGGCGAGGCAATAGTGCGCTTGTCGAAGACGGGCGATTTTGATTTGACGGTGTCGAAAGGACCAGGAATCACGTTGTTATCTCTCCGACAAGACGCGGAGTTTGCTGAATTCAACGCGGCCTTTACGGGCCAGCATTGGTCTGGTCCTACAGCAAGCGCGCCGCCACAAATGCGCGGCTGGCTGGCGTTACGCGATCAATTCCTTCGCGCGCCGAACCAAAAAACCCTGCGATACGTGAGCGGCAAGGACACTTTTCTGTTCCGTTTTTGAGCCCGCTTCCGCTGAGGACGGCGGAATCTACAGAAACGGCGGACGGAGTTCCCGCGACGTCTAAGATGGAGACGGCCCGCCCTCGGGCCCTGGGATTGCCGCGCGAGGCGCGCCGGCTCCACGGCGGCTCGCGGAGCTCGCCCCTGCATCTAAACGCTACAGCGCGATGCGGAGATCACCGATCCCGGCTGCAGCATTGGCATCTTCACACCGATTCGTGTTGAATGGTGGCTGCTCATGCGGATCAGTGATTTCATCGCCCGGATCGTTACACAGCGCCGCGCGCTGGTTTGGTGCGGCGTTGCTGCGCTGACCGTCATTTGCATCGCCGTTCTCGCCACGTCATTGCGACTGGATTCTGAGATCTTCAATGTTTTGCCAGCCAGATTTTCATCGGTCCAAGGCCTGAAAATGTACGATCACGATTTTGAGCAGACACGTGAGCTGACGTTCGCGCTTGTCTCCGATCCGCAAGATATCGATAAGCTGGAGGAATTCGCGGCGACATTTGCGGAACGGCTGCACGGGCAGCCGTGGTGCGCGCGCGTGCTCACAGGTTCGCCCATGACCACTTCAGATGGCATTCGCGATCTGCAATTGATCGCGGTTCCGTTGCTTCTCAACCTGGAACCGAGCGCATTCGACGAGGCGATGTCGATCCTGCAACCGGACAAGATTCGCGATCGCCTTCATCGTTTACGCCAGCAGATCGAAGCGGGCTCGCCGCGACCGCAGTTCGAGCTTTCGTTCGATCCCCTCGGATTGATCGCGCCGGCGCTCAAACCTTTTGCTCAAAGCACCGCGATCGAACAGGAACAACCGCTCACATCACCGGATCGCACGATGCGAATCTTTCTGGTGGTGACGAATCAAAAATCGATTAGCGCGTTTGATTGCCAGCACTTGATGCGAAGCGTGAACGAATTTCGCAAAACCGCTGCCAACGGTTGGGACGGTAACCAACCGCTGCAAATTCTCGTGACCGGGCGCTCCGCGTTTGTATCCGAAATCTCGCTGAGCATGCGGTACGACGTCGTCGCGACATTGCTCGGCTCAGTCGTGCTCGTAAGCATGATTTTTTTCGTTGGATTTCGCCGATGGCTGCCTTTGGCTGGCATGGCGTTTTGCCTTCTTCTATCGTGTTTGGTAGCGCTGACTGCGGGTCAGCTTCTTTTCGGGCGGCTGAGCATGATCAGCGTGGGTTTTTGCGCCATCCTTGTCGGACTTGGCGTTGATTTCGCAATTCTCACGATCGGACGTTATCACCAGGCACGCGCCGATGGCGAACCGCATCAGCAAGCTATTGCGACTTCATTGGCGAAACTTGGACGGGCGGTTTTCTTTGGCGCGCTCACGACAGCGGTAGGTTTTCTCGCGCTGGTGCTGAGTGGCGCAATGAGCTTTGCCGAACTCGGCGTTTTAATTGCGATCGGCATTTTCGTCGCCGGCCTGTTCATGTGCTCGATATTATTTTTGTTTGTCCGCGAGCGACAAGGCGCGATTGCTCGCGACTGGCTTTTTGATCTGGTAGCGAAATATGTCCAAATCGTTGTGCGCAGACCGACTCCCATACTGATTTTTTCCTGCGCGGTTTTGCTACTCCTGACTGCCGTAGGCTTTTCACCTGTTCCCCCGCTCGAATTCGAAGCCAGCACACGCTCACTTCAACCAAAAAATATTCGCGCAGGTCACGCACTGGAAACAATTATGAAAAAAATGCCGGTCCGATGGGAACCAGTGCTGGCGATCGTTCGAGCGACAAACTCGCAGGAATTGCACGATTACTGGCAAAAAATTTCTGACCATTGGCGTGAATTCCAGGCAACGGGAAAGATAAAGGGATTCTCCACACCCGCGGCACTTTGCCCATCGCCGATTTGGATGGAACGAAATCGCGATCGTTTGCGCGCTACAGATTTCCAGGCGGCACACCAAACATTGACCAAAACTCTCGAGGCTGAGGGATTCAGTGTAGAAGCCTTTGCTCCGGCGTTCGCGTTGCTCGACGACCTACAACGGATGGCCGCTCCCGGCGTCCCGCTGCCGAATTGGCGGACCCAATTACCGAGATCATCGAGCTGGTGGTTTTTGATCGACCGCTATTTCGGGCAAGACCCCTTGCTGACGACTGGATTTGTAATGACTGACGGCCCGCTCACAACACACGAGCAAAGCCAGGAACTGCAACGCGGTCTATCCGTGCCCGGCATTCCCTTGATCCTGACGGGCTGGACCTACGTGCTCGCCGATCTTCAACCGTGGTCGCATCATCAACTCCTGATCATCAGCGCGTTGATGGCCATGTTCGACATCTCGTTGCTGGCCATTTTATATCGCGACGTTCGTTTATGGCTGATTCAGATCATTACACTCGCGTTCGGGATTGGAGCGATGATCGCTACCATGAAGCTGCTGAACATTCATTTGAATTTGCTGAACGTGCTCTCATTCCGTCTCGTGCTCGCCATCGGAGTGGATTACGGAATTTACGTCGTGCTGGTCTGGCAAAAAACGCACGACGTCCACCATGACGTCGCCGGTGTAGTGAAACCAGTGTTGCTCGCAGGACTGACAGCGATCAGCGGTTTCGGGTCGCTCGCTCTTGCGCGTAACCCGGCGCTAACTGGCTTGGGCATTGCGTGCGCCATCGGTATTTCATGGAGTCTGATCGCCACCATTTTCTTCACGTTACCTGCGATGGCGGCCGTTAAACCCAAGCGCTAACACTGTGACCGTTAAGCTCGCGTTGTTCCGACACTTTCCGTTCAGGTAAAGGCCTGTTAAACTAGCAGGCAATGCGCCGACGCGGATTGCTGTGGCTAAATGCGGCTTTATCCGTCATGCCCGCTTCGCTGTTCGCGGGAGGGGCTGTCGAGGGACACGTGGACCTTCCAAAATCGCGGTCGGCGCCAGTTCAGGCAAAACGGTACGAGATTGTCACCAAGGCCGGCGTTCTTTCGATGCAGCCGCCGTTAGCCGTAGTCTATCTGGACGGCAATTTTCCACGACCAGCTTCGTTGCCAACGAAAGAAGTCGCGCAAAAAGATTTAACGTTCGTTCCAGCGCTTCTGCCGATAGAGGTGGGAACAAAGGTACAATTTCCAAATCTGGATGATCAATATCACAATATTTTTTCCTATTCGCCCGCCAAGCGATTTGATCTCGGCCGTTATCGCCCGGAAGAACGGCCGATACCTTCGGTGACATTCGATACGGCGGGGCTTGTGACTCTGCGCTGCGACATTCACGAACACATGCGCGGATTAATCCTCGTGTTGAACACGCCGTACTTCGTGATGACAGACGCAACCGGCCGCTTTCGATTAGATAACCTTCCGGCGGGTCACTACACACTGAAGGCTTGGATCGATAGCAAAACTACGCGTGAAAAATCAATCGACTTGAAGAACGGGCAAACGCTGCATGTTGATTTGCCATGAGCGCCGCGATTGCGACAAGAACCAAAGAGTTCGCGAGCTTTCGTACCCGATTGTTTACCGCAATCATGATAATTGTCGCAACTTTGACTGGGCTCGGCTTTTATCTGGCACAGCGCAGAGTCACTGCCGACGCGGAGCGAAACCTGCAGCAGGCATTTCAGACCGAGCTTTCTTCGACGCACAAAATCGAGGAACTGCGTCACGCCGCGCTCGCCGACCGCTGCAACGCACTCGTAGCGAAACCGCGGATCCACGCCGCGATCGAGGACAACGCCATCGATCTTCTGTATCCCACTGCAAAGGACGAGTTGCGCGACCTGATGCAAGGGGAGGAACCGCCTCCGGAGCAGGCAGCACGCTCTCTTCACGCGAGATTTTATCGCTTTCTCGACGATACCGGTGCAGTCATCAAGCCGCCCAACCCCTCAGATGTAGGAGAACTCGACGCAGCAACAGAAGCCCAACTTTCGCTCAAAAAATTGCCCGATACGCAGCAGACCGGGTACATCCAATCTACTGGCAATATCCATGAAGTGATAGCCGTGCCGATCTTCTCCACTGACACAGGAGATCTGGTTTCGGCGCTCGTGGTCGGGTTCAAGCCACTCGAGCTCGAAAACAAAAACACCGGAATGCAAAGTGGTGTCTGGGTAGATGGCCACCTGCACCTGCCGGCGCTTGCGCCCTCCGCGCAAAATTCCCTCAACAGGAAAATAACGCCTGCCCTCACTAATTCTGATCCAAAACAAAACTATCTTCGCGTGCAAGTAGCTGGTGCGCCTCAGCTATTGTTTCATAGGCGGCTCAACCCGGGGTCGCTATTTCCACCCGCATATGAAATTTTTTTGTATCCTCTCAGTTCGTGGACGGCGCAACTGGATCGTCTGCGCTTGCAAATCGGAGCCGCCGGCGCGCTTCTGTTGTTAGGCGGATTCCTGGCAAGCCATTTCGTGGCGCGCAGCATGTCTGCGCCCGTCAAAAAACTGGCGCTCGATTCGGAAGAAAATCGCGCAGAACGAGAACGCGCCGAGGCTGCTCTGGCATCCACCGCCGAGGAACTGGAGCGATCCACGAGATACTCAGCCGACGCGTCACATCAGCTGAAAAGCCCGATGACGGTTCTTCGGATCGGTCTCGAATCGCTTCTGGGTCGTGAAGGATTTAAGCCGGAGGTCTATGAGGAGTTGTCCACTCTGCTTCATCAAACACGCAGGTTAACCGGCGTCATTGACGATTTGCTTTTGCTGTCGCGAATGGATGCCGGCCATCTTCAAATCGCATCGGCACCCGTGAATCTTAGTCAGTTGGTTGATGAATGGCTCGATGATCTTGGCGCGTTGCCTGAATCCCCTGACGTTAAAATCGAAAAGGAATTTCCGTGCGGACTCTTTGTGACTGGCGAGAAACGCTACACGTCGTTGATCCTGCAAAATCTTTTGGAGAACGCGCGAAAGTACAATCGTGCTGGCGGACGAATTCGGGTTAGCGCACATGGCAATGGCAAGCACGTAGTGCTGACGATCGGAAACACCGGCCATACGATTCCACCGGGCGAAAACATTTTCGAGCGATTCCATCACAGCTCCAGTCCCCTGGCGGCATCGGGTCACGGGATCGGACTGAACCTGGCGCGCGAACTGACGCGACTGCACGGCGGTGACCTGCGCCTGGTGCGTTCGGAAAAGGATTGGACGGAATTCGAAGTGCGCTTTTCCGCCGCAAACGGTGTTAATGCAGTTACATGAAGGCGCAGATCTTCAGCCTGTGCATTTTTGCGTGCACAGCGTGCGCTTTCGACATCGATGATACGCTCGACCGGCTCGATAGCAGCCTGACGATCTCCGCCTTTCACGATAATTTTCGCGCGCGATTGAGCGGCACGGTCGATCTGGAATTTTATAATTTCCAACAACCCGCGCCCGGGCTCATTAGTTCAGGAATAGACAATCTGTTCAATCCGCGTCTCACGTTATTTCTGGACGCTCAAGCGGGTTCACAAGTGTATTTCTTCGCCCAAGCGCGGCTGGATCGCGGGTTCGATCCGACCGATCACGGTGCCGAGGTTCGCCTGGACGAGTATGCGGTTCGAATCACCCCATGGCAGGACGGCCGTTTTACATTGCAGGTCGGCAAATTCGCGACCGTCGTCGGCAATTGGGTCCCGCGACATTTACCGTGGGACAATCCTTTTATTAGCGCGCCATTAGTTTATGAAAACGTGACTGCGATTCAGGATAAGTACGCCCCCTACTCACCTCTTTATTTTATCTATGCACCTTACTCCCAGAAAAAGTACGCGTTCAATCCAGTGATCTGGGGACCGGACTACGCCAGTGGGATTTCTGTCTCCGGCCAATTGGGTCGTCTTGATTACGCAGCCGAAATGAAGAATGCGTCACTCTCCTCGCGTCCGGAATCCTGGTATATCACCCAGAATGGTTTTGAGAATCCGACTTTTAGCAGCCGGATCGGATTCCGGCCTAACGAAGCTTGGAATTTAGGCTTCTCAGGCAGCGAGGGCCCATATTTTCGGCGTGAAGCGGAATCGTCGCTGCCGCCCGGTCGGGACATCAGCGACTATCGAGAATTTGTTCTCGGACAAGACATCAGCTTCGCATCGCATCACCTGCAACTGTGGGCCGAGTTTTACGAAGCGCGTTTCGAAGTCCCGAATGTGGGAAATGCCGACACGTTCGCTTATTACGTCGAAGTGAAATATAAATTTACGCCGCAGCTTTTTGGCGCTGTTCGGTGGAACCAGCAACTGTTTAACACAATCGATAATGGCTTGGGCGCGCAAGAACACTGGAGTCCGAACCTTGGCAGAATCGACGTCGCCGCTACGTACCGTTTCACCACGCACGCGCAGCTAAAATTGCAATACAGCTTCCAACATGAAACAACTTCTCCCGGCGAGGACAATCATTTGTTAGCTGCACAGTTTACCGTCCGCTTCTAATGATCCAATGTTGCCGATAGCTTGTGAAAATCCTGATCGTTGAAGATGACCTTTCTGTGGCGCGGCAAATCGCCGCAGCACTGACCGAGGACGGTCATGATCTTAAAACTGTTCACAGTGGAGAAGTGGCATTGGAGGAGGTTGGAAAGGGGTCTTTCGATCTAATTGTGCTGGATGTTCGCCTGCCTGGTATCGATGGTTTTGAGCTGTTAGGACGACTGCGCGAGCAACATCTTGCCAGTCGTGTCCTGTTACTGACCGGCCGCAGTGCAGTCGAAGATCGAGTAACTGGCTTACAGCTCGGAGCCGACGATTATTTGCCGAAGCCATTCGCCATGCGCGAACTGGTTGCCCGCGTCCGTGCCCTCGGTCGCAGGTATCCGGAGGAACCGGTAATCTGTTTGCGCGTTGGCGACGTCACCCTCGATCTATCCACACACGACGTTCATCGAAATACGCAGCGGATCGAGCTTTCTCCACGCGAGTTGATGTTGTTGAAGGTGCTAATGCGGGAACCGGGCCGCGTCTTCACGCGCACGGAATTGTGTGAACGCGTGTGGGAGCACGCGCACGAATACGATACCAAGCTGGTTGAAGTGTTCGTTGGCAGGCTCAGGAAAAAGCTCGGTGAACCTCCGCTGATTCACACCATTCGCCACGTCGGCTATACCATCGGCCGCCCTGAGGGCAAAATTCCTGTTCGCCGTGGGACGAACTCGCAACGGCGAGGCTGACTCTCCGAGTATAGATGTGTGGCCCTCCCTGAGGACCGTGCCTGCCGCTGGCTCGCATCCGAGGTAACAGCTGCGTTACGTTTGCGCGATTGCGCCCTGTGACACTGACTGCACTTTCACGGTGCTGATTCGGTGAATTTTACCAAAAGGGGTGCGATGAAAATCTTTTCCTGGCGTCACACACTAATCTTGATCGCGGCGTCGGTTATCTTCTCTCCTGAAGCCGCGAGGGCGATGACAGTTGACGTCACTATTGGCCCCGGCGGTAGTTTGGTTTTTTCACCTGCGTCAATCACGATTCACTCAGGCGATCAGGTGCAGTGGACGTGGAGTTCCAGCGGCCACAGCACAACGTCAGGCTCCCCGGGCATGCCGAGCGGCGTCTGGGATTCTGGAATTCTTAACCAGGGAGCAAGCTTCACTCATACCTTCAATAGTGCCGGAACATTTCCGTACTACTGCACTGTGCACGGGGGATGCTGCGGCATGGTAGGCACCGTCACGGTGGTTAACGCTTCACCAACACCCATGCCGACATCCACACCCTCGGGCACTCCAACGTCCATGCTCGGCAATATTAGCACTCGCAGCTTTGTCCAGACAGCTGACAACGTGATGATTGGAGGCTTCATCGTCCAGGGAACCCAACCAAAGCTGGTCATCGTTCGCGCCATTGGACCTGAGCTCACTCAATTTGGGGTGCCCGACGTATTGGCTAATCCAACGCTGGAACTGCACAATGGTACGGGCGCTTTGATTGCCTCCAATGATGATTGGCAGACTACGGTAATCGGCGGCATTATTACGCAGAATCAGGTCCAGCAAATCATTAACAGCGGACGGGCTCCAACAGATCCAAGGGAATCTGCGATCATTGCAAGTCTTCCAGCAGGCAACTACACAGCGATCGTACGCGGCGTAAGCAGCACCACCGGAGTCGCCCTCGTGGAAGTATATGATCTCAGTCCCGCCACTGACTCAATCCTTGGCAACATCAGCACTCGCAGCTTTGTCCAGACAGCTGACAACGTGATGATTGGAGGCTTCATCGTCCAGGGAACCCAACCAAAGCTGGTCATCATTCGAGCCATTGGACCTGAGCTCACTCAATTTGGGGTGCCCGACGTATTGGCTAATCCAACGCTGGAACTGCACAATGGTACGGGCGCTTTGATTGCCTCCAATGATGATTGGCAGACTACGGTAATCGGCGGCATTATTACGCAGAATCAGGTCCAGCAAATCATTAACAGCGGACGGGCTCCAACAGATCCAAGGGAATCTGCGATCATTGCAAGTCTTCCAGCAGGCAACTACACAGCGATCGTGCGCGGCGTAAGCAGCACCACCGGAGTCGCCCTCGTGGAAGTGTACGATCTCCAGTAAGTGTCGAGCCTGGTAGCACGCGCACTCGCAACGGCAAGCCTGCCTGAGCAGCACAGACGGGAGCGTAACGTCGCACCTCGGGGCCGTGAGCCCTGGTGGCTAACACCTGAGGTAACAACAGCGTTACTTTTGGGAGATTGCAGCCAGTGACATCAACTGCACTTTTACGGCGCTGATTCGCTGACTTTTATCGAACGGACTACAATGAGAATCTTTTCCTGGCGTCTTACATTGGTCGTGATCGCGGCTACTTCGCTTATCTTCTTTCCCGAAGCCGCAAAGGCGATGACCGTTGACGTCACTGTTGGCCCCGGGGGTAATTTGGTTTTTTCACCTGTGTCTGTCACGATTCATCCGGGTGATCAGGTGAAGTGGACGTGGAGTTCCGCGGCCACAGCACAACCTCGGGCTCCCCGGGGCATCCAAGCGGCATTTGGGATTCTGGAATTCTTAACCAGGGGAGCTTCACTCAAACTTTCAATAATGCCGGAACATTTCCGTACCTACTGCACCGTGCACGGGGGATGCTGTGGCATGGTAGGCACAGTCGTGGTGGCTAATGCGTCGCCCACGCCAATGCCGACGGCCACGGCTACACCTAGACCTACATCTACACCCGCTGCCACCCCCACCCCGGCTCCGATCGTTGCAACCAATACGGCCACTAAAGTGGCTGCATTTTCAGCCACCCTAAACGGCTCAGTTAATCCTCGCGGCGCGGTTACGATGGTCTCGTTCCAGTATGGTCTTACGACGAGCTATGGATCCAGTACCCCTATGCAGACTCAAAATGGCAACACCGTGCGGGCTGTCAGTGCCAATGTTGCCGGGTTGCTCGCTAGCCACACTTATCATTTCCGAATTGTCGCTCACAATAATGGCGGTACGAGCTTTGGACCCGACAGGGTATTTACCACCCTTACCGCGACTGGACCTGCAGTCGCCATAACGAATCCGGCGACGTTAATCGCCAGTTTATCCGCGACGCTGAATGGGTCCGTCGATCCGCACGGACTAACTACGACCGTCTCTTTCCAATATGGAACCACGACCGCTTATGGATCCAACACCGCGATGCACACCGAAACTGGAAACAGCTATCAGGACATCGCTGCCAACATTACCGGGTTGAGCCCAAACACTGTCTATCATTTCCGGATTGTGGCGACTAACAGTGCCGGCACCAGGTTTGGCGGCGATAAGACGTTTACCACGCTTAGCGTGACCGGGCTGCCTGTGGCGACAACGAATCCGGCAACGTTTATTGCGACCTTTTCAGCTACGCTCAATGCCTTACTGGATCCACATGGATTAACTACCACTGTTCATTTTCAATATGGCACTTCACCCAGTTATGGACTCACGACTGCTCCTCAGAGCCGGGCCGGAAACACGTTCCAAGCTGTCGGCGCGAACGTGACGGGCTTAACTGCGAACACACTTTACCACTTCCGAGTGGTAGCTTCGAACGGAGCCGGTACCACAATGGGCAGCGACGGGACGTTTACCACGCTTACTCCGACCGGTGCCGCTGTCGTCACAACTAACGGAGCGACCAACGTAACTACATCATCAGGAACCCTCAACGGTTCGCTCGATCCTCATGGGCTAACTACAACTGTATTTTTCCAGTACGGAACAACGACCAGTTACGGATCCGCGACGCCTATGCAGACCCAGACTGGGAACACTTACCGAAACATCACGGCCAACGTCGCCGGTTTAACGCCACACACCACTTACCATTTCCGAATGGTAGCCACGAACAGCGGCGGCACCAGAATGGGCAACGACAGGGCCTTTACTACGCAGTAACGCCATTGATGATCGGGAGGACCGTGTTAACGTCCGAAAATTCCATGCCGCGCTTGCTATGATTCTTAAGTCTCGTTTTCGCCTGGGGGTAGCTGTAGTGTCTATGGTCTTAATCGCCTCAGCGGTCACCGCCCTGAGTGAAGAACCATCGAAGGGAAAATGGAACGCTCCTGCAGCGGAGGCGCAAAAGAAGAATCCCGTTGCCGCCAACGAATCTTCACTCGCTGCCGGGCAGAGGATCTATTTGAAAACTTGCGCTATGTGTCACGGAAAGACCGGAGACGCAGATGGCCCGGCCGTTATCGAATTAAATATCCACCCGGCGAAACTCACCGATCCAAAGGTATCAACGGAATCTGATGGCTCCCTTTTCTGGAAGGTCACAACCGGCAAAAAACCGATGCCTGCATACGGCAAACGAATCTCCGAAACAGATCGCTGGAACCTGGTGAATTACATTCGCACGCTCTCAAAGCGATAAGCGACACTGCTTGCTGGCCGGCCCCCGGGTGGCGCGCGAGTAGCAACGTTTACAACCTTTCCTCACAACAGCGCGCATTAAAGGTAACAACGCCGTTACCCTTCCGATGCGGATGCCGGCCCCGATTGATGCTACGCTGTACCGAAGGCGAAAAATGGGAACGCCGGAAATTTGGGGGGCGCACGTTATCTTGACCGTTGCCAAAAGGGTGTTGTCCCGGCGAGGACGTGCGCTCACCAATCACAATGCTAAGTTTAGGTTTGGGCCTTTTTTCTGCATGGGCCTTTGGGACTAAGGAGTAAGATTCTCGTCGTTACTTGAGCGCAGATGCAAGCCTTAGGAGGCTTTCTCGAACTTGCGCGGGCGTCCAGGCCGCGAAACCGAAAACAAACGCGGGCTGAAGCTTCGCCTCGATGCAATAGAATGATAGTGGCGAGGGTTTGATTCCGATGTCGGTGCAGGCGCGCGCGACTTTCGCGATATCTGTTCCGGAGCGAAGCCAAGCAACGAAGTTTAATCCTGCTTCCGGAGTCTGGAGGATGAATCGATTACCGAGCAGCTTGTTGAATTCTTTCATGAAGAACTCTCGGCGCTCGGCGTAAAGTTTTCGCATTCGTCTGATATGGCTGAGGAAAAATCCTTCATTAATGAAACGCGCAAGCGTTGCCTGATCAATCGGCGACGAGTGTTGGTCCATCGTGCTGCGAATTTTGACCAATGAATCGATCAACTGTTCGGGCGCAACGACGTAGCCCAGCCGCAAGGAAGGATAAAGAATTTTACTCATCGTCCCGGCGTAAATGACCCGACTGAAGTTGTCGATCCCCTGCAAACACGCGAGTGGTGGTCCGGCAAAGCGGAACTCCGCGTAGAAGTCATCTTCAAAAATGAATGCATTCTGAGCGCGGGCAAAATCGAGCAGCGTCCTCCTGCGATCGAAACTCATTGTCATGCCGAGCGGGTACTGATGCGAAGGTGTTACATGGATGATTTTCGGGCGCTTTTCTTTTGGCGATCGCGCGATCACGATTCCTTCTTCATCCAGCGGCTTCGGAACGACTCTAGCCCCTGCTAACACAAAGACTCTCCGCGCTTGATGAAAGCCCGGATCTTCAATCCATACTGGTTCGCCCGCATTTACGAGCGCCATGGCGGTAATTAGCATCGCCTGCTGCATTCCTCCAACGATCAGGATTTGGTCTGGATGACAGCGTGCGCCTCTAAAATCGCAAAGGTAAGTGGCAACTGCTCTGCGCAGATCCGCATCGCCACGACTCGACGCATGGCGTAGTAAATGGGCGCTCTTTTGGGCGAGCGCCTTCGCTCTGAGCCGTTCCCAAATGTCGATGGGAAATTCATCAACGGCCGGAAGCCCGGGAACTAGCGAAACGCCTACGCCGGCCTCCAGCGCTCCGAGATCAAACTGTTTGCCTACGCGTTGATCTGGAATCGCTCTTACCCGGCTGGATATGCGTGTCTGCTGCTCGACCTGAGGAAGTGCCCTCGGTTTATCAGCGCTCAAGAAACTTTCCGGGAGCGGATGCGCCACGAAGGTTCCCGATCTCGGCTTGGCATGTAGATATCCTTCCGCATGGAGCTTCGAAAATGCGAGGTTAACCGTTAGTCTTGAGATACCCAGGGCAACAGCAAGAATTCGAGACGAAGGAATTCGATCCGCAACGCCAGTGAAACTGCCCGATCGCAACTCATCCCGGATTTGGCGGTACAGCTGATCGTGCAGTGGTTCAGCGGCGGAACGGTCGAGCCGAATCATTTCGAACCCGATGATTGAACGTCGCCGTCTCTTTTTCAGGAGCGATTTCTTACGCGACATACGACCGTGCCCTGTTCCGCAAGTTACTGGGCAATTTGGACCTACATTATCAACAGGCAATGGAATCGTGTTTGCCAAACCAAAAACTGTCATTCAACGGCCGGCACAAGATCGGTTAGCGACGCAAACTGGCCTTATGGAAATTCGCTGACTGGACCTTGTGCTGTTTGCCACATTCGTGTTTTTGATTTGTTATGTTTATCAAATCAATCGGGATTAGTTTCATTGCGGTAATGCTTCTTGTCACAAGTGCGGTAGCCGGGAACTCCGTGCTTCAAGGGGTCGTTAAGGATGCGAAAAGCTATCCTCTTCAAGGCGCGAATGTTCGAATTGAAACGAGGAATGGCGGCAGGTTGGTTGCGACAGCTAAGACAGATGAGAACGGTCGTTACACTTTGAAAGATCTAGCGGCAAGGACCTACCGGGTGACGCTGGTTGTGAATGGTGCCTTAAAGACGTCCATCAATAACACAATCGTTGACCCAGATGAGTCGATACAGCTAAACTTCGATCTCACCCAAACGCGCGCCTCTGTGACGGTAAAAGGTATGCACAGGGTTTGGATACCGGCGTTTATGGGAAGCCGGTTGCCAGGCCGGTGGGTTGAAGTTGATGATGGCGGCGCCTGGGCAGCGCAAGCTGGTGCCACCAACATCGTGCGGATTAGTGGCGAAGAACTTCATCGCACAATTCACAGCCTGGACATCAAGCGGGGGCAATAGCTCAGCCGGGAGTCGACCTGTCACTGAACTTCATAGCGCACGGCTGGTTCGGCCTCATCACCGACCATCCAGATCCTTCTTCTCCGCGCTACGAAGATACAGAACAAGATCGTAGCCGCGTCCACTCGGATAGGGATAACCTGTGGGCTTAAACCCGAAATCAGCCGCAAAGCGCATTGCTCGCGCATCTGACCGGGTCGTGGCGAAAAGATTTTCATTCTCGGCCAAACTGATTAACTGACCGATAATACGACGCGACAGTCCGCGCCCTTCGTGTGATTTGGCGACAGCTACCCAGCCCAGCTCGACCCGATATTCATCTGGTAGTGTGGTTGCTCGCGCTTTCGCGAATACTTTACTCCGATAGCTCAGCTGAGGGCGTTTCAGCGCACCCGCTCCGACGAGTTGCCCACTTAATTCCCTTAGAAACAACAGTCGAGAAGCGTCGCGGATGCGCTGCGTCAAGCCTTCTGGATCGACTGTTCCGTATTTGGTGACCAGGTTCTCGAAATCGGCTAACGCCTGAGGGGCGCAATCTGAGGGCGAGAGTATGGACGAGGTTATCATTGCATTGTCTTGCTGGGATAAATTTGGGTGATCGCGGAACAGTCGCACGTCATTTACCAACAATTGGCACGATTTTATCGTTTCGCGTGAAGAGGAAAAGAGCCAGAATCCCGTTCATATGAAAACGAAATATCTCTCTTTGGCCCTTATTCTCCTGCTCGCCTACTTTTCGCCTTCCCCGACATCGCAAGCTGTCACTCCGCCACCGGATGCCGATTATCCGGGCGGCAACACCGCGGAGGGGCAAAACGCTCTTCTTAGCCTCACCACCGGAACATACAACACGGCGGTTGGTTGGTTTTCACTCCAAAGCAATCTCACCGGCAACCTCAACACGGCGATCGGCGCCGGGACGCTTCTTTCCAACACTGCCGACAACAACACCGCCACTGGCGCCGGTGCGCTCTTGAACAACACTGCGGGCGAGAACAACACGGCCAATGGGGTGTTCGCCCTTTTTGACAACACTACTGGCGGCTCCAACACAGCAACCGGTTTTGGTGCGCTCGGTAACAACACGACCGGCAGCTCCAACACGGCTAACGGTGCTGACGCGCTCCTTAATAACACCACCGGCGCGAACAACACGGCCGTCGGCAGTGGCACCCTCTCTAACAACATCAATGCCTTTGGCAATACAGCCATCGGTTTTCAGGTGCTTCTTAACAATACTACTGGCGGCTCCAATACCGGTATCGGCGCCGAGGCGCTCCTTCACAACGCCACCGGCGGGAGCAACACCGCCATCGGTGGTGCCGCGCTTCTTTTCAATACCACCGGCGACTCCAACACAGCTATCGGCGGTGGGGCGCTCGGTTCCAACACCACCGGCAGCGAAAATGTTGCGTTGGGAGGAGGCGCCGGCAGTAACGTCACAACGGGCTCTAATGTTATCTGTATCGGCAACTCTGGCGGGAATGTGAACAATAGCTGCTTTATCGGCAACATTCGCGGTGTAGCAACGCACAACGCCGAGGCCATACCAGTGGTGATCGATTCAGCTGGCCAGCTTGGCACGATGAGCTCGTCTAAGCGGTTCAAAAAGGAGATTAAAGCGATGGACAAAGCCAGCGAAGCGATCCTGGCACTCAAACCAGTAACGTTTCACTACAAGAGCGATGCCGGCGCCACACCCCAATTTGGTTTGATCGCAGAGGAAGTGGCCCAGGTGAACCCGGACCTGGTGGTGCACGATTCCTACGGGGAAATTTACACGGTCCGCTATGACGCAGTGAATGCGATGCTGCTAAACGAGTTTCTAAAAGAGCATGGCACGGTCAAGGAGCAGGGAGCAACGATCGCGGAGCTCAAGAAGGAAATTGCAGGCCTCGCCGAAACCGTGAAGGAGCAGGCAACGCAAATCCAAAAGGTGAGCGCACATCTTGAGGCGAGCAAACCTTCATCGCAAGTCGTCAGCAATCAGTAAAACCGTGGTCCCTCGCGCACGCGTAAGCTGGTAAGCAGACCGCTCCGTAAGGTGTCGGCCTCAGAGCCGTCGACTCGCGAAGTCGGCGAGCTGCAGAAGAGTCTTTTCCACGTTGCTAAGGGCAGCTCGCCTGCGGAGCACTTCCCGGAGCAGTTTGGGATCGTCGGTAATGATGTTGTCCGCGCCCATGCTGAGCACGGTGTTCATGAGGGGGACGTCATTGACCGTCCAGACGTGGACTTCCAGATTGCGGCGGTGCGCGCGGGCGATGAGGTCGCGCGTAACAGCGGCAGAGCTAACGCTGAGAACGTCCGTTTTCAGTCCGGTGATATCCCCCAGCGCGGAAGTCACGATTAGGCCAGTGCGGATGCCCGGGCTGGCAGCGCGCACCTGGCGAATGCCGTCGTAGTCGAGCGAGGTCACAATGCAGTCGCGGGCGAAATCGTGCTCGTTGATAATGCGCACGACTTCGCCGGCCAGTTTCTGGTCGTGGCCATTAAATTTGAGTTCGATATTGAGCTTCGCATGGCCTTTCACTGCTTCAATGACCTGCGAAAGAGTGGCTATGCGTTGGTCGCTGAATTTGGGACTGAACCAGCCGCCGCTGTCGAGATCCTTTAATTCGTCATAGGTAACTTCCCAGATGCGCCGGTTAATGCCGAAGACGCGATTGAGGTCCTTGTCGTGAGCGAGGACCACAGTGCCGTCCTTCGTTTCCTGAACGTCAATTTCGACAAAGTCTGCGCCGTCCTCGATCGCCTGTAAAATGGCGGCCATAGTGTTCTCCGGCGCGGCGATGGAACTGCCGCGATGGGCGGTTATGGCGGTCGCGTCATTCAGATGGACTGCGTTCACGAGGCGTACTCCAACGTAAATTGTCAGGGCCATGAAAATGGCAAGCAACGCCCAGCCGGTGCGAAGAAATCCCGCCGCTCGGCGCATGAGTGCCGTCTCCTCTCCTATCAGCGAGTCCGGCAGCGTAACATCCGGCCGATACTGCAAAAACCGCACCGAAACCTTGCAGGCGAGTGCGACCATGGAGAGTATCGCCGCTGTTATACTAGTTAGGAAATGAATCACCACTAATAGGGCTGTCATCGTGAGGACCACGGCGGCATCGTTCCCCGCGGCACCAAGGAGCACCCACTTCAACAGCAGAGTGAGCAGCCATGAGGCACTAAAAAGTAGCGCCACCAGCGCTAGCCAGCGGAGCAACATCATTACCGTCTCTCGCTGCCGCTTTTTTACGAGCCTGGTACATCTCCCGCAGCGCCGTAGCGGGCGATGCGTTCGTAAAGAGCAGCAGCGGGACCGAATAAATCCAGCTTACAAAACGCCGCACCGCGAAGAAGGCGAATCCGAGGCTGGCGACGATGCAAACCGACAGGGCAATCCAGAACGGCGGCGGCTTCGCATAGAGGTAATAGTTGATGTCGTTTTCTCTGAGGAATATCCAATATGCTCCTCCGGCGAGAGCAAGAAATGGCAGTGCGATCGCGAGGTAGATCAGGAATTGTTTTACCGAAAGCCGCCAAAGACGCGGAAGCGCGAGGCCGAGAAACCCGAAGAGTTGCCTCATCCGGATGCGCTTGCGCCGCTGCAGCGAAATCGCCAGAGCTATCAGTCCGCCAAATTCGAAGAACGCCAGCGCGAATCCGATCGTGCCTACCACGATTAGATAACACAACCCTTTGAAAGAGAGAAAAAAGCCGACTAGGTCATAATTGCTGACCGCGCCGTTGCCCGACCACGCGATCAGGCGGCTAGTGAGCCATGCAGTGGAGGGGATGAAAACCGCCAGCCCGAGCAACCGGAACAGCAACTCAAAGCCCGCGAACTGCGGAAGTCCCCTCCTCAAAATGGATCGTGCGGCGGCGACAGGACATTCGTCACCGGTTTGACTCGATGTCTCGCCCTTCATGGATGCAGTTTCAGAAACTCCCGACAGGTTTGAGCTACGGGTTTTTTGACGTTGAATTGTTAACAATGTGAAAAGTTGAATGGCCCGACCATAGGACTTTGGTCCAATCCGCGTTCGAGCGGCGGTTGTATCAAACGCCTGAATTATGAGACGGCCGCTTGGGACAGAGCGCTTCAAAGAAGAGATCAAGCCAATGGGCACAACCAGCGAAGCGCTCTTTTCACTTACGCCGGTTGCCTTTCGTTACAAGAAGGAAATCGATCCGGCAGGCACGCCGCAGTTGGGGCCTCGTGGTGAGGAGATAGAAAAGGTGAACCCGGACTTGGTGGTGCGCGACAAAGAAGGAAAACCCTATAGCGTTCGCTACGACCAAGTGAACGCGATGATGCTGAATGAGTTCCTCAAGGAGCACCGCAAAAACGAACGACAAGAATTGAAGATTGAGGAGCAGGAAGCGAAAATTGCACGTCAACAAAAGCAATTGAAGCGCTTATGGCAGGCCTTCAAAAAGTGAGCGCACAGCTCGAATTGAATAAGCCTGCAACGCAAACCGTTCTGAACGATCGGTAAATACCGAGCACTGGCATCTGCGGCAGGACTTTCGCCAGAGGTATTGGCCTAGCGGTGGGGTGTAGCCCAACTACCGATCTGCAATCCGGCTAGCACGAATTCGACCGAAAGGGCGGTTAGAATTATCCCCATAACGCGGGTCAGAATCGCTGCACCCTGTCGGCCAATGACACGCAGAATCATGTCTGACAAAAGAAGTAAGACGTAATTTAATGCCAGCACGACTAGCAGCACTACAGCCGTTTCGGCCCGTTCATGTACGGAATAGACATCGTTATCAGTCAACAAGATGACGGCCGTAATCGCACCTGGCCGGCAATGGCGGGCACCGCCATCGGAAAAACAGCTAGATCGCGACCTTTGTCGACAGAAGCGCCGGTCTGCTCAATCCAGCCGAAGACCATCTGCAACCCAAAAACGCACAGGATAAGACCGCCGGCGACCTGCAGTGAGCGAAGACGAATTCCCATCGCGTCGAGCACTATTTGGCCAATTACGACAGCAACCACCAGGACGATCGCGGCGTAGAGGGATGCTCGCCAGGCGATCCTTCGACGCTCGGCACGATGCATGGCAGCAGTTAGGCCTGCGAACAAGGCGAGATTGCTGATCGGATCGATCGTGGTCCAAATCGTCATGAAATCGCGAATTATTTTCTCCACCATAAAGTGAATGACAGCAGGGCTCGGAAATTTCCAGACTGCTATCAAGTACTCCTCAGACAACTGAGTAATCTCGCGACCCTACTCAATCTCCGCAGTGATCTGACCGTTGACGTCCTTCAAGGTGACCGTATCCACACCTGCCAGCTTTACCTTATCAAAGGTTACTGAGAGTCCCTCGTCGTCTACCAGGTTGAAATCCCACATTTCTGATTTTGCGTCATTCTTGAAGCGCACTTGCACACTTCCCCCGGCGGTCGGTCCTTTTCCATGGAGAAGAGATTATTAGCGTCCCAATCCTTGTTGTCAGACGCAGTGATATAGAGACCTTCAAAGCTTCTCCTCGTCTGATTCACAAGGGTGAAGTCCAGATCCGACGCGAACGCGTTTGTGACGGTTAAAAGAAGGATGAAAAGAAAAAAACGTAGTTTCATGAGTGGGAGTTATTTCTTCTTCTTGTTCTTTTTGTGAGAGGTGGTCTTCTTGTAAACCGTGCGACC
The DNA here is from genome assembly GCA_963825355.1 of uncultured Verrucomicrobiae bacterium. Taxonomy (GTDB): domain Bacteria; phylum Verrucomicrobiota; class Verrucomicrobiia; order Chthoniobacterales; family UBA10450; genus Udaeobacter. Next base: position 386,587 of record CAWGSY010000010.1, on the reverse strand, counting down.
GTATTGGTCCTTCACCTTTGTTGTCTTGAACACTTTCTTCCCTTTGTATTTCTTGTTGGTCGACGTGTAATAGCGTGGTTGGCGATAGATTTTAGGTTGGTTGTAATAGGGATCGAAGTCACTCGGATATGGGCGGTCGCCCACATACACGGAAAATTCGCCTGGGGGAAGCAACGCATGGCTTACTTCGACACAACCACCGCCGAGAACAGCCATGATCAAGATGTAGGAGAGACAGCGAAAAATCACCCCGCTCGTCTATCAGGAGCGTTTTTTGGCGAGTCAAAGAAAAATTAGCCTTCCGCAAAATCGCCGATCATCGGACCGGGAATTCTGTCCAACTCAGCGAGATGTTCCACTGGTGCGGTCCCAAGAGTCGCAACAGAAACGGACGAGACCGACGGATGTTAAACCTGCTTGATAACTGCGGCGATCAGCTTTCACCGCACGTAATGGATTCAAACGGGAACGCTCAGTTTGATCTGGTTTTTACGCTGTTTGGTCTCAATCACGTCCCCGGTCGCATGGTCATAAGCCAGCTACTCATCTAGCTACGATGGGATCGAGCCAACCAAACATTTTTTGAAAAAATACTTCTCGTGCGCCCGCCTCGCAGTGCTCTCCAGCGCCTTCACTCGCCGTAAAGAGCACATATTCTTTGGGACATCGTAAGGCGTTGTACAAATCCTTGCCGCCGCCGCGTCGCCGATCGTTTTCCGCTTCAGTCACAAATGTTGGACACTGAATATTCTTCGCGACGTCGGCAAGCGAGTACGCCTGAAACATCTTAACATATTCCCATGGTGTGGTTGCGCCGTGCACCCACATGCCCCGCCCAAATATGAATCGTTGGGTTGTATTCTCTTGCAACTTGTCGAAAAATGGTTCGAGCACTGCAACGTCATTCTTCGCCAATGCGCTAGCGATCTCGGGCGGAAACATCTTGTTAAAGAGCGCCGCCGGGTCAAACAATGCAGCGTCCGCGATACAAGCAGCAAGCCGATGCTCGAACGCTGCCGCGCGTGGCGCGAGATACCCGCCAAAGCTACCGCCGTATAGCGCTATGCCAGCAGAATCCACATCGGATCGTGCGAGCAAATAATCCACCACCGGCGTAACGACCTTTTCCCAATCCGCGCGCATTGGTAATTTTTGCATGACAAGCGCACCGCCTTGCCCGGGACCGTCAAAGATCAAGACATTGTAACCGCGCTCTAACGCTCCGCCTGAAGTGCTAAAGAATAGTTCCTCGCATGTTCCGTCATAACCACCTGTACATAACAAGGTTTTACGCGCCGTGTTACTCGCATCGGGTTTGATGAAATAACCGGGCAGAGTTGTGTTTTGGTATGGAATCTTAAGAACCTCGATTGGCTGTTCAAACAACGCGGCGGCTTTCTGAAACGAACCGGTTTGTTTCTCGTACGCCGCGATCACACGCCGATCAATGGGCAGCGCAAACATGAAAATGCACGCGGTGCGATAGTAATTCGATGCGCGCAGGAACGCGTTGCAGGCGCTGACCCGATGCCCGGCGGCGTGCAGTTTGACGGCGACATCGTACAAGCGATCGGCATAGGACGACCAGGCGTTGTACCAACTCGCTGCGTCCCCCACCCTGATTTCTGCTGCAATCGCCCACGCTTCGCCAAGCTGTGCGCCCAGTGGGATGTGACCGATCGTTCGCAGGAATTGTCCATCGTACTCCGGATCGTCGAAATAGATTTTCATCTAAACTCCTCCTTGTTCACACGAGATATTCTACAAGCCGGACTTCAAGCGAGTCGAAATTTTTCCGCCAGAATTTCGTTCGAAGATGGCGGCAAGGCTTCGTTTGCGCAATTAAACTAATCGTGTAAAAATTGCGCTCTCCCTCGGTGGTGCGCTCGGTTTGCTACCTCGAAATCCCCGTAGAAAATCCACAAAAAGCCGCAGTGTTCCATGAAAATGAAAATTAGAAACCTGATCACCTTTGTGCTGCTTTCGGCAGCATCGTTAACAATGTTGTCGGGATCGCCCGTCACTCAGCCTGCCGGTAACCTCCAGACTGAGCCTGACATATAATTGCCAGGGATGGCCTCGAACGACACCGACAGCGCAGGCATTCATACTCGCGCTGACGTCGATATACCGAGTGTCCGGTACAGATCGCACATAGATCTGAATCAACCTGGGAAGAGGGAAAAAAAAATCTACCGAAATAGTACGGAGAATAGTCCCACGGATGAGCACAAGACATGATATCCGAATGGAAGAACTAAGTAGGATCAGAACACCCAACCAGACGACGACTGGAAATATTATCAGAACATCGCAGCCGATCTCTGGGCCTGAGCGCAGGCACCACATATCATTTCCGGCTCGTGGGCACCAACACAGCAGGAATTAGAAATGGCAACGATAGAACATTTACAACACGGCGGTTTTGAATGTCGTCATCTCGCGCTGTAACCCTGGAATCGCTAGGAGGCGGTGAACGCGATGCTGCTCAACGAATTCATCAAGAACACCCCTAGAGCGAGCCGCAGGAAGCGACCATTTCCGTAACGGAACCGCCTGCACTCATTCGTGAGATAAATTCGACATTCGTTACCGGTAAGCAAAGCAACGATTTATTGGTTTGAGCCTGCGCGAGACATGTCTAATACGATGCTCAAGCCAGGAGGCTTGATATTGTGCGGTAAATCCAGTCCTGCTTTCCAAGGCGGTGACGTTGGCCATTTATTAAGACGTTTATCTATCGCGACCTCTTGTTGTGTTGGCGGATCCGAAGCGTATTGAATCACCGTAATTATGTTGAATTCGGTCGTACGTTTAGCCAGCCTGAAGCAGACTAGATATGAGGGGCGATCGCGCTTTGGACCGGCGAGGACAACGTGGAAGAGATAAAAAGGCCAATCTTTGCCCAGGATAGCCACCTTCTCGAAACGCGCTGAGAAGGAATGCGGTACACCGTCCCACACCAAAAATTGGGCTTGTTCGCGTGCGATCTTATCATTGTTAGCAATATCAAAAACCCAGTCCAGACTTCCAGCGCGTGCTTCGAATGTGGCGATCATTAGTGCGATCATACAACAAGGAGCTGTCGTATGAGAGTTGCCAGGCGTTCAAATTCGCAGCAGTTTGGTCATAACCGCCTGATCAGAGCAGAGTCATGGAATTCTTGTTTTTAGCAGGAAGTGCGACGTGACGCGGGGGGAACTTTACCATCTGCGTGCCCCTTGAGCCGGCCAGCGCACGAAAAGCGATGTCGCCGGCCGTGTAACGTTTTAGCGATTTCAGAGGGTAACAACCCAACACTGGCAGTTGCAATGACCACGAACGTATCGATCGGGGCCCGAAGGAGCCCAATAATATCCGTTACGCCACGGCGTGTAATTTCTCGCTCGATGGCTGCCTTCTCTTCGAGGTCGGCGTTGACGTCGTTATACCCGTTGGCCTGCCACACTACTTGTTTGTCCGACTCGTGCGCGCCATGCTCAAGCAATGCTTTAACTCGTAACGCCGCAGTTGCAGATCGGACGTTGCCAAATTTTGAATGTCAGTCCGCGTCGAACAACAGCCTGCGACGACGAGCCCGGCTATCATTGAGAATAGTATCTTTTTCAATGCTTCAGCTCCTCCGGTTCACTTCTGCACGATGCAGTTACCAGTTTGAGTGGGCGCGAACATTCGGGTCAATAGCGACACTCCGCCTCCGGTGTGTTTACTTTTTGAAAAAGCGTGGTGTCGCTGCTGCCGTTTTGCATCTCATCAATTGGACGAAGCGAGTTCGGTTGCGGCGATTAATTCCAACGGGCGAACGAGCTTGTTTGCAGACGCGACATTGCGACGCCGGACAACCTTTTGTATGCGGATGAAAACTTGCCGGCATTTGGGGAACTGAGATCTGCAATGAGTTTTTGAAGGCACACCGCAAAATGGAAGCGCGACAAAAACAGATTGACGACCTGACTGCGCGACTGGAACAGCGAGCCGCGCAAATTCAGAAGCTCAGCGCCCAGCTAAGCAAACGTGCGCCGCAAGTGGCGTCGAATAATGAGTCAGCATACAGCAATGACATATTGGGAAAATCATCGCTGCCAATCTTAAGAAAAGCGGTTGGAGGTTGGACTCGGCGTCAGCCGTGGATTGCGGAAACGTCCTGACTTCGGGGATGTTCAACCAAGCCTTCGATCGGGCTTGAGTTGTCAGACCAGCGTCGTTACACTTGAGCCGAATCGAAAGGATCAAGAAATGAAAAATTATATTCGGCAAACGGGAGCGATTTTGTTGTTGGGCATCTGCCTCGTGCTGTCTCTTACGCCCTCCCTTCAAAGCCAAACACATCCATGGTGGTTCTATGGTTGCCCTAAAGGTGTCGCTGCACAAATCCCAGGCGATGTTCCGGGCCCGGGCGCTGCGGGGTGGACCCAATATCAAAGCTGCTTGCAACAAAACTTAAGTGTGTCGCCTCAGCAGAGCGCCCAAATAACGCCCATTCTTGCCAATGAAGGACAGAAGGTCATAGCGATCAGAAACAACAATTCGCTTTCGAACGTTCAAAAAACAGAAGAGGTCAAGACTCTCCAGCAGCAGTCCGATCCGCAGCTGAAAGCGATTCTCTCATCTGCTCAATACGACAAACTAAAAGTCGTCCGCTATCAGGCCCTCCGATGGGTCACTCAGAAAAGACTCGGTTGGCAGTGAAGGATCGCTCCTCCAGTTTTTTCCCCAAGCAGGACGCACCGCGTCGGAACCTCCGGATTTCTCACCGGATACTACTGTAATTGCGTTAGCGATCTTAGTCCGACCGCATAACACGAGTGATGCGGACTGAGGTGATAGAAAGCCCCTGGCCACCATATGTGGCGGAATAATTGGCTGGTACAAAAACCGCATCCTGACCAGAGGCCTCAGCCGAACCATGCACCCTTGTGCCGCTATATGAAAACTCCACTCGGACATGATATGGATTTGCGTTTTTGAACCGCGCGACTCGAGAGCTGCCCGAACTCTCGTAGGAAACCGTTACACCGGCTTTTTTGTTTTGTGCGGTGACAGCAGTCACTTGTAAGACCAACATGAAAACAGAAACAAAGAGAATGTATCGACCCGTCCTCTGGAAAATCGCCATATCACTTTTAACCACAAACTGATTGTCTATGTCAATACCGGAGTAAGTATGGAATGCAGCTTGGAACGGAAATTGGGGAAATGACGACGAAGCTATTCACCGGATTCTCGCAAAGCGAATGCATTTAGCGCCGCCGATTCGCGACGCGCATCTTTAGTGACCAGGCCACATCCTCGCCCGACAGAATAGACTTGAAGGTCCTTGCGCGATCCGCTAAGAGAACCGCTGAGCACGAAGGGCATCCATGAAAGAGAAATCCAGGCCCGGGTCCGCAATTTTTAAGATCCGCGTTTTACTTGGCTTGGTTTTCTTCTTCACTGCTGTCTGCCTAACACTGTTTGCTGCGTCGGGTCCACAGCAAGACGCACCTCTGCGGGCGGCGCAGTTACGACGCGTCAATGGCGCCCAATTATCGCCCCTTGGTGGCGTACAAGAATCGTGGGTTGCACGCTACAATGGGCCGGGGAACTACACTGACGACCCGGCAGCCATCGCCGTCGATGCCTCCGGCAATGTTTATGTGACCGGAGAAAGCTCAGGCCAGGGCGGTCTTATCGGTTATGCAACGATCAAGTATAATTCTGCCGGGGAAGAACAATGGGTTGCTCGCTACAACGGGCCGGGAAATGGCAATGACAGCGCTAAGGCGATTGTCGTTGATGCTTCCGGGAATGTCTATGTGACCGGACAGAGCTTGGGACAAGGAACCGGTATTGATTATGCCACAATCAAGTATAATTCTGCCGGGGAGCAACAATGGGTCGCGCGATACAACGGGCCAGCTAGTTCGGATGACAACGCTGCAGCCATTGCTATTGACGGCTCCGGGAATGTTTATGTGACAGGCACAAGTAGGATAGATGCGGGATCTAATTACGATTATCTTACGGTCAAATATGATTCTGCTGGACAAGAACAATGGGTCGCAAGCTACAACGGGCCGGGCAACGCTTTTGATTTTGCCTTTGCCGTTGCCGTCGATAGCTCAGGAAATGTTTATGTTACCGGAGAGAGCTCCGGGCTCGACTCTGCTTATGACTATGCCACGATCAAGTATAACTCGATGGGCCAGGAACAGTGGATTGCTCGATACAACGGACCGGACAACTATGATGATGTGGCCGAAGCCATTGCCCTTGACGGTTCAGCCAATGTGTATGTAACCGGCTATAGCTACGGGGTCGGCGATATGGGTGCTGATTACGCCACGATCAAGTATAACTCCGCCGGGCAAGAACAGTGGGTTGCTCGATACAACGGAGGGACACGTTCGGATGACTACGCTACGGCCATTGCCGTTGACGATTCCGGGAATGTTTACGTGACGGGAGATAGCCTCGGAGTTGGAGACCTGAATCCTGATTATGCCACGATCAAGTACAACTTCGCCGGGCAGCAACAATGGGTTTCACGATACGACGGACCCGCGAATGCTGCGGATTCCGCCGAAGCGATTGCGGTTGACAGCTCAGGCAATGTTTATGTGACAGGAGAAAGCACGGGCCAGGGCACGCGTAATGATTTCGCCACGGTCAAGTACAACTCCACCGGCCAGGAACAGTGGGTTGTTCGCTACGACGGACCAGCGAATGGTGATGACCAGGCTAACGCGATTGCCATTGATACCTCCGGTAATGTTTATGTGACGGGGCAGAGTCTTGATCCCAACAATGGCGACGATTACGTCACAATCAAATATGTCCAAGGTGCAACACCAACACCTACGCCTTCATCGACTCCTACACCCACTGCTACACCTACACCTACTGCATCAGGTATCTCCCGAGCCCAGAGTAACTCCCACCCCTCGCCCCAGGCCACATCCTCGCCCACGAGGGAAGACAAGGGTCAAAGCTGACGTTAACATTGTGGTCACCCGCCATGAATCAATGTTCGAGATCTGTCAACAGTTGAAGACTTACCCCTATCCCTGTTCCGATGACGTGACCCAACCCTATTCCCCTGCTCATTGCGGAAAGTCGCCTGCGGGTGTTTCTTATCTCTGCGCGTCGTTGTCATGGTGATTTGACAAAACACCTGTGGAGCGCCTTAAGTTTTGTTCGATGAAACTTATTCAGGTTCGATACTTTTCGTTTGGTTCGATAATTTTTATCTGCTGCTGTATTGCGATCGCATTTGCAGCGAGTGTGGCGGCCACTCCTTTTAGTTTTCCAGATTGGGTTCAGCTCTCGCCAAATAATTCTCCTCCAGCATGTTTGTACCTTGCGATGACCTACGACCCGGTCAGCGGAAAGACCATTGCGTTTGGCGGATTCGACGGCACAGGCTATCTCAATGACACCTGGAGTTTCGACGGCACAACCTGGATGCACGTTGTCACACAATCCGCCCCTCCAGCCCGCGCTGCCGGCCAAATGACCTACGATTCCGTCGCTCACAAAGTGGTACTCTTCGGCGGGTTCGATGGAACCAATTACCTGGGCGATACATGGCTTTGGGATGGGTCGACGTTACAGTGGACCCAGGCCACGCCAGTCCATCACCCTCCTGCTGTTACCGGCCCGATGCTATTTCCTGATCCTAATGGCAAGGCCGATGTTTTTGGCGGATTCGACGGCCACTTCTATCAGCTTACCATGTGGCAATGGAACGGCTCCGATTGGATCCGGTTAACTCCATCGACTGTTCCATTCGCTCGCTCTTCAGCGGCCATTGCAACGAATACCTCCACAGGACAGGTTGTGATGTTTGGCGGTCTCGGTGATGTTAATCCGAATAACACCTGGACCTATGATGGCACGACATGGACGCTGCAATCTCCGGCTGTACAACCTCCCCTGGTGTATGCCGCTTCTGCCGCTTTCGACCCCGGGCTGCAGGCAGTGGTTCTCTTTGGAGGCGGAAGTGGCGGTGAAGACCAGAACACGACGTGGCGATGGGATCAGGTTGGCGCCACGTGGGCACTTGTATCTACGCCGCACTCGCCGCTCGCGCGCGAAGGTGCCGGCATGACGTATGACACGGCCTTACACCATGTGATTCTTTTCGGCGGCCAGGATAACAACGCATATTTCAACGATACCTGGCAACTCAATTCAACATCAGCACCCACACCTACGCCTTCTCCCCTTCTCCACGCCTACACCCACTGCGACGCCCACGCCTACTCCATCAGGCACTCCCGGACCCAGAGTGACTCCCACGCCTCGCCCCCGGCCCCAGCCTCGGCCGCGATAGGGAAAGATGGTCGTCGAATCTAAACATTTGACATTGTGGTGATCAGCCGCGGTTAATCTATGTTGGAGATCTGTCAAGATTTGTTGACTGACCCTATTCCTATTCTCCTATTCCTACCTTGCTTGCAGAGGACAGCGCATCGGAAATTAAATCACACCGCGATGATTTTTACGCGGGCGGACTTCGTAGAAGTGTTGCGAGCTCGTAATCGCGACCGTTCATATCATTTTGTCTTTGCCGTGTGGAGAGAAAAAGAGGCATACTCGAAGTATGACCACCGTCCGGTTGCACCTCCCAAAGACTCGTGCGCAAAGTTGACGATCATCTGATTCTCATGAGATTAATGATAAGGGAATAAACAAATGGCGGTTAGCAACGATACCGTCAACGAGATGTATGGCTTCGGACCCGAACACATTTGGTAGATCACGTGTTTCCTACGGCAGAGAAGAATGCGTAGCACTTCCTCCGGCTCCTGGAACTGAAATTGATTCAGGCCGACAGGATGATGAAGATGCCCTTTGCAAAATTAAATTCGACGATCCGAACGTGATTTTCTGTCCTGCGCTTCATAGCACAAATCCTGGCACCGATATCTACGAATTACCGGCTGGAGTCTCAAGAGCATCCTTTGAACAGAAGGAATGCGCCAAGGAGACAGCGAGAAACGCCGACTTTCTAGCAAAATTTAAGCAATCAACAAGCTGCTCTTACACTCCCGCGATATTAGCTTACGGAAAGGTGGCTGATGCACTCAAACTTCATGTTGATGTTCCGGCAGTTATATATCGAACGATGGAACTAGCAACCCACAAGGGAGTCGAAAAAATGGCCGGCGTCTATGCTCACGGTCTCATGCAGCAAACGTGGGCTGGACTCGTTAGCAAGATTGCAGCTTCAAGTTCCAAAGTGATGAAGGACGGACTTCTTTACGGAGCGATGGTCGACCATAAGGGTGCAATTGATCACCATCCTACTCTGAATCATAGGGGGCCCGATTCCAATCCTGCAGCTCCCTTTCTCGCATCTTCAACTTGGGCCATGGCTACGAAAGGCTCAGAGATAAGGAGTCAAATTCCGCCTTCGCTGGAGACACTCGGGCAAATGATGGCCGTTCGCGATGTAGGTGAAATGGCAATTATCGATCACATATTGGCTCAGCAAGACAGGTTTGGAAATGTAGCTAAAAAAGACAAAATCTTTTGGTTGGAGCAAACAGCCGATGGTCAAAAGCTTCATTCTGTAAAAGCCACGAAGGCAAACAAACCGATTGATGGCACCAATCAAACGACAATGCAGTACCTAGACGCGAACCACATCCCTTATGTTCAGTTTCCCGTAATGGTTCTTGCCGACAACGATTGTGGATTGCGACAAGATAGCAATGTAGTTCGAAAGAATAATATGGTTCAGCATCTTCGTCACATCAGTTCTAGCGTCTACAAACACGTTCAGAGTTTTGCAAAAACAAATCCGGACGATTTACTCGAGTATTTTCAAAACCAAACTCTTATGACGAGTGATGAAGCCAAAGGAGTTATTGCACGGCTACAGGAAGTGGCCTCAATTCTGAAAGAAAACTGTGACAATGGAACTCTCCTATTTGATTCAGAGCCCGAAATATTCCTAGGTATGGAGCCAATCCCACCAAAGAATTGCGAATAACTGGGTAAAGGTCCGGGCAATCTTCATTGTTGAGGCGCACCGCCGAAGGCTGACAGCACATCCGCACATGGACGAGTTTAGTTATCTCTCGGTTCTTATTTCAGTCATTCTCGGTCTCGCCGTTACGCAAATTTTATCGTAAACGCGAATCACAGGGCTACCGGGATCTTCGGCAGTAAAGTAAAATTGCTTTACTTCGTTTGATGGAAGTCTCCATGATTGCTCCCCTCGAAAACAAATCATATGAGAATCACAATCGCCTCCATTCTAATTTCGGTGGCAGTCTGCCTTGGGATGTTAGCTGCCGCGCCAAGGAACTTCCGCGTCTCCGCTCTTTCCTTGGGGCAGAACAGCTCTGAAATCTTTCGGGGCAAGGACGCTCCCTTAACTGTTGCCGATACGCGCTCGCCGATCCGTCACCTTATCGTTGTCGTCGGGGAGAATCGGAGCTTCGACAACGTGTTCGGCACGTACGTGCCATCTGATCCAACGCAGACAGTGTGGAACCTCCTGTCCCAGGACATCGTCCAGATCAACGGTAATATTGGAACGAACTTTGAGGCGGCGGCGCAGCAGCAGGCGACCGATACAGTGACGTATGAGCTCGGTCCCACGCAAACGGGTCATTTTCAATCCTTGCCTCAGCCGAGCACTACTCTCAGTGCGCTACCAACCGGGCCGTGTAACCTGGAACCTGGGGTTTTCTGCAGTGACATAGGGCTGGATTCAACATCGCAGGGGCTTCTGTCCACTCGAGGCACGGGTCAGTCCGCCTATGATCCGAAGATCGGCGCAACTCCCGTGCCCGATTGCCGTTATCCATCGGATCTATTCGATGGGCCTTACTTGCTCCTAGGCAATTCAGAATTGAACAACTGCGGGACGCCCTTCCCCCCTGGGGTTGAGACGATTGCGAACACGACTTACACCAGCAACACAGGTGACCCCGTACATCGGTTCTATCAGATGTGGCAACAGTCCGATTGTTCAGCCGCGAACATTACCCAGGAAAACCCGAGCGGCTGCAATCGCGACCTTTTCACGTGGGTCGCGGTAACCGTGGGATGGGGGTTCACCAACCCACCGATGACGAACGAAGATACCTTTCAAGGAGGTGTCGCAATGGGCTATTACAGCATGTCTCAGGGTGATTTCCCCTATTTACTCGATCTGGCAGAGAACTACGCGATAAGCGATAACTACCATCAGCCAGTGATGGGCGGCACTGGACCCAACTCGCAATTCCTGTTCACCGGCGACGTTTATTACTTTACCGACGCCAACGGAAACCCGGCGACGCCTGCCGCAGATCTCGTCGAGGATCCTAACCCTAGACCTGGGACTAACAATTTCTACAACAACGACCACTTTAACGTTGCGGCGGACCCAGGCAGCACAGGTGTTGCTTTCAGTAACTGCTCCGATGACACGCAGCCGGGGGTTCAGCCAATCATGAGTTACCTTCAGGCCCTACCGTACCCGCCGTTCAACAATGGCAACTGCGCTGCAAGCCATTGGTACCAGCTGAACAATGATTATCCCTATTACGCCACGAACGGCACGGTAATCAGCAATCAAGACGTGAACGAATTCCCCGCGGGACCTGCGTTTTCGATTGGGCCGCAGACGATCCCGACCATAGGCGATGCTCTTTCAGCTCACAATATCTCATGGAGGTATTACGGAGGAGGTTTCAGTGTGGCTAGCCATGACCCACCAGAGAACTCGCTATACTGCGCAATTTGCAATGGATTCCAGTATTCAACGTCAATTATGACGACATCTTTGCGGCAAAACCTGGTTGATTTGGAACAGTTCTACTCCGATGTCGCCGCTAACCAGTTGCCCGCAGTCACGTTCGTTAAGCCTGACGTGCTGTTGGACGGGCATCCCGGTAGCTCAACACCCCCGCTGTACGAGGCTTTCATCCGCAAGATAGTAAACAGTGTACGGGGGAACGATCAGCTGTGGAAGGATACAGCGATCCTGATCACATTCGATGAAAGCGGGGGCTTGTATGACTCAGGATACATCCAGCCGATCGACTTCTTTGGCGATGGTCCGCGCACGGTGCTAATCGCAGTTTCGCCATTCGCCAAGAGAGGTCACGTCGATCACACCTATGCCGATCACGCTTCGATTCTGAAGTTCATCGAATGGAATTGGACTCTGCCATCGTTGTCGTCCCGCAGCCGCGACAATTTGCCGAACCCGGTTACGGCGCCGACCGCTCCGTATTTCCCGCTTAACAGCCCCGCGATTGGCGATCTCCGAAACCTGTTTACTATTCTCCAATCAGCTCCAATGCCTCGACCGACGCCTACGCCTCGACCCAGGCCCACGCCTCGACCGGGAGGCTAAAAGCGGGATGTGGCAGGTTGCCTTACGCACATCGGAACCGGGTAAAAATGGGGTCAGAGCTTACTATCGACACTACCAAGTAAATTGGAAACATAGCTGGCACTCCCCATTCCCAACCGATCAGCAATCCATTGGCGCTTCATGGGAGTTTGCTCCCGCAATTGCTGAGCGACCTTTATTTTCATACGATGTCCGTTTGGTTGTCTCGGCGGAAGCCTAGCTGCCCCAATACCGTCCATGAGATGGCTGTCGCGCCGATCCTCTCACGGGTCGCCATACTCGATTCGAACCGCTCGTTGCCACGGTTCACGCTTAATCTGTTACAGATCTGTCAAGATTTGTTGACTGACCCTATTCCCGCTCTCATGTCAGGCTAGACCTGACATAGAAATTAGGCACGGCCCGACTACACAGATTCTTGCGATTTCTCTTAAAGAGCGCTTCGTATCAAGCAGATCTGAATCGGGCGGATGATTCTCCCTCGCTGGATTCTTCGCCCTCTTCAGGACAAGCCACTATCAGAATCAACCTAAAGGGGGAAAAGGAAGGAAACCATGAATCACAATATGTCAGCTGATATAAGAAACTGGGGAACTATCCCTACGATGAAAAACCGGGTTACCAAGCTTCTTTCCGCAGGAGTTGCGCTCTGCGCGGTTTTTACAGGAATGCCACACGCAGATGCGGAGGCCTTCCTGCCGGACCAGTTTAGAATTCTTTCCACTGTGCCGCACAATGGAGACTTGAATCCGTATGGCGTTGCTTTTGTGCCGCTGGGCTTCCAAAGCGGCACTGGGCCTTTACGACCGGGGCAAGTTCTGGTCTCAAATTTCAATAACAGTGCGAACCTGCAGGGCACGGGCACCACCATAGTGCGCGTTTCTCCAGCTGGCCCTCCCTTTGTTTTCTTTGCCGGACCGCCTCATCCAAGTGGATCAACTGGTCTTGGGCTTTCGACGGCACTGGCAATACTGCAGAGGGGCTTTGTGATTGTTGGAAACGTGCCTTCAACAGATGGCACATCCAGAACGGCTATGCCGGGTTCGCTCCTAGTGATCAACAATCAAGGCCATTTAGTTAGCACGATTAGCGGTTTACACATCTCGGGGCCATGGGATATGACGGTCATTGATGAAGGTAATCAGGCAATCGCCTTTGTCTCGATGGTGCTCTCTGGGGACGTTGTGCGCTTGAACCTTGATCTGTCTTCAAGTGATGTAACGGTGACGAGCACGACCGTGATTGCATCGGGGTACGCGCACAGGGGTGATCCATCTGCCTTTGAAGTCGGGCCAACCGGCTTGGTATACGATTCAACCGCAGATGTGCTTTATGTGGCATCCACAGCAGACAATGCCGTCTTTTCGGTTCAGAACCCGAGAACGAGACCCGGCAGCGGAGGCAAAGGCACGGCTATTTACTCAGATGCTGTTCACCTGCACGGTCCGCTCGGCATGGCAGAGGCGCCAAATGGTGATTTGATCGTTGCCAACAGCGACGTGATTAATTCCAATCCCGCCCTACCCAGCGAGTATGTCGAGTTCACCAAGCAGGGTCGGTTTATTTCGGAACTCTCAATCGATCCCGCACAGGGCGGTTCATTTGGGTTGGCAGTCAACGCTAAAACACAGGAGTCTTTCCTCGCCGCGGTGGATGACAACACAGCAACTCTAATCCTTTGGAGGATGCCGATGGCTGACGTCCATTAGTGTCCAGTAAATCGTGGGGAGGGTGCCAGAGCTTACTATCGGCACTGCGGAGCAAATTTGAAACACTTACTCCAAGTGTCCCAAACTGGCTTCTGGTCGTGAGGCCACTCGCCAAACCAAGCGCTGGGATCGTAAAAATCGTTCGAGTCTTCGGCCATATTCTTCAAGGTGACGAATTAAGAGAACGCTTTGGCTAGAACATCGTAGCCTTCCTGCATTGCGATCAGGTCATCGGTATCGAGGAAGAGGATCGGCTTGTCGCGAGCAGTCATTTAACGAGACAGAGATAAGCCACGGCAGGATGTCGTGGCAAACACGCTGGTCGAACTACGGACGAGGCGGCGGCGTTGGTCGCGGTCTCGGAGTCGAACACGGGCGGCCGGGCGGCGGTTGCGTCTCAAATGAACCTATATCGACGCGACCATTGATGACGCGAGAACAGCCTCGCTGGTCGGTGGAAGGGGGTGGAATGAAGTTCGGATCGCCGGCGTCAATCGCAGGGCTGCCAGGCAACAACGCGTGGGTGAGCGTTGGGCCGCCGTTATTCTGCAAGGGGCCAAGCAACGGATCGGTGTTGATCTGATCGCCCGGGCCGTTTAAATGACCGCCCCCATCGTCGCTGCTGATGTTGTAACCATGCGAGGTGACAGTGCCATCGATGTTTCCCGACGCGTTCGCGTTCAGGATTGTGTTTCCAATTTCGACTGTTCCGCCGCAGACCCCACCGCAGATCGCAGCCGAGTTGCCGCTAACTGTGCTGTTCACAATCGTTACAGAGTTGGCAGATATTCCGCCACCGGAGCCATAGTCGGGATCGGCTGTGAAGTTGCCGCTGACAGTGCTATTGGAAATCTGCACCCCGGTGCTGGAGATGCCGCCGCCCGCACTTCCAGCCGAGTTGCCGCTGATCGTGCTGTTGACGATGGTCCCGCCCCAATAGCCACCCGCGATGCCGCCACCGAAACCGGACGCAGAGTTGCCGCTAATAGTGCTGTTGATGAGTGTGACGACCGCCGGGGTTTTGAATAATGGGCCACTCATAATGCCGCCACCATCCAATGCTTGTCCTGCCGAGTTGCCACTCAATGTGCTATCCAAGACCGTCAAAAAACCGGCGACATTCGACACGCCCGGTCCCGAGTTATCACTGATCATGCTGTCGGCGATTGTCATAGAACCTGGGCTGCCAACGGGGCCGTTAGGCAGGGATGGGCCATTATGAGGACCGTCGTTGACCAGTCCACCGGATGAGTTACCACTAACGACGCAGTTGCTGACAGTTGTTTCGCCCGCGTAACTGTAGAGTCCGACGTATGAGCTTCCGGTAAGCACACAGCTACTCACCGCAGCCACTCCGTAGTTGGAGAGCCCGGCGCCCGAGTTGCCGCTAAGGACGCAATTATTCACGTTTAACGTGCCCTCATGGTTGTAGAGCCCCTGATATGAATTGCTAGTAACGGCGCAATCACTCACCGTTAACGTGCCCTGCTCATTCCAAACGCCAGCGCCAGCTTCGGCGTTCCTGATTGTCAGGCCAGAGATGGTGGCAGTCTTGCTGGGAAAAATCCCGAATACGAGCACTGCCTGGTTGCCGTCAATCGAGAGTTGATCGGGGCCGGGACCTGAGATGGTGATGTTCTTATTGATCGGCAGTCCGCCGCTGGTCAGGACGATGGTCCCGGTTACTGCGAAATTAATCGTGTCACCGTCATTTGCGACGCTGAGCGCCTGACGCAACGAGCCCGGGCCGCTGTCATGTGTGTTGGTGACCGTGATGACGTTGGCCGGTCTGTTTCCCTTAGCGGTGTTCCGCTGTCCAAGCGCGAACGGGATCACGCAAACAGCCAGAAGTAAGAGCAGGCAAAACGCGCCTGGGATAAGATGCGCTTCAGTCGTGGAGCTAATGTTCGCTTTCACCTTGCTGCGCTTCGGTGCGTAAACATCTTTTACTGGAAGCGCGTCAAAGATGTCGAGACATTTTCGTCTTACGAGTTGGGGCTGTGTCTCGGCGATTGATTGCGATGGGGCGACCGAATGGCAGCCCTCCGAAATCAGATCGACGCTCCGATGATCTTTGCGCGCGGACGGACGTCGCAAGCGTGTGCTACCGACCGGGAACTGCACCCATCAACCGCTCCCATTCGTCCAAACTCCCGCGAAACCCCAACTCGCAAGCTGTGTCGAAACTCAGCCGTGCGTTGCCAACGTCTAATGATTGTTCGAAACTGTTTCCGGTGCGTGTTGGTTTTGTTGGAGTTGCGCGCTCACTTTCTGTAGGCCAGCGGTAAGCGCTTCAACTTGTTTCGTCAGCTCTTGGACCTCACGGTGCTCTTTGAGAAACTCGTTGAGCAACATCGCGTTCACCGCATCGTAACGAACGGTATAAGGCTTTCCCTCTTTATCGGGCGATACCAGCGCAGGATTCACCTTCGCTACTTCTTCGGCAATCAAACCAAATTGCGGTGTGTTCTCGCCGTCCGTCTTGTAGTGGAATGTGACTGGTCGGAGTGACAGGATTCCTTCACTGGCTTGGCCCATGATGGCAATGTCTTTCTTGAACCGCTCCGAGGAAGCGACTGTGCCAAGTTGGCCAGCCCCGTCAATCACAACTGGTAAAGCATTGGCGTTTTGTGTTGTCACGCCGCGGATGTTTCCGATGAAGCAAGTGCCACTCACATTCACGCCGTTTACGGCACGACCGATACAAATCACATCATTCGCTGTGATGACACCACTGCCTGCACCAGCGCCTAAGGCGACATTGAAGCTGCCGGTGGTGTTCTTAGTGAGCGGCATCACCGATGGCCGTGTTGCGTTCGCCAGTTGTGTTCTGGTGAAATGCTTGAAAACCGGCGGCCATGTTGCGGCTGCCGGTGGTGTTGTTGAAGAGCGAGCTAGCCCCGCTGGCCGTGTTATTGAAGCCGTGGGTGTTACGGTAGAGTGCGCTAGCCCCGGTGGCAGTATTGTCGTTGCCGAGTGTGCTGTTTTGCTGCAGGGCCGATTGCCCGGTGGCCGTGTTGCGGCTGCCGGTGCTACTCTCGAGCATCGCTTGAAAACCGGTGGCAGTGTTATCATCGCCTAGACCATTCTTGTTGAGAGCGAAAGCACCGGTGGCTGTATTTTGCTTGCCGAAAATGTTGAAACGCAGGGGGGAGTGCCCAAAAGCCGTATTGTTGTTGCCCTGGTTATTTTCGAGCGCATTATCGCCAAGGGCGGTGTTGTATGTGCCACTGTGCGCTGGCTGCAGAAACGCGAAGCCGGTGAGGAGAGAAACAAGAATCAAAGAGAGCGTGTTCGTTTTCATGGGCGCATCCTGCCTCTTTTGCGCTCCACACGGCAATGACAAAATGATTTACGAGAGCAAACTCCCCGCGAATTCGTGAATCGCCCTCTCCAGTTCAACAAACGCAGTCAGCTTTTCGTCGGTGTGCACGATGAAACGCTTTCTGTCGTCTCGGTGCGCGTCAACAATCCAGATGGTTCGCCCTTCAAGATCCAACGCTGAGAGCCAATGCAAACTCCAGCCGGCTCTAGGGATTGTTGACCACCGGCCGCGCAGGTTTGCTTGCCTCAAGCTGTGCGCTCCCTCTTTGAAGGCCGGTAGCGAGAGCTTCAATTTGTTTTTGATGCTGCGCGACAGTCGCTTAGAACTCGTTCGTTAACTGCTCGACCTAACAAAACAATGGGGCCAGTAACAAACAATGGAGTCAGAGCTTACTATCGACACTACCAAGTAAATTGGAAACATAACTGGCACTTCCCATTCCCAATCGATCAGCAATCCGTTGCAATAGTGTTAATAGTAAGCTCTGACCCGTATTTGTTCCCCACGAGGCAACAACATTTCGGCCTCGTGTCGGTAGTTGTCATCGTAATGCCCTCAGTAGGCTGCGTGATAACCTGCTGGTAGCAGGTATTCAAATGTGATCGGTTCCCTCTTCATGGATGCCCTGCTGAATGCGAGCAACGGAGGGCCAGGCTTTACCTGGGAAGTCAGCGCCTACGGCCGCGGGTGCGGAGTCGGTCGAGGCCGCGTTGTTGGCGAAGGCCTTGGTGCAGGTGTTGGTGTTGGTATTGGCGTCAGGTCTAGGACGACCTTATACATCTCGACTCAGGTTGTCCGGGTTAAGACCCCAGCCGTAGATTATTTTGCCATCGGCCGAGATGAGATTCGCCGCGATCAGACTCCAGCCATCAGGCACGACCACGCCGCGAGATTTCAGAAACGTGAGGAGATCGAGGGCTTCTTTTGCCTTGAAAGTGAGGCAAATAAAAGCGCTCTGACTACCGGGAGAGTACTGAAACCGACCACAACCTTGCCGTCATCGCTCACGTCCAGGGCGGTGAGAGTTCCCTTCACCGAGGATCGGGCGCACGCCCTCAATCTGCGGTTGCCAGATCCAAGCGTAATCGCCAAGGGCGTAACCTCCGCCGACAATCGTGTTGCCGTCCGCGCTGACGGCGTGCGCCTCGCCATTGAAACTGCCGTCGCGAGTGAGTAGGACCTCTTCAACGCCCTTCACCCATTTCGCGGCGGTCCGTTCGCCCGTTGGTTGATCCTGCCAGCCGACGATAACGCTTCCGTCTGCATTGACGGCGTTAGCCCGCGTATAGGTGGTCTCGCCGAATTCGGCAGGCAGGACGGTCACGTCGCCATTGATCAGGTCCCACGTGCCCGCATTTGCTCTGCAGAGCGTAGCTAAATAAAGCAGACCGACGGCAAGCGCGCCCTCCTGATTCACACCGTAGGCTCCGCTTAGAAAGGAATCGCAGGGAATTCCACCCGCGACGGTACCGAGATCCACCAGCTCGTGCCTCCGAGCCATCTCGCAGCGTTCCAAAGGCCCTGTGTCTATATGACAACCGAGCACGGTCGTTCCGTCGCCCGAAATTGCGGGCAGACCGCTGAAGCAGCCGTCACCGATGACGACCGCACCGCCGGCTTCCGTGTAATAAAGGTTCGGCACGCCGGAAGTGCCTGTTCCGACGACAATCGAGGCGTCGTCCGACATCGAAGTCGGAATCATATCGATGACTCCAGTGGGCGTGAAGCTGGTACTCGAGAAAGGCAGGGACGGCACCAGCTAAAGTCAGGAGTGCGAGGAGAGCGAAACGCTTTGTTTTCATACAGAATCCTATTTTGTCCCGTGCGCCGCGATCCGTCTATAGGACTTTAGGTCAATCCTATGCGCTGGCGTCCGCAGGCGAAATTGATGGGTCGCTCTTTACTGCCAAGCGGGCCGTGCCAACAGCATCACGCCATGCGCAAGGTGATTCAAACGTGACTGGCGGCGTTGCCGCTGCCGTGCCGCAAACAAAAGC
Organism: uncultured Verrucomicrobiae bacterium; assembly: GCA_963825355.1. Taxonomy (GTDB): domain Bacteria; phylum Verrucomicrobiota; class Verrucomicrobiia; order Chthoniobacterales; family UBA10450; genus Udaeobacter. Next base: position 367,216 of record CAWGSY010000010.1, on the reverse strand, counting down.
AATCGCAGCAATGGTGATTGTCAGCGGAAAAACCCAAACTAGCGAGGCGTTTTATAAAATCGACTGCGCTTGAGATGTAAATGCAAATGCGAAATGCAAATGGGTCAGAGCTTACTATCGACACCTACCAAGTAAATTGGTAACATGGCTGGCACTCCCCATTCCCAACCGATTAGCAATCCGTTGGCGCTTCATGGGAGTTTGCTCCCGCAATTGCTGAGCGATCTTTATCTTCATACGATGTCCCTTTGGTTGTCTTGCAAGGTCAATATCGCGCCAGCGCGCCTTTGCCAAAGCGTCACGCACCATGCGCTCTGCTAGAGAGGCGTCGGTTTCCCGCCGTTCGCTGGCCTTTTCCTCTTTGCGTCCCCGGCGCCCCAGTTTGTCCGCCAACCAATCGCGAAAAATCTTCTCCCCCAATCTCCACCCTCTTCGCATTAACTCCTGATCTCCGGGTTCCAATCGCGCTTGTTCATCCGCCCCTCGTTGTCATTGAAGATTTGAATCGTATTGCGGATCAAACCCACGACTAGGCACGCGTGCCCATTAATTTCGGTAAAAAACTATATGTTATCACAAATCACAGTTCATCACGGGCTAGTACGCGGATGCGGAGTCGGATGCGGGCGCGGGTATGGACCAGCGCCTGATGAAGCGGTAGCAATAGGCGATGTCGACGTTGTCGATCCGCCAGCCTTCCCCTGAGACGGTGCTATCACTTCCCATCCTCCAGCGCAGGATAAACTTGTTCCGGGTGATTACATCCTCCAGGGAGGTCCACTACAGTGGTGTCGATAAATCCGGCCGAGTTACCGGTCCACGCCTGCCGACCAGCCAAAGGATTGCCACAGCAACTGTTCATGGTGCCGTTGTAACCGCCGAGCGCGAACGTGCCACCGGCAGCAAGGATATCCTGAAAGGTCAGCCCGCCATCATAGCTGACCTCCAGCACCCCGCCATCAAAACCATCCTGAAAGTTAAAGTTGTTCCGGTAAGATACCTGCACCGGTCCTTGATCGCAGATCAATCCAATAATTGGCGAAAGAAGCTGCTTGTCGCTGATCGTGGCGGGATCATCTACGAACGCAGCATTGGGTAGCGTATCAGCGGGTGGCATGGGCACTCCGGAATTAGACGTCACCCACGTCGTGCTGGACCAGCCAGAAGGCAGCCCGGGCGGCGTCACACTATCGAAAAACTCCGTAAGAATTGACAAGGGAACGCACGGCGCTTCTGTCCGATCACTCGAGTCCATCGCCTCTGCCGTGACGATGCTCGCTAACACGAGCGCGGCACCGAAGATGAGACATAACCCGGCTATAAGCCCCAATCGCATCTGCTTCCAACGCAGGCTGCCTGAAAACATTGCAGGACGTCAACTTGATTCTGGCGCACACTCCCCTGCCTCAAAATATTCCGTAAAAAACTATATGTCGTATGAAACTCACCGCGACGTCGGACGCGGGCGTGGCGTAGGGCGCTGGCTCGCCTCGGGTGCAACGGCTTCATCATGGAGGCATCGGGCGCGGTGCCGGGGAAGGGCGAACTCGCGGACTCGGTGTCGATCTTGGAGGTACAGGCGTTGGTGAACATGGGGGTCCTTGGCACCAGCTGCAATATCGATGATCGACGCGCCAGCCTTCGCCTGAACCACTGTTGTCGCTGGCCATCCGCCAGCGGAAGGGTGCCATTTATAATAATGGATGGTAACCTAACTGTGGTCGTAATAAAACCATCAGAGTTGCCGCTCCAAGCCTGACGACCGGCAATCGGGCTGCCACGATCAGTGCTGATGGTGCGGTTATAGCCGCCCGTAACGAAAATACCGCCCGCCTCAAGGATGTCTTGGAACGTTTGTCCTTGATCAACACTGATCTCCAACACGCCACCATCGAAACCGAGATTGGGATCTTCGGCTGAAGGTTCGAGATTGAAGTTATGGCGGAATGTCAACTGCTGGCCAATCGCCTCAAAGACAGTGAGGCCTGGCAAGTCAGGCAGCTTGTTCACTTACCACGCCCGGATCATCGATGAATGCAGCATTTGGCAATGTATCTGCTGGTGGACTCGGCACTCCAGAGTTGGATGTCACCCACATCGGCGGCGGCCCTTGCACGTTCGTTGTGACCCAACCGGGAGGCAACGTCGGCGGCATCACGCTGTCAAAGTTGTTCACACCAAATTCAACTGGCTTCCAACACGGGGGACATTGCGGCGGACTTGAAGCGACAACGCGGGCAGAGATATCGGACGGTCCCAAGCCATCATTCGCACGCGAGGAGCTAATCACACCCGTCGCTAGCGCAGCCACGTTAGTTACCACAATCGCAGCCTTAGCCACCTCATGGCGTCGCTTATATGAGTGACTGTTATGTGATCCACGAGAGCTCTCCGGCATCTAACGAGAATTAAACTGCGACCTACAATCTATTTCTGCCTTCATAGATGCAGTTTGCCGGAAGACACCGCAGGGCGTCAACCGCGATTCCGAAGCCCCCTGCCCTAAAATTTCGGTAAAAACTATATGTCACATGAAATCGCTGGATGGAGTCTAAAGAGATTCCCATAGCGGTTTCAAATCTTCATCTTCTAACGCTGCCAGTCGCGAGTTCAAATGGTCAAATGAGGTCAGAGCTCACTTTCGTCACTACCAAGTAAATTGGAAACATAGCTGGCACTCCCCATTCCCAACCGATCAGCAATCCATTGGCGCTTTCATGGAAGTTTGCTCCCGCAATTGCTGAGCGATCTTTATCTTCACACGATGTCCCTTTGGTTGTCTTGCAAGGTCAGGCTTGCGCTGAGGGCGCTATGGTCGCTGCAGCCCGGATCCCGCAGGGTGTGAAGATAGACACACTTTTCGACGTGAAATTCGTCAGACACAAACATGTGGTCGATCCAGCAATTCCGGCCCCACGACACGTGGGAGACATCCATCTCGCCGTGCCCGTGAGCTTCCCAGTATGCATGCCGTAGCCCGCTCTTCTCGAATATCCATCGAACCACGGCGTCCCACTCTCGACCGGTGCCGGTGCGTCCGCTGGAGTCCTCCCGCCGGCCACAAACTGAAAGCCGCCTCTACCGTCCGGCTCCTGCCCCCATGTGAGGATATGGCCGTCTGCATCTCAAACTGAGGCTCGTTGAAGTCTCCGGTTACGATGCACGGCCTGCCCTTCGCTCGTTGCACGAGATTCTTCAGCACTAGGAAGGTGTCGATCTTCTTCCAGCCGTAGCTTGCGCCGTTTGGAATATGCGCCGTGATCACGACAATCGAGCGACCATCAACTGTCACCGAAACTTGGGCGAGTGCTTGAGGCCGTGGTAGCTCCTTCTGGGGATATCGCAGCTCAACGGCATCGAGCGGCCAACGGCTGGCTATGATATTACCGTAACGCATTCTCACAACGTCAGGGCGCCCACTGTAGTAAACCTCTTTGAGGCCCATCCCGGCAAGGCGCTCTCGGAACGCGTCCTTCTGCTTGAACGTGACCTCCTGCAACGTGACGATGTCAGGCGCAGCGATCCGGGCCAAGTTTCTCCAACACAGCGGCGTCCCGGGACTTTACGTTCCAGGTCACAACCTGCATAGTCGGCAGTTGCGCTACCCTGTCGTTCACGTCCACGAAACCGGCCGTAGGGCTTGCCTTGTGTTGCTAGCCTGTGACCGGGCGTAGAGATCGGCCAATATCTTGTAAGCCTCATCGATCTGTGTCTGGGATCGATGACCCAGAAGACGACCGAATCGATAGCCGAGGTTGTGCCAGGTGAGCCACTGAAGTGTGTTCTCGGCATATTCTTTGCCGCGTTATGTCGCGTCCTCCCAACCCGCTTTGAACTGCCCTCGGCGACGCTCGTCGGGCGGGGCACGGTCGTCTCGCTCAAAGCGCAACTGTCCGAACAGTTGCTCGACTTCGCTGGTTGTCATCGGTGGTTCCCGCTCGCCGAACGAGATGGAGATGAGTCATAGGGAAAGAATACATATAATGGGTTATCAGCCAAAAGCCTTATCTACAAAGATAACGATGTTTGTTGCCTTTTTCCATGCATCTGAACCGAGGAGAGATTCCACCTTGACCTGGTTTTCAATCAGAATTTGCCGGATGGCTCCTGGTACCTTCTTAAGCCAGAACTTCCCAAACGAAGTCCTTCATCCAGCTTTCCTGGCAAAATCGGTATCTCCACGCTTTTCAGCCTGTGTTTTGAGTTGCGCAACAAAAGTGTAGACATCAAGATTGGCAGTTGTTATGGTAGAAATCAGTCATACAATTAATCGGGCATATAATGAATGAGTCGATTATGAACAAACCTGGAGTTGTCACACCCTCGACACCTTGTGGTCCATACCAAGGAACGCCGGCCGCCGGCAGGGATCAAGGTGCTTCCGGCCGAACTTTTCCCACTCAAAATAAAGTTAAAGTTGCGATTCTGATCGGGATGCCATATCGGCCAGCATATCCCTGATTGAGCGGGCTCTCCAACGAGAGAAACTGTGAAGCTGATGTTTCACTCCGACCGAGGACGCCACCTTTGTAAACTGTCGCGCCGGCTCGTATCTGCCTTAAAGCAGCCTGTGCTTCCGCGGTCGTGGATTGGAGTGCCGGTCCATAGGGCGTGGATATCCCCTTTACCGCTATGCTGCTAATCGAACTCCGCGTCAACCCAGCGACCCCCCCGCTGAACAGACTAATCAGGTCGATCTCAGGTGTTGTATCGGTCGTGTCCCCGTGCTCGATAATGTTTCCCGCAATTATGAATTCCGCTGTGGTTTGCGGATGATAAATATCGAATCCGACCATTATCCCTGGCTGCTGTTGCGTGTTGGAATCGCTGTTTGCTGGTGGCTTACCGTAGCTAAAGGTAACACCGATCAGTTTGAATTGCCTCCTCCCTCGCGGGCTCCACCCCCTCCGCCAGCCGCCCGAAGGTGCCCCCGTTCCGCTATGATCGATCGGTTCGATGGGTTCGATGGGTTCGGTGCCGGTTACGCGAACTTCCGGGACCGTTGCACTAAATCCCTCTGGGAGCGTTACTGCATCCTGGAGTCCAAACCGGTCCAATCTCGTTACCGGATTATTCTGCAATAGCGATAGAGATTGGTTCGATCTCCGCGGAACCCGATCGGGTCCGGCTGGAGGAAGCGGCCGAGGTCCGGGGAGTAAAAGCGGTTGCGTAGATCATACAGGCCGACCTGCTGATACCATTGCTGGCCGGTCAAGAGATGGCGCACGTTGAAGGCGCTGGTTCTGATTTGCTGATCGCTGCGATTGTAAAACAGCGGTGTGCCTTGCAAATCGTACCGATACCATTCTTGCAAGTTCCCGCTGGCATCAGCCAGATGCGATGTGCTGCCGCTGCCGTCTTGATAATAGTATCGATTGTTGACCAGTTCTTTGATCAATCCGGCCGCACCATATACATATTTTGCGGTCACCGTGCCGCCGCTCTGATATTCCTCGATCAAATTCCAGCCGTTCCAGACATTATAAGTCGTCACGCCGCCAACCGTTCGGCTCACCTGCCGGTTTAGTCCGTCGTAGTTGAAGTACACCGTCACATTGCCCTTGCCGGCGCTGGTCAGCCGGTTCTGCGCGTCAAAGCTGTATGTGGATCTGCTACCTGCTGGCTCCGGAGTGACGGTCATATCGCCATTCCCGTTGTAAGTAGCGTTGTTCGAATTACGGCTGGTATACTGATTCAAATTATTGGTCACGTAGGTATCCGTCGGCCCGTAGGGGCGGAAAGTGGTGCGATTGCCGTTTGCGTCGTAAAAGATTGAACGCGCTGGCGCTGGTGTACTTTGCGGGGTTGCGACGTTAAGCCCCACCCCGATCGCTTGATCCGCAAGATCATAGCTGAACACATCGCCCTTGTCTCCCAGTGTCGTCCCAGTTCGCCGGACGTATTTGCGGTTTCCCACGCTGACGTCATCATAACCATAATTGAATCCGCGGACGCCGTTAGTGAGCCGGTGCGTGATCCACGTCACCCGATCCAGTGGATCGTAATTGTAAGTAGTAGACGTACTATTGTTAAGAGCGCACGTGGTGAGATCGCCGGTGTAGCCGTTCTCATCATAGGTGTATGTCGCCCAGGAGCCCACAGTCTTTAGCTGGTTCCGCAGGCTGTACGTGTAAGCGAACATTGCATAATCGGGGTAAGTGATGTTCGCACGGTTGCCGTCAGCATCATAAGTGTAAGCCACGGTTTTAGAGCTGCCGCCGGTAATGGTCTCGGTCTCCTGCCGGAGCAGATTGTCGTCAAAATACGTCCGGCTAATATTCGCATTGGCATTGTTGATCGCGGTCAGGCGCGATGCGGCGTCATAGCCGAGAGTTACCGTGGGCGTAGTGCCATTATCGTTCCAGGAAGACTGAGTCATCCGATTCAAAGCGTCGTAACTAAACGTCTGCGTGTTACCTGAGCGATTCTTGAAAGTATCGAGCCGTCCTGCAGCATCGTAGGTGAAGTGTTCACTCGAGTGAACTCCATTGGAGCCCGCTGGAAAAATCACCCAGCTCTTGCGTCCTGTCAGATCATACGTGTAAACATAGCTGTCCGTGCTGTTAAACGGATCCGTCATAGTGTTAAGCAAGCCAGACGGATAATAGGTGTACTTGGTGACGGCAAGTGGGCCTGGAGTTTGGGTAACGTTTTGCTGCATACCGATTCATTTCGTCGAAGCTCGCATTGGTAATCACCTGGCCATTGGGACGGGTGATAGTTTTTCGGCGGCCGGCGGTATCATACGTGAAACTAGTGATATTATTGTACGGATCATGGATCTCGCTTGGCCGATTCCTCTCATCATAAATAGCAACGACTGAAAGATTACGCGGATTGGTTACGGTCGTAAGATTATCCGCATTATCATAGCCATAGCTGATAGTCGCTTCACCGGCGGTGCCGGGTGCCACTATTATTGACTGCTTGCGCCGATTGTCGTCGTAAACCGTCTTGATTTTCTTCATGCCCGTGCTCGGAGGGACGACATAGCTGACGTTGGAATCGGTCAATTTGTAATCGTTAACCCCATCCCATGGGTTCGCACCATAATAGAAGCTCGCGGTGTACGTGCCATTATCGCCCGAGCCCCGCACGGGCGGAGCCACGCTTTTCACACGATGGTAATCGTCATGGGTATAAGTGGTTGTATGATTAAGCTGATCCGTTGTCGAAACCAACGTGCCGTCACCGGCATTGTTACCGGTGTCGTTGTAACTATTTCTGACAGTGTGCCGCACATTATCTACGGGGTCCTGCGGGAGCGTGGTGACGGTGATCTGGCCCCTCAGATTATAATCGAAACTGGTCGTGTGATTTTGGTCGCCGGCACTCGCCCCGAGAACATCTGTGATGTCCGAGAGACGATCGTAATTGTCGTAAAGGTATCGAGCAGTCGGATTCCCGCTGGCGTTATCCGGATTGCGGTACGTGTCATTGCGATGACGCGCGTCGTACGTCCAGCTCTCAGTGCCGCCGGTGGTCATGCGATGACTGCTGATTTGATAGAAATGGCTAGCGTCGTAGCCAAATGTTTCGTAGCCGTCATCGGGATAATCGATCCGGGTCACGCGGTTATTCCCGTTCCGGGTGAACGTGTTGGTATGATTACCTTCATCCTGGATAGTGTGAAGATAATAGCTGTTGGTGTAGGTGTAGTTGACAGTTGGCCGCTGGTTCTGACCGGTCGTGTCGCCCTGGGTGAGTGGAAATTGGATCTGAGTGACGTTGCCCGTCACCGGATCGCTGGTGTAATGGTTCGATTGCCCCTGCGACTACGACATAGTCGACGTATTTAGTGATCGCGTCATAATGCTGCTGAGCACTATGGCCCATAAAATTGGGACCCAGTTTACATAACCGCCCCCGTCATAGATAAACGTGCGCGAATCGCCGTCGCCTCGTGTTTCTTTGCGCTTATAGGTAATGTTTGGAGACTCTCCCACGGTCAACTCCGAGACCATCACACCCGCTGTCGGCGCTGAAACGCCATCCCAATATCGCTCGCGCAAAATCTGTCCGTAAACCGGCCTTGTTCCATCCGGATTGTTAGGATCATTTGGTCCGCCGGGTTTGTACTCGTAGGCAATTCGCTTCATAGGCCCGGGATACATCGGATCGTCGCAAGTCGATAGCAGCATCGGCATGTCGGGAACATTGGAGCCGAGTATATTGATACCGTGCTGTCCACGCACTGTTAGCGTAATAAAGGACGCTCGTGAGCCAGCCTAAGCCATTATAGCTGTACCGCACGATCCGCCTAGCCGTGCCGTTAATGTATTCGGTAACCTGAGTGATCCGCCTTCTGTCATTCGGGTCGTAGCTGAACTGGAGATAGCGACCGGCAGGTTCTGTCACACGTGTTATCCGCCTAATCGTGCCTACCACCTCCGAATCGATGGTGGTTTTTAAGCCGTAAGGATCATAAATTCCAGTCACACGATATGTGTTTTACAATAACGACCGTAGTTGGGATCAAAGTTTTGTTGGGCTCTGAATTCGACCGCGCCGCCATCGGGCAGGATCAGGTACACGTACATGTTGCTCAAGTTTAGCTGTAGAAGACGTTCACGGATTCCGGATGATGTGGTCTGCGGAGTGTCAGCGCCTGGCCTGACGCGGTAAACAGTATCCCATGTCACAGCGCGGAAGGTCTCCACCCGGCCGTCGGGAAAATTAACCGTGTATTTTTTCGGGAGGGAATTCTGTGTGTTGGCGACCGGCGAGTCGTCCATGGTCCAGTTGTAACTGTGGTTCCAACCGCCTTGCCAGCCGAATACGCCGGTGATGCTCGGCCTTCGCGAGTTGGCCGCACGAACCAACGCCAAAGGATATTCGCCGACGGCACCAGCGACGGCGATGTCAGTGATCGAGCGGGTAGCGTTGCCGGTGTAAGGGTCATACCCGCACCCGCCCACCTGTCCGTTGAAAATCCCCGACTGCCCCGCGGGATTATTGTTTCCTACCTGCGCGCGCAGCGGCGAAGCGGTAAGCACACAGGCCAGAGCGACAAGAGCAAGGAGAACATGTTTCATCGCGTTATTTCTCCTAGTTCGCCGGACTGGGCACCTCGAATTGCACCATTCCGATGATGTATGGCGAGTCATCGTCGGCGTTTGGGTCGATCACGGCAATGCGGTGCACTCCGGGTTGATCGCTGACTTGAAACGAAAGGAAAGCGACCCATCCGCACCGATACTGGATGTGCCGCCCCCGCTGGTCAGAGTTCCGCCATCCACTGCCGCGACCGCAACCGTTTTGCTTGCAAGACTCGACGAAAACTGGAGTGTTGCACATCGGAACTTGCGGTCGCATCGACTGTCACAGTCTCGAAGCTTCCGCTGCTGCTGCTGTCGGCTTGAATGATCTCCTGCGTGTCACCGTCCGTAATTCGATCAGACTGCGCCACTGGCGCCTGCGCAGTGGCTATGTAACAGCTGCCAAAACAGAGGAACGACGCCGTTAAAACGCTCAATATTGTTTTTTTCATATTTTCACCTCGTGCGGAGGATAAGCGGACAGCTGAGAATTTGTCTGTCGGGGTGAATCCCTGAATTTTTAGCTTGGCGTCTCTGGACTTCGCCCTACAAAACTGCTGTGACTTAGGAGAAACCCGTTAGGCACGACAATATGCAGCAACGCAAAAACAGGCGACACGCTGCGCGCGCGTTGAATGCCAACGCAACGCGCGCGAGAAAAACCGGGGCCAGACAAGCGAAGTGTCTACGGATAAAGAAGTCCCTGACGCAAGAGGCCTACGGCGTGTCAGGGAAAGGCCCGACAACGGCAAAAGTACTGGTTGTTCATCGCATCGGTTTTGTTCGAGCTGGCGTGATCTCACTGATTGGGGAAAGCATGCAATTTGTGGTGTGCGGCGAGACGGATGAAGCGCCTTTGGCGCGTGAATTGTTTCTGCGCCACAAACCGCATTTGGTTGTGGTTGGATTGAGGCTTTGCGGTGCTGACGGGATACACTTGATCAAAGAATTCCGGAGTCTCCATCCAGCTGCGGCAATTCTTGCCCTGTCCGAGCATGCTGACCCGTTCTCAGCTCAACGCGCGTTCCGGGCCGGTGCGCGCGCATACCTGACTATCGACGATGCTCCGGAACTCCTCAGGGCCTTCGACAAAATTTTAAGCGGGCACCCGCACGTGGCTGCAAGCGTGTTGCCCCTGATTCTAAGCAATTTCGCGGCGGGCACTAAAAATTCTCGCAACTACGATATCAACAACCTGAGTGATCGTGAGCTCGAGATTTTCTGTTTTATCGGCAGAGGCGTGAGCGTTTCGGAATTAGCGAACGAATTGCATGTAAGCGTTAAACGATTGAGACACATCAGATGCGGATGAAAGAGAAACTGGCTCTCCATACCGCCGCGGAGTTGCGACAAAAGGCTCGGGAATGGCTGGCTAAATCTGCCGTGAACCGAATACGCGAAGATCCGGAATAGGAATAAGCAACCGGGTTGCGCGTAGGCGATGCGATTAACGACGGCCGCGCTCGGCGCCCGCGGCTACGTAGCTGCTTGAGAAACAGCATCGGTTGACGGCTTTCATGGTTGCAATGTGCTCAAAGCGCGAAAAGTCTTGACCGTTTTGACATGCCTGACGTAAAACATCTTCCTCAGGGCCGTCGCGGATAACCATTATGTATGAAAAGGAAGCGCACCACACAGTCCGCTTTCTCAATCCGCGTTCTCTAGTTTCTCTCCTTTGTTTCATCGCCGTTTCCGCTCTTGTGTTACGCGGCACAATGCTGGCTTTCTCGCATTCCGAAACGCCAACGAGCGTTTCCCACCGCATCATCACTAATTCATCACCGTTCGGCCTGCCGGCTTGTTCGCCTCCATCTGGGCACTCACTTTCTGTAGACCTGCTGTAAGCGCGGCTACTTGTTGTTCCAATTTCTCGACCTTGCCCTGTTCTTCGACGAACGCCCTATGCTCTTTCAGAAACTCATTGAGCAGCATTGCGTTAACCGCCTCGTAACGCACGCTCTGAGGATTGCCTTTCTCATCGCGGGTGATCAATGCCGGGCTAATCTCGGCCACTTCCTTTGCAATCAGACCAAAGGAGATCGCACGCTCTGAGTCCACCTCCTTTTTGTAACGAAAAGTGACCGGTTTCAATGCAAAAAGCGTTTCGCTGGCCTTGTCCATCGGTTTGATCTCCTCCTTGTACCGCCGTGAGGAGGAGAGCGTCCCGATCTTGTTGTCGGAATTGACGTAAACTGCCCGGCCAGACGCGACGGAAGAGAAAATGTTCTTGATCCGGGTGGTGTTGTTCTCCCCCGCAAGTCCGGTCATGCCTGCTCCGACATAGACATTCGCGTCCCCGGTGCTGTTAATACCAGCGAGCGCGCCAACGGCGGTGTTGTTACTGCCGGTTACATTGCTGGATAGCGCTTGAGGGCCAACTCCGACGTTTGAACGCCCAGTCTTACTGTCACCTAGCGCGTTGAAACCTGCAGCGACATTGAAGGAGCCTGCGGTATTGCGCAGGAGGGCGGCAGCTCCCACGGCGACGTTTCGGTCTCCGGTGGTGGTGGCAGACAGAGCCGTCAAGCCGGTGGCGGTGTTCTCGATGCCAGTGGTGTTGTCAGAAAGCGCAGATCTTCCGATGGCCGTGTTGTTGTTGCCAGTGTCGTTGCTAGTGAGCGCATTAAAACCGAGGGCCGTGTTGTTGTCGCCAGTGGTGTTGGTTCGAAGCGCATTAACACCGCTGGCAGTGTTGGAAGCGCCAGAGGTGTTGTTAGTGAGCGCATTAACACCGCTGGCGGTGTTGAAACCGCCAGTGGTGTTGCTTCCGAGCGCACCAGCACGCTGGCAGTATTGAAATTGCCGGTGGTGTTGCTCTCCAGCGCACCGTTACCGACGCCTGTGTTGATGCCGCCAGCGGTATTGTAAAAAAGCGCCGACTCACCGACGGCGGTGTTGAAAGTGCCCGTGGTATTGTTAAGAAGCGCCCCCGCGCCCATTGCCGTGTTTTCATCAGCGGTGTTGTTGAAAAGCGCTCCCGCGCCAACGGCGGTGTTGAAATTGCCGGTGGTGGTGTTATGGAGCGTTCGAAAACCAGTGGCCGTGTTGAAATTGCCGCCGCTGGTCAGGTTCAAAAGGGCATCTTCTCCCTCTGCAGTATTCCCTGTGCCATAAGCGGGCGGGCCATATCCTCCGTCCGGCGCCGGGATGACTGCTCGGACTGTTTGCGTCAACGCGATGCAAGCAAGCAGAGGAATAATGATAGATAGGGCAAAGGCGCCGTGTTGTTTTTTTGAACTCAATCAGTAGATGCATGGGACATTTCTTTCTTTCCCCCGCCGTGGTGGTTCTCTTGTTTTTGCGGGTCTAGAACAGGCGCAGAACCTAGCGGGGAAGGATATCCGTCGCCTCATTTCAGATCCGTTTTCGCGATGACGAGTTGCGGAAAATTAAGTCAGATAGTCAAGGCAATTCGACGTAAGCGTGAATCGCAGATGTCAATTCGAGAAAGAGCCGCGATCGGCGCCCGCCCTACAACGCCGATGTGTTGCGACAAAAAGCTCGGGTATGGGTGGCTAAGTCTGCCGTGAACCGAATACGCGAAGATCCGGAAGCGGCGTAAGGGAAAAGCATTGCACCGTTGCAAGATTTTCTCCTATTCCAGTGCGAAGAGTTGCGCGTGCCAGCGGCGCGCCAACATCGAAAGTCTTGACCTCTTTGACGTGCTTCAAGTAAAAGACGTTCCTCAACCACCCTGGCCGATAACTATTGTCTATGAAAAGGAAATGCACTACTCGATCCGCTTTCTTTAATCTACGTGCTCTAATTCTTCTCCTTCTTTGCATCGCCGCAACCGGTTGGATCTGGAGCGACACACTGCTGGCTTCCTTGCGTTCCGAAACGCGAACGAACGTTTCCAAAAAGACGTTAACTTTTGCGGAGCGAGTAGCCTATCAGAGGGCGATCGAAGAGGTTTACTGGCGTCATCGCATCTGGCCCAAAGAGCGTCCCGATTCGAAACCATCGCTCGATGCAGTGATGTCTCTGGCGCAGGTGGAAGAGAAAGTCCAATGGTATCTGGACGACTCACAAACGCTCGAAGATCACTGGCAAAGGCCGATCACTGCTGACCAACTACAAACGGAAATGAACCGCATGGCCCGGGATACAAAACAGCCGGAAGTTCTGCGAGAATTGTTTCACGCTCTTGGAGATGACCCGGCTGTCATCGCCGAGTGTCTGGCGAGACCAGTATTAGCAGAGCGTTCGATCGCCGATTTATCGGTCGAAACACAACTGGGCCGTCTAGGTCTCGACGGACTGACGGGATGCGTCCGATGCCGGTGGCAAGAACGTTTGTGCAGGTCGCTTACATCGTTCCGAAAATTGCAAACGCCGATGGTCCCCCATGCATTGGTGATACGTGGACTGCTACTAGCACCACCAATGCGCCGGCAGCTCGATACGCACACACAGCGGTCTGGACTGGCAGCGAAATGATCGTCTGGGGAGGCGGTGATGGCACCAACTTTCTCAACACCGGCGGGAGATACGATCCTGCTACGGATAGTTGGACGGCCACCAGCACGGCTAACGCACCCGAGGCTCGAGCATTGCATACGGGGGTTTGGACTGGCAGCGAAATGATTATCTGGGGTGGAGGGAGTGGTGGCGATTTCAACACTGGTGGGAAATACAATCCCGGCACGGACACTTGGACAGCCACCAGTACCACTAACGCGCCGACTGCGCGGGACTCTCAGACGGCGGTTTGGACTGGCAGTGAGATGATTGTCTGGGGCGGTGAAAATGGTGCAGGCGTTTTGAATACTGGTGGGAGATACAATCCCAACACGAACAGTTGGACAGGGACCAGTACCGACCAACGCGGCCGATCCCCGATCCTTGCACACTGCGGTGTGGACAGGCAATGAAATGATCGTCTGGGGCGGAATTGGTACGTCATCATTGTGAACAGCGGCGGGAGATACAATCCCGGCACGGACAGTTGGACAGCCACCAGCACGACAAACGCGCCCTCTGGCCGATTTCTTCCCACGGCAGTCTGGACTGGCAGTGAAATGATCGTTTGGGGTGGAGCTGATCCCAACTATTTGAATACCGGCGGCAGATATACTCCGGGCACTGACAGTTGGGTAAGCACCAGCACCGACCAACGCGCCCGCGGCCCGAGACTCGCACACAGCAGTCTGGACGGGGAATGAAATGATCGTGTGGGGCGGACTTGCGTCCCCCACTTATTTCAACACCGGCGGCAGATACAATCCGACGACCGATGGCTGGATGGCCACCAGCACGGCCAATGCGCCTTCACCACGATACGATCAGACGGCAATCTGGACCGGCAGTGAAATGATTGTCTGGGGCGGGACCAACGACACGACCAGTTTCAACACCGGCGGGAGATACTGCGCGTCTGGTCCAACACCAACCCCCACCCCAACGGCAACTCCAACAGCGACTGAAAGGCCGACTCCAACACGCAGACCTCGCCCAACGCCGCATCCCCGGCCATAGTTGCCAAGCTAAGACCAACCCCTCGTGTAGAGGACGTCACTCGGAAGGCGAATAGCCGCCATGTAAGCGTCAAAACGATTGAGACACATCAGATGCGTATGAAGGAGAAGCTCGCTCTGCATACCGCCGCCGAGTTGCGACAGAAAGCTCGGGAATGGCTGGCTAAGTCTGCCGTGAACCGAATCCGCGAAGATCCGGAATCGGAATAAGCAAAACCGAGTCTGTTTCGCCCCGCTCCCGAAAAAACCGCGTTCGACACTACGCACCAACAACGCGCTTTGAAGTTCTAACGCGGCCGCAATCGTTAGGCTCGGACTCGCCGCGTGGAAATTTCGATGCTATGTCAAGGAAGTCGGCGGCAAATCAGAAGCCGGCGGCAAATCACCGATATCCGCGAGCATATACGGAACGGTAGAAAGGCTATGTTTTTTCATTCCGTTCAGAATTGGTAGCCAGAAATTACTCCAGGTCGGATCAGCAAAATATCCGTTAGGATTCTCAATGATCTGACAACCGGCACTAAACCGGCGCGTGTCCATACCCGCCCCTCCGGAATGAATACAGATCCCAAAGTCACCTTCGTCTGCATGATTGACCGTGCCGTCATGATTCAGCCTTTCGATCTTCACATCCTCGGCTTGGCCCAGGCAACGATATTTCCCGTGCATCAAGTGTGCTTCGAAAAGATAAATGCCGTTGCAGAGTTGAGCTGCGTACTTTACGCCCGTGATCGGCGTCATCACCAGCGTCTTGCTGGGATCCGTTGAAGCGACCCACTGCGTGATGGTTCCGTCAATGACTCTCAGGATGATGTCATCATAGACGTCCATTCGATTCTCAGCCGGTGAGGGTTCAAGTGCTGCGCGCACACCGATCAGGGAAATAGGCGAATTCCAATTGAACCCCGGTCGCAGAACCGGAATCATCTTCGTTGCGAATTCCGCAACGTTTATCGTCTTGAAGTCTCTCATTTATGTAGCGAAGCGAGACTAGTTTCCGTCGAATGCCGCTCGGTTTGTATCAAATAAGCTTTCCGATCGGTTGTCGACAGGAAATGTCGCAAAAGGTTCGGCGCGAGCGCTGCCGATGCACTTTCTACCTCCAAGCCTCTTTCTCCGGGCGCGACCAAGCGCTGCCGATCTACTCCGTATTTCTTTGCCACTCTTCCAATCGTTTCGGCACTTCCGATTTTTATGCCTGAAATCATGGTTCCAGCCGCCATGATTCTAGTGTCAGAGTGATCGCTCAAAAGCCTCTGAACGATTGCGTTCGGTTCGCGAGACCGGAGCCTACCGAATAAAAGCACGTCGGAGGATCGACTGATGCCGGGGATGAGCATTAGGGGGTTGGGCGAGAATGCGAGGTCGGGCGTGGCCTCGGGAGCGGTGTAGGCCTCAGGGTCGGTGTCGCCGTCGGCGTCGGCGTAAACGTCGCTGTTGGGACAGGCGTCGGAGTGTGAGTAGCTGTCGGTGTAGGCGTGAACGTAGCCGTAGCCGTTGCTGTTATCGTCGCGCTCGGAGTCGGCGTAAACGTGGCTGTCGGTGTAGGTGTGAAAGTCGCGGTTGCCGCCGGTGTCGGAGTAAACGTCGCTGTTGGCACAGGCGTCGGAGTGTGAGTAGCTGTCGGTGTAGGCGTGAACGTAGCCGTAGCCGTTGCTGTTATCGTCGCGCTCGGAGTCGGCGTAAACGTGGCCGTCGATGTAGGTGTGAAAGTCGCGGTTGCCGCCGGTGTCGGGGTAAACGTCGCTGTTGGCACAGGCGTCGGAGTGTGAGTAGCTGTCGGTGTAGGCGTGAACGTAGCCGTCGCCGTGCTGTTACCGTCGCGCTCGGAGTCGGCGTAAACGTGGCTGTCGATGTAGGTGTGAAAGTCGCGGTTGCCGTCGGTGTCGGGTAAACGTCGCTGTTGGCACAGGCGTCGGAGTGTGGTAGCTGTCGGTGTAGGCGTGAACGTAGCCGTAGCCGTTGCTGTTATCGTCGCGCTCGGAGTCGGCGTAAACGTGGCCGTCGATGTAGGTGTGAAAGTCGCGGTTGCCGTCGGTGTCGGAGTAAACGTCGCTGTTGGCACAGGCGTCGGAGTGTAGTAGCTGTCGGTGTAGGCGTGAACGTAGCCGTAGCCGTTGCTGTTACCGTCGCGCTCGGAGTCGGCGTAAACGTGGCTGTCGATGTAGGTGTGAAAGTCGCGGTTGCCGCCGGTGTCGGGGTAAACGTCGCTGTTAGCACAGGCGTCGGAGTGTGAGTAGCTGTCGGTGTAGGCGTGAACGTAGCCGTAGCCGTTGCTGTTACCGTCGCGCTCGGAGTCGGCGTAAACGTGGCTGTCGATGTAGGTGTGAAGCGCGTTGCCGTCGGATAACGTCGGAGGCGGGTAGCCGTGGGCGTACGCCGTCGAGCGTCGGAGTAGGTGGTTGGGACCGCGGTCAAGGCGAGATCGATGTTACCAGATCCGTCATAAGTAAATGTTCCGGCGAAGCCAGGATTCGTAATTATCCAACCGCCTTCAGTTCCGGGATCACTTGCCAAACCCGTGATGATGTTGTCGTAGGTGCCGGGTGTCGCGCCGAGGTCGATGAATGTGAAGATTTGAGCAGGCTGAAACAACCACGTACCTGCCGTTCGTGCCAGGGTTGAGTGTGCACCGGCAGGTCCCAGAGCCAGCTCGATGATCGAGTCATGACTGAGTGTCAAACTGTTATGTACCGTCAGTGTTCCGCTGGCCGTCGTCCCGGTGCCGCCTAAAATAGCGGCCGTGCCAAAAACGGTTACCGGGCCACCCACTGTGCCCGTGCCGCCTAATACCCCGCCATCTACTCTGACGGCGCCCGTTGCACCCGTTGAGTTGCCGTTGATCAACAATGGCCCGGAGCCCACCTCCGTAGTGCCGGAGTAGGTGTTAGTTCCCGTGAGAGCCAATGTCCCATCGCCGATCTTGTTCAATTGAGAATGTCCATTATCACTCTGGATAATTCTCCCGCTTATGACAGCGTCAATGGCAGGAGATCCGTTATCAACCTGGATCGTTGGGTCAACACCCCTCAAATCGATGCCATTCACAAAAGTCACGGTATGGTCCGCGTCGGAAGCGCCTAGAATCAGCGCACCGTTTGTCAAGAATCCGGCGCTTCCTCCTACAAGAGTTGCTGCCCTCACCACCCATGTTTACGTTGCGGTCGGCGCCGTAGGCTGCGAAGCCACCATTGCCGGTCCATTGAACGCCGTTAAAGCCGCCTCCCAGCGGGCGCCGAAAGTCGTCAAATCCGAGACCGAGCACGCCGCCACCGCCGCCGCTGCCATTGAAAGTTAAATTACTTCCGAACGATGCCGTGCCAGAAAGGCCGCCCGGCAGAGCAAACACACTGTTCAAACGCAGTACACCGCCGGTGATCGTTGTGATTCCGCTGTAATCATTCATGTTGGGAGGGGGAACTGTGGAAAGTGCCCACGTCCCGGTGCCGCTTTTGTCAACACGATCGGCGAAACACCCTCAAGAATATTGGCGTTTATCTCGCCGTTCCCGCTCCCGCCCAGCGCCAGTGTCTTAGTTCCTGGAGTGCCGTTTCCGGTCGTGGTGGGAGAGATGTCACCAAGGATTTCGAGATCCGATGTTGTGCTGTTATTGGTGACACTGATAGTTGAAGTCGTAAGATCGTCGGTTCCCAAAATTACGGCCGCGAGGACCCTCTCACGGTTAGTTACGGTGCTATTAACTGTGATCGCTCCACTGTCATTCAGCGTGAGGCTGTCGCCCCTGTTTCCAATTGTATAGGCCGCAGCGCTGGCTGTATCGAATATGATCGTGTTAATAGTGACTAAATTGACGGAGAGGTTGATCGTGGTGTTGCCGTTACCAGCACCATTGAAAGTTGCCGTATTGCCAAAACCTGGAACCGTCGGCGGGTTCCAGTTGGTGGAGGTTGTCCAAAAAGCGTTTATGGCGCCAGTCCACGCCGCGCTCGCCAAAGGGGCAAGGGGCAGACCGCCGTCCGCCATAGTTGCCTTGTTATCTCCGCCGGTAAGGATTGTTCCGCTCGAATCTATGCCGTTGCCGGATGCCTGACCGGCGTCGGCACCGGCGGCCCCAGAGTTTATCCCGCTGCCGGCGTCATTGCCGGCGGTAATTATCTTATTGGCGGCAGTGTCGTCGTCCATGGGTCCGATCGCGGCGCAAGTCACAACAAATGCCATCGCCACCAGCGGCCCGACTGTGGATACACAATCCTTCATCTTTTCCCCTCCGGGATGGCAACAGTTTCTTCTTCCGGGATTAGTCGTCTGATCCGACTCGCTGCGCGACTATGAACCGGGTTCAATGAGGTTCGCTCGCCCGATGAACCCTGTCTATGGGACCTTGGTCCAATGAGCCTCGCGCACCGGACTCGCTTGCATTCTGCCTGAATAAAATCCTGGGAAATACGCGAATACCCGGAATTAAAACGCGAAAACGGATCGCGTGTTTCGGTGTTCCCAAAAAACCGGTTTTGCCGCCAGCAGCGTCAGCGATGCACTTTGAGAATTTAGCGCAGTCGCATAAGATGGGCCCATGCGCGCCTTCATCTATGGAGTCTTCCTGGCTTTCGCGCTGGCGTCTGTCGCAAAAAGCGCGCCTATTTCCGACAGTGAGCTGAAGAATCTGCTTGCAGCGATTCGGCAGAACCGGACGTCGCAGGCTGATTTCCAGGAAGAAAGGGTGATTCGGCTAATGAAAAAACCGGTCACGAGCTCGGGCCGGATCTGGTTTGAGCCGCCTAACAAGTTCAGGCGCGAAGTGAAAGGCAATTCGCCCAGCATCACAGTCAGCGATGGCCGCGAGCTATGGATTTATTATCCGAACTTCAAATCAGCGGAGCGTTATCCGTTAGGCAAAGGATCGCCGCTGGATGCGACCGTGGCGGCGATCAATTCGGCGCTCAATCTGGAAAACATTGAAACGAGCTTCAATGTCACTGCGAGCAAGACCGAAAACGGAAACGAACTGCAACTGCTCCCGCGCACCGCTGCCATGAAACGAGTGTTTCAAAAGCTTGATCTGCGAATCAACGACAAGTTTCGAGTCGAACGCACGGACATGCAGTTGCCGAATGGCGACCGGATCGTCACCGCGTATTCTAATCAGACCCGTGCGGCTATTCCTGCGTCTACGTTTGAATTTAAGCCGCCGGCTGGCACGGAAGTGACGACGCCGCTCGGACAATGATGAGAATGACGAAGCAATGACGAGGATGATGAATTTGTAGCGTCTGTGCCAGACGCCCTGGCGTTTCACAGAAACGCCCTACAATCGTGCGACGTGCTAAATCCCCGGTGCTTACAATTTCGAACGGGCTTGATACGATGCGATGCATTTGCTTCGCAGTCGTTGTTGCTATTACGACAACGCTTTGGGCGGAGCCGTCGCCAACTCCAAGTCGCATCATTTCACATATTCCGCGCGCGCCGGTGCAATCGAGCGCGATTGCGAAGGTTGGTTACAGCAAACGCCGTCACATTCTCGAAATCGAATTCGTCAACGGCGCAGTTTACCGCTATTTCGATATTCCGGTTTCGGTGTATCGCGACCTGATGTCGGCAGAGTCAAAAGCGCGCTTCTACGATTCCAATATCAGAAAACATTATCATTCGGTTTTGGTTCGTCCGCACCAAAAGGAGCAAGAGTAAATGCCACAGAAACTTTCGGGCGTTGGTGATGGATTCTCGTTGCTGAGCGGAATATTCCGCACTCGCCTTTAGGGCCATGCACAGGCGTCGTGCTTTTGTCGCCAAATCGGCA
The DNA here is from genome assembly GCA_963825355.1 of uncultured Verrucomicrobiae bacterium. Lineage (GTDB taxonomy): Bacteria > Verrucomicrobiota > Verrucomicrobiia > Chthoniobacterales > UBA10450 > Udaeobacter. Next base: position 346,940 of record CAWGSY010000010.1, on the reverse strand, counting down.
TCTGTGTCTGCTGCGACACGAGCAGGCTGGGAAGCCTGCGCGACATCTCCGGCTGGAAACCAAAGTTACTTTGAGTTGCGCTCTGCTGGAGCAATTTGTGGTTAAAAAGAGCCGGCGTTTCAACTTCGATGAAATCAGGCAAAGATTTCTCCTTACGCCGACTGAGAGACGAGTAGCGTTGTTCGTTGCCGTGGCGTTCGCGCTTGGGTTAATCACGAAATGTTATCGCGATGCGCATCCATCCCCTGCTCTTCCTCAAACTCATTCCGGCAAAAACCAGGTATCGAGATCGTCTTCGGCTGAAGCTGGCCAACCGGGCGCACCGAACGGCGGCGAGACATCGAGACGAACGCGAAAATCCGCGGAAAAGCTTAACTTGCCAGATTCACCTACCAGACAAGAGTATCACCAAGAATAACAACGCGGAAAATCCATTCCCCCTACATCGTGTTTGCGAAAGACATTGTTCCCACAGATCGTCGCGGCGTGACCGATCACGTTGAGGCTTTCACGAGGCAAATTTGTGAAGTCATTGTAGGCAAGAACCAGGCGGTAAAGCTCGCTGTCGCCTCTTTGCTCGCGCGCGGCCACCTTTTGATTGAAGATATTCCGGGCGTGGGCAAAACAACGCTGTCCCAAGCGCTGGCACGGTCGTTGGCACTGGCATTCCAACGCATTCAATTTACGAGTGACCTGTTGCCGGCCGATATTCTCGGTAATTCCATTTTCGATCGGGGCGAACAAAGGTTCGTGTTTCATCGCGGCCCGCTGTTTTCGCAAGTAGTACTGATCGACGAGGTCAATCGCGCGACAGCCAAGACACAAAGCGCGCTGCTTGAAGCCATGGAAGAACAGCGCATCTCAATCGATGGCACGACCTATGATTTGCCGAACCCGTTTTTTGTCATCGCGACACAAAATCCGCAACACGCAGTCGGCACCTTTCCGCTGCCCGAATCGCAGCTTGACCGATTTCTCATGCGAATTGAACTGGGTGTGCCGGATCGCACCAGCGAGCGTGCAATGCTACTCGGCATGGATCGCCGCGACATGCTCAAGGAGTTAAAGCCGGTAATGAGTCCACAAACATTGATGGAGATTCAAGACAACGTGCGAAAGGTGCACGCTTCCCCCGCGTTGCTCGATTATTTGCAAGACCTGCTGGATGCTTCTCGACAACGCCACATCACGGGACTATCCCCGCGCGCTGGTCTGGCATTGCTCCATGCCTCGCAAGCCTGGGCGCTCATGCACGGACGTGAGATGCTCCTTCCCGAAGATATTCAGGCCGTAGGAATGGCAGTCATGGCGCATCGTCTCGGGCACGATCTGGAACAGTCTGGTCAAAGTGGACGGACACTCGCTGATAATCTCCTTCACAGCGTGCCCGTCCCGTGAAAGCAAAGTTTCCGCTGGCCTATCCAACTGCAGGTTTTGGAGCGCTATTGTTTGTGCTTGTCGCGATGTGGTACGCGGCGTCGAGTCAAAACAGCGCGGCCATTTACCTGCTCTTGTTTTTGCTGGCTTCGGTCGTCCTGGTCTCGATTCCGAATACCCTGACCAATCTTGCCGGCGTCACCCTGAGGCTCGAATCTGCCAAGCCAACATTTGCAGGCGACGAGGTATGTTTGCCGGTTGAGATCATGAACACCTCTCGCGCGACACGTTATGGAATCGAGGTGGTCTTGCCGGACGCAGATAAAACACGTGGCCGCGTTGACTGCATTCCTCGCAAGAACGCAGCCCGCCTGAACCTTCGATTTCCCGCGCGTCATAGAGGCGAACATAAGATAGAAAGATTAGACCTAACGAGTAATTACCCTCTCGGGTTTGTGCGCGCGTCGAAGAGATTTGTATTCAACCAAACCTACCTCGTCTATCCCAAGCCAGGAGGAAATACTCAACTGCCAAAGAACCACGCGCGATTCGCCGATAACTGGCTTCAACAAGGCCTGGAGCATGGCGATGATTTTACCGGGGTCCGCCCCTACGTGCCCGGAGAGTCTCAACGCCATATTGATTGGAAAGCTGTAGCACGCGGGCGACCACTCATGACAAAAGAGTTTGCTGCCGAAACTAAAGGCGCGACGTATCTCGATTTTTTCGAGCTCCGCCTTGGTGATGTGGAAGAAAAGCTGTCACAGCTCACGAGTTGGGTGATCGAGGCTGAACGTGCACGGCAGCCTTATGGTCTTCGCCTTCCTGGTGTTGAAATTTCTCCAGCGCTGGGACAGATGCACTTTCACTCCTGCCTGCGCGCTTTGAGTCTGTTTGAGGTAGGGTCGGCGGGTTTCGCCGACCGGACGCCGCAGCGCGGCGTCCCTACCAGTAGCGAGTAGGAGCATGAGTAGGAGTAGCAGGCCGATTAAACGGGATACAAGCATTCCACGGCGACCGCTGCTTTGGATGGCGGCAGCATTGCTCTTCACGTTACCTCCGTTCTTCGACTCACTCGCCATTTGGGTTCCATGGCTTTTTCTTCTCTCGCTAGCACTGAAATTTTGGATGGAACCGCGAGGTTACCGGCTGCGTTCTGTCGTTTTAAAACTAATGCTCGTCGCGACGGCAGTTACGACAGCTTTTCTCAGTTACGGTTCTGTTAAAGACGTCGAGGCAGGCATATCACTCCTTGTGGTCCTCGCGTCTCTAAAAATTCTCGAAGCGCACACAGCACGAGAGTTTCGAGTCATGGTACTAATCGGGTGGATGCTTTGTTTGTGTGGATTTTTCCTTTCACAAGACTTCACGACATCGCTTTGTCTCCTGGTCGCGTTTGCCTTGCTCGCGGTCGCACTGATCCAGTTTCATCGCGGAGCGGCACCGGGCGCGGTGTGGCCACCGCTTGTTACGGCGTCCAAACTCCTTCTTCAGGCGTCGCCGCTTGTCATCCTTTTCTTTCTCCTGTTTCCCCGAATCAACACTGGACTCCGGTTTGACCTGCATCCTTTCCGTTCGGCAAATACAGGATTTTCCGATCGACTTTCTCCTGGAAGCATCGCAGCTCTTGCAAATTCTTCGGAGATCGCGTTCCGCGCGGAGTTTCCTGGAAGCAATACTCGACCATCTGGTCCGATGTACTGGCGCGGGGTTGTCATGTGGCGTTGCAACGGGATGGAATGGCGAGCTCCGTACGACCCGCGACCAAAGGCTTCACCGACCACGCCGGAAGTGACGGGCACCCGCAGCCAAACTGTTCAATCTGCAAACGCCAGGGAAATCCAACAACGGATCACGTTAGCGCCTCACGCGGCGCGCTGGATGTTCGCACTTGACCGCCCGATTAAAACTGTTCCCGGTGCAATGCTCGCACGCGGCGATTATCTCTGGAGCTTTCAGCCGATTCGAAAATCCCGCCAATACGAGGTCGTGTCATCAGACTTCAACGGGAGCGACATCACGGCAACGGAACGATCGTCCGCGCTCGAGGTGCCGGCGTCGATTAGTCCGGCGGTGCGCGACCTGGCACACTCCTGGGCGCTGCACAATCGTGACTCGCGCGGTATAGTAAGCAGCGCGCTTCAGTTCTTCCGGACGCAAGGGTTCAGCTATTCGTTGACGCCGGGCGAATACGATACTCTGGAGGAATTTCTTTTCCGTGGTCGCGTGGGGTTTTGCGAACATTATGCTGCGAGTTTCGCTACTCTGATGCGGCTGGCAGGAATCCCTGCGCGGGTTGTTGTCGGCTATCTCGGGGGTGAGTACAACGATCTGGGCCACTTCTTTCTGGTGCGGCAAGCGGACGCCCACGCGTGGTGCGAGGTTTGGCTCCCGGAAAACGGATGGACTCGAGTGGATCCAACCGCCGCCGTCGCGCCAGGACGAGCGAGTCTCGATCTCACCACGTTTTTGGAGACACGCATCGCTTCCGGTCAAATGGGAGCTCGCCAGAACGCCTTGTTAGGGCGGTTGCTGCGGTCGGGCGTTTTCACCAACATTCGGTTCGTTTGGCAAACACTGAGCTATGAGTGGGATACACGCCTCCTCGCGTTCGACGCCGATGTGCAGGAGGTCTTTCTAATGTCCATGGGAATCGCCAGCGGCGGTCCGCTCTTTCTCATCGTAGAAATTCTCCTCGTCGCCATTGCGCTGCTCGCAATTTATTTCGCATGGATGCAACTGCGGACGCGCTCGCGCGTGGACCGGGTAAAGGCGTTGTATGAATATTTTTGCCGCAAGACTGCCCGCCTCGGTGTGGCACGAGATCCGTGTGAAGGCCCGTTAGATTTTGCACGGCGCGCTGCTCAATCGCTGCCTAACGAATATAAGAGCATCCAGCAGATCGCGGACACCTATATTCTGCTTCGATATGCGCCACAGCCTCTGCCCGGAATGCTAGACAGATTTGCAAAAGAAGTGCATGCCTTTGGTGCGCACGCCCGACACTGACGACGTTATGATCAGCCGCCGCAGCACCGAAGGTCGCGGCTAGAGATATTTCTGCGGGATCGCGTGTTCCGCGCTCTCGTGCTGCCAGTAAACGGACAAGATCCACCAGCGCTTGCCGTCATTGAAAAGCTGAAAGCTGTTGATGCCGCGCATGAACGGCGCGGGATCGCTTGAATCGTAACGCGATTCGTACGTGCTCCAAACGTGAGCGATCCGGCCAAACTGTTCGGTGCGCCGCGCGATTTCTGTTTCGTAAAAGCCTTGCTGAAGAAGCGGTTCCGCTCGCGCGATGTACTTTTCGACATCCAACATTTGCGGCTCAAGATCGACGTCGTTTCTTCCAGGGACGCTCGCAGTGGGCATTATTCGCGCGCCGGGATAAAACAAGGACCGCTCACGATTCCAGTCGCGTTTTTGTCCAGCCGGTCCGGAGATCACGTCATACGCCGCGGCGATGATAGCGTCGATCGATTCAACATCGGCGGGATTGGCTTCTGACTTCGACATTGGACGTTGGGCGTTAAGCGTTGGGCGTTTTCTTAATCAGCTCAAGCACTCTCATCGCGGAATTATGTCCGGGAATGCCACTAACAGCGCCACCTCGCAATGCGCTTGATCCGCAGAAAAACACATTTTCGTATTCCGTCTCAACCCCCCACGTGCCGACCTGGTCTTTGCGCTCAGCAAACGGAAACGTCGGCGCATTATGAAAAATGTTCCCGTGATACATTCCCAGCGCGTCTTCAATGTCGACGGGGCTTTTGCTTTCGATGCACGGCCTGCCGTCACGCGCCAGCGCGAGACAATTTTCGATCGGCTCTTCCAACCATTGGTTGATGCTTGCCAGATATCTTTTCTCCGCTTCCCGGCGCATTTTTTCATTATCCCGCACAAACAAGGTCCACGGCGCGTCCAATCCGAAGAGCGTCATGGTGTGAAAGCCCTGTTCACGCAGCTCCGGGCCGAGAATGCTGTCGTCGGTGAGCGTGTGGCAATAGATTTCGCACGGCATTTTCGCCGGCAACCTGCCGCCTGACGCTTCGTCGTAGCTGAGATTCATCTGTTGGTAGCCTTCGTCGCTGTGGAACGTCCCGCAAAACGCTTCAGTCGCGGGAATTTTTTTTGCTTTCAGTTTCGGCAAACGACTCAGGAGCATGTTGATCTTGAAAACGGATCCTTCATCAGTGCGATCCGGCTGATAGAATCGGCCTGTAAATTTTGCCAATAAATTTCGGCCAAAATTAACCAGGATGAACCGCGCCTCGACGGTCTCGTTTTTTCCGTTCACCAGAAATTGAACCGCGCGTGTTTTGCCGGTGACGTTCAGCGCGTGGATATGAACATTCGTTAGCATTTCGGCGCCTGCTTTGCGTGCTGCGCGCTCCAAGTTCGGACGAAACTGTGCCCATCCCTCCGACCGGCACCTTCCATTCGCCGGTTTTGTTGCCAATTAAATGATAAAGGAAACACCGGTTTTGAAGGAGCGAACTGTCGTGCGGATGCGTGAACACGCCGACCTTCGCATCTGTGAATACGAGGCCGCGCACCAGATCGTCTTGAAGGTAACGCTCGACGACATTCCCGAGCGGTTCGTCAACTAAAGTGCGCCAGGCTTCCCGCGAGATTTCGTCCCCCTTAAACCTGCGCGCCATTTCTTCCCTGGAAACCAGCGGTTCGAGCATCGAATCCCAGACGCGCTCTGCGAACAAGCGCGGCAACGCGTAAAAGCGTTTCAACTCGTCGTACGCAGTGGCGTTTCCGGTCAGTTCAATCATCGACCGGCGGCCGACTTCTTCATCGAGATTGCTCAAGAGCAACGCGCCATGGTGTCCATGTTTCATGTATGGCGTGCAAGATGCGATCGCGCGCCGGCGCAGTTCCAAGTTCAAGCCAAGATCCTGAACGATCTTTTGAGGAAACAGGCTGACCAGATACGAGTAACGCGACAAGCGCGCGTCGTAATCCGGAAAGATTTGCTGCGAAACCGTCGCGCCGCCGATGTAATCATTCTTTTCCAATAACAGCACGCTCAACCCGGCACGCGCGAGATACGTGGCAGCCACCAGACCGTTGTGTCCGGCTCCCAGGATTACAACGTCATATCTAGGTTTCATCGGAAATGAGCATGATGCGAGGGATCGTTACTTGCCACGCCGAAGTCTCGGCGGAGGCGGCTGGTCCACAGCCAAAATGACGAAGTCCCATTGCGATTTCATAACACACGATGTCAACGACTGAGGGAAGTGTCTTTTTTCCCGGGATTTTTCGTCCGGCGACCAGATCGAGAACTGCCCGGCGCAATTTCTCGCGGCCTGCTGCATTGTCCATGTCGAGTTTACGATTCATCGCGTCTGCCACGGTTTTGGCGTAAGCGATCCCCTGCTGCCCGGCCAATCGCGCCCAGCGTTCGTCAGCCATAACCTCGATAAGATCAGAAACGGAACGCTTTTCTAACGAGGCCATTTGTTCCGTTTCTCGTCACGCACCGTCAAGTTGAGCTTCGTTTTGTTCTTGTTCTTTTTGGATTTTGCCATTGGGCAATTCTTTACAAGTCGTTTTTCACAGCTGATTGCGCAGACTGAAAAATATACCCAGAAAACATCGGCGCAGATTTCGTTCTTGACATACGCTCTCTCCACGTATATCAGGCGCATCTCGCAGGCAGCACCGGAAACGAGTTCTCAAGGACGAGAAGTCACGGAAAGCCGCAGACAGAACTATGAAAAACAAAATCGCCATCCCGCAACTCTGCAAGACGTATCGCCTAAATTGTGTAAGACCAAAGTCCAAGAGACCAAGGTCCAATATCGGCCGTCTGCGCCAGCGGTTAATCCTGCAATTCGAAACTATGAAACCAATCGCCTCTCCATCGGCAATTCACAGCAAGAGACCCAAGGGTTTGCGTTACGTCACTTCACTGGCGCTCGCCCTTCTCTTTGTTGTCGTCGCTCCGCTTCGCGCGGCCGACGTTACCTGGAACAACGCGGCCAACACCTCCCTGTGGAATTTGACCGATATGAATTGGAATACCGGCGTCTGGAATAACGCGAACGGCGACGGCGCAATCTTCGATGGGACCGGCGTGGGCGCGATCAATGTCACTACACAGATCAACGTTGACAGCCTGAACTTGCTCGCGAACGGCTACAGCTTTAATGGGACCGGCCCGCTCATATTTGTAAACGGCACGAGCACGCTGGACACTGGCGTAATCAACGTAAATCCTGGCTTCAACCTTACCATGAGCACACCGGTCAACAGCTCGGTGGGCTTGTCTAAGTTAGGCGCGGGAACCTTGAACCTCGCCGGGCCAATGACCTTTAGCGGCGTTGGCCTTCCCGCCACCACCGGCAACAATCTCATCCCGGTGGACATTTACTCGGCGGGCCTCGGCGGCGAGAGCCCTCCGTTAGTTGGCGGCACGCTGGCCATCACGAATACTAGCGTCCTTCCAGCTACGACGCGCCTGGGTCTCTCGAATGGCCTGGTGGATCTGGGCGCAAACAACATTACGCTTGGCTCTGTCACCTTTACCAACGACCTGGACTTCACGGCCTTTAATCCGGCAACGGGCTCCGCTGGCGTCGGTATCATTGGAGGGAGTAGCCTTAGCGTGACTGGTGAAATCAACGTCCTGTCTTCGCCGGGAGGCTTTAACAGCGGCAGCAACTCAATCGCCACCAACTTGAATTTAGGTGGTGGAACACAGGTCATTCGCACCGCGGGAGTTCCGAATGTAAGCCAGTATGGGGCGCTGCAACTGACAGGCGTTCTTTCCAACGGTTCGCTCCTCAAGACCTACGGCTTCAACCCAAACGGCATGATGGTAGCCGCGGATGGAATGGGATTGTTCGCCAATAATACCTACACAGGCCCAACCGTGATCAATGGCGGTTTCGACGCTGTCACTGGCACGAATGCTTCCACCGCTGTCGAAGTCGTCGGAGCAAACACCGTACTTTCGCTCCAGGGAGCGAATGGCTCCTTCCTTTCGGCTACTACCGTTCTCGCTGCCTCGGGTGGCACCTTGACCCTTGATAACAACGCATCCATCGGCGGTTCCGGGGCCCCCAATCCCACGATTCCCGCGGCGCAGAATAATAATCGACTGGCCGATAACGTCGAAATTCAGCTTCGCGACGGCGGATTTACTTACCGAGGTCTCGCCAATACGGCGGCGACGGAGACAATCGGCAAGCTCAGCATTCTCGGCGGGCACAATGTCATCACTCTCGCGACGAGTGGAACTGGCACGGACGTGGTTACGGATGCGGGCGATTTCACGATGGTGCCACGGTCGACGGTTGGGTTTAGCGCAACCACGCTCGGTGGCACCACTCAGTTGTTTGTAAATGGGGCGATTCCGGCACCGGACGCGACCTTGATTTTGCCGCGCGTTGTGACCGCGACCGACTTTGTCGGATACAATGGCGCGACCGGTTTCACGCCTTACACCGGCTACGCGCCCGATTTCAATACACCAGGAACGAACGTATCGGTGACTGCGGCTACCGCGGTTAATTCTTCGGTGAATATCAACGCGCTGAAACGCGGCACTACCTCCTTCGCCATCACGCTCGGAAGCGGTGTGACACTGGGGATCAATTCAGGAATGATCCTGAGCACTGGCGGCACAGGCACCTACACTGGCGGAACGATTGCCTTCGGCGCCGCTCCCGGCGCCTTCTTCGGGAGTAACACCCTGAATAGCGCCATTACCGGTATCGCTGGCTTACTAAATGCCCAAGGCACCCTTACCCTGAACGGAGACTTGTCCGGACTTACCGGGACGATTACGCAAAATGGTTCCGGAACAGACCACGCTCGCCACCAATCCCTTCAATGATGCCCTCGAACTGCGGGTGGGCTCCATGAACATCAATACAAGCCCTCGCTAATCCGGGTATATCACCATCGGAACCCCCTCGAACGAATCGAATATTGTTACGACGATTCCGTCGCTCAGCATCTCCGGCGCCGGTGCAAACGCGGTCATAGCGCGCGACATTATTGTTAATAACGGCGGCCAGAACTCCGCGGGAGTTCGCTACGGCAATGGCCTAATGCCTGGTTTAAGTCCTCTGAGTAACACGACTGGTTCGCAGACACTCAGTGGTAACATCACGCTGAATAGCCCACTCCGTCTGCAAGGCGGAGGTGCGAGCACCAACAGCACCGGCGCGACTAACTTTACTGGTAACATTCAGGGTTCATCCTACCTTCGAATCGTCAACGGGCGCGTTGTTTTTTCCGGTAACCTGAGTAACGCGGGCGGCTTTTTCATTGGTGAGCAGGGGAACAACACACGCGTTACATTCAACGGCACCATAACCGGCGTGGCCCCGCTCGCTCTCAATGGCGCCACCAATAATCAAGTCAGCTACACCTCCGGTGCTCTCCCCACCGGGACGATCTCGACGGTCAATGTTGATTCAGCGTCGGTGCCATTATTGATCCCGCTGGATAGCTCAACGATCAACAACCCGTTCTCGCTAACCGGTAACACTTTTGAAGGCGTCCTCGGCGGAGGATTTGTCGGTGCCAATGTTGGCGCTGGAATCGTACGACCTGGGCCGGACCGATGAGCGGCGGTGGCGGAGTGGTAAAAAGTGGCGCCGGCACACTCACTCTCAGCAACCCCTCGAATACCTACACCGGCACCACGACGGTTAGCGCCGGGACCTTGCTGATAAACGGTGACACTTCCGGCAGTCTGATGAATGTTACTGGTGGAACGCTTGGCGGCACCGGCCCAGTCGGCGGTATCACCGCGACCAATGGAACGGTGGCGCCAGGGAACGGCCCCGGTCTGCTGACTTCCGTCGGTAACGTGATCTTTAACACGGGGACGACCTTCGCGATCGAAATCGGCGGCGTAACTCCCGGCACCGAATATGATCAGCTGAACGTTGTGACAGCGTCACAAAAAGGTCTCAAGAAATATTCAACTCTTCCGACTGGTGTTACTGGGACCGTTAATCTCGGGCCTGGTGTAACTACCCTGAGCGGCACGCTCATTAACGGCTTCACTCCCCAGGCCGGACAGCAGTTCACCATCATTCAAAGCAAGGGCGGGATCACCGGCACCTTCGCGCAAGGCTCTGTTATCAGTTTTGGTGGCACCGATTTCACTATTACTTACAACACGAACAGCGTCGTCTTGAGCGTTCAGGCGCCAACGCCAACACCTTCGCCGGAGCAGTCACCAACGCCTACTGCTACTCCAACAGCGACAGCCACGGCAACGTTTACGCCCACTCCAACAGCTAGCTTTACGCCAACTCCGACAGCCACGGCCACAGCGACAGCAACGGCTACAGCCACGGCGACATTTACGCCAATTCCAACAGCTACCTTTACGCCGACTGCGACAGCCACGGCTACAGCTACCTTTACACCAACAGCTACAGCTACCTTTACGCCTACACCGGCAGCTACGGCAACGTTTACCCCAACTCCTACGGCGACGTTTACTCCTACAGCCACATTTACACCGACACCGACAGCTACGGCAACGTTTACACCTACAGCTACAGCTACATCACTCCAACCGCTACGGCAACGTTTACTCCTACGGCTACGGCAACGTTTACACCGACACCTACCGCGACTGCTACGCTTACGCCAACGGCCACAGCGACACCTACGGCTACGGCAACAGCGACGCATACCCCGACAGCTACGCCAACTGCGACAGCAACGGCTACGCATACGCCGACACCGACTGCCACCGCTACGGCGACTTCGACAGCAACAGCGACTGCTACAGCCACACCAACAGCGACAGCGACGCCAACACCAACATCCACTCCCCGGCCTACTCCGACAGCGAGGCCGGCACCTACTGGAAGACCTCGCCCAACCCCGCCCCCTCGGCCGTAGCTGGTCGTGATGCCGTTGGCCGTTCTCTACAGGTCGCTTTCACAGCCGGCCACGCAGATTGAGAAATATACGTTAAAATATCTCGACATAAACTTTACTCTTGACATACGCTTTATCGCGTATCATAGGCGCCTTTCGTTGGGGCGCCGCAGAAATGATTTTCTCAAGGATGAGAAGTCACGGAGGGCCGAACAATAACGCGAGATGAAAACTGAAGAATGAAACTACCGCACTACCACAATATGCATACACACACAGGCAAAAGCGTGACGCTTGCAACACTAGTCGCTGGAATTCTGTCCTTACTCGGCTCAGGTGCTACCGCCTTCGCTCAAGACCACCAGGATTGGAAGTTCACGCACCCGAAGCCACAAGCCAATACCCTGAGAAAACTCCAGACGCTTGATGCCAATAACTGGATCGCCGTCGGTGCAAACGGGACCTTTATGCGAACAACAGATGGCGGAGCTAGCTGGTATTTTCATGACCAAGCTGGGATCCCAACAAACAACGCGGGGCAGATAGGGCAGAACTACGATGTGCGATTCACCAGCCCGACGAACGGAATCATTGTCGGCGATACGGGCTTTGTCGGTACAACCTCGGACGGAGGTGTGACGGTAACTCCTGTGACGAGCACCGTGCCTACCACCCAACGCTGTCAGTCGATCTCGTTTGGCGATGCCAGCACAGGATACGTCGCCGCCGGAGCGGCAAGCGGGTCATCAGGAAGAATCATCAAAACCACGGACGGCGGCGCAACCTGGGCAACCGTCTACACAACTACGAACTCTATTACGTCGTTGGTGGCAATTAATCCACTGGTTGTGCACGCAGTCCTGCAAAATGGTGGAGTGGTAAACACAACCGACGGAGGACTCACCTGGAGCACCCCTGTTGCCGGCACGGTAGGAAATCCGACCCTCGGGATATCATTCCTCGACTCGATGACAGGGTTTGTTGTCGGATCGGCCGGCGTAATTAGCAAAACCACAGACGGCGGCGCTACATGGGCCCCCCTGACGCCGCCACAGACGAACTTTGCCTTCTTCCAAATGAAGATTATCTCGGCGGCTGAGATTTACGCCGTCGGTGCACCAGATTTCCTCTACAAATCGACAGACCTTGGCAGCACCTGGACCCCTCTGCCCATCATCCCCGTTCAAGGAACTTCCGGCCCTCTCGACACGAACGTTTTCTATTCACTGGAGAAACAAGGGTCGTTGATGATGATGTCCGGAGACGTCGGTGTAATAGCACAATCGACCGACGGCGGGATGAGTTGGACCTCGAACAATTTCCAACTCACCACAACACTGATGAACGATATCCAAGAAGTGCCGAACACGAGCACAGTCGTGGCGGTCGGCCGTCAACACTCGATCGCGACGCGGCAGGTGCTTCGTTCGACGAATATGGGTGATAGCTGGAGCGCGATCGATGTTCCGGTGAACACGGATCTGCAAGCTGTCTCATTTGTCGATTCTCAGCTCGGGTATGCATGCGGAACAAACAGCCAGGTGGTGAAAACCACCGACGCTGGATTCACCTGGGCACCCGTAACTCAACCCTCCACTACCAACTACATTCTGCAGGCGATGGAATTTGTCGATGCCAACACAGGATGGGTCTTCGTCAATTCTGCCACTGTCCCCGGTGGTAACATCTTCAAGACAACCGACGGTGGAACAACATGGGGTCAGCAAACCATTGGAACCACGGACCAGATCTTTTCCTGTGACATGGTAGATGCAAATGTCGGTTATCTTACTCTCAATTCGTCAAACCGACCGATCTACAAGACCACAAACGGCGGGACCAACTGGACTCCTGTTACGACGCCGTTCACAGGTCAAATCAAAGACGTACGCGCCGTTGATGCCAATCTGGTCTACCTCGGCATCAGCTCGGGAACAAACCGGGTAGGTAAGTCAACCGACGGTGGAACCACCTGGCAGCAAATTGCGCTTCCAGCTACGGCTGATGTCGTCAGCGTCGACTTCAGCGATGCGAATACAGGATTCGTGGCTGGTCAAAGTATAAATGCCCTCTTTAAAACAACTGATGGCGGAGCGACATGGTCATTCCAGAATGCACATCTGAATGCGGTCGTGAGGATCTACGCCGGACCGAGTGGCACAGGATGGGCCCTTGGAACGAGCGCCTCTATCCTTCGCGACGAAGGACCTGTCCCGACCCCGACCCCTACACCGACGGCTACGGCTACATTTACTCCGACTCCTACAGCGACATTTACTCCTACGGCTACGGCTACATTTACGCCTACGCCGACAGCCACGGCAACGTTTACTCCAACTCCCACGGCTACAGCTACATTTACACCGACAGCTACGGCAACATTTACTCCAACACCTACGCCGACGTTCACTCCTACGCCTACAGCTACAGCGACGTTTACCCCAACCGCTACAGCAACGTTACGCTACAGCGGACTTTACTCCTACCGCTACGGCAACGTTTACACCGACAGCTACAGCTACGTTTACTCCAACCGCTACAGCGACATTTACGCCTACGCCGACAGCTACGGCAACGCTTACTCCAACTCCTACAGCTACAGCTACAGCTACGGCAACGTTTACGCCTACTCCCACCGCGACAGCTACATTCACACCGACCGCGACACCTACAGCCGACTGCAACTCCGACGCCGACAGTTACGGCTACACCTCGGCCTACTCCCAAACCAAGGCCGTCTGCGACGCCCAGGGGACGCCCAACGCCACATCCGCGCCCGTGAGGTAATAGCGGATACGTCGCAGCAAATTTTGCACTTCCCGCCGCGGCGGGAAGTGCTTTCGGAGTGCGATGCGTCCCCGCATCGCTTTCGGGGAATTAACGGCTTCCGCTAGGTTACAGCTTTCTTATAATAGGAAATTGAATGCGCAGGAATTGGCCGCACGCGTCTTACCGCGGTGGTCGCACTGTTATAGCTACACCTTAGGCGGACGCATTAACGCGCGTCGTTCACGGGCCAAAATGTCGAATTAGAATCGTATTGCGACATAGGATGGCTCGAATCCGAGCATCTTTCCCAAGGTGTGCGGCAACAACAGACGAGTAAGCCGCGTTACCGTAACGATGTCATTGTCTATGAAGATTGCTTCCGAGCGCGGCTCGATATGACTCGGCCGCTACCGCCCAGTTGAGCACCGTTTGTGGTGCGGATTTACTCAACTCGAGCTGGCGCTCACTTTCTGCAATCCCGCACTAAGCGCTTCAATTTGCTTTTCCTGCTCCGCTAATTTGGATTGAAAGCTTGTCTGTTGCTGCGCAATAGTCGCTTCCTGTTTTGCCACTGTAGATTTGAGGTCTTGCACTGTTCGATGCTCTTTGAGGAACTCGTTCAGCAACATCGCATTCACCGCCTCGTAGCGGACGCTGTAGATTTCGTCATTGCGATTGCGGACGACTAATCGGGATTCACCTTCGCCACTTCTTCGGCAATCAAGCCAAATTGCGGTGTCCCTTTGCTGTCGCTTCTGTATTGAAGCTCACTGGCTTAAGGGCCAGTATTGCTTCGCTGGTTTTATCCATTGGCTTGATGTTTTTCTTAAACCGCGCCGACGAAGCGACCGTTCCTAATTGACCGTATCCATCCACGACAACGGCGTCGCCCACGACGGCCGTTCCGCTAATACCGGCGATAAATGCTGCGGTCTGAGGGCCCGTAAATCCGCCTCCCCAATACGGATGGTGTTGCTCTCGCCCTCCACACCAATATCGCCGATGACGATATTGTTACTGCCTGTAGTGCGCTCGCCGGCGGCAAACCCAAGCGCGATGTTGTAGTTGCCGGATTGGTTATCAAAAAGCGCCTGCTCGCCGACGGCCGTGTTGCCGCCACCCGTGAAGTTAGAATAGGCCGTCAGGGAACCAATCGCTACGTTGGCGTTGCCAGTATCGTTGTTAACGAGCACCCAGCCGCCGACGGCCGTGTTTTGGAAGCCGACGGTGTTGCTCAAAAGCGCATAGTCACCAATAGCTGTGTTTAAGGCGCCAGTGGTGTTGCTCCAGAGGGCCTGGGCTCCAACCGCTGTGTCGCCCTCGCCGCTAATGTCGCTAAAAAGCGCCGCCCCCCCAACGGCTGTATTTCGGCTTGCGGCCACCGTGCTAAAGAGCGTCCCGGCACCTACCGCCGTATTGAGCTGGCCCCCCGTGTTGCTCTTGAGCGAAAACCACCCAACCGCCGTGTTGTTAACGCCAGTCGTAAGGCTTAACAGGGCGTTTTGCCCTTCGGCTGTGTTGTTTCCGGGATAGCCTCCGGTCTGGCGGTGGACTTACCGCGTGCGATTTATGTCCAGCCAGCGGCAGCGAGAGCAATGTAAGTATTATGGGAAGTAATCGAGCCATCGTTTTCATACCTCGCCACTCTAGAAAACGCCCTGCCTGCTCGTCGAGATCGAAATGGATGGCGACGCGGACGTCGCTTTCTCCTTTGGCTGGGGATACGAGCATATCTTCGCAGAGTGTACGGCAACAAGTAGACGACCGAGCTGGTCTTGACGAGTTCGAGCTGCCCATTACCAACGCAACGCCAGTGACGATCATTCTCAATCCGGAGGAGACACAACACGATCGGTCGGGCGCGCACTCCGTGACGACATCGTATTGCGATTTCATTTAGAATTCGGTCGGGAATGCATGCTTACATCAAATATCGCAAAGCAAACATCAAACATTTCTCAGCTGATAGGCGCCTTTGAGGATCCGGCCGAAATCGAGTTGCTCATGCGCGCCGGTTAGCAGCACCGGCGTGCAGAAGCCTGCCCGCCCTACCGGCAGGCCTGCATCTGGATTATTTTCCGGCGATATCGAGAACGACGCGAAACCGTGCTTTGCCGCTCATCATTCGCTCGTACGCCTCAGCGGCTTTTTCCAGCGGAAAAATTTCGTTCATGGAATGCACGTCCGACGACGCACTAAATTCGAGCGTGTCCTGTGAATCGATGGACGTTCCCGAGTACCAACCTTTGACGGATCGCTGACCCGTGATCAACAGAACCGGATCGACCGAGAGCGGTCCTGCTGCACCGATGACCATGAGTATGCCGTTCGGTGCAATCCCGCCCAGCACTGCTGCCATCGCTTCGGCGTTCGTCACGGTCGCCATCACGACTTTCGCGCCGCCAAGCTTATTCAGTTCCGCCGCCGGATCGGAGGCCTGGCTGTCGATGTAGTGGTGTGCGCCGAGTTTTTTGGCGAATGCTTCCTTGTCCTTTCCGCGTGCAATCGCCACGGTGTTGAATCCCATTCTCGCAGCGAACTGCACGCCGAGATGACCGAGTCCGCCAATTCCGAGCACAGCAACCACATCGCCGCCTCGCGCGCCGCTGTTTCGCAACGCGTTGAAGGTCGTCACGCCCGCGCACATCAGCGGTGCGCTGTCGATCGCAGAGAGTTCGTCAGGCACAAGCGCCAGTGCTTCTGCCGGCGCAACCATGTATTCGCCGTAGCCGCCATCGAAAGAAATTCCCGTAGTCAGCAGGGCCACGGTGCATGCAAAAAACTCGCCGCGACGGCAGTGATCGCAATAACCGCAGTTGCCACCGTGCCAGCCAACGCCGACGCGCTGGCCAGTTTTCCAAGGTTTTACCCCCTCGCCCACCGCATCAACGGAACCAATGACTTCATGTCCCGGCACACGCGGATACTGAATACCAGGCCAAAGTCCTTCTTTGATTAACGAGTCGCTGTGGCAAACACCGCACGCCTCAACCTTAATACGCACCCACCCTCGCTCTGGCTCAGGGATGTCGCGTTCGACTAACTCAAGCGGCCCGCCTGCTCGCGGGACCTGCACAACACGCATTTTCTTGCTCATTCGTTTTCAATCGTCCCAGTCTTGAAAAACACAAGCGCGGCGCGGCACGTTCCAGGGAAAACATTCCAGGTCGCGGATAAGGTCATCGAGCCCGATGTGCCCGTCGAGGCGCATTCGGCTTCACTCAACTTGTGTTTTTATACCGGCGACCAATTCCCCTCCCAATATTAAGGCGACATCTTCGCTGCGTTTCATGGTTCATGGAACCGTATGAAACGTACTGGTTACAAAGTCGTGCGCGTGCCGTTCGACAAATCAACAGGCAAAACGCGCGGCGAATATGAAGACTTCGTGACAGGCTTCGTCACGCCCGAAGGCAAAGTCTGGGGTCGCCCAGTCGGAATCACCGTCGCGAAAGACGGCAGCCTGCTTATCAGCGAAGACGGCAACAAGACCATCTGGCGCGTGAGCTCCAAGTAACACAGCCATCCTGGCTGTTAGGTCGAGCGTATCTTGCCCGCGAAGAGCAAAGATTGTAGGGCGTTTGATTCGCTCGCGCCCGCTCTCTCACCCTGCTGGGTTTCCCGTCTATGTCGCTCGGCGCCCGCCGGCTCCATTCTGTGAAACGCAGGTCCAAAACAAGTTGGCGTCTGGCACAGACGCCCTACAGTTCGGGATCACCGCAGCGCATGACGCTTGTAACGCATGAAGATTGGTTTCGCTCAGATTAATCCAACCGTGGGCGATTTGCGGGGAAACTGCGACCTGATCATGCGCGCGTATCAGCGGCTCACGGCGGCGGGCGCGGAACTCGTGCTTACCCCTGAGCTAGCGATGACCGGATACCCGCCGCAGGATCTGGTTCTCAAGTCGCGCTTTGTTCCAGAAAATTTGGAGTTGCTGGACAAACTGCACGCGCAGGTCGGCGATGCAGCGTTACTCGTCGGGTTCGTTGATCGTAACGAAGGACGCGGCAAACCATTTCGTAACGCCGCGGCTTTACTCGAACGCGGCAAACCGATTCGCAAAACCTACAAATCACTGTTGCCGACTTACGATGTTTTTGACGAGGAGCGATACTTTCAACCCGCCGAGCATGTCGAGCCCCTTCTTGTTCACGGAAAAAAAATTGGCGTAACCATTTGCGAGGACATTTGGACAGAGCACTACCTGCCGCGACCCCTCTACGATTGCGAACCAGTGCGCAGCCTCGTGGAACAGGGCGCGGAGATCATTGTGAATTTAAGTTCATCGCCGTTCAGCTTGCATAAGCCGGCGATCCGTTACGAAATGGTGGCAGGTCTCGCACGCGCTCACCAGCGTCCGATTAGCTACTGCAACCTCATAGGCGGCAACGACCAAATCATCTTCGACGGAAATTCCTTCGCAGTGAATTCAGCGGGGAATGTGATCGCGCAACTCGCTGCATTTCGTGAAGACGAACGAGTCGTCGATACGGATTCGACTTCCGCAATCGAATTTCATCAGGACAAAATACCGGAACAAATTTTTCACGCGCTCTCTCTTGGGCTCCGCGATTACTGCCGCAAATGCAACTTTCACTCCGTCGTGATTGGTTTGAGCGGCGGAGTCGATTCCGCTGTTACCGCGGTCATTGCAGCGGATGCGTTGGGCGCGGAGAATGTAACAGGTGTTTCCATGCCGAGCCCTTACTCGTCACGCGGCAGCGTCGACGACGCGCGGGCGCTGGCGCGTAACGTCGGGATAAAATTTCTCGACATTCCAATCACCGACGCGTTTCAGGTTTTTAAAGCGCAGTTCAAGGAAATTTTCAAAGGCCTGCTTGAAAACGAGACAGAAGAAAACATGCAGCCGCGTTTGCGCGCAATGATCCTGATGGCGCTTTCGAATAAGTTCGGTCACCTCGTTTTGTCGACTGGAAACAAGAGCGAACTCGCAGTGGGTTACTGCACGCTTTACGGCGACATGGCCGGCGGGTTAGCTGTCATCAGCGACGTGCCGAAGACGATGATTTACGAGCTCGCGCGCTGGATTAATTCCGCTTACCCGGGGCGGGCGATTGAGGTCAATCGCCCCAACCTCGCCGGAACAGGTAGGGGCGGTTCACCGGAACCGCCTCGGGAAGAGATCATTCCAAGATCCACCCTCGAAAAACCGCCAAGCGCCGAGTTAAAACCCGACCAAAAAGATCAGGACACACTTCCACCGTATGAAACTCTGGATGAAATTCTACAGCTTTACGTCGAAGAGAACCTGAGCGCGCGCGACATTATCTCGCGCGGGTTTGACGAGAAAACGGTGCGCTGGGTGCAGCGGCGGGTCGATCTCAACGAATACAAACGCGAACAAGCCGCGCCCGGCCTAAAAGTCACCAGCCGCGCCTTCGGCATTGGTCGAAAAATGCCCATCGCGCAAAAGTATGTGGACTAACAACTGCTGGCTGTGCAGCAATGGAGTTCGAAGCTCAAAGAAAAGTCGAAACATATAAATCGAGGTCGTGGAATGAAGTCACAACAGATGAATGGGCCGGACGACTCAACCGGTTCAAAAGCCTCGGGCGCGATTTCGAAGCTTCTGCCCGGCCCCGATTTTTTGCGTTACTATCCCGACCACCGCCTGATGGTCTGGCAACCGCAGGGAACGCTGGACGATCTCATGCTAAATGAAATCGCTGACTGGCTGGTCGCCATTGAAAAAGTCTTTCCCCCATTCAAGCGCTTCATTGATTTCAGTCACTTGACGAATGTGGCGGTTCGCACCAGTCACGTTTTTAAAGTTGCGCGAAGGAGAGCGGAGCAATTCACCGGAGCCGAGCCCGTGCGAACAGCGTTGTTTTCCGACGGTTGGGTCGCCTTTGGCATCGCATGTTTCTACGAGTCGCTGATGGAAGACACTCCGATCGAGGCGCGCGCATTTTACGATCTCGCCAACGCGGCGGATTGGCTCGCCGTCCCACTCGACGTCTTAATGCTGAAGGATCAGCCCCCGCCTCCTAAATCGTGAAACGTTAATCATCGGGGCCACTCCTCGGATCGTTGATCAACTCAATGCCAGCGGCAACTGAATGCGAACGAGGGAATCAATCTCCTTCGCGCGAAAGGTTTTTCTATTAGCTCCAATTTTGTCTATCCACTGGCTGAACTTTTCTCTTGCTCAACCAGTCGTTTGAAATTGCCCAGATATTCTTCGAGTCTCCGCGACAGATTAACCGGATCAAAGACCGACCGGATCTTCAACGTTACTTCCGTTTCCTGTTTAGAACGTGGCTCGAAGGAAACCACGCCCGACATGAAGCCGTTTGACATGGTCCGCCACGCGATTCGACGGCCAGGAATTTGAAGCACGATCTGAAAAATTCCTTTTTTGTCCTGGCCGTTCGGATGCCAAACGTAAGAAAAATGCGTGTCATCAATTCTCCGCACCTGCCGAAGTGGCGTGATAAATTTCGGCAGGTCCTCAATGCGTGACCACTGTTCGTACGCGCAGGCGATGGACGCCCTCACAATAAGGAACTGTTGACCGGCGTTTATCACCGACTCTACGCCCGGCGTGCGGCTTTCTGCCTCCGTCGAGTTCTCAAACGGAGAACCGTGCATATTGATCCCTCGAAAATGCCCGATTCCATCCGTCGGTGAAATTAAACAACGCCATGTTCAGCAAGAGCATCGGGTCGTGACGCCGCGAGGAACGTCTGAAAATTCTCCACGGGCCCAGCTTGGATTTTCTTTGAATTTGTTTGATTTTCATTTCTGACAATTTTGCTTTTCCAAAACCTAGGCAGCCGCGGGTTGTTTCACCACGAAGCGGTCGGAGGATTTTTCGATGCTCTCGAAGAGAGACCCGGCAACACCTCTTTTGAGGGAGGAAACAAAAGTGGCGTGCCACCAAACCGATTGTTACAATTATGGCATTCACGCGCATGCAAGAAGGGCTTTTCGAATGCCGCGAAGCGTCACCGCTTCTAAACGCGGAGATTGTCCGCGTTTTCAAATTTTTAATGATGCTGCTCGCACCAAGGACTAACGTGCTATGAAAGCCGCAGCCGAGTCAGCAGAGCCGACGGTGTTCAAAAGAAACGGCTTGTCCCATCACGCGGCGGACCAACTCAGCCCGCGAGCCGAAGGTTGTTCTGAAGCCGGTGACGGGGAAAGCATAGCAAAATACCTATTTAAGTTATCGCGTGATGTAATCCTTTCTCTCGATCGCGTCGGAAACATTCTTTGCATCAACCAGCGCGGCGTCGAGTTGAGCGGGTATTCGGAGTCAGAGTTATGCGGCACAAATCTGTTCGAACGCCTTCTTCTTCCCGAGGACTGGCAGGTTGCACATGAATTGCTTGCGGATCTGATTGAGGGAAAAACGCGGCAGTACCGAAGTCTGCTGGAAAGCAAAAAACGGCCGTCGTATCCATTTCGATGGCATATCGGTTCCTCGTCTCTCGGACAGTGGAGAATTTTTGTCCACAGTTTGCACCCTGCGCGACGTAACCGAGCGCAAGTCAGCCGAAGAAGGACTTCGCAAGAGCGAAGAGAGGTATCGTGATCTGATCGAGATTTCACCCGATGCAATCTACGTTATTGATAGCAATGGTATTTGTCTTTTAGGCAACCGCGCAGGCGCTGAGCTGGCTGGAATTTCTCAGGATCAGTTAGTCGGCACGCCGGTTAGCGACACCTATCTGCCGGAAGAACGCCATCTGTTTCGAGAGAGGCTCGAGAAGATAAGGACGGGAAGCATCGTGCGATTCGAGAGAAGGTTTGTACGCGACAACGGCGAAATCGTTCCGGTCGAAGTCTCCGTCTCCGCGATACGCGGCGGATATTTTCAGGCAATTTTACGGGATATCAGCAAGCGCAAACAAGATGAAGCTTTGCTCGCGGGAGAGAAACAACTCCTGGAGATGGTCGCGACCGGCGTCCCACTCAAGGAGATCCTAAATGCATTGTGTCTGATTATCCAAGAGCAGCGAACCGGCACACTCGCTTCCGTGTTATTACTTAATCGCGACGGTGTCCATCTGGATTCGATTGCGGGACCGAGTCTCCCCAATGAATGGATCCAGCAGATGGAAAAGCTACCGATCGGGCCATGTGCCGGCTCTTGCGGCACCGCGGCATTCCGAGGCTCGAGAGTCATCGTCGCGGACATCGCGACTGACCCACTCTGGGACGTGCCGGAGCATCGTGCTGCCGCGCTAAAGCACGGTTTCCAAGCTTCGTGGTCGAATCCAGTACTCTCTTCAAAGGGAAAAGTCCTGGGTACGTTCTGTTTGTACTATCGCCAAAAGCGAATACCAAATTCGGACGACATCGAGCTGCTTGAATTGGCGACGCACGTTGTACGAGTTGCGATTGAGCGGGATCGTGCTGCGGAAGCTTTGCGCGCCTCGGAGCGAGTCGCGCGCGGTCAGGTAGAGGCACTCACCTACAGCCTGGATGTTCTCGCGACTGCACCCGCGCCGGATAAGTTCCTCGGACAAATGTTGAGCACAATCGGTCGCATGCTTGGAGCCCAGAGCGTGATCCTTTGGTTGCTCGACGCATCTAACGAATCGCTGGTTTTACGTGCATGGGCCGAGGGCACAGATTTTGCCAAGCTTGATCCGGAGCATCCATTCATCAAGAATCCTCCGTCATGGAAGGAAGACTCCGGACTTCGTGAGCTACTTTTTTCGGGAGCACCCGTTGCTTGCGAAGATGTGGAAAATGATCCGTACATCTCCTCGGAGCTTCGCGACTATTTTAAATCCAGAGGAACGAAGAAATTCCTGAGGATTCCGACACTAGTGGGCGGCAGGGTGAAAGGTTTCATCGGGATTCGTCACGGCGACCGGGTTCCCTATCGGCCCGAAGAGATTGAATTGGCGCAAGCACTGGCGCACCAGGCAATGCTGGCGATCCAGCTAAATGAATTTGCCGAACAAAGCCGTCAGGCAGCCGTTCTAGAAGAACGAAACAGATTGGCGCGGGACATCCACGATACACTCGCGCAGGGTTTCACTGGTGTGATCGTGCAATTGGAAGCGCTGGAGGATGCCATCGCATGTTCCCGCCGGAAGGAGGCGAACGAACATTTGCGGCGCGCCGGCGAATTGGCGCGGGAGAGTTTGAACGAAGCGCGGCGATCGGTCCACGCGCTGCGTCCGCAATCTTTGCAGCGAGGGAATTTTTGGGAGGCGCTAAAAGGAATCGTGAAGAACACAACTGCTGGAACTCCGCTTCACACGACTTTCAATCTTCGTGGTAAACTGCGAAATCTTCCGCAGTACTGGCAGGAGAATTTGCTCCATATCGGCCAGGAAGCCCTGACTAACGCGCTCAAGTACGCGCATCCGCGCAATTTTGAAACGCGGTTGATCTTTAATACAGAAGAACTGCGTCTGGAGCTTCGCGATGACGGCGACGGTTTCAAAGTCAAAGCGCAACATGACGGTTTTGGTTTGGCCGGAATGCGCGAACGTGTCGAACAAATGGGCGGGAACCTGACGATCAGCAGCAGGCGCGGCAAAGGCACCCAGATCGCCGTCACAGTGCCCTATAATCTCGAATCGGCGGCGTGAAATCTAAAAAGATATCTAATCGGAAAGTCAAGACGGAGCCGAAAAAACGACATATCGCGGTCCTTATCGCGGATGATCACAGCGTTGTGCGCGAAGGTTTGGTTTCGCTGATCCGGCGCAAGCCAGACATGCTGGTCGTCGCCGAAGCTAGCAACGGCCGGGAAGCAGTCGATCTTTGGAACCAGCACCATCCCGATGTAACGCTACTCGACTTGCGAATGCCAGAGCTCGATGGTGTAAGCGCTATTAGAGAAATCCGAGCCAGCAACGAACACGCGCGGATCATTGTACTGACAACCTTTGACGGTGATGAAGATATCTACCGCGCCATCCAAGCCGGCGCGAAGGGTTACCTGCTCAAGGATGTGCCTCGTGAAGCGTTAATGGATTGCATCCGCAGAGTGCACGCCGGCGAGACTTGTGTTCCCGTTGATCTCGCCGCCAAACTGGCCGAGCGGGTCAGCGGGGAAACGTTAAGCGCGCGTGAAATCGATGTGCTCAAGTTGATGGCTAAAGGAAAAAGCAATAAGGAAATTGGCTCGGCGCTGTTTATCAGTGAAGGCACCGTGAAGTCGCATGTAAAAGCCATCTTCGCCAAGATGAACGTCGTCAGCCGCACCGAAGCCGTAGCGACCGCCACACGACGCGGCTTGATTCAGTTGTAGACCGGGAACCGATTGCAGGCGTCTGTATCAGACGCCGTTCTATCTCGAACGAGGGACTGCGGTCCACCTCACGAGTGGCAATGGAAAATCCTGCGTACGCGAAATGGCGTTGGTCTGTTCATAGTCGATTTTTCACATCGTGAAAACAAAGACTCTTCCGAGCGGTCCGGATGAGCTCCGCTCGTTACGTTCAACTTCAACGACAAATACATGACGCCCTGCGCGTCGAGCATCCAGAATGGGTTAAGCCCGATGGTGATTGTCCGACGTGCGAATCCTATGAATCGCGCCTGGCTGAGTTACTCGCGCTCTCTTTGCCGAATGGGATCGACCGGTCGCCTAATTAAATTACCGAAGAAAGATTATGAATGTATCTGCGATAAAACATGCCTCATGGCGTCGTGATCCCCTGCACTTACGGGAGGCGATTTCACTCTGGTTCGCCATTTCCAGCCCCTTGATTGGAGTAATCGTCGGACTCCTAGGCGCCTGGTTCATCACTTGGTTAACGACCTAGGCAAGCAGCAAAGAACTGATGGAAGAATATGAACAAAGTAATCGAAGCAGACTTTCTTCCGCGGGGAACCAGCGCAGGTTTTTCCTGGTCCCATTCAATCGGCGGTTCGGAAAGGAAAGAAAGAAGGCGGATCCTGATTGTCGATAACGACGCTAACACAACGCACCTTGTGAAAGTTCTTCTCGAAAGGAGTGGCCACTACCTGGTGCTCGAAGAAAACGACGCTACCAAGGCTCATCAGAGCGCCCGGAATTTTCGGCCAGACCTAATCTTGCTTGATGTCGTGATGCTAGAGTCGGATGGAGGCGAAGTAGCAGCGCGAATAGAGGCCGACCCTGAATTACATAACACGCCAATCGTCTTTCTTACGGCACTTGTGACCCGGGCTGAGGCAAAGAGTGGTCTCAGTATCCAAGGACATCCATTTCTTGCAAAGCCCGTCAGCATTCCTGAGTTGATCGACGCGATTGAAGAGCATCTTCCCGTAGGTGAGACATCTTACGCTTCTCTCTAACGAGAGACCACGGAGCAACTCTTAGGTAGCACCATTAAATCCTACGGACGCGCAATGGCGAGAAGCGCTGCCAGTTAGGATGTTTAGGCATGAAAACAACAATTTTACTTAGCTTAATAAGCACTGCTGTCGTTGCGCTCAGTCAGCCGGCATGGGCCGGTGGCGGCGGTTTCCACGGAGGAGGTTTCGGTGGTGGTTTCCGCGGCGGTGGCTTTGGTGCTGGCGGTTTTCGTGGCGGCGCTTTGGGTGTCCAACCCATTGCAGGCGGAGTCGGGAGTCGCGGTGGCGGCGTTGGCTTTGGCAGTCCCCGTATTGGCGGCGGATTTCGCCCAGCCCCCTACAGGTATGGAGCTACTCAGTCCGCAGGTGGCAGCCTGGGCGGCCCAACCGGGGCATTCCGATATTACAACGGAGGCAATCGCACTTCTGCTGCTCGAACCTACCAATTCAACGGACGGGCAAATCAATCGATGAAATCGTCTGCCGGCAGCAACGCAACCGCTGCTCGCCCGCAGAATCGTTCGACAACATTAACAAGGCAAAACATGAGGACCTCGAACACGCAGTCGTCGGCCGCGGTCCGGAAGGCGATGGCAAATCACAGGGTGTTCGCGCGCCATGATGGCAACTGGCACCACGATTGGGATAAGCATCGCGCGCACTTTGATCACGGTCACGTGTTTGTTTTTACCGACGGCTTCTGGTGGGGACTTTACCCGTGGGATTACTATCCTTATGACGTTTACGGCTCCTATCCCTCGGATTCCTACGACTACCCGTACGGCTACAATGACTATCCGAACGACAGCTATGACTATAACACTCAGGACCCATATGGTTACTACAGCGGCTATGCTGCCCCAGCTGAAGGTGGCAACGGAGTTGTCAGCTCCGTCCAGTCGCAGCTGGCAAAACTTGGGTACTACCGCGGCGCGATCGATGGAGTTACTGGCGACGAAACCGAGGCCGCTCTCGCTCGTTATCAAGATGACAATGACCTGAGCGTAACGGGGACAGTTACGGCAGCGACACTTCAATCGCTCGGACTGGCGAGACGATGAGCTAGCGAGAACAGCGTTTCGGGACGATGAACGTTCTCAAACACAACAAATGAAACGAAATAAAATGAAAAGCGGAAAACAAAACGGAAAAGTTGCATTCATTACTGGCGGGAATCGTGGCCTCGGTCTGGAGACTGCTCGCGAGCTCGGCAAGCAGGGCATCGTCGTTGTTCTCGGATCACGTGATTCGAAAAAAGGCGCAGCCGCAGCCGCGGAGCTTCGTAATGAAGACATTACTGCGGAGAGTTTGAGCTTTGATGTCACCAAATCGCAGGACCATCAGAAGGCTTATGATTATTTCGCCAAAAAGTACGGGCGGCTGGATATTCTCGTGAATAATGCCGGCGTTTTAAAGGAGAACCAAATCTCAGCGGCTGGCTCAGGGCCAAACCCTGTCAGCGCGGTGTCGCCGGAAACTTTGCGCGAAACATTCGAAACGAATTTCTTTGCGCCGGTTGCGCTGACTCAAAAACTGTTACCGCTCATAAACAAGGCGCCAGCGGGGCGCATTGTGAATGTTTCCAGCATCCTGAGTTCTCTCACGCTGCATTCCGATCCGGACTCGCCGATCTACGCGTTCAAGACTTTCGCTTACGACGCATCGAAAGCTGCGCTAAATTCGTTCACGGTGCATCTGGCCTACGAACTGCGCGATAACAAAATCAAGGTGAATTCCGCGCATCCTGGCTGGGTCAAGACCGAGATGGGAGGTCCCGATGCCACGATGGAAGTCAGTGAAGGTGGCAAGACCAGTGCCCAATTAGCCACACTTGGTGATGACGGGCCGAATGGTGGGTTTTTCCATCTGGGAAAGCCACTTCCGTGGTAAGTTACAAAGCGAAGGAGAGCAAAATGAAAAATGGAAACCTGGATGGAAAAGTTGCAGTAGTAACAGGCGCGTCGAAAGGAATCGGCGCGGGCATAGCAAAAGAGTTGGCGGCGCACGGCGCGTCCGTGGTCGTTAACTATGCTTCTGCAAAGCACGACGCAGATCGCGTGGTCGATGAAATTAATAAGCGCGGCGGAAAAGCGGTCGCGGTTCGGGGCAATGTCGCGAAAAAAACAGAAGTCGAGGGACTCTTCGCTGAAGCGGAGAAAGCTTTCGGAAAAATCGATATCCTGGTCAATAACGCTGGCGTTTATGAATTCGTGCCGCTCGAAGAAGTGTCCGAGCAACAGTTTCACAGAATGTTCGATGTGAACGTTCTTGGCATGCTTCTCGCCACTCAGGAAGCGCTCAAGCATTTCAATTCCAACGGTGGAAGCATCATTAACATCGGTTCGCTTGCCAGCTCTCTCACTCCGCCGACCGCTGTCGTTTACAATGCGACAAAGGGCGCGGTGGATGCCATTACGCGGACGCTTGCAAAGGAACTGGGCCCGAAGAAAATCCGGGTGAACTCCATCAATCCCGGCATGGTCGTGACGGAAGGCGCTGTAGCCGGCGGTTACACCGAAGGCGATATGCGGACAAGGTTTGAATCGCAGACGCCGCTCGGTCGCGTCGGGCAAACAGACGACATCGCGCCCGCGGCAGTGTTCTTCGCTTCAGATGATTCCAAATGGATCACCGGAGAAACACTTCTAATTGCGGGCGGCCTTCGTTAGATTTGAATAGCAAATGATTCAACAACGAGGCAACCTGACATCGTGAAAGCAAAATTGTTCGCGCTCGTCCTTGCTGTCAGCGCGGCTACTCAGAAATCCGTCAGCCGTTATCACATCACCAACGGCTTGCAGCCGAGTGGCTGCCTCGACAGCGAGACCCTGGCGGTAATGGGATTGCAGTAAGGCGCGAGCTATTACCATGAAAGAACAACGGATGAATTCAAAACGATCAAAAAATGAAGTAGCTATGAATAAACCTGATTCAAAAAAACGTTTGGAGCTCACGCGGAGACGCGAAGCACCACTCGCAACGCGAACGGACCTCTCACAAGCGGCCGTCAAAGATATAAGAGGCACTTTGAATGCCATTCTCGCGGATGTGTTCGCGCTCTACGTGAAAACCAAGAATTTTCACTGGCACATGAGCGGTCCGCACTTCCGTGATTATCATTTGCTCCTCGACGAACACGCGGACCAGCTGTTCGCGATGACCGATCCTGTCGCGGAGCGAGTTCGAAAGATTGGTGGTCTTACATTGCACTCAATCGGCGAGATTGCGCGGACTCAGCGGGTGCTCGACAACGATGCCGAATATGTCGAGCCATTAGACATGCTTGCCGAGTTGGCAGACGACAACAAGACTTTGGCCGCGCGGCTGCGCGAGGCGCACAATGTTTGCGACGAACATCGCGACGTTGCGACGGCAAGTCTCATCGAAGTTTGGATCGACGAAACCGAGCGACGGACCTGGTTCCTGTTCGAGGCCACGCGTCCACGAAATTGAGATTTGTGTCACTGCGCGTGAAAAATCGCCTCAGGTTTGCCGGCTACGCGTTCGCCCTCCTTTTTAGCGCTTCGTTGAATGGCGCAAATGAAAACATGATCACTTCGCGCACCGCCACAATCGAGGGTGTGCAATTGCATTATCTGACCGCAGGCCATGGAGCGGCGACGGTGATTTTGTTGCACGGTTTTGCAGAAACATCGCGGATGTGGCGACCGATTATCCCCACGCTCGCGGAAAAGTTCACTGTCATAGCGCCTGACTTGCCCGGCATCGGCGACTCATCGATTCCGGATAAGATCGACATGTTGGAAGCGGCGAAGGGAATCCATGCGCTCGCCCGCTCATTGAACATCGACAAGGCGCGTGTGGTCGGTCACGACATCGGATTGATGGTTGCCTACGCCTACGCTGCGCAGTTCCCTAACGAAACCGAAAGACTCGCCGTCATGGATGCGTTTCTTCCCGGGGTGCCTGGCTGGGAACCAATCTACAACGCACCGAACGTCTGGCATTTTCGGTTCAACGGCGAGTATCCCGAAAAATTAGTGCACGGGCGGGAGCGAACCTACTTCGAATACTTCTGGAATGTATTGGCCGCTGACAAGACGCGATCGATTCCTGAAGCGGATCGCAAGGCTTACACCGAAGCTTATGCGAAGCCAGGTCGAATGCGCGCTGCATGGATGTATTTCGCATCCTGGCCGCAACTGGCGAAGGATTTCGCGCGGCTTTCGCAAACGAAATTGACGATGCCGGTGTTGTCCATCGGCGGCGAGAAATCGTTAGGCAACGAGCTCGGCGCGCAAATGAAACTAGTTGCGGATAGCGTCACCGTAATTGTATTGCCAAACACCGGTCATTGGATTCTGGAAGAAAAGCCGAAAGAAACCACTGACGCACTGGTGAATTTTCTCTAAATCCACGCCAGGGACTGGCGTATGAGCACGCGGGGAGTGTACAGGCGGCGTGCGCCGTGGAATTTCATCGTATCTCGAAGGAGGGATTGTGAACAACCTCCGGAGTGGCAGTGAAAAATCTCGCCAACGCGAAATAGCGGTGCTCCGTCACGGGCGCGAATGGTTAGGCATGAAAATGAACGCATATCAGGGCGACTTTGAAGCGTCCGTGTTGCCTTACTCAGCAATTGACGCGAAGGCTCCCGTCGACACCGATCGCGATATGAGCAACCCCATTCTCTTAAGAGGCTATGCACCAAGTGGCGCCGTTGGAGCATCCGTCCGTCGACCGTTCCCGCTCCGGACGTTGATGGTTTGTTTCACGATCTGGATCATCGCCACGCAAGCTATGATCTTCGATCAGATTAAATTTAATGAGCGGGCTCAGTTACTCGAGCAAACGGCTCGGTCATTTGGCGCGCCGCAGGTGGTGGTTCCGAGCGAACGGCCATCGCATTCAACGGGTGACGCAGAAATGCAAAGATTGTGAAAATAACAAACTGCAAACCAATCAACTCCTCCATTTTAGATCGGTGCGGACAGGAGCCGCGCCTTCCGTTTCAAACGCATTCACGATGTTCAATCCAAGTAGGAGCAAAGATATGATCGCAATCTCAATCATGTGTGTACTTCTCATTTGCCTCTTTCGGCTCAATCTCGACGAGGTTAGCTCCAAGAGTTAATTTCGAAACCCGCCGCTCGAACGAACAACAATGCAGGTTGAGTAACGCAATGACGACAGAAATGAAAATACGGCGATTTTCTCAGTCCGTCTGCATCGTATTATTGCTGTTGACCTGCTGCACGCTCTCAGCGCAGAGCGAAAAAGGTCGCGTGGGGAATATTGTCCTCGTTCACGGTGCCTGGGCCGATGGTTCAGGGTGGAAAGGCGTTTACGACATTCTGGTCAAGGATGGCTACAAGGTGAGTATCGTCCAGGAGCCGGAGACATCGTTTAAAGAAGATGTAGCAGCGACAAAGCGCATCCTCGCTCTGCAAGATGGACCATGCATTCTTGTGGCTCATAGTTATGGCGGCGCCGTAATCACCGAAGCGGGAACGGATCCCTCGGTCGTCGGTTTAGTTTACATCGCGGCGCACATGCCAGACGCGGGAGAGAATGAGGCCGACGATGGAAAGCGTTTCCCAAGTGACCTCAGTAAGTCTACTACGATAAAGAAGACCGCAGACGGTTTCACTTACCTAGACCCCGCGCAGTTTCACGAGTACTTTGCAGCCGACCTGCCGGCTGAGCAGGCCGCTTTCATGGCGCGATCGCAAGTGTTCAACCTGGCTGACAACTTCAAAGCAGCTATCACGAAAGCGGCGTGGAGAAACAAACCGAGTTGGATGTTAGTAGCTGGCAAAGATCGAGCCATCAATCCCGACTTGGAGCGGTGGTATGCCGAGCGCGCCAAGAGCCACAAGGTCGAAGTCGCGGGTGCTAGTCACGCTGTTTACGTCTCCAGGCCGAAGGAGGTCGCAGCTCTGATCGAAAAAGCTGCAACGTCGGCTCAATAGGGAAAGTCATCTGGAAATGGAACGCAATCTAGTGTCGACACTTTGCCTCGTCTTGTTATGCGGTGCGACCTTTCTCGGCTCAATCACACTAGCTGCAGCACAGGAGTCCAGCCTGGATGGAACTTACATCCTGGACGAAACCGACAGCGACAATATAAACGCAGCGATCGAAACCGCAGTGGCGAAGCTGGACTTCGTGAGGCGAGATATAGCTCGAGGGCGCCTTGAAAAACTGAACCCCGCTTACCGCAAGGTAGCCATCATTTCTTCTCCGAATGAAATCAGCGTCACCGTGGATAACCAGTCGCCGTTACGGGCACCGGCGAAGGGTACACCTGTCGCCTGGGCTAGTCCTGACGGAAGAGACGTGAACGCCAGCATGCAGTTGGCAGGCCGCCATTTGGCGCAGACATTCACATCAGCAGCCGGGCGCCGAGTTAATGATTACACTCTAAGTCCTGATGGGCGGACGCTGACTATGCAAGTGACAGAAACGAGCCCCCGACTGCCTCAACCTATCGCGTACAAACAAATTTACAGACGAGTCTCGTGATCCTTGTGTAAACCGAACGATTGGTTATCGGGGTGTTTTCGAGGACGACGTTAAAGGAGTGCTAGTGGCACATAACAAAGCCGAAGACGTAACCCCATCGCAACAGCTCCATTCAGCGAAGCCGCTTCTCGTGCTTCTCCATGGAACCACTAGGTTCTCAGAGGACTGGTCAGGCGTGGCTGATTCTCTATCTGAAAATCGCGTTGTGGTTCGGCCTGACTATATGAACTCGAACCAGCTCCGATCGAGGAAGCGGCAAAGCGCACTCAATAGACAAAGTCGTATGCAAATCGAACGATATTTCCCCTCGACACTTTCTCTCGTCCTTTGAGTTGTCGTTATGAGCAACAAGATACGCGTGCTTATCCTCGGCGGCGGCTTCGGCGGACTTTATGCCGCGTTACAATTCGAGAAGCGTAATGACGAGCGCTTCGAAATCACGGTCGTTAATCGCGAAAACTTTTTTCTATTTACTCCAATGTTACACGAGATCGCCGCGAGCGATCTGGATTTAACGAATATCGTTAATCCCGTCCGAAAAATGATTCGCCGCGTGAATTTTTTCTGCGGCGACGTGGACAATATCGACATCGAGAGCAAGCAAGTGGTGGTCTCGCACGGCTTCCATCGACACTCACATACGCTCGAATATGACCAGCTCGTTCTCGCGCTTGGTTCTGTAACGAATTTCTTCAACCTTCCCGGGGTCGCCGAGCGGGCAGTGACGATGAAGTCGCTTGGCGATGCAATCCAATTGCGCAATCGCCTGATCGCGCACTTGGAAGAAGCTGACACCGAATGCGCGCGAGCAGAACGCCCACCGCTATTGACCTTCGTTGTTGCCGGCGGCGGCTTTGCCGGTGTCGAAACGATTGCGAGCATCAACGATTTTCTGCGAGATGCCATTCCATTCTACCCCAACCTCAGAGAAGAGATGCTACGGGTCGTGCTGGTTCATCCTGGCGAGTTCATTTTGCCGGAACTTGGGGGAAAGCTCGGTCGTTATGCCGACAAGAAGGTGCGCGCTCGCGGCGTGGAAATTTTCTCGAAAACAAAAGTTGCAGAGGTGAGGCCGCGCGAAATCGAACTGACCAACGGAGAAAAGATCATCAGTTCCACATTGATTTGGACGGCAGGTACCTCACCAAACCCAATTCTGGATCTTGTCGCGTGTGCCAAGGAACGCGGTCGGATCAAAGTGAATTCGCATCTGGAGGTCGAGGGCCACGACGGCCTTTGGGCGCTGGGCGATTGCGCGCTGGTCCCAGATCCCGCCACCGGTGACTATTGTCCGCCGACTGCGCAGCACGCGTCACGCGAAGGTAAAGTTCTCGCGCATAACATCGTCGCGAGTGTCGATGGCAAACCGAAGAAACCATTCACATTCAAAACGCTTGGACAGCTCGCAGCGATCGGTCGGCGCACTGGGGTAGCGCGGATCCTTGGCGTGAATTTTTCCGGATTTATCGCATGGTTTCTCTGGCGCGGTGTTTACTGGAGCAAACTGCCGCGCGCGGAAAAGAAAGTCCGTGTAGCGATCGATTGGGCGTTGGATGTCTTTTTCTCGAAAGACTTCGTGCAGTACCTCGATCAACGCGCTCTGGCTACATCGCAGACTGAAACCGGCGCGGCGCCGTGGAATCGCGACCAACTTTCGGATCCAAGTAAAGAAACGATCGCACCGCTGCCTGAGGAACCAATTGGAGCCCATGCACCATGAACACAACTGCTGAGCCAACCACAACGCGATCCTTTCTTGCTGTTCTTTTGGTCGGCATCGCCGCCGGGGTATTCGCGGGTATAGCTATGCTTGTCACGATGGGCATTTTGCGTCTGGCGTTCGGTTGGCCGACGCCTACCGAGCTAATTTTCGATCGGCTCTTTCCGTTCCTCACGGTTGAGTTCTTTATCAGCTCGCTGGTGAAAGCCGGTGGTTACACGCCACTGAAATTGCAAGGTGTTTATGGCGCGCTGGCTGGACAGTTGGCAGTCGCAGCGACCGGCGGAGTTATTTACTCGTGGTACTCTGAATCGACTCGAGCGGCGTCAACGCCGGGACAACGCAGATTATGGAATTATCGATACGCGCGGGTGGCGGTTAATCGTGCCGGGGGTGCTAGTGGCGACTTTGCTATTCGTAATCTTGCTGTGGCCGACGTTGATTACGAACTATCATGGCCTACCGCCAGCGCGGGCCCGAATCGCCGCATCACTCGGAATGCTGATTTCGTTCAGCGTATGCGGGTTTGCTATCATGTTTTTCCACGCGCTGCTCTCGGCGCGTTCCGCACGCAGCGGTAACGAGCGCGCAGGTATCCCCGCGACCGGGCGGAGACGTTTCCTCGCGCTAGCGATCGGCGCCGCGCTCGCGGTAGCTCTCAATGGATTACTGCGCCAGCTTTACCGGATCGGCACGTTCTCGTACGACGGCCGACAATATGGCGGACCAGGCGTGCAAAAGATCACACCGATTCGCCCGCGCGATGAATTTTACCAAGTCTCTAAAAATCTGATAGACCCGATGATCGTTCGCGATTCATGGCGGCTCGACATTGTCGGCCAGGTCGAAAATCCGCAAGTCTACAGCTTTGCCGATATCGCAGCGATGCCAGGCGTCGAACAGGAGACGACGCTTCTTTGTATTTCCTACGGAATTGGCAGCGGACTGTGCTCGAATGCGATCTGGAAAGGCGTGCCGTTGCCGAGGCTCCTCGCGCAGGTGAAACCCAAATCAAATGTGACCACGGTGCTGTTCCGCGCTGCCGATGGCTATTACGAGACGTTCCGCTTCGAAAAGGCAATGGAACCCACCACGCTCATTGCCTACGAAATGAATGGCGAACCGTTACCGCAGGGTCACGGCTTTCCGCTCCGACTGATCGTTCCCGGCCTTTACGGCGAGAAAAATCCAAAGTGGCTGACGAGGATCGAACTGCTCGACGAAGCGGACGCGCGTCTCCATCGGCGACATGGCTGTGGCTTTTACAAACAACAAGGCTGGGGCCGTCTAGGAGATGTCATCCCTACACATTCGCGTTTCGATGCGCCGCAAGTCGCCGGGAACCACTTTGCGCAACCATTTATTCTCGGCACAACGGCCGAGCTACGCGGAATGGCCTTCGGCGGCGACCGCGGAATCTCAAAAGTCGAGATTAGTACTGACGACAGCAAGACGTGGGAGGCAGCAGAGATCTCGCAGCCAGGCACAAAAATTTCATGGAGTCTCTGGCGCTACGAATGGACGCCGAAACAGGCAGGCGAATCGCAGCTTGTAGTTCGCGCCACAGATGGCGAAGGAAAACTGCAGATCAGCGAATACCGCGATCAGGTGCCCGACGGCGCGACTGGGTTGCACCGCGTCCGTGCCAATGTTGTAACATCATGACGGAGTATACGTTGGCTGAGTTACGAGTTACGGGTAAGGCCGTAGTCCGTAGCATAGACACAATAAGTGCCTTCGTCCTTCGCTACGGCTTAGTCCTGGTAGTTTTCTGGATCGGATGCCTGAAGTTCACCGCCTACGAATCCAAAGGTGTTTTCAACCACGCTTCTCATAGTCCACTCCTGGCTTGGGCTTATCACTTCCTAGACGTGCGAAATTTCTCGCGCGGCCTCGGTGTAGTTGAGATTGCCATTGCGTTACTAATAGCGGTGGCCCAGTCTGGCCAAAGCTCTCGATTGTCGGCAGCCTAGGCGGAATTGGCATGTTCGTAACCACGCTGAGTTTTGTAATTACGACGCCAGGAGTATGGCAGGTAGGGTATGGATTTCCCGCCCTTGCGGCGTCTCCTGGCCAGCTACTGATCAAGGATGTTGTGTTGTTGGGAGCGGCTATCTGGACCCTGGCCGATTCTCTGAGATACGTCGCGGATGGGAACCGCAATCATGTGAATGCTGTTAAATTCGCCTAACGGAATATTTCATGAACCCGAAAATGAAAGCGCCACTTGTCCCCAACTTGCGGCTGCCGCTGTCGATCACCGCCGCTGCCGCAGCGCTGCTCCTTTTTGGATCGGCCCGGAGCCAGACCGCACAAACCCACACTCAACCCGAAAGGAAGATCACTATGAAAAACGATCTCGCAAACCGCTCGCGCGATATTCACTGGCCGACCGGATTCGATCCGGCGAAGGCTGACCTGTTTTCGCACAACGAACTTGTAATCCATGCACCTTGCGAACGTGTCTGGCAGCACATCGTCGATGCGACCAAGTGGCCTGAGTGGTATCCGAACGCGAAGTCTGTCAAAATAATGAATGGCACCGTGCTTGGCCAAGGCAGCGTATTCCGCTGGACCACGTTTGGACTGCCGATCGAAAGCAAGGTCAACGAGTTTGTTCCCTACACGCGAATCGGTTGGTATGGCTACGCGCCCGGTGCCGACCCGACCTTCTACCATACCTGGTTTCTGACGCAGACTGGCGATGGCTGCAGTGTCGTTACCGACGAAGTCGGAATAGGCAAGGACGCCGTACATCTGCGCGAGACCGACGAGAGCCTGATGCACCGAGGCCACGACCTCTGGCTGGCGACATTGAAATGGATGTCGGAAGGCCGGTGACAGCGACGGCAACAGATTCACGGAGTAGCGCGAGACGGCGACACTAACAGGAACCTCAACATGTATGCTATCACGGGAGTAACTGGTAATGTTGGCGGCGCAGCCGCTCGCGCACTCTTAGCACGCGGCCTATCGGTGCGGGTTGTCGTGCGAAATCCTGAGAAAGGTCAATTCTGGAAGGACCAAGGTTGCGAGATAGCTCTTGCCACAATAGAGGAGGAGGCCTCTCTCACCGTTGCCTTTCAGGGAGCAGAAGCGGTCTTTGTGCTCGTCCCTTCGAACTTCGATCCCTCTCCGGAATTCTCTGAGGCCCGAGAAATTGGAAAGGTCCTCCACTCCGCGCTCGCCGCAGCACGTCCGAAGCGCGTTATTTATCTTTCTACTATCGGAGCACAGGCCCGCGAAATGAACCTGCTGACTCAGCACTCCATTATGGAGAAGGCGATCGGCGACTTGCCTATACCTATCACGTTCTTGCGTCCGGCTTGGTTTATGGAGAATTGCCGTTGGGATGTGGCTCCGGCACGCGAAACGGGTGTCGTTCCCAGTTTCTTGCAACCGCTCGATAAACCAGTCCCGATGGTGGCCACAGCGGACATCGGTAATTTAGCGGCCGGATTGCTCCAGGAAAAATGGGAGGGCCGCCGCGTCATTGAATTGGAAGGACCCACGCGCGTAACGCCAAATCAGGTCGCGACAACTCTTGCGAAACTTCTAGGCCACCCGGTACGCATGAAAGTTGTGCCGCGCGAATCATGGGATGCACTTTTTAGGTCGCAAGGAATGAAAAACCCGGTTCCTCGCATGCGGATGTTGGATGGCTTCAACGAAAGCTGGATTGAGTTCGAACGAGGAGAATCTGGTTCGCAAAAGGGAAGCACAAGCTTGGAGGCGGTGCTCAAATCGGTGATCGAGCAAGAATCGACCAACACGTGACAGCCGCGGGACTAGATATAAGCACCGAACAACTAAGAAGAGTTACCGGTAGTGCTCCTACACGGTACATCAGGACAGTAATGGCTCGTCCTATTTAGCGGCGCTATCAGCTGAAAGCCGTTGATGTTCTGGCTCGGACTAACTCTGCGCCGTGGGACGGACAATAATCGCACCCACGTCAACCGGCACCGTATGCCCTTCCCCTATGCGCCCACCGGGGTCAGGTTGTAGGCGCGCGCCAGGTCATTGATGCTCGCGCGCAAAGCCTTCCATAAGCTTTGTGCCTGGCCGTCCCCCTTCCCCGCCACCTGATTCACCTTGCGCGCGCTGTCCAGGACCTGTTCCATTTGCACTTTCGTCTCCAGATAATTCGACGTTTCATCGAACTTGCGCCGCAGACGGTTTGTGGAGCGATTCAGATCGTCCATGGCATTTTGAAGGTCGTCTTTTCCCTGGCTGGCTTTTTCCTTCCCGGCTGCTTTGTTCTCGGAGTTTGCACCCTTGCCGCGCTTTGCTTCGCCGCTGCTCTTCGCCGATCCGGCCTGATCCTTGGCGTTTTCGCCGCGGCCGGTCAGATACTTCTCGAAATCATCCACGCCGTTTTCCACTTTACGGATTTGCTCACCCACCTGAGCCTTTGAAAGTGGATTTGTCTCGGCAAACGTTATTGTGAAAAAGCTGACAGCGGAAAGGATCGCTGTGCAACAAACTGCAGTTCGTATTCTCAAGCGCATGATTTTAGATTTCTAATTGATTGTTGGTATGTGATGACAATGGCAATGGGCAACACCGCTAAGCTCAGCATAGAGTGACTCTCATTCGCGGCCAGTAGGACCTTAGTCGTACGATCGCCGTCCAGGTTTAATCAGTGATACTAAGCAAAATGACCAAACCCTCGATCCGTTTCAAAGCGAAACTCTTGCGTCCGGCAATGGAGCGACCGGTCCGGGTTCTACAGTAAAAGCTTAAGCGCTCCTAAAGCAGCGATCTAGCTGAACACATTTGTCGCGTGTGATCATGATGGTCGTGCTGGTCGCGAATGACATGCAGTTCTACCAGCCTACACATAAGCTGGCGTATAACCGGTAAACCTGCTGGAATGGGAAGACCATTACTGGTATGGAATCTGAATAAGCGTCGATGCTCACGATCGAGAACGTCACGAAACACTTCGGCGAGATCGTCGCCTTGGATCGCGTCTCGCTTTCGCTCGCGCGCGGCGAATTCTTCGGATTGCTTGGACCGAACGGTGCGGGCAAGACAACGCTGATGTCGTTAGTCGCCGGATTGCGCGCGCCGGACAGCGGAAGTATTTCGATCAATGGACAACGCGTTGGTACCAATGCGATGGCACCGCGCCACGACCTGGGTTTCGTGCCGCAAGCGATCGCCCTCTACGAAGAGCTCAGCGCCGAGGAAAATCTGCGGCTTTTCGGAAAGCTCTATGGTCTCGCCGGCCAGGAGCTGCGCGCTCGTGTCGATCACGGGCTCCACGCGGCGCAGTTATTCGAACGGCGGCAGGACAAAGTGCAGACCTATTCGGGCGGAATGAAACGCCGGATCAACGTTGTGGCGTCCATTCTGCATCGGCCGGCCTTGCTCCTTTGCGACGAGCCCACCGTCGGCGTCGATCCGCAATCGCGAAATGCCATCTTCGAGTTCCTCCAGCAGCTGAATGCTGAGGGGATGACAATCGTTTATTCGACGCATTACATGGAGGAAGCCACCCGGCTTTGCTCACGCATTGCCATCATCGATCACGGCCGCTTGCTCGTATTGGGAACGCTCGATGAGCTGCTCACGCACCTGCCGTTCAGCGAGTTGGTTCGCATCGCGCGCAACGACCAGACCACCGCGCAAATGCAAGCACTCGCCGAGTACGGTGAGATCACGAAAGCAGAAGACGCGTATCTATTTAAACTGCGCGATGGCCTGCGCTTTTCCGAATTTTTCGCCGCTGCCGAAGAGCTCGGCTTGTCCTATCGCTACTTCAACATTCGCCGGCCGACGCTGGAAGATTTGTTCCT
This sequence comes from uncultured Verrucomicrobiae bacterium, assembly GCA_963825355.1. Taxonomy (GTDB): domain Bacteria; phylum Verrucomicrobiota; class Verrucomicrobiia; order Chthoniobacterales; family UBA10450; genus Udaeobacter. Next base: position 307,640 of record CAWGSY010000010.1, on the reverse strand, counting down.
CCATCTCACCGGGAAAAATCTTCGCGACAACTGAACGATGCGCACCGTTCTGATTCTGGTCGGCAATGAGTTCCGGCGCTTCGCGGCCGATAAAGTGGCCATCTCGCTCACTTTCATCGTCCCGCTCGTCCTCATCTATATTTTCGGAAACGTCTTCGGCGTAAACTCCGAAGATCGCGGGCCGAAAGGGATTCCGCTCGCGGTGGTAAATCAGACGGACGCACCCGCTCCGGCCGCAATCATTTCTGCACTGCAAAAGGAACCCGCCTTCAAGGTCATCACGTCGCACAAAGATGCGAATGGCGTTGAGCGCGTGCTGGTCGAAGCAGAAGTGCGCGAGATGATGCACGCCGGCGACATTCACTTTGCGCTCATCTTTCCCGCGGATGCAACGAGCGACTCTGAGGTGGCGTTGAAAATGAAGTTCCTGCGCAACGCGCGGAACGAAATCGAAACGGAGACGGTGAATGGCTTACTGGAGAAAACGATCTTCACCGCTGCGCCGCAGGCGTTGCTCGCATCGTTGCAGCGACTGGGCGCGAATTACGTTGGGAGCGAGACCATGACTGGTTTCAACCACTCGTTAGCCGACGCCATCGCCCGCGGGTTCGGCGGCGATCCGGCGGAGATTCTGCACTCCATCGAAACCGGCGAGTTCAACATCCCGGGGACCACACCAACCAACACGAATGGTAACTCATTTCTTGATCGCCTGATTAAAATCGAGCGCGAAGAAATCGGCGGCGAACACGCGAAGAGTCCAATGGCGACTCGCAGTGTGGGCGGCTATGCCGTGATGTTCCTGCTCTTTTCGCTCACCGGCGCGTCCACTTCACTCTTCGATGAAAAGAAAGCCGGCTTGTATCAGCGACTGCTCGCCGCACCCGTGCGACGGACGCACATTCTTTGGAGCAAATACATCTTCGGCATCCTGCTCGGTGTGGTGCAACTGCTCGTGCTTTTCGTCGCGGGCCGTGTGCTCTTCGGCGTCGATATCACGAGCAACGTCTTCAATCTACTCCTCATCTGTCTGGCCGCGGCAAGCGCCTGCGTTGCCTTCGGCATGTTGCTCGCCGCGCTCGCGCCGACGGCCGCGGCGGCAAACGGCATGGGCACGTTGCTTATCCTGACCATGAGCGCGGTCGGCGGCGCCTGGTGGCCGACCAGCTTCATGCCGCCATTCATGCAGCAGTTGAGCAAATTCACGATCGTCTATTGGTCGATCGAAGGTTTCCTCCGCGTGCTTTGGGCAAACTGCAACACGCGCGAACTGCTCCCGGTGCTCGGCATCCTGCTCGCCTTCGCTGCCGCCGCGAACACGATCAGCATCTGGCGTTTTCGCCACGGGCAGATCTTCGAGTAGCGAAGGCGAACGCCGTGCGTGTTAGTAACGACGAAAGATCGAATTATCAATCCCGACTTGGAGCGCTGGTATGCCGCGCGAGCCAACAGCCATAAGATCGAAGTCGCAGGCGCGAGTCACTCAGTTTACCTTTTCAAGTCGAAAGGAAGTTGCAGCTGTGATGGAAGAAACTGCATCGCACGCTCGGTAGAACACGTTGGTAACGACAGGTAGGGAGAATGCAATGAATGACTTTGCAGAGTCGCGGCGTGGATTTTTGAAGACAACAGGCGCTATTGCCGGAGGATTTTTGCTCTGGCCGAGAGGCATTCTAGCTCAGACGAAGGAGCAGATTCAGCAGAGTGAACCGGTGGTTTCGCCTAACGAGTCCGCTGCCGCAGACTACACACTGCACATCGAAACGTCTCCGATTGAGATCGCACCAAAGCGAATCATTTCGGCCACTACGTACAATGGACAATTCCCTGGGCCATTGCTTCGATTCAAAGAAGGTCAGCAAGTCACAGTGGACGTGTTCAACGACACGGATACGCCAGAGCAATTGCACTGGCATGGTCAGAAGATCCCGACCGACGTGGACGGAGCCGCCGAGGAGGGAACGCCATTTATTCCTGCGCATGGCAAGCGGCGTATTGTGTTCACACCCAGGCCAGCTGGCTTGCGCTTCTATCACACTCACAACCGCGCCGGCGCAAATCTCGCGGCTGGACAGTACAGCGGACAAGTGGGTCCGGTGTACATAGAGCCGAGACAGGAACCGGGCAGATACGACCGCGAAGTCTTTCTTGTCCTAAAAGAATTCGAGCCCACCTTCAGTCGCGGCGGCGACATGGCCATGGATTTCCTATCTCCGCCGACTCGCGTCAAGTCGCTGGAGCAAACGGGAGAGTCCGCAATGAAAGCGTCGCTCGCGAAGGGTATGCCACACGGGTACGAGGTCGGCTATGGATCATTCACGATGAACGGACGCATCCTCGGTCACGGTGAGCCGATTCGCGTGAAGCAGGGGGAACGCGTCCTGTTTCATATCTTAAACGGAAGTGCTACCGAGATTCGCAGCCTAGCATTGCCGGGTCACTCATTTCAAGTCGTCGCGCTCGATGGTAATCCCGTTCCGAATCCGGCGCAGGTACCGGTCCTATGGCTGGGCACGGCCGAACGTATCTCGGCGATTGTAGAAATGAATCATCCCGGTGTCTGGATCATGGGGGATCTCGCCGATGATGATCGCCGGCACGGCATGGGCAGTGTTGTTGAATACGCTGGCCGCGGCGGACAACCGAAATGGATCGCCCCTGCTCCGTTTCACTGGGACTACGCGCGTTTCGCGAAGGTCGGTGCAACTGCGCCTTCACCGGACGAGACAATCGAGATGATCTTCGCGAAGGACAACGCTGCGGAGGAAGGCTTCAACCGGTGGACTATCAATGGCGTAGCTTTTCCCATGAGCGACGAGATGATCCCGGCTTCATTTCACCTGAAGCAAGGCAAGCGCTATCGCATTCGTATGCGCAATGCCAGTGACGATATTCATCCAATCCATCTTCATCGCCATAGTTTTGAGCTGACAAACCTGGCCGGAAAGCCGACCGCGGGAATCTTGAAAGACGTTGTGATGTTAGGCGGATACCAGGAAGCCGAGGTAGACTTTATTGCTGATAACCCGGGGCTGACACTTTTCCACTGTCACCAGCAACTACACATGGACTACGGTTTCATGACGCTCTTCGATTATGTATAGCGCGGAGCATTGATGTTCGAGCGACAGAAAAATCTACCCAAGCAAACTTCCAACTGAGGTGCCTTTCTGGTGTTGAATTTGATGCGGATAAGATCGATAGAATCGTGAGCGACGTTCCCGACGAGGTCCACCTGAATGTTCGTCGTGCAACTCGAGGTAAATACGAATAGGAGGCTGGTTGAACAATGAGAAAAAATCCGCTGAACAAAGGTATCATAATGGAGAACGCCGCTGGCATTGGGACGGTGACGCCTGAGATGGTTGAAGCCCGTGCGCGCGAGTTAGCCGCGATTAACGGTCATCCTTCCGACCCGTCCGAGGCTGACTATCAACAGGCCAAACGTGAGCTGACAGGAGAATCGGAAATAGATCCGCAGGAAGAGAGTACTGAATCCATACCCGAATCGGAAGGTTGGGATCCCCTGCCAGGCTCAACGGGACTCCAGGCAGCGGAATCTCTCGGAGAAGATGAAGATGCCGAAGGACGCAGCGAGAGCGCGCAAATGTTCGAAGAAGGCGTCAACGAAGCGGAGCACGATCAAATGCGTCAGGCATCCCGGGCAGACGAGGAGAGCGACGAACCAGAGCGATAACTCGCATTCGCGTGCGCGGTGATTTCAGTTGCGGCCGTAACCCCCGACAGCCGCGATCCAAATCGGCGCTATGACTCCTATCGTGTCTTGGTCGCCAGTAGTTGAAGATATTGATCGATCAACTCCGGCCCGTGAGTCGGTGACCAATGCCCCGCGACGATCGTGGTGAAATCGAGATGAAGCTGCTTCAATCTCTCGAGAGTCTTCGGATACTCGGAAAGATTCGCGAAATCGAGATTGCCGAGTTGCTCCTTGAGAATGCAGTTCCCGTAAAGAACTTTCTCTCGCGGGAAAAACACGAAGATACCATCCGGCGTATGCGAGGGACCCAGATAAATCGCCTTCACCCCGCCGCCTTGCAGTTCAAAGTCGCCAGCAAAAGTTTTGTCAGGTAAGGCGAGTGGAAGCGTCGGATAACCTGGCGCTCCTTTTTGCACGTAACGCACCATCTCGTCCCAATGTTTTGTTAGCAAATCACTTGTTAGGTTGGTTGAGATGATCTTCGCTCCAATGCTCTTGAAGAAAGCATTGCCACCCGCCCGATCGGGATGGTAGTTCGTATCGATCACTTCCGTAATGGGTTTGGGAGTCACTTTCTTGATCTCCGCGGCTAAAAGCCTGGCCGTTTCCGGAGTCCACGTCGCGCCGATCACGGTGACAAAATTGTCGCCGACATACACCATTGAGTTTTCCTTTAAATAGAAATTGTCTTCGGCCACGTAGAGATGTCCGCGCAGAGCAGTCAGAACGACGGTTGGATCGGCCGCGACAGCGAGCGGAGCGCCAAAAGTAAGCAAGAGAAGAATGCGTTTCATCCGTTGAATACGTGCTAGCACCAGGCAATCTTTCAAAATAGTTCAGCCGAAATCAACTCTGCGCGCTCGGGACGGACAATGTTTCACTTAGACCAACATCGGTCGGCTGTTTGCGCCGATCACGATAGCCTTGTGTTCGACCAATGTTTGGTGATCTGATTCCGCCTGGACCTGGGAAAAATGGCAACTCCCGTCGAATTAATTCTGATTTGTCTCGTGGCCGTCGCGCTGCTTGCGCTCGTCGCCCGGAAAATCGGCGTTCCTTATCCAATTCTGCTCACGATCGCGGGCGGACTCCTGGCGTTCGTTCCGGGTCTTCCCCAGATTCGGCTCGATCCCAAACTCGTCTTTGATTTGTTTCTGCCGCCGCTCATCTATCCCGCGGCCGTTTACACATCGTGGCGGGACTTCCGGGCCAACCTTCGCTCCATTCTTCCCCTGGCGGTTTTCCTGGTCCTATTAACCATGACGGTGACCGGTTACCTTTTCCATGCGCTGACGGGATTGCCCCTGGCCGTTGGTTTTGTTTTCGGTGCGCTCATCTCGCCACCGGACGCTGTGGCCGCACTGGCCGTGACGCAAAATCTCCGCGTCCCTCGCAAGATCATTGTCATCCTAGAAGGTGAAAGCCTGGTGAACGACGCCACGTCGTTTATCTCTTTTCGATTCGCGGTGGCCGCGGTCTTAACCGGGAGCTTTTCGTTAGGCCAGGCCAGCCTGCAGTTTCTTTTCGTTGCCGCCGGTGGCATCGCCGTCGGTCTCGCCACCGGCTGGTTGGCAACGCGAGTGCAGAAGCGCCTGGACGATCCGCCGGTCCAAACCATGTTGTCACTTCTGACGCCGTACGTTGCCTACTTCTGCGGCGAAATGCTCCACGTCTCCGGTATCCTGGCCGTGGTCATCGCCGGCATTTATTACGGGTGGCGCGCGCCCCGGGTCTTGAGCGGGCGGATGCGTCTTCAAGCTATCCCGGTTTGGCAAATGGTAACGTTCATCCTCAACGGCATTCTGTTCATGCTGATCGGACTGCAACTGCCACAGGTCATTCACGCACTCGCGCCGGGCACGACGATCGAAGTCATCAGGCTGGCTTTGCTTGTGCTTCTCGCTCTGGTGCTCGTTCGTTTCGCCTGGTTGTTCGGCGCTACTTATCTGCCGCGTCTATTCAGCAAAACGTTTCGCCGAAAAAACCCCGCACCCTGGCAGCAGACAGCCTTGATTGCCTGGATCGGAATGCGCGGCGCCGATTCGTTAGCCGCCGCTCTCGCAATCCCCTTTCTTCTGCCTAACGGGTCCCCGTTTCCAGGCCGTGACCTTATCCTGCTCCTGACGTTTTGCGTCATTTTCGCAACGCTGGTCGTGCAAGGACTGACCTTGAAGCCTCTGATTGCCGGCCTGGGGATTGTCGACGATCACGTCGCCGACAAAGAAGAGCGTCTCGCGCGACTGAAAGCGAACGAAGCTGCACTGGCCCGGGTCGAGGAACTGGGCACATCGAACGAGGCCCGACCCGAGAGCGTTGAGCGTCTTCGCTCCGAATACGCGGATCGCATTCGCGAACTGAGCAAGGAGACCGCGCATGGAGAAAGCATCCGCCGCCTATACTCGCGCGACTTCGAACAGCTGGCTCGCGAAGCATTGGAAACAGAACGCGACACCGTCATCGGGTTACGCAACGAGGAAGCGATCAATGACGAAGTCCTTCGACGCATCCAGTACGACATCGACCTTGCTGAAGCTCGCCTGCATCGACGAAAATAACTCGTCACAGGTAAGCACGAAGCAAACTGCTCAAAGCCTGCTCGCCGCGGCGAGTGGCGGGCGAACGCTCCCCACTCGCGAAAACTTTCGGAGTTCAGAACTCGCTCCGTGATAACCACGATCTTGTCGTTGTCACGAGCGATTCAATTTCAATTTTTCTTGTGACCATAGTAAGCTCTGACCCTTATTTCCTAAAGAACTTCGCGCACGACTGTCTTCCATTTCTAAAGAAAGAGTTCTATGGCGAAATACCTAATCTCATTTCCAAGCGCAGCGATGGTCGTACCCGATCGCGAATGGGAGGCGGTTGGTCGCGACGCACACGCCGTAATCGACGAAGCAAAAGCCGCCGGCGTATATGTCTTCGGCGGCGGTATCGACGAAGCGGTCCCGCCGGTGCTCGTCTCGGCCGATGGCACGTTCTCCGCAGGCGGATACTCGTGGGCGCCTCCGCTCAATGGCGGCTTCACGGTGCTCGAACTACCCTCTCGCGAAGAGGCTATCGCGTGGGCCGCGCGCATCGCGAGGGCCTGCCGCTGCCACCAAGAGCTACGAGTGTTCGGGTTCGATCCCGCTTCTTAAGGTCGATGGTACCTCTATTTCTAGTTCCCGCGGAACAGCCCAACAATGCGCTGGAGCCAACGCAGGTTAGCGCTTTCAGTTCCGCTTTCGCCGTTGACATCACTAGTCCGGCGTGGCTCAGCTTGAGTCGTTAGATCTTATGAATGTATCTTTGATATTTTGAGGTACCCAGTAACAGTGATCATTGGTAAAATGACGTTTGAATTTCCCATACGCGCCGGCGCGAGCTTGCTGGTCGGTGTGGCTCTCCTGATCGCAGCGTGCTCACGGCCTAGCTCCCCAGCTGACTCGTCGGCGCTCAAGCCGATCGACCAGGCTGCGTTGCAGAAAATGGTGGACACGACCGCCAAGGAACTCCTGGTGCCCGGCGCCGTGCTGCTCCTGCGCACACCCCAGGGCGAGTTCAAGGTCACCTATGGCACCACGCAACTGGGCACGACGAGTCCGCCCCACGCCGACACCCACTTCCGGATCGCTTCGAACACGAAGTCGATGACGGCCGCGGTGATCGTGCAACTGGCCCAGGAAGGCAAGCTCAGTCTCGATGATCCGGTCTCGAAGTACGTCCCGGGCGTGCCCAATGGCGACAACATCACGATCGACGAACTGCTGAAGATGCGCAGCGGACTCTACAACTACACTGATGCTCCCGAGCTCGCTGCCACCGTAGACCGTGACCCGACCAAGGTTTGGACCACAGAGGAGTTGCTAGCCATCGCGTTCGCGCGCCCGCCCAACTTTCCGCCTGGTACCGCCTACGAATACAACAACACCAACTACACGCTTCTCGGCCTCATCGCCGAGAAGGTCGACGGTAAACCAATGGCTCGGGCGATGCAGGACCGGCTGTTCGGGCCGCTAGGGATGCACGACACTCTCCTCCCTCCTCGCACTTCGAACACCATCCCCGATCCCTACTCCCACGGCTACTTGTACGGCAGTTCCTCATTTGTCCTGACGGACACGCCGTACCCGCCGGACATCCAAGCCGGGGCACGAGCCGGCACGCTATTGCCCACTGACTACACGAACCTGAACCCCTCTTTTGCTTATTTTCCCGGGGGCGTCATCTCCACCGCCAGCGATCTCGCCATCTGGATCGAGGCACTGGTTACTGGGCGCGTCTTCGATGCCGCATATCAGCGCCGCTGGCTCGACAGCCTGCAGGCCAAGGACCCGAGCATGCCCAACGGCCAGCAGTACGGGTACGGCATGGAACGACTGCGATGGGGGCCGAACGAGGTATACTTTCACGGCGGCGAAACTCCCGGTTACAATTCGCACATGGGTTACGACCCCAATAGCCGGGTGACGTTTGTGACGTGGACCAACCTGCCCATATCGGTCGAAGGCAAGTGGACGTCTATGACCCTGGTGCTAAAAATATGGGACCAGATCTACGTGGTATCACCACTGACGGCTTTTCCATCGCCGAGCGCCACGCCTTAGCGACGGCAAGCCGACGCCGATGTTATTCGAGCCGTACGCCAACGAGGTGGAGGCGCGTTTAGTTCGACATTAAGCTCCTCCGTCGATTTCGGTAATCGCCCGGTTACTCGCCCGCGCGGACGATCTCGCCACTTGGATCAACGCACTGGTTGCGGGTCGTGTGCTCGACCCCACCTACCAACGCCGCTGGTTCGACAGCCTCAAGGTGCCACGACACCCTGCCGTGGCTTATCTCTTTCTCGTTAGACCTCATCAAGAAAGCAGGGGTCAGAGCTTACTATCGACACAGAGCGCAGATCGTTCGCGAATCCTATCAGCAAAGTCGTGTTGATTAGGACCGACGCGTTCCAAGGATGTGGATCGCCAGTCCGGCTCGGATTAACTCTGCGCCGTGGGACGGACAATAATCTCGCCCACGTCAACATCGGCGGGCTGCTCGATCGCGAACACGATGGCGCGGGCGATCGCACCGGTGGGAATTTGGCGTCAGAGCTCACTATCGACAGTCTCCGGTTTAGGAAATTTACTTGTGTCGATCATGAGCTTTGACTTCCTTTTCCTTCCCTTCGTTTGTTCCCTTCGTTTGAGTTTTTTTCTGTGCTGGGGGAGTCAAGCACGAAACTCCTTCTATCAAAACTTCCAACCGCCCGCGCAAGCCCAAATTTCAGAATTGAAATCCTGATGCTGTCTTGATAGGAAAAGCAGTAAAAGAGGACTAAATGCCAAAAAAATTTTCTGCCGTAGAGACACAGGAAGGCCCCGTTCAACTTGATGCTGATGCGAATAAACAGGCGAACAATGATGCTGACATCATTAGAAAAGCGTACGAAGAGTTAATCCAAAAGCAGTTTAATACCTATTGGGAGAATGCTTTTGTTGGCAATCCCACGCCGGATCAAATTCAACACGCCGAGGCAACATTCCGAAGGAACGTTACGAACGCGCGGCAAGCGCGAGATCGCGCAATTGCTCTATTGCCGTCATAAATTGATAAGGTCAAAATCGGGGCTCAGAGCTTACGGTCAGAATCCAGAATCGATCCAGAATCAGGCAGAATCAGGGGTCAGAGCTTACTATCGACACAGAGCGCAGATCGTTCGCGAATCCTATGAGGAAAGCGGCGCTGGGTTCGTACGTCCTTCCGTGTTGACTTAGCCGCCAGTGACGGATCAGAGCAATTGCGCCGGGGTCGGAGCCGGAGTTGGGGTGGGCGACGCGGATGGTAGCGGCGAAGGGGATTGCCCCGCAGTCGAGAAATTTGAGCCGACGGGGCTGTTGTTAGGCAACGGGCTTCTAATTGGCACCGGGGCGGTTTGGGGCAGGATAGTAGTGACCCTGGCAGGCGCGGCAGCAGCAGCGGCGGCGGCGTGCGCTCCGGCGTTCGTGTTCGCGGTGCTATTCGTGCCAGTTTGGATATTTGTCCCAATTTGTGTAGTCCCTGTCGAGTTACCGCTTGAGCCACCAAGCCCCACAGCGGCGCCGCCGGTAATCCCACCGATTTGATTGCTGATCCCGGTCTGCGCTCGAGTGTTTATCCCGATGTGTGCTCCGACATTCGCGTTCAGCCCGGTACTCGCACTACTCCGGAAATTTGTCCCAGTTTGAACGGCGCTGGGGAAAGTGCCGCTCAAGCCGCTGTGGCCTGCGGCTGTGCCTATGGTGGCAGCGGTTTTATTGCTTCCGCTAATCCCGGTTCGAGGCGGTTGCGCCAGACTCAATGGTACTGTCGCAATGCCGATCGCGATCACTCCAAGTTCAATCAAGGTAATCTGAGTCATATTATTTCCCTCCATCCCACGTCGTCCCTGGTTTGAGCGACGTCTCTTTCGTTTGACCAAAATGTTCTGCTCGAGCAGGTCCGGCGCTATTGCGCACGCGGAGGATTTTTCAGTGCTACCGTCGAGGTGACCGGTATTCCCTCGTTCGAGATAGGATGAAGCCTCGCAGGCGCGTAGCGGGCCAGGCCTTCGTATAACGCTGTTCGGATGAATTGAACTTTGCTCATCCGTGGCATTCAGATTAGTAACAAAGTAACTAAAAGGAATGCGGATGGCTGGCCTGTTTGATCCGCTCGCGATTAGAGAGTTAAAATTTGCTAATCGGGTGTTCGTCTCGCCGATGTGCCAATATTCGAGCCGCGACGGATACGCTCACGACTGGCATTTCGTTCATCTCGGGAGTCGCGGGGTCGGTGGCGCGGGGCTAGTCATCACACGCCAGGTTGACGAGACTCGTTAGGTCCTCGCGCCGTCTCACGTCGGTTTGTGCATAGGCGACTTCCCCACCCGCCTTTTCTATCCGACAAGCGAGAGATTGCAGCCGATCCAATCCTCGCGCGCGCCGAGTACGACTTTCGCACCGCTCTCAGCGAGCATGACCGCAGTGGCTTCACCTATTCCACTGCTCGCGCCGGTAATGACGACGACCTTGTCTTTAATTCCGTGTACGAGGTTTTTCATTTATCTCATTTATTGGATTTGTTAGGTAGTGAGCCGATGATTTTTGTTAGGCCCACTCGATGTCAAGACTGGCTTCGAATCGTCCAAGCGTTAGCGTTTGAAGCGCTGCTGGGTTCGAGCCTGTAGACTCAGCGGATTTTTGTATTACAAAAATTCTTCGTTAGGCAGCTTCGTTCGATTGGCGGATCATTTTTTCCATCTGCTTTCTGATCGCCGGTCGCGACGCTCTCAGAATTTTCAGGAACGCTGTCACGGCGGGATTGTCGGAAGACTTGCGCCATACGGCGCACAAAGGAATCCGAGCCGACCTCGGGATAATTGAGCGAATAAGAACCGGTCGTTTCAGGCTGGCGACGCAGCAAGGCACGATTGAGACGCAAAGCCCGCTCTCTACCAGAGTCAGGACCGTTGCCATAAAGTCCGGTTCATTTACGATGCGTGGCGAGAAGCCGGCTCGCCGGCAAACAGCGATGACTTCGTCAAACAAGGTTCGGGCACCTTTGCGATGGAATTGGACAAATGGCTCGCCAGCGAGGCTTTTTAAGCGCACTACTTTTTGCCGGGCGAGTCGGTGAATAGGACGCAGCGCAATTCCGAGTTCGTCCATGTAGACGTTTTCTTCTTCAAATTCTGCGCGGCGGTCTGGCGGTAGTTTTCTCGAGAACCCCAGGTCGATCCGTCCTTCGTCGAAGGCGGCGAGCTGCTGGTCGGGAGTCATTTCATAAAGCTGTAGTTGCACGTCAGGAAATTTTTGCCGATACGACTGTACCAGGGAAGGCAAGAACGGACCGGAGGCAGTGCCGAAAAATCCTATGCCCAAACTGCCGGTCTCCCCGCGTGCGGCGCGCCGCGCGATCTGACCAGCTTCCTTTGCATGATTCAGTATCTGCTCCGCCTCATGCAAGAAGGCGCTTCCCGCCGTGGTGAGCTGCACAGTTCGTTTGGTGCGAAGCAGCAATTTAACGCCGAGTTCCTCTTCCAGATCCAGAATGGTTTGGCTAATCGCGGGCTGCGCCACGTGCAGGCGGCGGGACGCTTCGCTGTAGTTCAAATGATGAGCGACTCCAACGAAGTAACGAAGATGCCGAAGCTCCATAATGGACGCTTATCGCTAAATCCGATTACTACAAACGAATCATACGATTTCCGCGATGGCAAGAATGGAGCGATACAACTGGCAGACAAATCAGAAGTGAAAACGGACAACGGATCACATGGAGAACAAAGCTCGGGCTCGTCGCCGAGAGCAAATCTACCCGTTCGAACTTATCGCGAGTTACAGAGGCAGCTGCACAAAGACCTGCTTGCGCAGCACCCGGAATGGATCGATGCCGAGGGCAACTATCCTACCTGCGACGACTACGAGCGTCGATTGGCTCGGCTCATCTCGATTTTCAAATCCCAAAGCAAAACTATCGGGTCAAAAGACGACCCGAAAAGGAAGGAGTAGAACTCGAATGAAGTTAATGGTTAACTCGTTAATCAAACTCGGAATTCTGACAAAGGATCTCGATTATCACGTGATCAATGCCTTCTCAACCAAACAGAGAGGAGACTCCCATGGAACCACTTCAAGCTGACTACTTCACTGCGTATCACAATGTAAAGCTGACACGAGACGCCAACGGTGTTCTGATTGTTCAGCTCCACACCAACGGTGGCCCGTGCGTTATGACCGCACAAACTCACACGGAGTTTGTCGAAGCCTTCTACAGGATTTCGCAGGATCGAGCGAACAAGATCGTAATCCTGACGGGCGCAGGTGGCGACTTTATCACGAGCGTCGAATGGTCGTCCTGGGGCAATGCCGCCGATCCCGACGTTTGGAGCCAGATTCACGACGAAGGCGTTCAGGTTTTGGAAAACATAGCCAACATACGTGTGCCGGTCATCGCGGCGATCGAGGGACGCGCGCATATTCACTCCGATTATGCGCTGCTCGCCAACGTGATTGTGGCTGCCGAGGGGGCGACCTTCCAGGATGTGGGCCACTATGCCGCTGGCGTTGCACCCGGTGACGGAATCTTTACTACATGGAGTTATCGCGCCGGCGCAGGACGAGCCGAGGCCTTCCTCCTCAACCCGCAGCCGCTGCCGGCGCGTACTGCACAGGAATGGGGCGTCGTTGCCGAAGTTGTGCCGAACGGCAAGGCTCTCGGTCGGGCGCAGGAATTAGCCGAGTTGTACCTGAAGGCTCCGGAAGTGACGCGTCGCAACACACGAGTGCACTTCATCCAACCATTGAAAGAGCGCATTGTGCGGGAAGTCGGGTACGGACTGTCGCTGGAAGGAGCATCGTCTGCCGCCCTGATGAAATCAATGCAAGCCAAGAGTGGACCTTAGCAAACTAGCGTTTGGGCCACGCGCGCAATGCGATTTGCGCGACTCGACGTAGTTGATCGCGACTCGCGCCGCCAGCTGACTGCACTGCCATTCCGCGCACGACAGTCATCACGTAATGGGCCAGTTCGGCTGGGTCAGCATTTTTCGGAAGATCGCCTTCGCGCTTTGCTTGTTGAAGGCGGCGACGCAATACAGCTTCGACTGCCGCCCGCCGCCCAGCCACTTCCTTCCGAACAGACGCATCTCCGCACGCCAACGCGCCTTGAACCATGAGGCACCCTTTTGGAATCCTCGGGTCATTCGCCATTTTGGCCGTGCCGAGAAATATCTCTTCGACCACATCCCGCGCCTTGGGCGCCGCCAAAGCTTTGCCAAAATAGGCAACTGGCCCGGCCATGTATCGATCGAGAGCTTTTCCAAAGAGCTGCTCCTTGTTGCCAAAGGCGGCGTAAAGACTTGGTCGATTGATGCGCATGGCCCGCGTCAGATCGGACAGCGAAGCGCCCTCGTAACCTCTCGCCCAAAAAACGTGCATGGCGCGATCCAGAGCCACCTCAGGATCGAAGGCGCGCGGTCGTCCGCGAGGTGCTGCGACAATTTCTGATTTCATACCGATGAGTAAATAAACCATTTGACAGGGTTTTGTCGAGGGCAGAGTTTTTTACTAGTCGATACACAATGAATCCAACCTCGAAAAAAACAGGAGACAAATCATGAACCGGAAACTGGAAGGAAAGATTGCACTGATTACAGGCGGCTCACGCGGCATTGGCGCCGCAATCGCTAAACGCCTGACGGCGGACGGAGCGAACGTGGCCATCACATACACGAAAGGTGCCGATGCCGCCGCGTCGGTCGTTAAGGAGATTGAACGCGCCGGCCGAAAGGCGATTGCGATTCAGGCTGACGCCGCCGATGCCGAAGCCGTCAAGGCCGCGGTCGATAAGACGGTTGCGACGTTAGGCCGACTTGATGTGCTCGTGAACAACGCCGGCACCGCCATCCCGAAGAAGTTCGAGGAGACCACGCTGGAAGAGATGGACCGCATGATCGACATCAACATCCGCGGCGCATTCGTCGCCACGCAGGCGGCGCTGAAGCACATGAAGGATGGCGGCCGCATCATCATGATCGGCTCGTGTGTAGGCGAGCGGATGATGACGCCCGGTCTGGTGCCTTACTCGGCCACGAAAGGAGCGATCAAAATGTTTAGTCAAGGGTTGTCTAGAGAAGTGGGGCCCCGGGGCATCACGGTTAACAACATCCAGCCGGGTCCGATCGACACGGAATTAAATCCTGCCGCGGGCGAGTGGGCGGTGCCCCAGAAGGCCGCCACGGCGCTCAACCGCTATGGGAGTGTTGATGACGTTGCCGCGCTGGTGGCGTTCGTCGCCGGTCCGGAGTCCTCCTACATCACCGGCGCAAACCTGACCGTCGATGGTGGCACTAACGCCTGAATCAAAGGAGGAATGATATGCGTGCAATGAGAGCTGAAACATTTAGTGGTTATGAAGGACTGAAGCTCATCGAGCTTCCAAAACCAGCGGTTACAAATGGAAAAGCACTGGTGCGAGTCACCGCGGCCGGCGTTACGCCGCTGGACCATACGATTCTCTCGGGCAAATTTCACAGCTCGAAGGCACCGTTAGTCCTGGGCAACGAAGGAGCGGGCGTGGTGGAAGAGGGAGGCGGAGCGGACTTTCCGGTCGGCTCGCGCGTGATGTTCTTCGGCGCCTATGGCGTTTTTGAAGATGGAACGTACAGGGAGTGGGTTTCCGTGCGGAAAGAGGACCTTTGCCTGATTCCTGACAACATCGACGACGTGAGTGCGGCAGGTATTCCGGTCGCGTACCTCACCGCGCAGGTGGCTCTTACTCTGGCTGGTTTGCAGGCAGGCAAAACCGTTCTGGCACCAGCGATTGGAGGATCGATCGGCAATGCAGTGACGCAATTGGCGCGCGCTCTGGGCGCGAAACACGCCATGTCGAGCACGACCAATCATGCGAAAGCCGAGCAGGCGAAGGCGCTCGGATTTAATGAAGTGATCGATACATCCCTGGAGAAGTTGGGTGACGGCGTGCGTCGTATCACGAGTGGCTACGGCGCAGACATCGTCATCGACGGAATCGGTGGTGAAGTCTTGCGCGAGGCGATTGGAGCGGTTGCGCTGGAAGGACGCGTCACAACGCTCGGATATTCGGCAAGCCGTCAGACAACCATTGACGTGGAAAATCTGATCGTGCCACAGGCCAGCATCCGGGGTCTCAACATGTTTGCTCAGCCGAAGGCGGCCATTACTGACGCTTGGAAGGTTATTGTCTCTCTACTTAAATCCGGCGCGATCAAACCGATCGTGGCTAAGACCTTCCCTCTGGCCGAAGCGGCTGATGCTCTGCGGTACCTCGATTGAGGGCCGCCCGTTCGGCAGGGTCGTCCTAACAATCTGAAGATTCCAAAAGGAAAACGAAATGTGAAAGAAAAACAGATTAAGATTCCAGGTCCGGATCATCCGATTTCCATCCAGCACAATCCGGCTCGCGTTGTCGTATCCGTTGCAGGCCGTGTGATTGCGGATACCCGTAACTCATTGACCCTTCGGGAATCGGACTATTCCCCCGTCCAATACATTCCCCGTGAAGATGTCGATCTTACTCAATTAGAACGGACAGATCACGCTACCTACTGTCCGTACAAAGGCGATTGCAGTTACTACAGTATTCCTGCTGGAGAAAAGAAATCTGTCAATGCGGTGTGGACATATGAGAACCCGTACCCTGCTGTTGCGCAGATCAAAGGACATGTCGCGTTCTATCCCGACCGAGTCGATGAAATCACGGAGCAACTTCCAACGACGCGTGAGTTGTCAAAGAGAGTCGTGCCTAACGACTGAAGGAAAGTGTTATGAGCGAGACACTACAAGAGAAAAACAAGGCGCTGGTGCTCGAAGCCTTCGACACATTGTTTAACAAGCGGGACTACGCGGCCGCTGAGAAATTTTGGTCGCCGGACTACATTCAACACAGCGCGCACATCGAACCGGGTCGCGATGGACTATTCAATTTGATCCGGAACGCACCGGATACGCTGCGATACGAACATCAACTCATCGTCGCGGACGGCGACTACGTAATCATTCACGGCCGTTTCTCAGGACATGGCCCGCCGATTGCCTGGATCGCCGCCGACATTGTCAGGATCGAGAACGGCCGCCTCGCCGAGCATTGGGATGTTCTGCAGGATGAGGCGACAAAAGCTCAATCGAAAAGCGGCCTGCCGATGTTTGGCGAAGAGTTTTCGAAAGAAGGAGAAATTAGGTGATAAGGAACATCGATCTTGGAAATCTTCGCGATGGAGGGCTGATGCTGCAAGCAGGTGGTCCTCTCGCAGGCCGAGATTTCTTGGGACGAGGAGAATCCTAGATGAAAGCCATTCATCTCACTGCCTACGGTAGTCCAGCGCAGAACTTAAGGATGGTCGACGTTTCGGAACCAAACGCGCCGTCTGCGGGCGAAGCTCTGGTGCGCATGGAGTATGCGCCGATTGATTACAGCGACCTCCTTTTAGCTAACGGAGTTTACTTCTTAAATCCGAAGCTTCCTTCTGTCATAGGAGGTGAAGGTGCGGGAATCGTCGAGGCGGTCGGGCCGGGAGTCACCAGCGTCAAGGTAGGCGATCGTGTTACGATTCCATTTGGAACATTCACCTGGTCTGAAAAAGTCCTTGCTCCAGCCCAGGGTCTTTTCGTCGTTCCTCCTTCGATCGATGCCAGAACGGCCTCGATGTTAAATATCAATCCTACGACCGCAGTTCTTCTCTTAGACGAATTTGTAAAGCTAAAGGCCAAAGACTGGATTGTATTAAACGCAGCAAACTCCCACGTTGCGCGATGCCTGATTGCGATTGCAAAATCGAGAAAACTCAAGGTTGTAGGTATTGTCAGGCGATCCGAGCTTATCCCGGAAATTGAAAAGCTGGGTGTCGATTTCGTTGGCGTCGAGTCGCCGGAACTCCCAAAGCAAATTCAAATTGCAACCGGCGGGATGCCAATGCATCTGGGTCTTGATGCCGTAGGTGGTCCAGCGACAGTGACGATTGCAAGCGTGCTCTCATCAGGGGCTCATCTCGTCAGCTACGCGTGGCTGAGTGGTTTGCCGATTCACATGCCGCAAGGCGATCTCATTGGCAAGAGGTTAAACATCCATGGATTCTGGATGTATTACGAAGAGTACCTCCCAAAAATGCGCGCGGCACTCACTGAGGCAACGAAAGTAGTCGCTTCCGGCAAATTAACTTTGCCAATCACCACAACATACAAACCATCGCAAATCAAAGAAGCAATTGAACACTCCCAGCGTGGTGGGAAGGTTCTATTGGATTTCAATCCCCCAAACTAGCGCCATGTCCTACAACATATCGACTTTGTTAATTCGCAATCTTCAAAACGTGTTCGGTGAAAACGACCCGGCGCGACGGCGCGCGGCCATCGACGAGATCTGGACCGAAGATGGCGTCTTCTACGACCCCAAAACGGGCGCTCACCGTGGCCGCGATGAGATCGATCGCGTCATGGGAGCGATCAAGGCTACTCACCCGGACTTTCGATGTCAGGCAATTGCCGAGCCTGAGGAACTGGGGAATTGCGGCCGGATTCAATGGGTGTCGGGCAGCCTTGGTGAGGCACCAGCTTACGCCGGGACTGATTTCATCAGTGTCCGGGACGGCCGGATTGCCGCCATCTATCTCTTTTTCGACGAGCTACCCTGAGCTCGACTCTGCCGTGACAACACTGGAGCGTTATTGGTTCGAGCCTCGTAGGCTCCGAGGTTTATATTACAAAACCTTTTCGTTAGGCGAGATCCGACCGATGAAAGCTTTTTTCGGCACGGTTACGTGTGTGGACGTTGCCATTAGGTTGACTCCGCAGCTGATCACCGTTTCGGGCCTGCGCAGCGGTGGATGGTTCGGCGAGAAGCGAGTCCAGGAGAGTGAGCAGCGGGCCGGCGGTTTTCCCCCGCTGCCAGACGATAAACAGTCTCCAGGTTGCTCCCGCGTCGGCAACCGGGATAATGACAACCCCTGGCGCGGTTTGGTGACGCATGTAAGCGGGAAGTAACGCCACTGCATCCTCGTTCGCCACCATCGCGAGTTTGCTGGAGAGGTCCTCGCTATTGTCGATGAGCCTGGGTCTGAACTTCCCACAACTGCGGCAAATCTGCCTGAGCCGGCGGCGATAGCCTGGCACCCGGTCCTCTGTTCCAGTAACAAACGTTTCACTTTTCAGTTCGGCAATCTTCGCCTGCTTTCGCAATGCTAGCGGATGGCCGGCAGGCAGAGCGACAATGCTTTCGGTCACAGCCAATTGTCGCGCATAAAAATCGCGTCCTAGCAGATCTCCGATCTCTTGCGTAAGAGCGATGTCTATTTCACCCCGGCGCAGCGCGTTAATTTGCTCTCCGGGAAACAGGTCGAGTAATTTCAGCTTTGTTCGGGGATGAACCTGGCGAAGCTTTTCCAGCGCCGGAGCGAGGTATTCTCCAAAAGCCGAGGCAAGGTAACCAATTCGTAATTGTTCGGTTTCGCCTCGCACGAGGTGCCGGACTTCGATCATCGTAGAATCGTAGCTAGCGAGCAAGGCTGCCATCTTCGTCGCCAGCGCATAACCGCCAGCGGTGGGCCGCACTCCGGTGGAACTGCGTTCCAGCAATTGTCCGCCGAGCTCGTGTTCCAGCGCTTGCATCTGCCTTGACAGGGCCGAATGCGACAGGCTCAACCGCGTGGCGGCACGGTGAAGGCTGCCCTCTTCGATGACGGTTAGGAACGCCCGAAGTTGTAAAATCACAATTTTATGGTGGTGCAACAAACGCACCGCCGCAATCGCCAATGAGCGCTACCGCGCGGCCGAGCACAGCGCAAACTGATTCTCGTGGAAGAACCAATCATCTCAACGAGACGAATCAATGTTGAACGCGTAACTGTTAGTTCGCGCAAATCCTTACAAGATGTGTTGGCGAAGTTCGACGCTGCTGTCGGGCACCCTAACATCGAAGAATTCTGGAAACACGTGGCCGCGACAAAAACAAATTCGGAAATGGAAAAGGTAGTTCAATCGGCTCTTGGTCCGTCCGGCTTGATGGAGTTCGCCCGGTTCGATCATGGCGGAGTCGTGCACAAAGGAGAAACGGGCGACCATCCAAAAGTCTTTCGGCTCGTCATCGGCAATCCGCTGATCATGCGCGAGATGGTGAAGCATGTGCCCGATGCCGGGTCGTACGCGCCGGTTACGATTTTGATCGATGAGCGTCCAGACGGTGTTCATCTCTCCTACGACAGAATGGCGAGCTTACTCGCTCCTTACCAAAACGCAGCGGCTCTTAACGTCGCCAGAGAATTGGATGCAAAGGTTGAGGCGCTGCTTGCCTCGGCAGCGGCCTAACGAATATCGACGCAAACGGAAGAAAAGGAATGACCAACGCAATCTTAGAAACTAAGAACAAGGCCAGAGTGCTGGAAGCTTCTCCAAGACACCTTTTGGGCTCGTGGCATACAATTCGCGCACTATTTAACAAATCGAAATAAACAAACCGAAACAAGACAAAGGAGAATTATCATGACACAGCATATTAAGAACGTGGTCCTGGTGCACGGAGCTTTCGCGGATGGCTCCGGCTGGAAGAGAGTCGCAGACATCCTCAAGAATGATGGCTACAAGGTGTCGGTGGTGCAGCATCCCGAGACTTCCTACGCCGAAGACCAAAAGTACACAAAGGCGGCCATCGACGCCATGGACGGGCCAGTGGTTCTGGTAGGCCACAGCTACGGCGGGTCCGTCATTACCGAGGCCGGCAATCACCCAAACGTTAAAGCGCTTGTCTATATTGCCGCCTTTGCCCTCGATGAAGGTGAAAGCTGTGCATCGATCGAACAGGCCGTGCCACAAGCCTCCAAGGCATTCAAACCGGACAACAACGAGCTTTGGTGGATTGACGAGGCGCACTTCGTCGCCGACTTCGCAGCAGACATTCCACGGGATGAGGCAGAGTTCATGGCTATATCGCAAGTGCCGATCTCTACCGACGCGTTTACCCACGAGGTGAAGAACCCCGCCTGGAAGCACAAGCCCACCTGGTACATGGTCGCCAGCGCAGACCGGTCAATCAATCCGGATCAGGAGCGCATGATGGCAAAGCGCGCCAACGCCAAGACGGTCGAGGTGAAGTCGAGCCATGTGGCCTACATATCTCACCCGGAGGAAACAGCCAAGCTTATCGAAGAGGCTGCCACCTCCGCGCCAGTCAACCAATAGCCAAAATACCGCAACGAAACAAAACAGAATCCTCCTGGAAGGCGAACAGATCGGAAGTTCGAAACTTGCCACAATGATTTAGGTCGCGAGCCCAAAGGAGGATTCGGTTTTAAAAAGCAAAATAGAATCGCATGAAAATTATTTATTACGGCCACTCCTGCTTTGCCGCCCAAATCAATGGGAAACACCTGCTGTTTGACCCATTTATCACTCAGAACCCTCTCGCAAAAGCGGTGGATATCAAAAAAATAAAGGCGGACTATATCTTTGTGTCTCACGGACATTACGATCACATAAGCGATACCGCCGCCATCGCCAAACAAACCGGTGCCACCGTGATTTCCAATTTTGAAATGACTTCCTGGCTCGATAAAAACGGCGTCAAAAATGCGCAGCCGTTGAATCCCGGTGGCACCTATTCATCAGATATTGGCCGGGTTAAATGTGTTAACGCTATTCATTCCAGTTCCCTACCTGATGGCACCTACGGCGGCACCGCCGGCGGTTTCGTGATCGAATCTACAGATGGCAATTTCTATTACTCCGGCGACACCGCCCTCACGCTGGATATGAAACTCATCAGCGAAACAACCGAACTCAAATTTGCGGTCCTGTGCATCGGCGGCACTTTGACCATGGATATCGATGACGCCATCCGTGCCGCTGGCCTTCTCCAATGCAAAGACGTCATCGGCGTGCATTACGATACCTTCCCGTCCATCAAAATCGACCATGCCGCAGCCAAAGAAAAATTCCGATCGAAGGCCTTGACCTTGCACCTGCTTCCCATTGGCGGCACCCAGGATTTTTGAGCGCCCGTCTACCGGTGGTTTAAATCGGGAACTCCGCAGGCGGGAAGCTTACCAAAGAAATCTGGAGCAAAGCACTTGGAGCATTTGCATTCACAATGCTTGAGTTTTTTGTTTGTTCGTCGGCTGTTTGTCAACCTTGTAGAGACTCTAACAGCGTGATTTTGAAGCGCTCAATACTACCTTCCTCTCGCGCCGATGCTTTCGGGAATATAGCTAACGATTATACGGCGTGCCGGACGCGGACCTTTCAACCAGAAGGTTGAAGGAACCGCATGGAAATCGAAGCCGAGCTAGTACATCGTGGGTAACGACCGCACTGTCCACCCCGAGTTGGAGCGGTTTGTCGCGAAGCGCATGGGTGCGACCACCTATGAGTTCGAGAGCAGTCACGCACCTATGCTCTCGAAGCCTAACGTCGTGCTGGATGTAATTCGTGCTGGGGCAAAGTCTGGTTAGGTCGCATAGGTCGAAGAGATAAGTGTCACTTGAGCTTATAAAGAATGCGAAGACGCTGCGACGTGAATTGAACTTTGCTCATACGTTCTGTTTGGGTTACTGACCTGTGTCCATGCCCAGCCTATTTGATCCGCTCGCGATTCGAGAAGTAAAATTTGCCAATCGGGTGTTCGTCTCGCCGATGTGCGAATACTCGAGCGTGGATGGCTTGGCGACCGATTGGCATCTTGTCCATCTGGGGAGCCGCGCTGTCGGCGGCGCTGGACTCGTGCTGACGGAAGCAACTGCGGTCGTTCCTGAAGGCCGCATCAGTCCGCAAGATCTCGGGATTTGGAGTGACGATCACATCGAAACACTCAGCCGGATTGTGAGCTTTGTTCATGAGCAGGGCAGCGTCGCGGGTATGCAGTTGGCGCACGCCGGACGCAAAGCCAGCACGTATCGACCATGGGAAGGTGAAGGAGCAATGCCGGAAAATGAAGGCGGTTGGACAAACGTAGTCGCGCCAAGTGCGATCCCGTTTGCCGATAATTATCCAATGCCGCACGCGCTCACCGTCGACGGCATCCAGGAGATCATTGCCGCTTTCGCCCATGCGGCGCGACGCGCGTGCGAAGCCGGTTTTCGTGTTATCGAGATTCACGGCGCGCATGGTTATCTCATTCATGAATTTCTCTCGCCGCTGAGCAATCATCGGGACGACGCCTATGGTGGCTCGTTTGAAAATCGTACCCGATTTATTCGCGAGATCGTCACGGCGGTCCGCGCTTCCTGGCCAAAGGGCGCGCCGTTGTTTGTACGCATTTCCGCGACCGACTGGGTCGAGGGCGGCTGGGATCTCCAGCAATCGATCGAACTCGCGCGGGGGTTGAAGCAGCTCGGCGTCGATCTGATCGATTGTTCGTCAGGCGGCAGCGTGCCGCACGCAAAGATTCCGGCCGGACCGGGTTATCAAACTCCGTTTGCCCGGCAGATTCGCGAGAAAGCGGAAATTCTGACTGGGGCAGTTGGAATGATTACGTCGGCGGTTCAAGCCGAACAAATCATCGCCACCGGTGAAGCTGATGCGATTCTAATGGCGCGTGAATTTCTGCGCGACCCATATTGGCCGTTGCAAGCAGCGAAAGAACTTGGGCAATCCGTCTCCTGGCCGGTGCAATATCTGAGAGCAGCTCCTCGAGGCGCACATGCACGCGTTCCGGTAAATCTCGAAAAGCTCCGATCATGCTTCGAAGAACAGCACGCCGTTCCGAAACGCTGAGGCTCCGCATTGACACTCGTTAGAGTGTGACAGAGCGATCTCGCTTCCGTTGCACGTTTCAAACCGTGGCCCGCAGCAGGTCGGTTTATTTACGAGTTTCGGCCGCGTGTTTGCCTAATTTTTTCAAAAGCCGCAGCAAGGTCAGCCGCTCGTTTTTTGAAAGGACGCCCGCCACGCCTTCCATCGCGGCAGCGTGCTCGCCAAAGCCGCGTGTAATCAACGCCCGCCCTTTCGGTGTCAGTTCGACCCGGCGCACGCGGCGGTCGTCCGGATGATCCTTGCGCGAAACGAGCCCTTTTCTAACCAGCCGATCGACGGCCACACTGATGGATCCGGGAGTGAGCCAGACCTTCGGGCCGATCGTGTTGACCGGGAAGCGGACCTTTATTGAGGAGGACTTCCAAAACGCGGAAATCGGAGTCGCCTAGTTCTGTGCGCTGGATGCTCCCCGCCGCGTGCGGGAGCAGCGCTTGAAAGGCTTTCATGAAGACGAGCCAGAGATGCACGCCGGAGGAGTCCTGCTCCTTGATTTTGAGTTTTCGTTTCATTGCGATTGCGACTTGACGGCAATTATATTGATGTCAATATACTTTTATTCAATGAAACCAATCTTAACATGAAAATAACCATTGTCATCGCCCGTCTCATTCTCGGTCTGATCTTTCTCACGTTCGGACTGAACGGCTTCCTTCACTTCATTCCCGCCTCTCCACCGTCGGGAATCGCCGGCCAGTTCATCGGCGCGCTTTTCGTCTCTCACTATCTGGTTCCGATATTTCTGCTCCAGATCATTTCGGCGGTCCTGCTTCTGGTCAATCGCTATGTCCCAGTCGCGCTGACCCTGCTTGCTCCGATTATCGTCAACATTCTGCTCATTCACATCTTGATGCTGCCGAGCGGTCTGCCTTTGGCTCTCGTCGTGACGGCGCTATGGGTGGTTGTGTTCCTGAGTGTCCGCTCCGCTTTCGCCGGTCTCTTCCAACAGCGCGTTACAGCTTAAACAAGAATCACCAACACATGGAGATAGGTGTAGATAGTTTCGTAGCGGCAACCGTTGACGCGGCCGGTCGGACAGTCGATCCGGCGCGCCATCTCAGCGAGTTGCTTGAAGCAATCACCCTCGCTGACGAGGTAGGCCTCGATGTATTTGGAATCGGCGAACATCACCGGCGCGAGTTCCTCGATTCCGCCCCGACCGTGATTCTCGCCGCCGCCGCCGCCCGAACGCGTCGTATACGCCTAACGAGCGCTGTCACAGTCCTGAGCGCGGCCGATCCGGTGCGCGTGTTCCAGGAGTTCGCGACGCTAGATCTGCTTTCCAACGGAAGGGCGGAGATCGTCGCCGGGCGCGGGTCATTCATCGAAGCCTTTCCGCTCTTCGGCCTGGAGCTCGAGGAGTACGATTCGCTCTTTGCCGAGAAACTCGATCTGCTTCTGAACATCCGCGAGAACACGCATGTTCACTGGTCGGGCAAACACCGCGCGCCACTCACCGGACAGGGAGTTTATCCCCGCCCGCTGCAGAACCCGCTGCCGGTTTGGCTCGGTGTCGGAGGCACGCCGGGCTCTTTTATTCGCGCCGGCATGCTCGGACTGCCACTAATGGTTGCGATCATCGGCGGGGAACCGCACCGTTTTCGGCCATTGATCGACCGTTACCGTGAAGCGGGGTTGCGCGCGGGACACTCTCCAGATCAGCTCAAGGTTGGCATTCATTCGCTGGGCTATGTCGCCGACACTGCATCGAAGGCAGCAAACGAATTCTTTCCCGGTTATGCGCGAAGTTTTTCTGAGATCGGGAAGGAACGCGGCTGGCCGCCAGTCACTCGGGCACATTTCGACGCCTTGCTCGGGCCGACCGGAGCGCTGCTCGTAGGAGATCCGGAGACTGTCGCGGAAAAAATCCTCCGTATGAACGAGTCGTTAGGCGGCATTTCCCGTATCACGTTCCAAATGAGCGTGGCAGCATTGCCACACGCGAAATTGATGCACGCAATCGAGCTACTTGGGACACGCGTGGCTCCTCTTGTGCGAGCCGCGCTGGCGTCTGAGATCGCGGCGTCGCCTCTACAGAAGAATGCCGCTATAGCCGCCTTAGAAATGAATTAATGCAACTTTGGTGTCTCCCTCGAACGAGGGAGGACCGATCACCTCGCCAGAGGTGTGGGAAAATCTCCGATATGGACGTTGGCGATAACATGACCGGCGCGCCTAGCGTTCACGGGTGGAAATGGAAAACTTGCAGACTGGCGGTCAAATGGAGTCACCCGTTTTGGAACCATGAATATTAACTATTCGCGAACCCACGAATTGATGCGGAACGTTGAAATCCGTACGCCCCGCGCTTGCGAGTAGTCAGAACGCTTCGCATAGGGCCACCTGCAATGGCGTCGCCACTGCGGGCGCATACCAGCATGACGAAGTCTAAAGAATCCTAGATATAGAGGCGCTGTTGGACGGGATGAGGAGACTTCTTCGAAGGGATGGATGTGGTTCGGCAAGTGATGGTTTCAACAATCGACGGATGGCCGGTCGGTGGAGAGGCCAGCGGATTGTGCGAGCGAAATGTCGCGCCGACTTCCGTATTTTGACGTCAGTTTGAAGCGTGTGCTTTAGCAGGCAACCGCAGTAGCAATCGGGTGCAACGAGGTTGGTAAGATCGTGGTAAAAACCGCTATTAAATGAATTGACCGACGGTCGACCAAGCGGATATAAGCAACCGCAATCAAGAAAATCATTATGGGAAAAAAAGAACTCGCGGAAAAGTACGTCTCCTTCTTATCTGGGGAAGGCTATAGACCGAGCCTCGATGAGCAGCAAGATGTCGTGTTTAAGAAGGAGGGCCTGTCTTTCATAATCCTCGTTGATCCGAGTGACTCGCTGTATTTTCGGGTTGTTTGTCCCAATATCTGGTCGGCCGAAGAAGAAAAGTCTCGATGTCGAATCCTCGTAGCCTGCGATAAGACAAACTATGGGCACAAGGTCGCGAAATTATACTTGGTGAACAACAAAGTGTGGGCGACTGGCGAAACGTTTTTAAGCGGGCCAGAGGCCTACAAACCAGTGTTTGAGCGAATTATGTCTGTACTGCTGCGCTCGGTGTCTTACTTCGTTAAGGAAGTGGCCCAACCGTTGCCTGAAACCCCTGGAACCACGTCGTCTACATCGGCAAAGGCTGTAACCGCGGAATCGGCCAAGTAACACTCGGCATGCCGCCACGTCCGAGAGCTGATCCTTCGAGGAAGGCCCGCGCTAGCAGTAAAGCGGCAGGAGCCACCGGGGGTACCCTGATCGTGTTGCTGGCAAATCTCCTGCCGGAAGGATCACTATGGAAACGGATTTTGGTCCTTGTCGCGCCGAGTGCTGCGGTCGGGCTAAACGCCTTCTCCTCTTGGGGCATAGCGGAGTTGATCGCTCATTGGAATAAGAGAAAAATTGATAAGGCGTTGTACCGGGCAACAGAGACGACGGAGAATATCCTTAAAACAGAAGGTATTTCCGAAGAACATAAAACATTTGTGAGACGTAAGCTCGAAGAGTTTCAGAAAATTCAGATCAATAATCAGTTCGCTGGGATCATGGATAATCAACTGGGTCCGATGTTAACTCAGAACGTGGAGCTTGTACCGTCAAAAAACGTCGAACAGACATCTGCTGCTAAAAAGACTCGTGCCCAGGCCGCGTCGAAGTCCTAGTGGAGTGCCGCTTTTTGTTGGCAGCTTTTTTTGACAAATAGGTATCGTCCGTTACCATATCTAAAATTACCTTAATTGAAATGACAATTGCGGCTTCTTCGACGTTGGCTTTACAGGCATCGCGTGCAGATCGTGCTTCGGCTCGAGCTCAAGCGTACGCCGAGCTTCAGGAAATGAGTGAGGCGATGGTGCGGGAGAAAGGTCTTCTGAATTACGCCCAGGCTGCACTGCTGCTGGATATCAGCACAAAACGCGTGAGTGAGCTGGTCCGAACGGGAAAACTGACACGCTTTGATTTTGTCGGGCGTACTTATGTGTCGATGCGCGAAGTCGGAGAGCGGTATCAGCAAGACCTAAAGGCGGGTCGTCCCCCGCAAAGTGTCGGCAAACGTGCGACCGCATCGGTCAGGGCTGCGTTAAAGACAGATCGGAATCAGGCGAAATTGGGCGGTTACGCCGGTCCATACGTTCGCGCGCAGACACGGCATCAAAAAGAGAAAAGCCGAGAAGAGCTTCTAAAGGTCTGGCAAGGAATAACGGGAAAGCGAAAGGGATGAGCATCTCAAATGGCGACTTCCTAATAAGCCTGGTAGAGGCTGGCCGAATGCTCGGTGGCATCCGCGAAAAGACTGTTCGTCGCAGAATAGCTGAAGGAGTTCTGTCGAAGCCGGTAAAGGAAGGTAACGCAGGCTCAGACATACACTCACAAAAATTAGTCCCAGAGAGTCCGCGTGTCCCCTCGTGTCTCCATGAAACCTGGGAACGTGGTTTTGTTAACTGCTGGAAATGAAGCCATTAGTCCCGCAGAAACCGCGTCTGTCCCGCAAAGCCCAAAACCGTTAGAAAGTGCACCGTGCAGGACTTGAACCTGCAACCCAGTGATTAAGAGTCACTTGCTCTGCCAATTGAGCTAACGGTGCAATGCTTCATAAGGCTAATGAAGAACCGGAAATTACTTATACCGGTTCGATAAACAACGCGGAATTATCTGCACAGTCCGCCGGCTGCCAGAAATGATCAACGCACAAGCTAAGCTATCTCGACTTATGCAGTGCCTCGTTTGCGTGGGGTGGCAGCACGAATGGGTAGTGAGGAGGAATTACCCGTAATTCAGACCCAAACGATGCGGCCCGGGGCCGCCGGCGTTTCGGCAGGGAAACCGAAAACAGAATCATCTGATCTTAAATCACTTGCTTTGAAGTGACACAATCACCGCCGCGCCCTTCGACCAATTGGACTGATCAACTCTTTACAAACCGGTCAAAACGTTACGAGCCGAGGATGACTCATCCAGGCGGTGCGGTGCCTATTGCGCTCGCCGAAAAGTAAAGACTCGCTCCGAGCGCGGAAAACAGACGTTTCCGCTGTGAGTCAGTTACAATATGCGTCTCCTTAGGAAAGATCGCAATTATCTCGTAACCTAGCCTTATGCCTTTTCTCTCGATGCTGGATCTCGCGTTTGTCCCAGAAGGCGGAACGTCGGCGGACGCATTGAGGAACACGCGTGATCTGGCGCAACATGCGGAGAGGTGGGGGTATCGCCGCTTCTGGCTGGCGGAGCATCACAACATCGTCGGCATTGCGAGCGCGGCGACAGCGGTGGTCATCGGGTATGTCGCGGCGAACACGCGAACAATCCGCGTTGGCGCTGGCGGAATCATGCTGCCAAATCACTCGCCGCTGGTGATCGCGGAGCAATTCGGTACTCTCGAAACGCTTTATCCGGGAAGGATCGATCTCGGACTCGGTCGCGCCCCGGGAACAGATCAACGCACCTTGTTGGCGCTGCGCAGAACTCCAGATAGCGCTGAGAGCTTCCCCGACGACGTGTTGGAATTGCAGCAGTTTTTTGAACCGGCGAAACAGGGTCAGCCGGTGCAGGCGGTGCCAGGTGCTGGGCTCGGCGTGCCACTTTGGATTTTGGGTTCAAGTTTATTCGGCGCGCAGCTCGCCGCGATTCTGGGACTGCCTTATGCATTCGCTTCGCATTTTGCGCCTGCCGCTTTGATGCCAGCGCTGCAGGAATATCGCAGCCGCTTCAAGCCATCGAAACAACTTGGTCAGTCTTATGCGGCGGCAGGAGTGAATGTATTTGCCGCGGAAACCGATGCTGAAGCGCGCCGGCTTTTTACCTCAGCGCAGCAACAATTCACTAGAATGGTGCGCGGAACGCGCGGGAAACTTCCGCCGCCGATCGACGACATCGAGACTTACTGGACACCAGCGGAGAAGGAACAGGCTTCCGCCATGCTCAAGTATAGTTTCGTAGGTTCGCCGGACACGGTTCGGTCGGGTTTGCAGCAGTTCGTCGACGAAACAGGGGTCGAAGAGTTAATCGTCGCGTCGGCTATCTATGATCACCCGGCACGGCTTCGCTCTTATGAGATTCTCGCGCAACTCGGTCTAGATGCTCAATCTTCGAGTTCTTGAAGATATCGATGCACAAAGGTGACGTCTTCACTGCAGCGACGAGAAGAAGCGACCGAGCAGCGACGCCAATCACAATCGAGCCAATTACTAGATCGGCTCCGTCTGTGCCTCAAGAAGGTGTGCGGGAGCACACATACCAACTTCTACAGGATTATACGATTAACATGGGAGGCTGGAGCAAGCGTGTGAGGCGCGGCCAGCAGCTAGCAGCTAGCACGGAAGGATCTTCGTTGATCACGCCGAGATGGATATAAGCGGGGTTTCGTATACTGTCCCTTCGGGCATCCTGTCCGCACCGAAAGATTGAAAAGGGATTGGGAAATAATCGCTGACAATCTCAGCAAAGCCGGTTGGAGTTGGGGCGGCGTGTCAGTGATTGATTCTAACGGGCGAACCATCCGGATTGTAGACGCACATCGCGACGACGGAAAGCGTTTCATCGTGTGGGCAGATGAAAAGCTGACGGCGTTTTTGCAACTCGAGTCAGCCCTTCGCGAAGCGACGACGATTAGCGTAATTGGCTAGGGACGAGGCGCTGGAGTTGGGCGAGCCCGCGGAGTTAGGTGAGGTCTTGGTGACGGCGTAGGTCTCGGCATGGGTGTGGATGTCGGGCTGGGACTAGGCGTTCCGCTCGAGGTTGGTGTGGTTGTGGCCGTCGCTGTTGCTGTTGCTGTTGGAGTGAACGTTGCTGTCGGAGTTGGAGTGAGCGACGGCGTTGTTGTGGGCGTAGATGTCGCGGTTGCTGTCGCTGTAGGCGTTGGAGTAAGTGAAGGTCCTTGCACTTCAAAAGAGCCAACATCGATGCGGCCGTTCACTACCCGATCAAAACCGGAGCCGCGCTGGTCGAACAATGGCGGCGGAGTAAAATTCGGGTCGCCTGCGTCGATCGCGGGGCTGCCGGGCAGCAACGCATGAGTGAAGGTTGGACCGCCGTTGTCTTGTAATGGACCTAGCATTGGATTGGTGAAGAGTTGGTCGCCAGGACCGGTTAAAAAACCGCCCGCATCATCGCTGCTGATATTGTATCCCAGCGATGTGACTGTGCCGCCGCCATTGACATAGAGATTTACACCCGAGGCGCCTGCATTCAGAATGGTATCTCCGATCTGAAGCTGGCCGAAGTTGAGGATGCCGCCAGCGAGAAAACGAGCCGAGTTATCGTTGAGTGTGCTATTGGCGAGCTGCAGCACCGCGACATTGAAGATGGCACCACCAATCGTTGAAGCTACATTGCCGCTAAACGTGCTGTTACCGATCGTCAAGGTGCTGTCGTCGGAGTTGAAGATACCCCCGCCTTCGAGAGTGGCTATATTGCCGCTAATCGTGCTGCTAACGATGTTTAACGTTCCCGCATTGTAGCCGGCGCCGCCACCGTCGCCTGCGGTGTCGCCGTTAGAGGTATTCCCGCTAACCTGTACTATTGGTGACTTCCAATGTCCCGACGTTGTAAATGCCTCCACCACGGGCTGCGGTGTTGTTACTGAGAGTACTGTTGACGATGGTCATCGTGGTGGTGTGAGGGAGGAACACACCGCCACCTTCCCTGGCCGAGTTGCCGCTAACAGTAGTGTTGGCAATGGTTATCGTTCCACCACCATCTTCAATGCCGCCACCCACGTCAGCCGAGTTATTGCTAAGCGTACTATTTGTGATCTCTAGCGTTCCACCAGCGGTGGTGCAGGCGCCGCCAGTCGTCGTAGCCATGTTGCCGCTAATGGTGCTGTTGATGACCGTCATCATACCGGGGTTGTAAATGCCGCCACCCTGGGCGGCTGAGTTGCCGCTGATAATGGTATTGGTAATGGTCGCTGTTCCGGAGTTGCCGATGCCCCCGCCGAGCTCTCCGACCACGTTGCCGCTAATGGTGCTGTTGCTGACCGTCAGGGTCTCCTCATTCACAATGCCACCACCGAAGGAACCGCCGCTCCCGTTCCTGATCGTCAGTCCAGAAATGGTGACCGTTTCACCTGGGAGGTTGCGAAAGATGAAAAAGACAACGCTGGCTGCGTTACCGTCAATAGCCAGCACATCAGCGCCGGGGCCGTTGATTGTCACGCTTTTGTCCACCAGCAATTGCCCGGTAGTGAGGGTAATGACTCCGGAGATACCAGTGGCATCGATGGTATCACCATCGTTTGCGTCAACGAGCGCCTGACGCAATGAGCCCGCGCCGTTGTCATTGGTATTGGTAACTATGATCGTGGTCGGACTCGCGAAAAGTCCGGCTGCGCAGGTTAAGCTTAAACAAATCGCCGCGGCCTTGATATTACTCACCCTCTTTCTACCCGATGGAATTGCAACGGAATTACAACTTCGAAAAAGTAACATGGTGTTTACTTTTATGAAGGGCTCGCCACCAGCGTCACCAAACACCACTTGGGCATCGGCGAAATCGGCTCGCTGTACCACACCCGGCCGAATGGCAGCACATCGGAGATTAGATCGAGACCACGATGTTCTTTACCCGAGCGAACCAGAGAAAAGAACCGCAAGTGGTCCGGCGCAAGTAATGCGCAAGAAAAGCCCAAGACATCAGATGCCTGCACGAAACTCCGACGTAGCAGTGTGGCACGCTATGCACGGCTTAGCTCCAGGCGCTGGGACTGTCACGGGCGTCTGCGCGAACTGCAAGATCGAGAAGACGACACTCAGAATAACAGTCGCATAAACTGCAATCTCGAGGACGCCGCGACCTTTTTCTTCCGACCGGACTAGTAGGGCGTAAGTGGATTCGAATTTGTTGTTCATCGTATTGGTGGTGTTCACACCAGCGCTTAATGCATGAGGCATGCCACAAGTCTCCGTCCATCGTAAGTCGCTGAATACAAAAAGATTGAGTCTCTACTCGCGTAGCAAGAGTACGGCGGAGTCGTTCCGCGGTTGGGATTTGCTGTTTCGCTTTTGGGACGCCCGTTGCAACACTGCCACGCAATCAGAATAGGCTGCGGTTTTGGCAAAATCATTATTGCCGATAGTCTGAAGAAAGGTCTGTTGGATTACGGTTACATCACAGCGCTGGATCGCGACGGAAAACGTTTCATCGCCCGCGCGGATGAAAAGCTGACTGCGTTTCCGGAACTGGAACCGGCAATCTGGACACTTGGTGAGTT
Source organism: uncultured Verrucomicrobiae bacterium (assembly GCA_963825355.1). Lineage (GTDB taxonomy): Bacteria > Verrucomicrobiota > Verrucomicrobiia > Chthoniobacterales > UBA10450 > Udaeobacter. The sequence continues at coordinate 275,467 of CAWGSY010000010.1, read as the reverse complement.
TACTTGACTCTCACGCCGCTTTTGCAAAAAGATCCTTAATCCTTATGGCTACGATGAGCATCAGCTCCAATCCCGGACAGGATGTGACGGTAACGCTTGACCTTCCAGCTAACAATCCGGACGCGGGCCCGGTGAGCTGCTCCTTTACTTTTCAAACTACGAAAGGCTTGCTTGGGCCCAGCTCAAACCCGACCGATCAGTCAGGGTTCGCGAATTCGGAGCAGGATCTTTTTGCCGTCACTGTAGAACCAGCGACGAAAGCTGCATTTGTGCATTTCTTCCTAACTTCGGCCAAGGGCAAGGTTGTCTTCGCGAATAATGTGAATGCGCGAGTCGCGAAGCTACTCTCTCCGCCGTGGAAAGGCCATGCGAAGGGGTTTTTGCGCGTCGAGAAAATTGAAGGGCGCAAGGTAGAGCTCTCAACGACCGATTTTGCGCACGCGCCTTTTCAGACTCACACGTTCTGGGTCACCATTGGTGCAACTGGTAAAGTGACGCTCGCGCCGTGATGACTGCGTCAAGCGTTGAAGTAACAAACTCACAGCCGCTGCTTGCGCTAGCTAGGTCGCAGGTTTTGGTGTCGAGTTAATTTCCCGATGTGCTACAAGCTACTGTATCTCGTTCTGCTGCTGGAAATGCTAGTAGCGTCCGCCCCGATACTGCGTGCTACCGACCTGAGAGGAGATGTCGTCGGTCTTGCGGGCCCTATGGTCGGAGTCGGAGTCGCGCTTTTCGAGGTGAAGCCGAAGGAGAAGTTCAGGCTTGTTCGCCAGACGGTGACAGCTCCCAATGGGAAGTATCACTTTAACAACGTTCATCCCGGCCAATACGTTGTACGAATTGGCGGAATCGATTACCCGCTCGAAGTCGGCGAAACGAAAATGCAAGACATTCCCGTTATTGCACCACCGCATCATTGAACCAAGCACCTATCAACCACAAACTTCACGCAACAGATGACACCTTACGTACGGTGTTGAGCGGCTTGGTCATTTAAAATCACGCCGGTCACTCAGCATCAAAAGCGTCATCCCTCTGTGCCGGGAACAATCTTGCGCCGGCCGCACCAGCACTCGAAGTCCCTCGGCCACTGTTTTGGACTAGTTAGGGGCAAACCCGATCCGGTTGCCGCCCAGCCCCGTTCAAACACCCTAAACTAGCCTGCACGGAATTGATGCATTTTCATCAAATGCATACACCGCGCAGAGCCGATGATAACCATCAGCAATAAGCAGCTTTCCTCCGTTCCTGCCTCGGACAAGAAGAAGAGCGGAAAGCTTCTTCTCACCCATAATTCGTTTTTGATCCTTCTTCACGTGCGAATTGTTTGTACCGAGCAAAGGCAACTCTGAAGCTCTGAAAAGATCCTTCGCTTCGAATTCGACAGTGAGTGCTTGTTTCAGGGCGTCGCAATAATTGGAAGCCGTCTGCTCATCAAAGAGCAAACTTAAGTACGACTTCGCTGCCGCATAATCCTCTTCTTGGGGTTTGCTAAACCATTTCACTTTCGGTTTTTTACTCATGCGTATCCAGCCGGGTCACAATGTGACATCTAGAAAGAGATAAGCCACGGCAGGGTGTCGTGGCAAACGCTCTGGACTAATTTTCGATGAAAAACCGACCACTATCAAAATCTGCCATCCGGCATGTCCGATGCACGCAAGAACGGAAGGCTATCCCATTTCCGCCCGGAGCACCTCAAGGGGAGGCTGGCTGGAAACCCCGCGACTGGTTAGCAACCCGATCAATACCGTTAAAGTAGTTGTCGATGCGATAGCGATCAGCAACGGAAGAAGAGTCGCAGCATAGCTGAGCTTGAAAACAAATGTCGCAAGCGCCCAGCTCGCGGCGACGGCCAGAGCGGTGCCGGTGAGACTGGCCAGAAACCCAAGGAGGAAATATTCCGCGCCAAGGATTTGCCAGATCTGACGACGTGATGCCCCCAAGGTACGGAGAAGAACGCTCTCCTCCACTCTCTGGTAGCGACCACTCCAGATTGCAGTCGCCACTACGAACAGGCCCGTGGCGACAGTGAACAGTGACATCACCCGAATAACCAACGCCACCTTGCTCAAGATTGAATCGACCGTTTGAATAACTGCAGCAAGATCCAAGGCAGAGACATTCGGAAACTTCGAGACAATTGCATTCTGAAGGCGAGCCGAATCCGCCGGTGTCTTCGTCCGGCTGACTAATACGTGAAATGTCGGTGCGGCTTCAAGCACCCCGGCCGGGAAAACGACGAAGAAGTTCGTTTGAAAACGCTTCCAATCTACGCTTCGCAAGCTCGCGATGCGCGTCCGGATAGGAACCCCTTGGACGTCGAAGACCAATTCGTCTCCAACATTGACTCCGAGGTCCTTCGCAATCTCGCGATCTAACGAGATTGGAACTACATCGCCGGAATGATAATCGGCCCGGCCTATCCATTTCCCGGCCGTGACCTTTTCTGTCTCGACTAGCTGCTCTCGATAGGTCGATCGATATTCTCGCTCCAACTCCCATTCGGGAATCTTGCGTTGCGGCTCGGCCAGAATGTCACTGCTCTTCCTTCCTTTGATCTCGCTCAGCCGCATCGTCACGATCGGTGCCTTCTGCACCACCGGAAAACCTAGAGAACCTACCAGGGAAGCGACGGCATCTTTCTGGTCCGACTGGATATCAAACAAGAAGATATTCGGCTGATTATTCCGATCGATTGATCGGAATTGCGTCATCACAACGTCGCGCGTGAGATGGATTGTGAGGAGTAAAAAAGTTCCGAGACCGAGGGAAATAATGAGAAGAAGAGTTCGGTTGTTCGGGCGGTACAGATTTGCCAGTCCCTGCCGGAGGGCGAAGCTCCAACTCAGCGGAAACCAGCGGCGTAGCGACACAATCAGCAGTCGCGCGACTCCCGCAAAGATCGCAACGGCGACGCCAAGTGCGACGGCGAAGATCAAACCTTGAAGCCACGTTTCACTCCGGTAGATCGCGAACGCCGAGATGCTCGCCGCAATCAACGCGTAGGCTGCAAACAAAAGCGGATCACGAGAGAACGACTGCGTTTCAACTCTGGCGTCCGCTGAGCGAAGCATAAGCAAAGGCGATACTCTGCGAAACCGCAGGAGCGGTGGCATGGCGAATAGGAGGCAAATTCCGCAGCCAATCAAAACGCCAGTCAGAATCGGCCACCACGCAATCTCGTTTCGAATCGTTAGTGGTAAAAATGTCCGCAGAATACTCGGAAAAATTCTCTGCAGTCCAATCCCTACCAAACCGCCGAACAATGCTCCAGCCACGCTGATCGCCAATGCCTGAATAAAGTAAATAAATGCTATTCCGCTCGTCGAAGTACCCAGACACCGCAGAATCGCGCCAGTTCGCACCTTTTGCTGCAGGTGCGCTTGGATTGCGCTCGCTATCCCGACGGCGCCCAGCAACAACGAAATGAATCCGATCAGATTCAAAAACCGGTAAAGATTCTCGAGCGATGCTCCGAGATCCTTTTTTCGTTTGTCGACCGTTTCGAACTCAAGACCCAAGCGTCGGATTTGCGGCGTGAGCGCGGCAATTTTCTGCGCCACATCGGTTCCTTCGCGAAACTTCACATAGGCGCGGTAATGAGCCACACTTCCGGGACGGAGCAGATCAAGCGCAAGATCCTGCAGCGCAATGTAAACACGCGGCGCGAAACTCGCAGCGGCTGATGCGTCGCCCGGCACTTTTTTCAGAGCACCGGCGATCTCGAAATCGCGCCCGCCTAATGAAACCTTACTGCCGCGTGCCGCGCCAAACTGCAAAAGCAACGTTTCGTCTGGGACAGCGCGACCGCCTTGCTTCAAATCTTGCACTGCCTCTGCTGGTTCAGTTTCCATCTTTCCATAGAACGGAAAATCGCCGCTGAGGGCGCGAAGATGCACCAGGCGCGTACCGTGGCCGGGAAACACAGCCATGGTCGACAAACGCACCTCGCGCGCCCGTGCTCCGCCGATCGAACCGAGAAACTCTTCTTCTGTAGTTGTGAACGGACGCGTGGATTCAATGATTAGGTCTGCTCCCACCAACGTGCGCGCCTGGTCATCGATCGATTGCGAAAGGCTTTGGCGAAACGAACCGATGGCTACCAGCGCCGCGACCCCCACCGTGATAGAAAGTGAGAAGAGCAGAAGGCGCATTCGACTGGTGCGACTGTCGCGCCACGCCATTTTGAGAATGAAACTAGGCGCCATCCTGAACCATTTCACCGTTCCGCAACCGAATCGTTTTCTCTGTGAGAGACGCCACCTCTGAGTCGTGTGTTACAAGCACGAGCGTCGTTCCAGAGTCAGAATTCAGTTCGAGCATCATGTCAATCACCGACCGGCTTGTCTCCGCGTCCAGATTTCCCGTGGGCTCGTCGGCGAATAGGACAAGCGGCTTGTTAATGAACGCCCGTGCTAGCGCGACGCGTTGTTGTTCGCCGCCGGACAATTGATTCGGAAGATGCGAAACGCGCTCCGCGAGCCCGACGCGTTCCAGGAGTTGCAGCCCTTGCTGTCGGGCTGTCCGGTCGCCGCGCAATTCCATCGGCACGGTGACGTTTTCTAGCGCAGTCAGGGTCGGGATCAACTGGAAACTTTGAAAGACGAAGCCTACCAGCTGGTTTCGCACTCGCGCCCTCTCGTCTTCTCCGATTTGGTCCAGGGCAATTCCATTCAGACAGACGTGGCCTGAAGTAGGAAGGTCGAGCCCGGCGCACAATCCCAATAGCGTGGTTTTCCCGCTTCCCGAGGGTCCGAGGATGGAGCACGTCGCGCCGCGTCCCAAAACGAACGAAATATTTTTTAGTACCGTTAATTCACCGGAGTTCGTGCGGTATGACTTCGTCAAGCGCTGAACATCCAAGATGGCAGAGGCATTCATTGACGTTAAGGTGCAACTCGCTTTCGTTTCGGAACGCGTGGGCAAAACAATACCTCAAGTCACTCTATTCGCCTTCTTCATTGGCTTTTCTCTTGCAATGGGGACCTTGGCGGAAACTGCGGCGGTCGCGCCGAAAAAGACCATCGTGTTTCTCGGCGATAGCATCACTGCCGGATACGGTTTGGCCAAAGGAGATGCCTATCCGGCTCTGATCCAAAAGAAAATAGAAGAAGCTGGCCTGCCCTACGAAGTAGAAAACGCCGGGCTTAGCGGCGATACCACCGCCGGTGCCTTACGGCGGATCGATTGGCTTCTGCAGCGGCCAATCCACGTGCTAGTGATCGAGCTCGGTGGTAATGACGGATTACGCGGGCTGCCTAGTGCCGTGACTGAGGCAAACCTGCAGTCCATTATCGATAAAGTAAGAGCGCGAAGCCCGCTCACTGGAATCGTGATCGCTGGAATGCGACTCCCGCCGAATCTCGGCGCGGATTACACTGGCGAGTTCGAGCAGGTCTTCTCAGATCTGGCGACGAAGAATGGAGCAGTGCTCGTCCCGTTTCTGCTCGAGAGTGTTGGCGGCAATCGAGCTCTCAACCAGCCGGATCAAATCCATCCGACTGCCGCAGGGCAAAAGATCATCGCCGAAACGGTGTGGAAGAAGTTGCAGCCATTATTGCAGACGAAATGAACTGTTGGGCGATGCGCGCTTTCAGTCGTTCAATGTCGAGGTGCTCGAAGAACCCTCGCAAGGAATAAAAGGTCAATCGCCGGCACAGAATGAGCACCCACTTCGTCCGAAATTTCCGTAGCGTATTTAGTAGCACTGGCCTGATTGGCTCGGAATGATAGCAATTAAGAGTCACTTGCTCTGCCAATTGAGCTAACGGTGCAAATGCCTTTTTACGAGGCTAATGCTGCACAAACGTGTACTTTCGTGTTGCCAAAATCAGTCGCCGATTCCGTAGCATGAAATGTAAGGTTGTGCCAGCAGCGGACCCGTGAAGAACCAGAAACTCATATGAGAAGAAAAGCCGCGAACGCCGTTCGTGGACCGTCGGGTAGCAGGAAACCCAAGGAATGCGTTACTCCAGATTCAGGTTGTCCCAATGGATCTGGATGGCGTTCCAAGCGGTGTTACAAAATTCCTGTATCTGATATTGGTAGTTAAAGGCGACGTTACCCAAGGGATCGAGGCCAACGACAGCGGTGTAGAGATTAGGGCCACCTTCGCTGTAATCGATGAGGTAGTTGTTTGGCGCGTCTTCGTAAACGCTGCTGCAGAAGGGGCTGTAGACACTCGGATCAGGGTAATAATGCCAAATCTCGGTGGCTGTGTGAGAACGCAAATCGAGCTGATATCTGCGAGGAGCACTGTAATTGCGTGTTTCTCCAGGAGGTTGTTGTAACTCGCTGCCGGTTCCGTCATCGAACAGCAGTAGGTCGTCGCCGGGCGTCGACACCGCATGCTGCCCGATCGGCGGCAATGTGCCCGGAGTCATAGTGAGCGAGAACTGACGCAGAGAAGGAAATTGGTACCAGTGCTTTGTAGGATCGCCCAGAATCCACTTAATGCTTCCAGAGTCGTAATCGAGCGCGATGACAAAATTTTCCCGGCTCGAGACGATCAGTGAGTTGTCAGAACTGCGGTAGGCGCAGGCGTTATTGTGAAACCAATCGTTAGGCGCGGGATAGACAAACCGGTGTGGATCGTCCCCACCGGCAATCATCGTGGCGCTAATGATCTCTGCTAGCTTCCAGGTCCGAAGTACTGTGCCCTCGGCATTGATCTCCACGTCAACGCTCTCAGTTTGCTCAACGGTATCCATGTCGAGGATCATTCCGTCCCGGCCTGGATCCATATTGTGATGAAACCTAAGAACACCAGTGTCGGCGTAGTCGCCCACTACGTACGTGCGGCCGTCGAATTCAGTGCGAAGCAGTTCTGTGCCGGAGCCAAGGTAAAACGCATTGTCGAACATCATGCAGTCCGTGGTTCCTACTCCCGCTGTGCCGACCCAACGGACTTCAGCGTCAGTATCGATAATGATAGGGGTGGTCAGGATCGGCGAGGTTCTTTAGGAGAATGAAATCATAGCTCAGAATGGTGCCTGGCAATCGCGACTGCACGACGGTGGGATGGGAGTAAGTGCCTCCATCATAGCTGGGCGTCCTGATGAGCATACGGAGTGTTTTTACGGGGTGAAATCGACTGCTGAAGCCAAGATTAATGGTGACGCGGTTTGCGCGGCCAGCATAGAGCCCGAAGATCGGAATGACGAGTTTGCCCGAGCGGGAATCGAAATAACCTCGCGCTTCCAAATAAGACCGGGCGTACTGCACCTTGATCGGCCGTGTAGCGGATCCGGTTTTTGGAAAAATCACGAACTGGGCGAAATCGAATCCGGCTATGTCGTTGATATCGGTGTGGACGAAACGGATGAATGGCGTTGGACCGTCGAACACCTCAGCAGGCAAATCTTGGAGTTGCGGTCGCGGGACCGGTGTGAGCTCCTGAGCTGTTGCGCTGCTCAGTGATGCCAGCACGAAGAAAGTCGCCGCTATGCCAACCCGCTTGATTTCCCTATTCTCCCGGTCCTTCATTTTTATTGTGACTTCCTAATCGCACCTCTTGTTTCGCCGAGACTTAGTCGGCTGTTTTCCTTGCCCGCAACCACGGAAGATCCCGAATGCTCGCGTATTTGACAGTTGCGAATCTTTCGTGCCATCAAGATCGGCAGCGGATTCGGTAGCATGAAATTGGTTATTACGCCAGATCGTTTCCCGAAATGCAAAAAATCGGCAATGGATCAGCGAAGATAGTAAGGGACACGCATTCTCGTCGACTAATGAACAAGAAAGACGTTTATGAAGACAAAAAACACTCACGGTTCGATTCTTTAGTGGCCCGTTACTACATAGCCGTGTACAGCTCTGCTGCGAGATTGACGGATGATCCTCGTCAGGCGGTCGCGCTCACACGGGAAGCGTTCAATGGGGCGCGCAAGCAATCGCAAAGCATACGTAGTCAAACGGCGATTGCGACGGTCCTTATTGCTGCAGTTTTAAAGTGCGGGACTTGCGGACGCCTAATCTGACTTTCGTAACGCCAAACTTTGCGTTAGCTATGTTCGCGCCAACCGCAGCATGAAGCTTTTGTCGGTCAACGTAGGACTTCCGCGCGAAATCGAATGGAAGGGAAAGACTGTTCGCACTTCCATTTTCAAAGAGCCCGTCGCGGGCGAGGTTCGAGTCTCGACACTTAATGTAGAAGGCGATCAGCAATCGGATCTGACCGTGCACGGAGGACCCGATAAGGCTGTGTACGCCTATCCATCGGAGCACTACCCATTCTGGCGCACGGAGCTTCCTGGAACGGATTTCCCATCGGGAGTCTTCGGCGAGAACTTTACGACCGCGGAATTGCTCGAGGAGACAGTTCATATCGGTGATCGCTTTCGTGTCGGCTCAGCGCACTTCGTGGTGACGCAACCGCGAATGCCATGCTTTAAACTTGGTATTCGCTTCAACCGTCCCGACATGGTGAAGCGGTTCCTGCAAAGCGGTCGCACCGGGTTCTATCTAGCGGTTGCCAAAGAAGGAGAGGTCGGTTCTGGCGACTCAATAGAATTGCTCAACCGAGATGAGCACAATGTTACCATTGCAGATGTTGTGAATCTGTATCGCGGAGATACGACGAATCACGAACTATTGCGTTCCGTCAGCGAACTACCGTCACTTCCAAACAGTTGGCGAGAATATTTTCGTAAGCGTCTTTGGAATCCGGACGACAGATAACAGCGCAACATCTACGGTAGTCGATGCAAGTTTCTCCTGCTCGAGCGGTGCAGTGAAGCCTGCGCTTGCAATTATTGCCATGTGCTGAGAGTCGGCGATCATTTACTAGAGCGAATGAATCTCAGACGCGCCGAGCCGGAAATGATTGCAACTGCCTGAGCGGATCTGTAGCTGGAGGCGGTGACCCCGGCTAACGTAAATTCGACAATATGAAAACAGCTGCTGCCCTGACTGCGCTCACGTTCGGCCTAACGAGCTTGCATGGGTTCGCTCAGCAACCGGGGTCAATGTCCCAGGCTACAACGTTTGAGAGCGGCGAGAAGCAAAGCACGCTCATCGAACTCTTCACTTCGGAGGGATGTAGTAGTTGTCCACCGGCCGAAAAATGGCTTAGCGCACTTAAATCAAACCAAGACCTGTGGAAGAAGATCGTTCCCGTGGCGTTTCACGTTGATTATTGGGACCGTCTCGGGTGGCGCGATCGCTTCGCCAAACCCGAATTCACTTCAAGACAACAACGTTACGCTGCGGCCTGGGGCGGCGATTCGGTTTATACGCCGGGCTTCGTAGTCAACGGCAAGGAGTGGCGCAGCTGGTTCGTTGGCGATATGACTCCGGCTAGTTCGACGAAAGTTGGCGTGCTCCGCTTGTCGTTAGGCGGCGACGGAAAACTCAGCGCTCGCTATGTTCCAGAGGCAAAACAACCTCGCGGACTGGCGTTGAACGTCGCACTGCTAGGGAATAATCTCGATTCAGATGTGAAACGCGGCGAAAACAGCGGCCGGAAATTGCGCCACGATTTCGTCGTTCTCGATCTTATCAAGATCGAAATGGCCAATGAATCGAATGCTTGGACTGGGTCCATTGTACTTCCAATGAGAGCCGGCGACGACAAACCGAGCGCGCTCGCAGCATGGATCACGGAAAACGAGAACCCCATTCAAGCGACAGGCGGCTGGCTCCGCTAATCGGCCGGATTATTGAGGCATGTAATCGGCTCGTCGCTTCGCGGGCAGCGTCGCCGTGCTCACTCAGAAGGTTGCAGCGGCATTATTAATTCTCAGACATCCCTTACTGCGACCACAGGCACGTCGAACTAAATGCGACACTGGCTTCCATTCTCACTTCGCTGCAATCAGACAATCAATCGAGCTCTGCGAGCAACGTATCCAAAGTTTGATCGAACCGAGGAGACTCGAAAGCTCGTGCGACTGCATCTTATCTAGAGACGCGAGAATTAGTATGCCGGCTGGCACAGGCGCGCGCTACGCAGCGGCTCGTTTGCGTGCGGTGGCGTCCAGAATGCGTTTGCGCAAGCGAAGCGATTTAGGTGTCGCCTCCACGTACTCATCCGTGTCTATGTATTCGATCGCGCGCTCCAAACTCATTCGGAGCACTCCTTCAAGTTGAATGCCCTTGCCGTCGCCCTGGCTGCGCATGTTCGTTAAGTGCTTTTCCTTGCATGGATTGACTGGCAAATCTTCGGGACGCCTGTTTTCGCCAACGATCATGCCTTCGTAAACGTCCTCCTGTGGACCAATGAAAAGACGGCCGCGCTCCTGAATGTTGTTGAGTGCGTAAGCGGTGCTGACGCCCGGCTCCATCGAAACCATCACACCGCGACCGCGACCCCCCATGTCGCCTTTGAATGGCGCGTATTCGCGAAAAAGATGACTCATTAATCCCTCACCGCGGGTCTGGTTCACAAAATCAGTCTCGAATCCAATTAAACCGCGCGTCGGGACAATCGCCTCCACTGATACGCGCGACGCGTGATGATGTATGGCGAGAATTTCGCCCTTGCGATTGGCGATCGATTGCAAAACATCGCCGAGATTTTCATTCGGTAAATCGACATAGAGGTTTTCGATGGGCTCAAGCAGCGCGCCGGCGTCAGTTCGCCGAAGAATCACTTCAGGCCGCGAGATCATTAATTCGTAGCCTTCGCGCCGCATCTGCTCAACGAGAATGGCAATTTGCATTTCGCCTCGCGCATGGATTTCAAATGCGCCTGCCGTTTCGGTATCGTTGACTTGAAGCGAAACGTTGCCCTGTGTTTCTCGAATCAACCGCTCGCGAACATGTCGCGCAGTCACGAATTTTCCTTCGCGTCCCGCGAACGGCGAATCGTTAACCAGAATGTGCATGCGAATTGTGGGTGGATCGATGTCCACGAATTGAAGCGGCTCGCGCTCCTCGCTGTCGGTCAACGTTTCGCCGATGTAAACATCCTCGCAGCCGGTTAACCCAACAATATCGCCGGCTGCTGCCTCCTTTATTTCGACTTGCTCTAGCCCTGCATAACTAAACAAGGCAGTGACTGTCGTTCGTTCAGCGCGTCCGTCCCGGTGAATACACACGATCGAATCGCCGACGCTAACGCGACCACTCACGATACGGCCGAGCGCGATACGCCCAAGGTAATCGCTGTAATGCAGGTTCGACACGAGCATCTGAAAAAACGGCTGACTTGAGACGTTCGGCGGCGGCACATGTTGCACGATTGCCTGAAAGAGAGGCGTCATGTCTTCGTTTTTTTCGTGCAGTTCACGCATGGCAACACCGTTCTTCGCGCTGGTGTAAATGATTGGAAAATCGAGCTGCTCGTCGGTGGCCTTTAGTTCAACGAAAAGATCGAAAACCATGTCGACGACTTGATGAGGCCGCGCATTTTCTCTGTCGATCTTGTTAATTACGACGATTGCTTTGAGTTTGTTTTCAAGCGCCTTGCGCAAAACAAAACGCGTCTGCGCCTGTGGCCCGTCGTTCGCGTCGACAACCAGAAGTACGCCGTCCACCATTTTCATGATGCGCTCGACTTCACCGCCAAAATCGGCGTGCCCGGGTGTATCGACGATGTTGATGCGGTGCCCGTTCCACTGGAACGCCGCATTCTTAGCGCGAATCGTGATTCCTTTTTCACGCTCCAGATCCATCGAATCCATCACGCGCTCTTCTATGTGTTGGTTGGAACGAAACGTCCCTGATTGGCGCAGCAATTGATCCACGAGGGTTGTCTTGCCGTGATCGACGTGCGCAATGATGGCGATGTTACGAATGTTGTTCATTGACGGAAGGCTCCCTGAGAAGGCGAGCGCCGAACATTACGAGAGACAGCGCCTGAGTCAAATGGCAGCTGTACAGTTACCTGCAATTTACCACGCAAAAATTAGCTACTTGTTAGGCCCGATTTGCTCTGGAGCTGAGAGCAGCTGCTGGAAATCACGACGGTTACGAATGGGATCCCAGACCGGATCCATCTTCAAGGCAGCGACAGACACTGCCCCGCCCGCCGGAATTGCGAGCAAACGTCGAAGCCTCTTAATGGCTTCCTCAGGTGCGCCCGCATGTGCCTCGATTTGCGCGAGCCCGACTTGGAAATTTGCGCCGGCCAGAGCATCCTTTTCGAGGGAGATTGTATCCGCCGCTTGTCTGGAAAGGCGAAGCGCGTCGGCATTACGTCCCAACGCGAGGTAAACCCACGACAGTTCGGTCATAGCAAAAGTGTCATCCTGTCGCTCCCTGAATCTGGCCTCAAGTAACGGCAACGCTTCTTCTCCCATTGATTTGGCTGCCTCAGGTTCTCCCGCCACCAGACGAATTGCGACAAGACCGGCAAGCTGTTGAAGATGCGCGCGATCATCGCTGACCGCCCTTTTCTCGACAGCTTGAATAGCATTGTCAAAACGTCTTTCTGTGACGTCGAGATAAACCGGCCAGCCAATGACTGCACTAACGTCGCCGGCTCCGGTAGCTCCCCGAGGGCCGCCGGCGCCGCCGGGGACGCCTTTGATCACCTCCGGAAAATCATCGAGTACTCGTCGGGCCGAAGTGACATCGCCCGTCATGATGAGACGTTGGAGGACAAGAAACATCGCTGCCTGCGTGTTGCGCGGATCGATCGCAAGAGCTCGCAACTCGGCACGCTCAGCCTCTTTCCACAGACGCAATGCAAAGCAGGTCACTCCGATATTGGTCGGGATGCTGGCATCACGCGGGTCCAATTCCTCTGCTCGTTGAGACTCCGCCAGCGAGCGCTCCCATTCACCGCGCCGGCGATAAACCCACGCGCAAAAAGCCCGCGCGTCGGCATTGTTAGGTTGCAATTCCAACGTGCGATTGAACTCCACCAGCGCGTTCTCGTACTGGCGATGACCCCAGTAAAAGAATAATCCCAGCGCAAAGTGCGCTTCAGGAGAATTTGGAGCCAGCGCGAGAGCGCGGTCAACGAGCGACTTTACCTCCTCTAATTCCGCCGGCGCCAAAGGAGAGATGAACCAGTGCCGCGATAGTCGATTGCGTGCGAGCTCGGCGGCGGCTTCGGCAAAGTTTGGGTCGAGTGCCAGCGCCTGCCGGTAAAACGCGTCGGCACGATCGTAGCCGGCCGCGGTTAGACTGCTCTCTGCCTGGTGAAACTCATACTGACCGCGCAGAAAAAGATCATAAGCTTGCGTATTCTCTGTCCGCGCCGCGGCCATGACTTGCGATTCGCTCGGTGAAAGATTCGCTTTCAAGGCGTCCGCGATTTGCGCTGCGACCTCGCTCTCAACTGATAAAACATCCTTAAAATCGCGATCATAACTTTTCGCCCAAAGATGCGCATCGGCGCGCGCATCGATCAATTGCACGTTCACCCGAACTTTGCCGCCAGCCCGCTGCACCGTCCCTTCGAGAATGGTGGAAACACCGAGCTCTTGCGCAACTGTCTTTAAGTTGCCCGGCTTGCTCTGATACTTCGCCGTCGACGTTCGCGAGATGACCTTGAGATCCCGAACCGTCGCTAATTTTGTCAGAATCTCGTTCTGGATGCCTTCGGCGAAATAGGCGTTTTCTTTTTCGGCGCTTAGATTCTGGAACGGCAGCACGGCGATCGATTTGTCGATCTTGCGCGCCGAGGCACGCGGTAGGAGTAAAAGTCCGGCACCGATAGACATTATCGCACCGGCTGCGACGAGAAGAGTAACATTGCGGCGGCGATGCCCTCCGGGAACTTTGGGAGTCGCTTGAATTCCCTGCGGTGTCATGTCGTAAGCCCAGGCGAGGATGAGCGCGACCGGAAAACCGACCAGCAAAAGCACAATGACAAGACGCAACGTCCAGTTTGGCAACTCCCATGCGGGAAAAATCGCCGAAGCAATTTGGATGATAAATCCCGCAGCGACAATATAAGCGGCCGCAACGCGATAAACCTTCCGCCGCTGCAACTCTTCGAAAAAACCGCTCATAAATAGTCTAGCTCGTCATCACCATGGCCCGACACCGCGTGTCCAAGAGAAGATATGCACAAGCTCGCCCTAAAAAAGCGGGTGTATTGAAACGTTTCCGTCGGTGAGCTGCAGGAGAGGCAAATCGTCCGCGACCGATTACTGGCGCGAAGCATTCGGTCGGTCAGAGTGCCAGCGTGGACTCAGCGATTAAATAAGTCCAACACCGAGGACTAAGCGAGCATTAGTCCGTTTTATGAGTTGGCCGCGGAGCGCCCGCGATGCATCGCGAGTGACCTTGAATCACTTCCACAGAGAAACCGACCTCCACGGAATTCAACATCAAACAACGCAGCGGACCCAAGTGCCAGGCGGTTAGGACAGCGCCAAGGCGTAGGTGAATCGCCTTGTTGACCGTCTTTATTTTGGCATTTTTCTGCCGGCGACAAGATCGAGAACTGCCCGGCGCAATTTTTCGCGGTCTGCTGGATTGTCCATGTCGAGCTTAAGCTTCATCGCCTCCGCGACGGTTTTGGCGTAAGCAACGCCCTGCCGCTCGGCCAATCGCCTCCAGCGTTCGTCCGCCATAACTTCGATAAGATTGGAGACGGAACGGTTCTCTAAAGAGGCCATTTTTTCCAGTTTGTTCCGTTGCTCATCACGCACCGTCAGGTTGAGCTTCGCTTTGTTCTTGTTCTTTTTGGATTTTGTCATTCGCAATTTTTACCCCTCGTTCTTCATAGCCGATCACGCAGGCTGAAAGCAATAAATCTTATTGCGCTAAAATGTAGGCGCAAATTTGTTCTTGAACTACGCGATATATGCGTATCTTAGCCGCATTAAATAAACCTGCCCGGAAATGAGTTCCCAACGAAGCGAAGTCACGCGAGGCCAAACAACTTTCCCCCACCCCCCAGGACTATATTTAACCACACACAAATATAAAAACCTGTAAACCTATCAAAACAGCCCAATACCGTCCTGCTGTACGCGAGTTCGAACAGGCTGAGCGTGTGACAGAGAAAAGGCATCGCATCGAAGTCTTGCGGGCGTTGCTGCGAATGCACCAACAACAGCACGAGCCTGACGATGAATACATCAATGGATTGCGCCACAGGCTGAAGGGGGCACAGAAACAACTTGAGAACATGCGGACGTTCTGACGAGCAGGGCGAACGCGCTCGGAGCGGCAAAATGAGTTCTCAATGACCAGAAGTCACGAAAGACCAAGCGGCTGTTCTCCCCAAGGGACTATGCCACAGAGCACTCTTCCAGTTTACATATATACAAGGCCAAAACCTGAATCTGATAAGTCGTGAGAGTCTGACGGTAAGTCGTGTACGGTGTTACACGTTCCTTTCGGCGCCAAGCGGGCGAGCGTACGTCGATCCACGACGCCCGCACCTTTTACCATTATGAAAACTACAGCCTCTTGCAATGATCGTTCCGACCGGGGCCACAGCGCAACACGACCAATGAAACAATTATAATGAGTTGGACACGACTGCATAAAAATCAGTCGGAGTATTTCGTTATTAAGATAAGCTATCATCCGTTGGAGGTGTCACCCAAGCGTAGGGATTGGCACCTAACGAATCTCCAAGCTAGCGCGATCTTACTGCTGGCGATGGGTACACTGACGGCGCTTGTCATCTGGTTACTCGTGAATCACAGCCAACCTTAATATCAACAATGAAAGATCTGACAGGTCGTACACTCGTAGGCTCGCGGATTTTGCTAATCCTCCTGTTCTTTAACATACTCGTCTGTGCGTACTGCGGCCGTGTCGGCTGGATGCTGTTCTGGGCAATCGCGTTCGGCAGCGGTGTTTACGGGCGCGGCTACGAATACGGAAAAACTGAAGGACGGCGTGCAAGCTAGAGCCCATGCCGAATCGATTTATGAAACGAACTATCTTGTTGATGATTGCGGTCGTGGCATTCGGATGCGCAAACCACAGGGAAGCGCGCCGCAAATCCGTGCAGCTGTATCCAGGGCTGGCGCAGCGTGAGGTGGTAAATCTTTTTGGTATGCCAAGCAAGGCGGAGGGGAACCCGGATGAGGGGAATCCATCTGGCGACCACGCCGAGCATCGGGAGGGGTCTGGCAGCATATCCCATTTCCAACACCGGACGGAGGATGAACTGGTTTGGGAATATGAAAACATCGATTTAAAAATTGCTTTCAGACACGCGCAGGCGGGATGGGTTGTAAAAACCTGGTCAATTGACTGACGGGCGCGCGAAACGAAAACTTCTTTTTGAGAACGCCGTCAGCAGAAAGCGCGAGCCGCGAAAGGAATTGTATGACTCATCTGATAGCAGACAAGACAAGTCACCTGAAGTCTACCAGTGCTCCGATGTTGCTGCCAAATCGGCTACCGTTAAAGGAATGTACGGAGTCGCGGACGCACTGAGCAAACGGAGATTAGCGAGAGTCGATCAGTGAGGAAAAATATCGGGCGACGCTGAGGGATATTTGGCTTTCAGCTTTGCGAAATACTTTGCGTAATCGGTTCCTTCCTCAGCGGGCATCCACTCCAGTAGCGTCCATTTGTTCGCCGTTTGTTGCAGAAGTCCAGATTGCGACTCGTAGTGTTGCCGCCCGTCTGCTGATTGAGGATTGACTTGTATCCAAGCCCACCCGTTATGGACTTTCAGGTACGGAACAACTAGCACCAGGTTCTTTCGCCCTTGGCGAGCTAATGCGTGTTGAACTGCCTGGAGGATGGCATTCTTCTCAGCGCTACCATCGGGCGGGGTATGTGCCGTGTTTACAGACGCGCAACTGGCTAAAACAAGTGAGGAAACGAGCAATACCGTCGTGAGATGGTTCTTCATGCCATTTCTCAATGCCAAATTGCGAGGGCGCCGTCAACGTGGAGCGGCACGATCCGGCAGTGATTCAACTGTTGCTACAAGAGGTCAGCGGGCTACGAGCATCAAAAACTCCGGATTATCCTCCAAGTCGTTGATGAAAGGCTTGCCGCGTGGTCGGCCGTCGATTCCGCCGTAACGAAGAATTTGCTTTGAATTGCGACTAGCAACGTAGAGGAAACCGTCGTCGCCAAATGCCATTCCTGCCGGGCCATTAAGGCCGGCAGACTTTGGCTCGACAAAGACGCTCGTGGAGGTCTGTCGAAGATCATGTCGCATAATCGAATCCTTTCCGCCGCTTCCAATGAGAAGATAACGACCGTCCGGACTGAGCAACAGATGGATCGGCCTATCGAGCTGATCACTTTGTTGACTAAGGTTTCGCAAATAGCGACCCGTGCGAGCCTCGTAGATTCGTACGCAATCGGCAGCGCGATCCGCGACAAACATCTCGTTATTTGACGCAAAAATCACTGCTCTGACTTCCATTAGACCGTTCGATGCAAGCTTCGCCGATGGAACGAAAGTTCCTGGCGGAAAATGCGCTTTTTCCAGATGCAGGCTCTCAGGAAGAGGCATCGGCGTTCCTGGTTTACCTTCTTTGCTCCCGGGACCGTGATATCTCGCGATGAGATTCGTGTTTTGACTCGAAACGTAGAGGTCGCCCTCAGAATCGAATGCCAAATTAAACGGATGATCGATGCCGGGATTTTCGACGTGCCGCTTCACAAACACTTCGCAAAAGTCGTGTTGTCCATTCTGATTGAGCGTGCCGTTGAACTTTAGGATTTGGCTGTATTCGAAATACGCATTGACGACATACAGATTCTGATCCGGGCCAAATACGAATCCACGAAGCTCACGCAGTTTGATGCCCGCAGGAAGACTCTTCTTATTTAGAGCCTTTCGTAATCTATTCCCGTCAATCGAAAAAACGTGAATATTGTTTAAGGCGCTTTCCTCTTCGCCGCCGTGAAAGCTGACGTACCATTCCTTGGGCATAACCTCTAATCTGTCGGCCGGAATCTGCCGTCACGCGGGCCTGCTCTCAAATCTTAATATTTTGACTGGTCGTCCATACATTTTTGTAAGACAATCTTCTGATCTGGCAGATTGAGGGTTGAAACATGAATGGAGCAGACGAGTCGCTTCCCTTGGGAAATCCACCGGTGTTCGAACACTCGACACCGACAGGCGCAACGGAAGTTGCTCAGCGACTTCTCGCTTTTCCGTTCACTCCTCCCGATGTGAAGCTGAAAGAAAAGGAGCCTCTCTCAAGCTCGAACGACTGGTTCACGAAGCATGATAAGAATAAGATTGACGAGCTTGGCAATCTCGACTTTTACGCCTCCAGTGGCCCCGAAAGCGTGGGCGTTGTTCCAAAACTTCATAACACTTCAGCCGGGATCGAAATCTATCAGCTTCCTCCCACGCTGACTAAAGAGACATTCGAAAAAACGGAAGGCCCGTATCGCTCCGGCATTACGAAAAAGTACAGCAACAAGAGGTCGGGCGAAAAAATTGCGAAGTTCAAGGCGGGTACCATGGCTCAGTCCGGGCTCGCCTGTTTTCACATGTCTCGTCTTCTCGGTCACCTGGTTGAGGTCCCGCCTGCAACGTATCGGACTATGGATCTTCAGGAATTCCAAAAGGTCGGAGATCAAGCCGGAACGACCGGCAATTCGAGTTGCACGGAGGCCTGGGCCGAACTGCGAAGCATGGCAAAGTCAGGCAGCTCAAAACTGATTTTGCCTGATGGAAAAACGCTCTATGGATCGCTGGCGCAGAATCCCCGAGGAGAAGACAGCAGCCCCGAAGACTACTGGACGGTTAGTGCAATCAGAGGGCACAGCTTTTACAAGGTCCTCTCTTCAAGCGCGCCAGTAGCAAACATTTTAAACTTAAACGATCCGAAGTGCCTTCAAGATCTGGCGCTCGCGCAAGATACGGTCCGAGGAGTGATCCTCGATTCAATTTTTCGGCAGGTCGATCGCCTTGGCAACATCAGCGTCGATCAGTTGCAGCATTATGTGGACCGCGAAGGTAATGTAAAATGGGACGATAAACTAAGTGATAAGGACAAAGCCGACGCTGTCAGCCCCATTTTCGCGTTAAAGCGAATCATGTACAAGGATAACGATGATGGAATGATGTGGGGAATGAATTCCATCTCTGTTACTCCGATTCTCAACGAAGCCCACCACGTCGATAAAACGATCTACAACCGGTTGCAATGGCTGGCAGGTCTAATGCAGGACAGCGAACCGGGATCGGACGCGAAGATAAAGGATTACTTTGTTAACGCTGTTCATGTTTCTGGCGACAACTACGACAAGTTAAAAGCGAGCCTCCTTAAGCAGGCCTCCTCACTGAAGAGTCGAGTCGACGCCAAGGATATTCTGGTCGACTTGGATTTTGAGGGAACGATGAAGAAGCTCTACGCGAAGGAGGTAGAAGCTGCTCAGGCCTCGGCGTCGACCGGCACACAATCCGGTGCAACGTCGCCACCTTCAGACAACGTCCCACCACCTTCAGACAATGTCCCGCCACCACCTTCAGACAATGTCCCGCCGACTCCTGCACCGGCACCAGGTCCCGCGGTTCCTCCGTCACCACAAGAGTCCGATGCCAACACACCTCGTGCGCAAGAAATCACCCAGCACACTGCTCCGAACGGAACCGTCGAGCTCGCCACTCGGCCATCGACATTTCCGGGACACCCGGAAATCTACAGTCAAAAGGATATCGAAACGGAAAAGGAACTTGCTGCGATAGATTTTTATAACGGTAAAACGAAGGACGACCTTGACATTGTTTTAATTCCCAAGACCTACAGCACTTCACCCGGGCTAAATGTTCATGCACTCAAGTTACCTGCCGGGGTAAACCGTCTCAGTTATGCCTCGGCGCATACAGGAAAAAGCGATTCAGGCCAGGGAAAGTTGATAGCGAAATACAAACAATCGATTCCGACCCATTTCACCTATAGCCCCTCGATTCTGGGTTATTACCATTTGTCGCGGTTCCTTGATGCTGGCCATGTCGAGCCTGCCATCGTCCGAACGATGGATGTGGAGTCGCATAAGCCTCTGGCTGATTTGGGCAAGGCAAAGGCAACGGGATCGAACAACCGAGAACAGTGGACGCAACTGAGAGCCTTGGACGACGCTCACAGTAATCCCTCACTCTACACGAAGGATGGGAAGCAGCTTTACGGCGTGTTACAAGCGAACCCTACAGGAGAAGAAAGTTATCCTCATTTGAGCGATCTCGCGGGTGCCGCTGCTTTTGCAGCTTCATCCGAGTTTGCAAAAGTAACAAGCTCAAGCCCGCTTCATCTAAACTACAAGGACGCCGCTGGTAAGCTCGATCAGGCCGTTGTTCAGCAAATCGTACAGATAAGGGATCTCTCTGATATGGTATTGATGGACTACATCATGAGCCAGGCTGACCGGTTCAGTGGCAACATGCATTCGGAAAAGGTCTACCTGTGGATCGATAACGGCGTTGTGAAAAGCGACAGCAAAAAAAGCGACCCCGCAAAAGCTGCCGAACAGTTGAAACAGATGCCTGCCGACGCAGTTCTGGTCAATCGGATGATCATGAAAGATAACGATGCCGGACTGATCAGCGGCAATTCAGCCAAGACTTACCATTTGCTCGAAAAAATCAGTCACATGGATTCCAAGACTTATGACCGGCTTCTCGATCTGCAGAAAGGGCTGCAAAAACCTGAAGTCGCTCAGTGGTATCAGACTGAGCTTCTCTTTACGTCCGCTGACTTTAACACCATTAAGAATAACGTGGACCAGGCCGTAGCCATTCTAAATGGCCGTAAAGGCAACGGGCTTTTTCTGGATGCCAATGTGAGCGCCGCTATCGGCGGGGCAGACAGTCAGGCCCAAGGCCCCGGAGTCCCGCCAGGCTCTGGCAATGCCGGCAGTCCTTCGCCGGCAGTAATTACCGGTTCGGTCGGTCGCTGGGAGAAAGGAGCAAGCAATCTTCCAGCGGACGTAGAGACAGTTCAACGCCTCTTGCAAACAGCAGCACAAAAATTACAAGCTCCTCAGCTGGACCCAAAGGGCGTCGATGGAAAAATTGCGCAGCCACCTCGGACTTCGAACACCGTGAATGCCATCGAAGCTTTTCAGAGCCGTTCCAATATTTCGGTTGATGGGGTAATTCAGCCCGAGAGTCAGATGTGGCAGGCACTCCTGCTAGCTGCCGGCGGTAGTTGACGAGAGTGTTACTGCTTTTGTTAATATGACCTTAAACCTTTCGGCATCAGTCGGCCGTTGGGAACGTCAAGCGCGAAACTGCCTACCCGATGTAGAAGTAGTGCAGCGTCTTTTGGAAACGGCTGCGCATGCTTTACAAGCTCCGCAACTTGATCCGAAGGGAGTTGATGGAAAAATCGCACATCCTCCTGCAGCTTCGAACACAGTCGCGGCAATCGAAGCGTTCCAATGCCGTTATACCACCTCGGTGGATGGCCTGATCGAGCCGGACAGCCAGACCTGGCATGCACTTTTGGATGCCATAGGTCAGACAGCGGAAGTCCACCAATTACCGGGCCAGCCAGACGTTTCTGGCAATGCGGGAGAATTCTTGTTTCCTTTTCCTTCATTGCCGGTGTCAGACTGGACTCATTCGCCGCGTGCCTTTGGTTCTAACCGAAACAATGGCCGACGCGCCCATGCTGGCTGCGACTTGTATTTTGAGAAAGGCACCTGGATTCACGCGATCGGCGACGGCACTGTCACACGCGGGCCGTACCCGTTTTATTGCGAAACCTTTGCTTTGGAGGTCGATCATGGTGAGTTCCTCGCGCGTTATGGAGAGATCCAGAAAGCAACGACTGTGAAGGAAGGCGACAGGATCCACGCAGGCGACCAGATCGCAAAAGTGGGACACTTGATCGGGATTCAAGTTCCGAGCGATATGTTGCACCTGGAGTTGTACGACAAGACTGCATCGGGACCGCTAACAATTACCGATGCAAACAGGTCAAAGAAAAGATCGGATGGCGTTCCGTTTATGCGCAGGATGGATCTGGTCGATCCTACTTCCCAATTGAATCAGTGGCAGGTCCGCTTGCCGAAAGCTTAGTAGCCAGGCGTTTAGTCCCATTGCTTCGGCGGTTTCGTCCAGGTTCCGCTTACTACAACTTGTGTGTCATCCACAAGTGAGTTGTCCTGAATAAGTCGAGCCACATCTTCCAACTCAAGGCGTACACACCCATGCGAAGCTGCGTAATCGGGCACACTCGGGAAATAATGAAGCGCAATGCCTCGGCTTTGCATAAACCAGGTAACGTACGTAGCACTAGAATCGCTGTTAAGCCTTCGTTGGAAGCCTTCCACTGCACGCGTTCCTTTCGGAGTGCATTTGGACCCCGACCGGCGGCTGGTGGCATCATCATTGCAATTGAGACCTTTTAATCCTGCACCCGGTGACGTCCTGAACGGCCCCGTCTCCTGACTATCAGCCTTCGGTCCCGTCCAGGTAAGAGTCAGCGAATGATCAGGATCTTCCAGTCTCACCGAAATTTGCTGGATGTATGTCTGCGGAAAATCATCATTCCGGAATGGATGGGACGGGTCCACTGCTCCACTGCCAGCCTGCACAAGTGCCTGCCATGTCTGATCGTCGGGCTGAATTACCCCATCAACCGAAATATTGGAACGGCTCTGAAAAGCTTCGATGGCAGCAACCGTGTTCGATTTGCTGGGCGGTTGCGCAATTTTTCCGTCCACGCCTTTCGGATCCAGCTGGGGAGCTTGTAGTTTTTGCGCCGCCGTTTGTAAAAGACGTTGCACTGTTTCTACATCCGCCGGGAGATTGCGCGCATTTTCTTCCCACCGGCCAACAGAGTCACTAATTACCGCCGAGGGAGTGTCCCGAGTCGCTGACTGGGATTTCAGCGCTCTTTCTCGCGTGACCTTAAAAACAGGTTTCCCTGCATCTAATGCCTCCAGTTTCTTTGCACGCGCAATGCGTTGCTTCAAAGTCAGTTTCGGCTTCGCTGATTTCTTTCGTTTTCCTTTTTTGGAACCGGTTGATTTTGCGCTCCGCCGTTTTAGCTGAGGTTTCTTCTTTGCCATAGATTTGTCACATGGTTGCTTCGTCTACACGAATTTGAAATTGAATCCAAATGCGAAGCAGATCGGACATTTGGAATGTGAACTTACCCCCGCCGTAGTTTTTCCCTTTGGAAAAGCTTATTGAGATTGGGAGTCCTCAATAACGAAGTGTAATGCGCCGCCACAATTAGTAAAATTTTCAGGCATCGCTTGATCTGGCGTGAGCCGTTAATGCGGAAGGTTTTCGCGTCTTAAAACTATTTGCTGCCTCCCAAGCGATTATATCTGTAGTGCAATCAAAACATTAGGAACCTCTATGAGTACCCGCAATTCAGATCAGCAAAACGAAGAAACTTCTCAGTCTTCCGAAAACATCGACATTCCACCGATTCCCAAACAAACCGCCGGTGCCATCGCGGGAGCGGCGGTGGGCAGTATCGCCGGACCAATCGGCGCGATTGTAGGTGGAGTGGCGGGTGCTCTTGCCGGAAAAGCTGCCAAAAATCGACGCGTAAGACAGGCGGGTGCGAGAACTCTCCGGAAAGTCGCTAGCAAGGCGAAAAGCGCGAAGACAACGGCGAAGCGCCAATTGACCAAAGGATCAGACAACCGGTCACGGAAAAATAACAGCCGTTCTCGCAGCTCAGCAAAACGAGGATCTTCGAACCGATTCACGACGGCAAAATCACGCAACAAATCGCAAAGTCGGGGAGCAGCCTCGTCGTCGCGCACTCCTCGAAATCGCGGAGGCAGTCGAAAAAAACGACATTAATTAACATCGACCTTGCGACGCGTGCGGCGGTCGACGTCTACTCCTCAAGTAGACGTCGGTGCAAATTTATTCGTTGAATTTGCGTGCTATGTCGGGATCAAGCCCTCACCGCGTGCTCGGAAGCGCTTTGAGCCTTCTTCTTCGAAGCTCCATCGCCCAAAGCGCGGCAATGGTAAGCAAGTCGCTGATGATGTGAGTTGTTTTCACACTTCCAAAAGTGGCCGGTGTAAGAGTCGGCTCGAGCAGAATACGCACTTGCCTGGAGGGAATATCGGCCGGGGCGCCAGAATCAAATTGTTTGATCGCTTCAAGCGTGGCGAAACGTTGCGCGGTAGTATCTTTCATCGCATCGAGATTTTCATAGGCGAACAGCGCGAATAAGATGCAGACCAATGCTGTAGTAATCGCAGCTGGCTGTTTGCGCAGTGAGGAAAACGCCAGGACACCGCCAACGATAACGACGTAGAGATTCCAATACTGCTGCATCGCGTTGGAGCGCTCGAAGTAGAGCTGAATCAGTTCGTTATAATTCATAAATTCTCGCGATTATGAAAGCGCGCCGTGATCCAAGGCCAGAAAAAAAGAGTCGGTGCCACTGGGCGAAGAACGGACTCGCTGTTGGAATTCGGATAAGGCGGAGCGCACCTCGGGTCGAATAACAACTGACGGTCGAACCCGGCGAATTATCGCGAATGCCTCTTCTGCGGTCTTCACCTTCCCACCCATTATTAAGTAGGCGGCTACCGCCGCTGCGCTTCGTGAGTAACCGATCTTACAGTGAACGTAGACCGCACCGTTTCCGGAGTGATTCCCGATGAATTTACTCATTTCCACAAGTTGCTCCTGGGTGGGAGCGGTCAGATCCATGACGGGAATATTTCGGTAATTGATTTTACGGAACGGCTTCGCCTCGGAAAATTCAGCGGTCAAATCAAGCACCGAGACGACCCCGGAACACAAAGCTTTGTTCGCAGAACGGCACCCCAGCTTGCCACCAATCCAGATTTGCGGTGTGACCTTGTCCCACGATCGGCATCGGCTCCGGTAATACAGCAACGAGAGATATTGACCGAGTAAACAAGGCGCCAACACAAATCGCGTGCTCCATGGCAACTTTCCTTCACCCTTGTGAAAAACGATCGGACCCGCTTTGAAGTATGCAGTCGCCACGATGCCGAGAGCGATCGCTGGCCAAAGAAGTAACACTCCCCAAGGCCAAAAGATCGCGCCCATAATCAAGACAACCGCCGCTGCTGCTGCGTAATACCAACCGACCCGGTTATTCGTGACACCTGGCGCCGCATACGAACCCTCGCGAAAAACGTAGAAGCAATATCCCGCCAGGACAAAACCACCGACGATATCGATCAAGTGATGCTGATATGTGAGGACTGGCGATAACGCAATGAGAACGAACCAGGTCATCGTCGCCAAGCGAATAACACCGCGCGTGTGACGAAAATAAATATCTATCAGAACCAGTGTGAATGCTGCATGAAGCGATGGGAGGAGATTGTACGGCGCATCCATGCCGCGAAACCAATCGAAGAGCGCACCGGGCCAGCCATCACCGTGCGGTCGCGGAAACGCAAACCGCAGCGGAAAAAGCAGAAAACAAATTCCAGCAACGCTAATCGCTGCCGCAATTCGTTTCGCGAAGATGGACAATTCGCGATCGGTCCGGGAAAGAAACGGCGCGGCAACAAAGAAAAGATCGATCGACATGTAGGGCAAAATGAACAACGGCAGGAAAGGGATCTTGTGTTCCCATTCAAAATAAAACGTGCCGACATTCGCGCGACGCGCTGTGATCCAATTGCAACCGCCATAAACGATCAGGAACAGGCCGGACAATCCCGCCGAGACGACGAGCGCCTTGCTACGTTTAACACCCACGGCGTGCGACCGAAACTGAGAACATTCCCCACTGATCGATTTCCATATCGATCTTTTCAAAGCCGGCGATTCGAACGAGCTCATCCATTTCGGCCGTCGTGCGACGGCGCATGATCCAGCGTTCCCCTTCCCGATTAACGAGGACATGTGCAATGAATTCGAGCTGCGGATGCCACGGCTGATTCGTGTAAATGAGATAAGCGCCAGGCTCGATCGCGCCTGCTAATCCGCGCAACGAGTTCAAAACCGGCTCGTTCGACGGAAACAACTCATAAAGGCCTGAAACGATGCCGATCGTCGCGCGCGGTTGAATTCCGGCGAGAAATTCGCGATTGAATGCGTCACCTCGGCGCGCGACGACAGCGCCGTTAACATTTGACTCGTCAGCCAGAGCGCGCGCGGCATCGACATTTTCCTGCTTATAATCGCAAAGCGTTGCGCTGATCGGAATCTCTGGCGTATCGCAGATCGTCTCGATCACGTAACGGCCCGCACCTGCAGCGATATCGAGAATTCTCACCGGGCGATTCTCGCGACGGACTTTCAGAACCAAATCGCGCAGAGTCTTATTGAGATTCGCTTTGCGTTGCCGAATGCCACGCCAGCCGATGCTATTCAGGTACGATTCATCGATAAAGCGACCAAGCGCGTTCCAGCCGTGCGGTTGATTCTTGTAGACGTAATCAAGCGAAAGACCGGAATCGAACCCACAACGCCAACCGATCTCGATGCCGCGACTTAATCGACCCGCAAATTTCAGTCCAGCACGAGCGACTGCGAAGCTTGCGTTGCCATTGTTCTTTAAGCACTCATGTTCGTGCGCCGTGTAGCCGCTCTTGTCGGCGTTTACTAATGAAGGCGCGATAGCCGTTTGCATGAAGCGATCTCGAACGAACTCGCGGACAAGTCCGAAAACTTGGTGACGATTCGTTTCATGAAAGATCGCGTGATAAGCGTCCGGGAAAATCTCGAAGCGCTTGTGAGTTGAAGAAAGGCGATCAAAAAACTTTTGCTGCGCTTTGAGACTGACAACCCAATCCTTTCCCGCGCCGATCATCAGCGTCGGCGTTTGAATAGCACCAGCATCGGCAAGCAACCGTTTCGAGGTGTCATGAAGGTCGAGAAGCACGTTAACCGCGATTTGCCGGAAGATCAGCGGATCGGAATCGTAGCGAGTTGCTTGTTCACGATCGTGCGTGAGCATTTTCGATTTCACATAGCTCCTTACGAATCGCGGTCGAACGATTCGGAGCGCCGGAATTGCGAATGGAATGTAGAGCTTCACGTGAAATGCCGCCGTCGCCAAAATCATGGCGCGGATCGGTGGCGCGTAATCGTGGACCCAAGCTGCCACGGTGACGGCAGCGAGACTGTGCGCGAGCACGATCATGTTTTCGATCGGAATGCCGAACTCTTCCGAAACATGACGCGCAAAGACGTCCACATCTTTGATCACGTCGTGAAGGCTTTTTGCCGCGCCGCGATCTCCTGACGAACGTCCATGACCCCGCGCATCCCACGAGAAGATTGCGATATCGTCGAGGCCTAACGAATCGATTGTTTCTTGCCAGCGACCAGAGTGTTCGTGGCCCCGATGAAACAGCAGCAGCGCTTTGTGCGTCAGCTTATTTGGGATCCACGAGCGATAAAACAGCTCGGCGCCGTCCCAACTGATGAAAGTTCTTTCAGTGGCTTCCATTTGCTGGACGCAATTCGTTCACCGCATCGCGCAGTTCGGCGGCAATCTGGCAAATGTCGATCTTGTCTGTGCCGCGATCACGATAATTGCGAGCCCTTCCAACAACCAATCGAACTTTTCGAGGCCGCGGAAATCGTTTGCCTTTAGGCCATGCCTGAAAAGATCCATCAATGAAACATGGCGCAACCGCTACGTCACGGCCTGCAACAAGAGCACCGATTCCCGATTTGAATTCGCCAACTTTGCCGGTTGTCGATCTTGTGCCTTCGGGAAAAATAATCAGGATGGTTCCGGGATTGGCTAGCAATTCGCGGCAAAGCGACAGGCTTTTTCGCACGCGCGCTTGTCTCGCAAACGGTAGCGCGTTCACGAGTATCGCGGCGGCCCAAAGTCGCGGGACGCTCTGGAAAAAATAGTCAGACGCGGCCGCTGGAAACGCCTGATGTAGCTTGCGCAGCGGCAACGCCGCGAGCAGACAAAGTGTGTCGATATGACTGCAATGATTTGCAACAATGACAAGCGAACGGTTAGTCCGCAGATTTTGCTGCCCGACAATTTCAAAATGATTGTAGATGTGCAGCAGGCCGCGAATCATAAATGCCCCGAGGGATCGCAATCCGTAAACTAGCGTATCGGGCTCGCGCGGAAATCGACACAGACGACTAACGGGCGCTTGATCGACATCGCGGACAGAGTCGTGAAACCATTTTTTCATCGGAGCGGATAATAGTACGCGGCCATATGCATGAACAATGGCGCCGTATAAACCAAACTGTCGATCCGATCCAGAATTCCGCCGTGACCGGGAATAGTTCCAGCCATGTCTTTGGTTCCGATGTCGCGCTTAACCACGCTAATCGAAAGATCGCCGAGTTGGCCGCCAATTCCAACGATCAAGCCGGTCAGAATAAGTTGCCACGTTCCAAAGAATGGAAAGGAGAAGCGGAGAAGCCAGGGCAGAATCATAGCGACACCTAGCGCGCCAAGCGCGCCTTCCCAGGTCTTATTCGGACTGATTTCGCTGCGCAACGGATGGCGGCCGAAAATTCTTCCAAAAATAAACGCCGCAACGTCAGTCAGTCCCGTGGCGAAAACAATGTAGCAAATAAAGCCATAGGCGTTGCGAGCGTTCGCCATAAAGCCCAGGTGACCGAACATCCAGCCGATGTAAACAAAACCAATAATGGCGAGCGATATGCGTCGCAGTTCGCCGCGAGCGCGATTGCGCAAAATCGGAATGAGCAGGATCAACGCGATCGCGAACGCCGGCACGGCGACAAAGAATCCGTACCAGCCCATACCCTGTTCTTCGTCACGTGGATCCGAAATTAACGAGGCAATTCCGACAGTAAGGATTCCGGCATAAACCGCGCCGGTCATCCACGCGTCACGATACAATTCCGATGCGTTCGCGAATTCCTTGAAAGCGTAGACCGCGAGCAACGTGGCGCCGACGATCGTTGGAACGCGTCCTAAAAATACGACGATGAAACCGATTCCGGCGATCATAATCCACGACCAATACGTCTTGAACATCGACCCAGTTTCCCTTTTCAAAACGAATCGCAGAAAGCCGAGCACCGCGGCGGCGATCGCGAGCGAAAACAGAACGATATAGAAGTAAGCGCGGAAAACAGGGTCGTGCAGCGCAATCTGCGGGGACATCACCGCTTATCTTGCAGTGCGGCAGTGATGCGTTTCAAGCGAACAACAATTGTTTCAACACAACCGGCGATGATGACAAGACAGGTCCAATTCAGAACGGTGAAAGCCGCCGACGATTGTGGGACGAGAAAAAATGTGAGCCATGCGCCGACACTCAACGCGACCATGCGCCAAGGTTTCGACATAAAGCCGCCAAATTGGCGTTGAACACCGAGCGCTTGTCCGAACAAACCAACGTACGAGGTGAGCACCGCGAAAATCGCTGCCCAATATCCGATGAAAGGATTCGCCAGGCCGCTGTGCGCAACCCCGACGAAAATCACGATGTCGGAAATCCGATCGGGCAGATCGTTCAGGATTTCACCGCGGCGCGTCGCCTTGCCTGCCGCGAATGCGACCAGACCATCGAGCATGTTGAACCACAACCGCAAATAACAAAAAAGCGGCGCGATGATGAGTAGCCAACGTCTCGCGCCCGATCTCCAAAAACAGATTGCAGCGATCAGCGCAGCGACGATCGACAGATACGAAATCGCATCGGGATGAATTCCATAACGCACACAGAACCGCGTAGCACCGTCTCCAGTTCGCCGGAACACTGCCGCGATTGGCCGACGTGTAGAAGATTGGTAACCCGACATCGCTGTCATTTTGTAAAGCAGCGACTACGTCTGGCAACTCAAACGACGATAGGGTTAATGCGGATTGACAGAACGGCGGTTGCAAAGTCGGCCGCAAACTGCCGGCAATTCCCGCTGAAAAGCGGGATCGTTGGAGCGGCTGACGACGGGTCGGACCTCAATCAACCATTCCCCGGCGACTGACCAGATCAAGCCGAGTGAAATTTGTTGCCATTCGCCCGAAGCTCGTTTAGTAGCTTCGAAGTTTTGAGCGATTGTTCTGGGGGGAACAGCCGCCCCTTACGCCCATCGGGTGTGGGGGGCGGTCATTTTTTCATCAAAAAGTTGGATGATGAACTAAAGCCGCACGCGGGATCGAACCGTGGTGTGCGGCGGCTTTCCTTAGATGTGGATGTTGACGTTACGGCCGCCGCTCGTGTTTCTTCCCACCGTATTTCTTCCCACCGTGTTGAGATTGACCCCGCCCTTGGCGTCTTTTTTCGGTTTTAGGTCACGAACTTTGATCGTCTTCTTGGTTTCTTTTCTCTGTGCCATTTTATTTTTCCTAGTTATTTATCTGGGTTGTTTGGTCGTTGTGTTGTGTCAGTGACACCGAAAGGTAATTGACGCCCGCCCTTGACGTCCTTTTCTGGAATCAGATCGTCGAGGCGAATCAATTTATCTTTCGTGCGCTTACGCCTTGTAATTTCTGATTCCGCGGCGGGCGCGTCCTTTTTGTTCTTCGGTGTATTCACCTTGTTTCTCTCCTGATATCAGCATCCGTGCCAAGTCGCTTCCGGCCGGGATAAAGGCAGAGATGCTTGCTACGTTTATTGTTAGACCAGAGGCACTTATGCAGCGAATTATTTCTCCGATTACCAAAACAACTACTTTCTATTAGACGAAATTCCAACTTCATTATTACGCCGCCTCGCATCAGATTTAGACCAATGGTGCCTTATTTTTGACCATATCTCGCAGGTAGCGGGAAAGAGTGGAGCGAGAAATACCGAGTAATCGTGCCGCGCGCCGTTGGTTCTGATTTGCTTGATCATACACGAATCGAACATGGCGTTGCATCGCGCGTTCGAGTGACAGGTTAGTACCTGGGTCAGCGTCCTGGTGATTGCCCGCAACCAGAGGTGCCGGTTTGTCAGTTCCGGTGGGCACGCGATCGGGCCTCAGATCGGAAGGGAAAATGACATGCTCGGGTAGAATCACGGAACTGTTGCAAAAAAGAGTCATGGTGCGGACCGTGTGACTCAGTTCGCGCAGATTACCGGGCCATTCGTGTCGAAGCAGCTTCTCCATCGCTTCAGGATGCATGGCCGTAATGTTTTTGCCTTCTTTCGCCCCCGCAGCTTGCAATTCCGCAGCAATCAGTGCCGGCAATTCCTCCAAACGTTCTCGAAGCGGAGGAATAAGCAGGGTAAGGCCGTTGAGTCGCTGATAGAGGTCTTCTCGAAGTTTTCCCAGCCGCACCCGTTCTCGCAACGAACAGTTGGACGCGCAGATGATTCGCGCATTGGAAGTGAGCATTCGTTCAGAGCCGAGGCGCTCAAACTCGCCGTATTCCAGAACGCGCAGGATTTTTACCTGTGCGAGGGGACTCATTTCCGAGATTTCATCTAGAAAAAGCGTGCCTTCATTGGCGAGTTCGAATTTCCCTTTAACGGTTTGTTGAGCGCCGGTAAAAGCTCCGCGTTCGTGACCAAATAACTGACTCTCGAGCAACGTATCGCTAATTGCCGAGGCATTAAATGCGATGAACGGGCGATTTGCTCGTGCTGACGAATTATGGATGGCCTGGGCAAGCAAAGTCTTGCCCGTGCCAGTCTCACCCAGCAGCACAACTGGCACCTCAGACCTCGCAGCCAGGGCAGCCAACTGGAGGCAACGCGCCATGGCGTCGTTGCTGGTAGTTAGGTTTTCAAGCCTTAACTTGGATGGCCGTGCCTGCATCAGCGGTTATTGCTTCATGCTCTCACTTAATTGCCGGATCGGCTCGAATGCATACTCAATCAGCGTCCGGCCGCCCACAATCACATGCGCGTCGCCTCTCATTCCAACGCGCAGAGGCAAAGGCTGCCCTACTCGTGAAGACATTTCATAACGATCGAGTGATCCCATGGCTATGAAGCGGGAGCCTTCAGTGGTGGTGATAGCTGATGGACTGATCCAGTCAACCTTTCCAGCGACAGTGCCGTAACGTTGGTAAGGAAAGGCTTCGAAAAAGTACCGGACGCGTTGAGCCACAGCAAGCTTCGGGAGGCCAGTTTCATTTACTGTCATGCGAGCGCGTGGCTTTGAACCCTTCGGCGCGAGCTGGCAGAGCACTTGTCCCTGTTGAACAAAGCTCCCGACGCTTCGCTGGTCCACGGAAATGACTACGCCTTCATAGGGACTGCGAACCGTCAACAGATTCTGGTGAGCATTTTCCAGGTCTTTTTTCAAAGGTTCGATCCGCATCTTTAACTTTTCAATTTCAGCCTGTTCCTCACCTCGCTGGCGAGCGTGCTCCGTTTCCATTCGGCCGCGATCAAGGGTGACCTGCTGCAAGGTCCTTTGCGCCACACTCAAATCTTTCTCTGACCCGGCCAGATCCAGCTTCAATTTTATAAGGTCGATCTCCGACTCACCGCCCTGTTTGGCTAGTTTCTCCATTCGTGTAACTAACTCGCGGCTGGTCGATGCGTGGTTTTCGCGAAACTTTATCTCGCTTTTGGCCTGCTCGATCTCTGCGCTTTTGATTCCAAGTTGTGCAGCGTAAGCGCTCTCGTTTCGATTGAGACTTTCCTGCTTTGACCGTAAGTCTTCGTTGAGAGTGTGAAACAGTGTATCCCAACCGCCGATCTCATCAGAGCGTAGAACAAACAAGTCGTCGCCGGCTTTTACAGTTTGTCCTTCCTCGGCCACTACCCGGCTAATTATCGCTTGCCGCGGAGCCTGAATCGGATCAGCCCCCGTTGCGGGTATTAGCACGAAGCGACAATCAACCGTTTCCGGCAATCGCATTACGACAGCGATCAGTAAGGCAAAGAGAAACGCCGCGATTAACAGCCAGGCTGTCCAGCGAATGACCCAGGGAGGCGGCTCCTGGGGTGGCAGCTCGGATTCGGCCTCGAGCGAGTCGCGTTGAGTTAATTGCGCGCTCATCGAAATCTTTCCTAGATCCCAAGTTGCTGGCTGGAAAGGTAGTAATACAAGCCACGCTGCGCCATTAACTCATCATGGGCGCCAATCTCGGCAATACTGCCTTTTTCGAGCACTACGATAGAATGCGCTTCTCGAATGGTGCTCAAACGATGTGCAATCACAATTGTGGTGCGCCCGGCGAGTAATCGGCCCAGGTTGTCCTGGATTGCGCGTTCGGATTCTGTATCCAGCGCACTCGTTGCCTCGTCAAAAATCAACACCGGCGGATTGTTGTAGATCGCTCGCGCGATGGCGATGCGTTGCTTCTGACCGCCGGACAGGGAAAGACCTGATTCTCCAATCTTTGTCTCGTAACCGAGCGGCAAGCGCATGATGAACTCGTGGGCCGCGGCAGCTTGGGCAGCGGCAAGGACGCGATCGACGTCTGGTTCAGGATCGCCAAAAGAAATATTCCGCGCGATCGTATCGTTGAACATGTGATTTTCCTGAAGAACGGTTCCGATGTGCCGTCGCACGTCGCGATAATTCAGAGTCTTTAAATCGACACTATCAAAAAAGATCGCTCCTTCCGTGGGCTCGAGGAGTCCTGCAATCAATTTGATGAGTGTTGTCTTGCCGCTTCCGCTGCGGCCAACGAACGCCACCGTGCGTCCGGGTAAAAGATTCAGCGTGATATCCTTTATGATGTCGGGTGATTCCGGTCCGCCATACTTGAAACTGACTGCGCGCAACTCGATGCGTCCTTCGAGGCTGCGTACGGGCACGAGGCGAGAGCGATCATGACCTTGTTCCGGCTCCTGTTCGAAAATATCATTCAGACGATTCAACAGGACGGAAGCAAGCTGCACGTTGTCCCAAACTCCGAGCGCTCGCAAAATCCCCGCATATGCCATTGCAGTGAGTGAGCTAAACGCAACAAAACCTCCGACACTCAAGTTCCCGTGAATAACTTGCATGGCACCGACCCACAGGAAAATCGCAGTGGACAGCAGACCAATGGTTTGCAGGACGCTGTCCCACGACATTACGATGAACGTCGTCTTGAAAAGTTTTTGCGAGACCGAAAGAAATTCGTTGAGCATAGCGTCACGAAATGAGCTCTCGGCGGCTGCCGCTTTTACAGCCTCAATCCCTTTAATCGCATCGATTTGATGCGAACTGTATTTGCCCTGGCTTTCTTCGACTCCGTGATAAAGCGGACGCAACACCTTTACCGAAAGAATCATTAGCCCCACGTACAGTGGAGTGGTTGCCAGAAACGCGATGGTCAGCAGTGGGCTATACATCGCCATTAAACCGAGTGCACCCAGAAGAAAAACGACTGCGAGCAAGGCGCCCACCCCCTGTTGCACGGCCAATTGCCGAACTTGCCGCGCACCTTCGAGCCGGCGCTGAATGTCTCCCGTTCGACGATTTGTGAAATAACTCATCGGTAGGGACAAGAGTCTTCGGCTTAAGAAATCGAGAACTGCCGTGTCCAGACGGACGGCGGCGAATGCGAGCAAGTATTCCTGCGCAAGCGTGGCAAGCTGGACAAAAACGAGCGCCGCGAGCATCCCGAGCAGAATTATCTTCAGCAGGCCGGTGTCATTTTCGACGATGACTTTATCGACGACGATTTGGGTGAACACGGGGAACAGTAATTGCAAGAAACTCACAGCGACCGCCAGGCCCAGCACCTGGAGCAAGATCACTTTGAACCGCGAAAGAAACGGCAGAACCCAAGCCAGTGTTGGCTTGCTTTCCGGAGCTTGTTCGAATGCAGGTGTGTAATCGAACAGTGCTGTGTAACCAGTCCACTTCGTCTCAAATTCCCTTCGCGGAACTTTGCGTAGCCCGCGCGCAGGATCGGCGACGCGCGCAAATTGCTCATCAACATCGTAGAGCACGATCCAATGGTTGCCCTCCCAGTGCACGATCGCTGGAAGCGGCATACGCGGGAGATTGCGCTGTGAGATTTTCAATGGACGCGCCGCCAGCCCAAGCTCTGTGGCGGCCCGGGAAATCGCTTTGAGACTGGTGCCATCGGTCGCTGTGTGACAGAGCTGTCGAATCCGCGCCAGGCTAACCTTGCGACCAAAGTGTCGGCAGATCATTCCGAGGCAGGCTGCACCGCAATCCATCTCGTCGATCTGCATAATGTGCTCGATCTTTCGAAGGCGCTTCCCGCGCTTGCGGAACAGGCCTCGCTCGTCGGCGAAGGGCTCTTCTTGGCCATCGGTCTCCTTCGGGGGCTGCTGGCCGTCGAGCTGTACTTTATCGTGTACGTGAGTTTCGGCAGGGAGCAGTTCCGTCGCAAAATCGAGGGGAACACGCGCCTCGGTTTTGGCTTCATAACGGGCTAGCCGCTCGCTTAACAATTTGTCGAATTCCGGAAATCGCCGGCGGAGATCTGGTACTGACTTCAGTTCAAGAGAAAGCAACTCGCAGTCTGTGAATGCTTCTACTGATGCTGCGCGCGGCGAGTCGTTTAGGATCGACAGTTCACCAAAGAAATCGCCTTCGCGATAGAACGCGAGATTGCGCTCTCGCCCGTTCAAGCCAGCAAATGCGCGCGCCCGTCCCTTCTCGACTACATAAAGCGGCCCTGCGTCGTCCCCTTCTCGAATAATCAGATTGCCTTTTTCGAATGTGACAGGAGCTAACTTGTCGATCATCCCGCGTAACACGGGAGCCGGCAATCGGCCGAAATTGCTGAACTGATAAAGAAAACTTTGCAGAGCGCGGTTGCGGCCAGTGGACTCGATATACTGTTTTAGGTCAGGTACGCGGCAAACGAGTTGAAGAAAGTCATCGCGATCGATCCGCAAAACATCGACTGCGGTGCTGCAGCGCACCGTCGCATTTCGTGTTCCACCCTCTGCTAAAGCAGCCTCCCCGAAAGAGTCCCCCGGCTTTAGTATTCCCAATGGGATTTCCTCACCATCCGGCTTGATCTTCAGGGCACGCGCCCGACCGCTGGTCAGAACGTAGAATGAATTTGCTGGATCGCCTTGTTTTACGATCACCTCGCCAAATTCATAATGTTCCTCCTGAAGGAGCGGCTCGATCGCCGCAAAATGTTCGTCAGAAACAAATCGGAACAGCGATGAACGCCGCAAAATTTCGCTGTCTTGGATCTTCATTCCATTGGAACAGGAACGCCCAGCCGTGAATCAATATATTTGCTCGTCAGGTCTGAAAAATAGTGGTCAAGCAGTCGCTGGTCGATACGTAATTTGACGGTTGGATCCTCTAGGCGCGGTTCGACTTTTTTAATGACTCGACATAGTTCGAATCCGTCGACATGCGGCATCGCTTCCAGCAAGTCCCCTTGCGAGGCGCTTAAATACTTCTGCTGCGTATCCGCCGGGAGCTCTTCGAGAAGAAAGTCCGCTCGGCGATAGGGATACCTCCCGTCGGTCGCAACTTCCTCCATTGACATCCCGTCCTCCTGTACGCAGAACAGCGCCTCCTTCGCAGCATCGTGCGATTCCAACTCAATCAGTTCGATTTCAAATCGTGTCAGGGGCAATCGCAGAGCCATCAATTCATGTTGGCGTGTTTCGGGAACCAACAGCGTTGTGCAATGCGCGGCGTAAGCCGTCTCGATCGCAAACATCTCATCCAACCACTGCGAATCGCGGCCCATTTCCTGCAGCCAAGAGGAAAGCTTTGCTTCTTCAATTCCAATCCGCTCCAAGAATTTCTGATTTTCGGCAGCGATCACGTCTGACGTAGGCTCGTTTCCAGCGCAACGCGCAGCCAGACGCCACATGAGTTTAGTGGTCATCTCCTCCAGCGCCCCGGACAAAATCAACTCTGCCAGGAACAAGTGGCGCAACTGTGGAGTTGCGGAGGTGTATCCGAATCGATCGGGCGACAAGTCTCCACTAACCGCACCGACACAATACTGACGAGCGAAGTAATCGCTGAAGTCTTCAAATGTAAGGCCGCGATTTGTTAGCCACGCTTCTGTCTCCTCCGCTGTGATCAGATCATAGCGATAACGAAACTGTTCTGCAGCGGCAGAAATGGCCGACTCATCCAACTCTAATTCCAATTGGTCTGCACGCCCTTCCGCTGCGAGGTGACGGAGAAAAGCCTGCCAATACTCATCAAGTTCGCCCCGGAAAATAGCCGCATCGACAGCATCGCGTGCCGTATACTCCCGAGTTCCGCAGGCGCACACGATTACATCGTGAGGCGAAACTGACTCTGTGCTGGACATGAAGAACGGATTTTCTACCGCATTTTAGCAAGAAAGTCGAGCCTCTCGATCCCTGACGTCCCGAGAGCGGTTCAGGGAACAGGAATCGCTGGAGCGATCGTGAATAAACATAACATGGCAACGACGCGCACGTATGAGAGCGACGTTCAGAGTGATTAAACGGTTGCGACTATTCTGTCAGTCCGTTAAGCTCTACAGCGGCCATGGAGGAGCAAACGCCGAATATCAATGTAGTTCACTCCGTTTGGCGCCGACTTAAGAAGGGCTAAAATTCGTGACTTGCAGCCGACAAAGGACGTGAAAGGTGGTCGCGATGTTACGGGAACATCGAAACCCGCAACGGGCGGCACGGGAACGACGGGAAACAAAGGCAGCCGTTAGAAATTTGGCGTCAGTAGCGGCAGGGAGATTGCACATTCTGAATTGTCGGATTGTCGGAACAGGCGAAGAACGTAGATCGAAAAGTGTACACCCGATTCAAGATCCACTTCGTGACGCTGCGTTTGGCAAACTCGTCAGCTTGTCGAACGTTCGCCCCCGGACAAAGAAAAACTACGGAAACGGAGATACAGATTCCATCGGCTCAAGAAATAAACACGACTTGGATTCGATTTGGACGCTTTGCTTTTTGGAGCGGCGTTATGTTACGCTAAAGACCACAGATGAACACATCAAAGCAGGCCGAGTCCAAGTCAAAGCTTACTCCTGAGACGGAGAAGATTAAGCCGACGTATATCAGTTTGGTGCAATTCACCGATAAAGGCATACAAGGCGCTAAGCAGACGACTCAGCGGCTAGCTGCTTGGGCCGCCAAGGTGCAGTCGATGGGAGTTATTATTAAGCAGATGTATTGGACGCTCGGTCAGTACGATCAAGTGTGCATCTTCGAAGCGCCGGATGATGAGACGGCGGCAAGTGTGTTGCTGGCAGCGGACCTGCTGGGTAACATCCGCACGCAAACAATGCGCGCTTTCACCGCCTCGGACATGGACAAAATTCTGTCCAAGGTGCCCTGATCAACGACGCCACATTTTGCAACGATTAGCAGCCGCATCGAAATGCAACAACATGCGGCAGGCTTCAAGGAGCCCTAACGTTATTGCCCCTTCTTTCTACTGCCTGACCTCTGGCTGTAAGTAGAGGGTCAAGCCGCAACATATTTAACCAAAGCCGGTTCGAGGCTAGACAAAAGCGCGTCTGCGGAAGTGTAACTTAGTCCCGCCACGGCCGTTTCCCGCGGCACCGAGTCGCCTCTCCGACAGTCGAGGTCCTATTCAACTTAAAGTTTCAGGACTGACTGCCAAAGCTGCGGCAGATTGACGACAAGGAGTGTACCCCTAAACGTTGGAGCTGGCCCTTCACTTCGAGCTATCAATGATCTGCTGCGCGTTATTGATGGCGGACTGGTCCGGCGCTTTGTCTTTCTTGAGGATATCGATCGCCTTTTGCGCCGAGGCGCTGGCTTCTGTCTTATTCCCAAGCTTCGCCTGAATCTGCGCTTTCTTGTAGTGCATGAAGTAGGCGTCTGGGTTCTTCTCCACCGCCTGGTCAATCCACTTCGCCGCCTGGTTCAAATCCTTGTTGTTGTCGTAATAAAAGGACGCGGCTTGATAGGCGGTGCGCGCATCGAGCGGAGTCCCTGCGCTCACAGCTGCATCGAGTTGTTTGCTTACCTGCTCGACATCGTCCGTAGTCAACTTCACCGGGACGCGCGTCCGATCCCAAAGGAGATCAAGAGTTGCGGACGCGCCTTTCACATCATTCAGCGTAATCGTAAACGTCTCGATCGTCTCCGGAAGCGGGTCCGGCGTCACTGTGATACGCGCGGCATCGTTCTCCGGCTTGTAATCGGCTGCGCTCTGCACCTTCGCGTCCTTCGAAAGGATGATGGTCCATTCGTTCGCCGTTGGAATCGTGAAGAGTGCGTACTCACCGGCCGGGATCTGCTTGCCGCCGAGTGTTACCGGACGGCTAAACTTGATTTTAGTGACCGCGTTGGCGCCCGTGCGCCAGAGTTTTCCGTACGGCACCAGGCCACCGAAGATCTCACGGCCGTTCTTGTTCGGGCGCGAATAATCCACCTCGATATCGGTCAACCCCACACGTTGTTTTACCACTGAGTGCTGGCTGGGCGCGGGGAATTCGATTTTTTTCTCGTCCGCCGCGCGCAGGTTGCCGGGCAAAAGGGTTCCCGCGACGAAGAGAAATGTGAACGAAACGGAAAGGAGAAGCGACGAAAAACGTGAGGATTGGATCATATGTGCGGGATAATTTGTCTGCGATGACTGCGCAGAGAAGATATCGCGAGTCGGCCGGAGTCAAATCGCTTTGCTGGGCCAATTCTTAGCCTTTGTTTACTGAGAGAAGCAACCTGGCGAGGTAAACTCATTCACGACCGTGAATTTCTAAGGAGCCGGTCACGGGACGTTAAGCCGAAACAAGAGCCGTTACTCGGTTCGCAGCGCCGTTATCGGATTCACGCGAGTGGCGCGGTTGGCCGGAAAGAAACAAGCGAGAAGCGCCGCGCTGGCGAGCATCAAAGTTGCGATAATAAGTGCCAAAGGGTCGCTCGGACTTACGTCATAGAGGATTTTGGCCAGGACACGCCCTGCAGCCAGTGAAAGTAGAAGCCCGGCGCCAACCGCGAGCGCCGTTTGCATTGCGCCCTGCCGCATAATGAGCGCAAACACGTCTCGCCTGTGTGCTCCAAGGGCCATGCGAATACCGATTTCGCGGGTCCGGCATGCCACGGCGTAAGCTTTTACGCCATAGACACCGACGACAGCTAACATAAGCGCGATCACACCAAAAGCGCCGAAGAGCGTTGCCCCAAGTTTAACGATCCAAAGGTTCGGCGACCTTTCCACCAAGTCGGCAAATGGAGTGATTTGCAGCAGCGGTAAATCGGGATCGATCTCGCGTAACGTCTGTCGCAGCGTCGGAATAAACGCCGCGACCGCCTTCCGATCCTGCGTATTGAGTCGCACGTGCAAAAAGGTTTGGCCGGTATATCCCTGTGCCAGCGGCACGAATAAACGGCAGACCAGGGAATCGTTATCGACGCTGTGCCGGTGTTTGCTCACGACACCGACGACTTCCATGTCGTTAGGCGAGCCGTCTTTCGGCGGATTGGTGTAGCGAATATGCTGACCGATTGGGTCTTCGTTCGGAAAAAGTTTTGTCGCCATTTCTTCGTCGATCATCGCCACGCGCCGCGAATCTTTGTTTTCGGATTCGCTCTGCGTGAAATCGCGGCCCCGTAGCAGTTTTATACCGAGCGCCTCGCAATAACCGGGCGTGATCGCGGTAAAAAGCGAATTGACGCTCGGATCGGGCGCCTTTGGATCGTTAGGCATTGCGTCTTTCATGCGAATAACGCGCCGTGCGCTGGTGAAATCGGAATACGGAAGCATCGTACCGGTGGCCGACGCGGTTACTCCAGGCAGCTCTCGTACGCGTCGTACCATGTTAAAGATCAAGCGACGCGAATCGGCCGGCGCTTTCTTGATCAAACTGAAATCGAATTCGCTAATGATATCACCGCGCGCAACGAAGCCCGGATTAAGTCCGGCTGCCTTGAGCGCACCGCGGAAGAATAATCCGGCGGCGAAAAGCAACATGAGTGACAACGCGATTTGCGCCATTACCGAAATATGGCGTGGTGCGAAGAAACGACTCAAACGACCGACGCGCGCCGGTTCGCCAACTTGTTCTTTGAGGTCCTTAACGAGATCGGCCTTTGTTGCCTTCAACGCCGGGCCAAGGCTGAAAAGCATTGTCGCGATGAGGCAAAACAGCAGCGTGATTGCAAGCACAGTCACATCGGGCCGCAATTTCACGACAAGAGAAAAATTAACCGAAGATAGCAAACCGCGCAGTTGCTGGAGTAAAGCATCGTTGCACCAGGCGCTAAGGATCAGACCAATGACGCCGCCGCAGACGGCTAGCAAAAATCCTTCGCACAATAATTGCCTGACGATCTGCCAGCGTGATGCGCCGACAGCCAGCCGCACTGCGATTTCCTTCGAACGCGATGTACCGCGCGCGAGCAACATGTTGGCAAGATTCAAACAGGCGATGAGCAAGACCGCTCCGGCCATCGCCATGAGCAACGTCGCGACGAGCGTGAGTGGTCCGTCATTCTCCGGTTGCGTACTCAGACCAAATCGTGCTGGCGTCTGAACTTGTAGCTCCCGCCCACCTTCGTTGCCGTCTGGTTGGATCGCATTTAACCGTTGCGCCAGCACCGGCAAACGGGTTTTTGCCGCGTCGATCGTTAGGCCGGAACGCATCCGCGCCACAAGATTGAAAGTGTAATTCTTCGGATCCAACAGGTCGTGGGTTGTTTCGGAATCGCCGAAAGCTGAGCCGAACTGCGAACGAATACCGAGCGGTAGCCAGATGTCCGGCGCGATCAACGCGTTCGCGCCGCTAAATCCGTCCGGCGCGATACCGATTACGGTGTAGGGCTGTCCGTTAATCTGTACCGTGCTACCGACAAAATCATCGCGAGCACCATTGCGTTTCCAAAAGCCGTAGCTTGATACGAGCACAGCCATGTTCGCATTCGGCTTACATTCCTGAGCGTTATAGAACCGGCCGCGGAATGCCTGCACGCCCATCATTGGGAAATAATTCTCGGACGTCAGAAAAGCGAAGCTGCGGCGCATCTCGTGATCGCGCCCGATGCCCGCGACAGCGAACTCAAGCGCGGCTACATCGACAAACACATCTTTGCCGTTCTCGCGCAGCTCGCGGTATTCGTTATACGAAAACTGCCGATAATCGTGGCTCGCGTTTTGCCGAGCTGTAAACACATTCACGACTTCGGCAGGCCGGACCGGCACCACCGGCTTCAGCAGAACACCATTGATCAGCGCGAAAATGGCCGAGTTAACACCGATGGCCAAAGCAAGCGTCAATACCGCTACGCTCGTGAATCCCGGCGTTTTGAGAAGCTGCCGCACAGCAAACCTGAAATCCTGCATCATAATGAGCTTTCTTTGTTTTCATTGAGATGCAGTCTGTCGTGGCTTTGGATTCAAAAGTTACGCCTCGGGCCGATAATTTTTGTCGCAACGAATTGCTGCTTTCTATCGCACAACGACGCTATGCGAACCCGCTCGGCCGTGATCGTCCAGCGCGGTAACTTCGTAATCGCCAGCGGGAAATTATGCGGGAACTTCGGGAAAGCGACGCAGCGCAACGCTGCCCGTCGGAAGTTTTAAGTCGAATTCGATCGGTCTATACGATCTCGGCGGGAACGTTTGGGAATGGTGTCTCGACACTTATAAAGGCGACAACAGTGCCAGTGGTCGCGATTGGGGAGTGCTGCGTGGCGGCTCCTGGGCCACAAGTAACCGTCTCGAAATGCAATCCTCCTATCGAAATGTAGTTGATCGCAATGAGCGAGACGTGATTTACGGATTTCGCTGCGTGCTTGCGACGACACCTGGTGGTGACGCGAAGGATCACTAACCGTTCACCGACTTCGAACGTCGAAGGTCAAGCTTGCGTATGGCGGGCGTAGTGCAATTCAACGCCCTTTGGAAGCAGGCGTTTGCGACCGCGTTGGCGCCGGCGCGCAAGAGTGGCGCGGCCGCCCTTTGTTCGCATACGCGCGCGAAAACCGTGCTGGCGTTTACGCGTTCGTTTGGATGGTTGATAAGTGCGTTTCATAAACCGTGAACTTGCTCCGGCCCGATCTGAGAGCGTTTACATTAGGGGCACGGCCAGCATTGTCAACGACACCGGGCCTGAACAATTTTGAGGCGAGACCGACTCCCTGCGATGACGCCTTATCCCCTACGGGCAAGATGGTTTAATTTACAACGTTGCCAACACGGCGCATTTCTGAAATAACGACTCGCACCTATATGGCCGAGAAAGAAAATGTCGTGATCGAGCCGGCGACTGAGGCCGACCTGGACGAGTTGTCGGAAATGCTCCGCGAATTGTTCGCTCAGGAGGGCGACTTCCATCCCGATAAAGACAAACAGCTCCGCGGATTGCGGCTCATTTTCGAACAGCCCAGCCGTGGCCGGGTCTTTGTGCTGCGCCGCAATGGTGCCATCGTCGGGATGATCAATTTGCTTTTTACCATCAGCACGGCCGAAGGCGGGTTCGTTATGCTCTTGGAAGACCTGGTGGTACACACGCAGTATCAAGGTCACGGCTACGGCAACAGGCTTCTTGAACACGCAATCGATTTTGCGAAGAAGAAGAACTTTCTCCGAATCACACTGTTGACTGATCGGCCCGAAAATGTGGCGCAGGCGTTTTTTCGGAAGCATGGCTTCGTCGATTCTTCGATGATTCCAATGCGCTTGTGGATCAGTACCCAAAACGAGGGAACCGAATAGACCATGGATTACGCGGATAACACTAAGTCAACCTTTCAAGGAGTGACGGCTTCCCAAGCCGTCGTTTCTTGAAGCTCAGGCTGCCCGCGTAATCAGCGGTGCTTCTCATCGATCCACGCGCTCAGCTGGGTCGCAAGCCGTCCTCTGAATTCGGCGCGGAACTGAATTTCGTCGACGACTTTAGCTACTTCGGACGCACTTGCCGGAGCTAAGCTTTTTGCGGCGTAGTCTTTTAATTCGTCAGCACGCGGGCCATCGGAGAAAAAGGTAAACAGACTGGGCGCGTAGCGGTTTGCACCGGCCGCATCGATTTTGGCGAGCAATGCTTTCATATTTGCTTTTGCGAACTCCCAGGCAATGTCGGGATGACCGCTGTCGCGGGCGACTCGTGAAACCAGGAAGATGGCGCGGCTCGTTGGCAGCTCGTCTGTGAGCGCAATCGCAAGCGTTTTCTTCACCAATTTCGGATCAGTCGCGCAAGCGAGCGCCTCGTAATAATTCTGTTGATCCTCAATGCTTGTGGTTTTCAGACCGAGGTCGTGCAGTTTGTTCCAGGTCTTCTCATCGGCATAACGGCCGACCACCGCCAGAACCGGAGGACGAAGATCGGGTGAGAGCGACGCGGGATGTGCGAGGTATTTCTCGAAACGCTCGCGGCACCCAGCTAAAACTGCGGGATCGTTCAAATATCCGAGGGCGCTGATTAAGCTCGCACGCAGTCTTCCAGCATTCGGCGGTTCGTTCTCTTTCGGCTCCCACCCCAAAGTCGCAAATGTTGGGCGCAAAAGCGATTGGGCATACCTTTGAAATTGTTCACGTTCAGAACTGCCTAACAACAGACCGTTCACGAACTCCAGCACGTTAATGATCTGTTCGCGTTCGGCCAGTTCGGTGGAAGCGGGCAACTTTTCGACTAGTCCAAAGTAGAGCGAGAGCGGCGCGCGACCGGCTTGCACAAGTGCCCAGGCATCGCTCATAAGATTCACGCGATCTTCAATGCCTAATTTCGGGAGCGCTTTAAGCAACAATTCCCATGATCGGTCATCATATTCGACGCGATAATTTCCAGCGCCGTTGAGATTCAATTTGAGTGCGCGATCTGCGGGAATGTTTTCCAGAGTCGCCATCTTATCGGTCATCAGCAACGTCGCCGCTGTTTCGCCAACGACCGAATACGTCACGGGGATTTGCCAGAGCAGTGACGGGGCGTTCTTGAAATTCACGGTGAAGCGCTCCTGAGTGAGCAGAACCTTGCCGTCAGCCTCTCGTTTAACGGTCACGACAGGAAACCCGGGGTGCTCCGTCCACCCGGCGGCAATTTCAGCTATTGATTTGTTCGAAGCTTCCGAAAGTGCGTTCCACAAATCCGCAGTAGTTGTATTCGAATATTTGTGTGCGGCGATGTACTGCTGGATTCCATCGCGGAAAAC
This sequence comes from uncultured Verrucomicrobiae bacterium, assembly GCA_963825355.1. Lineage (GTDB taxonomy): Bacteria > Verrucomicrobiota > Verrucomicrobiia > Chthoniobacterales > UBA10450 > Udaeobacter. Next base: position 230,812 of record CAWGSY010000010.1, on the reverse strand, counting down.
GTCCTCGCCGAGAAAACTCTCCAGCATTCGCAGGAACGACTGGCCTTTCTTGTAAGTGATATCGTCAAACGCGCTGTTGGCTTCGGCTTCCGTTGCGATACGCTGCTGAATCGGATGGGTGGTCCAACGCGCGTCGCCTTCCATAGCGGCTTCCTTCGCGATTCCGCTACGCCGCGTAGGATCTCGCGGTATGGTTCTTGCCAGCCAGACTTCCCATTGCGGGTTGAAATGCGCGGTGCATTTGCTGCCCATCCACGAGGCGAATCCTTCGTTAAGCCAAAGGTTGTCCCACCACGCCATCGTTACAAGATCCCCGAACCACATGTGCGCCATCTCATGGGCCAATACTTCGTAAATATTCTGCTTCGTCTCGCTGGAGGAACTTTTCGGATCGAACAGAAGCCTCGATTCGTAATAGGTAATGCCACCCCAGTTCTCCATCGCACCACCGAAGCCGCCCGGGATCGCAATTTGATCCAGTTTTGGCAGCGGATACGGCACGCCGAAATAATCGTTGTAGTACTTCAAAATTTCAGCTGAAGCCTCGAGCGTGTAGCGACCCAGTTCTGCTTTGCCTTTTGTCGCGATTACCCGGATCTGCGTCGGACCGACCTGCGACTCGATAACATCGAGTTCGCCGGCCACGAATACATTGAGGTAACTGGCCATCGATGGGGTGGCCGCAAACCGCACTTCTTTCATCGGCTTTCGCGCTGGGAGGTCGCGACTGCCATGCGCGCTACCTGAGGTGTTTAATCTCGGACGGCCTCCCGCAGTCGCTGGATCCGTACCATTCAGCAGAGTTTCGCTCTCGATCGGCATGTTCGAAACGGCGAGCCAGTTCTCAGGCACCACAGCAGTTAATTGAAAACGCGCACGAAAAGCCGGTTCATCCCAGCAGGGAAAGAATCTACGCGCATCAGTCGCTTCGAATTGTGTCCCGAGCATAACTTTGCGCGCACCGCTGCCTTGCTCCTGATAACGCATGTAGAAAAGCCCCTGCCCTTGCTGATTGATCTTGCCCGTGAAACGGAGCGTGAGGGAGTGATCGCCGGCCTCCAGTTCTGACGGCAACGTAAGCGTCAGTAGTTCCTTTTCATTCTCGGTCTTAATCGCCGAAAGCGGCAGTTCTTTGCCATCGACAGAGGCCGCTTCGATCTTGAGTTCGAGACCGTTTAATACCAGTTCATGAACTGGACTCCGCACGTTCAGCTTCACGCTCTCACTTCCGACGAAGGTAAAATTGTCGAGGTTCGGAACGATTCGGATTGCGTAGTCCGTTCGGGACTACTTCTTTCGGAAGTTTCCCGGGCGTTTCGTTGAAGTTGAAGGGTTTTTCCACAGCGTCGACTAACGACCTTATCAAAAACAAAACCAGAAATGCGAGAAGTGGAACGCGCATGTGTCGGATTAAACAACGGATGGGTTTTTTAATTTCTAAATAGGTAGGGACAGCTAGCCGAGCTCGTCCGCTCGCGGCGCGCCCGGCGGTCGCGCCCTACCTACTGAACAATGAGTACCAGCAGCAATTGTCCCCCACCTACCTGCGGGCCTTTGATCACTAGTGGACTGCGCTTACTCAGCTTCGCCTCCGTCTCGAGCAACAGCTCTTTCTCCTTGTAAAGCTTTAGATTTAAAAGATAGCCCGCTTCGGTTTCACCCCGCGCGTCTACGTGTAGTCCGAAAAATTTGCTCGTCGCCAGCCAATCTTCCTGACCGGTGTTAAGGGTTTTTCGGGATTGACCGATCACCTTAAATTGGTTGTAGCCGAAAAACTTTTTCAGCAATCCTTCAATCCGAGTCAATTCCGGTGGAACCGGCTGCGGCCCTGTAACGTTCTCTGCGATGACCAGCCCACTCCAAACTGTCTGCGCGGCTTGCAACGCGGGGGCAATGGTCGCCGTCAGGAGAAGAACTGAGATTGCGACCGCGAGCGACCGATACATGAACAGTTATTTCGCGGCGTAATCCGCCGGCAAGCTTTGTAGTCCTTCAGTCCAAAGGACTGTTACACGGTCTTGTTTCACTTCGAACATCGAGACGGTGCCATTCGGACTAACGACAGGATCGACCCGGGCATTGAGAACCTGTGTCAGATATTGTGATTCCTCTGGCGGTCTTTCCTGATGCATGACGAAGATGGTGCAAACTAAAAACACAGCGAGCGACGCCAAACCCGTCGATAGCAGGCGCGGAATCGTCCACCAACCGGAAGTTGAAGGTCGGCGACCACGTTCCGAACTTTGCGCGCCACCTTCCTGAACAATCCTTTCGCGAAGCTGATGACTAAAAAATTCTTCGTTATTCAGTGGATGAACACTCAACTGGCGCTTCAACAGCTCGCCCAGTTTTTTTGCCTCGCCTTTTTCCGCTTGAGCCGCAGCTTTGTCAGGCAGCGACGCCTCGAACTCCGACAGTTCGCGTCCGCTCAGCTGGTCATCCAGCCATGCCGTCCATTTTTCTTCAAACGTTTTCATAAACGTCTCTCAATAAATTTTGCAATTTCTTGCGGGCATAAAACAGGCGGGACATCACGGTGCCAATCGAACATCCCAACGCTTCTGCGATTTCATGATATTGCATATCGTCGATTTCCTTCATCAAGATCACGGCCCGGTGTTCCGGCGAGAGCTGACCAATTGCGTTTTCGATCCGGGCGCGGATCTCGTCCCGTTCCATAATTTGATGGGGCAATGCTTCCGTTTTCGGGACCGTTTTGGATGCCGGATCAATCTCTCTCAGTTGAATTGCATCATCGAATTCAGCGTCGCCGCCTTTGATCTTTTTTTTGCGCAGCCAATCGATCGTAACGTTCATGACGATGCGATAAATCCAGGTGTAAAAGGATGACTGACCCCGGAAGCGTCCAATCGACTTCCATGCTTTTAGGAAGCTGTCCTGAGCCAGATCCCACGCGTCCTGTTCGCTGTGGACCATGTTGTAAATCATGCCGAATACTCGGGTTCGGTAACGAGTTACCAGCTCGTCGAATGCTTCGGTATCACCGGCCTGACATCGTCTTACCAGGTCCAATTCCGATACATCGGACTGCGCCAGAGTCGCTTCCGTTTGCATGATTGGACGGAGCGCGCCCTTATTTCATTCAACGCTGAAAACTGTCCGGGCCGAAGCGGCGGCGCCACTCTGCGCGATATTCACCCATCAGGCTTACGATGCCGTCGCGGACTTCAAAGAGCCGTTGTTGCAGCACCAGATAATCCGACCGGTTGATGAGTCCGGCGGCCTTTCGCATTTGCGCTGCTGCGTTCATCGAGGTCGTGATCGCCTTCAAGGCCCGTTTCAAATATGCGATCGTCATCCCGATTTCGTCGAGATGATCACCACTCAACGCTGCTGCTAGCTTCGCGCTGGCCAAAGCCGCGTGGGTAGCCAACTTAACGGCTGCCGGCTCGTTTTGAAGTGTAGGGTTTTGATCGAACAATTGATCGATCCAGAGCGTGAGATCGAACGCAGCGCGATAAAGATCGTGCTCCTGGAACGTTTCGCCGGAGGCAGCTGGATTGTCGACGTCGGACTCTTCCTCTTCGGTAGCGGTTTCATCCAGAAGCGCGTCCACCTCCGCGCTCCAGTCTTTTTCATCCAGCAACTGCGTCCAACCCATTTCGCGGGCGATAATTTCGTCGCGGCGCGGATCATCCAGATATGTTTCCAGCAACTGCATGTACTTTTCGGTCTTCCCGTCTTGTTGCTGAAGAAAACGCTCCCAATCGTATTCGTCCCACATGCGTTCAGGCTCGCCCCAGTTGCCGGCCATGCGGAACTAAACGCGAGCTTTTCTTCCCGCGCAAAACTTTTTCGCGGCAGCTCTTTGGCATCAACCCTCGAGTTCCGTTGTTTGCATCGGGCTCTGTGATTAGTAGATTCGACTTCGTGAACAAAAGTGCTGCGTGGTTTGGGATGCTTGCTTTGGTAATCACGTGGCTGCTTTCCGCTTGTGCCTCGTCGCCTCAGGAAGGTGTCGTTAGAGAATTCGCGCCAACCGAAGCACCCCTGGATTCTGGCGCAGCTCATTTCTCACGGCCGTCATTTGATCCCGGCAGCGAGGGAACGAGCTCTGCCCACTCTGGTGGCTCTGGTGGCTCTGGTGGCTTCTGAGTTGGGACGTCTATCGCTGAGACGATAACAGTGGTCTGCGAATGCTACTCCTTGAGGCTGGTTGCATCAGATAGGCCGCGCGCCTAGGTTTCGAGCGGTGATTAAACAAGTCGCAACGACAGGCGTTCTGGTTTTGCTGATTGCGTTTTTGCTCGCGGCCTGCACAACACCAACCGGTGAAACATTCTCCGAGCCATCCGCCTCGCAATCTGGCGCAGCTGTCCCCGGTGAAAAAATGTCCGATGATCAACGTTTCGCTCCGGGTCCAATGGGATCCGGCAACGTGAAATGGTGACAGCGACGTTGAAGTGTTAAACCGTTGACGCGTTGAAGCGGAGGAAGAATCGCGGCTTGATCGCCGTTAACCCTTCAACGCTTCGACGGAACCTACGTTCGCGAAGTGCACCAGCGCTTCATGGACACCGGCGCCATGGTCCTTCTGTGCAATGTATCCCCCAGCGTTGCTCACTGCATTTTGCACTTCCGGAATGGCATTCGCCGGACAAGCCGGCATCGCTGCGAACGTCCCGTCCAACATCGATACGTCGTTGTGGTGATCGCCCGCCGCGAAAATGTTTTCGCGCGCGACATCCAGCAAACGCGCCAGCTCAGCCAGCGTCGCGCCTTTGTGATAATCAGCGTGACAGAAACGCAGGTAAATTCCATTGCGCTGGTAATCCAGCTTCGGATGCCCCGCACGAGCTTGCCGAATGAAATTCGTGATGCGGTCCAACTCTTCTTCGCTTTCCGCGGCGAGACCTTCAAGGCCTTCGGAGTTATAGAGCAGACGCGCTTTCGTTTGGTTCGTGGCGAAATCGACGAATTCAGCCAGGACCGATCCAGCAGACGAAAACAAGTCGGTATGAGCGCGCGCACATCGCTGGTTCCAATCGCCGAACGGCTCCCATTTCTCGCCGTTTTTCGCCGGACGAAATACGTCGCGTTCGGTCGTCAGAATGAAATCCGGACGAATTGGTAGCGCGAACTCGGCGAGACCTTTCTCGAGCAAATCAACCGAGCGCCCAGTGTTGATCGCCCAGATCGCGCCAGCGTCCTGCAAGTCGCGAATCAACTCCATACATTGCGAGTTGAACACTGGTTCGCTCGCACGCGAAACAAGCGTCCCATCAAAGTCGATACTGAGCAGCTGAATGGGTGAATGCATCTGAAACCAATTTAAGAATTGATTTCCGAGAAGCAATTCACGACGGTCTGCTAGGGCGCGACTGCTGGGCGCGCCATTCGCGAAGGAGTAAGAGGAGGAGCACGAGCAAGCGTAAGACTAAGAGGAAGAATTGACATGAAATCGGCTTACGAACTCGCGATGGAACGGCTTCAAAAAACGTCGCCGTCGCTGTCGCTCAGTGAGGAACAAAAGAAACAACTCGCTGAAATCGATTCGAAATATCGCGCAAAAATTGCTGAGAAAGAGCTTTTCCTAAAGGGTCAAATTCAAAAGGCACAAACGGAGGGCAAGTCCGACGATATTGATGCTTTGGAGAAGCAACTCGCTTCGGATGTCCGCCGCTTGGGTGAGGAGTGCGAAGCAGCCAAAGAAAAACTGCGCTCCAGCTTCGCGAAACTGTAGCCTCTCTGTGAAACGCTGACCGCGCCTGATGTTAACAAGTCTGCGCCTCGCACCGCGAGGCGGCTACAACAATTACCTCGCCAGCGAAGTAGCGTTCTCGCGCTGAGGCGCGCGGTCGCCTCCGCCGCGTTTCGGCAAATCGGGATCAAGAAAACCGAGCATGTGGGCGCGCTTAATCGTGCGCACGCCTTCGCGTTTCTGCAGATCCTCAATGTTCCGGCGGAATTTTTCCATTTTAGTCCAGTGAACTTTTGGACGGAAATGATGTTCGGCGTGATAGCCGTTGTAGAAAAACAACCAGTTATAAATTTTTCCGTAGCTGCTTACGCCCCACGCTATCGGCTTGTCCGGATTCGCGCCGTAGTGCCTGTAGTAACCATTCAAATAACTAAAACAATGGCCGAGATACCAAAACGGCAGGAAATACAGCACGAATCGCCAGTTGAAGAAGTGAATCGGATTCGTGGGTACGATGACCGCCATCACAAAAAGCGTCGTAGCGAATGCTGTCAGCTCGACGTTGCCCCAGAAATCATCGCCGTTCTTCCGTCTCCGCAAGTCCTTGCGGATCGCGCCAACATCGTCGCGGAAGAAACTCAGAAAAACATAGCTCCACGGATTCTCAGCCTCGCCATCGTGGCCGTGTCTGTAGATCGATAACCAATCGATCGTGTCACCTTTTTCATCCTGCCGGTCAGAGTTCCCCTTATGATGCTGCATATGCACAGCGTCGTACATCGTCTGCGAGAAGCAGCAGGCGATCGATTGCGTGATTCCAAACAGGCGATTGAGCAGTTGCGAGCGGAAAAAAGGGTTATGAATGAAGTTATGCCCCACCCCATTGATGTTCGCATTCACCATCAGCGAATAAACGAATCCGAGAATCAGCATCACCCACAGCGGCGCATGCGAAAACAAAAAGTACAGCGCCAGCAGATACGCGAGATGAGAAAGCCCCGCCGCGGCTGGGATGGCATCCCACCGTGTGTGCACGAAGAGCTTGGAATTCGTGGTCGGGCGTTCTATTCGGATCGCGTCAGCAGCCATGGTCCTATTCGCTTTTGGAGACCAGCTACCTTCGCGGACAACTGCGTTTTGGCAAGACACAGGCCGCAACGCGCCGTCAAACGGAATCCTGTTTTTTGTCACATCGCCGTCAAATCCGGTTTGCTAATTTTGATCGTGTCCGCCTATTGTAGCGGCTTGCGATGTTCGCGCTTCAACCTGAATTAAAAGTCTTCACCGGGTCCGCAAACCGCGATTTGGCCGAGCGAATTTGCAAGTATATCGGCGTGCAGCTGGGACAGGCGACGATCAGCTCATTTCCCGATGGCGAGACGTACGTCAGAATCGAGGAGAACATCCGTGGCCACGACGTGTTCATTGTTCAGCCGACTTCTCCGCCGACCAATGAGCATTTGATGGAGTTACTGATCATGGTGGACGCGGCGCGACGCGCAAGCGCCGACCGAATCACAGCTGTCATTCCGTTTTTTGGATACGCGCGCCAGGACCGCAAAGATCAGCCGCGCGTGCCGATCACAGCGAAGCTCGTGGCAAATTTGCTTTATGCCGCCGGCGTGAATCGCGTGCTCACGATGGACCTGCATGCGCAACAGGTGCAGGGCTTTTTCGATATCCCGGTGGATCACCTCTATTCAGCTCCGGTGTTGATCAGGTATTTGCGCAAGAGAATGACCGGCAAAACAACTGTCGTTTCCCCCGATCTTGGCGGGCTGAAAATGGCTTCGGCTTACGCGGAGGCACTCGGGGCGAACCTCGCAATTGTGGCGAAAGAGCGCAAAAGCGCCACTGAGACTGAAGCGCTTTATCTAATCGGCGATGTAGATAATAGCGATGTGCTGCTTGTCGATGATCTTACTGAAACGGCCGGCACACTTACCTCGGCGGCTGCGATAGTAAAAAAGCACGGCGCACGCAACATTTACGCTGGCGTGGCGCACGCGGTGTTGGTGGACGTGGCCATTCCCCGGTTGCAAAAATCCGAAATTACAGAATTAGTAACCACCAACAGCACGCCGGTGCGCACCGTGGAAGGATTTAATGTCATGGTGCTCTGTGTCTCCGAGCTTCTCGGGGAAGGCATTAAACGGATTCACAACGACGAGTCGGTATCGTCGCTGTTCAACATCGAGAACGAAAAAAATGGCAAAACAAGTTAAGCTTAAAGCAGAAGCGCGGCCGACTGTCGGACGCTCCGCTGTTCGCAAACTCAGGGCGCGTGGATTTATCCCGGCCGTCATCTACGGAGGCAGCGACAAACCGCAGGCGCTACAAGTTTCCGCGCGCGACGTCAACGCGATGATGAGCCAGGCGTCCGGAGAAAACGTCCTGGTCGAGCTCGAAATTGGTGGCGACGGACAAAGCCGCACGGCGCTTGTGCAAGAAGTACAACACTCACCAATTCGTGGTGAAATTCGTCACGTCGATTTTCACGCCATCTCCATGGACCAGATGATTGAAGCTGAAGTGCCGCTTGAACCTGTAGGCACGGCTGTGGGCGTAAAGACTTTTGGCGGGTTGCTCGAACAGAGTTTGCGCGCACTAACGATTGAATGTTTGCCGGGTGATTTACCAGACCGGATCACCGTGGACGTTTCGCACCTGAACATTGGCGATTCCATCCACGTCCGCGATATTCAACTTCCGGCAGGCGTGACGCCAAAAGTGCAACTTGATCTAACGGCGTTCTCATTACTGGCGCCTGCGGTTGAGGAAGAGCCAGTTGCAGCGGGAGCTGAAGTTGCTGCCGCGGGACCGGAAGTGATCACCGAGAAAAAGGAAGAGGGCGAAGGTGCTGGTGCGCCTGCTCCGGCTGCGAAAGAAAAAGCTCCAAAAGAGAAAGAGAAGAAGTAACTGTTGTCATCCCGAGCCGAGCGCAGCGAAGTCGAGGGACCCCGCAACCAAATCTGGAGATAACTCCTCGGAATTCTCCGGTGTTTTGCTGCACTGCGTTCCGCTCAGAACGATGGTGGCACGATACCAGTGGGAGAAACAGATTCACAAATCCGGCTCATCGCCGGTCTCGGAAATCCCGGACCTGAGTACGCCGCGACGCGGCACAACATCGGATTTATCGTCGTCGACCAGTTTGCCGCGCAGTTTGGAGCGGCTTGGGAAAAATCGCCAAAATGGGACGCTCTTTCCGCGAAATGTGGAAGTGTGCTCCTGGTAAAGCCTTTGAGCTTCATGAATCGTAGCGGGTATCCACTGTTCGCAGTTGCCCAGTTCTATAAAATCAAGCCACAGGAAATCCTCGTCGTGCTAGATGATTTTTCCCTGCCTCTAGGCCGCCTTCGACTCCGCGAGCGGGGCGGTCCAGGCGGTCATAACGGCCTTGAGTCGGTCATAGTCCAATTTGGAACAGAAGAGATCCCACGTTTACGAATCGGAATTGGGGCCGCGCCACGGGAGGGATCAGCCGATTACGTACTGAGCCGTTTCTTTGATGAGGAGAAGCCAATCGTGCGATCCACCATTGATCGGGCGGTGGAAGCTTTGAAATGCGCGATTGACAATGGTCTCATTTCAGCCATGAACACGTTTAACAAATCCGAAGAAATATGAATCGCCGTTACGAAGCCCTCCTGGTGCTAAACACGCAGGCCAAAGATGAAAACGTAAAAGAAATGATCGAGCGGCTGGAATCCGAGTTTGAGAAAGAAGGCGCGAAGGTCGAACAGGTCCAAAAGATGGACAAACGTCATTTCTCCTACACGGCTGGGCCGCTGGATTCCGGTTATTACGTGAACTTTATCTTGAACACCGATCCTGGATCGATCGTACGCCTACGGACCAAATTCAAACTGGATCCTGATGTTTACCGCCAGCATTACCAGCGGCTCGAGGAGAAGAAGGAGAACGCGCCAAAAAAAGTGGCAAAACCGAAATGATTTCGCTATAAGCGCGACATGGCGAATCTCAACAAAGTTCTTTTGCTCGGAAATGTTACGCGTGATCCTGAAGTGCGTTACACGCCCAAAGGCAGCGCCGTCTGTGATCTCGGCGTCGCGGTGAATCGGTCTTACACGACTGACAGCGGAGAAAAGCGCGAGGAAGTCACGTTCGTCGACGTCACGCTCTGGGGACGAACAGCAGAGGTTGCCAGCGAGTATTTAAAAAAGGGCAGACCCGTCTTCGTCGAAGGGCGGCTGCAAATGGACACGTGGGACGACAAGCAAACCGGACAGAAACGAACGCGCCTGCGAGTGGTGGCCGATAACATGCAATTGCTCGGAGGTCGGCCTGGCGGCGGGGCCGACGCGCCCGGAGAAAGCCGGCAAACCACCGCACCGCCTAAAAAATCGGCGCCTTCCGAACCGGACGAAGACGAGATTCCGTTTTGAGGTAGTGCGAGCCGCTGGCTTGCCCCGTCGGATCTATCGCAAGCGGGGACGCTCGCGCTACTTTTCTTATGAACGCGACTGAAGCCTGCATCGCGCTCAACATGCTGCCGACCGTTGGGCCGGTACGATTGCGCAAGTTGTTGGACGTTTTTCAGGAACCGCAGGAAATCCTTGCGGCTAAACGTAATGACCTTCGCAAGGTGGAAGGAATCGGAAATGAGGTCGCCGATCAAATCTCGAATTGGGAATCGACGATTGATCTTCCGGCCGAGCTTCAACGGATCCGCGATTTCGGTGCGACTGTTATCACGCAGCAATCGACGTCATATCCTCGGGCGCTCAGCGAAATCCATGCGCCGCCCATTGTGCTCTATGTCTGGGGCGAGATCCTGGATCGCGATCATCACGCCATCGGCGTTATCGGCGCGCGGCGTACAACTCATTACGGCACGGAATCAGCCAAGAAACTCGCCTATCAACTTGCGTACGCAGGACTGACTGTGATTAGCGGATTGGCACGCGGCATTGATACGGCTGCTCACCAAGGGGCGCTCGCAGCGAAAGGCCGCACCATCGCCGTGATTGGCTCCGGCTTGGCCAAACTTTATCCGCCGGAGAACGGGCCGCTGGCGGAGAAAATTCGCACCGGGAATGGCGCAATCGTTTCGGAGTTCTCTATGGATATCGAACCAGATCGACAAACATTTCCGATGCGCAACCGCATCATTTCCGGCTGGAGCCACGGCATTCTCGTTGTGGAGGCAGGATTGAATAGTGGTGCGCTTATCACAGCGGCACAGGCGCTGGAACAAGGTCGCGCGGTTTACGCTGTGCCCGGTCACATCAACGCACCGAGCGCAATGGGATCGAACCGTCTGATTCAGCAGGGCGCTAAGCTGGTAATGGATGCATCAGACATTCTGGAAGACCTGGAAATCTTGTTGCCTGACGCAAAACCGTCTCCGGAAACCGCAGCCCGTCCGTTGCCGCCACTTTCAGACGAGGAGCGCCGAGTCTATGAATCAATCCATGCGACCGAGACCTCGATCGACGATATTGCGGCCCGGAGTGAATTGCCAAGCGCCGCCGTCTCATCTACACTTTTACAGCTAGAACTGAAACGTCTGGTCAAGCAATTGCCCGGAAAATACTTCGTTAAGCTTGGCTAGCCAGAGAGTTACTGCGGCGCTCGAGGCCTCGCAAACTGGCCCTGACTTGCAAAGGAACCGTAAGTGAGTTCGATTGCTGCCCCATGTCCAAGTCCCTCATCATAACCGAGAAACCGTCGGTTGCCGGCGATATCGCCAAGGCGCTTGGCGGTTTCAAGAAAGGCAAGGACTACTTTGAGAACGACGAATATCTGATCTCGTGGGCGGTCGGTCATCTTTTCCAGCTCGCCGTCCCTGCCTCGATGAAAGAGCAGGACAAATGGGACATGGAGAAGCTGCCCATTATGCCGCCAGAATTCGAGCTTGAGCCAGCGGACAAAATGGGCGGTCGCGTCAGCACGCTGCGAAAACTCATCAAAAGCAAAGAGGTTTCCGAGATCATCAACGCCTGTGACGCCGGCCGTGAGGGCGAGTTGATATTCCGCTACATCGTCCAACACGCCGGCACGAAAAAACCTATCAAGCGTCTTTGGTTGCAATCGATGACGTCGGAGGCCATCCGCAACGGGTTCACGCGGCTGCGTAGCGACGACGAAATGCAACCGCTGGCAAGCGCGGCGCGAAGCCGCAACGAAGCGGATTGGCTGGTCGGCATTAACGCGACGCGCGCATTTACGCTACGCCTCAGCGGCGGACGGGGCAGCACTGTCACTTCGCTCGGCCGAGTACAGACGCCTACATTGACCATTATCGTCGATCGCGAGGGCAAGATTAAGGAATTCAAGCCCCGCGAACTGAATGAAATCATCGGCACATTCCGCGCGACGACTGGCGAGTATCCAGGGCGATGGTTCGATGAAGCGTTCAACAAAGAAGAAAGCGAAAGCGAGAGAACGAGAAGACTGCTCACGCGACTTCAATTGAATTTGCAGGATGCGGAGCAACGGCTTGATCCCGCCAACGGTTCGCTCTGGGACGAACACCGCGGTGCGCCTAGAGTGTGGCATCGTGAAATCGCCGAGGCCATTCAGCGGAAGTGCACCGGCAAGCAAGGCGTTGTTGAGTTAGAGGAAAAAAAGCCCAGCACGCAGATCGCGCCTCAGCTCTATGATCTTACGAGCTTGCAACGCGAAGCGAACAATCGCTTCGGTTTTTCCGCCAAGCGCACTTTGCAGATCGCGCAGGCCCTCTACGAGAGGCACAAGGCGATCACTTACCCACGCACCGATTCGCGCGCGTTGCCCGAAGATTACATTCCGACGGTAAAATCGACTTTGGGCAAACTCGACAATCCGTTCGCGCGCAAAGTCCTCGAAAACAGTTGGGTCAAGCCTAACAAGCGGATTTTTAATAATGCGAAGGTCGGCGACCATTTCGCAATTATTCCGACCGACACACCGCCGCGTTCACTCGATAACAACGAGCAGGCAATTTTCGATATGGTTTCCAAGCGTTTTGTGGCCGTGTTCTTTCCACCTGCACAATATGAGAACACGACTCGAATCACGCGAGTGGAAAGCGAGCCTTTCAAAACAGAAGGAAAGATTATGGTCGCGCCGGGATGGCTGGAGGTCTACGGACGCGAAAGCGCCGGCGACAAGCCCGAAGAAAACCTGCCGGCCGTGCAGCAAGGCGAACGAGTCGAAACCGTGCGCATTGAAATCAACACCGAGCAGACCAGGCCACCCGTTCGTTATAACGAGGGCACAATTCTCAGCGCGATGGAATCCGCGGGCAAACTTGTCGACGACGAAGAACTGCGCGACGCGATGAAGGAGAAAGGTCTCGGCACGCCCGCCACGCGCGCATCCATCATTGAAACACTGATCTCAGCTCATTACCTAACCCGGCAGGGAAAGGAACTTCAGCCCACCGCCAAGGCAATCCAGACGATCACACTTCTCAAAAGTGCGGTGCCGGAATTGACCAGCCCCGAACTCACCGGCGAATGGGAATTTCGCCTGCGCGAAATGGAGCATCGCAAGCTCACCCGCGACGCATTCATGCGCGACATCCGCGATCTGACGAAGGAAATTGTTGGGAAAGCCAAGCATTTTCATCCTGACGAGCACATGCCCGACACTGAGCCCTTTGGCCGGTGCCCGAAGTGCGGTTCCTCGATCGTCGAGCGATTCAAGAGTTTCACCTGCACGAATCAGGACTGCGATTTTACAATCTGGAAAACTATCGCCGGCCGATTGCTGAGCCGCGATGAGTTCGAGACGCTCGTCCGCGACAAACAGATCGGACCGCTAGGTGGATTTCGCAGCAAGAAAGGCAAACGGTTTCATGCTGCGCTCAAGTTGAGCGACGACTTCAAGACAGAATTCGATTTCGGACCAAACGGACAAGAAAACGGCGCAGCGCAGCCCGTGGATTTTTCACAGGAGGAATCCTTGGGAACGTGTCCGAAGTGCGGCGGACGAGTCTTCGAATCCGGAATGACTTACGTGTGCGAAAATTTAGTCGGCCCGAACAAGACCTGCGACTTCCGATCCGGGAAAGTTATTCTGCAACGACCCATCGAGCGAGAACAGATGAACAAATTGCTCGCGAACGGCAAAACGGATTTGCTTGAACGGTTCATTTCTCGCAAGGGCAGGCCCTTCAAAGCGTTTCTCGTGTTGAATGACAAGAAAGACGTCGGCTTTGAATTCGAGAAGCGTGACCCAAAATCGAAAAAGGAACGAAAAGCGAAGGAGCCGGCAGCGAAGATTGATTTCACAGGCAAGGAACCACTCGGCGAATGTCCAATATCCGGCGGGAAAGTTTTCGAGACTGACTCGAGTTATATTTGCGAGCATTCACAAGCCGACCGAACGCCTTGCAAATTCAAGCTCAGCAAAACGATCCTCGGACGCGACATTTCGAAAGAACAGGCGCAAAAACTTCTGAGCACGGGAAAAACCGATCTTATCGAAGGCTTCATTTCGAAACGCGGACGTCCTTTTTCGGCATATCTGAAAGTCGATGACGGAAAAGTCGCTTTCGAATTCCCTGAAAAGACTGCAGGCGCAACGGAATCAAGATAGCCAATTGTTGACGCTGTTTGCGTCCTCATCTTGTCACTCACCGTGCAGTAATTAAACTGAGCCGGTGCAGGATCGATGGATCATACTCCCATGCGAAAGCCTGAATGGCGGCGGAATTGCGTGGAAAGAGATTTGCGAGTCAGATTGCATCGCGCGACTCCTCTCCCGGAAAGGGTTTTGCACCACGGACGAGGTTCAAACTTTCCTGCGACCGCGTCTTAGCTCGCTGAGCGATCCATTTTTGCTGCCGCAAATGCGTGCAGCAGTCACTCGGATTCTGGGTGCGCTCGATTCGCACGAACGCATCGTGCTGTTTGGAGACTACGATGTCGATGGCGTGACTTCCCTGGCGCTGCTCGCGGAAATGCTGCACGGTTACGGAGCGACGCCCGAACTCTTTTTGCCTTTGCGGATGGAGGAGGGCTACGGATTGAGCCGCGAGAGCATCCAACGCTGCCTTGAGCAATGTCGTCCACAATTGCTGATCGCCATCGACTGCGGCACCGCTTCGGTTAGTGAAATTGCCGAACTCAAGAATCGCGGCGTCGATGTCATAGTGCTCGACCACCACCAGCCTTCGCAAGGCTACGGCTCTGCAGGCGAACCAAAATCACAGCTGCCCGATTGCGTCGCAATCGTGAACCCAAAAGCGGATTCAACCTCGCCATTTCATTATTTCTGCAGCGTGGGAATCGTCTTCAAACTTTGCCATGCGCTATTGAAGACGCGACCGCTGCCTGAGTTTGATTTGAGATCAAAGCTCGATCTTGTGGCGCTTGGCACCGTGGCTGACATCGTGCCGCTCCTCGAAGAGAACCGCCTGTTGGTGCAGCGCGGCGCGATCGAAATCGGTCGCACGTCGCGCATCGGTCTGAGGAAATTAATGCAAGTCGCCGGAGTGCATCCGCCCATTTTGCCCGAACACATTGGTTACCGTCTGGGACCACGATTGAACGCTGCGGGCCGGTTGAGCACTGCGGAGAAATCTTTGCGACTGTTGCTGACAAAGGATGAAGATGAAGCGGCGGCTCTGGCGACTGAACTCGACCAACAGAATCGAGCACGCCAGGAAGTGGAAAAGGAAATTCTCGCTGCGGCGATCGGCACAATCGAAACACAATTCAACCCTGCGCGGGATGCAGCCATCGTGGCGGGCGCTCGCGGCTGGCACCCGGGCGTCCTTGGCATCGTAGCCTCACGGATTGCTCGAAAATATCATCGGCCCGCAATCGTGATTGGTTTTGACGAGAATGGCGTCGGGAAGGGAAGCGGACGGAGCATCGAGGGCCTAAATCTCGTTGACGCGCTGACTCGATGCGCGGCCACTCTCGAGAAATTTGGCGGCCACGAAATGGCAGCTGGTCTTTCTTTGCACGAGGAAAATTTTGCGAAGTTTGCCGAAGCGTTTTGCGTTACCGCGCGTGAGTTACTTTCAGAAGAAGCTCTGCAACGCTCTCTGCGATTAGATCACGAGCTGCCGTTCACAAATATCGATGTCGAATTTCTCCGCTGGCACGAACTTTTGCAGCCGTTCGGCAACGGAAATCCACAGCCAATTTTTTTTGCGCGTGGGGTCGAGCCTGTCGGGACGCCGCGAATCTCAAACGAAAAACATCTCATATTTCGATTGCGCCAAGGCGGACGTCATCGGCGCGCCGTCTATTTCGACGGGGCAGCAAATGAATTTCCGCCGCCGCCTTGGGACGTCGCATTCCGCATTGGGGTGAATGAATACGGCGGCGAGACTTTGGTTGGCATACGGATCGAGGGCTTGCGCGCCGCCGAGCGGGCGTAAACCCGACAAGTGTCGTCGCATTGTCATCCTAAGCGCAGTGGAAGGACCCCATTATGCTACGATTAGTAATGCCACGGCATTCTTCGACTTCGCTCGGAATGACGGGTTAACAGCATGACCAACCTTTCGACGACTCTTGAGGATTTAAGCTGGATTCCGCGCCCGCGGTTGCTCGCGTTGCGCCGGCTAGGGATCGAGACGACGGAAGATTTACTAACGCATTTTCCGCGGCGTCATGAGGATCGGAATGAGTTCCCACAGTTTCCGCGGGAAGAAACCGACGTTCCCATCTGTCTCTGCGGTGAGGTGACCAAAACGTCGGTGCGCCGGTTTGGCGGCTGGAAAAAAATCTTCGAAGCGACGCTGGAGGAATCGCAGCCGAACGCACTGAGTGAGCCGCTCGTCTGCCGCTGGTTTAATCTGCATTACGTGCAAAAAATGATCGCCACCGGTCAGCGCATCGTTGTTTTTGGCAAACCCCGTCTGCGCGGCAAACGCATTTGCATGGATCATCCGGAGTTTGAGGTGATCGAGAACGATGAAGAGATATCGATTCATTTCCGGCGAATCACGCCGATGTATCCTGCGACTGAAGGTCTTTCGCAGCGCGTCTTGCGCGGCATGATCTATCGTGTGTTGCAGGAGTTTCCAGACGCTGGATGGGAAACCATCGCCCCGACCAGTTTGGTATGGGGCGAGAGATCGGACGCGATTCGAGCGATACATTTTCCCCGCAGTTGGGAAGCGCGGAATGCCGCGCGCGAGCATCTCGTCCTCTCAGAATTCTTTGCCATGCAAATGCTAATTGCGTCGCGACGTTTCAACTCATCCGCCCGAGGCGGTCAGGCACACTGCGGGTCGGGCGTGCTGGTGAACAAATTTCTAAAAGCACTTCCGTTTGAGTTGACTGCCGCGCAGGAAAAAGTGATCACGGAAATCCGGCGCGATCTGGCGGCGACCTATCCAATGAATCGGTTGTTGCAGGGCGATGTCGGATCTGGAAAAACTGTCGTTGCGATTGCCGCGATGCTTCTGGCAGTTGAAGCGGGATATCAGACCGCGTTCATGGCGCCGACGCAAATTCTGGCTGAGCAACATTACGAAGTACTCCGGCGTTGGCTCGAGCCGCTGGGCGTCTACATCGCCTTACGAACAGCAGCAAGGCAGGAAGAAAGCGGTCCCCTGCCGCTTTTTGCGCGAAATGAAAATCCGGGGAGCGCACGCTTGCAGCTTGCTGGCGATGGCATTCTGCCATCGCGAACTTTTCTCGAATCTGACTCAACATTGGGCGTTCATTACTCGCGCCGTCGGCTCCCGCATTTCGAAAAGCCCTGGGCGATTTATGCCGTGACAATAACAACTGCGCACCGACGCAACCTTGATCCGGAAGCTCGGAATATTGTGTTGGACGGGTGGCGTCATTTCCACAATACGCGTTACGAGTTATTCGCCATCTGCGTGATGCCGGATCATGTGCATGCTCTGTTTCAGCCCTGGCCAACGAACGAAGCTTCACCCGAGGAAACGAAATTCTGGTCCCTGACTGAGTTGATGCGTTCCCTGAAATCGTTCACCGCGCGCGAGATCAATCGCGCCGAACACAAAACCGGAGCGGTGTGGGAGAAAGAGACGTTCGATCGCTATATTCGATCGGATCGCGAATTGGCGGAAAAATTTCATTATATCCTGCGAAATCCTTGGGATGCGGGTATCGCCAAACAAAATGGGGATTACCCATGGATCTGGACAGCGGACGATGAAGTGCACGCCTCAAAAAGTTCGTCGCCGCAAAATGCGGCGACCAGCACGCTGCAAGCGTGCGCTCCCCAGACGCTTCCGGTGCCGCACGAGCCCCAAATCATCGTGGGGACCCATGCGTTGCTCTATGAAGGCGTTTCGTTTTCGAATCTCGGGCTCGCGGTGATCGATGAGCAGCACAAGTTCGGGGTGGCGCAGCGCGCACGGCTGACCGCGCGCGAGCCGGCGCCGGATGTGCTGGTGATGACTGCGACCCCTATCCCGCGCACGCTAACGATGACCATCTACGGCGACCTCGACGTTTCGACGATCGATGAGATGCCACGCAATCGCGGAAAGATTGTCACTGCGGTGCGTGATACGTCGAAACTGGGCGAGGTGCTCAGCTTTTTGCGAACGCAATTAGAGAAAGGACGTCAGCTTTATGTGATCTACCCGTTGATCGATGAAACCGACAAGCTGGACGTGAAAGCCGCGGCGGCGGAATACGAGCTTTGGCGTGAACGCCTGCATCCGTTTCAATGCCAGTTGCTCCATGGCCGGATTCCGGCGCCAGAAAAGCAGCAAATCATGGACCGGTTTCGACGGGGCGACACCAACGCCTTGATCAGCACGACCGTGCTCGAAGTCGGCGTCGATGTGCCGAATGCAGCTATAATGCTGATTGAAAACGCCGAGCGATTCGGTCTCGCGCAGTTACATCAGCTTCGAGGCCGGATCGGTCGCGGCGAACACAAATCGTATTGCATTTTGCTGAGTTCCAGCGAGTCGAAAGAGGCATCGGCGAAGCTCGCCGTTTTGGAAGGAACGACGAATGGCTTTGAAGTGGCCGAAGCGGATTGGGAATTACGCGGCCCGGGTGATCTGCTCGGCACCGCACAAAGCGGCTTGCCCGCGTTGAAGATTGGTGATTTGAAACGCGACGCCGAACTAATGCGGCGCGCCCGTGCGGCTGCCATGTCGATCTTTGAAATGGACCCGCGGCTGGAGCAGCCTGAAAATCAACATTTCCGACGCTTAATTGTCGAACAACAGGGACAAAGTTTCTCTCATATCAGCTAATGAAAAACCTCGCAAAATTTTTACTTTTTGTCCTGCTATTGAGCGCAGGAATTTCGCTGCTTTACGATTACCGCCTCAAACATGGCGGTTTAGATATATCTTCTGTCCGAAGACCGGAAAAGTACACACTGGCATCGGAGCCGAGTGTAGATGCAAAACAAGTGCCATCGCTGGAGGCGTTGAGTCGGGAGCGACGCGAGCTTGTCAAAAGCGTGATTCCTTCGGTTGTGGCAGTAAAAACGTCGAAACGGGTTGGTATCCGCCGGGACTACGGGGTTGATCCCTTCGATTTCTTTTTTGGTAACTCACGGCGATTTCGCAGTCCACGGGACGAGGCGCGGGTGCAGAATTCACTTGGCTCGGGCGTGATTGTGACGAAGGAAGGTCACATCATAACGAATACTCATGTAGTCGACCAAGTTGATGAGATTGAAGTGCAATTGAGCGATGGCCGCACGACAAAAGCGCGGTTGGTGGGCGCCGACGAACAACTCGATTTGGCTGTGCTCAAGATTGATGTTCCAGGAGTAACGCCGCTGAAGCTGGCTGACTCCGACACCGTGCAGCCGGGAGATTCTGTTCTCGCTGTCGGCAATCCGTTTGGGCTTCAGGAGACGGCGACGGATGGAATTATTAGCTGGAAGGGACAGCCAAACAGCACGGATTTTCGTGGTGATCTGCTCCAGACAAACGCGGCAATTAACCCAGGGAACAGCGGCGGCCCATTGATCAATGTGCGAGGCGAAGTCGTCGGTATCAACGAACAAATTGTTTCCAGCAGCGGAGGTTCAGAAGGAATCGGCTTTGCAATTCCATCCAATACCGTTCGCACAGTGCTGGAAAGTTTTTTGAAACACGGTCGGATCATTCGCGGTTATCTGGGAATCACAAGTCGCGCAGTGCAGTCGGGCCAGGCGACTCCGACTGATAACCAAGGAGTCGTAGTGGAGGATGTGATGGCAGGATCGCCTGCTGCACAGGCGCGATTGCAGCCAGGCGACATCATTCGCAAGTTTAATGGACGCGACGTCAACAACATCGTTGCGCTCAGGAACATGGTGGGACAAGCCGAGCTGGACAAGAATGTGGAACTCGGAATTTTGCGTGATGGGAAGCCGATGAAGGTCACAATGCAGATCAAAGAACAGCCCCAGGATTATCAAACTTCGAGCGTTTCGCCGAAAGGAGGTCCCTCGCAGTCGCAAAATCCAGGGCAGTCGACCGATCAGGATCAGATCGACAACCCACTGGCTGCCATTGACGTAAACGAGGTCACTCCGGAGATGATGCGCCAGTTGGATCTGCCAAAAAATGTCCGCGGTGTCGTGGTCACTGCCGTCGATCCGGATAGCGGCATGGCCGAACTGCAGAAAGGCGACGTCATTGAAGAAATCAATCAACAGCCTGTGACGTCAGTTTCCGACTACAAAAAGATTGCGGCGTCGCTCGACCCGAACCAGCCGCAAGTTTTATCTGTCTGCCGCCATCGGGTGCGGTCGTTCCTGGTTTTGCGACCGCGTTGAGCTGGTTTGCGCGACGTGAAGCTACCGACCTGTGGCCGGTCCAATGAAGTAAACGTATTTTCAGGAACGACGGTCCGCAGGGCCGTGGCTACATCCTTGTCAGCACGCAATCGCGTGACGACGGCATACTCCGGAAAGCATTTCCCATAGCGCGTCGAGAACGTGATTCACGGATGCTCGTACGGATTCAAAATTTTTACCGTCGATATATCCGGCTAGCAGCCTTTGTTCCGCGGCAGAGTGTTCGCGATCAGCTTCGATGTGCACGCTGAAGTATTCGTAATGTTTCGGATCAGCGAAGCCGTAATGTTTTTTCAGCCCGTCAATTTTGGATTCGCAGATCGCCGGGATTTGACTTTCGTACGCGTAAAGTGCCCCCAGACCCTCTGCGGTTGAACCGTCGCGGCAAACTGATCGGAACGTGTCGACCAAGTTTCTTGTCTCCACGCATTTCTCTGCGTTTTGCGCATCCCGGGCAGACACGCCAAGACCTTCGGCAAAGTTGAGCCAAAGCTCGGGATGATTCGGTGAGCCAGCCTCCTCGTCGATCAGATTATTGAGCAATTCCTTGCGTGTCGAATGATCGTCGCACTTCGCGTGAATCGCCGAGAGATATGTGGGAAACGCCGCAACGTGTTGATAATACTGCTGCGCATAATCGGCGAGTGCCTCTCTGCTCAGTTCCCCACGCGCCCACGCGAGATAAAACGGATGTTTCAAAAGATGTTTCGCCGCAATGTCGTTATCGATTTGGTCGAGATGTTGATTCATAGACTTTGTCTTCCGAAGATTACGCAGATTTACACAGATTTTTGCAATCTGATTTTATTAATCCGTGATTTCTGAACCTCTGGATCATTTTCATTCCGTTTGCAAAATGTGTTTAATCCCGCGAATCGGAATCAGCACCCAGCTAGGGCGATTATTTAGTTCGTAACCGATTTCGTAAACGGCTTTGTCGAGCAAGTACGCTTCGAGCATGATCTGGAGATCATCGGTGTTTTCGGGGATGAATATCGCGCCGCTGGTCGTTTTCAAATAACTTTGCAGAAACATGCTGCTCGTTTGGCGATACCAGAGATCAGCCCAGCGCTCGAGGAAAGGCACGTCCTCTTTGCGCATCGCCTGCTGCCAGAGGGCAGCGTACGCGGCATATTGGAAGGACCGCATCATGCCAGCAACATCCCGCAGCGCGGACCGCTTCATTTTACGGTCGCTCAAAGGACGGGCAGGTTCTCCTTCGAAATCAAGAATCACGAAATCTTTTCCGGTATAAACCAGTTGCCCCAGATGGTAGTCGCCGTGGATGCGGATTTTCGCGGCGTTCGTCCGACGATCGAGCAACTGTTTTTCGCGCGCTAATATTTCTTTTTCCGCAGTGAGCACATCCCGCGCTTCACTTCGGAATTTGGCAGGGACATCCGACAATTTCTTCTCCAAAGACGTGAACGCGCGGCGCAGGGATGTGCGCATGCTTTGGTAAACGGAGCGCTGCGCCATGGCGTTGAACGGCTCCGGCGCGAACGCGGGCTCGTCACTCCGCGATGCAAGTGCAAGATGCAGTTCGCCGGTCCGCTGCCCCAGCAGCTTGACCTTTTCAGGATACACGCCGCCTACCAATTCCTCGAGAAGAGCGGCGGGCAGTGCTGTTTCACTTTGAAAATCGCCTTTACGCTCCAGCACACGCTCGTAGTAACGGCCGAGCGCGTCTACAGTGAGCGTCCAAACATTGCCTTCATTGGCGATCGCACGTTGCAGGAGACAAACAACCGTTGGCTCCGCCTTCGGCCGGCGATATTCGAGTGATCCAATGAAACCTGGCACGTTCGGGAAACTGGTTTTCTCCGTCAGGAATCGCGTGATTTCCACGTCGGGGTTCACGCCGTCCTCGAGTTTCCGATAAAGTTTCAGGAAAAATTTATTGTCAAAGAGCATGGAAGAGTTGCTCTGCTCCGCGCTAAGAACGTGCGAGTTGGCGGAAAGATCAACGTGTTGCGATTCGAAGCCTGAGGTTGTTAGGCCAACGAATTGTCCTCCCTGAGCTTTGAGTGTGCGACACCGCACAATGGCGTCGAATAATTGCGAACGAAACGCCGCGTCCCAAATAGCGTCGCACAGAATGGCCCCATTCTTTCGTCCGAAATGCGCCACGATTGCGTGCGAGGCGTTTTGAGTAATGGACTGCGCTGTTTCGCCCTCGGCGATCTTTACTGGTATGGCGTACCTTTCCGTCGGAGCATCCAGATAGTTTACGTCGACGAACCAGAGTCGCGCGCCATCGGCCTCAGCAGAAAAAGCGAGCTGCTCCGTCACTTTTAAATCTCGAAAGCTGCGCGCTTTGGAACCGAACCAGCGGGAATTCTGGATATGATTTGGAAGAACATCGCGCTCGAGCTGTTCTCGCTGGTTGTTGCCAAGCAGGGCGTTCACTTCCGCTGGCGCTTTGATGGTCGGGACAACATGTTTTTTTGATGTGCGACGCGAGTCGATCGGCGCTTGCAGCACGAACCAATAATAGGCGTGCGGGCCCAGTGTGATGACGTAGTGCGTTTTCCTGATTGGGCGAAATAGATTGCGACTAAAAACTTCCATCGGAACGCAACCCGCAAAGCGAGAAAGATTCAGCTCGGCCGATTGAGAGAAGCGCGAAAGATTTGCCACCACCACGATCGTCTCGTTTTCAAAGCGGCGAAGGAACGCCAGCACTTTCGGATTGTCCGGATTCAAGAATTCGAGAGAGCCACGCGAGAACGCCTTGAAGTTTTTCCGCATGGCGATGACGCGACGTGTCCACCACAACAGTGACGAAAGATTTTTCTGCTGGTTCTCGACGTTAACCGCTTCGTAGTGATACTCGGGATCAATGGTGATCGGCAGATAAAGCTGTTGCGGATTCGCTCTTGAAAATCCCGCGTTGCGGTCCGGGCTCCATTGCATTGGCGTGCGGCAGCCATTGCGATCGCCGAGGTAGAAATTGTCACCCATGCCGATCTCATCGCCGTAGTAGATAATTGGTGTGCCGGGCATGGAGAACAGCAGAGTGTTGAGTAGCTCAATTTTCCGGCGGTTATTCGCAAGCAGCGGGCCAAGCCGCCGGCGAATGCCAAGATTGATACGCGCGTGCGGATCGGTCGCGTACACTCGATACATGTAGTCGCGCTCCTCGTCGGTGACCATTTCCAGCGTGAGCTCGTCGTGGTTGCGCAGAAACATCGCCCACTGACAATTCTCCGGGATCGCCGGCGTCTGCTCCATGATGTCGATAATTGGAAACCTATCCTCCATCTGGAGCGCCATGAACATGCGCGGCATAAGCGGGAAATGAAAATTCATGTGCGCTTCGTCGCCCTTTCCAAAATATGCCGCTGCGTCCTCCGGCCACTGATTGGCCTCTGAAAGCAGCATGCGATTTGGGAATTTCGCATCCACGTGGGCGCGAAGTTCGTGGAGATACTTGTGCGTCTCGGGAAGATTCTCGCAATTCGTGTCTTCGCGTTCGTAAAGATATGGAATGGCATCGAGCCGAAGGCCGTCCACACCCATTGAAAGCCAGAAATCGCACACCTTCTTCACGGCATCATGCACGGCTGGGTTGTCGAAATTTAGGTCCGGCTGATGCGAATAAAAGCGATGCCAGTAGTAGGCCTTCGCCAATGGGTCCCATGCCCAGTTGGACGTCTCGAAATCTTTAAAAATGATTCGGGCGTCCTTGTACTTTTCCGGCGTTTCGCTCCAGACATAAAAGTCTTTGTAAACGAGGTCATCCTCGTAGCCGGCGGCGGTGACCCCGGCTGTGCGGGACGTCGATTGGTCCGGGTCGGAGCCAGCGACTCCGGCTAGAGCAACGGCACGGCGCGATTTTTGGAACCACGGATTTTGATCGGACGTGTGATTGATCACCAGCTCGGTGATCACACGCAGATTCCGGGCATGCGCAGCATCGAGAAACGCTCGGAAATCATCGAGCGTGCCGAAATTTGGATTTACGTCAAAATAATCGGCAATGTCGTAGCCGTCGTCGCGCATCGGAGACGGATAGAACGGCAGCAGCCAAATCGCCGTGACGCCAAGTTCCTGCAGATAATCCAGCTTCTCCATCAGCCCGCGAAAGTCGCCCATGCCGTCGCCATCACTGTCGCAAAATGTTTTAACGTGCAGCTCGTAGATGATGGCATCCTTGAACCAAAGCGGATCGACGAATGTATTGGTATCCCCCTGTCCCATGGATTAACTCTTGACGCACGAAACGCGCAACGCAATTGATCGATTTGCATCTTTCGAAACCAATGCGTCCGTTCACCTTAACTCACCCGATTATCGTATCAGTACTCGATGAGCTTTATTGACGGCCGTTTTTATCACGCATGGAACCTTCGGACCTAACTTCTTCTACCAAAGTCAAACCAAAGAAACGCGGTCGAATGGCGGCACACACAATCTCTCCGCCACTTGAACCCGGAGCGCCGAGCGACTTCGACTTGATGAAGGGTATCCAGGCCGGCGATGCCGATGCGCTGTCTCAGCTCTACGACCGCTACAACGGCATTCTCAAGGCGCTGATCCTGCGAGTCATTCACAATGAGGCTGAGGCTGACGATCTGTTACAAGAGATTTTCATGGAGATATGGAACCAGGCTAAAAATTTCTCCGAACAAAAGGGCAAACCGCTTGGTTGGATGGTAACACTCGCGCGGCGGCGGGCCATCGATGGGCTGCGCAAAAAACAAGCTTACGCCCGCGCAGAGGAACGCCTGCAAAGTGAAACGGAACAGCAGCCAGATGCATGGGTGCACAACGCCACCGAAGAAGAAATTGTGTTGGGTGACACGCGCGTGCTAATACGCAAGGTGATCAGCAGCCTCCCACCGGCCCAGCAACAGGCAATCGATCTCGCATTTTTCAGGGGTATGAGCCAGCGCGAAATCGCGGCGAAAACGAATACCCCATTGGGCACCGTAAAGACGCGGCTTGAATTGGGACTGAAAAAAATATATGACGGCCTCAAGGACCTGAAAGATGAACTTTGAGCACTTTCAAAATCAGTCCCGACTTTACGTGATCGGCGCGCTCGACGCGGAGGAACTCGAGGAGTTCGAAGAGGCGCGGAAGACATTCGGAAAAAAAGGCGAAGACTTCATCAGCAAATGCTATTCGTTGCACGAAGCATTTGCCTTGAGCCTGCGGCCAGCGAAATCTTCCGACGCAATCAAGGAACGCCTCATGGCCATGGTAAAGGCCAAGAAGCAATCCTGATTGCTCCCCTTTTTCCTACTCAGCAGTCCAGCTCGCGGAGAATAAATTCCTGCAGAAAACCGTAAAAGTTTACCTGGAAGAGGCTGAGGTCGCGCCGGGATCCGATCGGAGAGCGAAGGTGATCGCTCAGTTCGAGCTCGGTGAAATTGTTTTTTGCAGCGATGACGAGCCGGGCCTGATTCAGCGCGTTTAACCATGCGTCGGCGTGTTTGATCGGAATGCGCAGAGTGCGATTTGCGAGACTTTTTTCGTTTCCATTTAGTTGCGCCAGATCGGCGCCGACCGTTTGGGTCGCGGTCTGAAATAGACGTCGCAATTCAGGTTCGACATACATTTTCCACTCAGCGCATAGTTCCGTCTCGTTTCCGTTTATTGGAAGGCTGAAGATACGTTGTTCGGCGACAGGCGCGCCTTCCGTGGTGGTGCTGGCGGGAATTTGCCGAAGCAGTTCGGCGAGAAACGGGTCAAGGTCCGAGATTTCGATCTGGTTCTTGCGCCGACGAATCTCCATGATCACGAAACCTTTTCAATCGTGGCGAGTAGAAGGTAACCGTGCAGTTGCTGCACATAAAGTTCGGCTCGTTCCCGCATGCCGCTCCATAAAATTGAACGTCCTTTCTGATGCACTTCTAACATGTGCCTCTCCGCTTTGTCGCGCGGATAACCGAAGACACGCTGAAAAACCATCGTTACGTAGCTCATCAAATTTACCGGGTCGTTGTGGACCACCACGTGCCACGGCAGATCGAGCTCTTCTTCCGTACGCGTTTCTTTTTCAATCGTCGGCACGCCGGTAGTGGACGGCCCCGCACTCTTTGGACGCGGCATTCCGGGAGTTAGAGGGACCGCCACTTCTGCTGCAAGTGGCTCCGCGGTCATCAAAAAATGCTAACATACGCGGCGGTCAGTTCAAACCGCAGCGGCACTCGATCCTGACCATTGCGCAGGCCGCGAGATGTTCGGCGTTCACAGGGCGCCCCTACAAATCCTGAGAATCCTCTCCTGCGCGGCTTTCATCTTATGCGCCTCGCTTGGCTTTTGATCATCGAAGCCGTGCAGATGTAAGAGGCCATGGACAATATACAGCTGTAACTCGTGAACGAACGAATTTCCAAAGGCGTGCGCGTGGCGTCGTGCGGTGTCGAGACTGATGAAAATTTCGCCGTGTTGAAACGTTAGCACGTCAGTCGGCCGCAATTGTCCGAGAAACTTCCGATGTAAGAGCGCCATCCGCCGATCTGAAATCAACCAAATGAAAATTTCGCTCAGTTTGCGCAAGTCAGTTCGCTGTCGCGGGTGCAACTTCAAAGAATGCTGCATGGCATTGCCCGTAAACTCCTCGAGTTCCGCAACCTTGACTGAGATTTTTCGCTGCAAATTGCGCACGGTGATTTCCGGAACGTTGATTTTGGAAACACGCGAAGAATTTTTAACCATTGCTGCGCGAACAAAAAAACAGTCAGAGATGTTTCGCTTCGCTCAACATGACATTGTTTTTCACGGTGGCGGCCTCTGTTCTGACTGAAAATTGCGCGTGATCAAACGTGCGCCTTTATCAAAGGACAAATACGCCCATGCCCATTGCAGGAGTACGAGCAGCCGATTGCGGAACCCGACAAGGAAGATGATGTGCACGAACAACCATGTCAGCCAAGCGGGAAGCCCGCTGAGATGAAAAAACTTTAGATCCGCGACGGCCTTGTGCCGGCCTATCGTAGCCATGCTCCCTTTATCAAAATACCGAAATGGCTTTGGATTTTCACCACGAATCATTCGCAAAATATTGCGAGCTGCGTGGCGCCCCTGTTGCATCGCTACGGGCGAGACTCCCGGCAAGGCCTCTCCAGTTTGATGCGAAAAATTTGCCAGATCACCAATCACCTGGACTTCCGGATGGCCGGGAATGCTGAGGTCGTCGTTCACAATGACCCGGCCAACACGGTCAACCGGTACGCTGAGCGTTTTGCCGACGAACGACGCTATGTTGCCGGCCGCCCAGATTTTCACGCGGCACGGAATAAATTCGCCATCCACTTGCACACCTTCCTCGGTAATGTTCGTCGCGCGTGCGTTGGTGTGCACTTCTACGCCAAGCTCGAGCAATTGCTTTCTCGCGCTCTCGGACAAGTCCGGTGGATACGCGGCGAGCAGGCGCGGTGCGCCTTCGATGAGGATAACCCGTGCCTGCGATGGATCGATGTGCCGAAAGTTTTTAGCGAGTGTGTAACGAGAGATTTCCGCGATCGCGCCCGCCATTTCAACACCGGTCGGGCCACCGCCGATGACAACGAACGTCATCGCTGCCTTGCGCGCCGCTTCGTCTTCAATTTGTTCCGCGTATTCGAACGCTAAAAGGATCCGCCGGCGTAGCTCAACCGCGTCTTCAAGACTTTTTAATCCCGGTGCAAGTTTTTCCCACTCGTCATGTCCGAAGTAGGAGTGCCGCGCGCCAGTGGCGAGGATGAGATAGTCATAATCAAACACCCGGCCTTTCGTTCTTACTTTTCTAGTTTCGACATCGACGGATTCCACCTCGGCAAGGATGACTTCGACATTTTTGCATTTGCTCAAGATTGCGCGCACCGGGCCGGCAATATCAGCGGGTGAGAGCGCGGCTGTTGCTACCTGATAGAGTAAGGGCTGAAACAGGTGGTAATTTGTGCGGTCGATTACCGTCAGACGCACGTCTTCACAGGCAAGCTTCTTTGCCGCCTCAAGCCCTCCAAAGCCTGCACCGACAATGATCACCTGCGGCTGTTTCCGTGCAGTAGATTGCATCCGAGAAATTGTACGGTGGTTGACTCGCTCGCGCCAGCGAGCCTATACCTTTCGTGACGCAGCACGCCCTACAAGAAAGCGTTTGTCATTGCGCCTGACCGAATTAACTTTCCCGCCGTATGCCGAAAGCTATCGCACGCAGCAAAACGCGCAAAGCAGTGGCGAAACGCTTCAAGATCACTGCCAGTGGCAAGGTTTTAAGGGGGCGTTCTTCGCGACGGCATCTGTTGTCGACGAAAAGCGCAAAGCGCAAACGCCGGCTGGCCAAAGCAGCGCGCGTCGACAAGACCGACGTGGCGCGAGTAAAGGCGAACCTTCCCTTCGGCTAAGGCGCAATTCAGGCGCAGTTAGCTGAACCATCGCGCCAGGCTCTCCAGCCCGTGAGCCTCTGGCTTGGGCGTCACGCCCGCTTAGCTACAATGGCTGCCTTATGTTTGTCTCTAGTAACGAAAGTCGGGCGCAGCCATCTCGACCGCTGCTCTTTGTGTTTGGATCGTCGTCGTACTTACGGTCGTGCCGCCGTACCACTGCCGGGCCGCTTCCAACGAATCAGGCGCAGGCTCGGGGCTGTAAAGATCACGACGATTGACAACTGTTGTGCATGAGGTGGCGGCAACGAAAACGGCAACAAGGAAGAGAAACGCGAACCATTTCATGCGCCCGATGCAAACAGAAGCGCAACGCACTGTCAATGCGCTGATCTACTGCCGACATGCCGCTGCGTTTTTGAGTTGCGCGACGCTCTGGTGCGAGGAAATTTCATCTCCGTCAGGGGCTATGGATTGAGGACTTACAAATCCCGCCAGGGCAGGAATGCAGCAACGGTAGTCTGATCCTCTTTGCCGTAGTTCTCTGGCGGGCTTTTTAAGGTGGCGCGAGCCTCTGGATTGCGCGAGACCGAATCGCAAGTGGGACGCGTGCGCTACTATGAGACTTCTCAAGATCAAAACGGCGCGCTTCTCCCAAATAATTGAAAAGTGCGGTAAACCGCAGGTCTACACCCTGTGGCAAAAGCCGTCCGCTGACCGTCACTTCCAATCGCAAATCAAAAGAGTTCGTTTAATGACAATCCTGAAGAGCGAAAGCGGAACCGATTTCGGGATAGTGGCCTTTAAGGAAAGCAGGGAAGCGCGATATCTGATCTTTCCCAAATCCTTAAAGCGCTTCGCGGAAAAGCGCATCATCGGAATCGATTGGGCGCTAGTGCAAGAGTAAGGTAGCGCCAGCCTCTGGCTTGCGAGCCGCCACGGGCAAGCGTCGACGCTTGCGTTAGCTTATCCAGGCGGCCAAGACAGCGAGCGTTTACCGAGCAAATGCACATGTAGATGCGGCACGCTTTCACCCGCATCAGGTCCGCAGTTGATCACGACGCGGTACCCACTGGAAAGATCCAACTCCTTCGCCACGTCGCGCGCAACCAGAAGCAGTTTGCCGAGCAACGCAGCGTCGGCATCCGTCGCGTCCGAAAGACGCGAAACGGCTTTTTTAGGCACGATCAGTACGTGCACTGGCGCCTGAGGATCGACGTCGTGAAACGCAATCGCGTCCTCGTCTTCCCAAATGATTTTGGACGGAATCTGGCGGGCAATAATTTTTTCGAAAATCGTCATGAACCTTAGCGTTTCATTAGCGCAGCGAACAATCAAGCCGTGCCCGATTGGCAGCGAACGCCAATTTTTCGCGAACGAAACAGACAATTTCCTCGCGCAATGCGTCGCACGCGCGCGTCCAAGTTTTCGTGCCGCGGAGATGCTTCACGCTAAGTTGCAGCGACGAAAGGCGAAGGTTGTCAGCGCCAGCTTCAATCAAAGCGTCAATTCGTTTTTCTAATAGACCGAAAAACGCAAGCTCGTAGCCCGCACCGGCACAATAGGCGATTTCCACCAACGAAATGGAAACGGGCGGCGGTGCGGGCGTGAAGTGCCGACAAATCTCCTTGTACCCGATGGCTTCCAAAACGTCGCGCACCGTTTGCGACAGCTGGTTGAAAGCGACCACGTTTTCGTCATTTCGCAGGTGCAGATAAAAAGCAATACTCTCGGTCACGTGTTCGGTGAGCCACCAGCCGGGGTAACCCGCTTCGTTAGCGGCCCGGGTAAGCGCCGCGTGAAGCCAGTCACGGTTGAACTCGAAAAGTTGTCCCGAGTTTGTCCGGAGATATGGAAATTCTTCCTTAAACGCGACCATGACTTTTGATTACGCCCTCGCGCGAACGGCGGGCGACGTTTGCGTTCTCTTTCGTTGTCTCAGGAGGAAACAATTCCCGCTGCAGCGCATTTGACTTAATTCGGCGCCCCAATGTGTGGATGGCATCCACGAATTGGTCGACGTCCTGAAAGCGCTGGTAGACCGACGCGTAACGCAAGTAAGCGACCTCATCGATCTCGCGCAGTTTTTCGAGCACTCTCGCGCCGATCAGCGAGGAGGGAACTTCGCGTCCGCTGGTCTCTAGTTCGTGCACGATGTCGTCCACCATGTCCTCCAACGTCAGCAAGCTGGTGGAACGCTTTTCAAGAGCTTTTGCGATGCTCGCAGCAAGTTTACGACGGTCGAACGGCTCATGTGTTCTGTTGGTTTTGATCACCCGCAGGTCCGAGCGCTCAATCTCCTCGTAGGTTGTGTAGCGGTATTTGCATTTTAGACACTGGCGGCGACGACGGATGCTGGAACCGTCGCGCGATTGACGGGAATCGATGACTTTATCGTCACGCGACCCGCATTTGGGGCAACGCATAGTGTCTGAGGCTAATTACCACACCATAAATTGTGGCGTCAATGTTTGTTTGATTGTTTTGTGGAATTCTCGTGATACAAAGCGGCGCGAGGACGCGCGCGCACTCCTAAAGCTTTCGCGAAATTGATTCGAGCTCCTTATTCATTTCGCACGCAAGTGCTTTTGAAGTGCGATGCGTCCTCGCATCGCTTTTGATCGGCGATTCATTCCTTTGACGCAGCCATCCACGAGCCTTACACGCAGTCCGATGCAAAACCCCAAAACACGTACAGCAACCTACGGCCCGTGGTTGGTTGGTCTCGGCGCTGCGCTGTGGGGAACAGAGAGCGCGTGGCGCATCCCGTTGAACGAATTGTTCGACGCAAAGGTAATCGTTTTTTGGGAACATGTTTTTATCCTGATCATGTTTCTGCCGATCCTGATCTCGCGATTGGCCGAAATCCCCAGAGTGTGGGGACGCACATGGGGCTTTTTGATTTTCTCGGGGTTTGCGGGTTCCGCGGTGGGCACGGTCTTTTTCACACTGGCGTTGAAGTACGGCAACCCGACGGTGGTGAACGTCGTCCTGAATGTTCAGCCTGTTATCTCAACGCTCGGCGCGTTTTTCTTTTTCGGTGATCGCCTTGGTCGCCAGTTCTTCCTTTACGCTGGCATCGCAATTGTCGCAGGCGTGTTTGTGTCGGTTGCGTATCCGACTCAGATCGGAGTTTCATTTGAGCGAGCGGGCCTGAACGTGGGCACAGGGTATGCGCTGATCTGTGCGTTGTTTTGGAGTCTTTCCACGGTCGCCGGACGGGGTGTGATGGTTGGGATGTCACTGCGACTCGCCTCCAGTTTGCGCATCGTGATTGGACTCGCTTGCATGACGCTTATTCTTTTGGCCTACGGAAAACTGAACGGCGCGGCGCTCTGGCCCGAGGCCGCGCAAGCGCATCCAATGAAGGCGATCGTGTTGTTGCTTTTCCTCGCGTCGATCTCAGGCGGGGTTCCGCTTCTGATTTATTTTCAAGGACTGCATCTCACCCGCGCATCCACAGCCGGTTACTTCGAAATGATGCAAACGCTCGCCGCAGTCTGCATCACCTGGGGTTTCTTCCATGCCGGTCTTCACCTGCATCAGGTAATCGCGGCAATCGTTCTGATTGCTGCGGTAGCGATGGTGCACCACATCCAACAACAGGTCGAACCTCATAACTGATCGCGCTCGAAATGAAACTGACTCGCTGGCTGGTGATCATTTGCGTTGTCCTGCTGCTGATTTACGGCGCTTCGCCTTACTTTTCGTTTTGGCGATTCACGGCGGCCATTCGATCGCGCGATGCCACAGCAATCAGCGCGCGCGTTGATTTTCCTGCGGTCCGAGCTTCGCTGAAAAAGCAACTTGAGGCGCGTTTCGCGAACCGGACGACCAGTCACAAACGTTGGAATATCCTCGGACCAACCCTCATCGACGCCATCATTGATGCTTACGTAACACCTGAGGGAATCGCGGCGTTGCTCTCAAATCCCGAAGCTCTGAAGAACCTGAAAGCCCCGCGAGAGTTCCATTTCCAACTCAGCAAAAATGAAGACTTATCCAAAGTGGAATACGCGTTCTTTACCGGGCCGCGCAGTTTTGTCGTCGATCGCGACGGAATCAAGCTTCGGTTCCATTTCACCGGCGCAAGCTGGCAGCTTTATGACGTCGACCTCGGTTTAACCGATGCGAAGCGTTGATTCCGGACATCGGATCGCGGAACGGTTCGCTCGATTGCGAGCAACTTCTTAGACGAGGCTAAACTCGCGTGCGCGCTTTGGCAGCACCCCATGTTTCGAGCAAAGGTCTGCAAAAGTCTGCAACCCCTGTTTTTCTCGAGTTCCAAGGCCGAATCGGAGATGCTCGTTGTAATAACGATCGAGAAATTCCTGCGTGATTTGCTGTTTCTTACCGGCGGCGTCCTCCACAGCGTCTGACACGACGCCTTGGATGTCGGCAAGATTTTCATCTCGTAATCCGCGTAGCCGTTGGGCGATGGACTTCGCATCTGGGACTTCGGGCCGGATTAGCCAGAGCGCATAAACAAATGGAAGCCCGGTAAGGTTCTTCCATTGCTCACCAAGATCCCAGAATTGAAATGCATCGGCATGCTGTTGCCGGAACCTAATCGCTTGATCGCCGATAATGAGCTGCGCGCGACGTGATTCTGCGCTCCCCGGAACAGCGCCGGTTAAACGAGCGGTCAACCCAAGCTCTGCTAGAAGACAGCGCAAAAGATTGACCGCAGTTTCAGATGCCGGATCAAGTTCAATTTCCTCGATGTTCGAGAACTCGCCGCGGTGCGCGACTACTACACTGTAAACCGGGCCGTCGGATGAAATGGAAATGTCGTCAACAATCCGATAGATCGGGTTGCGCAGAAATTCGAAACTGGAAACAAGCGCGACCTCGAGTTGGCCTTTCGCGAGTCGCTGACACAAAGCGGACGGGTGGTCGAACTCAACCTCGCCCGGCCAGCCGCGGATGAGTGGACGAGCGTTTAAATATTTGACGCAACCGATGTGGACGGATTTCAACGTAAGACAATATTTGTAAGGCGTTTCTGTGAAACGCCAGGACAATCAGGCGTCTGACACAGACGCCCTACAATTCGGGCGCGACTATTTACGCGCAGGCAAGTTCCGCAGGCGCTGGTTCCGTCCGTTTCTCGTCGGTTGAACCCGGCGAAATATGCTGGTAATGACTGTCACGCTGAACAGGGTCGCGGCCGGCTTCGCGAATGGCGTATTCAAGCGCGGCGATCGTTTGCTGTTGCGGCGTGGTGGCGCCGGCCATATGGAAAATTTTTTCCTCCAGGATTGTTCCATGAAGATCGTCTACGCCGTAACTCAGCGAGACCTGCGCGAGAGGCAATCCGAGACTGACCCAATACGCCGTCAGATGGTCGATGTTGTCGAGGTAAATACGGCTCACCGCTAGGTTGCGCAGTTGCTCAAATGCGGAGGCGCGCTTGATGTTGGCAAGGATATTGTGGGATTGCGTCGGCTCGAACGCAAAAGGAACAAACCCGGTGAACCCGCGGGTCTCATCCTGCAGTTGCCGGAGTTGCCGCAGGTGATCAGCCCGATGAGCGAGCGTCTCGATATGTCCGTAAAGCATCGTGCATGTGCTGCGGCCGCCCATCAAATGCCAGGTGCGATGGACGTCAAGCCATTCCGCAGAGGTTTCCTTGCCGCGACAGATTTGATCTCGCACCATCGGATCGAAAATCTCGGCGCCACCCCCAGTGATCGAACCAAGTCCGGCTTCGCGAAGAATTTCCAGCGTGTCGCCGATCGGCATCTTAAAGACTCGTTGGGCCAAATGACGCACTTCGATGGCAGTAAATGCCTTAATATGCAGCTGCGGGTCAAGCGCGCGAAGCCTTCTCAACAGATCGAGATACCAGTCTTTTTTTAAGGTCGGATGCAATCCTCCGACCATGTGTACCTCGGTGACCCCGAGGGGAAGCGCATCTGTTACGGCCTGAACGATTTCGTCAATTGCGTATTCGAATGCATGGGCGTCGCGTTTCTTAGCGGCAAATGCGCAGAACTGGCAGGATAAGATGCAGATATTTGAGTAGTTGATGTACCGATTGTGGATGTAAGTCGCGCAATTGCCGTTCTTTCGTTCTCGTACCACGTTGGCGATTATTCCCAAGGCGTTAAGATCGTTTGTTCCATAAAGCGTCAAAGCATCGCCTTCAGAAATCCGCTGCTGCGCCTCGACCTTTTCCGCGATCGGTCTGAGTTCTTTCGGAATGAGCTGATAGTTCATCGGCAGACGCTGGTTAATCGCGCGTGAAGCATGCACAGAGGGCTAGCGGGTTGCAACAAAAACGATGCCCACGAGGATTGTGGACGACCGAGCCGCATTTTTCTGCAAGTTTTGCCGTGTGCCAACGTCCAAATCACGATGTCTCAGAACGATCAAGGAAACCAGGGCAGATCAGAAGAGGATGCCGATGACGTAAGGCTGATGCAGTTGGTCGGCCAAGGCGATACCCGGGCGTTCGAGCAGCTCATCGAGAAGCATCAGACATTGGTAGCGGGCACCGTTGCGCGCATGCTCGGCAGCAGTTCTGACGTGGAGGACATCGCTCAGCAGGTATTTATCCGGGTTTGGAAAAGTGCGCGCCGATATGTTCCGCGCGCCAAGTTCACGACATGGCTGCTGAAAATTACGCGCAATCTGGTGTTTAACGAGATGCGCCGGACCAAGCGTCGCCCGCATGTTCCGCTACAATCAGAGCCAGGCGTGGAGGATCCGCCTTTGAAGGACGAAACGAACCTGGCGCCGGACGCGTCGCTTTTGGAGTTGGAACTAAAGCAGGCGATCGAGGAAGCGATTCAGCGGCTCCCGGAAACCCAGCGGATGGCGCTTGTGCTGCGTCGATACGAGCAGTTGAGCTACGAGCAAATCGCCGAGGTACTCGATCTCTCTGTGCCGGCGGTGAAAAGTGTACTTTTTCGCGCGCGGACTGAGCTCCGTTCCCGGCTCAGCAAATATCTCGATTAAAACCGCCAACCGAACCTCACCGTGGTTCCTCGTCTTCAAGGACCCGACCGCTAACGCGGCGTGTCTCGGTGTGATGGGTTAACACATGCACGCGACCGTCGCTCCCCCGGAAAAATGCGCTCAAAACCCAGCTGACGAAGCTGATCACGATCGCGCCCCAGAATGCGGTCCAAAAGCTGTCTACATGAAATCCTGCAACAACACTCGGTACCAGAAGCAGCAAGAGTCCGTTTAAAACCAAGATGAACAAGCCCAGCGTAAGCAGAATCACCGGTGCGCTGAGGATCAACAGAATCGGACGAACGAAAGCGTTGAGAATACCCAGCAACAGTGACGCTCCAATGAGAGCCGCGACAGTGTCGTAGTGAATCCCGCGGATAATGGACGACGCGACCATGACTGCAATCGTCGTCGCAGCCCAGCGGAGAACGAATTGCTTCATGTTTCCCGCAATTTAGCCGATCTTGTAAAGAGGGCGAGAAAGCACTTGCGAACGAGCCGATGAACGATAACGAGTTGAAATCATTTAACCACTGAACACCCTGTGCCAAAGAAAAAGAAAACTGCCGAAACCTTAAATCAACCCTCGCCAGACTCAGCCGCGACGGCTGCAACAAAAAAAACCGGCAAACGCCATACGCCACTCCGCGTCGCTACCGCGAAAAAGCCGGGCAAGCCGAGCGGGACAAAGGACTCGAGTGAGCGAACTGCACACATTTCAACGTCTCCACAGACCGACGTGACGCCCATGCCGGAAGACCCTTCAGAGGACGCCGTTCGTCTGCGAGCCTATTTCATTTCCGAACGTCGGCGCAGATTTGCTTTGCCCGGCGACAATGAGTCCGATTGGCTTGAAGCAAAACGCCAACTGCTAGCCGAGGCTCGTCGGTGAGCGCTTGCATGGATGACGCGACCCGCAATGCAAGGAGCGGCGGTCTCCAGTCCGCCGAGTCCAACGCGATTGCCGATCTCAAAGAAGCTTTGCGAGAACGTCTCGCAGTGATTCACGACGAGGAAAGCCGCCGTGATGAGGTAAAACATATCGATCGGTTGCGCACGATCTCGGAAAAGATCGACAAGTTGCAAGCGGCACTTCCACAGCCGATCGATCCGCGTCTGGCTCATTATTTTCAGCGGCGCAGCTACGACAAAGCGCTCGAATTTATCGACTCGCTGTAGCCGAGTCCTGCCAGCGTCCTGTTAAATTATCCGACGCTCATGCCAGGCTGCTGCCGCATCCGGATGGCCTTCCGGATACATCGCCTTAGCGTATCTGGATTTCGCGGCTACCCGAGAATTAGACGAAAATTTTCGTCTAACTCGGCTTTTTTGCTGCAAACGCCGGATGAAAGGAGTACATCACGCCGAACTTTTAGCGCGAATACAACTCGACGACTAGTTGTTCGTTCACGATCGGCTGCATTTCTTCCCGGGACGGGATACGCGCGACTTTGCCACTGAGACCGTCGCGATCGACTGTGAGCCAGTCGGGCACGGGAGCAATCTGCGTGAGATCAAGGTTGC
The DNA here is from genome assembly GCA_963825355.1 of uncultured Verrucomicrobiae bacterium. Classification (GTDB taxonomy): domain Bacteria; phylum Verrucomicrobiota; class Verrucomicrobiia; order Chthoniobacterales; family UBA10450; genus Udaeobacter. The sequence goes on along the minus strand of CAWGSY010000010.1, from coordinate 193,636 downwards.
GCAGCGCGAGTTGACGCGATTTGGGCTTGTCCTTGATCGTAATTTCGTCGCCTGCTTTCAAATTATACGAGGCAACGTTCACGCGGCGTCCGTTTACGAGCACATGCCCATGCGACACGAGCTGGCGCGCGGCGCTGCGCGTGTTAGCGAAGCCAAGCCGGAAAACAACATTATCGAGTCGCGTTTCCAGCAACTGGAGAAGCGTTTCACCGGTTACACCACGCTTGCGCAACGCACGCTGGAAAATGCGCCGGAACTGTTTTTCAAGCAGTCCGTACTGGTAGCGCAGCTTCTGTTTTTCACCGAGCGCAATCGCGTAATCGGATTGTTTTCGTCGGGAACCTCTTGGGCCGTGGATGCCAGGCGGATAATTCTTGCGCTCCAATGCTTTCGACGGCCCGAAGAGCGGCACGCCGTAACGCCGGCTTACTTTTGTTTTTGGTCCTGTGTATCTGGCCATGGATTCGTGAAAGTTTATAGGGTTGAGAGTTGATACGTTTTGGCATCAGACGCGGCGTTGTTTTGGCGGACGACAACCGTTGTGCGGCACCGGCGTGACGTCGCGAATCACTGTGAGATCCAGCCCGATCGCTTGCAAAGCGCGTACGGCGGATTCGCGTCCTGCTCCCGGTCCTTTGACCAACACTTCCACTTCTTTGAGTCCATGGCCCATCGCCTGGCGCGAGGCGTCCTGAGCCACCATTTGGGCCGCATAAGCGGTACTTTTGCGCGAACCTTTGAAGCCAACCTTGCCGGCACTGGACCATCCGATCACGTTGCCTTTCAGATCAGTGATCGTCACGACCGTGTTGTTGAACGTTGCGAGCACATGGGCAACGCCTGAATGAACGTTCTTGCTCCCTTTGGCCTTGACGATCTTTGGCTTGTCAACCTCATCGGTTGAGAGGGAAAGATTTTCGGTCGCTCCCGCTGCAGGTGCTGCCTGTTCTTTCTTTGGCTTTGCGGTCTTCTTTGCCGCCGGACGTTTGGACGCTGAGTCTTTTGAAGTCTCTTTGGCCACCTCGGCTTTCGGAGCTTCCTCTTTGGCGGCTTCGGCTTTGGGTGCTGCCTCTTGGGCGGCCGGTTGATTTTCACCGGCCTCGCCTTGCGGTTTCGTTTCGTCGGGATTTGCGGGATTCGTTTCTTCAGCCATGTGAGTCAATCCTTAAACTTTGCCGGCCTTCGCGTCGGGATTGCGAATTACGCCAACCGTTTTCCGAGGTCCTTTACGTGTCCGCGCGTTTGTTGAAGTGCGTTGACCGCGCACGGGCAAACCTTTTCGATGACGGATGCCGCGATAAGAGTTGATCGCCTGTAGACGTTTCAAATTGCCTTGTATGTCGCGCCGCAGATCGCCCTCGATCTTGAGCTTGTTGTTCGTGATCGCGTGGATGATCTCATTCAACTGCTGCGGCGTAAGATCCTTCGCGCGCACGTTTGGGTCGATATTCGTCTGTTCGAGAATGCGTCTCGCAGTGCTAAAGCCGATTCCGTAGATATACGTCAGAGATACCTCGACGCGTTTGTCTGCTGGAATTTCAACTCCTAGTAATCTTGGCATAAATCAATATTCCACTACTCCAACACTCCACTCATCCTTGACGTTGCTTGTGCCGCGGGTTTTTGCAGATCACGCGCACTACGTTCTTGCGCTTCACAATCCTGCAACTCGCACAAAGTCTTTTTACTGATGGTCTGTACTTTCATAATTCCCGAAATCGAGAACCGCGGCAGCCCGCCGGGTTGTCATTTTGGCGATAATTAATTCGCCCTTTCGACAGATCGTAGGGTGAAATCTCTAGCATAATTTTGCCTCCTGGCAACATCCGAATGAATGCAGCCGCAATTTGCCGAGATATGTGCCGCCACGCGACAGCTCCCTTGAATGTCGATCGAAACATGGTGTTAGCCAGCAACTCGACCACAGTGCCCTCTACCTCAATTGCGTCTTTGCGCGCCATGTCAGAATTTCCGGTTCATCCTTCGTGATCAGGACTGTATGCTCGAAATGCGCCGAAGGCAGGCTGTCCGCCGTGCATACTGTCCAGCCATCGTCGAGCAATCGGACATCGGACGTTCCGATATTAATCATCGGTTCGATCGCAAGCGTCATCCCAGCTTTCAGTTTTGGTCCGCTGCCGCGTTTGCCGTAATTCGGGATTTGGGGTTCCTCATGCATTTTGCGCCCGACGCCGTGCCCAACAAATTCGCGGACCACCGAAAAACCATATTGACGAGCTTCATCCTCAATTTCGGCGCAGATGTCCCCGACGCGCCGACTTTCATGGGCAACCCTGATTGCGCGAGCGAGTGCGTTTTCGGTCGCACGCAGCAACTGGTCCGTGCGTTCATCGATGATTCCAACCGGCACAGTCGTGGCGTTATCGCCAACCCAACCGTCTTGAATAATACCGATGTCGAGCTTCACGACATCGCCATACTGAATGCGCCGCTGGCCGCCAATGCCGTGGACCACTTCGTCGTTAAGAGAAATGCAAATGTTCCCGGGAAAGACGCGATGCCCGAGCCGATATCCTAGAAAGGCGCTCTTCACACCCGCTTCGCTCATGAAATCCGCAGCTGCATGATCGACTTCCTTGGTGGTAATTCCGGGACGAATCAGGTCGCTAACTCGGTCGAGAATGTCGCTAGCGGTGCGGCACGCCTGCCGCATTTTTTCTACTTCCTTCGCGTTCTTGATCGGGATCATTTCGCTGTCTTATCCTCAATCAATCTCGAGATGTCGGCGAAGACCTCATCCCGATCGCGGTTGCCATCAATCCGATGGAGGATCGACACCTTTTTGTAGAAAGCTCCCAGCGGTTCGGTCTTGCTGTGAAACTCCTGCAAACGCGTTTGCAAGACGCCAAGATCATCGTCGTTGCGACGTTCCAATCGGCCGTCGCAATACGGACACACCGGGCGATTAGCGAACTGTGCACTCGACGAGCTCGTCGTGAAACCGCACTCGCCGCATTGAAGCCGACCGGTAATCCTATCGCGTACCGTCTCCTCCGATACTTCGAGCCAGATCGCCAAATCCAGCGCCGTGCGTAACTTCGTCAACATCGACATCAAACTTTCAGCCTGCGGCAACGTCCGGGGAAATCCGTCGAAAACGAAGCCGTGGCCGCCATGCAAGCGCAACCAATCCTCGATTAGTTCGATGATGATCTTATCCGAGACCAGTCCGCCGCTGCGAAGCGCTTCGGCAGTCTCCTGCCCCAAAGGCGTCCCTAAATCCCGTTCACGGCGCAGAATCGCCCCGGGTGAAGTCACGGGAATGCCGAAGTGCCGCGTAATCATTTCCGCCTGTGTTCCTTTACCGGAACCGGGCGGACCGAGAAGAACAAGCCGTCTTTTCACCTATCGCCCATAAAGGAAGATCGCGACCCCGGCAATCACGAGCACGGCAATACCCACACCAAACCAGATCAGGGTGCCACTTCCCACTGCTTCACCGCGCGCGTAGGCAGCGCGATCAAACGAGCGCCCGCGGATACGGCCCTTACGCAAAAATCCGTCGTAGTGCCGCTGAATCAGGTGCGTCTCCACTTGCCGCATGGTGTCGAGCATGACGCCTACAATGATCAACAAGCTTGTGCCGCCGAAGAACTGAGCAGTGATCACCGGGACATTTAACGATTGACTGAGCAAGCTTGGGAACACCGCGATCAGCGTCAAAAAGATTGCGCCCGCAAAAGTCAGGCGCGTCATGGTGAAATCGAGAAAGTCGGCGGTCGGTTTTCCCGGTCGAACTCCGGGAATGTAGCCTCCGTATTTTTTCAGGTCGTCCGCGATTTGGGTGGGCTGAAACTGCGTAGCGACCCAAAAGTAACTGAAAAAGAAAATCATTGCGGCAAGAGCGAGATAATGCGGCCAGCCGGTCGAAAGCGCTGCAGCGATGCGATTCGCTGTGGGGCTATTCTTGAAGCCGTAGCTCACGATCGTCGCCGGGAACAAGAGAAGCGCCCACGCGAAGATGATCGGCATCACGCCCGCATAATTCACTTTCAAAGGCATGTATTGCGTCTGGCCGCCGTACATTTTCCGCCCCACCACGCGTTTCGCGTACTGCACAGTGATTTTACGGACGCCTTGCGTAATCGCGATCACTGCGGCGATGACAAAGATGAGGACTACCACAAGCAGCACCAGCACCATCGGGTTCACCTGGCTCGCTCCCTGGCCGGATGGAACAAAAGTCTTCCAGGCCTGTACAAGCGCAGCGGGCAGTCGCGCGACAATCCCTATCGTGATGATGAGAGAGATGCCGTTGCCAATACCGCGCTCGGTGATTTGATCGCCCAACCACATCAAAACCAACGTGCCGGTCGTTAGGGAAACCACCGTGACGATTCGGAATTTCCACCCCAGATCGTCCACCAACGGGACCCCAAGTTGCCTGATTGTGTCAGTAATTCCGGGCAGCATCGTGTGATACGATTCCGGGTGCTGAAAGGAAAGTGCCAGCAAATAACCTTGGAAAATGCACAGCACTAATGTCGTGTAGCGCGTCAACTGCATGATCTTTTGACGGCCGCCGTCTTCACGCGCAAGCCTGCCGAGTTGCGGAATCACTGCAGTGAGCAGCTGCATCATGATTGACGCGCTGATGTACGGCATGATCCCGAGAGAAAAAATAGCGCAGTTTTCCAGCGCACCGCCACTGAACAAATTAAACAGGGCAGCCAGACCGCCTCCCGTGCGTTGACTGAGCGAAGTGCGAAACCATTCTTGCAAAACGCCCTGGTTCACGCCCGGTGTTGTGATCGCGGCTCCCAAACGCACAATCACAATCACGGCCAGTGTAAACAAAATACGCCGGCGCAGCTCCGGTATTTTAACAGTATTTAAGAACGCCGAAATCATTCGCTCTTCTTCTTGCGCGATTTCGTTTTCTTAACCCGCGGCTTGGCTTTTGCGACCCTACCGTCTTGCTCCGCTTCCGACGAAGCAACGTCTGCTTCGCTTTTTTCCACGCTTCGTCCTTCACGAAGCGCGACGGTTCCACCCGCCTTTTCAATTTTGTCGCGCGCCCCAGTACTGATTTTGTCGACTTCCACTTTGAGGCCGTGCTTCAGTTCGCCGTCGCCGAGGATTTTGATTCCGACAAAATGACCACGGATGAGATTCGATTCGCGCAAAAGTTTTTCGTTTACGACCGTGCCGGACTCGAATGAATTGAGGTCACTTACGTTCACAACAGCGTAATGCTTGTGAAATGCTGCGTTATTAAATCCGCGCTTCGGCAATCGTCGAATCAGCGGCATTTGTCCGCCTTCAAAGCCGAGACGTATGCTCCCGCCGGAGCGCGCTTTTTGGCCTTTGTGCCCTTTCCCGCTGGTTTTCCCGTGCCCAGAGCTTTCACCGCAACCAAGACGTTTAACGCGGTGTCGCGAGCCCGGACGCGGCCGCAAATTATGAAGCTGCATCATGTGAGTCACCTTTGCCGTCGCGGAGGGAAATCCCGCGCAGTTTAAAAATTTGATCTTTCCGGCGAAGCGATCGCAAAGCGGTGATCGTCGCCTTCACCACGTTGGCGTGATTGCTTGATCCAAGCGATTTGGCGAGCACGTCTCGAATACCAGCCGCTTCTGCAACGGCTCGCACACCACCACCGGCGATGATCCCTGTTCCGGGCGAGGCAGGACGCAGCAGCACTCGCGCACCGTCGAATTCTCCGATCACTTCGTGCGGGATGGTGTTTTCGTTCAAAGAAACCTTTTCCATTCCTTTGCGTGCCGCCTCCGAAGCCTTTCGAATAGCCTCGGAAACTTCGTTTGCTTTACCAAACCCGTAGCCCACGCGTCCATCGTGGTCGCCAGCGACAATCAAGGCGCTGAAGCTGAAACGCCGGCCGCCCTTCACGACTTTCGCGCAGCGATTTATGAACACGACTTTCTCACTCGTGTCACCCTTTGCGGTCGATTGCCTTTCTTGCCTGCGGTCCGAACGTCTTCCTGAGCTTGGATGATTCATGAATTAAAACTTTAAACCGCCCGCGCGCGCCGCATCGGCGAGTGCCTTCATTTTTCCGTGGTAAAGAAATCCGCCGCGATCAAAAACAACCCGCTCGAGCTTCTTAGCAAGTGAGCGTTCCGCGATTGCCTTGCCGACTAGTTCCGCCGCAACGTGGTTTGCATGCGCTTTATTGTCGCCAAGCAACGCGCGCTCGGCAGTCGATGCAGCAGCGATGGTGCGTCCCGCATCGTCGTCGATGACCTGCGCATAAACATGCTTCCCTGAAAAATGGACTGCCAGGCGCGGCCGTTCCGCGGTGCCTGCGACTTTTTTTCTAATCCTTCGATGAATGCGCTGCTGCGCTGCCTTACGAAACGTCGCCATCTTATTGAACCGTCTTTCCTTCTTTGCGACGAATCTGCTCGCCTGCGTAACGAACACCTTTGCCCTTGTAAGGTTCTGGCGGATAAAAACCTCGGATATCGGCTGCAACCTGGCCCACTAGTTTTTTATCGACGCCCTGGATGGTGATCTTCGTGTTATCGGCCACCGTAACTTTGATGTCCTTCGGGATCGGAAATGCAACTGGATGAGAGAAACCCAGACTCAAGTTGAGGTTCGAACCCTGGACGGCCGCTCTAAAACCGACGCCTTCGATTTCCAGTTGCTTGGTGAACCCTTCGCTGACTCCCTGAATCATATTGTAGACGAGACTACGCGAAAGTCCGTGCAACGCTTTTGCGCTGCGCGTTTCCGCTTCCCGCACCACCGATACACGGTTGTCTTGAACACTCGCGCTGATTTCGCGGGGAAGCGTCCACTGCAATTTTCCCTTCGGCCCTTCTACGGACACTTGTCCGCCGTCACCGACGTTCACCTTGACTTTGTCGGGAATTTCGACCGCTTTCTTTCCGATTCGTGACATGACCTTGTGATTGAGTAAATCGTAGCAACGTAAATCGTCACCAGACGTAGGCCAGCAATTCGCCGCCGACCTTTTGTTTTCTTGCTTCGCGACCCGATAAAATGCCTCGCGAAGTCGACAGGATCGCCAGACCCATTCCACCGAGGACTCGCGGGATTTCATCCGCGCCAACATAACGCCGCAACCCGGGGCGACTGATTCGCCGCAATCCCGCAATCGCGCTCGATCGATCCACAAGTTTATTGACGACCTTGATTCGCGGACGAGCGGCGCTCGTGTCCACCGAGTAATCCGAGATGTAACCTTCCTCTTTCAAGATTCGGGCAATTTCGGCTTTGATTTTCGAGTACGGAATGAGCACCTCCGGCCGTTGCGCACTCACGCCATTGCGGACGCGCGCCAAAAAATCAGCAATAGGGTCTGTAACAGTGCTCATAAAAAATCAGGCGGCTTGTGCGCCGGGCTTCTTTGCCCGGTCGCTAAACGGCATGCCCATTTCGCTTAACAGCGATTTAGCTTCTTCGTCCGTTTGCGCCGTGGTGACGATTGTAACATCAAATCCAATGTTGCGCTTGATTTTGTCGAGTTCGACCTCGGGAAAAATCGACTGATCCGAAATGCCGAGCGTGTAATTGCCGTTCTTGTCGAAACATCGCGGCGACACGCCACGGAAATCGCGAATGCGCGGCAGCGCAGCTTTGATAAAGCGCTCCAGAAATTCGTACATACGTTCGCCGCGCAAGGTGACCTTCGCTCCGATGGCCTGATCTTTGCGCAATTTGAAATTAGAAATGCTTTTCTTCGCCAGTGTCTCCATAGGCCGCTGTCCCGTAATCAAAGCAAGCTCCGCCTTGGCTTCTTCCAGCGCTTGCTTAACGTCGGACTGCGAGCCGACCGAGGTGTTAATCACGACCTTCTCGACCTTTGGTATTTGATGAGCGTTTTTGTAGCCGTGGCGTTTCTGCAGCGCCGGCATGACGTGCTCTTTGTAGTGACGACGAAATTCGTTTTCCATACGATCAATCTGTCATTCTGAGCGAAGCGAAAAATCTCACGGTCAAGGTGCAGGGTTACTTGCGGGCTCCCTCACTCCGCTCGGGATGACCATCTTGTTTTTCTTTTTTTGATTTCCCGCCCTTCTCGGATTTCGCCCGCTCGAGCAATCGCACATTGGAAATGTGAATCGGACCCTCGCGTTCGGCGATCTTCCCGCTTGGATTATCCTGCGATTTTCGCAAATGCTTCTTAATAATCCGAACGCCTTCTACCAATACGCGCTGCTTGCCTGCAAAGACTGCAAGAACGCGGCCTGAAGAACCACGGAAGTTTCCGGAAATCACCTCGACCTGATCGCCTTTCTTAACGTGATGCTTGGCGCGATTCATAAAACTTCCGGTGCGAGCGACACAATTTTCATAAAGTTGCGCTCACGCAGTTCGCGTGCGACCGGCCCGAAAATGCGGGTGCCCCGGGGATTCAAATCCTTATCGATAATCACGATGGCATTATTATCGAATCGTAGTAGCGAACCGTCCTCGCGCCGGATTGGCTGTCTCGTGCGAACAAGGACTGCACGCACCACTTCGCCCTTTTTAACAGTTCCGGTTGAGCTGGCTTCTTTCACGTTGGCAGTAATCACGTCGCCGATGCCGGCGAAGCGCGTTTGTTTGCCAATCACACCGATCATCGTCGCCATGCGCGCGCCGGTGTTGTCAGCCACATCTAGTCTGGATCGAATTTGCACCATTGAAATTTACTTCCGAACGACTTCTACGAGTCGCCACCGCTTCAGTTTGCTCATTGGGCGCGTTTCCATGATGCGAACAGTATCACCGGGTTTCGCCTGGTTCTGTTCGTCGTGCGCATAAAATTTCTTCATCTGCTTAACGATCTTACCGAACTTCCGATGTGGCACGCGCGTGACTGTCCGCACGATGATCGTCTTGTTCATGCGACTCGAAACAACTTCGCCTGTGCGTGTCTTGCGCGCGGCACGAGTCGCCGTCTCGGCCTGCGTCGATGTCGCCAATGAAGATTCTTGATCGGCCATGATTTATTTCTCCTGAGTTTTTTTTCCGCGGTGCGATAGCTCTGTCTCGATTCTCGCTACATCGCGCCGCAGTGACCGCAGTCTACTTGGCTGCTCGAGCTGACCGCTCTGCTGTTGCAGACGCAGATGCAGACTTTCCTGACGCAGGTCGCGTCGCTTGGTCAGCAATTCGTCCATTGCCAACTCGCTGAGTTCTTTCATTTTCATCGTTGTTAGGCAGTCCTCACGTGATGCCGTGTTAAAAACTTCGTGCGCACAGGTAGTTTGTCGGCGGCAAGGCGCAGAGATTCACGCGCGACCGATTCCGGTATCCCATCGAGCTCAAACAAAATGTTGCCGGGCCGTACGGTGGCAACCCAAAACTCGGGCTGGCCTTTACCCTTACCCATCCGCGTTTCCGGTGGCCGCTTCGATACTGGTTTATCCGGGAAAACACGAATCCACAATTTTCCTTTGCGCTTCATGTTGCGTGTCAACGCGACACGAGCGGCTTCAAGTTGCGTGTTGGTGATCCACGCTCGTTCAAGTGTCTGCAAACCAAACTCGCCAAAATCGATCCTCAGATTGCGCGAAGCAGTCCCCTTTCGGCTCCCACGTTGGGCTTTCCGATACTTCACACGTTTTGGCATCAATGGCATAAAAGAGTCCTCCTAAACTTGAGCTGGCTCGGGTGGCGGCGGAGGCGGCGCGACAGGCGCAGGAGGCGGTTCGGCTGGCCGCTCTTCTTTTCTACAGATCCAACATTTCACGCCGATCTTGCCGTAAACTGTATTGGCCTCAGCAAAACCGTAATCAATCGGCGTGCGAAGCGTGTGCAGTGGAATTTTTCCTTCGCGGTACCATTCTGAACGCGAAATCTCAGCGCCGTTCAGTCGACCGGAGCAACGGAGCTTGATCCCTTCCGCGCCAAAATCCATCGCTGTTTGCACGGCTTTCTTCATCGCGCGTCGATAAGCGATGCGGCGTTCGATCTGCAGCGCGACGTTTTCGGCAACCAACTGCGCATCCATCTCCGGCGTCTTTATTTCCTGGATGTCGATCTTCACCTGTTTGCCGTCGGCCATCTTGGAAATTTCTTCGGTCATCTTCTCGATTTCCGCGCCCTTGCGGCCGATCACAATTCCGGGACGCGCTGTGTGAATAGTTACGCGAATGGAATTCCATGCCCGCTCGATCACAATTTTCGCGACCGCCGCAAATTGCAGCTTCTTCTTCACGTAGTCGCGAATCTTCAGATCATTGTGCAAAAAGGCGGGGAATTCCTGTGGCGACGCGTACCAGCGCGAACGCCAGTCGCGATTCACGTTTAGGCGGAACCCGATTGGATTAACTTTTTGTCCCATAAATTTACTTCGATTGTTTCCTGATCTTGCGAGTCCGCTTCGGCTTCGCCGACTTTTGATCCGGTTCGGTCGCTGCATTCTGCGTCGCTTCGCCTGCACCGTCCTTCTTCGCCGCTTTCTTTTCCGTTTTTCGCTTCGCTTTTCGTGTTTCCCGCGTCTCGATGGCGATCTCGTCCGTCAGTACGATACGAATATGACTGGTGCGCTTCAAAATTTGACTGGCGCTGCCACGAGCACGCGCCATGATACGCTTCAACGTCGGTCCTTCGCCGACGGTTGCTTCCTTCACCACCAAACCGTCAGGTTTCAGATTCGCATTATTCTCCGCATTGGCGATTGCGCTCTTCAGCGTTTTGCCAATCAGAAACGCCGCCTTTTTCGGTGTAAACGCGAGCAAGTCGAGCGCCGCCGAAACAGGCAGACCCTGGATCTCACGCGTGACTTCGCGCACCTTGAAGGGCGAAATCCGCGCATATTTGTATGTCGATCTAACTTCCATTATCTCAAACTCACATCGGGTTGCGCATCCACCTGGAGGCGGTCTCCCACTTTGATTTTGTCCTTCTTCGAATCCATTTCCTGAACCACCGCGCCGCAAATTTTCTGTCGCACATCGACCACCCGCAGTGTCGCAACCTTTCGATCGTCGCGCATCACGCGCATTGGCATTCCGATCTTAACTCCCTGTTTCTCGCCAAGGTTGCCTACAACAAAAGACCACTCCTCCTTGACGCTGATCACGCTGCCGTCCATCAAACTCGGCTCGGGAGCCTGTGGCGGATTTGTCGATTTCGTAACCAGCTCGTTCGTGCTGCGCAGTTGCGTTTCAACATCCATCCGCGCCTGCGCGTCGTCGCCTTGCGACGTTTTAATGTAACGCAAGATCGCTTCATTTAGCCGCAGCATCTGGTCGCGAAACTCGTCGCGCGTTTTCTGCGCCAGTTGCAGATCGCTCACGGCGGCCAGCAAACGTTGCTCCAGTTTCGACCTGTCCTTATTCGCCGATGCCAGACCGAGCGCTTCCATTCGCAGTTGCAGATCGGAATACTTGCGGCGCAGTTCCTCGGCCTCAGAATTCGATTCAGCCAGACTACTCGTCAATGCCTTCATAGATTCCTCGGCAATGGATAGTTGCCTTCGCAATTCCTCACTCTCCGCTGGCGCAGACTCCTCAGTCGCCGACTGCGTTACGGTTTCAATTTTGGATTCTGACAAAGAACTGTCTCCCTGCGCTTGCACTGCCGAAGCAGCCATCAAGCACCCTGTCGTTAACTGCAAAATGACCGATTCCCAATTTGAAACGGCCGTCGCCGCATCTCTTCAATTGGCAATCAGAAATCGGCAATCGAAAATTCCTTCTTATTTGGTCACCTTCGCCGTATGCGAACCGTGTTTCCTAAACACGCGTGTCGGCGAAAATTCGCCGAGCTTGTGGCCCACCATATTCTCGGTGACAAAAACGGAATGAAATATTTTCCCGTTGTGCACCAAAAACGTGTGGCCGACAAAGTCCGGCGTCACCATCGAGCGTCGTGACCAGGTCTTGATCGGTTTCTTGACGCCCGACGCGTTCATCTTATCGATCTTTTCAAGGAGATACGATTCGACGAAGGGTCCTTTCTTTAACGATCTGGCCATAAATTTCAAGCGAGAAATCGATTAGTCCTCACGACTTCTTCTTCGCTCGTCTCCTTTCCAAAATGAATCGGTCACTCGGTTTATGTTTCGAGCGCGTCTTAAAACCTTTCGCTAATTGTCCCCATGGACTGACCGGATGATGGCGACCACCGCCTCCTTTTGATTTCCCCTGGCCGCCACCCATTGGGTGATCGATCGGGTTCATGACCATGCCGCGCACGTGTGGGCGTCGGCCTCGCCAGCGAGTACGCCCTGCTTTGCCGCTCGAAACGTTCATATGATCGACGTTGCCAACCTGGCCAATGGTCGCGAAGCAGTTTCCGTGAATCCTACGAATTTCGCCCGAAGGCATTTTCACCAGCGCGTAACCGGCTTCCAAGGCGGTAAGCGTCGCCTGTTGCCCTGCGCTGCGGGCGACCTGGCCGCCGCGTCCCGGAGTCAATTCAATGTTGTGAATATTTGTGCCTAAAGGAATTGCACGGAGTGGCAGCCAATTCCCCAAATCAGGGGCGACATCATTTCCGGCATTAACAGTCGCTCCGACTTTAAGTCCACTCGGCGCGAGAATGTAACTTAGTTCGCCATCGGAATATTTGATGAGAGCAATGCGCGCCGAGCGATTCGGATCGTACTCAATTCCCATCACTTCCGCTGCGACACCGTGCTTGCGCCGCTTAAAATCGACTCTGCGATACTTCTGTTTGTGGCCGCCGCCGATGTGGCGCGACGTCAGCCGACCGTGGTTGTTGCGACCGCCGCTTCTTTTCTTCGGCTGAAGAAGGCCCTTTTCAGGCCGCCACCTCGTAATTTCATCGAATGCAGGCAGCGACTTGAAACGCTGCGTCGGCGTTAGCGGGCGAAATTCTTTAAGGGCCATAACTTCTCGCGATCAAATCAGATCGATCTTCTCGCCCTCCTTCAAAGTCACGATCGCTTTCTTCCACCGCGGGCGACGTCCAAGAGGCCCGCGCAAGCGTTTCTCTTTGCCAGCGTAATTACACGTGTTCACATTCACGACTGTTTTCTGAAACAGCCGCTCGATTGCGTTCTTGATCTGAATCTTGTTCGCCTTTGGGCTAACTCGGAAGACGTACTTGTTCTGCTTCTCGCTCATCAGCGTTGACTTCTCAGTCAGCGACGCAGTCTTAATAATATCGTGCTCGTTCATCGCGTTCTCTCCGCCAGTTTTTCCAAAGCCTTCTCGGTAACGAGAATTTTCTGGAACGCGAGCAACTGCTCCGTGTTGACATCCGCCGCAGTCGAAAGTTTCACCGGCTTTACGTTGCGAGCCGATTTGTAGGTTTTCTCGTCAAACGAATCGGAAACGATGAGCACCTTCTTCGCATCAGTCTGTTTTTTCAGAAGATCGAAGAACGCTTTGGTCTTCAGCTCCGAGACAACAAATTTGTCGATGGTCAAAACATCGCCTGCATTGATGCGTTCGCTCAGCGCTTTTCGAAAAGCGAGTCGACGAACGGACTTTCCAACTTTCTTCGAATAATCGCGTGGTTTGGGGCCAAAAACGACGCCACCGCCTCGCCAAATCGGCGACGACTTGTAACCCGCCCGGGCACGCCCTGTTCCTTTTTGCCGCCACGGCTTTGCGCCTGACAAATCTACTTCGGCCTTGGTCTTCGTGTTGGCGGAACCAGAACGCCGCGCCGCGCGCATCGCCACTACCGCATCGTGTACAGCCTGGGTACCGCGACCGTCCTCGATCAGGTCGATCTTTGCTTCTTTCGCTGCGGCTTTGGTTAAAACTTTCGCGCTCATTTCTTCTGCGCCATTTCACGCAGGGTCTTCGGCTTCTTTGCCTTCTCTTCTTCCTCATGCTGCCGGTGCTCAGCATGCAAGGCCCGTAAGTGTTCGGGATGTTTGATGGCCGGTCGCACGATCACATAACTGCCGTTCGCGCCGGGCACAGCACCGCTTATCAAAATAATTTTTTCTTCTTCGCGCACCTGCATTACCTGAAGATTTTGCACGGTAACACGCTGATCGCCCATATGACCGGGCATCCCTTGGTTCTTCCAGATGCGTCCGGGCGTAGAGCGATTGCCAACCGCGCCGATGCGCCGATGCGTCTTCGAACCGTGCGCCGCGCCTTGCCCATGGAAGTTGTGCTTCTTCATCACGCCCTGAAAACCTTTCCCTTTCGAGCGGCCAATCACATCGACGAAGTCGCCCGCCTGAAATTGTGTCACACTCAAGTTGACGTCGCCTTCGGGAAGATCGTTTTTCAGGCGAAATTCACGCACGAATCGCTGCGGCCCAACTCCGGCCTTCTTGAATTCACCGACCAGTGCCTTCGTCACGCGCGATTCCTTTTGCGTTCCGAACCCGACTTGCACGGCCGAATAACCTTCGTTGTCGTCGGTCAAACGGCGCAACAAAACATTATCGCCGGCCGCGATCACAGTCACCGGACACAGTCGACCTTTGGCGTCGTAAACGCTGGTCATACCGATTTTTTTTCCTAGAAGTCCGATGTTCATGACCATGCAATCGCAAATGTTTCAGAAGCGCCTCCGCTTAAATTTTAATCGTGATGTCAACGCCCGCAGGCAGATTCAGTTTCTTCAATTCGTCCACTGTCTTCGCGGTCGGCTCGATGATGTCCAGCAACCGTTTGTGAGTGCGAATTTCAAATTGTTCCATCGATTTTTTGTCCACGTGCGGGGAACGATTCACTGTGAATTTTTCGATTAACGTCGGTAGCGGAATCGGCCCGGCCACACGCGCGCCCGTTCGCTTGGCAGTATCCACAATCTCGATGGCGGATTGATCCAGCATGCGGTGATCGAATGCCTTCAGGCGAATGCGAATGCGCTGGCCGTTGCTCATTTCGCCTCCTTTTGATCAAGAATCGCCGCAACCAGATTCGCCGGGACGGGCTCAAAGGACGACGGCTCCATCGAATAACTCGAGCGGCCTTTCGATAACGACCGAATCGCGGTTGCATATCCGAACAATTCCGCCAGCGGCACCAACGCGTGAATGATCACCATGTTGCCTCGCGTCTCGATGCTGTTGATGGCACCACGCCGCCGGCTCAAGTCGCCGCAAATATCACCCTGATATTCTTCCGGCGTGATGTTCTCGACCTTCATGATCGGCTCCAACAGGATTGGTTTGCCCTGCTTGAAGCCGTCTTTCATCGCGAAAATCGACGCCATCTTGAATGCGAGTTCGTTGGAATCGACTTCGTGGAACGAGCCGTAAACGATGTCCACTTCCACATCGACAACGGGATAACCACCCAGCACGCCGTTGAGCACCGCTTCGTCGATGCCCTTCTTCACCGCCGGGATGTATTCCCTCGGAATAACGCCTCCCACGATCTTGTTCTCGACTGTGAGACCGGTTCCGCGCGCGCCGGGACGCACGTCCACTTCCACGTGCCCATACTGACCGCGGCCGCCTGATTGCTTAATCAATTTGCCAACGCCATGGGCGCTGGCGGTGATGGTTTCGCGGTACGCGATCTGCGGTTTGCCGGCGTTTGCGTCTACTTTGAATTCTCGGAACATCCGGTCACGAATGATTTCCAAGTGCAGTTCGCCCATGCCCGCGATGATGGTCTGGCCAGTGTCCTCGTGCGTATAGACGCGGAAAGTGGGGTCTTCTTCGGCAAGGCGTTGCAACGCGGTACCCATTTTTTCCTGGTCCAATTTCGTTTTTGGCTCAATCGCCATTGAAATAACTGGATCAGGGAACGATGGCGGTTCGAGAAGGATCGGATGGTCCTCGTCGCAGAGCGTGTCTCCAGTCGTGATATTCTTAATTCCGACAATCGCGGCGATATCACCCGAGTAACACGTCTCGATGTCCTCGCGTTTATCCGCCTGGATCTGAATTAAACGCGAAATCCGCTCACGTTTGTTCGTGCGCGGATTGTAAACAGTGTCGCCTTTGCTGAGGCTGCCGGAATAAACGCGGAAGAACACCAATTTGCCAACAAACGGATCGCTCCACAGCTTGAACGCGATGGAACAGAAGTCGCCATTGTCATCGGTCATCGCTTCCATTGCCTCGCCCGTGTCGGGGTTCTGGCCTTTGGCGGGCGGAATGTCGAGCGGGCTTGGCAGGTAATCGACAACGGCGTCGAGCAAATATTGAATACCAATATTCTTGAGCGCTGAGCCGCCAATGACCGGCACGAATTTATTCGCGATCGTCTGGCGACGAATGCCAGCCTTCAATAACTCCGGCGTGATCTCGCGCTCTTCGAGCACAGCCTCGGCGACTTCATCATCAAGATTAGAAACCTGTTGGATTAGTTCGTTGCGCGCCTTCTCAACCGCGTCCACGTGCTCCTTCGGCACATCGGTCACTTCATAAGTCGACCCAAGCTGATCGTCGTCAGAGTAAATGATCGCCTTCTTGTTAATGACGTCGAGCTGGCCGCGCAGCTGATCTTCGCTTCCCAGCGGCAGCAAAACCGGCCACGCGTTTGCGCCGAGTTTTTTATGAATACTGTCGACCGACATTTTGAAGTCTGCACCGACGCGATCCATTTTATTGATGAATGCGAGACGCGGCACGTTGTACTTGGTCGCCTGGCGCCAGACCGTTTCGGATTGCGGCTGCACTCCGGCCACACCATCGAAAACTGCGATGGCGCCATCGAGCACGCGGAGTGAACGCTCCACCTCGGCGGTAAAATCGACGTGACCCGGCGTGTCGATAATATTGATGCGCTGCTTGACGCCTTCGAACATCTTGTAAACGCCTTCTTCTTTGCGCTGTGACCAACTGCAGGTTGTCGCGGCGGACGTGATCGTGATCCCGCGTTCCCGTTCCTGCTCCATCCAATCGGTCACGGTGGTGCCCTCGTGCACCTCCCCCATCTTGTGAATCATGCCGGTGTAAAAGAGAACGCGTTCCGTAATCGTTGTTTTACCGGCATCGATATGCGCCGCGATTCCGATGTTTCGCGTTCGTTCCAGCGGAAACTTGCGATCCGGCGAGTTTGGATTTTTCGCCGCAGTCTTCTTTTGTTCCATTGTCGCCGTCGCCATAATTGTCACCACCTGAAATGCGCGAATGCGCGATTGGCCTGCGCCATTTTATGTGTGTCGTCGCGTTTTTTGATCGCGTTCCCCTGGCCCGCAGCGGCGTCTTTGAGTTCTTGCGCCAGCGCGTCAGCCAGTTTCAGGCCCTTGCGACCGTCGGCAAATTTCACGATCCAGCGAGTGGCTAGTGAGATTTGCCGCGCAGGCGTCACTTCCATCGGCACCTGATACGTCGCGCCGCCAACCCGGCGGGAACGCACCTCCAGCCGCGGACGAACGTTTTCGATTGCTTTGTTTACGATCTCCAGCGGATCGACTGAATCAGAGCCCTCGCGCGATTTATCGATCGCGGTGTACACGACGCGTTCGGCGAGCGATTTCTTGCCCCGCTCCATTACTGTCGTGATGAGACGGTGTACCGCCTGACTCCCGTATCGGGAATCGACGTGCTCCTCTTTTTTGTGAACTCTCCTCCGTCGCGACATTGTCGATCGTCTGTTTCAAATTTGATTTGTTTTACTTGGCCGCTGCCGGTGCTGCTTTCGCGGCACCGCCTCCACCGGCCGCCCCGCCCTTCGGTCGCTTCGCTCCGTACTTGGAGCGACCGCGCCGCCGCCCATCCACACCAAGCGCGTCAAGCGTTCCGCGCACAATGTGATAACGCACGCCAGGCAAATCTTTCACTCGTCCGCCGCGCACGAGCACGATGGAGTGCTCCTGCAAATTGTGCCCTTCGCCCGGGATGTAGGCAATCACTTCCTGGCCATTCGTCAACCGCACTTTAGCCACTTTGCGCAGCGCAGAGTTCGGCTTTTTCGGCGTTCGGGTCATCACCTGCACGCACACACCGCGCCGCTGCGGACAACCTGCCAGCGCCGGTGACTTCGATTTCACCGACACCTTCTGGCGTCCTTTGCGAATCAGTTGATTAATCGTGGGCATTTTCCAATCCTAAACGTAAGCGCCGCCAAAGGATCGTTCCTGCGGGCGACAAAAAACCCGCCTCAGGCCGCGCAATAACTCTCTCACGCCCCTGATGCGGTAAGCGCCGAATATAGAGGCAAGATCACGATCTGCAAAAAATATTTTGGCCTTCAATTGTTATTGCGAGCGAAGTCGAGGAATCTCCAATGTCACATGCAGAACGACTTTCAATTCCTCGCGAGCGATCAACATTCAAAGGCCCGACGCGGACGATTAAAATCTGCGCATGGCGTGATCGATACGCCGGCGTTTATGCCTGTGGGAACACAAGGCACCGTGAAGGGCGTCAGTCCGCGCGAACTGTGCGAACTAAATGCGCAGATTGTTCTGGGAAACACCTATCATCTGTTCGTTAGGCCGGGACTCGACGTCATCAAGCATTTTGGCGGCCTGCACAATTTCATGAGTTGGGATGGCCCGATTCTCACAGACAGCGGCGGGTATCAGATTTTCTCGCTCGTGAAGTTGCGCAAAATCACTGAGGAGGGAGTGGAATTCCAAAATCACGTCGACGGCTCACGAGCGTTCATTTCGCCGGAGATCGCAATGGAAATTCAAGCCGCGCTCGGCAGCGACATCGCGATGGTGCTCGATGAATGCGTCCCGTATCCGTGCGAACACGATTACGCGGCGAAAAGCGCTGAGTTGACGGCGCGCTGGGCAAAGAGATGCCGGGAGTGGAAAGGGCGAAACGGCGAAATGGCGAAACAGGGATTCGCCGACTCGCCCACTCGCCCATTCGCCGATTCAATGCTTTTCGGCATCGTCCAAGGCGGCACGTTCGAGGATCTTCGGAAGCAAAGCGCGCAACAGATTGTCGATCTTAATTTCGACGGCTACGCCGTCGGTGGGGTGAGCGTGGGCGAGCCAGAAGAGGAAATGATGCGCGCGGTTGAATCGGCGGAGCCATTTTTGCCTGCGGACAAACCGCGTTACGCGATGGGACTCGGCACGCCGCCGCAAATGCTCGAATTGGTCGCGCGCGGGATGGACATGTTTGATTGCGTGTTGCCAACGCGCCTCGCCCGAAATGGGACGGCGTTCACAGCCGCAGGCACGCTCAATTTAAAAAACGCGGAGTTCGCGCTGGACAAAAGGCCCGTCGAAAACAACTGCGCGTGTCCCGCCTGCCGGGCATTCACGCGCGGCTACATTCGCCACCTCATCAAGGCTGAGGAAATTCTCGGGCTTCGTTTGGTCACGCTGCACAATCTGCATTTTTATTTGAACCTGATGGACCAAGCACGCACAGAAATTGAAGGCGGGACATTCGATCAATTCCGTAAAGCTTTCGTCGCAGGATACAAAACGCGAGATACAACGGGGATCGCCTGATCAAAGCATCAACAATTGGTCGTTCCAAGCGGAGTCGAGGAATCCCGTGGCGGAGCCTTCAGTTAACGTCGCGGGATGTCTCGCCTTCGCTCGACATCGTACGGCCCTTATCATTTGCCAACTGCGTGCACCGCAGCGCGAAAATCCGCCACAAAATGCTTGTATTCGCGTTCGCGCGATTTTTCGTCGGGTTGGCGAAGAAGCGATGATGGATGAACAGTCGCGAGTACCCGTGGCGCCAGCTTCGAGGACAACACTTTGCCACGCTCCCGTGTGACACGGAATCCCGGACCGAAAATCGCTTGCGCCGCTGTCGCACCCATTGCCACCACAAGGTTGGGCTTAACAATCCGCAGTTCCGCTTCCAGCCATGGACGGCACGCTGCGATCTCGCGCGAGTTAGGTTTCTGATGAATCCGGCGTTTGCCACGAGGCTCCCACTTAAAATGTTTCACCGCGTTGCTCACGTAAACTTGCGAGCGATCGATTCCGGCTTCTTCCAACGCGCGATCCATAATTTTCCCAGCCGGGCCAACGAACGGTTTGCCCGCCACATCTTCGTAATCGCCCGGCTGTTCGCCAATCAGCATCATCGCTGCGCGCTTTGGTCCTTCCCCGAAAACAGTTTGCGTAGCTCGTTTGTACAAATGACACGCAGTGCAATGCGCTGCTGCTTCACGCATCGTGGCCAGACTTGACGTATCTGGCGGTTGCGCGGGTCGCGCGTATTCCTCGTTCTGTTCGCGCATCTCTAATCTGAATCGAATGTCGTGCGCGTATCGTATGTTGCGATGCGGCCACGGTGGAACGCGTTGTCCTCAACGCTTGGCAGCGATGCTTCGCCAGATATCTTGCGCCTGCGGCGATTGACATCGTCTTCGGAGAAGCCGATCCACCTTGGGAACTCGCAAGTAGCGCGGCAACCCGGCCTTGTCATGCAATTGCAAACCGAACGACTCGTCCTGCGCTCCTTTCGCGAAGAAGATGTCGATGCGATGGCGCAGTTATTCGCGAATCCCGATTTCATGCGCTTCTCGTTAGGCGCTTTCACCGAGCGAAAGAAGACGGTTGATTTCATCGCGAAAGTGATGGCGTGGGATCGCGCGAATATGCCGTCGCAGTTTGCCATTGTCTCGCGTGGCGAACACACTGTCATTGGTTACTGCGGTTTTCTTCATCATCCCGAAGTCCCGGGGGAGGTTGAGATCGGATACAGATTGCATCCCGATTACTGGAATCGCGGCCTCGTCACTGAAGCCGCGCGCGCTGTACGCGATCACGCCTTTGCTAATTTAAAACTGCCACGCGTGATTTCGCTGATTCATCCAGAAAACATCCCGTCACGTCGGGTGGCGGAGAAAAATGGAATGAAGATCGAAAAGGAAATTACGTTTCGCGGCTTTCCGACGCTGGTGTATGCGATAACTCGCGAACAGTGGCTGGCGAACCGTGACGCTTCATGAACTCCCGTGCCAGCGCCCGATAGGCCTGCGCGGCAGGTCCGCTCGAAGCATATTCCAGAATTGATTTCCCAAAGCTCGGTGCCTCGCTTAACCGAACGCTCCTCGGGATTACAGTCTCATAGACGCGTTCACCGAAATGTTTTCGCACGTCGGCAACCACCTGTTGGCCAAGCTTGGTCCGCGCATCGAACATCGTCATAACAATTCCGCCCAACTCAAGACGATCGTTCACGCCTGAATCCAGCACTTGCTCGATGAGCCGCACAATTTTCACAAGTCCTTCCAGCGCGAAATATTCGCATTGGATCGGAGTCAGCAGTTCGTCGGCGGCGGCCAGCGCGTTACTCATCAAAATTCCAAGCGACGGAGGACAATCCAGGAAAACGAAATCGAATGTCTGATCGGTGCGCAGCGGTTTCAGCGTTTCAGCAAGGCGCGTGAGATGATTTGGCATCCGCGCGATCTCCACCTCCGCGCCGGCCATATCGAGATCTGCGGGCACGATGAACAGGCCTTCGCTTCGGGTCGGCAAGATCTTTTCATTGATTGAAGCCTCACCGAGCAGAGGCTCATAAAGACTGATATCCTCGACTCCCTGCAAACCAAATGAGCTGGTGGCATTCGCTTGCGGATCGAGATCGACAATTAAAATCCGCTTGCCCAACTCCGCCAATGCGGCGCCGAGATTCACCGCCGTGGTAGTTTTCCCCACCCCGCCTTTTTGATTAGCGATCGCAACAATTTTCATTCTGGGGAGCGCACGCGGCTCGCGTGCTGGTGATCGGCGGCCTCGCCATCGAAACTCTTTGTTCCGACGGATGTACATCCGCTCAGAACAAAGAGTTCCGATGGCGAGGCCGCCGAACGCCAGCACGCGAGCCGCGTGCGCTCCCCGGAATGAGCAAGCGCTTCAAGTTTTATCATGACGCAATCTTTTGAATGATGATGTTGCCGACCGTGATAAACGGAAACTAAATTTTTGGAATTTCAGGTTTGGAGTTTCAGCAGTAGCGGTTTAACGGTCACAGAGCTGTGAAAGCTTCTACAGTAACAATCGAATCGGCATCGCGTCCGAAAATCTCCGCAGGAGCAAGAGCCCCTCATCTTGCGAACTCAGGACGCGCGCGGCGTGGTCACGTTGACGCTGAACCGCCCGCAAGCGTTTAACGCTTTGTCTGAAGCGATGCTCGCGGAATTGCAGCGCGAGCTCGACGCGATCGCGTCTGACGAATCCGTGCGTGTGGTTGTCCTTGCAGCCGAGGGCAAAGCTTTTTGTGCGGGTCACGACCTCAAAGAAATGCGTGCCGATCCATCGCTGGAATATTACGAGCGGCTTTTCGCTCGATGCTCCGAGATGATGCTCGCTATCCAGCGATTGCAGGCGCCGGTGATCGCGCGCGTGCAAGGAATCGCGACGGCGGCAGGTTGTCAGTTGGTCGCAATGTGCGATCTCGCAGTCGCGTCGAGCGCCGCCCGGTTCGCCGTAAGCGGAGTAAACGTCGGCCTTTTCTGTTCCACACCTGGCGTGGCCCTTTCACGCAATGTTTTGCGCAAACAGGCGTTCGAAATGCTTGTCACCGGAGAATTCATTAGCGCGCAGGAAGCAAAAGCGCGTGGCCTGATCAATCGTGTTGCAGAACCCGAACAACTCGACGCTGAACTCGAGAGGCTCGTCGCGGCGATCATCAGCAAACCACGCGTCGCAGTCGCAATCGGAAAACAATTTTTCTACCGCCAGGCCGAGCTCGGTATCGCCGACGCGTACGATGCGGCGAGTCACATCATGGCTTGCAATATGATGGACGAAGCGGCGCTTGAAGGTGTGCAAGCCTTCATCGAAAAGCGTCCGCCTCGCTGGAATCAAGATTCGAACGGTGACGGATCAAGCATGGTAGGGCGCGACCGCCGGGCGCGCCGAAACACCCGGACGGCCCGGCAGTCCATCCCTACCATTTAATCTGGCTCGCGAATTCTTCTTCTCTTACCGTCTCCCGATGAGTTTGACTCTTAAAGAACTGGCCGATCAGTCCGGCGGCGAATTAGTTGGTGACCCGACGCTGCAGATCACGAGGCGCGGCATCGCTCAGCGAAGCGACACCGGGAGAAATCAGCTTCTTCACAAATCGAAAATACATCGGCCTGCTGCGCAAAACCCGTGCGTCGGCGATTTTTGTTCCTGCGGATTTTGCTGAGCCGATTAATGCCGCGCAGATTCGCGTTTCCAATCCCACCAAGGCATTCGAGCAGGTCGTGCTCAAATTCGCGCCGAAACCGATTATGTTCGCGCCCGGGATTCATCCAAGCGCGATCGTCGATCCAAGCGTTCAGCTCGGCGATCGCGTTTCGATTCAGCCACTCGCAGTAATCGAAGCCGGAGCAAAAATCGGCGACGACACGATCATTGGAGCAGGCAGCTACATCGGCCACGAGACGGTGATCGGGTCCGCATGTCACATTTATCCGCATGTGACAATTCGCGAGCGAAGCCGGATTGGCTCGCGCGTAATCATTCACAGCGGCGCTGTAATCGGAGCTGATGGATTTGGTTTCGAAATGGTCGATGGCCGCCATCAAAAAATTCAGCAACTCGGGATTGTTCAAATCGATGACGACGTCGAGATCGGCGCGAACACAACTGTCGATCGCGCGCGGTTTGGCCGGACTTGGATTCAACAAGGCGTGAAGATCGACAATCTCGTGCAAATCGCGCACAACGTCGTGATCGGCAAGAATACCGTTGTCGCAGCGCAGACCGGAATTGCCGGCAGCGTCCAGATCGGTCAGCGTGTCCTAATTGGCGGGCAGGTTGGTATCATAGGGCATATCGAAATCGGTGATAACACCGCTATCGGCGCGCAAAGCGGTATCTCGAAGAATATTAGCGGCGGGGCATGGTGGGCGTCGCCCGCAGTGCCGCTTGCAGAAGCAAAACAACAGATTGCCTGGCTTCGCCGACTCGGGAGACTTATCGCGCGAGTGAAAGAGATTGAAAAGAAACTGGGATTGTAGTGCAGCTTACAAAAACCATTGCGCTTTCGCCACAAGTCCGTCATCTTGAGCGAAGCGAAGCAGAGTCGAAGGATCCCGTGGAACTGCTCCAACGGTTAAGCGGCAGGATTCCTCGACTTCGCCCGGAATGACCATGTATCCGCTCGATGCGTCGGCCGTTACTCACAAGAAGTCCATGCAACCCATCGGGGGAAATCCATTCGGCGCCGCACGCCTGCACGGTTTCGGCTTCCATCAAATCGGAAGTAGCAACCATAAGCTCAAAGCGTTTGGCGTATTTGCTGGCTAACCGCTCAATAATCGCATCGGCTGATTGCCCAGTGCGCGAGTAAAAAACCTGCACCTCGGCTGGATCGGAAGTCGCGTCGACCTTTTTGCCTTTGCCATCGAAAACGACGACGACATGCACACCGGTCCAATCCTGATAATCGCGCAATCGCTTGAGTAACGCTTCGCGCGCCAGCGACGACCGGCGCGCGTGAAGTTTCCGCAGCTCCGGCCAGCCAAAAATAATGCTGTGTCCATCGACGATTAGATAACGAGCCGGCGATTGCATCGACATAATCTATACGTGTTTCGCTTCGAACGAATTGATGCATTCGAATCCCCTGTGTCATTAACACGTCGCTTTAGCGAGGTGGCATTTGCGTCGAGAACCCACGAACCGCTTTAGTGGTTTTTCGGACAAGGTGTAAACCGCTGAAGCGGTTACGCAAAGATACAGCACTTGAAGCAACTCGCTGAAGCGAGCTGTTAATGAGATGCGTAACAGCGGACCGTGAAACGAGGAAGAGATCGACTCCGAATTACTCCGCCGCTACGGATTCTTTCTGTGCCGGCTGCTTGGCCGATGCCGGCCGCTTTGTGGCAGCTCGCTGCGATGTTTTTTTGCGTTGCAAATAAGCACGCCGCCGCTTGCGCTTAATTTTAACCCGGTGCTGCTGTCCCATGGACTCTCTATGGATTGAAAATCACACAAACGCAATCAGCATTGAAAGCGATTGTGCTTTTCAACGGATCTAGGGGTGCTGCTCTGGTCTCTCCGGGAAAGGGGCACGCATTTAAGAATCCTCACCGTCGCGTTTGTTTACGAAGGATCGGCGACGTCCGGGAATATTCGCACTCGTTCATTGAAACAGCGAAACTGACGACGGCGCCGCGCGAACCTGGCGCCGCGTCGTCGAAATCGTAATTGCTTTTTCACGAGATTTGTTGTTAAAGGGCAACGCTTATGACGCAAAGAGAATCGACCCTCTTTACGGTCACCCCCGGAAGTTTGAGCGGGCTGGCCGTGATTTTTCTATTGCTGGCGGCGTTTTTCGCTCTCCTGAACGGCCACAAATTGAAAGCTCTTCGCGCGGAGGCTGTGACGCCACTCGCGCCGGTGGCTGCGAAAGTTAATGCGCCAACGGCCGAAATCACTGGAGCTCAACAAAAGGGCAAGGCCTCCGACAGGGAAGATCGAGCCGCAAAAGCCGAAGCAGCGCTCGCCGAAGCGGAGAAGGAAAAGGCAGATCTCAAAGGCAAACTCGATGCGGGCCAACAGGAAATTGCGGCCTTACGCGAACGCGCGGCGGGAACGAACTTGATTTCGCCTGCACCGGGCGACCCGGCGCCGGCCGAGAATGCGCAAAGCGGCGATCTCCAATCGCAGGTCGATGACCTCCGGCGTCAGCTAGATGGCGCTGAGAAGGAAAAAGCTTTGCTAGCGGAAAAACTCCAGGACCCACAAC
Organism: uncultured Verrucomicrobiae bacterium; assembly: GCA_963825355.1. GTDB lineage: Bacteria > Verrucomicrobiota > Verrucomicrobiia > Chthoniobacterales > UBA10450 > Udaeobacter. Next base: position 168,177 of record CAWGSY010000010.1, on the reverse strand, counting down.
AGCACCCGGCGCAGATCAAAGAAGCTTCCAAAACAGAACCAAGGAAAAGACGTGAGGCTGCCAGCCTCCAACGGCAAAGCAGCAGCAGCAGTCATCGAGCGGGTGTGCACGGCTCCGTGCTTGCGTGTAATCAGGCTTACAATTTCGTGGTGCTAAATCTCGGCGCGCGCAACGGAGTAGAACCAAACTCGGAAATGCTCGTTTTACGAGACGGAACGCTGATTGGAAAAATTCGCGTTTCTTCGGTTGAACCAGCGACGGCTATCGGCGATATCATGAGCAACAGCTTGGCGCGTGGCGTCCAAGTACAACCTGGAGACAGTGTGATTTATGCTGGCACAAGTCCTTAAGCTGCGAAGAATCGTCGTTCCCGTTTTGCTCTGCGCATTTGTTGTTGCGCTGACCTCATGCGCGAGCCAAAAAACAGCCCTCGTCAGCGACCCAGACGATCATGGCGGATCTCAGATGCCATGGAACAAACAGGAAGCATGGGAAACAGGTGGGCAATTCCAGGCGATGACCGACCGCCGCTAGATCCAATTTTCGGATCAGTTCCACGAATTCGCCTGCCGCAGGTTTTTGCCCTGCCACTTCGTTAGGCCGCACACCGCTCTGATCAACTTCCGCTTCCGCGCGCTATGCCAATGGCAAGGAAGCCACAAGATAGATCAGTGAAACAAGAACGGCCGCGTGCACAATTTGGTTCGTGACCTACTGATCTCATCATGTGACGCAATCATTCGGAAAAATGTCATCCTGCGAGCCCGCTGGGAGGCTCAAGGCCCGCAGGGGATTGGAGGCCACAAGCGCTAGGAATATCGCTTGAAAGGCGAAGCAAACTTGAGCAGGCGCGACATGAAGTCGACGCGCGTTTTATCGGATCGCTCTGTTTTGCCGTTGTCAGTAGTCACCGCGGCCACAGAAAGCTCACGAGCTTTGCGCTCTTCGGCGGCCAGATTTTCCACTTTGGCGAGGACCTCGTTGGTAGGAAGCACCCAATCCATTGGAATAGAGTTGCACTTTTCCGTTGGACAACTGAGTCGCAGCGGCCCGTTGCCGCGGGTTCCGCCAGCGACCTGGATCTGTTGCCCTGAGATGAGTTTGCCGCAAACCAAGCAGTAACGTTTCTCATCGAGCGAATGCCAATGCCGAAATTGATCGAGCCGGCGAAGTACCTCTAACTTTTCGTCATCGGCCAACCTCGCTGCCGTGGATAACATCACGATTGGATAGTACCTTTCCGGCAATCATGCCGACAATCGGGCGCTCGGTGGATTCGCGTATCGGTGAAAATCCGATCTCGCGACACGAACGACAGCGAAAAAATTCACATCCAGCCTCACGAATACACGCGTTTTGTAGAGGCAGATGAATCAAAACGGTCATACGCCGCGCCGACGTCGCGTGGTGGATTATGCAACAGCGGCCGTAGAGCAAATGGATCAGTATTGCATGGAGCATCCGGGAAGCCCATCGGCGGCGCGCCGTCCACAACTATTTTTCCGAGGTGATCTTTGGATTGCGCTTCTTGGGCCAAACCTAGAAGAAGGCATTGTAGGGATCGGCTCGACTGTCTCGGCGGCCCTCCGCGCGTTTGACGTGCAATACCTTGCTGGCCAGTGTTCGCCTAACGAGTCGATCAGTTCTCCGATGAAGCCTCGGCAATCTTACGCGGTGCAACTGCGCCGGCTGCCCGAGTGCTGAAAGCGCCGGGCATACAGAACTGCCCGCGGAGTTTTCAGGACGCGAAACTTCGGAGTTCCACCGCTGTTGAAATATTGGGAGCGGAAAGTATTTTATGCACAGCCGCTCCGGAATTGTGATGCGAATCAAGGGGCAGACCAAACAAAGGAAGGAACAATGGTAACGGGAGCAGCACGACAGGGACGGGGAAGATGGCGAAGGGCAAAGTCCACACGCAAACTCGAGAAAGGCGCGAAGCATCAGGGACGCAACACGATGGCGGGCACTGATTCTGTCGGGGGGGATCCACCCGACAAGCTGCTGCTCTCAGCGCTCAAATACTGGGAGGTTGAGCGCGATCTGATCGAAGAACGTATCGCCAGCATGAGGTCTGCGACGGCTGCGTCGTAATCCGCACGTTTTTTCGGTCAACGACAACGGCGCGCACGGAGCGACACGCCCTACCTGCAAACAGACGACATCATTTTTTTCGGTAGGGCGCACAGTTCTCTGCACGCCGATTCCGGGAAGGCGGCTCGCACGGGAGTGCTAGCCTCCTAAATGGAGTGGAGATGCGCGACTTTCGCGGCATCTCGCTAAATTCGATCCAAAATCTCGCGCAGAAGTTTGAGGTCTTCTCTCGCAGTGGTGACCGATTCTTCCACCCGTTTGCGCAGTTCATTTTTTGCCTTTGTTCCGTTTGCGCTCGGCCTATTACTCATGAAGCGCGATGCGTTCTTTCAATTTCCGGCTAGCAGTCCGGAGCGCCCGCTAACGCGTTGAGGACAACGTGTTCCACCACAATCGCAACTTGTGTGATGCGCAGGCGCAACTAACATAAAATGGCGCATGGCCGTGAAGCGAAAAGCGATATCGAGAGCAGACTCCTCGCGAAAAAAAACGAGCGGCAGAAAATTGTCGCAATCAAAATTGCCCAAGGAGAAAGCGAGACCGGACCCAGCCACGGCAAACTCGAGCTGCCCCATTGTGGGCATCGGTGGATCAGCCGGCGGATTCGAAGCGGCGATGGATCTCTTGCGCCATTTGCCGCCGAAAACCGGAATGGCGTTTGTAATCGTGCAGCATCTCGATCCGCACCACGGCAGCCGGCTTCCAAATCTCCTCGGAAAAGCCACATCAATGCCCGTAGCCGAGATCACAAAAACAGTTACGCCACAGCCAAATTCCGTTTATGTGCAGCCGCCGAACAAATGCGTAATCGCCAAGAATGGCAAGCTCACGTTGGTCACTCGCACAGAGAGACTCAACGTCGGCATCGACCATTTTTTTGAATCGCTGGCTGAAGAATGCGGATCCCGAGGAATCGGCATCGTGCTTTCCGGAACCGGCAGCGACGGCACCGCTGGTCTGCGCGCGATCAAAGCAGCTGGTGGTTTGACCTTCGCGCAAAGTGAAGAGAGCGCAAAGTTCGACGCGATGCCGCGCAGCGCAATTCGCTCCGGCTTTGTGGACGTTGTTTTGCCGCCAGACGCAATCGCGCGCGAAATCCGGCGTATCGCCGACCATCCTTATCTACGGCGACCTCTCATCGACGCAGAGGAAGCCGAAAAAGAAGCTTATCGGCAGGCGGACGATCTGGGTCGGGTTTTCCTTTCTCTGAAAAAACAGATGGGTGTCGACTTCAGCGGTTACAAGGAAACTACGCTGATTCGACGGATCCACCGGCGAATGGCGTTGCATCGGATCGATACGCTGAAGCGCTACGCCCGGTACTTGCGCGACAATAAAAAGGAAATCGAAGCGCTCTTTGACGATCTGCTCATTAACGTGACGCGGTTTTTCCGGGATGAAAAGGTATTCCGCGCATTAAAGAAACGTTTCCTACCGGCGTTGCTCAAAAAGAAAAGCAAAGCTCGACTGCCAGAATTGCGCGTCTGGATACCTGGGTGCGCTACAGGCGAAGAGGTTTACTCGCTCGCCATTTGCATCCTCGAAGCCTTGGGTGGCAAGATCCCGAAATGGCGGATCCAGATTTTCGGCACCGACTTAAGCGAGTCAGTCGTCGAGCATGCGCGCCTGGGAATTTACTCGAGCGCGATCGAGAAGGATGTTTCGCGGTCGCGACTGAAGCGCTTTTTCGTCAAACGCGACGGCGGTTACCAAATTCATCGCAATGTGCGCGATATCTGCACGTTCGCGCGGCAAAACATCGCGGCTGATCCGCCCTTCTCGCGTCTCGACATAATCAGTTGCCGCAACGTTCTGATTTATCTGAGCCCGGAACTGCACAAGCGCTGCATCCCACACTTCCACTACGCTCTTAATCCGGGCGGCTTGTTGATTCTTGGGCCCGCCGAATCGGTCGGTCTGTATGACGAGCTTTTCAAACTCGTGGATAAGAGGAACAAGATTTACACCAAGGAAGCCGCAACTGCGCCGCGACCAATCGAGTTTATTCCGCAGCGCGGCCTTGAGCTCGCGCAGTTTGGCGCAAGACCGGCAGCTGGCATCGGCGTAAATTTCGAGGCCGATCTTTTGAAGATGGCAGACCGCATCATCCTCAGCACGTACGCGCCTGCGGCCGTCGTCGTCGACGATAAGATGCAAGTGCGCCAATTCCGTGGCCGCACGGACCTGTTTCTCGAACACACGCCCGGTCCGGCAACGTTCAATCTGATTCAACTGGCGCGCTCGAATTTGGTGCCGGATCTGCGCGCAACGATTCGTCGCTCGATCAAAACGGGAAAACCCGCCCGCACAGAGCGCGCGAAGGTCACGCTTCGGGGCAAAAACTATGAGATTAATATCCAGGTCGTACCATTCAAAATCCCAGGGGGCGATAAGCCGTGGTTCCTGGTGATTTTTGACGAGACCACAAGGAGAATCACACCGGAGCGATTGCTACAGACACTGGGAAAAACAGGGACGTTGCATGAGATGACCGAGCTGCGCCAGGAATTGGCCACTTCGAAAGAGTCATTGCAGGCCGTCATCGAAGAGCACGAGGCGACTAATGAAGAATTAAAGGCGTCCAACGAAGAAGTCGAATCGAGCAACGAAGAGCTGCAATCCACAAACGAAGAACTCGAGACCGCAAAAGAAGAATTGCAATCAACGAATGAAGAGCTGACGACCTTGAACGAAGAACTCAGCAACCGCAATCTGGAGATGATGCAGTTGACGAACGAGCTCAACAATCTGCTCGCCAGCACTCAAATGCCGATCGTGATGGTGGATAATACGTTAACCGTGCGGCGCGCTACTCCGGCGGCCCGCGGCGCGTTTAATATTTTGCCGACTGACATTGGCCGGCCGTTGAGCGAGCTGCGGCCTAACATTGATGTTCCCGACATGGAGAAGATTTTGCTCGAGGTGATCGAAACGCTGGGCACGCGCGAGCGGAGAGTGACCGATAAGGCAGGGCGGCAGTACTCGCTGCGGGTTCGGCCATATCGCACAACGGACAACAAAATCGACGGAGTCGTTATCACGCTAGTAGACATCGACGGAGAAAGCGAAGCTGACGGAAACAGAACAAGTCGAAAAGATGGCTCGTCGCGCAAATAATAAGGAACGCGCACAGCGTGCCCGCAAACTCAAAGCCATTTCGGCCCGAGCTTCCAAAGAATCTCATCACACGCAGACTGAACTGATGACTCGAACGTCCCGCGCGCCACAGAAATTTTCGACCAATGGCGAGATAGGACGGAGTAATAAAAACGGCGCGCCGATTTATTCCATGCGCAGGCCGGCGATGCGCAATCCAAAAAGTGAGCTGGAAGCCGCCGTGCAGCGATTTGTCGATCTTTATGATTTCGCACCGATCGCTTACATTAGCTTTGACCGCGCCGGCCGAATTGAGGAGGCCAATCTCGCCGCGACTGAATTGCTGGGCGTGCCGAGGGATTTGTTAATCGGACGCCCGTTCGCGTTTTATGTAGCGGACTTGGATTCGTTCCTGCGGCACCTCCTCTATTGCCGCACGACGCACGAACAAGTCGAGACGGAACTAGAGTTGAAGCCTAGAAAAGGCCAGCGTATCCCGGCTCAACTTCTAAGTACACCGATCACTTCGACCACGCGAAATGGCGCTTTGCTCTACCAAACCGCCATCGTCAATCTATCTCAGCGCAAGCGTCACGAACAACAGCTGTCCGAGCAGGCGCGGCTGCTCGATCTGAGCAACGATGCGATCATCGTTCGCGATGCGAACGATCGGATTACCTATTGGAACAAAGGGGCGACGAAAATGTACGGCTACACGCTGCCGGAAGCGCTCGGCCAAGTGAGCCATGATCTGTTGAAAACGGAACATCCCGAGCCGCTGTCCAGAATTTCTAAAAAGCTGCTCCGGGACACTCACTGGCAAGGGGAACTCGTTCACACGCGACGTGACGGCAGGCGGATTACCGTGTTGTCGCGCTGGGCGTTGGACCGCGATGCGCAAGGAAAGCGTGCGTCTGTTTTGGAAACAAACAACGATATCACCAACCACAAAAAAGCGCAGGAGAAGATCGCCGAAGCGGCGCGGCAGCAGGCGTCCCTATATCAGTTGGCGCAACGCTCGCAGACCGCAAGGTCCCTGCGTGATGTCTACGCTGCGGCATTGGCTGGAATCACATCAGCTTTACACACCGACCGCGCATCCGTTTTACTTTTCGATAACAAACAGGCGATGCGTTTTGTGGCCTGGCAAGGGCTATCCACGACGTACCGCAAAGCGGTAGCAGGCCATTCGCCCTGGAAACCGGGCACGAAAAATCCAAAGCCGGTGTGCATCGCAGATATGCGGCTGGCTGATATTTCAAAATCGTTAAAGCGCGCCACGCACCGTGAAGACATTCGCGCGGCCGCGTTCATTCCGTTGGTCCTCGAAGGAAATTTGATTGGCAAGTTCATGATTTACTATCGCGTGCCGCATGTGTTCACCCCTTCCGAGCTTGACTTCGCAATAACTATGGCGCGGCAAGTGGCGCAGGCCATCGAGCATCAAAAAGACGCGAATGCGTTACGACAGAGAGAGAGGGAACTTGCACGCGAGCTGCAGGACCAGAAACAACTGCAAAAAATCAGCAGCCAGATGATCAAGCAGCAGCAGATCGAAGCGGTGTATACGCAGATCGTCGAGGCGACTATGGCGCTGTTGCGCTCGGACTGCGGTAGTATGCAAAGGGTTCTTCCGGAAACAGGCGAACTACTGTTGCTGGCGCAAAAGGGATTCGCCCCAGGATCGGCAAGCGGCTGGCGGTGCATTTCTCGCCATGGCGGCACAACCTGCGCAAAAGCGTTCCGGAGCGGGGAACGAGTGATTGTACCCGATCTTGAACAATGCCATTTCGTAAAAAAAGAGGACCTCGTTTCGTATCGAAAGTCGCGAATACGTTCAGTGCAATCGACGCCATTGTTTTCTCGGGCGGGCGAGATGGTCGGCATGATATCCAACCACTGGCGGATGGTGCACGAGCCTTCCAAACGCGAGCTGCGTTTGTTGGACGTGCTGGCGAGGCAGGCCGCTGACCTGATCGAGTCGAAACGCGCCGATGAGGAGGTGCGAGAATCCGAGGCTCGCATGCGCGCAACTGTCGAGCAAGCCACAGCAGGCGTGGCGCGTTGTGGTGTAAACGGCCGCATCGTTTTCGTGAACCAAAAGCTGTGTGACATGATCGGTTACACAGAGTCGGAGTTGATCGGCAAAATCTTTGCCGACGTGATGCATCAAGACGATTTGGATATTAACAGCCGTTTGTTTCGAGAATTGATCAGGGATAGCAAGCCGCTCGAGCTGGAAAAGCGGTTCATCCGGAAGGGTGGCGGAATTTTATGGGCTGATGTGAGCGCTGGCGCCGTGCGCGGGGCCGACGGCAAAGCGCAGTCAACGGTTTTCGTGGTTGTGGATGTCACCGCGCGCAAGAAAGCCGAGGCTGCGTTGCGACGATCGAAACAACTATTAGAAATGCGTGTTCGGGCGCGAACGCTTGAGTTGAATAAAGCGAACAAAAAGTTGGAAGCCGAAATCAGCCGGCGCAAAGGGCTTGAAGGAGAAATCCTCTCTGTAAGCGATCGCGAGCAACAACGGCTGGGCCAGGAACTGCACGACGGCCTTTGCCAGCATTTGACCGCGGTAGCGTTCATGACGCGCTCGATCGCGTTGCGGTTAAGAGATCATCGCGTTGTCGACGCAGCTGACATCGAAAAAGTCGCTGAACTCGTCAATACAGCAGCCGTTGACACACGTAACCTATCCCGCGCGCTACACCGGGTGGATGTGGACGCAGCCGCGCTCGTCGTCGCTTTGCAAGACCTCGTTGACCGGGAAATTTGGAGAACGCCATGCCGGCTGGAAATAAAACCGTCGTTTCAAATTAACGATGACGGGGCCGCGGCACATCTGTACCGAATTGCGCGGGAAGCGGTCATTAACGCCAATAAACATGCTCAGGCGCGGCAAATCGTGGTGAGACTGGAGAGGATCCGGAAGGAAATGGTTTTGCGCGTGATCGACGACGGGGTCGGATTTCCAAAAGATCTCAAGCCACACCAAGGCCTCGGCTATCACATCATGAAATACCGCGCCCAGTTGATGGGCGCCCGCTTGGAAATCGATTCGCCACAGACGGGAGGCACACGTGTGTCCTGCTATTTGCCGACTCACGCGCCGGGGACGCGTAAAGCACCAAACGCCGATCAGCTAGCAGCAGGCATGCGAAGAAATTCAAACTCCTCAGTCGCCAGCGATCTAACTTTGCAACATCTGGCGCGGCAGCCGGCTGCGAATGCGTAGAAGAGATCAAGAGATTCTTGATTCTCCTCCTCGCTTATGTCGCCAACAAGCCAGCCCCCGAAGCCATGAATATCGCACGGTCTACAAATAAGAACCCAAAATGCGATGCGCCGGAAGCAAAACGGATCGTGATCGTTGATGATCACCCGCTGTTTCGAAAGGGGCTCCAGGAACTGATTCATTCCGATGACTCGTTCGCCGTTTGCGGCGAGGCCGGCACCGCCTCTGAAGGCATGGAGGTGATCCGCAAGCTGCATCCCGACCTTGTGATTGTGGATCTCAGTTTGCCCGGCGCCAACGGCATTGAGTTGATCAAGAATATTCGCGCCGAATATCCGAAGCTGCCGATTCTGGTGCTCTCGATGCATGATGAATCGCTCTATGCACTGCGCGCGATGCGGGCCGGAGCCGACGGCTACGTGATGAAACACGAAGCAATGGCAAATGTGGTGCAGGCAGTCCATGAAGTGTTCAACGGACGTCCCTATCTCAGCCCCGCCATGGCCGCGCAGGTCATAACGAAATTCGCTCATCGGCAGGCGGAAGGCGAAGTGGACGCCGTCGAAAGGCTGAGCGATCGCGAACTGGAAATCCTCGAGCTGATCGGCAAAGGCAACGAAGTGCGTCAGATCGCCAAGCTATTGAATCTCAGCCCAAAGACGGTGGAAACGCACCGGGCGCACATCAAAGATAAACTCGATCTAAAAAACTCGCGCGAAGTCGCCCGCTTCGCTCTGCAATGGCTGCAAGCGCGCGGGGCGTAGTGGCTGCGGTTCGGCGTGAATCGAAGCGATTTCTCATTCGCCGAAGTCGAGAAGAGTAGCATTGCTCACATTTCATTAACACCGGCCTTTAGGCCGGTGCTAACGCAGCGTTGAACGCCGATTAGCCGTTTCAACGGCTTACTCTTCGTCGCGCCAACGCAATCCATGACGATCAATGAATTCTCGCAATTCCTCTGTGAACGTTTTGACGCGATGATGTTCTTCCTGATCTGCGATGTATCGCGCCACCATGTCCACATTGGAATGCGATACCGAGAACGCTCCATAGCCCCTGCCCCACGCAAATTTTCCCGTAATGACGTCATTTGAATTGATCCAGTGAGAGGAGCTCCCTTTTAGCAATTGCACGATCTTTTCAATCGAAAGGGCGGTCGGAAGATCAATCAGCGCGTGCACATGATCCGGATTCACGAAATTGATTTTCATGTACATATCCTGTTCGTCCGCGTATTCGACAAGATATCGGGACAGGCCTGCTGCAGCCTTTTTATTCAGCACCCGCTCGCGACTCAATGTTCCCCAGATCAGATGAACCCAGCACCGAGAGTAGGAGTGCACGGACATGCGACGGATGGTAAGCCGTTAAAACGGCTGATGTCGATCCCTCGCTCGACACACCGGCTTGAAAGCCGGTGTTAATGAGAAGGCGTGCTGCCCTGACCAATGCGCCAGTCTTCCTATTAACACCGGGCTTTAGCCCGATGGAACACGCTGTCGCAAGCGCAAGCCGTTTCAACGGCTTCCCCACCGCACTCCATACTTTCACTTTTTTTCACGCTCAGCGGGCGCATAGTTCGGTCGATGGCCACGACGACCCGGGATGCGATTGAGGAACTGCTTCAGACTTATGGCGAGACCGGCGGGATAAATTACCTCGCCGCCGCCGCTTCCCTCCCCTCGCGTCTGTCCATCGAAGCAGCTTGCACGGAGCTGATGAGCCTGATGTTTCCCGGCTTTCGCAGTGAAGCGCTCGTGAGCTCCGAAGATCTTGCCGACACCACGCGCATTCGCGTCAGACATTTGCACGCCCGACTCAAAACTGAAATTTGCAGAAGCCTCGGCAAAATTCCCCCTGATCAGGCAACGGAAGCAAAGGCCGAAGAAGTATTGGCGGAATTTTTTAAACAGTTGCCGTCGGTGCGGCGCATGCTTTGGACGGATATCGATGCGGCTTACGAAGGCGACCCAGCCGCGACGACTTATGAGGAGATCATCCTCGCGTATCCGTCGCTGGAAGCGATCGCAATTTATCGAATGGCGCATTTGTTATACGGAAAGGTGCCGCTCATTCCGCGCATCATGACCGAATGGGCACACAGCCGGACCGGAATCGATATTCATCCCGGCGCACAAATCGGCTCGCATTTCTTCATCGATCACGGCACTGGAGTAGTCGTTGGCGAGACGACGCAAATCGGGTCGCACGTGAAACTTTATCAGGGCGTGTCGTTCATCGCGCGCTCCCTCGGGGCCGGACAGGCGTTACGTGGAAAAAAACGTCACCCGACGATCGAAGACGGCGTCTGCATCTACGCCGGAACGACGATCATGGGCGGCGACACTGTGATTGGCGCGAATTCGACTATCGGCGCCAACGTTTTCATGACAAAAAGCGTTCCACCGCATTCGCTGGTTTACTACGAAGAAAAAGAAGTTCGTGTCGTGCAGAAACGAAAACACAAGACCGAGACCGCACGCGATGAATTTCAGAAGTGAAAGCGGCCAATCCTGTAGCCGCTTCGCTGTGCGAAGCGTGAGTGTTGCGTGTTTGCACACGCATTCAAGGTGTCTCATAGAGACCCGGCTACAACCAGACGAGCAAGAGCCCGAGCATGAGTAAGAGTAGGACTAACAACCCATGATTTACCTTGATTACAACGCCACCACCCCGTTATGCGATGCAGCGCGCGAGGCGATGCTGCCATATCTCAATCGTCTTTACGGCAATCCATCCAGTATCCATGCTGCTGGCCGCCAAGCGCGCGCGGCTATTGATGATGCTCGCGACAACATCGCCGCGCTCCTGCACGCGAAACCTGGCGAAATCATTTTTACCGGCGGCGCAACCGAGTCATGCAACCTGGGTGTGCTTGGCCTGGCGCGTTCTGGATCTTCACGCGGCGGCCATATCATCTCGAACAAAGCCGAACATCACGCGGTGATGAACGCAGTCGAACACCTTGAAGATCACGAAGGCTTTGAAGTGACCTGGCTCAATGTTTCCAAAAGCGGAATGGTCGATCTCGATCAGCTCGCTGATTCAATTCGGCCTGATACAAAGCTCGTCTCGATCATGACTGCGAATAATGAAACCGGCGTCGTCCAACCGATGCGCGAAATTTCACGAATATGCCGCGAACGCGGCGTGTTGCTTCACAGCGATATCGTCCAGGCGTTCGGCAAATTGGATATCGACGTCTCGTTAGTCGATGCGGGCAGTTTTGCCGCCCATAAATTTTACGGACCGAAAGGAACCGGGATTTCTGTTCTTGCGAAGTGGTCTAGCCGATTCAGCCGCTCATGTTCGGCGGCGCGCACGAAAATCAGCGGCGCCCCGGGACAGAAAACGTCGCCGGGGTAGCGGGAATGGCTGCGGCTGCGGAGTGGGTATTGCGCGACGCAAATGCGGAGAGGCACCGGCAAGCGCAATTGCGTGATGATTTTTGGACACGCATCGCAAAACTTTTCCCAGACGCGGAACAAAATGGCGACCCGGTTCATCGGCTTGCCAACACGCTTAACGCAAGTTTTATCGGAGTTGATTCGGAAACGATGCTCATGGCGCTGGATTTGGAAGGCGTTTGCGCGTCGAGCGGTTCGGCTTGCATGGTTGGCTCGGTGAGGGCATCGCATGTTTTGCTCGCCATGGGATTGCCAATGGAAAGCGCCAGATCAGCCATTCGTTTTTCACTTGGCAGACGGACGACCGGGGAAGAAATCGTTGACGCTGCCGATGCACTCGAGCGAATCGCGAAGCGAACCAAAGACGCCCGCGAATATGCCCTCGCTTAGGCAGCTCGAGTTCGCGTTTCGTACTGTAGCCGTTTCGTCCCTGTGGGACGCGTCGCGCTTCGCACAGCGAAGCGGCTACAAAGCCAGCGATCTTGAAACAACAGCGCGCCAACTTGTTGTGTTCGTTAGGCGCGAAACGGATCGCAACAGAAATTCGCGTGGAATGGAATTCCCGTCTCAAGACCGCCGCAGGCCGCGCTGATTATCGCCAGAAATTGATTTCGCTGAACCCGCGGCTGATTGAGCATCCTCCGGAAATCGATCGCACGCTGCGTCACGAGCTCGCTCATATCCTCGCGCAATTTCGACAAAAAAGTCGGCGACGGATTTCACCGCACGGACCCGAGTGGCAGCAGGCTTGTTGCGATTTGGGAATCGCAAACGAGAAGCGCTGTCATACTTTGCCGTTTCCGGCGAAGCGTTATGCGCCGCGTTTCATCTACCGTTGCCCGAATTGCCGGCGCGATTTCCCTCGCGTACGCAAGATCAAACGCACAGTGGCGTGCCTCGCCTGTTGCCGCGCACATAACGGCGGCGAGTTCGATGTTCGGTTTCGATTACGACTGGTAAACAATTACAGTCATTCCGAGCGGAGTCGAGGAATCCCGATGCGCTCAACTTAAGTTAGCATCGCGGGATCTCTCGACTTGGCTCGAGATGACAAAAGTAACTACACTTCGCGATTGCTCTCGCCTTTCTCCGCTTTCTCGCCGCGCAATTTTGCCTGAATAAACATGTCGATGTCGCCATCCATCACGGCTTGCACGTTGCTCGTCTCGGCGCCGGTGCGGTGGTCTTTCACCATCTGATATGGCTGAAAGACGTACGAGCGAATTTGATTCCCCCAGGCGATCTCGCCTTTCTCGCCATATTGCCGCTCTATCTCGGCGCGTTTCTTGTCTTCTTCGAGCTGATAAAGTTTCGCTTTCAACATTTTCATCGCCAGTTCGCGATTGCGACCCTGGCTTCGCTCAGCCTGACAGGCCACGACGATTCCACTCGGTTTATGCAAAATCCGCACCGCAGTTTCGACCTTGTTCACGTTCTGTCCGCCTTTGCCCGCCGCTGCGAAACGTGCCGATCTCGAGATCGGCCGGATTAATTTCAATCGGCGAAGTGTCGGCAATTTCGGCCACAACGTCGACGCTCGCGAATGATGTGTGCCGCCGTTTATTCGCGTCAAACGGCGAAATGCGGACAAGTCGGTGCACGCCACGCTCGGTTTGCAAATGTCCGTAGCCGTACTCGCCTGTCACGAGCAACGTCACCGATTTGATTCCAACTTCTTCGCCCTGCTGCATGTCCACTGTTTGCGATTTGAAACCGCTGCGCTCAATCCAACGCTGGTACATGCGAAGCAACATGTCGGCCCAGTCGCACGATTCCGTGCCACCAGCGCCGGAATGAATCGTAACAAAAGCGTTGGACTCGATCATTTTCGCCGGAGAGAAACTGTCGGAGCTCGAATTCATCCAGCTTGTGCGCCAGGCGGTCGTGTTCGGCCGTCACTTCTTTTTCCGCCTGCGCGCGATGCGCAGGATCGCTTTCTTCCGCGGCAAGTTCTTGCAGCGCGATGAAATCTTCGATCTCGCGTTCCAATTCTTGGAACGGATTGATCAACGAACGCAGTCGCGAAACTTCCTCGACATCAGCCTGGGCACGCTCCCGATTCGACCAGAAATCGGGCGCAGCCATCCGCGCTTCAATTGCAGCTAGATTTTTCTGGAGCTGTTCGACGTCAAAGAAACCTCCGCAGCTCGCGCACGCGCGACTTCAGATCCTCAGCATCGGGAATGGAGATTTCCGTTGGCATGAGCGGAAAATAATTCAACTCACCGCGAATCGCAAAGATATGGCGCGAGCGCGTTTCTTATTCTGGGGAGCACAGGCCGCCGGCCTGTCCTTTTCGGCAGCTTGCCGAAAAGCTCATCGAAGCGTTCGCTGTCACACGGGTTTTTGCGATGCGTTGCGTGACGTCCTCGGCAAGCTGCCGAGGACAACAGGCCAGCGGCCTGTGCTCCCCGGAACCAAATCCTACTTGCGCGCCGGAGCGGCGGGCTTCGCCTTTGCGCGCGGGGTTTCGAGGCGGAAAATCGTTTCGCCTTCCTTCATTAAATCAAGGCGATCGCGAGCAATCGTTTCGAGGTAGCTCACGTCTGTCTTGAGCAGGGTGACCTCGCGGGTCTGGCGCGCCAGCAGATTCTGTTGCTCGCTAACCTGTTGCAGGAGGTTGTCGATCTCCGAGCGGCTCTGCATCAGTTTTTTGTACGGCGGCACGAACAGGCTTACGATGACAAGCCAGATGGCGATGATTAGCAGGACGAGGAGAATCCGGTTAAGTCGCTGCCAGACTGTGGCTTCGCGACGCGCGCGGAAATCAGCGTAACCGTGCTCCACTTCAGCGGATTGTAGCGCCGTAAACCGCTTTGTCACCAAGTTCTTCCTCGATCCGCAACAGCTGATTGTACTTGGCCACGCGGTCGCTCCGGCATGGCGCACCGGTCTTGATCTGTCCGGCGTTCGTTCCCACCGCGATATCGGCAATGGTCGTGTCCTCGGTTTCACCCGATCGATGACTGATCACCGTCGTGTAATTATTTTTCTTTGCCACGTCGATGGTTGCCAGCGTTTCCGTCAACGTGCCGATCTGATTTACCTTGATCAGAATGGAATTCGCCACGTGCTCGGCAATTCCTTTCTGAAGAAATTTCACGTTCGTGACGAACAGATCGTCGCCGACCAGTTGAATCCTGGAGCCAAGTTTTTCTGTCAATTTTTTCCAGCCGTCCCAGTCGTTCTCCGCGCAACCGTCTTCGATTGAAACGATCGGAAAATCGCGCGCAAAGCTCGGCGTAGTAATCGACCAACTCTTCAGCGGTCTTTTCTGCGCCATCCGATTTCTTGAAAACGTAGAGATTTTTCTCGCTGTCGTAGAATTCGGAGGCAGCTGGATCGAGCGCGATGAAGATTTGTTCTCCCAGCTTGTAACCCGCTTTCTCGACGGCCGCAGAAATCGATTCCAACGCGTCTTCGGCGGAATCGAGTTGCGGCGCAAATCCACCTTCGTCGCCAATGGCCGTGGAAAGATGCCGCGCCTTCAAAACTGATTTGAGCGCGTGATACACTTCCGTGCCGTAACGCAAGCTTCCGAGAAACTTGGCGCGCCGCGGGGCATGACCATGAATTCCTGAAAATCGATCGGCGCATCCGAGTGCGCGCCGCCGTTCAGGATGTTCATCATTGGCACTGGAAGCACTCTCGCGCTTCGGGTCCGCCGAGATATCGAAAGAGCGGCAAGTTTTCCGCGGTTGCCGCCGCGTGCGCAGCTGGCCAGAGAAACAGCCAGAGTGGCATTGGCGCCGAGATTCTTTTTGGTCGGCGTACCATCAAGTTCGATCAGTTTCTTATCGAGGTTCGCCTGGTCTCGTGCGTCCAGTCCTTTCAGAATCGGTGCAATCTTGTCGTTAACATTCGCAACCGCCTTTCTCACGCTTTTCCCGCCGAAGCGGGTTTTGTCGCCGTCGCGCAATTCCAATGCTTCATGTTCGCCCGTGCTTGCCCCGCTGGGAACGGCCGCTCGTCCAAGCGCACCGCTTTCGACGCGCACATCTGCTTCGATTGTGGGATTGCCACGCGAATCCAAAATTTCGCGGGCGTGAATGTGGGTAATGCTAGTGCTCGCCATAAATCCTGTCCGAATTAGAACAGCTTTGGCTTCACGGGGCAAATCCGTATCGGCCAAATCAGTAATCAGTGTGAAACGGCCGGAAGCAAGCCATCTGGGGGGCATGAGAGATTCCGATTGGCAATTTCGTTAAGGCGCGCATAATCTTCGCGATGACTCGTTTGCTTGCATCGTCCATGCTTGCCTTGGTTGCTGCTATCTCCGCAGCGGCAGCCGAAGAGGGGCAACATCTCTCGTCGGATCAAATGGCAAAAGCTGCCAAGAGCGATTCGATTACTGTCCCGACACCCGGTGAGCTGTTTGCCGCCCTCGGGAAAGCAGGAAAAATAAACTGGTCAGCTCAATACCGCGCGCCAATTCCTACGACCTACGGCAATCGCGCGCAGATCGCCCTTAACCTCGGCGGTTTGATAGCCGACGGATTCATCGCCGTGGAAGCGAAGGACGGTCAGCAGGTGAAGAATATCGGCTCGGACATCATGAAGCTTGGAAAGGCGCTGGGAGTGAGCGAGCAACTGCTCAGTCGCGGCAACAGCATTAATGAATTTGCCGAGAACAATGAATGGGACACGCTTCAGGAGGAATTGGAAGCGACGCAAAACGAGGTGAAATCCTCAATGCAATCGCACGCCGACCAGGACCTGGTTATCCTAGTTACTCTTGGCGGGTGGATCCGTGGAACGCAGGTGGTCACCGCCGCGATTATGAAAAACTATAACGAGTCCGCTGCAAAGGTCCTGCGCGAACCGGTACTGGTTCACTTCATGCAGTCAAAGCTGAATGCAATTTCGCCTGAATTACGTAAGGAACCGCTGGTCAAAGACGTAAGCGAACAACTGACGGCCATTGAAAAACTCGTTTCGTTTCCGGAAGGAAAAGCGCCTACCGCCGAAGACGTGAAAAAACTCAATGAGGCAGTCAGCAAACTGATGACAAAAATAGAGAGCAAGGAGTCGCCTAAATGAAATATTGCCTGCCGTCTTTGATTTTGATTTTAGCGCTAAGCGCGAGCGTTGTTCTCCGCGCAGACACAGACGCTGAAGTGAGTGCGCGCAAAGACGCACTCGAACTTGCGGGAGCATTTGGAAATGACGGGTTCAAGATTCGAGACGGACATTCGTGCGGCGTGCTTAAGGCACACGATCATGCCCTGATCGCGGTGAATCTTTATGCCGGAAATCAGTATTGGTTTTCTGTGGGCACGACGGAGCCGCTAAAAAAAGTTGGCGTCAGCCTTTATGACGAAACCGGAAAGCAAATGACCACAGAAAATTTCAGCGAACGAGGACAAAGCCGCGGCCGGCTTCGCACCGGAGACCAGCGGGCAGTACTTTGTATCCGTCGATTCGGTTGAGGACCAGGAAGGCAGTTTCTGTCTCGTTTATTCGTATAAATAGACGATGCCCGGGTTCTATCTTGGAGCAGACGATGATCTCGCTTCAGGTGTTTTATGAAGGTCGCGTCCAGGGCGTCGGGTTCCGTTTTACTGTGCGCCACATCGCCAAAGGCTTTGAGATGACCGGTTGGGTGCGCAACCTGCCGGACGGTCGCGTAGAACTTCAGGTGACAGGTGATGAAGAGGAGGTACGCGCGTTTCTCGATCAGGTCGCTCAAAGCGAACTTCACTCGCTCATTCGCGAACAAACCGAGCATAAGTTGAACGAACCAGTCGCTGCGCGCGGCTTTGAGATTCGCCATGACTAACTCGCCACGCCGAGGCGACGCGGAGGCGAGCCCGGCCGTCGCTGTTCACGGACTGACCAAAATTTTTCCTGTTCCATTTCATCCCACTCGCAGGGTTGTCGCGGTAAGAGACCTAAACCTTCGCATCGAACCGGGCGAAGTGTACGGATTGCTCGGGCCGAACGGTTCCGGCAAGAGCACCACGCTGAAAATTATTCTGGGCCTGGTATCGCCAACGCGCAGGCACACCGAAATTTTTGGACGAGACAGTCGCCTCGTCGAAAGCCGCGAAGCAGTTGGTTTTCTTCCAGAGAATCCATATTTCTACAAATATCTCAGCGGCGAAGAAACGCTGCGTTTTTTTGGACGCCTTTGTGGAATGACAGGCGCAACATTAAAGAGCCGTGTAAACGAACTGCTCGATCTTGTCGGGACTAAACAAAGCGCGCGACCGCCGGTTGGGAACGTATTCCAAGGGAATGCTGCAACGCATCGGGTTAGCGCAAGCCTTGATTCATGATCCGCGGTTCGTGGTCCTGGATGAACCGACAGCTGGAGTTGATCCGGCAGGCTCGCGCGAAATTCGGGATCTCATCATGGACCTGAAGCGCCGCGGAATCACGGTGCTGCTTTCGTCGCATTTACTGGCGCAAGCGCAGGAAATTTGCGACCGGATCGGGATTCTCGCCGATGGCGTGATGGTACGCGAAGGGCGTTTGCAGGAATTAATCGCAATCGAAAATCAGACCGAACTTGTGATCGCCGATGCTTCCGACGATCTCATGCAAGAGATTGAATCGCTCATCAGCCGGTCGAACGCCAAATTGATCGAACGACGAAAATCGACCACAACGCTTAGAAAGATTGTTCCTGGAATCGACCGGAGGAAACGACAAGAGCTCAACTCGCGAATGACGAGCTAACAAAACAAAAATGACGGCCAGCGAAACCGCTTCAACGCTTCAACCATTCAACGATTCAACGATTCAGGAGCGTCACCGCGCTTTCTCCCTGTCGCGCATTCTCGCCATCACCAGCAACACGCTGACTGAGTTGACGCGCTTGAAGGTTTTTTACGTGCTGCTGGTGTTCGGGCTGCTGTTGATCGGCAGCTCGATTTTCATGGCGCAATTCTCTTTCCAACAGGAATTCCAAATCCTGAAGGACGTCTCGTTAGGCGCGATCTCAATGTTCACTTCGCTCCTGGCAATCGTAGCCACGTCGCGAATGCTGCCGCGGGACATCGAAGACCGCACGGTTTATACCATTCTCGCCAAGCCGGTGCCGCGTTTCGAATATGTTGTCGGTAAAATTGCCGGAGTTCTTCTGTTGCTGGCGATTAGCACCCTGGTCATGGTCGCGGCGTTCCTGGCCGTGCTGTACATGCGCGAGCAGGCAGTGCTGCAGGCTACCGCGAAACAAATGGCTGGCGCGCCACCCGACCAGCTCGCCGATGCGCTGCGCGCCATTCGCGCTTCCGCGTATCAACGTCAATCTTGTTCCCGGAATCATCGTCATTTTCCTCAAAGCGTGTCTGCTCACAGCGCTAACGCTGTTTGTTTCTACTTTCGCCACCTCAACGATTTTCACCATCGTGGTGATGGTTTTTATTTATTTCATCGGACACCTGGAAGCTACTGCGCGCGAGTATTGGCTCACCTTTCACGGAGGCGGTTTAGTCACGCGCGTGTGTCTCGCGATCGTGGCGCTGCTCTTTCCCGATCTGCAGGCATTCAATCTGGTGGACGACATCATCGCTGGCACCGTCATCTCAATGGCGGTATTCACCAAGACCGCCTTGCTCGGCGTTTTCTATACCGTGATCTACACATTACTCGCGGTTTTTGTGTTTTACGGCAAAGAATTATGACGCGAGGCCTGATCGCGTTGGCGGTGTTGATCATGATGGGCCTGCTCAAATTGCCGGTCGAACGCGATCTTGCGGCTCTTCACCGGCAGGAACATTTTCGGGGCGTCGAATTTAATCTCGATCTTCGCGAACAACTTGGGCAACTCGGATTCATCGCCGCTCTGAGTGGATTTCGAGCGATTGTCGCCGACGCTCTTTTCATCCAGGCGCACGCGGCTTGGGAAGACACTCAATGGGGCCGGATGCTTTTGTTGTTTCGACAAATCACGGCGCTTCAACCACGGGTGCTCCTGTTTTGGGACACCGCCGCCTGGCACATGGCGTGGAACGCGAGCGTAGCGGCGATGAACGATGACCAAGCAACCGCGTCAGGCGCTGCGAGTAAAAGCGCAACGCGAATATTTCGCGCTCGGCAAAGATTTTCTCGAGCGCGGAATAAAAAATAATCCCGATCGTCCAGAGCTCTACGAAGCGCTTGCGCGACTGTACAAGGAAAAATACAAGGACCACGAGCGCGCCGCCGAATATTATGCCAAGGCAGCAGAGTTGCCGGAAGCGGCGCCGTGGGACCGGCGTTTCTCGGCGTACGAGCTTTCCTATTGCGAGGGTCGTGAGCGCGAAGCATATGAGCGCCTGCGCAGCCTCTACGATGAGGGCGAGAAGGAACGGCTGCCGACGTTAATCAAGCGGCTAAATTTCCTTGAAGACAAACTCGCAATTCCGGAGGACCAGCGAATTTCTGATAAGCTGCTCAAACGTTAAGTGATTCAATCACTGAATTCCTTGGATTAGTAGCGGCTACAAAATTCTTTTACACGCACCAAAACGTTGGTGCGCCCGCGTTCTTCCGTTGTAACATTCTGATTTTCGGTGCTCTAACAAGGTTCGTAATGCGGTTCGCAATTTTCAGTGACATTCATTCCAATCTCGAAGCGCTTGAAGCCGTGATGGTGGACGCGCGTCAACGCAGATGCACGGACTTCGTCTGTCTGGGCGACGTCGTCGGTTACAACGCAAATCCGAGTGAATGCATCCAGCTTATCCGGGAGCTCGATTGCCCTGCAGTGAAAGGCAACCACGACGAACAAGCAACGTTTCCCGCGTCATCGGAACGTTTCAACGAGCTCGCCGAACGCGCAATCGAGTGGACGCGCGAACGTTTGAATGAGCAGGACAGAGAATGGCTGGGCGGCCTGCCGTTGCAGCAACGGGTTCACGATTTTACAATCGTGCACGCCACCCTCGATACGCCCGGGCAATGGGGCTACGTGTTCAATAATCTAGACGCCGTCGCAAGTTTCACATATCAGCGGACAACGGTCTGTTTTTTCGGCCACACGCATGTGCCGATGGTATTTGTGCGCGATGACGGCGTCCGGCGTCAGGACTCCGAGCACATTCGTATTGAAACCAGGCAAAAAATATTTTATCAACGCCGGCAGCGTGGGCCAACCTCGTGACGGAAACTGGCGAGCTGGATATTGTATTTACGACGTCGAGAACAACCTCGTCGAACTATTGAGAGTAAAATACGATCTCGCCACTGCGCAGAAAAAGATCACGAAGGCTGGTCTGCCGCGACTCCTTGCCGAGCGCCTTGGAATGGGACGCTGAAAAATTATAACCCGCGACGCGCACCGAGTGACGCGCCCTACCATTTGATGCATGCAGCGCCGGTAGGGCGGGCAGTCCTAGTGACGCCGCTTCACTTCCCCTTAAAACGACGATCGTTCGCTCGCTTTCGGAGAATAAAGTCTGCAACCGGCAAATCGTGCGGGTAAGTAATTTTGAAATTAAAGTCGTCATTGAGGACTAAGGCGATTTTGTGGCCGAGTCGCTCGACTGCTGAGACTTCGTCGGTTACCGAAGCATTTTCCGCATAAACATCATGGTATGCATCCTCAATCAATTTCCGTTCGAAAATCTGTGGCGTTTGCATCGCGTAAAATCTGATGCCGATCGATCGAACCGACGACCAAAAGATCGGCATCCGCGCGTTTTAACGTGTCATTGACTGGTTGCGCCAAAGCGGCTGCGCCATGAACGCGGCACTGCTCGCTGGCGCGTTCGATTTGTTCCGGAGTAATCAGCGGACGCGCCGCGTCGTGCACGGCGACATATTTCACGTCGCGATCGATGCGATCCAAGCCAGCCCGAACAGAATCCTGTCGACGTTCGCCGCCGGGAACAATCGCGCGGATTTTTTTGAATCCTGCACCTGAAACGATCTTTCTGATTTCATCATGCGATTGTTCACGCGCCACGACTACGATTTCGCTAATGGAAGTCGCGCGCTCAAACGCGCGGATCGCGTGGGCAATCACCGGTTCGCCCGCGATTACGGCAAACAATTTATCAAACCCCATGCGCTGGCTGCTGCCGCCGGCTACAATGATGGCGCTTAGCATCACGAATCGTCAATATTTGAAGTCGTTAACGCGGAGTCATCCTGAGCGAAGCGAAGCGAAGCTCGAAGGCGCCCGTTGCGCTGCCGTGCCGTGATGCCGCGGGATTCCTCGACATCGACTCAGAATGTCGTGTGTCTGCAACGCTTCACAGAATTACGAAAGCTGTTCTTGCCACTTCCGAGCTAAGTGTTTTGCCATCGGCGCGACCGCCTGCCTTCGCCTGTAACGCTTTCATTACCGCGCCCATTTGCGCTTTGGATGTGGCGCCGAGCTCAGCGATGGTTTCGCGGACGACTTTCGCCAGTTCGTCCGGGCTCATCCCTTGTGGCAGATAACTGTTCAAAATCGCCAACTCTTCTTTTTCCTTCTCAGCCAATTCCAGCGCGGCCGCCTTTTTCAAAACTTTCGATCGAATCCTGTCGCTGCTTCGCTTGCTTGCGAATGACCTGAACGGCTTCAGCGTCACTGAGTTCGGCCTCTGCGTCAGATTTTGCGATCGCTGCATATTTCAACGCCGATTTAAGCATGCGCAGCACGCCCAGTTTCGTTGCCTCTTTTGCGCGCATCGCCTCCTTCAGATCCGAGTCCACACGCTGTTGCAGTGTCATGCGGCACAATTACGACGGCCAAACGCAATTGTCGATATTGTAGCCGTCGCCCTGTGGGCGACGATTGACGCTTCGCGCAGGAAGCGGCTACAGCGCTTCAGCGCATTTGCATAACCGATTCGGCGTCACCAACGGAGATAACGTTGATGTCACGGTTAGTGCGTTTCAATAAACCCGCGAGCACGTTACCCGGGCCGAGCTCAATGAAAAAATCGCAGCCAAGGTTGATAAGTCGCTGCATGCAATCTGCCCAACGCACGGTGCCGGTGACTTGATCGCCGAGGGTCTCTCGGATTTCCTCAGGCGTTTTTACTTCTTCGCCGGTCACGTTGCTGATCACGGGGAAACGCGGCGCTTGCATTGGCACATCGGCAAGCACTTTCTCCAATTTCACATAAGCACTTTCCATGAGGCGTGAATGATATGCGCCGGCAACATTGAGCATCATTGCGCGGCCTATGCCGTGTTCCTTCGCGACACCGACAGCGGTTTCCACATTCGCCAACTCGCCTGAAATGACGATCTGATTAGGCGCATTGATGTTGGCGATATCGACATCTTCATCCGCGGCGAGCCGGCGCACATCGTTTTCCAAGCCGCCAATCATAGCTGCCATACCGCCTTGTGTTGTTGCGCACGCTTCGTCCATGAATTCGCCGCGCTTTTGCACAAGTTTGAGACCAGTCGCAAAATCGAAAGTACCCGCCGCTGTGTGCGCAGTGATTTCCCCTAACGACAGGCCTGCAGCGCCGCCGACTTCAAATTCGCCGAAGACCTCGCGCAACGCTGCCAACGCCGCCAGCGCGTGAACGTAAAGCGCCGGCTGACAATTTGAAGTCTTGGTCAATTCCTCCATCGGTCCGTTCCAGGCGATGTCGCACAAGTTTCGGCCGAGAATTTCATCGGCCTTATGAAACAAATCCGCTGCGACAGGATATCGTTCGGCAAGATCGCGTCCCATACCGACGCATTGCGCGCCCTGACCAGCGAAAAGTAATGCGATTTTCTTTGGCATGGCGGCTAGTTAATCGCGTTCCACTCCCGAGCGCGAGCGGAACTTCTGGGGAGCGCACGCTTGCAGCGTGCTGGTTGCGGCATTCTGCCGCAACGAACTTTCCCTGCACCACCAGCTGAATTCGCTTCGGGGCGACAATGGAAAGTTCGCGATGGCAGAATGCCACCGCCAGCACGCTGTAAGCGTGCGCTCCCCAGAAATCGCTTGCGGAACAAAGTTCCACTCGCCAGCGTAAATCTTACCCGGAACGTTGTAACTTCTTCCTCCATGCCATTCACGACGCGCGAGATCGAATCACCGGACCCGGTCACCCGTGTGGCTGCCGCCGACGCGGCACTACGCGAGTCGGGGCAGGACGATATCGGTGAGAAGATGGTCCTCAACATGGGGCCGTCGCATCCCGCTACGCACGGCGTTTTGCGGCTCGTGCTGGAGCTGGATGGCGAGATCATCACCAAAGCCACGCCCGATATTGGTTTTCTCCATCGCGGTGACGAGAAGATCGCCGAGAACATGCAATACAATCAATTCGTGCCGTATACCGATCGGCTCGATTATCTCGCGCCACTCTCGAATAATGTGGCCTACGCGTTGGCGGTAGAGAAATTGATGGGCTGGGAAATTCCGCCGCGCGGAAAAGCGATCCGCACGATTTGCTGCGAAACGTCGCGCATTTCCTCGCATCTCCTCGGGCTCGGCGCGATGGCGCTCGATCTTGGCGCGATGACGGTTTTTCTTTACACGTTCACCGAACGCGAAAAGCTTTATAACCTGTTCGAACTCCTGACGGGCGCCCGGTTCACCACATCCTACACCCGCGTAGGCGGACAAATCCGCGATCTTCCGGAAAGCTTCATCCCCCAACTGGAAAAATTCCTCGACGACTTTGGACCGAGTCTTGACGAATGCGACAGATTGCTGACCCGGAACAAGATTTTTGTCGATCGCACAAAAGATGTCGGCGTCATCACGAAGGAGCGCGCAATCGCCTATGCGATTTCGGGTCCGAACCTGCGGGGAAGCGGAATCGAACATGATTTGCGCCGGAAACATCCCTATCTCGACTACGACCAGTACGATTTCGACGTGGTGATCGGCAGCGCAGGCGATTGTTACGATCGGTATCTTGTGCGAGTCGAGGAGATGCGTCAGAGCGCGCGAATTCTGCGGCAGGCCATCGATAAACTGCCCGGCGGTCCGATCAATGTTTCGAACTGGAAAAACATGACTCCGCCAAAATCACGAGTGATGACAAAGATGGAAGAGCTAATTCATCATTTCATCGTGGTAACCGAAGGGCTCGATGCGCCCCCGGGCGAAGTTTATTTCGGAGCCGAAAATCCTAAGGGCGAGCTCGGCTTTTACATCAACAGCAGAGGCGGCGGCGTTCCCTATCGGTTGAAAATTCGCGCGCCATCGTTCGTGAACCTCAGTATCCTGCCGGAACTTTTGCCCGGTTGCCTGGTCAGTGACGTCCCCGCCGTCCTTGGCAGTCTGGACTTCGTGATGGGCGAATGCGATAGATGAAAGACGAAGGAAATCCAAATGACGAATGACGAACATGGAGTTCTATCATTCCGAGCGAAGTCGAGGAATTCCGCGACCGCACTCTCGGTGATGCCACGGGATGCTTCGACTCCGCTGCGCGGCACTCAGGATGACGATTCCGCATTCGAGCTTCGTCATTCCTTCGTCGTTCGTCATTTGTCATTCGTCGTTCACCTCATCCTCGTGCTCATGCTCGTGCTCATGCTCGACAGTTGTATCGGCAAGCGAATCACCAAGGCGAACGTGGATCAGGTCACGGAAGGCATGTCGAAGAAACAGGTGGAATCGATCTTGGGTCAGCCTACTTCATCGAAAGCTGAGGACCCGACGGTCATGAAGCAAACGACGTACGTGTATCGACAAGGCAAAGACACGGTCACGATCGTTTTCAAGGACGACAAAGTGCAGTCCAAGGACAGCACGCTGTCCAATTGAAGCGCATTCGAGGCAGACAATCCTGTCTGCGCCAGAGTCGCAGGCAGGATTGCATGCGTCACCCTCACTCCGCTGAGAACAGAGGACTCTAGAGCGGTAAAGCGCGATTTGCCGCGTATCACTGCGCTGGTTTAGGTTCAACGATGGCAGACGCGACGCGCATCCAAATTCCCGCTGAACTGGAGCGAAAAATGCAAGCGGCGATTGCGCGTTACCCGAGCCGAGCACCGTCGAAGCGCGGCAATGCCGCTCTTGCATTTGTGGCAGGAACACTTCGGGTTCATCAGCGACGATGGCGTCTTCTGGATTGCGGAAAAGCTCGGCCTCCAACCAATCAACATTCTCGAGGTAGTCACGTTTTATCCAATGTTCCGCCAGCAGCGAGCCGGAAAAACGCATATCCGGATCTGTCGCACACTCAGTTGCGCCATGGCTGGTGGATTGGAACTGATGGAAAACGTGTCTGCGCGTCTGGGAATTCAACGCTCGAGGAGTGGTGAAGAAACGCATAACCCTATCGCGGTCAGTGCCGACGGAACTTACAGCGTCGAATTTGTTGAGTGCCTGGCCAGCTGCCACACCGCGCCGGTCTGCATGGTTGGC
The DNA here is from genome assembly GCA_963825355.1 of uncultured Verrucomicrobiae bacterium. Classification (GTDB taxonomy): domain Bacteria; phylum Verrucomicrobiota; class Verrucomicrobiia; order Chthoniobacterales; family UBA10450; genus Udaeobacter. The sequence continues at coordinate 142,100 of CAWGSY010000010.1, read as the reverse complement.
GAACAACTGCATGAGCATGTCGATCCAAATTCCGCCGCGGATTTCTTTCGCAATCGGCAATCGACAATCGACAATTTGCAATTGCCATGGCCGCCGCATCCTTTGGAGCACCGTCTCGTTTACAAAAATATTGGCCGCGCCAGGTTGGACGAGCGACATCGAGTGTTACCTCCGGGACGGCGGCTACGAACAACTAAAGCAAGCGTTGACTCTGTCGCGCGATGATATCGTCAACAAAGTCAAAAATTCCGGACTCCGTGGCCGCGGCGGAGCGGGATTCTCCTGCGGGTTGAAATGGAGCTTCATCAAACCGGACGAAAAACGGCCGGTGTATTTGATCTGTAACGCCGACGAATCCGAGCCGGGCACATTCAAAGATCGCTACATCATTCACGAAGATCCGCATCAGTTGCTCGAAGGAATGTTGATCTCCTGTTATGCGCTGAATGTCGCACACTGCATACATCTACATCCGCGGAGAATTTCCAGAGGGCTCAAACATCCTTGAACGCGCGATCGAGGAAGCGCGGCAACACAATTTCCTTGGCAAAAACATTCTGGGATCCGGATTCGACGTTGAGTTCTACATTCACCGCGGCGCGGGCGCGTACATTTGCGGCGAGGAAACCGGTTTAATCGAATCGCTCGAGGGGAAACGCGGTTATCCTCGGATCAAGCCGCCTTATTTTCCTGCGGTGCTGGGTCTCTACATGTGTCCGACGATCGTCAATAACGTCGAGACACTTTGTAACATTAAACATATCATCGGCATGGGCGGCGCGGAGTATGCACGCCTTGGCCGGCCTAACAACACAGGCACGCGAGTTTTGTGTGTCAGCGGTGACGTGCAACGTCCCGGATACTTCGAAGTTGAAGTGGGCGCCGTTACGATGGGCCAGTTGATTTATGAGATGGCCGGCGGCTTGCGACCGGGGCGGAAACTAAAAGCTGTTATTCCGGGCGGCAGCTCCGCGAAAGTGTTGCGCGCCGATGAACGCTTCAAGCTGAAGGAACGGCAGGCCGACGGCTCGACAATTGAACGCGAACTCTCAATCGACGATATCCCAATGGATTTCGATTCCCTCGCAGCCGCAGGCTCGATGGCGGGTTCCGGCGGCGTGATCGTGCTGGACGATTCGCGCGACATGGTTTGGGCGCTGAACAACATCAATAAGTTTTACGCGCACGAGAGCTGCGGCCAATGCACACCCTGCCGGGAAGGCTCGCTTTGGATGCAAAAAATCACCGATCGCATGTTGCGCGGCGGCGGCGTGGTGGAAGATCCGAAAACACTGAAAACCATTGGCGACAACATCGCGGGGCGCACCATTTGCGCCTTTGGCGAAGCTTGTGCATGGCCAACGCAAAGTTTTGTCCAAAAATTCCCGGAAGAATTTGCGTCGCGCGCCCAAAAACCCATTCCCCCACCCCTCCCGCCCGAGTACACATCCGAAGAATTAATCGAGGAAGAATCGATTCCCACCGTCCCCATGGCCCATGACCCCGGCTGGGAAAAAGCCGGCGCGAAAGGAATGATTTGAAAATATGAATCAGGAAAGCAGGAAAGCAGGAAAAAACCTTAGAGACTCCAAACCTACGCAGGAGATTATTGCTTGCGCAATCCAAGTACACCGCGCACTTGGTCCTGGTTTCCTGGAATCTGTCTACGAGGAAGCGATGGCTGTTGAATTTGCGCTCAGTGGAATCCAATTCATCCGGCAACATCCGGTGCCGCTTTTCTACCGTGATCACCAAGTCGGCGAACATCGTTTGGATTTCCTCGTTGAAGGCAAGATCGTCGTAGAACTGAAGGCGATCAGCCAGTTGGAGGACATTCATTTCGCCATTGGCCGCAGTTATCTCAAAGCCGCCAATCTTAACGATGGATTGCTGTTCAATTTTGCGACTGCGCCGTTAACGATAAAACGCTTCTGCCGTGAGCTTCCGAACGAACATGAGCGAGCCGATCTTCTCGCGTAATTATCGCGCCGTCCTGTTTTTCTGTTTTCCTGCTTTCCTGCTTTCCTGATTCATAAAATGCCTAACGAATCATCAGTTCCTCTGTTCAACGTCCAGATTGATGGCGCCTGGCATCAATTTCCGAAGGGCACGCGGGTGATCGAGGCTTGCGAGCAGGTTGGCGTTTTCGTGCCGCGGTATTGCTATCACAAGAAGCTTAGCTCGCCGGGAAATTGCCGGATGTGTTTGATCGAAATGGGATTTCCGAGGCTCGGGCCTGATCGCAAGCCGGAGCTCGGGCAGGATGGCAAACCGATCATCAACTGGATGCCGCGCCCGCAAATTTCCTGCGCACAGGATATAGCTGAAGGCATGGCCGTTCGCACCGACTCAGCGCTGGTGAAGGAATGTCAGCGCGGCGTCATGGAATTTCTCCTGATCAATCACCCGCTTGATTGCCCGATCTGCGATCAGGCGGGCGAATGCCGTTTGCAGGAATTCAGTGTCGACTATGGCAATTCGCAATCGCGATTCCTGGAGAACAAAGTGAAAAAGCCGAAAGCGGTGCAGCTCGGGCCGCGCGTAACACTTGATGACGAGCGCTGCATTCTCTGCTCGCGCTGCATCCGTTTCTGCCAGGAAATTGCGCATGATGACGTGCTCGGCTTCGTCGATCGCGGCAGTCACACCATTCTGACGGCGCATCCCGGCAGATCTTTGGACAATAATTATTCGCTTAACACCGTCGACATCTGCCCGGTCGGCGCGCTGACTTCGACCGATTTCCGTTTTAAAATGCGGGTCTGGTTCCTGAAAGAGACGAAGAGCATCTGCACAAGTTGCGCGACGGGATGCAACACAATCATCGGAACTCGAGAAGACGTCGTGTATCGACAAACGCCGCGCGAGAACGATCACGTTAACTCCTGTTGGATGTGCGATTATGGCCGGCTCAATTACAAATATCTCGAAGCCGACGACCGCTTACTGGAGCCACAGATTCGGTCGGAGGGAAGGCTGGTCCCGGCCGATTGGCCAACCGCGATTGGGCAGGCAGCGCTCCATTTAAAACAGTTTGCCGCATCCGAGATTGCGATTGTTGCGTCTGGCCGGATGACGAACGAAGAGCTTTGGCTCACGGCGCAGTTGGTTAACTCGTTAGGCGTTCAATGGGTCGATATTGTCCCGAGGCGCGGGCGCGCAGACAAGATTTTGTTAAGTAAAGATCGCAACCCGAACACAAACGGTGCCCGGCTGATCCTGGGTTCACGTTCCGCGCCCGGCGCAAAGCTCATGGCAATCAGCGACGCGGTAAAATCCGGAGGAATCAAAGCGCTGTTGATTTTAAAAGAGAACGCGATGCATCTCGGCTTATCCGTCGATGAACTGGCGCGACTGCCCGCACTCATCGTGATGAATAATTTGCGCAACGCGGCGACAGAAAAAGCGAGTGTTGTCCTTCCTGCATGCGGTTTTGCCGAAAAACGCGGCTCGATGATCAATGGCAAAGGCCGATTGCAACGCTTGAACCGAGCAACTCGACCGCCGGGCAACGCTCGCGATGACTGGGAAATCTTACGTGACCTGCTTCAGGCAATCGGTGGCGGCGACTCGCTTCATTCGATTGAAGATGTTTTCCGACGAATGAGCGAAACAGTCCCGCAATTCGCCGGGTTGAGTCTCAGCAAAATCGGCGATCTCGGCGTGCACGTTCTGGAAATTGAAGAATTGCCGGCAACGCATCCCAGCGACGAAGAAGCAATCGAACAAGCCATCGCGGTCCAAACTGCGCGTCGCAGTGTTCGCCACGAGTTGGATCATGCGCAAGCTCATCCCGCTGCACCGACGACTCGACAAGTCGAACCAGAAGCGGCGCCTAAGCGGTAAAATTAACGGCTGTAATGGACTTTTTTTTCCTCATCACTTCGCTGCTGAAGATCGCAATTCTGCTGGGGGTGATTTTGTTCATGGTGTCTTATGCGGTGTACGCGGAGCGCCGGGTCAGCGCGTTTATTCAGGATCGCGTTGGGCCGAATCGCGTCGGGCCCGCGGGTCTCCTCCAGCCGATCGCCGACATGTTCAAGCTGCTGCTGAAAGAAGACTTCACGCCGCACGCCACGAATACTTTTTATTACTGGCTGGCGCCGTGCCTCGCTGTGATGCCAGCCATCATCACCATCGCGGTGGTGCCGTTCGGCAGCACGCTATTCGGTGTTCCGATGGTAATCGCGGACGTAAATGTCGGGATCTTCTTTGTGTTCGCGATCTCCTCGTTAGGCGTTTACGGAATCGTCATCGGAGGTTGGGCGTCCAACTCGAAATATCCCTTCCTCGGCGCTATTCGTTCCAGCGCGCAAATGCTTTCTTACGAGCTTTCACTGGGGCTCGCCGTGATTCCGGTCTTCCTCCTGGTTGGAAGTTTGCGTCTGACAAGCGTTGTGCAGTACCAGATCGACCATGGCTGGTTTATTGCTCCTTTCATTGGCGATTGGATAAATCCGTGGAAATGGCTGCTCACGATTCCAATGATCATCTCATTCCTTGTGTTTATGATCGCGCTTTTCGCTGAAACAAACCGGCTGCCATTTGATTTGCCGGAGGCTGAGCAGGAGTTGGCGGGCGGCTACAACACCGAATACAGCTCGATGAAGTTCGCGCTCTATTTTCTAGGCGAATACGCTGCGATGATTACCGGGTCCGCTGTTGTCGTGACGTTGTTTTTCGGCGGCTGGCATTTCCCCGGCGTACCGGATGGCTCCCACGGCTGGATCTTCGGCCTCATCAATATTGCAGTCTTTTTCACGAAGGTCGCCGTCGTGATTTTCTTATTTATGTGGGTACGCTGGACGCTCCCGCGATTTCGTTGGGATCAGCTGATGCGCCTCGGCTGGCTTTTCTTTTTCGAGATTGCGCTCGTGAATATCTTCATCGTTGCAGGGCTACTGGCGTTTGCCCCCAAGTAAATGACGAAATCCGAATGACGAAGCTCGAAGCAAATCCAAATACCAAAGCCGGAAAAGCTGATCGCTGGCGCAAAATCTTCAATGATTCGTGCTTCGTCATTCATTGGTCATTGGTCATTGGTCATTCGTCATTTTGATTATGACCATTACTGTCCCACGACCGAGGTTGAACTGGCGCGAGAGATTGTATCTGCCAGCCATTGCCGCCGGCTTGGCAATCACCCTAAAGCATTTCAAGAATATGCTGCTTGGACGCACCAAGGTGACGATGCAATATCCCGAGCAAAAATGGGATAGTCACCTGCCGGATCATTATCGCGGCGCCCCAGCTCTGGTGCGCGATTCCGATGGACGGGTGCGCTGTGTGGCTTGCCAACTTTGCGAATTCATCTGTCCGCCGCGCGCGATCAAAATTATTCCCGATGAGATTCCGTCAGCAGACCGTTTCGCCAAGGTAGAAAAATTTCCTGAAGCATTCGATATCGACATGATCCGCTGCATTTACTGCGGGATGTGCGAGGAAGTTTGTCCGGAGCAGGCGATTTATCTGCGCAAAGATTACGCCATCACCGGCTTCACGCGCGCCGACATGGTGCATAACAAGGAAAAACTTCTGGAGATCGGCGGCGTAATGCACGGCGTGGTATTGAAATGGAATGAAAAAAAATAGAGCAATGTCATCCCGAGCGGATGCGAGGGATCTCACAAAAGATGCAGCGTCTAGCTTCTGCTTTTACGCTCGAGAGATCCTTCACTTCGGTCAGGATGACAGAACGAACGGCGGAGATGCATGGCGTGGCTCTCAAATGGAACGGAAACGAATGAGCAGAACTGGAGTGATCGAGTATTGGAGTGCTGGAGTGTCGGAGACGGCTACAAATCTATTGATCCATCACTCCATTACTCCATCACTCCATTAACCGATGTCCCCTTTCTTATTTTGGATTTTTGCGGTGCTGACGGTGATTTTCGGCGCAGCTGTCGTGCTAAATCGGAACCCGGTCGCGAGCGCGCTGAGCCTGGTGGTTTCATTTCTCGGGTTGTCAGCGCTGTTCATGTCGCTCGATGCGTTTTTCGTCGGCATCATTCAAGTGTTGGTGTACGCGGGCGCCGTGATGGTGCTTTTTCTTTTCATCATCATGCTGCTCGACATCCGCGTCGAAGAACGACGCCAAATCAATTGGCTCGCTGCCATTGGGGGCGTTGGGGTGGCTGTGATCTTGCTAGTTCAGATCTATGTAGTCATTGGGCACTCTCAATTTGCGGGGCGTATTTTTCCGCCGCTGGCAACATCGACAACGGACGATGTATGGCACATCGGCCGGCTACTTTTCAACAACTACAATCTGCCCTTCCAAATCATTGGGGTCCTGGTGCTCGTTGCCACGATAGGGGTGGTCATCCTGAGCCGGCGGGAACCACGATAACATGATCACGCTCGGCGATTATTTGGTCGTAAGCGCGATCCTTTTCACGATCGGTTTCGCTGGCGTGATGCTACGTCGCAACCTCATCGTTATTTTAATGTCGCTTGAGCTAATGTTGAACGCCGCCAACCTGTCGCTGGTGGCTTTCTCGCGATTTCGCGTCGGTGCTAATGGGCTGCCGAATTATAACGCGCAGGTGTTCGTTTTTTTCGTCATCACTGTGGCAGCAGCTGAAGTAGCGGTGGGGCTCGCGCTTCTCGTCGCGCTATATCGCGCGAGGCAAACGACGGATGTCGCTGACATCACCAGCCTGAAGTTCTAACCCGCGAATCAGTCGGACAATGAACTCATTCTATCCGTGGCTGATTCTTATCGCACCGTTAGCGAGCGCGACGGTCATCACACTCTTCACGTTGCGATGGAAATCGTTGAGCAGTGCAATTTCCATCAGTGCGGTGCTGATAAGTTTTTGCTGCAGTTGCTTCGTCTTTGCTCAATCAGCCACCTCGGCACGTGAGTTCGTATGGCTCGATGTTCGGCCGATCTTTCATGTGCCGCTCGGCCTGACACTTGATCAACTGAGCAGGACAATGGCCGTTCTGGTTTCCGGCGTCGGCGCGCTCATCCACATTTATTCGCTCGGTTACATGCGGGACGACGAAGGCAAGTCCCGTTATTTCGCGGCGCTGTCGCTCTTCATGTTCGCGATGCTCGGGATCGTTTTCGCCAACAATTTCGTGATGCTGTTCATCTTTTGGGAATTGGTGGGGTTCACATCGTATGTGTTGATCGGTCACTGGTTCTTTCGAGATGCCGCAGCCGACGCAGCAAACAAGGCATTCATCACCACACGGATTGGCGATTTCGGATTCATGACTGGCATCCTGATGATTTGGATGACTACCGGTTCCGTGGTGTTTGCGGAAGTCGCGCCGCGAATGTCGATGTTCGGCAGCCATGCAACCTTTGCCGCAATTGTCGCGCTTTTAATTTTCTGCGGCGCCGTCGGAAAATCTGCCCAATTTCCGCTGCACGTCTGGTTGCCCGACGCGATGGAAGGTCCAACGCCAGTCTCGGCGTTGATTCACGCGGCGACAATGGTTGCAGCTGGCGTTTACATGCTGGTGCGCGTCGCGTTCATCATTCAAGCATCACAAACAGCGCTTTTAGTTATCGCGTGGATTGGAACCATCACCGCAGTAATGGCCGCTTTGATCGCGACGCAGCAAGACGATATCAAGCGCATTCTCGCCTATTCCACGCTGTCGCAACTCGGTTACATGGTGATGGCTGTCGGCCTCGCCTCAAACCAGGCGGCGATGTTCCACCTTTTTACTCACGCTTTTTTTAAAGCGCTCCTGTTTCTCGCGGCTGGCTCAGTCATCGTGATGCTTCATCACGAGCAGGACATTTGGAAGATGGGCGGTCTGCGTCGAAGACTTCCGATCACTTTTGCTACCTTCGCTGCGGGTGCACTGGCGTTGATCGGCTGTCCACCATTCAGCGGATTTTTCAGCAAGGACGCAATTCTCGCGATCGCCTACGAACAAAACCTGCCGATTTTCGCCGTAGCATTATTCACTGCGTTCCTGACCGCTTTCTACGTGATACGCATGCTCGTCATTGTCTTCTTCGATAAACCACGCAGCGATAGCGCACGAGAAGGCGGTGAATCCCCACCCGTCATGACAATGCCGTTGATCGTGCTCGCAATCCTCGCGACTTTCGGCGGCTTTGCATTTTTCGCTCGAAAATTTCTCACACTCCCCATGGAAAAAGGAGTGTCCGTCTTTGTTCCTGTGCTGGCGATCATTGCACTGATTCTCGGAGTTGGACTCGCCATTGTTCTTTACCGCGGACGCTCGGCGGAACCGGTTAAAGTCGAGTTGTTACGCCGCAAATTCTATGTCGACGAATTCTATGGCTGGCTCATTTATTGGACGCAGGATTTGTTCGCCCGTGTGGCCGCCTTCATTGATCGATGGATCATCGATGCAGGCGCGGTCGGCGGAAGCAGTCGAGGCACCTGGGGCATCGGCGCGGTCTTGCGATTAATCCAAGTCGGCAATCTTCAAGCGTATGCATTCCTCTTCGGTCTCGGTGTTATCGCTCTCATTTACTTCACTGTGTTTCGATAAGCATCCCGAAATGACCAATGACCAAAGATCTGGGGAGCGCACGCGCCCCGCGTGCTCGTTTCGGCGCCCTCGCCGAAACACTCTCGAGACCATCAAAGGCGAAATGGTGTTGTGTAATCCTGGATGGCGAGCGCGAGGGCGCACTGGTCTGCACGCGAGGCGCGTGCGCTTCCCGGAAGGATTCCGCATTCGAGCTTCGTCATTCCTTCGTCATTCGTCATTCGGATTTCGTCATTTCCCGTAATGGTTTTATTCATCATTTTTTGTCCTATCGTTGCGGCCGTGCTGATCATGCTTGGCGCGCCCGCACGAAAGATTGCGCTGGCCGCGTCGGTTTTGACGTTTGCAGTGGCGCTATTTTTGTTTGCGTCTCTCGACCGCGGTAGCGCTGACTTCCAACACGTCACATCGTTTAGCATCTCTCCCGAGTGGCGACTGAGCTTCACCACTGGCATCGACGGTTTGAGCGCAATCATGGTGCTCCTCGCCAGCATCGTCACTCTCGCTGCGGTGTGGTTCGCCGGCACGATAGAGCGATATGAAAACGCGTTTTATGCCTGTCTTCTGTTCATCTCTGGAGGAGCGATAGGAGCGTTTGCTTCGATCGATTTATTCTTCTTCTACGCGTTTCACGAACTTGCGCTGATCCCCACATTTTTGTTGATCGGAATCTGGGGCAGCGGGAATCGGGTCGCAGCGGCTTGGAAAATCACGATCTACCTGGCAATCGGCAGTTTCATTCTGCTAATCGGCCTGATCCTGCTTTACCAAAGCTTTCCTCTTCCCTCGCGGAGTTTTGATATTCGCGTGTTGCGGACTGCAGCCGGAATGGGCCAGATCGCTCCCGATGCGCAACGGCATGTTTATCTGTTGCTACTTATCGGTTTCGGAATTCTCATATCGCTCTTTCCGTTTCACACCTGGGCCCCTGAAGCGTACGCCGCGGCGCCGGCGCCTGCTGCGATGCTGCACGCAGGCGTCTTAAAAAAATTCGGGCTGTACGGCCTCTTGCGCCTGGCCATTCCGATGCTGCCCGAAGGCGCGCGTCACTGGGCCACTCTGCTGATCGTGCTATTGCTCGGCAACATCATTTACGTCGGCCTTGTTACAATCGCGCAGAAGCGGCTCGATTGGATGCTCGGATATTCCAGCGTGATGCACATGGGCTACATTTTTCTCGGAATCGCCAGCTTTGGCGTTCTTGGCGTGACCGGCGCCGTTGTGTTGATGTTCGCGCACGGTCTCTCAATCGCATTGTTGTTTGGAATAGCAGGCGAATTGCGCAGGCGAACGGGCACGTTGGCTTTTGATGAGCTCGGCGGATTTGCGAGGATAATGCCTTTCGCCGGACTTGCTTTTGGACTTGGCGTGTTCGCCGCAATCGGTCTTCCGGGTTTCGCCAATTTTGCCGGGGAAATCATGATATTTTTTGGCGCGTTCAGGAACGGCTGGGAAATCGGCCGGTTTCACATTTTCCAAATCGCCACGGTCCTTGCGCTGTGGGGCGTAGTGCTGTCGACGGTTTACATGTTGCGCGCTTATCGCAACACGTTCATGGGCTCTATTCGCGAGCAATGGCAAAAGCTGCCCGACCTTAGTCCGGCGTTACGCGTGCCTGTGATGCTGCTTGTGGCAGCACTTTTTTGCTTTGGATTTTTTCCGCAATTTTTTGTGCGAAGTGTAGCGCCGACGTTCGGGACTTTTCTGTCTGCGAATACAAGCCCGTTCGCGAACATGCAGCGTTATCGTCACGGCGCTGTTAGCGCCAACGACGCGGAATCCATCGCTACCCTGGGGCGAGCGACCCAGGATCCATGGTACAAGAAAACGTCATCGCTGAAGGCGCGACTCATTGAATCGTGCCTTCAGCGCTCATACTGGTATGACCGAATCCCCAGGGCGTTGCCCCAGGCTAACATGACGAAAGCGACGTTGACGCTGGACAGCCACGACGCTGTGCGCCGTCAAGCCTGCAGCCGTGACTGATGAAGACGTTCCGCAGGCACGTCGCAACAACGATCTGGCAACCAAATGACTTCGATCACCGCGCCCTTACTCGAGATTGCGGTGCTGGTGCTCGGGATGGTGATCCTGATGGTCGAGGCGTTCGCCGGAAAAATTGATAAACGAGTTCTGGCTTTCGCTGGAATTTTCGGCCTCGCGATAGTTCTTTTCGCCACTTTCTTTGTCGTTCCTTCTCCCGCGCCGGCTAACGCGACTGGATTTTGGAGTTTCTACACAGCGGATCGGCTGGCGATCTTCTTCAAGCAGTTCGCGCTGCTAACCACCATTCTTGTGTTAATCATGATGCTCGATTACGCGCCAGTGGTGCGCAGCTTCTTTCCCCGTGCCGCGCCGCAGACAGGTCTCGGCGAATTTGTCGCGCTGCCGCTCTTCACCTGCGCCGGACTGATGTATCTCGTTTCGGCGATCGACTTCGTTTTCATCTTTGTCGCACTCGAACTCGTAACAGTGTCGTTCTATGTGCTCGTCAGTTTTACGCGGCGCAATCCCGCGACGCTCGAAGCGGGAACGAAGTATCTGGTGCTAAGCGCGCTTTCCACGGCGTTTCTCGTGTACGGAATCGCTTGGATTTTCGGCGCGACCGGTCAGACAAACCTCTATCGGCTGACGGCGGCGCTGGCGAATGCTGGCGCCGACTCCGCCGCAGCGTTGTTAGGCATGGTTTTTGTTCTGGTCGCGCTGGGCTTCAAGATTGCGGCCGTCCCATTCCAAATCTGGGTGCCGGATGTTTATCAAGGCGCGCCCACGCCAGTGACGGCGTATCTCTCCGTCGGTTCGAAAGCAGCGGGCTTCGTCGTTTTGATACGGGTCTTGCAACCATTCATGAACCTCCCGCAAACAGAACGGCTGATTTTTGTGATCGCGTTACTCACGTTGATCTACGGCAATCTCGCAGCGTTGCCGCAGACAAATCTGAAACGACTGCTAGCGTACTCGAGCATTGCGCATGCGGGTTATCTGCTCATCGGCGTGCTCTGTTTCGATGTCCGCGCAATTATCTTCTATCTCGTCGCTTACCTTTTGATGACACTGTTGAGTTTTGCAGTGCTGATAATCGTCGCGCAGCAAACCGGCGAAGAAATTTCCGATTTCGATGGTCTTGCCAAACGCTCGCCATTTCTCGCTTTTGCGATGCTGATCGGGATGGTCTCGCTTGCCGGTGTGCCGTTCACCGCGGGATTTCTCGGAAAGTTCTACATCTTTTACGCAGCCGTTCAGCAGCGTCAGATCGCACTTGTGGTGGTTGGAGTGATCACGGTGGGCTGCGGATTCTACTATTATCTCAAGGTTATCCGCGCGATGTACTGGCAGTCTGATTCCAAGACCGACGCCATTCCTGTAAACGGTCTCTCGCGAGTGGCGATCAGCGCATTGATCATCGCCACCATTTGCCTGGGCGTTTATCCACAACCCATTTTTAACGCGCTGAAGCACTGATAGAGGCGGGTTCCGTTTCGAAATGCCTTGAAGCGCTAACAAGGAACGACGGCTTGGGCAGCCGTCGAAATATGAGCATGACGGCTGGGAAGCCGTCAGTCCTTGAGCTAGTCGCTCAATTCGACGTTCCAGTACGCCAGATCGACGAAGTGTTTCCAGAGATCGTGCTGGGGCGCAGCAAACGTGATCTGAACAAATGGCCGCCACTTCGGTCGCTTAGGTTTACGGATCAGGCCCATATGCGCTTCGCGCGGAAGCCGGTTGCCCTTGCGCGTATTGCACGGAATACAGGAGCAAACCACGTTTTCCCAAGTCGTCATCCCGCCCCGGTCGCGAGGTACGACATGATCCAGGTTAAGCTCGCTGCGATCGAAGAGCTGGCCGCAGTACCTGGCAGGTGTTCTTGTCTCGCTCAAACACGTTGTGCCGGGTGAATTTCACTTCCTTCTTCGGAAGCCGATCGAAAACCAGCAGCACGATCACCCGTGGGATCCGGATCTTGAACGAGATGGTGGTAACTGATTCATGATCGGGCGCGTTCGTGGAGAGATCGCGCCAGCTTTCGAAATCGTGCGTTGAAAAGTTATTTGCGTCATCCGAAGAAACAATCTGGGCTTGCCCAGCATATACGAGCGAAAAGGCGCGACGAGCAGAGCAGATGTTGACGGCCTGCCAAAGCCGGTTCAGCACCAAAACCTGACTGTTCAATAACGTGTGCAAGTCTGGATCGGTCACCGCGTTATCGCCCGTCTTTTACGGACTTCCGCGTAAATTTGGCGCGACGCTATCACTGGCCGTTTTCCGTGTCAACGCGCGTGGAACCCGCGGACAGCGACGTAAATGACTTCTCGGCTTTGCATTCGTGCTCATTCGTGTCCCATTCGTGGTGGTATGAACGCACAATTTCCAGACGAGGAAACAACGTCCGGAGAATTCAAACGCCAGAAGGATGCGTTTCGCGAATGGATTTCAAATGACAGCTCCGCAGCTTATACTGCCGAGGCAGGCCGCTATCATCTTTACGTTTCGTTAGCGTGTCCGTGGGCAAGTCGCACCGTTATCGTTCGGAAATTGAAAGGACTCGAAGACGCAATCGGCTTGACTGTAGTTGATCCGGTTCGAGACGACTTGGGCTGGGCGTTTCGCGATCCTTCTGGCGAGATCCCGCCCGGCGCGCCGTTTGAATCCACCGATCCGATCAACGGGTTCCAATTTTTAAGCGAAGCATACAGCGCCACCGATGCCGATTATCACGGGCGCGTGACTGTGCCGGTCCTGTGGGACACCAAAACAAAGCGGATCGTGAACAATTGCGAGGACGACATCTGCCGGATGTTCAATGACGTCTTTAACGACTTCGCTAAGAATAAAACCGTCAATCTTTTTCCGAAAGAAATCCAAGCCGACCACGCGAAACTCTCCGATTTCATCTACGAGAATGTGAACAATGGCGTTTACAGAGCAGGATTCGCGACGCGCCAGCGCGCTTACGAACGCGCCTGCCGCAGAGTTTTTGAGGCGCTTGATGAGCTCGAACAGCGCTTGTCGAAAAGCCGATATCTATTCGTCGAAGCGGATTGTCGAAGCGGACTGGCGATTATTTTGCACGCTTGTGCGCTTTGACGCCGTTTATCACGGCCATTTCAAATGCAACCTGCGGCGCATTATCGATTACCCAAACCTGCAGGGTTACCTGATGGACTTGTATCAGCAGCCTGGCATCGCGGAGACCGTCAACCTGGATCACATCAAGCGGCATTACTACATGACGCACACCGCGATTAACCCAACTCGTATAGTTCCCATTGGCCCGCTGCTTGACCTAACGAAACCTCACGGGCGCGAAAGATTGAACTAAGGCAGTTGCCACGACAGCAATTCTTTATAGAATCGTGCGCTTCAGCCTGACCCGACCATGATTTTACTCGCCTTCAATATCCTTACCTCCGGCGTGCCGCTATCGATGGTCTGCGCCGTGATCGGCCTCGCGGCCGCGTTTTTTTTAATCGGCGCAGTTGTTCGGTCCCCCGCAGGCAATGAAAGAATGAGAGAGATCGCTGGAGCCGTTCAGGAAGGCGCCAAGGCATATCTGAATCGGCAAGTAATCACGATCAGCTCTATCGCCGTAATCATTTTCATTTTGCTTTTCATTTTCAAAGATCGTCCGACGGCCATTGGCTTTGTGATCGGTGCGTTTTGTTCGCTTTCGGCCGGTTTCATTGGAATGCGTATCGCCGTGGTGGCGAACGTGCGAACGACGCAAGCCGCAACAGAGTCAATTCACAAAGCCTTGCGAATGGCTTTCAACGGCGGCGCCGTCACTGGGCTGCTCGTAGTGGGGCTCGCGCTTCTGTCGGTATCTATTTTCTACACTCTGGTCACGCATATCGCGGGCGCGCGTATGGCGATCAACAGTCTGGTTGGTCTCGCGCTCGGGGCTAGTCTCATCAGCGTGTTCGCGCGACTCGGCGGCGGGATTTACACCAAAGCGGCCGACGTCGGAGCGGATCTTGTGGGCAAGATCGAGCAGGGTCTCGAAGAAGATGATCCGCGCAACCCCGCAACGATCGCAGACAACGTTGGCGATAACGTGGGCGATTGCGCGGGCATGGCCGCCGATGTGTTCGAAACGTATGCAGTGAGCTTAATCGGCGCGATTCTTGTCGGAGCACTCACGTTACCAGACAACCCCGCGGCTGTGGTTTACCCGTTCGTGCTCGGCGGAATTTCCGTGCTTGGCGCGATCCTGGGCGTGCTGTTCGTGAACTTTGCCGGCGGAAAACCAGCCAATGTGTTGATGGGTGGCGTCATCACCAGCGCGATCGTTTCGGCCGTCCTCTTCTGGCCGGCCACGCATTATCTGTTTCGGACGGGCGTGATGATCGGCGGCGTAATGCGATCACCAACCCAACTCTACTGGGCATCGCTCGTTGGCATCGTGATGACAGCGGTCGTCGTGGTGATTACCAATTACTATACGTCCATGCATTATCGGCCCGTGCAAAAAATTGCGCGCGCCTCAGAGACCGGTCATGCGACGAACATCATCGCGGGCCTGGCTGTTGGTCAGCACGCTACCGCGCTGCCGGTAGGCTTTATCGCAATCGCTATTTTACTAAGCTTTCATTTTGGCGGGCTTTACGGAATCGCAATCGCAGTGATGGCGATGTTGTCGATGGCCGGGATCATCATCTCCCTCGATTCGTTCGGTCCGATTACCGACAACGCGGGCGGTATTGCGGTAATGAGCAAGTTGCCCAACGAAGTGCGCAATGTCACCGATCAACTCGACGCGGTGGGCAACACAATGAAAGCTGTGACCAAAGGGTTACGCCATTGCTTCAGCCGGCCTCGCAGCGCTCGTTTTATTTGGCTCATACGTACAGGAGCTCAAAGAACACGTGACCCGCAATGGCCAGCCGTTCGTGTTCGAGTTTTCGCTTACCGATCCGAAGGTGATTATCGGTTTGTTCCTCGGTGGCTTGCTCCCCTTCATCTTCACCGCGTTCAGCATGGACGCAGTCGGCAAAGCCGCCGGCGCCGTTGTCCGCGAGGTGCGGCGGCAACTGCAGGCGCATCCCGGCATCATGACTGGGAAGGACACACCCGAGTACGGCACATGTGTAGACATCGTGACCAAAGCGGCATTGCGCGAAATGATTGTGCCAGCGCTGCTGCCGTTGATTTTCGTGGTGGCGGTGGCGGTGATTCCGCAGCTGGGCCCGGTCGTGCTCGGGGGATTACTGGTGGGCACGATCGTCACCGGCTTGTTTGTTGCCATTGCCATGACCTCGAGCGGCGGCGCATGGGACAATGCGAAAAAATTTATCGAGGAAGGAAATCTCGGCGGCAAAGGCTCTTTTGCTCACGCCGCAGCGATCACCGGCGACACCGTCGGTGATCCATACAAAGACACGGCCGGACCCGCGATCAATCCGATGATCAAAGTCGTCAATATTCTGGCGATTTTAATCATCCCGATTTTCTTTTAGACAAAGTTGAGCAACTGCCTCGGAAAAAAGAACCGCTGCTTCTGATTTAGCTTGCTTTAAGCGAACGTACCGAGCAGTTTTCTTCCCCCCCCACAATGCCTCGCGTCTTAATCATCGAAGACGATGCCGAGAACCGGCGGGTGATGGCACAGTTTTTCAGGCGCGAAGACTGGAACGTCCTGGAAGCAAACGACGGTGATGCGGGGCTGGAGCTGGCGTTGCGCAATCGGCCGGAGCTGATCCTGTGCGACTTGTTAATGCCGAAATCGAATGGTTTTGAGGTGTGCCGCTCCATTCGCGAGCAACTGCAACCAACCAAGATCATCGTGGTCTCAGGCCGCGATTACGGAGTCGATCGAACCAGCGCTCTTGAAGCAGGCGCGGATGAATATCTACTCAAACCGGTTACGTGGGAACTGCTCTCCGGCACGATCGACCGGCTCCTGCCTGAAATTCCGCGCCGTCCCGAACCGAAATCTGTACCCGAACGGGAATCGGTGCCTGCGCGAATAAGGCTGTGGGGCG
This sequence comes from uncultured Verrucomicrobiae bacterium, assembly GCA_963825355.1. GTDB lineage: Bacteria > Verrucomicrobiota > Verrucomicrobiia > Chthoniobacterales > UBA10450 > Udaeobacter. Next base: position 125,634 of record CAWGSY010000010.1, on the reverse strand, counting down.
TCCGCGGATCAATTCCAGTCCCTGGAAAGAGCACAGTCCGTTATGGCGGAAACACCAGTTGCGTGGAAGTGCGCGCCGACGGCGAGATCATCATCCTCGATGCTGGCTCCGGGATCCGCCTGCTCGGTCTGGCTTTGGACAAAGAATTCGGACCTCGCTCGATGAAGTTAACCCTTTTGATCTCGCACACTCACTGGGACCATATCCAGGGACTGCCTTTCTTTTCTCCCGCGTACAATCAGAAAAATCTGATCCGCGTTTTGGGTTATGAAGGCGCTCGCGCCGGTTTGGCAAAGATTCTGGCCAGCCAAATGGAGACGCCGTTTTTCCCCGTGAGCTTACGCCAACTCCCAAGCCACCTGGCGATTGAGGAATTGAAGGAGATGGAGTTTCGAGTCGGACCTGTCGAGGTGCGATCCAAGTTCGCCAATCATCCCGGAATTTGCGTTGGGTATCGGCTTGCCACCAGCTCGGGATCAATCGCCTACTTTCCCGACAATGAACCGTATGAAGATCTCAAGCTGCTGTTGGCCTCGCGCGATGGGATCAGCGAGGAGGAAGCGCGGGATTTCGCTGGCGCCGAGCGTGCAAAGATGGTCGATTTTCTCCAAGGTTGCGACGTCGCAATGATGGATACGCAATATACGGAGGAGGAATACGCGAAGCACGTCGGCTGGGGCCACAGTTCAGTGGACAGCGTCGTTTCGCTGGCGCTCGATGCAAACGTGGGCAAGCTCGTTCTTTTCCACCACGATCCGAACCATGACGACCAGATGATCGATAAGATGGTGGAACATGCGCGCGCGTTCGTGGCAAAGAGCGGGAAGTCTTTGGATGTCGACGCCGCTGGAGAAGGCGCTGAGATTTTGCTCGACGCCAAAGTGCCGGCATAATTACCGCTCGCGCGCGGAGACGCTGCTCGACTTGCAGTCCAACCGCGCGCCTTTAATTTTCTGGCTTCGTTGCCTCGTAGTGTAATGGTAGCACTAGAGACTCTGAATCTCTCTGTCTAGGTTCGAATCCTAGCGAGGCAGCCACGTAAACCCCCAAATGCTTTCAGGGCACGTGGCCATACCTCTTTCATGAAAACCGCGTGAAGCGCCGCCTTTTGCGCGGTTTGAATCCGAGCGACACAGGCGGCCTCCATCTCCTTGGGCAGCGGGGAGAGATTGCATGTGTTAATGGCTTGAATAATTCGCGGAACAAAAACGGAAATCAAGAGTCCCAAAACGGCGCTGCGACACGACGACATGATAAATGATTTGTCGCAGCGGGTTCTTGGAGTGCCGCTCGCCTGGCAAGAAAAAGCCCTGTCATCGCACTACTCGGCGCATATTTTTAGTCTTGGCCAATGCCGCAAGGGCGATGACAGCCGCGGCGGTACGGTTTCTGACGTCGAGTTTGCATAAGATGTGTTCGACGTGCTTGCAGATCGTGCCGGTGCAAGCGCTGAGGATCACGCCGATCTCATAATTTGTTTTACCTTGTGCGATCCAAGTCAAAACCTCCGTTTCACGCGCTGTGAGACCCAACGAACCAAGCGCGTTTTTCGCCGGCATTAGTTTAATTTTTGTTTTTACTTTGTGTTTTGTCTGGGTTGTTGATTTTTTGCCATCAGCTTGGGCAGACGTGGGGGGAATTGTGCGTGTCCTTGTTTGCATGGTATTCGGTGGTCTTATTCTGCAGGGGGAATTGTTTGGGCCTTCGGTGATTTCTCGTCATTGAGAACCCAATTCCGGGGGCGCCAGTGTATGCGCCTTTTATACGGAGATATGGAGCGTGTCAAGCAACAAAATTTGCAACGACATTTTTAGCGTATAAAGTGTTGCATTCAGTCTGCGCGATCGGTTATGACCGGTGACGTGTAAAAAACCGCCAATGGCAAAATCCAAGAACAGCAAGAATAAAGCGAAGCTCAATCTGACGGTGCGCGACGAGCAACGAAACAAACTGCAACGAATGGCCTCTTTAGAGAAGCGTTCCGTCTCTAATCTTATCGAGGTTATGGCGGATGAACGCTGGGACCGATTGGCCGAGCAGCAGGGGGTCGCTTACGCCAAAACCGTGGCAGACGCGATGAATCTTAAACTCGACATGAATAATGCAGCAGACCGCGAGAAATTGCGCCGGGCAGTTCTCGACCTTGTCGCCGGGAGAAAAATGCCGAAGTAAAACGGCCTGGTTGAAATTCTCTTGCTCTCTCTGACAAGCTTTTGTGAGCAAGGGCGAAAACAATTGAGGTGGGGCACGCCCAAAAATCATTCGTGGGCGATTTCAAGGAGTGGCGAGCTCGCTCGGCCATAGGGGAACCACGGGGCGCTGACTGTAACTTGGTAATTCTTAACGTTCCATTGAATGGCAGTCCACTTTCGATCTCTCAGCATGTGTCGGTTGTGTGCCCGCGATGTGGAACCGTATGGTGTCTCAAACTGGAGCATGCGAGAGCTGGCTGCTCTCATGCGGTCTGAATGCCGAGATGCACAATGCGTAAACACTCGATGACGTGCTCGATCAAATCGATATGAGCGACTCTACTGACGCGCGGGAGAATTATCGAATCCTGGAAGAAATCAGACGGCGCCGCAACTCTCCCCGTAATGGCATGGGGACGATGCGGCCTACCACGCCGTGTTGTCTCGCCGGAGCCTTGCGCAAAGGCAGAAGTCTGCGCGAAAGTCGCTAATTTGCGGTTTTTTAAAAAAAAATTCATTTTTTTGAGAACTTCGGCCCACAAATCCCGGAGATGTAGGTGAGCGCTGCAATCAGAAACCCCCAGGGCCGACGCAAATTCGGAGTCGGAATCCAAATGTGTTCTTGACATGTGGTGCAAATGCGTATAAAAGGCGCAACACACACGAAGAAAAAAAAGCTAAAAAAATGAAAAAAAGAACTAAAATCTCCCTAAGAACAAAAATCTATCTGACATTTGTAGGGCTATTAGCGCTCACGGGAGTACTTTACGCCTCTAATCCAAGTGTCTTTGTCATGCCAGGCCACGGCCTCGACGAGCCCATAGGCTTGGCCGCTGACCCGACTCATCTATTCGCGAGCCAATACAACGACAACCAAATCATGATGGTCGATTGCTTCGGGGTTGGCTCGTTGTTCGGGACGCTTCCGGCACCCATCCCCCCCATCTTGACGGAGAAATACATGGCTATCGCTCCAGCGCAGTCCGCGGCGGCGGGGTTCACCCCGGGCGATCTTTTCGTCACACTAAGCCAAGCGGTCTTTAGGGCCAGGCCATCTGACAATACCGGTATCTTCACGCTGTTTGCGACTTGGGCCGGAGTAGAGGGCGGCTGCCCCAATTCGGACCACAGCGCGATTACGTTCGACAAAGTGGGCACATTTAACAACAGAATGATCATAACCTGCGAGAACGGCCGCATCTTTACGATTGATAGTTTTGGTGTTCCGCCGGAGACAATGCCACCAAATGTCACGCACCTTACGGACACGACGGTCCCAGGGCATATCACAAACATTGAAGGACCAGCTGTACTGCCGGCAAGCTTCGGACCCTTGGGCGGCCAGATCATCGTGGCCGACGACGTCAACAGTAACCTCTACACAATCAATAGCGTGGGCGCCGTTAATTATAGCCCTTTCGGGGGGACCCCGGGATCATTCATTGGCGCAGAACAGGTCCTTGTTATCCCGGAGTTTCCATGCACCTACTGCTCGGACCGCGCCTTCTTCACAGCGGCAGCAGGGGATAACGATATTATCTCATATCCGGCAGGCGATTTCACAGGGTTAGGTGGCGACATCCTCGTAACAAGCGAGTCCGCTCCCGCCTTTGGCACTTTTCGCGCGCACTTCGATGTGCCTAGCATGAGCTATCAGTTCTTTAACTTCGATCCCTCCGCCGTCTTCAAGGAGGGCTCCACTTTCGTTGATGGTTCCTGCCCTCCTTCGCCTACGCCGACTCCTACGGCTACCTCCACGCCAACTTCTACACCAACGCCTACAGCGACATTTACGCCGACACCTACGGCTACGTTTACACCAACGCCTACGGCTACGTTTACTCCAACACCTACAGCTACGGCTACAGCCACACCTACTGCGACTCCAGGTGTCTGCCCACTAACGCAGGGTTATTGGAAAAATCATTCCAATGCCTGGCCAGTGAATAGCTTGGTGCTTGGCAGCCAGACATATACCAAGGCGGAATTGCTCAACATATTGAACACTCCGGTTGGCGGGGACGCCAGTCTAAACCTGGCCCACCAATTGATCGCCGCCAAGCTCAACATTGCCGCGGGCTCCGATCCGACGCCTATCGCCAGCACGATCGCTCATGCCGACAGCTTGCTTGCTATGTTCAGTGGCAAGCTGCCCTACCATGTTGCTCCATCCTCTAACATCGGTCAGATGATGGTCAGCGATGCCAATACGCTTGATAATTACAATAGCGGTCACCTGACGCCGCATTGTTCCGGGGAGCGTGGTCAACCCAGTCAACCGGCTCGACCTGTTCCACGTCCGCGCTGACGTCAAAATAGACCGGATTCATCTTAAGCGCCCGCGACGAGTTGCTCTTGTCGCGGGCGTTTTCTGTAGGAGATCACCGGAAGTTTTTATCTCCGCTCTTGCTAATCAAAGTGCCAAGCTTGCTAGCCGGGGGGTGCAGGCAACATGCAGTTTGATTTCTCTACACCTGGCTGGGGCCGAGAGTTGGCGGTAACCTTAACGGGTTATTTGGGAGTGTGATCCTTAGGCAGGACTTGAGCCTGCCTTCGGGAGTGGTCCTGAATGCTAACTGCCCTTGTAACCCAATAGCCGGTAGTGTTCTTCGACCCGAAATAGAGCGGCTTCACTCTAAACACCCACGACGAGTTGATCCACGCTGACCGCGTGCGTGCCGTCGCTCTGTCGCGCTTCCAGAAACGAAAGTGCTTAAGAGTAACGCCAGTCGCGTACGAAGAAGGCGGCCCACCGCAACTCGAGCTTGGTATCGCAGCGAGTGACTAGGTCTCAGCTCCCCACGGGGTAATCCTTCGAATAAAAGAACCAAGGTAAACCTCCTAGACAATCAACTTAGCGCGGCTATCATTCCGCTCGCCTCAGAAGCAGCGGAGATCATTTAATCTCGCAGATTATCGGCAGCCCACTCGACGGAAGCGCCATCAGCGCGGCCCCACCCCCACAAGGAGGCTACGTCGCGGTCATTCGTCGTCACTGAACAATTGCAGAACGAGCGGGATCGTTGTTAACGCACCGACTGCGACGAGTGTCCAACCAATCGCTCGCCTTTGCTCACCGCTCAGTTTTTCAGAAAGCAACAGTGCGATGCCTGCGCCAAGCATCGCACGCGTGCCGGCAATAAGACCGATTTGAGGAACAGTAACTTCATGATGTTTCATCTTTTATTTCACTCCTTTTGATCCTAACGCTAATTCACCACAGAAATGCTGTCTTATTCTTTCACAAAATATAAGTTTGGCATTTCGAGCATCTGAGGCGCGTAACGTCCTCAACCAGGTGTCAGCGACGTAATTTCTCCTCCAGGGAGCCTAATTGAGCTGTCGCTGCGATACAGATGCAGTGAATTTTCGTAACGATTCTGACTCAGCGCAATGGACGAAGCTGATTGGCACCGCTGCCGCAAGCAGTTTGGCCACGTTGTTCGTGGTCCGAAATTTTTTCCCGGCGGAGAAAAAGGTCCGCCATTCTATCAAAACGAATTATGCTGTGGGGGACGACACGTTCGTCCGAACGATGGGGCACTTGCTCGGACCGCCCCTTGTCGAAGGGAACAAAATCACGCCGCTGGAAAACGGCGATCACATCTTCCCTGCAATGCTGAAGGCGATCCGTTCGGCGCAACGCACCATTACATTTGAAAATTTCCTGTTCCGCGAAGGCGAAATCTCTGACGCTTTCGCTCAAGCGCTTGCGGAACGCGCGCGTGTCGGTGTAAAAGTCCATTTTCTTCAGGATGCGCTCGGATGTGACGCTGTACACGGCCGCGCCATCAAGCTGATGAAACGCGCCGGTGTGGCAGTGGAGATTTTCCGCTTCGTCCATTTCTCGCGCATTAATTTCCGGACACATCGAAAAATTCTGGTCATAGACGGAGTCCTGGGATTTATCGGCGGAGTGGGAATTGCGGATGACTGGAAAGGAAATGGCCGGACCCATAGATTGTGGCGCGACACTCATTACGCACTGCGAGGTCCTGTAGTCGCTCAATTGCAACAGGCTTTCATGGATAATTGGTTGGAAACCCGGGCCGAGTTGCTACACGGCGATCTCTATTTTCCCAGACAAGAACGCGCCGGAGAGCAGCTGTGCCAGGTATTCAAGAGCTCAGCCGGTGAAGGCTCCGATAGCGGGCGTTTGATGTTGCTGGTATCCATTGCGGCAGCTCGCGATCACATCCGCATAGCGAATGCCTATTTCATTCCCGATAATCTCACCATGCGAACATTGATCGAAGCGCTGCGTCGAGGCGTGAAGATAGAAATCATTACGCCAGGTCCCGACATTGATGCGCGGACGGTCCGATCTGTGGGAAAGGCGCTTTGGAAACCTTTGCTCAAAGCAGGCGCGCGTTTTTACGAGTATCAGCCGGCACGATTTCACTGCAAATATCTGCTTGTCGATGACTGCTGGGCTTCCTTCGGTTCGGCCAATCTCGACAACCGTTCAATGTCATTGAACGAAGAAGCAAACCTCAATGTGCTCGATCGGGAATTCGTTGCGGTGTACGCGAAAATTTTTGAGGAGGACAAAAGCCATTCGCGCGAAGTCACGCTTCGAGACTGGCGACATCGTCCTTGGGAGGAAAAGATTAAAGGTCGAGTTATGTCAATCTTTCGGTCGCAGATGTAAGCCGTGACGAACACACCCACGTCCCGAGCGAACCTCCGCGTCGCGACTTACAATGTACATGGCTGCATGGGAATGGATCGGCAGCGCTCTGAAGCGCGCGTAGCCGAGGTCATCGCCGAGATGTCAGTCGATGTTGTAGCGCTGCAAGAGCTCGATCTCGGGCGACGACGTTCCGCCGGCGCGGATCAGACTAAAATGATCGCCAAGCAACTTGGATGGTACAGTTATTTTCATCCCGCCATGCGACGAAACGAAGAGCACTATGGCAACGCGATCCTTAGCCGGTCTCAGCTCACTTTTCGTCGGGCCATCGAGTTACCAGGCAGACCACCGTTTTTCTGCCGTGAGAATCGCGCGGCGATTGAAGTAAGCATCGAAACCAATCTCGGGAAGGTCCACATCATCAATACGCATCTGGGTCTAGGCTGGCGCGAACGCCTCGTTCAAACACAATTGTTTACCAACACCGAGTGGCGCGCAGCAATCGCAGGTGACACGCCGCTTATTTTGCTCGGCGACTTCAACAGTCTGCGCGGTTCGCGACCCTATCGCACCCTTAACCGGCATCTACGCGATGTGCGCGAACTCGTTCGAGCGACCGAACCCATTCGCACATTTCCGACACGATTTCCGGTGCTGGCTGTCGATCACATTTTCGTGAACCGGGCGGTCCAGCCAGTGAGCGTAACCGTGCATCGTTCATCTCTCGCGCGGATTGCATCCGATCATTTCCCGCTCATGTCTGAATTCGCGCGCTCCCCTCACCCTCGTCCCAACTAGGCCAAGGCAGTCTTTTGCAACAAATTTTGTTCCAGCTTCAGGTTTCGATTTTCTTTGGATTTTTGTCTCCAACGGAACCACGATATCGTTGGTATTCGAATCAGATGAAAAGGGAAATTCAAACACAGGAGGACACATGAAAAAACTTCTTTTACTTCCATTGGTAGCAATCGGACTGGCTTTGGTTCCAGTAAAACAGGCTGACGCTCAGGTTTCAGTCGGGATCGGAGGAGTAGGCGTCGGGGTTCGGTTATCCCGGCTATAGCTACTACGGATACCCGGGATATGGGTATTATCCCACGCAGCTACCAGCTACTACGGCGGTTATCCATATCGCACGTATTACTATGGTGGACGGACTTACTACAACGGCCATCGCTATTACAAGCATCATAAGCATTACTACCGCCACTAAAGCAGCAGGTTGGTGTGAAACTAAAAGGCTGGCTTGGAGCAATCCAAGCCAGCTTTTTTTAACATCGAAAGAACTTTGTTATTCTGCTGCAATAGTTACCCATGACTAGTGGCTGAAGTCCTGCTCGTCGCGACGTTTGCGGAAAAACTCCTTCAAGATCGCAGCACATTCTTTTTGCAGAACCCCCGGGACAATTTCGCACTTGTGATTAAAGGTCGGCATCTGCAGAAGGTTTATCATGCTGCCGGCAGCTCCGGCAGACGAATCTGCGCATCCGAAGATCACGCGGCGGACCCGCGTGTGCACCATCGCACCGGCGCACATCGCGCAAGGTTCTTTTGTGACATAGAGATCGCAATCAGTCAGACGCCAATCGCCGACCGCCGCTTCAGCTTGCGTTAACACCAGCATTTCGGCATGTGCGGTGGCATCCTTGAGCAATTCGACCTGGTTATGCGCGCGTCCGATGATTTTGCCCTCGCGCACAACTACCGCGCCTACCGGCACTTCGTCTGCTGCGTACGCTTTCTGCGCCTGTCGCAATGCTTCGCGCATGAAATATTCATCCGGCATAGCGGTTCAAGCATCTTTAACGTGTAGCCACGGCCCTGTGGGCCGTCCACACGCATAACTTAATCAATTTGACCGGCCATAACTGTGGTCGCTACAGAGGAAGCCCGCGCTTGCCCTGAAAAGTTCTTGCGCATATTAGGGACTGCCCATGCACGACAACATTGAATCGCATCTGGTCGAGAAACGCGTTTTCAAGCCGGCATCGGGCTTCAGCAGTAAGGCGCGGATCAGAAGCCTGGCACATTATCGGCGAATGTATCGAGAATCGATCCGGCAGCCTGCCAAATTCTGGGCGCGCGAAGCGAAAGAGCTGGTGTGGCGCGCGCCGTGGAAGAAAGTTGTCGAATGGAAGCCGCCGTTCGCGAAATGGTTCGTGGGCGGGAAGCTGAACGTTTCCGAAAATTGCCTGGATCGGCATCTCGCTGGGTCGCGTCGGAATAAGGCTGCGATCATTTGGGAAGGTGAACCCGGCGAGAAGCGGACGCTCACCTATCAGCAGTTGCATCGCGAAGTCTGCCGCTTCGCGAATGTGCTCAAACGCAACAACATCAAAAAAGGCGATCGCGTCATCATTTATTTGCCGAATATCCCCGAGGCGGCGATTGCGATGCTCGCCTGTGCTCGAATCGGCGCGGTGCATTCGGTGGTGTTCGGCGGATTTAGCTCCGAGAGCATCCGCGATCGGATCAACGACAGCGGCGCGATTGCGCTCATCACCGCCGATGGCGCATATCGTCGCGGCGGGATTGTCCCGCTAAAGAAAAATGTGGATGACGCCCTCCGCAATGGCACTTCTGTGCGGCGCGTAATCGTTTTTCGCCGTGCCGCAAACGACATCCACATGGAGGAAGGCCGCGACGTTTGGTGGCATCGAGAACTGGAATACGTGGACGCAAACTGTCCGCCCGCGCCGCTCGACAGCGAGCATCCGCTTTACCTTCTTTACACAAGCGGCTCCACCGGCAAACCGAAAGGAATTTTGCACACCACCGGCGGCTACCTGGTGAACGTTTATTGCACCACCAAATACGTCTTCGATATCCGCGATGAGGATATTTTTTGGTGCACGGCCGATGTCGGCTGGGTCACTGGTCACAGCTACATCGTCTATGGTCCGCTCGCGAATGGCGCAACCGTTGTCATGTACGAAGGTGCTCCGAACTGGCCGGAGCCGGACCGGTTCTGGAGAATCGTCGAAGAGTATCGAGTCAACATTCTTTATACTGCCCCGACCGCTATCCGGGCCTTCATCCGTTGGGGTGATGAATGGGTCAAGAAACATGATCTCTCGTCGCTACGCTTGTTAGGCAGCGTCGGGGAGCCGATCAATCCGGAAGCTTGGATGTGGTATCACAAAATCATTGGCGGCGGACGCTGTCCCATCGTCGATACGTGGTGGCAAACCGAAACTGGTTCGATCATGATCACTCCGATTCCGGGCGCGATACCAACCAAGCCGGGTAGCGGAACGCTTCCATTCTTTGGCGTCGACCCTGCAGTCGTCGATGCAAAGGGACACGAAGTCGGCCAAAATATCGGCGGCAAATTAATTATTCGGCGGCCATGGCCTTCGATGTTGCGCACGATCTACGGCGATAATGCGCGCTACCGACAGCAATATTGGAGTGAATTTAAAGGCAATTATCTCACCGGCGACGGCGCGCGCCGCGATGAAGACGGTTATTTTTGGATCGTTGGCCGCATTGATGATGTTCTGAACGTGGCCGGCCACAGACTCGGCACATCGGAAATCGAGAGCGCGCTTGTCAGCCACCCGCGAGTCGCGGAGGCGGCGGTGGTCGGCAGACCGGATGAATTAAAGGGTCAGGGCGTGGTCGCGTTTGTGACAGTGAAGAGCGGAGTTGAGGTCAGCCGCGGGCTGAAGGAGGAACTGCGCGATCACGTCAGCAAGCAGATTGGCGCCATCGCAAAACCTGATGAAGTGCGTTTTGCCGAAGCCCTTCCAAAAACGCGCAGCGGCAAAATCATGCGACGGCTCCTCAAAGAGATCGCGAGCGGCGCAAAGGTAACCGGCGACACAACGACGCTAGAGGACTTCAGTGTGCTGGCAAAGCTGGCAGCACCCGAGGAATAGCCACATCTGTTCGATGCCACTCCTGCGTCACATGCACCAAATGCAGCCGAAAAACCTTTTTCCCATTCCAGCTTCGTATAGCGTTTTCTCGTGAGCTTCTTTCGCACAGGCTTTCGCGAACTAGCCTTAAAGCTCAAGCGCCAGAGGACGCGTATAGCGCTCCGGCACGACCGGCGTCTTCTGCAAAAAAGCGAAATCAACCTCGGACGCGAGGGCACAACGCAAGCGGCAAATTTTCCCGAGCTGCGCAACGAGATCGTTGCATTAAAGAAGCTGGAACAGGAGCAAAAAGAAGTCGCGCTGCGGATCGCGCGGATCGATGAAGGCATAAAACGGATTGAAGAAGAACGCCAGCAAATCGCGAAGGAACAGGCGAACGCGATAGCGAAACTCGAATCAGCGAAAAAGCCGCTCCTTCAACAGCGCAATCAGGCGAAGAGCACTGCGGAGGTTTGCGAACGAGAGCTCGCGACGGTGGAGCGGCGTGTTCAGGAGAGCGAAGCCGCCGATCGCGATCTTTTGAAACAACTTTCCGATCTGCACGCGCTTAGTCCCGCGCCTCCCGATCTCGAAACACTCTCTGCCGGAATAATGGCAAAACGCGCGCGCCTTCCGGACGAACGCGCCGAACTTGTGCAGGCGCGCTTGGGAAGCGCCGACGCAGTGCGTATGGCGAAGGAAAAGTTGAACACTGCCGACTCCGAACTTGCCGCCGTGGAAAAAAATATGGCGCGTACGCGGAGCGAGTTTGAAGTGCGCGACCGGAAACTGGCTGAGAGCGTTAAGACGCAGCAACAAGCAGCGCGCGACGCGCGGACACGGCATCAGACCGTCGAAGAACGAAAGAATCCGGCGTACTTGAACATCGGCCGGCACTTATCTGAAAAGGGCGTTGCTCCGCCGAATTCGCCGCATCTGCTTGAAGATGCTCACCGTCGCAGAGCGGCCGTTGATGTACAGTTAAAGCACCAGGCAGAGTTGGCCCAGCTCTCCAGCCAGATCGATAAACAAGAGCTGCGAAAGTTTTACTTCAGCGCGTTTTCGGTTCTGGTTCTGCTGGCGATCACGTTGCTCGTTGTTTTCCAATCGCCGCGCGGACGTGAATGGCTTCCGCAGGCAACCGATACCATCCTGTCGATCAACGCGGATCAATTCGAGCGCGCAAACCTCGCAAAGCGCTGGCGGGATGAGAAGGCCAAATTCTGGCCCGCATTGATTGGGCCCGCTGCTTCCGTTCCGGGATTGAATCCATCGCGCGATACAGCGCGCATCACTCGTGCACTCACAACGGACGAGAACGGCGAAACCAAAGAATTCAATCTCGTCCAGAGCCGTCGCGGCCTTGCCAAAGTGGTTAAAACCGTCGCCGACGACAAGAATTTCCGAAGGCGATCGATCAACGGTTTGCCCGTTTGGGAGCGACAGTCAAGCGCGGCCGACCCACTTCCGAAAGGCTCCGCAGGGCCAGGCGATGCAGCCGTGAAGCCGGATTTTGCGGTCGCCCGCGTCGGACCGGCAACGCTCGCGGTTGGCGCGCCAGAAGAAGTGGATGAGCTGGTACTCGTCCGACTGGGAATGAAACCTGACCTCAAAATTACCGGGCAACTGTTCGATCGTTTTCAGGCTCTCGATCACGAGAGCGCACTGCGGCTTATCTCACGCGATCCACCGGATCTCGCCCGCATTTTTCATCCCATCTTTTCACGCGAATTAATCGATGCCTCGCAACTAATCGGCCTTGCACTGAACCTGCAAAATCCAGTAAAAGCCAGAATTCTCATCAAGGTGAATGCTCCGAAAGATGCCGCCAACGTCGCGCGAGATTTGCGCAGCAATCCGGACCGATGGCTTCGACTGCCTGACTCACCGCTGTTGCTTTACTCTCAACCGCTGGAGATCCAAACACAGGGCTTCTCTAATCTGGAGTTGCGTTTCACGATGCCCGAAGAGAGTGCACGTCTTCTCCTCGAACGCCTGGCAAAAACAGACACTCCCCCAGCAGTAGCAGCGTACTGATCGAACAGCGCAAATGCAAAAGCTCAACGTTTACATTTGCCGGTTTGGTGCAATCGCGATGGCCCTGATTTCGGTGAACGTAAATGGTAACCCGGTCTTGGTTGATGTTCGATCCGTTGATCCGACGATCACGGTCGACTTACGCTATGCGGGCCGAAACAATTTCCTTCGACATTCACTTTATCCTCGTGGAACACACGCACTCGCTCGGCCCGAAATCGCCTCAGCGTTGGCTGTGGCCCAGAGCTTTCTGCGGCGTTACCAATATGGGCTGAAAATATGGGATGCATATCGGCCGGTGGAAGTGCAGGCCGAGCTCTGGGAGGCGTCACACAACAGTGATTATGTCGCCAATCCCGAAATCGGCGCCGGCTCACTGCATAGTTGGGGTATCGCCGTCGACGCCACTCTGGTCGACTCACGGATTCGCGACGTCCGCATGCCAACGGATTTTGACGATTTTACGCCCGCGTCAATGTTGCCTTACATGGGTCCGTCTTTAGAGATACAACGAAACCTGCGTTTGCTGCGGTACGCCATGCACATGGCTGGTTTTTGCGGCTTACGCACCGAATGGTGGCATTTCACCGTTTTTGATTGGCAGAAATACGTGCCGCCTGAAAAAGCAAAGACTGCCGCGCACGTTTTAGAAACTCAGTCGGAAGGCGGATTGTGATCGACTCAATACTCCGTGGTTTGCGGCAGCCGGAGTATGTTCACGTGTTGCTCAATCCGTTGCCGGTTTACGGCCTGCTTATCGCGTGGATTGGATTGCTCATCGCTTTTTTTTCCAAGAGCCGCCGCGCTCAGATCGTCACATTAGTGCTGGTGCTCATCTGCTCGTTTTCCGCATGGCCAGTTTATGAATTTGGACAGCAGGGATATGATCGCGTTCTGTCGATGACCGATGAAGATGGGGAACGTTGGCTCGATGAACATCAAGATCGCGCCGAGGATCTCATATGGATTTTTTACGCGCTCGCGGTCTTGAGCGCTATCGCAATCGCAGCGCCGATAAGATGGCCAAAGTCTTCTGCACCACTTGTGATCCTGGTGATCTTTCTCGGTGCAGTGACCCTGGGAGCCGGTGGTTACATCGCTTATGCCGGCGGCAAAGTCCGGCATCGCGAATTTCGTAACACACCACCGCCACCGAAGAAATCGGCAGAGGGACATTGAGAGTCGGCGAAGCGGTGAAGAGTAAAACGGAAGCGCCATTGTCATTCTGAGCGAAGCGAAGAATCTCTGTTTATTTGCTTCCACAGTCTCCGCAGGGCGCTTGCCACCAATCAGAGATGTTTCGCTTCGCTCAACATGACAGCACGAGACCGCTTCAACGATCTAACGCTTCAACCCTTCAACGCTTGAGTGATGCCAACTAAACTCGAGCGCGCAGAAGAAGGAGTAGAAAAGCACAGCACCGCATTACGAAAACCGCTCGGCCTTTTCGATCTGGTTCTGACGCAGATTCTTTTCATTGTGGGCTCCAGTTGGGTCGGTGCCGCGGCGAAGCTCGGACAAGCGCATCTCTTCTTTTGGCTGCTCGCAATTTTGCTTTTCTACATCCCGCAAGCTGCCGTCGTCATCTATTTAAGCAATCGTATGCCGCTCGAAGGCGGCATCTATCAATGGGCCAAGCTCGGATTCAACGAGTTCGCCGGATTTATCGTGGCGTGGAACCTCTGGCTGCTGTCGATCACAGTCATCGCGCTCGGAGGAATGTTTGTCACCACGAACATCTCATACGCGATCGGTCCAGACGCCGCCTGGATGCCCGAGAACAAATGGTGCGTGTCGCTAATCAGCGCCGCATTGGTCGGCGGCCTGGGCTGGGCGTGCGTTCGTGGTCTATCGTTAGGCAAATGGGTTCACAACATTGGTGCGTTTGCGATGTTCGTCGTTTATGCAGCGCTTATTTCATTGCCGTTGGTGGGCCTGGCGCGCGGTGAATTGAAAAGTTATCACCCGCTTCAATTCGCGCTGCCTGCGATGTCGCTCTTTTATTGCTTCAATATTTTCAGCAAACTCGCGATCGGCGCACTCAGCGGATTTGAATACGTGGCGATTCTCGCCGGCGAGACGCGCGCTCCCGCGCGCAATATCGGACGCTCCGTTCTCATCGCTTCGCCTGTGATCGCGTTGGCGTTTATCCTTGGTACCAGTTCGGTGCTTGCGTTCGTCGGCAACAACCCGATCGACCTAATTGGTCCGGTGCCGCAAACGCTGCGACTCGGGCTCAGTTCCTTCCCAATCGCGGGCGCGATCGCGTCGATCGTAATTCTGTTAATGACCACGCGAACGATTGCTTCGACCAGCGTTCACGTCACCGGCAGCTCGCGATTGCCGATGGTTGCGGGCTGGGATCGGCTGCTGCCGAATTGGTTTTCACGTCTGCATCCGCGATACAAAACACCCGTTAATTCCATCATCTTCGTGGGAGCAACCACGCTTCTCATCGCGATCGCCAGCCAGATCGGTGCGGGAATCCAGGAGGCGTTTCAACTCGTCGATAATGCTGCGAATGTTTTTTACGGCATCGTTTACTTCACGATGTTCGCAATACCGATTTTTGGTGCGGCGGCGATTCGTGGGGGCGCCCCTATCCTGTTGCGTATAGCCGCGATCTGCGGCGCTGCCGTCTCGCTGTCCGCGATTTTTTTCACCCTCTACCCAATTATCGATGTGCCGAGCCCGATAAGTTTCGCAGTGAAAATTATTGCCGTGACCGGAACCGCGAACGCCATCGGCATCGCGATTTACGCCATCGGGAAAAAAACACGCGGAAGGGCACAGGCCGCCGGCCTGTAGTATTCGGCTGCCAGCCGAATGCATTTTGGCTACCAGCTGAAGCCGCCGAGTGATTTCGCGGCAAGCTGCCGCGAACTACAGGCCAGCGGCCTGTGCTCCCCGAAATTACCGTTATCCTCCGCAGCTTTCGGTAACCCAGTGCAAGTATTCGGGCAGACCGCTCGAAATTGGTACGAAAATGATTTCCGGAACTTCGTACGGATGCAATGAGCGCAATTGTTCCTGAAACGCTGATTGCCTACCCTCGCTCAGCTTGAACAGCACGAGGGTTTCGTTTCCCGATTCAATTTTCTCTTTCCAGCGGTAAATCGATTCAACTCCCGGCAAAATATTCGCGCAGGCAGCGAACTTGTTTGTGACGAGTTCACTCGCAATGTCTCGCGCAGTTTCCTGATCTGGAAAGGTGCTAAGTGCGAGCAGAACTTTTTCAGCCATAGATTCAACTACTTATGCTCATCGGTGAGGATGGATCGTCTTCCCCGAAGCCGATGCCATCGCGCCGAAGGCGCAAATATTATGAGGCGGTGAAGCGGCCATTTCAACGCGTTGCGGACAACGCGTTCCACCCTTTGTACTCGTGGCGAGTGGTTCGACAGATCCAACCGCCGCCAAGCACAACATCGCCATCGTAAATTACCGCGGCTTGACCCGGAGTGACGGCGCGCTGCGGCTCATGCAAACGAATTCTGGCGCAATGATTTTCCAAGGGCGTCACCGTCGCAACCGTTCCAGGATGGCTGTAGCGGATCTTGACCGTCGCTTCGATTGCTCCGTTGTAGCCGGGGGCGTTGACCCCGGCTCCTTGTGTGTCGACCACGCTGCCGGGCTCGCCGCATCCGGCTACAGCATGCCAGTTCACGCGATCAATCTCGAACTCTTCGCAAACCAGATCGTCGGCGTCGCCAACGATGACGCGATTTGTTGTCGGGTCGAGGTCGACAACGTAGCGCGGCCGCAGCGATCCGCCCGGGAGTCCTTTGCGTTGCCCGATAGTGAAGAGTTCGATGCCGCCGTGTTCGGCAACGAAGTTTCCATCGACATCATAAATTTCGCCGCGATGAAATTCGTTTTCGCCGAGATGCGAACGCAAAAACGCTTTGTAATCATTGCCCGGCACGAAACAAATTTCCTGACTATCGATCTTGTCGGCCACCTTTAGGCCTAACGAGTGGGCGATCTCACGAATCTGCGGCTTGGTCATTGTGCCCAGCGGTGTAAGCGCGCGGCGCAATTGCGGCTGTCGCAGACTGAAAAGAAAATATGACTGATCCTTGCGCGGATCGACCCCTTTGCGAAGCACGGCGTACGGAGCCGCAGCGCCATCGCCACGAGAGGACGAGAACGTCCCGGCTCTATGTTCGATGATCGCGTAATGACCCGTCGCGATGTAATCGCAACCGAGCGCTGCCGCTTTACTCCAGAGATTGCCGAACTTGAGTTTTTCATTGCACATTACGCACGGGTTCGGCGTCCGACCGGCCTGGTACTCGCTGGCGAAATAATCGATCACGACGCGCTCGAACTGATCGGCTTCATCAACAACGTAATGCGGAATACCGAGCGCATGCGCAACGCCGCGCGCATCGGCGACGGCTTGGGGACCGCAGCATTTGTCTTCCGCTCGCGAGATGCAGTCTTGCGGCCAGACTTTCATCGTCACGCCGATCACGTCGTAGCCTTGTTCGCGCAGCAGATATCCGGCGACGCTGGAATCCACTCCTCCGCTCATGCCAAGAAGAATGCGCTGTTTGGTTTTGTTCATTCGTTATAGGGCGTTTCTGCGCAATGCCGGCGTCTGAAACCGATACCCTACCGTTTTGCCGAGGCAGAATTTCGATGAAGCAGCACACGAGTCAACGAGGTAGCGGCGGTTTACCTGAACCGCCATCAGAGTCATGAGTTGGGCGATTGAGGTCAATCGCCCCTACCTTGGCGGCCGACTCACGAACGGACTACCGCGCAGCGTAAATCGCCATGGAAGATGCGCAGAGCGACTGATGCCGATGCGTCTGTCTGCCACAACATCGAAAGTCGCGCGTGGGTTGGAGACGAAGCAATGGCGCGGGTCGGAGCAGAGATTCATCTCATGATCTCGGCCGGTAATGGCAAACGCTTGCGTGAGTTTACCGGGACCGGAGCAAAGCTGACGGAGATCGTTAACGCCACGACGTCGCTTCATCAGTTCAATCCCTTGCAGTGGTTCAAGGGCGCGAATCAAAACAAAGCCATGCGCCTCGCCTTTGACGAGCACGTTTAACATCCAGTGAACGCCGTAGTTGAAATAGACGTACGCCGCGCCCGCTTTGTTGCGTTCGATAAAGCTGCGCGCACTCGGCCGCGTAAAGGTGTGCGCGGCTTCATCATCGATTGCCGCATACGCTTCTACTTCGACGACGACCCCCGAGCATTTGCCCCAAACTAGTTCCATGCCGATGAGTTCGCGCGCACATGTAAGCGGATCGCGCTTGAAGAAAGCCGCGCGAACAAAGTTGTTCATCAACCGAGTCCCCCACCCGTTTCTGCTCGGACTGCGGAGAGTTAAGCCGACGGCTTGTAGTAAATCGGAATTTTCACGTCGCATTCGACAGGTTGACCCTTGCGGAAGGCCGGGATGAATTTCGCCCCGTCGAAATCCGTACGCACCGCGTCGCCGAAACCAAGCAACGGCGGTTCCTCAGATAAAATCTGGATATTCTTCAGATTACCTTTCGCATCGACGTTCAGCTCGACCTCGACAACGCCAGTAATCGCCACCGTGCTACCTGTGTCGGGATAATGCAGGCCAGTGAATTTTGAGTCCTGGCCGACGTACGGTTGGGGATCAATAAAATCAGTTTCCTTGTCCACCTCGTTGAGTTGCTGATTAGCGAAAATGCGCAGCCGCGGCTTGCCGTTCACCACTGCGAATTTCGCTGTCCCATAAAAAACAGCGATGACCTGCTGGTGATTGTGAACCGCTGGGATGAACCTGGCCGTGGCCAGACGTTTGAGTAGTTCCTGCTCCAACAGTTCAGATCCGACTGTACCGCGATACGCGCCGCTAGTAACGACCTGGCCAGTCGGCGCGACCAGACAGGAAAACATTACCGCGGCTTCCTTTTGACCCTTCTTGATCAGATCGGCGGTGTCTATCGTGTTGATCAGCGAATTTGGCGCGGTTCCGACCAACGCTGGCCGAAACTCTGGCAGCGCAGGCCGCGGTGAGGGCGATGGTGAACCGGGTGTTGGCGTCTGCGCCATCGCAAGATCAGCAGTTAGCAATAAACCAGCAAAGCAAAACATCCGAAGTCGCATGGCGAAATAGGCAAGCGAAACGCGCCGCGTTTGCAAGAGGAACTCTTTGCCATTCCAAGCAAAGTCGAGGCAGCCCGTCCCTGACACTATTGTTACCATCGCGGGATCCTTCGACCCCGAAAGCCTTCGGGGCTCAGGATGACCAGCTAATCAGGCCGCAACCCTCCACGTGCGTGCTTCGACTAATCCTTTGCACAACTTTGTGCCGCCGGAAATAATCGATGACCGCGTCGCGTGTTTGCACGGGGTGCAGAACACAATGCGACTCCGGCCTGTCGAGCAACGCTCGCAATTTCATGAAGTGATGGCCACCGCTCCGCGCGTCGAAACTGTTGACAGCGATTACATATCTCTTATCGCGCTCCAGCGACCGTCCATCTGTAAATGTCATCGAGGTGATCCTGCGATCCAGGCCGCGACCCTCCACTCTTACTGTGATCCCCAGCAAACTTCGTGGCTCACGGCTGGCATACACTTCCTCCATCACGGTTTTTATTTCATCGGGAGAAAGCGTGGCGGTAACGATGAGGTTTTCGTAGGGAATGATATTCCAGATATCCTTTATCGTCGTTAGGCCAGCCGCAAGCTTGGCGTTTTCATCGAAGACGCCATGCATGACGGCATCGACCACGACGCTTCGTTCCGCCAATGTTTCTATAATCGCGGCGCCGATCAGTTTCTCGATTTCGCTCGGGTGATCAGGCCGGCCGCGAGCGTGCAACATCCCCTTCAACTCGCCGATCGCTTGTCCAAGCGACGTCTCCGATTCCGCAAGCTGCGATCCTGCTCTGGACAGAACAACTGGATCCAGATCGAAACGGTTATCCATCAGCTCACACATCGCTTCACGACGAAGCAATTTTTTCGAACGTCGATCAAACAACAGATCTACGCGGCCAACGTGAATTCCGAAGTGGTCCGCCTGCGTGAAAAGCACGCGATTCGTTAGGCGACTTGGAATCGCCTGGTGAGTGTGGCCGGCTATGAACGTTGCGACATCCGGGAACTCGGAAGTCATCGCCATCACCGTGTTCGCAAAGTCATCGCCACCCGTCCGCGGCTTCAGTCCCATGTGACCTGTGACAATAATCGCGTCCGCGCCTTCACTTTTGGCTTTCGTAATTGCGCGGCGTACAGGCTCAACGGGATATTGAAAATCGATTCCGACGCGTAAACTCGCGCGGAAGCCAGAACGACATGCCGGGCGTTGTGATTCCGATAATTGCGACTTTGATGCCCTCGATTTCCTTAAGGATGAATGGCTGAACCTTTGCGAAGGGATGTTGCGAATCGGAAGATGAGCCAGCCAGTTTTCCGTCTAACATTGTGTTCGCACCTAGGACCGGCATTGTCGATTTTTGTAACGCATTAGTAAACGGCTCGATTCCCCAATCGAACTCGTGATTACCAATCACCCACGCGTCGTATTCGAGGTGATTGAAAAGATCGATCATCAATTCGCCCTTGTTACGGAAGCTCACCTCTGTGCCTTGATAGACGTCGCCGACATCGACCAGGATGGAGTTTGGATTTTGTCGGCGCCATCGGCCGATTTGTGTGACGCAACGCGCCAAACCACCGCGATCAGCAGTTCCGTCGTAATCAGATGTCGGCAAAATATGGCCATGCAAATCCGTCGTGTGCAGAATCGAGATACAGACGGTGTCCGCCTCAAGCGCGGCAGCGGCACTCGCCAGTGTCGGAACAGCACCGAGCAGGCCAGCGCGACCGGCGAGTTTCAAGAAATCGCGCCGAGTCCAGGATCTGTATGGGTGAGACATTGCGGGGTGGCCTCTGCCGAAAGGCTAACCGTGAATGAATGTCAGTTTCAATGGAAAAGGCAGGCCTATGCCTCAAGGAACGGCGGCTTGGCTGGCCGCCGTAGCCGCCTACTGCACCGAAGCAGCTGTGAAGGCAGGGTCGGCGAAGGCGGGACAGCTGCCGAAATCTAAAATCGACTGTCAGTAAGCCGTCGTTCCTTGACCGTTCAGTTAGTAGGCTTAACGGTTTGGTTACAATTCTCTTCCTATGCTCAACGAAGATTCCGTCACCGAACTAAAAGGAAGCCTCAGAGGCAGAGTGATCCAGCCTGGCGACGCAGATTACGATGAAGCTCGCAAGGTCTACAACGGAATGATTCATAAGAAACCGCGCTTGATCGCGCGGTGCACGGATGTCGCAGACGTCATTCGGTGCGTAAATTTCGGACGCGATAACAAGCTCCTCGTCTCGGTCCGCGGGGGCGGCCACAACGCAGGCGGACTGGGAATTTGCGATGACGGTCTGGTGATCGATCTCGCGCCGATCAAATACACGCGAGTCGATCCAGCGGCTCGCACCGTCACAGCCGGCGGCGGATGCGTCTGGGGCGACGTCGATCATGCTACGCACGCGTTCGGACTCGCTACGCCGAGCGGTATTATTTCCACTACTGGCGTCGGCGGATTAACGCTGGGCGGTGGAGTCGGTCATCTCACGCGCAAATGCGGTCTGAGCATCGACAATTTACTCTCGGCCGACGTTGTCCTGGCCAACGGAAAGTTTGTGAAGGCGAATGCCGAGGAAAATCAGGACTTGTTCTGGGCGCTCCGCGGCGGCGGCGGCAATTTTGGCGTCGTCACGTCGTTCACATTCAAGTTACACCCGATCGATACACTCTATGCCGGCCCGATGCTGTACGAGCTAAACGAGGCAGCCGACGTGATGAAATGGTATCGCGATCTGATTCCGTCGGCACCTGATGATCTGAACGGCTTCTTCGCCTTTCTCACTGTGCCGCCAGCTCCGCCGTTTCCCGAACATCTACATATGAAAAAAATGTGCGGCGTCGTTTGGACATACACTGGGCCGCAAGAAAAAGCAGAAGAAACATTCAAGCCGATCCGGGCTTTCAAGAAGCCCGCGCTCGATTTCGTCGGACCGCTGCCGCAGCCGGCGTTGCAAAGCATGTTCGATCCGATTTATCCGCCGGGTCTGCAATGGTACTGGCGCGCTGATTTCCTAAATGAAATAAGCGACGACGCGATTTCGCAGCACACTCGGTTTGGTGAAGCCCTACCGACGATGCATTCCACCATGCATATGTATCCAATCAACGGCGCGGCAGCACGCGTCGGCAAAAACGATACTGCGTGGAATTATCGCGATGCGATGTGGGCGCAGGTCATCGTCGGCGTTGATCCTGATCCGGCGAACAAGGACAAAATCGTTTCGTGGACCAAGAGCTATTACGATGCGGTGCATCCGTTTTCGGCGGGTGGAGCGTACGTCAATTTCCTCATGGGCGACGAAGGCGAAGAACGCGTGAAGAAAACCTATGGCGACAATTACGAACGCTTAGCCGAGATCAAAAAGAAATACGATCCCGATAATTTCTTCCGCGTGAATCAAAACATTAAGCCGAGTTAATCGTAGCGGCGGTTATTGCAATGTGGGAGGGACCTCAGTGTCCCGACAATCGCGGCGACCGCTGATGCGAGAATTGGATCATCCGGCTTGCTTGTCTCATTAACACACGGCTTTAGCCGGGTGTTACAGGTGATGCAGCGAATGAGCCGTTTTAACGGCTTGTCTTCACACGCAAACCGTTGAAACGGTTTGTTCTTTGTTGAGTCGGTTGCACCGGGCTGAAGCCCGGTGTTAATAAGAGAAGCCTCCCAATTTCGATACCTATTCCGGAGAATAGCTGATGAACGCTAACGAGTTAAAATCATCGCAAGCGCCACTGAAAGCGCAGTATCGCGAACGTCCTGAGACGGCATTGGTCACGCTCAGCGCCCAGGGACGCGTCGGCGAAAACGTGACGTGCAAAATCGAAACCGGAAAAGCGCGCGTTGAAGCCGGTCTTCATCCGGCAACCGGCGGCGATGGGCAGAGCGCTTGTTCCGCCGACATGTTGCTCGAAGCGCTGGTCGGCTGCGCAGGAGTAACGTTGAGCGCAGTCGCTACCGCTCTCGGCATTTCGTTACGTGATGCGACAATTCGCGCGGAAGGCGATCTGGATTTTCGCGGCACGCTTGGCGTTGTCAAAGATGTGCCCGTCGGTTTCAAGCAGATTCGATTGAACTTCGATTTCGACACCGACGCGAGCGAAGAGCAGCTGCGCGACATTGATTCGACTAACCGAACGCTACTGCGTTGTTTACCAGACGCTGAGTCACCCTGCTGAGATCAAGTGTTTTGCATCAGCGTTATCTCGCGCTAAAATCTCAACGCCTATGCCGTTATACATGGACATTCACAGTCTCCCGGAGGGAACCACTCCGGAAGACGTCGCAAAGGCTCATGCCAAGGATATGGAAATCCAGCGGAAATATGGCGTCGAATATCACAAATATTGGGTCAATGAGACTGGCAGCAAAGTTTTTTGCCTCGCACATGCGCCAAACGCAGAGGCAGCAGAGTGTGTGCATCGCGAAGCTCACGGGATGATGGCCGAGAAAATTATCGAGGTGGAGCCCGACGTCGCAGAAGTATTCCTCGGCGGAACAGAAACAAATCCGGCCGGAGCGGTCCTTCTCCCCGGTGGCGGACCCAACGAGCGAGATCCCGGGAATCCGAACCGTTCTGTTCACCGACGTTGTGAATTCAACAACATTAACGCAATCGCTGGGTGACGAAGCGGCGCTTGCAATCGTTGGCGTGCACGACACGATCGTGCGCGATGCATTGTCCGCGTTGGGGGGGCGCGAGGTAAAACATACCGGGGACGGCATCATGGCATCATTCGTTTCGGCAGCGAGTGCAGTGCGATGCGCGATTCAGATTCAGCGGGAATTGGACAAGCACGCGCAACTGAATCCTGAACATCCGCTCAAGGTACGAGTCGGCGCAGCAGCCGGCGAACCGGTCGAGAAAAATAACGATCTCTTTGGATCGACAGTGCAACTCGCGGCGCGTCTATGCGCCCACGCGCAGCCGGAACAGATCCTCGTTTCGAGCGCGATCGCCGAGCTATGCATCGGCAAAGGCCTTTTATTTGAAGACCTCGGCGAAGTAACGCTAAAAGGCTTCACTTCCCCGGTCCGCGCGCATGCCGCTGGGTGGCGACAGTGATGGATTCTCTGTAATTAATTGCAGATTTTTGGGGTCGCATTCTCGTTAGGTCTATGAAGCGCATTGCGCTGATTGCCTCAACAGCGCTGGTGTGTGCGTGTCAGTCGTGGCCTAATGTCGCGCGAATTCGCTCTGATGGCCAAGAGCTGTGTGCGAAGCACCGGATACCGCTCGTTACACGCCCCGGTTTCGCCGCCGAGGGGGCGCTCCTCGTGCACTATCGACCGAACGATCAATTCGAAAAGGTCGATGACCAAACCCCAAATCGGATCGCGGATACACAGTCTTTGACGCGCACAAAGAACATCTCGAAGCCTTCACCCGTTACGTATTGCCCACGTTGCGAAGCGGAGTTCCAAGAACTTTGGTGGGGACATCCTGTCGATCCCCGCGCTCTGCTCGGAAATGGCGCGCTCCAAACGGCTTCACTATTCTATTAGCCGCCAACGGCAAGTGTTCCGGCATAGCCTACAACGGGAAACCATTCGCAGGTAACTGGCGGGTCGTCCATCAAGGCTTGCTTCGGATCAGGGTACGCGGCGACGACGAACCCATGTTTTTCACTATCCTCTCGCTCCGTCAGAACAGCCTCACTATCCGTTCCGATGAGATCCGGAAACCAAATGAAAGCGGGGTCCGCATTTAATGAATGTCATTCTGAGCCGAAGCGAAGAATCTCTGATTATTTATCAGTCGGATCCGGGATACCGATCCGAGATGTTTCGCTTCGCTCAACATGACAGCACGCTTTATAAGGTCAGTCCGAAGCTCGCCACGCAACAAGCCGCATACCATCACGGGTCTTCTTTATCGAGTCGATTAATTCGGTAAATTCTGTCCAACATCTCATGCAACTCGAAGGTATTGATCACGTAGCCATAGGCGTGCGCGACATTGAACGAATCGGCCAATTGGTACATCGACGTTCTCGGCTTCGAGCGACTTCATGAAGGCATGTGGAATGGGGTGCCAACTTTTATCGGCAAAGGAAATACCGGGATCGCCTTGTTCCCCGCGAACCATGAGCCGAAAACGTCCACACATCGCGAAATCCGAATGCTTCATCTGGCCTTTCGCGCGGACCGGGAGAATTTTCTGGACTGCGCAGCAGGAACTAAAGAAGCGCGGAATCAAATTCGAATTCGAGGATCACGAAATCGCGCACTCGATTTATTTCCGTGATCCCGACGGCCACCAACTCGAGATCACGACGTACCAAGTCGATTAGCGCGGCGCATCCTTCGCTCTTTGTCATGTCGAGCGAAGTCGAGACATCCCGCAAAATTACCTCAGAGTTACGCCACGGGATTTGATTCCTCCTCTTCGCTCAGCCTCCGGCCTTCCCGTCTATGTCGCGGCTTCCCAAGCCACTCCATTCTCGACTTCCGCTCGGAATGACAGAAACCCGGCCGCGCGAGTTCTTGCGTTTTTTCCCTGCGACAGGAACGCGGTACGCTGCGGCCGACTTTTGGCATTGAACGCCGATCCGGCAGGATCAGTCGATACTCGTGAAGTCCGTGAATTATCTGGTAGCGCAGTATCGAAAATCTGGGAAGGGTAACCGCCACAATATGAAAACAATCACGCTTCAGCCGCTTGTTCTTTGTCTCGCCATTGTCGGCCTTTGCCAAATCGCTTCCGCGCAAAGCGATTTGAAGCTGCCCGATGCCAGCCAGGCTGCCGAGGCTAAACAGCGTATTGCGTTGACGGATATCACGGTCAAATACCACCGCCCATTGGTGAACGGGCGAAAAATTTGGGGCGGCCTCGTTCCTTACGGCAAAGTTTGGCGCGCGGGCGCTGACGAAAACACGACGATCGAATTCAGCGATCCAGTTTCAGTGGAGGGCAAGCCGCTCCCTCAGGGAATTTATGGTTTGCATATGATCCCGAATCAGGATTCGTGGACGGTGATTTTTTCGAAAACCAACACTGGATGGGGAAGCTACAGCTATGACCAGAAAGACGATGCTCTGCGCGTGGATGTGAAACCAAGACCGCTCGCCGAGACCAAAGATGCGCTCGAATTTGAGTTTGAGGATTTGAAACCAACTTCGACGGCGGTGACCCTGAAGTGGGAGAAGTTGGGTGTTCCTTTCACTGTCTCTGTGAACGATGCGGACCAAACCTTGCAGAATATTCGAGCTCAACTGAAAGGCGCAGGCCAGTTTGCCTGGCAAGCCTTGGACCAGGCGGCGCAGTTTTGTTTAACCAGAAAGATCAATCTCGATGAAGCTTTGCGCTGGGCCGATGCCTCCATTCAGAATGAGGAAAGGTTCGAAAATCTCAGCACCAAAGCGGATATCCTCAAAGCCTTGAATCGTCCGGATGAGGCGAAAACCGCGTGGAACCAGGCGCTCGAGAAGGCCACGGCACCGCAACTGTATTCGTATGGTCGACAGTTGCAGAATCAGAAAAAGGGTGCTGAAGCGATGGAGATTTTCAAAGAGGTCGCCAAACGATTTCCTAATGGGGTTTACGGAAGTCTGGCTCAAGCCCGGATCAAGTCTGCAGCAGGCGATTTTGCCGGCGCAGCGAGCGATGCCAAGCAGGCACAAACTGCGGCTCCTAGTGATGCGCAGAAGCAGAGCATCCAGGCACTGATTACCCGACTCGACGCGAAGCAGGACATCAACAAATGACGCGAGCTATCTCGGACTTGGGACGATAGCCTCGATGGGACGCTCACCGGAAAGTGCGCCGTTGCACATGACGCACCACAGCTTGGCACGTTGTTGGCGAGCAACCGTTGTAATCGCAATTCTCGCCGTCGCCGGCATGGCGAATTCCGCCGATGTGCCGCCGTTGTTGTCTCCCGACCAAATGAACGCGAGCGAGATTCAGCTCGCACTTCAAAAGCTCAATGTGCTTGGCCGCGTTCTTTACATCGCGGCGCATCCGGATGACGAAAATACAAATCTGATGGCGTTCTGGGCGAACGGTTCGCTTTACGACGCCGCTTATCTTTCGGTGACGCGCGGGGACGGCGGCCAAAATATTATCGGCCCGGAATTAGGCGAGCGGCTCGGCGTTATTCGAACAGAGGAATTGCTTGATGCGCGACGCATCGATCATGCGAGGCAATTCTTCACACGAGCGATCGATTTCGGGTTTTCGAAGACTGCTGACGAAACGCTGCACATTTGGGATCATGACAAAATTCTTGCTGACGTCGTCTGGGTAATCCGAAAATTCCGACCCGATGTAATAGTGACACGCTTTAGTCCCGAAGATCAAAAGACACATGGCCACCACACGGCGTCAGCGATTCTGGCGCGGGAAGCATTCTCGGCAGCAGCCGACCCAAATCGTTTTCCAGAGCAACTAGCGTTCGTGAAGCCATGGCAAGCGACGCGGTTGGTTTGGAACACGTCGCCGTTTTTCTTTACGAACCGCAATCTTCCATTCGATCCCACAGGTTTAGCGGCCATGGAAGCCGGCGGTTACAATCCGCTTCTCGGCAAATCGTACACGGAAATCGCGGCGGCCAGTATCAGTATGCACAAGAGCCAGGGCGTCGGCGGCGCGCCGCGGCGTGGAGCGCGAAAAGAATATTTCAAACCATTGGAAGGTCAGCCGATGAGCAAGCTCGCTTTTCGAAGGCGTCGACACGACCTGGTCGCGCGTTGCAAATTCCGAATCCGTTGCCGCACAAATTTCTCAGATCATTTCAAAGTTCAATCCCGCCGATCCGGCTGCATCGGTACCCGACCTGTTGAAGTTACGGCAGATGATGAGCGGAATTCAGGATGCATCCTGGATCGCGGAGAAAAAAGCACAGCTGGACAAGATTATCGCTGCATGTCTCGGCTTGCATGTGGAGGCGTCAACAGCGACGGAAACATTCACACCCGGGCAAACGGCAACGATAAAACTCGACGCAATCAATCGCTCGAACGTTCCGGTTACACTGCAAGAAGCACGGTTCCCCAACACTGGCGATTCAAAGAAGATCGATGCGGCGCTTCCATCGAACGAACTCGTTACAAAAGATTTGTCGTGCAGGATTCCAGACGATGCTCCGTATTCGCAGCCATACTGGCTTCGCAAACCCAGAGCGCTCGGCACCTTCGCTGTCGATGATCAAAAGCTTATCGGTCTCCCTGAAAATCCCCCTGCTCTTCCAGTCGAAGTCGCTTTGCAAGTCAGTGGACAGGAACTCAGGTACACCGTCGACACCAAGTACCGCACAGTTGATACGCTGCCGAATGAGGTGCCCCGACGATTGGTGATTGCGCCGCCAGTTTTCGCGAACGTCGTGAATAGCGTTTTCGTATTCGCGACGAATGAGCCAAAACCTGTTTCCGTGCGCGTTACCGCGTCCACTGGTCCTGTGAAAGGAGAACTTAAACTGGCTGTCCCGCAGGGATGGGAAGTCACTCCGGCCTCTCTCCCGGTGGATCTGAAGGCAACTGATGCCGAGATGGTGGCTACGTTTAGCGTCAAGCCGCCGAATCAAAATGGCGAAGGCACGTTGCGAGCAATCGTTTCGATCGACGACCGCGACTATTCGCTCGAACGCGTGCGCATTTCCTATCCGCACATCGGCGTGCAAACGCTGATGCCGCCAGCAGAAGCCAAACTAGTCCGCGCTGATATCCTCAAAAAAGGCGAGCGCATCGGTTACATTCCCGGCGCCGGCGATGATGTTCCGGAAAGTCTGAGCCAAATCGGATATTCAGTGAAGATGTTGAGCGAACCGGAGATCACGGCGAAGAACCTGGCGCAGTTCTCGGCCGTCGTTCTGGGGATTCGCGCCTACAACACGCAAGATCGAATTTCCAACTGGTTGCCGGAATTATTTGCTTATGTAAACGAAGGCGGAGTTGTCATCGCGCAGTACAACACGCTCGCGGAACTTAAGACGACTCAATTCGGGCCGTACCCACTGGAGATTTCACGCGACCGCGTCACGGACGAAAATGCACAGGTGCGTGTTCTGGCGCCGGAGAATCCGCTCATGAACACTCCAAACAAAATCACGCCGAAGGATTTCGACGGATGGGTTCAGGAACGCGGACTTTATTTTCCTAACAAGTGGGATCCCGCCTGGACACCGATCCTTTCATGTAACGATCCAAAGGAAAAACCACTCGATGGCGGTCTGCTGGTTGCGAAGTCGGGCAAAGGTTTCTTTGTCTACACCAGTTATTCCTGGTTTCGCCAGTTGCCGGCTGGTGTTCCGGGAGCCTATCGCTTATTCGCCAACATGTTGTCCTTGGGCAAATGAGCGCAGGAAATGACAACGCAGATGCGCGTTCCTGGCGCAAAGCATACAGCGTAGCGCTTTCAATTTTTGCGGTAGAGGTAATGCTCCTCTACCTGTTTACTCTCCGGTTCTCGTGAACCGGCTGGATTACCTTGTTCTCGTCGCCACGATTCTGGCGATTCCCCTTTACGGCCTCTGGCGAACGCGCGGCAGCGCCTCGTTAGGCCAATATCTCAAGGGCGACGCGAGTATTCGCTGGGCCACGATCGGCCTGTCGGTGCTCGCGACGCAGGCTGGACCGATCACCTTCCTTTCCATGCCCGGCCAGGCGTATGAAAGCGGTATAGGTTTTATCCAGAACTACTTTGGGCAACCGCTCGCGCTAATTGTCGTGTGCGCAGTGTTTGTCCCGATTTATCAGCGGCTGAAGGTTTACACAGCCTATCAATACCTTGGCCAACGGTTTGATCGGAAGACTCAGTTACTCGGGGCATTTTTGTTTCTGATCCAGCGAGGGATTGCAGCGGGAATCACAATTTACGCGCCGGCTATTATTCTCTCTGCGCTGCTCGGCTGGCGCTTGAACCTGACTATCTGGCTCGCGGGTGGTCTTGTCATTATCTACACAGTGATCGGCGGAACAAAAATTGTCAGCATCACGCAACGCTACCAGATGATTGTGATCCTGGTCGGCATGGCGATTGCATTTGCGGTCGCTGTTTATCGGCTCTCACCCGATCTCTCCTTTGAAAACACGCTGTCGATCGCGGGGAAAATGGGAAAACTTGAAGCGGTCAATTTCTCGGTCGATCCGCACAAGCGATATACATTTTGGTCTGGCCTGATCGGCGGCTTTTTCCTCGCGCTCTCTTATTTCGGCGCAGACCAATCGCAGGTGCAACGATACCTCGCCGGAGGCTCGCTGAAAGAGAGCCGGCTCGGGTTGCTCTTTAACGCCGGCGTGAAAGTGCCGATGCAGTTTTTCATTCTGCTGCTCGGCGCGATTGTTTTCATGTTTTACCAATTCGAAAAGCCGCCCGTTTACTTCAATCAACCTGCGTACCAGCGCGCGATGGAGAGCGGCTATGCGCCGCAATTGACGCAGTTGCAGAAGCAAAGCGATGAAGTCTTCACGCAAAAGCGCGCAGCGATCCGGGCCGTTTCAACCGCACCGTCAAGCGAGCGCGAAGCTGCGATGGACCAGTTACACAAACTCGATGCCGAGGCGCATGCGTTACGGGATCAAACCAAGGCAGTCCTCGTGCAAGCGGGCGTGGATCCGAAGAGCAAGGAATCGGATTACGTATTCATCACTTTTATTCTTCAACAGATGCCGCACGGAATTGTCGGATTACTCATCGCAGTGATCTTGTGCGCCACCATGTCCGCAATGGCAGCAACTCTAAATGCTCTCGGGTCCACCACCGCCATCGATTTTTATCGGCCGTTAATTCGGCCGAACGCGAGCGACCATCATTATGTAATCGCAGCCCAGGCGCTGACAGCAGCGTGGGGTTTGATCGCCATAGGCGTCGCTTCATTTGCGAGTTTGGTCGAGAATCTCCTCGAAGCCGGCAACATTCTCGGCTCAGTGTTCTACGGCAGCATTCTCGGTCTTTTCCTGACGGCTTTCTTTATTCGCCGAGTCACCGGGTCCGCAGTGTTTTTTGCGGCGCTCATTGCACAAATGCTTGTCTTCGTCCTATTCGCGACCACGAATATTGGTTACCTCTGGTATAATTTTATCGGGTGCGCGGCTGTGCTGATTCTCGCGGCGATCTTGCAGCAAACTCTGTTTCGCAGCGTGGAATCGTCCGCCGGAGTATGAAGCTCACGCTGAGCCATGAATCACCCGATTATTTGTTTCGGCCAGCAACCGTGCGGATTTTTTCCAAAGCGGTTCTTGTTCGCCAAAATCGCGACGGCTCGCCGGCTGCAAAAAGAGATTGGCGGAGAAATCGTCTTTTTCTGTCATGACAGCGATCACGACCCGCGCGAGACAGGTACCATTTTGCGAGACCACCACAGCAACCGGGACGTAGCTCTGAATTTTCAGTTCGAGAATCGGATCCAAAAACAGTTTTCACCGCTTTATGCCAAACGCGTCCTTCCGAAATGGCACGAGAAAACTGCGCGCCAACTTCCAACCTATGTTGCGAACCCGCTCGTTGAACACTTCAAGGAAACGAGATCATCGAACGTCGCGGATTTCTGTCTCGAGATGTACACCCGAATGGGTTTGCTAGAAGGTGTCCGCGTCGAGCGCTCCAGCGCACCCGAATTCAGAACGCGTGCTGCGACGGTCTCAGACTATTTCGTCGATCAGCCGTATGAAGGAGAGATCGTTCGTGCACGTTATCGCGACGGAAAATTGCTGCTGCACAAAGGCGGCGATCGGTTTCTGGAAATTCCCGGAGGCGAATTCGGTCCGGAACAAATCAGCCCGACTCGAGACACACGTTTCGTTTGGATGCAATCAGTGATTCGGTGCACCCATTACGTGGCCGGCGCGAGCGAGCAGGATTACGTCAACAAAGCGGATGCTCCGGAGGTGAAATTTCGTTAGGCGCGAGGAGATTTCCGACTCTGGAAAATCCTACACAGAAGGGCGATGAAATCGGGGCCGTTCAAAATTGGGATCGCGTGTTTTCCGTTGATCGGCGGGAGCGGAATCCTCGCGACGGCGCTCGGGTCAGAGTTGGCGCGCCGCGGCCATGAAGTTTACTTCTTCAGTTATGCTCAACCCGTTAGGCTAGACCTGCCGCAGGACAACCTTCATTTCCATCGAGTCGATGTTGCGCATAACCCTTTGTTTCCATCGCCCGATTACACTCTGCCGCTCGCGGTGAAGATGGCGGAGGTTGCGCGTTCCCAGCAGCTCGATCTTTTTCATGTTCATTACGCGGTGCCGCACGCACTCGCCGCATGTTTGGCTTCGCAGATGTTAGGCCCGTCAGCTCCGCGCATCGTGACGACATTGCATGGAACGGACACCACTCTGCTGGGCCAGGATCCCGATTATCGCACCGCGATCGAGCACGCCCTCGTGCACTCCGATGCAGTGACGGCAGTTTCGGAAAGTCTTCGGAACCAAACACAGGAGAGCTTCCATCTCAAACGACCGATTGAAGTGATTCCCAATTTCTTCACGCCAAATAAACCGAAGCGAAGCCGCGAAGAAGTGCGACGCGAACTCGGCATCACCGACGAATTTCTTGTTCTGCACATGTCGAGTCTGCGACCGGTAAAACGCATCGACCTGCTGCTGCGCACAATCGCGATGTCGAAGAATCGCAAGCGCCTTCGATTGTTCATTATGGGAGGCGGTCCTTTTGATCCTTACGAACCCCTGCTCGATGAATTGCAACTTCGGGACATTGTCATTATTCGCCAAAACACAGCGGTGGTGGACGAGTATGTGAGGGCCGCGGACGCGGGACTCTACACATCCGAGTACGAAAGCTTCGGCCTGAGCATTCTTGAGACGATGTTCTACGGAAAACCTGTCGTCGCCTTTCGCGTCGGCGGGATCCCCGAAGTCATAGGAGATTCTTGTCCTCTGTATCCGTTCGGCGATGTAACCGCGGCTGCCGCCGGCTTGGATACGCTGGTCGAATCTCCCGATCTCGCGCGCAAACTGGGTGAACGCGGTCGCAACCGCGCGCTTGAACAGTTCTCAGCGGATCGCATCCTGCCTCAGTATGAAGCGCTGTATCGCCGCGTAATTGCCGGTGGTGCATGACGCCCCGCAAGGAAGGGCGTAAGTGTCTATTTCGCTGCTGGCGTCTGCGCGGCCTGAAACGCCTGCCATGCATTCCAAGCGCGCTCCCAATTTTGTTTCGCGGCCCAACATTGCGCTTCCAAGAAATGAAAATAAGCCGGTGAATTCGGTCGTTCGCTAAAATGACGGGCGGTAAGCAGCGCGTCGTCGATGCGACCGTTCTGCATCTGCGCGCGATAGAGTTCGTAACCAATGGGATAATAATCGGGCGCAGCTTGGAAGCGCTTTTCCGAATCTTGAAGAGAGAAATTTGTGGCGACTCGCGGCAGTGCGACGGGTTCACCATATCGTTGGGTCAACTCGTAGGCGGCGCGAAAATCATTCTTGCTGGCTTTGTATTTCGCAATGCCAAGCCAGGCATAACGAAGCCAGTCGGGATGCTGTTCAACGGCTTGGGAAATCTCTTCCGGGTCACCGCGTTCGGACCAAAACGCGAAGAGCGCGAGTTTTTCTGTTTCACCAAACGAACGTAAGTCCGGATCATTTCTCAACAGTTGCGCGAGAGCGCGATTGAAACGCGCACCGGAAATGCGGCTGAGATAGGGCAGAGCTAAATCATGTTCGCTCAGTCCAATCGCCTCCAGAATTGGGCTGACTTCTGGACTCCTGAGCGAAGCGTCGCTCAGCATGCTTGCGTAGACCTGCGGCCGTAGAGGTCCAGCTCTCCGAAGCGCCTCACGCCAGGCTGCTACGGCCAAAGCTGGATCGTACGGCAGCCAGGCATTTCCTTCGGCCAGCGGAACTTCATAAGCGATCGGTTCCAAAAAGCGCGCCCGGCGGAAATCATCGACTGCGCTTTTCGTCTGTTTGAGTTCGACCTCTGCGATCGCGCGCCGTAAGTAAAGTTCCCAATCGAGCGGCGCCCATCCAAGCGCGTTGGTCGTCAGTGCAATTGTTTCACTGAAGTTCCGTTCGGTTTCGGATACCGCCGACAATTGCTTCGCGCTGGCAACACCGACTGAGCCGGGAAGAAGTTTTTCGCCGTCGGCAGCCACGACCAATGACAGGCCCGCGGCAAGTAACACTAACCCGACAAAACGAAATAAGATCGACGTCCACTGGCTCTTTTTTAAAGCGAGCGGTCGATGCGCTGAGAGCCCAAGCAAAAATACTGCTGCAAACGCCGTGCCCACCTGGTGCCCGGAAACTTCGACAAATCCATCGATCGCAAATAGTAGCGCAGCGATAAGCGCAGCGAGACGATATCCTTGGTTGGTTCCCGATCGCAGTGGAAAAACTCGACGAACAAGAAGGATGATACCGACGATGACAAGCACCACGCCTGGCCATCCGAGTTCAGTCCCGAGCCAAAGCCAGTCGCTTTCCGGATGCAAGGCTCGCGCCTCGCCGAGAGAGGCGGCACGAAAAATTGCAAAGATCGGTTCGAAATTTCCAAAACCAATCCCGCACCAGGGCGAATTACGGATGAGTCGCAGCGTGTCATGAAAAATTTGCCACCGGAGATTCGATGAGATGTCAGCAGTACCGAAGTCGTGAAGATGAAATCGCTCGAGTGTTTGCCCGCCGAAAAGCAGTACCGCCGTGAATAGTAAAAGAACGAGACAAAGAGAGATTCCAAGCGCGAGTCGCCAGGGAGAACGCTGTCTGAATGCCTGCGTGCCAAACCAAAATGCGCTGCCCGCCATGAGCATCGCGACCCCGGAGAGCGAAAAATTTAAAATAAGCGCTGTTCCAATCAGGACCAGCGCCAGGACCCAGACGATCCACCCTTTTCTTCGTTTGCGAAGATCGTCCTGAACGCAGGCGAGAATCACAATCGCGGCCAGCGCGAAAAGAACCCCGGTTTGATTCCGGTTTGGAAATGGACCGAAACTTTCCTTGTTACTC
This sequence comes from uncultured Verrucomicrobiae bacterium, assembly GCA_963825355.1. Taxonomy (GTDB): domain Bacteria; phylum Verrucomicrobiota; class Verrucomicrobiia; order Chthoniobacterales; family UBA10450; genus Udaeobacter. The sequence goes on along the minus strand of CAWGSY010000010.1, from coordinate 90,917 downwards.
CAGAACGCGAGAGTTCCATGTGCGAGATAAAGCGCGATGCTGATTGCGGCCAGGACAACAATTCCACTTGCAAACAAGTGCAGTTGAAAGCGCACCCCGCGAAGCTCCAGATGTTGCGTGAAGACTATATAGAGCCAACTCAGCCCGGCAGCGAAGCTAACCAGATAGCCCAGCGTGATCCACGGCTGCGGACTGAGTGTCGATGGGAGTTGAATCCCGAAGTCATTTACGAGCGTTGCACGCCACTCCGGTTGGAAGAACCAGTGGCTTGGGAAAAAAGCGACTGCCGCCAGGATAAGGAGAGCGAGAAGAACGAGATTCGTGACCGGGCCGAGTGAAAACCGGGGCGGTCGCACCAGCAGGCAGACTGCGAGGAGCGTAATGACAATGCCCTCTTCCCACTTTTGAGTGGATCCGCCGAGGAAACAGGCTAGCACCGGCAGCAACGCGACAGTCGCACCGGCTATCCAGCGAGTGATGGCAATATTTTGGGTTCTCACGCGATCGAGATCGTCATGCTAATCTCGCATCAGCCCCCGGCAAATCGTCAGAGCATCGGAATCCTCGTTAGGTCACTCTATCGCGCCTGTTCCGACTGGCTATTTTCGGCAAGTCCGGCGGCAGGAGCGAAAACGAATCTGCCTTTGATGAAAGGCGACGACGTTCCGCCAGATGTACCACCGGCAGCGCTCAATCCGGAGAAAGATCCCGACGAATGGGTAACCAAAGACGAACCTATGACTGGTCCGCAGCGCTCTTATCTCCAGACGCTCTGCCGCGAAGCTGGCGAAGAATTCGATCAGAATTGGACTAAAGCGGAAGCTTCGAAAAAGATCGATGAGTTGCAGCAGAAAACCGGCCGGGGCAAGAGCGGCACGGGAGACAGCTAATCCTTGCGCATTGCGAGTGCGGGCGAGGCTTGCAGAATATAGATCCTGCTCGCTGTACACTGTTTGCAATTGGCAATCGAAAATTTAAAATCGCAATACCGTTGTTCCCGTAGTTCAACGGATAGAACAAGGGTTTCCTAAACCTTAAATGTGGGTTCGATTCCCGCCGGGAACGCATGCTGTAATCTGTGAGTCTTTGACACTCGGGTACATGCTTTAGCTTGGGCTTCGATTGATTCGCTCACTCCCGCTCGCTCACCCTGCGGGGTTCGTCTATGTCGCTCGATTCCCGTCGGGTCCATTCCCGCCCGGAACGCTTACCTAGCCAAAAACCCCAATCGTAATCAATTACTCAGATAATAATCAGACACGCCGAGGCAAAGGCGTTGCAGTCCCATTTTTCTAAATCTCAGCCCGCGACGTTTATGAAGTCCGCACGCGCAAATATACACGCGGCGTCGATCTGATTTGCGATTCAAAGATTGTTCTGGGGGGAACAGCCGTCCTTCATGCCTGTCGGTGTGGGGGGCGGTCTATTTTTCGGTTGTTTTTCCACCCGTTGCTGCACTCCTCTTGGCAGTCCGTCACAAGCTTACGCTTTCTCCACAAGCAAGAGGCGCGCCGTCACGCGCTTTTCAATAACGCTCAGTCGGCCTGACATGCTCCTGCGTCGGGGCCAACCTAAGATAAAGATTGTTGTTCGATAGATTCACAACACGTTGCTGTTGCCCCTCAAGACACACTCCATTCTCGCGGGGAACGCTTATGCCGCTTGCCTTCGCGCCAATTTCTCGAAATCATGCTTTAGCAATTCGATGACAATGGCCGAAGCATCCTATGACTTTGATTTCGCTGTTGCCGGCGGCGGTCCTGCCGGCACGTCCGCTGCCATCTCGCTTGGGCAGCGTGGTCATTCGGTCGTTCTCTTTGAGCGCCACACGTTCCCCAGATTTCATATCGGCGAGTCGTTGCTATCGACTGCCAACGACGCGTTCGCGGCTCTGGGCGTGGCCGAAAGGATCGAGGCCGCATGTTTTCCAGAGAAGTGGGGTGCGCGCCTGTACACTCATGACGCTCGGAGCGGCCGCTATGTTGACTTCACAGACGTCCGAGAGGTCACGAGGCCTCAAACGTATCAGGTGTGCCGCCAGCAATTCGATCAAATCCTGTTGGAACGGGCGCGCGAAGTTGGCGCCGACGTTCGAGAGGGATGCGACGTCATCGCGTGCGAGTTTGCACCGGACGCGGCAATCCTCGATGTCGCGTGCCGCGTTGAGGCTGCGACCGAACGTGTGCGTGTGCGCGCACTAGTCGATGCAACAGGCCGCGGGGGATTGATCGCTCGAAAGTTTAATCTTCGCACAGAGGAACCCCGGCTCGCTAACATAGCAATATTCTCCCACTACACGGGCGTGCCGCGGCTGGAAGGTCCACGGCCCGACGACATTCGACTTATCGCACGCAGCGACGCCGGATGGTTCTGGTTAATCCCGATTTCAAAAGAGCTTATGAGTGTTGGAGTGGTTCTACCGAAGCAGCTTTACCGCAGATTGGCGAACGGTTCAGCGGAGGAAACGCTCAACCGCGCGATCTCCGATACGCCGATTGTCGCCAAGCTAATGCGCGAGGCCCGTCGCGAGTGGCCAGTGCGCGTTGAGAAGGACTTTTGTACAGTGCTTCGACTTATGCCGGGCATCGCTGGATCCTTGCCGGGGACGCAGGATCGTTTCTCGATCCTGTATTTTCGACCGGCGTCTCGATTGCCATGGAATCAGGGATTGAAGCCGCTGCCGAGCTTCATCGCGCGCTCCTGAAAAATAACTTCTCAGCGGCGAGCTTCGCGGCTTTTTCCCGTCGCCAGCGCAGGCGGTTCCAATCGTTCCGCCGGTTTGTTGTCGGTTTCTACACACCACAGTTCCGCGACGTCTTCTTCAGCCCGGAACCCCCGGACCTGATCTTTCGTTCGGTTGTCACCATCCTTGCGGGCAAGTGGAACCCGAGTTTATGGACCCGCTTTTTGAACCACCTGTTCTTCGGCCTGGTGTCGATCCAGAAACGTTTCGACCTTAACGCGCTTGAACTTCCGGCGCGATCCAGATGCGGGGTACCCGACCGATCCCGCTCCAAAGACTGGAGCGTGATTCGCTGTTAATCATTCGCTCACTTGACGCAGTAAGGACGGAATAAAAAAATCTGTTCGTAACATGGAAAGCCAAATCAATCCATCGTCAATCCGATGACGCCGACTTTTATGACGTCGTAATCATGGGAGGCGCGCTCTCCGGCGGAGCAACCGCGACACTGTTGCTGCGGCAAAATCCGGGAATTCGCATTTTGATCCTGGAAAAATCGACAAAACTTTCGCGACGCGTCGGTGAAGCAACCGTCGAGGTCAGTGCATATTTCATGGGCCGGGTTCTGGGGTTGACGCAGTACCTCAACGAATCGCACCTCGCGAAACAGGGACTGCGCTTTTGGTTCACAAACGATGAAGTAAAAACGGTGGCCGAAGCAAGCGAGCTCGGTCCACTTTATCAAGTACCGTGTACCGTCATATCAACTGGACCGCGCGACGTTTGATGAAGAGGTACTGCGCCGGGCTGCCGTTGCCGGCGCGCATGTTGTCCGTCCGGCAACGATAGCGGATGCGCAACTTTGCGCCGGAAAAGAGCAAACCGTTACGTATCGCGATGGCGATGAGACGAGGACTGTTCGTTCACGCTGGATTGTCGATGCATCGGGCGTGGCTGCGATCCTCGCACGGAAGGAAGGTTGGTGGAAATCTAACACCGAGCACCCGACTGCAGCGGCGTGGTCGAGATGGAAAGGCGTCAAAGATTGGGACAGCCGCGAGTTGGCCGAGAAATATCCGCAATGGTCGCGAGCCGTTTATGCCACGCGCAACACCGCCACTAATCATGTCATTGGTGATGGCTGGTGGAGCTGGTGGATCCCACTCAAAGGCGGCGACGTCAGTGTCGGCGTTGTTCTCGATCAACGACTGGTCAAGTGGCCGCAGGACGGCGGCGGCATTGGCGACCGATTGAAAGCTTTTTTGATGAAACATCCGGTCGCGCGCGAGATTCTGGTCGACGCGGAGTTCGATGAGAACGATGTGCACTGGCGAAAAAATCTCGCGTATTACAGTACGACCTTCGCCGGAGACGGCTTTGTTCTCGTCGGTGACGCGGCCGCGTTCATGGATCCATTTTACAGCCCGGGTATGGATTGGATTTCGTTCACAACATCACGTGCCGCTGCGCTGATCGGCGCGCAACGAAGAGGCGAACCGATGAGCGAGTTAGTTGAACGGCACAATCACGATTTCTCGACTTCTCATCGCTGTTGGTTTGAAGCCGTTTACAAAGATAAGTACGAATACATGGGCGAATTTGATCTGATGAGCACTGCTCTGATCTTCGATCTTTGTCTTTATTATTTGGGCGTAGCATCCCGGTTGTATAAAGCCGGCGAGAATGCGCTGTTGGTTCCGCCATTTTCCAGTGTGGGGGTCGGCCGCATCTTTCGTTTCATGCGAGCCTACAATCGGCGTTTTGCTGAGATCGCGCGTCGCCGTCGTAAACGCCGAGCGCTGGGTAAAACGAACCGCGCCCACCGGTGTTTGATCCCGGGTTTCAAATTGCACTCTGGCAATACGAAGCTCTTCATCCAAGGCTTCGCCAAATGGGCGAGGATCGAAGTTGGAGAGTTGCTCTCGTCCCAAACACATTCTACTTAGCCGCCAAAATCCGCTCGGCATCGCGATCACCGGCACACGGGGCGAAATCTTTGGGCGATGATCATCGGATACAGGCTTTTCGATGCGAGTCGTTTTGTTTTGTCCTATTTTCAAGGGCCGCCGATGTGAAGCAGGCAATCTTGGCTGCTCACGGTTGCGCGTTCAAAACAAGCAGACAGGATTGTCTGCGTCACGGCCGCTGTTTCGCGGCGCGCCCGGCGGTCGCGCCCTACCAACTGAACCGTCGATTTCGCGGCGCGCCCGACGGTCGCGCCCTACCAACCAAACCGTCAGCGATTCAACAAACGGGAATCGAACCGATAGTCGACCGGCTGGCTGATCTTGATTTTTTTGAAATCGGGATGCCTGGGATTTAACAAGAAATTCATCTCACTCGCGGTTAACACGCTGGGCACTGCGAGGGCCACGGACTTTCCCGCATGAACCCAATCGTCGCCGATTTGCATGGTTTGAATCGTCGGCGGTTCCGCATTCCAATGCGCTGGCAGATTTTTCACGGCAAAATATTCTGTGAGCTTGTCCTCCCACTCGAGTCGAAACGAACGGTATAGATCGTCCGGTGAGAGTGGCGTCAGATGGACAAACAATTCCAATGCCGCGAGCGATTCGTGTTCACTGACGTAAATTACCGGAGTGCCGCGCGAGTTCCATCGGCCGCCATAGACGCGAGCGCCTTCGCCGGTAAATGCGCTGTTAACGTGTGCCGCGCGAACAATTCGCCACGCAGACGGCATCAGGTATAAACACTGTATTTGATGCGCCCTAACAAGTCTTCGACCTCGCGTGCACCTGTCTCAGTGCTGGCATAGTCGAGCGGGACTGCGCCGCCGAGACCGACTTGTGGATGTTTCAGCCATGCTCGCGCTTTTTCAGCATCACCGAAAACTGTTGTTGCGTCTCTGAGCAACCGCGAGAAACGGACAACTTTGTCCGATTCATCCGGAGAGAGGCGCCCCGCGGTTTTGCGCCGCTGCAGGGTGGAACGTGAAATGCAAAGTTTCGCCGCGAGCTTCTCAAAGGGAAGGTCGAGGGTGTCTTGCAAAGTCTTCAGCTCAGAAAAGCGCAGGCCTTTTTGAATTCTTTGAATGAGTTCAGTTGGATGCGTTGACTGCTCCACCTACCGCATTTTTATCGACAGTTGCCGTTTTCATAATGGTATGTGGCCTGATTCAATTGACACAATATATTGTGTCAATTGGACAAAGTCAACGCGAGGCAGTGTTTACAACAAAATCCCGGAACGCAGGATCAGGCTGCGATCTGGCCGAGAACGGTGCGCAATTCGTGAAAATCCACCGGCTTCGCCAGATAAAAATCGAATCCCGCCTTTTGTGCCGCGCTCGATATCGTCACGCGCGCCAAAGCCAGATATCGCCACGGCTTTCACCGCTCCTTTTCGTTTCGCTTCCACAACCACATCGTAGCCATTCCCGTCTGGCAACGCGATATCACACAGCACCACGTCGAACTCTTTGGCCTTGATCATGTCCAGTGCGCTGCGGGCATTATCAGCCGTGGAAATGTCATGGCCGAAATGATTCAGAAGCTGGGATAACGCCTGGAGTGTGTCGCTGTGATCCTCTACGACGAGGATGCGCAAACTCTTGTCCGAATTTATTCTGCCCTCGATCGATCCTCGCTCATCTTTTCCAAATCCCCGAAAGCCCTATAATCGGATTTCATGCCTCGTCCAGATGCAATTGCGCCATCATTATGTCATTCTGAGCGAAGCTAAGAATCTCATCGGTCGGGACGCCGCATTCGTTGTCCGGTCGGCGCATCGGTCGACCCTACATTCGAACACGCCAACGATTTGTGGCTTCGCGCACGAAAAATCACGTCCCTACAATGTTGGGCAAACCTCAACATGACAGCCGGATTTTGTAAGATGAATTATACTACAAAGCGAAATGTCACAGTTCAAAAAACGTCCGGAGGCGGTGCAGGAAGTTGGCCGTGTATTGGCGTTCTGTTAATGCATGCTCATCCGCGCTTGTAGCTTCTTTCAGGATCCCTTCGGTTTCCATTTTTCGCTGGGCAAGCAATTGACTCAGTTGCTCCAGGCAGTTTGGGGCACCACCCAGCAGTTCGGCCATCACCGGTTTTCCGATTTCCATGACGTAACAATCGCCGTCTGCGCGAACAGTGGCGCTGCGCGGTTCGCCGGTGAGCAGCGACATTTCGCCGAAACAATCGCCAGCCCCCAAAGTTGCGACTTGAATCTTCGATCCATTTTTCGACACGAAAACGTTCGCTGCCCCGCGCAGCATCACAAACATTGACTCGCCCGCCGCGCCTTCCTCGATCACCGGTTCGCCACGACCGAAAAGCTTCAGGCGCGCCTGGTTGACCATCTGATTGAGTTGATCTTCGGAAAGACAGTGAAACAGCCGTTCTCCGCGCAGAATAGAAAATGCCTCGACCTGGTCCTCCTGAAGGGGTGGCCCTTTTTTCCGTTCAACGTGCAATGTACGAATCGGGAAAGGAATGGTGATGCCCTGGCGTTTCAACTCGTACCAGACATTACTGCGCACAGAATCGTTGGTCTCGTTGATCCGGGAGTGATTGCCCATGTAAAATTTGATCTCGTAAGTCATGGCGTAATCGGAGAAGTCGACCAGGAATACCCTCACAGGGGGATTTGGAAGAACGTTTTTGGCCCTCTGCGCGGCGCGTCCGAGCGCGTCTTTCACGCGGTTGGGCGGCACAGTATAGTCGATGCCGACGCGGATGCGCATGGCGTGGACCTCGGTCGGATAGTGCAGATTAACGATTTGGTGGCTGACCATCTCGTTGTTAGGGATGTCGAGATAAATATCGTCGTTCGTGCAAATCCGTGTGGAACGCCAGTTGATCTCACGGACTTCGCCGTAGGTGTCGCCCACTTTCAACCAATCACCGAGTTTGAAGGGGCGGTTAATGTGAATCGCTATGCCGCCGATAATTCCGGCGAACAGATTCTGCCCGGCGAAACCGACGACAATTGCAATGACGCCGGAGCCCGCCAGCAGTCCTTTCAATTGTGCTTCGGCGTGATAGCCGTAGCTCAGGACAAGGAGCAGTACAACAAGGAAAATTATTCCGGCGACAACCTCACGAAGAAAATGCGGAATCGTTGTTTGACGTTTGTTTTCGAAATAAAAGTCCCAAACGTAGCGATTTACCAGAGCGACAATCAGTGCAGTGCTCAACAAAATTGCTGCTGCACCAACATGATAGCGCCATGGTGCGTTAACTCCGTAAACGGCGATCGCGGCGTAGAAGGCGATGATTAAACAGAAAAGACGAAAGAAGAGGCCGAGTTGAACACCGGCACGACGCTTTAGGAATCGCCCAATTCCAAGCGCGACAAAAAACGTCACGATAAATACGACTACCGTGATGGCGTCGCGCTCCGCTTCAGAAACCGCCTCAAACATCAAGCGGCCATTATACCAGAAGAAGGCCTGCGGAATAGTTTTTCTGCGTAACGTTTAAAAGGCGAACTGGCTCCTGCGCCATGAGCCACTGCGGATACGTAGACGACTGCCGACCACCCGGTTGTCGACATGTTCTACCTGGGCGGTGCAATAACCAGCCACGCCCAACCGGCGAGGAAACATAAACCGCCTAACGGAGTAACTGCACCCAGCCAATGCTGATTTGTTAGCGCAAGCAGATACAAGCTCCCGCTAAACAGAAAAATTCCCATGAGCAGCAGCAGGCACGCGCCGCGGTTGATCGTCCCGTGGAGCGCAAGCACGAGGAGCGCAATCGCATGTACGAACTGGTAAAACACTGCCTTGTTCCAGACATCGACCATCCCCCGCCCTTCAAGAGTCGATCGCAAAGAATGCGCTCCAAATGCTCCCAATGCGACCGCCAGGAAACAAAGCGCAGCTGCAATTCGAAAAAGCAAAATCGCCATCCAGCTACTATGTCATTCCGAGCGAAGCCGAGAAATCTCAAAATTTTGTTTGGTTTCTGCCGATTCGAAGGCATTCGCCAAGTTTTGAGATTAACATGTCGCTACTTCCAGCGAGTTCGTCGCATCTCCAACTCGTTTTTCAAATCGCTCAAGGTTGTGATTGTCGGTTTCGCCGAGTCGTTCTGATATAGAAAATTGTTCCCGCCACTCCAAGCGCTGCTGCTCCGAGAAAATTCAGTGCTGGTCCAAGTTTCCACAGATATGCGCCAAGGATTGCACCGGTGCTGACGACCAGATCGCGGACCAGATAGTACGCCCCAATCATTTGTCCGCGGCGCTCAGGATCAGAGTAGCCAATGATTAGCGCTTTACGGGACGTATCGCCGAATTCTTTCAACCCGCGAATCGTAAACGCGATGACCAGGGCGGAAAAACTGCGCGACATTAACAAGCTGATCGGAAAAAGCGTGAACATGACAAAGGTCACAATCACGAAGGGCTCGCGCCCATATCGATCGGCGTAATGCGAGGCGGGAATGATACACAATGCGGCTGCGAGCATTTCTATTGTCGTGAGAATCCCCACTTGCTGAGCGCTCATGCCTATATAGTCCATCGCAAAAATTACGATCCACGCGTAGGGAACTCGTTCGCAAAAGCGAATCAAAATGTCGCTTAACAACAAACGTCTCATCGGCGGATTGAACTGACGCAAGCTCCGCCAGAGACCCCAGCGCTCCGCCGCCGGCGCTGCAACCGCGGCGACTCGCGATTCATCAACGGAGTCTTCGCGGAATTGGCGTTGGACAAGAATCGTGAGAGCAGAGAGAAAAATCGAGGCGATGAGCGCAATTCGCACGCCGGGTATGATTCCGAAGTGGTCGATCAATATTCCGCCCAAGATAGGCGCGACCATGATCGGCAGTCGCTTGATTACTGATTGAACACCTATCCCCATGGAATGGCGGTGTGCTTCCAGCGCAGCGCCTACAAGCGAAAACGCGGCAGGCAGCGAAAAACAGCTCCACGAAAGAAAGAAAAACATTCCCACGATCACCCCGGCCCAGTTTGGAATCAGCAAGACGAGCGAGTAGCCGACGATTGAGACCACATTGAAAATGATGAATGCGCGGCGATGTCCCCAATGATCTACGATTATTCCACCGGGATAGGCGTAAACAGCGCCAAGCAAAGTGCGCAACGCATCATAAAGACCGATGACCAAAACTGTTGCGCCGAGCGCTTGCAGATACTTCGGCACAAAACGCATCCAAAGCTCTTCGCCCGCACCAATGACAAAAATAGCGATGAGCAGGATGACGAGATTGCGTTTGAGCCCGAAGAAAGCAGCTAGCTTACTTCGGCGACTAAACCGCGGCTGACGAGGGTTTGGCATTTTGGGTAGAGCGCATCGTAAACGAAAAATTCGCGTTCGAGAATTTCGTGATCAGCCGCCAACAACCGAACCCAGATCTTCTTCAGCCGGATGCAAATTGGCGCGATGCGAATTACCCGCGCGTACAATCTCGCCTAGCAACACGAGCGCGGGATCGGCAAGATTGCATTTTTTCATGATCGAATTGAACGAAACATCCTCTCCGCGATGCACCGTCGTGGCTGCGAATAGTCGGGATTGCATTTGCGATCATTACTTTGTTTGCTGCGCTGTTATTTTCCGAAGCTGACAAACTCGGGGGCTAGCGCGGAATTCCGCGCATCGTTTCAATAAGGGCTATGATGTGAGAGCCATTTTTTGGCCCTTTGTTCTGCGACTTCCTTCTTCTCGGTAATGGGCGTCTCTATCTCAACTGCGATGATCTTGCCTGTTGTCGCATCTACCCAAACGTCGGTAAGGTTTTTCTGTGGCGGCTGCGTAATATCGACTGACCAGATCAGCACTCCGCTCTCTTTTTGAAGCGCAACGCACTTGATCGCGCCATGCCTAACTCTGGTCAGTGCAATCTTTTTAGCCTGATGCTTCGTGACGTGCGCTTGCTCAAACATGTCCGTTTCACTTTGCTGTGCCCATAAATTGAAGGGTGTCCAGCTCGTGGCGAGTGCCAAAGCAATAACCGATCCCGCAATCGGCTTCATGAGAACTTTGACTGGCCCAGCTAAATACGTTCAGTTATTCGCGGAACGCAGCCGTCATTCAACACTCCTGACCGTGCTAGCAGTCGTCTGGAGGGCCCTTTCACAGACCAGCGACGATTATTGATTACGGGCTTCCAAATTCGTGGCGCATCGAGAGAATCATCGCGATTCGCAGCTGATCCAACGCAAACCAATGCACACGCATGATTCAAACCTAAACAATGTTGTCAGCAAAGTTCCTCTGATCACGCTTGCGTTCTGGATCATTAAGATCCTCGCAACAACGCTCGGGGAAACCGGTGGCGACGCCGTAACGATGTCGTGGCTTGGCGAAACTACTGCCGAATCCAAGGGCACCGGCTATCTTATCGGCACCGCGGGCACCGGCTACCTTATCGGCACCGCAATCTTCGGTGTTATTTTTGTTGTCGCAGTCCTGGTGCAGATCAAAGCGAAGAAATTTCACCCCTTCCTCTACTGGTTGACGATCGTGGCAACAACGACCGTCGGCACCACGTTGGCCGATTATTGCACGAGATCGCTCGGAATCGGGTACACCGGCGGTTCAACCATCCTGCTCATTTGTGTAATTGCGTCGCTTCTGATCTGGCGCTGGTCGACCGGGAGCATATCCGTCGAAACAGTGAGTAAGCCGAAGGTCGAGATCTTCTATTGGGTGACAATCATGTTCTCCCAGACATTGGGGACGGCGCTTGGCGATTGGGTGGCCGACACAAATGAAATGGGCTATCTCGGCGCTGCTGCCATTTTCGGCGGATTACTTTTGCTGACCGCTCTTCTTTACTACCTCACGGGATTTTCGCGGGTCATTTTGTTTTGGGCTGCATTCATCTTAACTCGCCCGCTCGGAGCGACTCTTGGCGATTTTCTCGACAAGCCGATCGCGGCAGGCGGCCTGGCTCTCAGCCGTTACACCGCGTCGCTCGCGCTCCTTGTGGTGATCGTCGCATTGATCCTAATCATCCCGCAAAAGCCCGCTTCAAAAGCGCATTGATGTCGTTCAGTAAACAAACTGCATACCGAAATAGCCGATAAGCGCGGTCGGCTCAGGTGAGCGAAGCTCGTGTCCCATCGACACAATCAGTATGTAGTTTTCAGTAAACTCATGCCGCAAACCGAAATTCAGCGTGAGCACGTCGCGACTGAAATTCATTCGCGATTCGTCATGCAGTTCCGCCATCAGCATTGTTTGTTTAGTAAGGTCAAACCCGCAGACAATTCCATCCAACCATTCGCTTCGACCAACAGTGCTCGCTCGCGGACCGACCTCCACGTCCGCATGCCAGCGGCCGAAGGTCTTCGCGATCTGAAATGGAATTTGAAAACGTGTGCCGTCTTCCGCGAGGCCGCGGCGCACTGATGACTGCGCAACATTGAAAATTACGCGCGGAAACATCGACATGTCGAAGCCGCTGGTTGCTTCATCGAGAAAGCGCCATTTCACCGCGGCTTCAATACTGCCCGGTCCGCCGATTAACCCGTGGCCGCTCCGCTTAAGAAGTACCGGCGCAGTTTGCAATGTGAGCTGAATATGGTCGCCGACACCGTAATTGAGATCGATCTCTGGCAGGTCGATTGAGGTCTCATCCGGGCGATGTCCGAATATGATCGCCAGATTGTTTTCCCATTTGCCGTTTCCAGGCGTCCCTGGATCGTCGGTGATCATCGGCGGTCCGCCCTGGCCAAACGCGATTCGCGCCACAGCTGCGACCAACATCGCAATTGTTAATCGTCGCACATTCTAATGTTTCACGGATTCAGTTGGACCGTAAACGAGCAGCTTGAGGGTGTTGGGCACGACGCTCGGTCGTCCCTGGCGACGCGCCGGGAGATGGTGACGGTGGCGGTTGAAACTGTGCGGTCGGCAAATATATCCGATGCGTTTTTGGGTCGAGCGCCATCGTCCGCGCGCCGCGTTCGGTTTTCAAAGTTTGAACGGACAGTCAATTTGTCTGGCGTTTCTTCTCTCGCGATTGTCGTCGTGCCGTCTCCGCAAGACGCGAACGCGAGCTGCGTTGCGTCATCGAAGGCACAGCCGTCGACGCCGGAGCCAATCGGCACACTGCCCACCACCTTTCCGTTTTCCGTATCGAGCATCACCATCATTTTGTTGTGGCACCCCGAGAACAAACGATGATGCGCCGCATCCAAAGCGATTCCACTTGGTCCTTCGCCCGGCGAAAGCGACCAGCGCGCGACGACCTGATGTTTGTCCGCGTCGATCACCGCGACTTCGCTCTTGTCTTCGATGTTGCAGTAAACGCGCCCTGCTGCTTGATCCACCGCAGCGAATTCTGGAGTTCCTCCAAGCGGAATCGTCGCTGAAACGCTAGCAGTTTTCGCGTCAATAACGGTGACCGAATTTCCAGTATGATTGAAAACGTAGACCTCACCATGGCGAGGCTCGTAAACGACTGCGTCTGGATTTGAGCCGGTATCAATTTTCGAAGTCGTTTTCAACGTTGTGAGATCAACAACGCTCGATTTCGATTCCTTGCCATTCGACGAAAAACCGCGCTGCACTTCGGGTACGGCCACGAATGCATGGACGCCAGGCGTGTCAGCGATTTCGCCCGTCGCGCTGTTTGTATTCAAATCGACAACGACAACCTTCGTCGCATGCGAAAGGTAGAGACGGCTCGCGGCCGAATCGATCGTCAAAATGTCCCAGCCACCTTCGCCTCCAATCGGTATCTCTTTTACGAAGTGGTAGGGTTCGTTGCAGAGCGCCGTCGCGCAAATCAGGCTAAGATAACAGCCCGCTATGCATCGAGAAATTGAACGCATTACTTAGCTTCCTCCTTAACGAGCTCTAGTGCCAGAACGGCTTTGATACTTTTTGAGTGAACAATCGGTATTTAGCAGCTAGAGCTGCGAATCATTCGATTTGATAACAGCGAACTTCCGCTTGTTGTGAGCCCCGATGCGGGACAGCTACGAATAAGAGGTCGAGTTCCGAAACAAAAAGTCCGGTACGAGCGCCATCCGCTGTACCGATCGTGGTTGAGACTCTATAGGTATTTGGATCGATTTGGTCGATGACGTCGATTTTTCCCGCACCGCAGATCGCATATACACGGTGGCGCTTCGTATCGTAGAAGAGATCGTCGCAATCGCCGGAGATATCGGTCTTTGCAATAACATCGCCCGAATCGGTATTGAGCACGACCAGCCTGGACGGAAGGCGGCAGCCGACAAATAATCGATGATCCGCTTCATCAAGTGCCATGGGGAAATTCGCGAAGGCCAGATCTGTTTTCCATTTCGCGACTACCTTGCCTTTATCGCGATCGACTACTGCGACGTGACGCGAGTTGGGAACATTGACGAAAATTCGGCTTCCCTTTTTCTCCAACTCAAAAGCTTCGGGATGTGCGCTGAGTTTAATGGAGCCGACCTGTTTTCCGTCGGATGCATTAACAACAGCGATGCCTCCGCTGCCAAATCCAACATAAATTTTTTGGCTCGTTTCATCGTAACGAACATTGTCGGCGTCATCTTCAAAACGCAGTTCCCCAACAGGCTGGAATGATTTTCCGTCGTAGATCTTGCAAACTCCACCTTTGTCATTGGCAACAAACAAACGATTCAATTCCGAGGCATATCCGATTCCCTGCGGTGCACCGAGACCGGTAATCGAGTGGACTCGCTCGCCCTTACGCAAATCGAGCACTTCGACGGTGTTATTGCCGAGCGCACAAACGAACAATCTCTCGCCGATAGGATCAGAACGCGAAATGGTCGATCCGTCCTTCGACACCCGACAATGGAATCGTTTGTCTGAGTTTGAGCGGCGCGGATTGGGCATCGCTTGTGGCCGCTGCATAGCAACAAAGCAGTGCGACCCTGCAAACTGCCCTCGAGCTGAACGTTAGCTTCAATTGGGGATCGGTGATGCGACTTCTTGCAGACCTGCAACCAAAAAAGCGCCTTTGATTGCCTGAGCTAAGTCTTTAGCGAGTCCGCGTCCCCAGTAATGGAAAAACATGATACGCGGCTCCTCGTGGGTCATGTGTTGGTGAATCGCGACAATGTTGATCTTGTCCTTGCGCAGCGACTTCAAGTCCGGTTGCAATTCGGCTTCCGTCACTGCGAAATCTCCATCGACAATGGCGTTGTCGTCGCTGCCCGCGAACGCTGCCCATGTGTTTACGCCCATGTCCTTGCCGATGTTCGTGCCGTGCATTGTTGCAGGTCTGCCGAACGTGAACTTGACCATTCCGTCTTTCGATTCTCCCTGTGCTCCAAAGATTTCGTTGAGAGGCGCAGCAGTAATTGAACTTTTTTCCGGCAACGGCGCTGCGCCTAACGAGTCTTTGGGATTCGGACTTGCCGCGCGAATTTGTTTCGCAGCGTCGTAAACTTTTCTTACCGCGGCGGCAAGTTTATCAGCTGCGCCTTCTCCTTCGATGTGCATGAAATAGACCTTGGGATGATCGAAGAAGAAATGGTTGTGAAGCGCAGTGACGTTAAGACCATTGTCGAGCGCAGCAGACATTGTCGCGTTGACTTCGTCTTCAAACAGAACGGTGTCACCCATCACCATTGCTCCATCCTTTGTCGGGGTGAATGCGGCCCACGTTCCCAGGCCCATGAACGGCGGCATCGTCCATCCGTCCACGGCCACCTTCACGTCGTTGCGAGGAAAGGTGACTTTGTAGACGCCCTCCTTCTCGTTTATTTTTCCCTTGAGCCCCGTGAGCTGATCGATTCGCGCCGTGTCCAGGCTCGCAGCAGAAACGAGATCAATTAACGCGGTGAAAATTGCAGCAGCAATTACCGTCGGTTTCATAGTTTGTATTCCCCATTGGCTCGCTTTCTTCGATGAGCGGAACGTAATGCGATGCCAGCCACGATTCTTGTTTTCGAGACAATAACTCGAAACCAAGCGAAGATCGATGACCAAAGGTGGCAGCCGCACAGCTGCCTTGAGTTGATCCGTGAAGAATCAAGAGAACGCGCCCACAGACGATCAAATGCCGTCGTGGCGTGAAGTGTTTCTCTATTTCCTCTTCCTTGGCTTCGTCAACATCGGCGGGCCCGTTGCGCAGATCACCATGATGTTCAATCACATGGTGGAGAAGCGCCGATGGCTCTCCAAAGATCGCTTCATTAAAATCATGGCGTTCTGCCACATGCTTCCCGGCCCGGAGGCGCTGCAGTTGGCGATCTACGTTGGTTACCTGAAACGCAAGGTATGGGGCGGCGTGTTAGCCGGTGTCACCTTTATTGTGCCCGGCGCAATCGTGATGATCGTTCTGAGCTGGCTGTATGTTCACTATGGCAAGCTTCATCAGGTAACGGACGCTCTTTACGTGCTCAAGCCGGCTGTTCTCGGAATCATCGGCGCGGGGATTATTAAACTCGGGCGGGCTTCCATTAGAAACGTGTTCCTCGCGATTCTGCTGGTTGCGGCATTTCTCGGAATGCGCTTCGCGGGAATCAATTTCCTCCTGATTCTTCTGATCGCCGGGTTATTGAACCTGATCTTTGAATGTGGCTCAGCGCTGCTCAAAAAAACGGCGCCGACTTTGCCGGTGATGCTTGTTGGAATTGGTGCGCTGATTCCGTTCAGCGACTCCCGCTCGTTCCACATTGCCTGGCTCTTTTTCAAAACAGGATTGCTGAGCTTCGGCGGCGCGTACGCTTCGCTCGTTTTCGTGCAGCGCGGCGCGGTCGCGCAATACCACTGGTTGTCCGACGGACAGTTGCTCGATGGCGTAGCCCTTAGTGTAGCAACGCCCGGGCCCTTCATGTTGTTCACAACTTTTGTGGGTTATGTCGCAGGCGGAATTCCTGGCGCGGCGGTCGCCACTCTTTTTGTGTTTTTGCCGTCTTTTCTATTCGTGCTCGTCGGCGCGCATTACATCGAAAAAGTTCGCGATAACCACGCACTGCAGGCGTTCCTCGCCGGCGTGAGTGCCGCAGTCGTTGGTATTATCGCAGTCGTGTCGCTCGATCTGATTCCCGAAGCGCTCGTTGACTGGCCGAGTGCCGCGATCTCCGTAGTCGCATTCCTCCTAATCGCGTTTTTGAAGCGCGACGTTGCTCTGGTGGCAGTAGGAGCAATGCTGGGCGGAGTAATTTACTCGACCGTGCGCGCTCTCACGTAAACTCTAGCCACGGCCCAGTGGGCTGTTTCCGCTCGTATCAAGGAAAGGCGGACCGGCCACAGGGCGATGGCTGCAACACTTCTAAAGTCGTTAGCCGCGAAAATCCCAACACGGCGAAGCCGACGCTAAAAAATAATTCGACTTCGCCGCGTTTCACCCACCATCGCGTTGAGGACAATGCGCTCTGCCAATCACAGGATTTCGCGCCTTTTTTAGTACCCTGTGGATTCGTTGTGCTTGCTTATCACTTTGCCGTTCGCATCCATCTCGAGGCCAATCTGCCTGCCGTTCTTGTCAATGATCGCTCCATAATTGGCGCCTTCCTTTTCCCAACGAACAATTGTTCCGCCTTGGGCCTGCGCCTGGGCTGCCGATTGCACTGCAGCAGGGACATCAGAACTTTTGACGGGTTGTCCCTGGTGTTTTTCGTTCGCTTGTGTAGTCACGCCGAACGCGAGACCGACGCTTACCGCTGCTATTGTGAATACTTTTCTCGTTTTCATATTCTAAATTTTGACTATTGCCCTTCAATATTGTTCGAAACTGACTGCTCATTGGCGCGGGGAAAACCGCAAAAAAATTGAATTAGCGCCGGGATGTCACGCAGAGCCGGACAGTCGAGTGCACTCCGTTTCGTAATCTTCAATCAACTTTACGATCTTGGATTGAAAAGCGTCCTGCGCCGAATAGACGGCACCAATCGCCTCCGCAAACGACTTTTGCTTGAGCTCTTCCTCAATTGTTAGACTCAACTCGGCGAGCTTTTCGATGTTGGCACGCGAATGAAACTCCAACTCCTTAAGCTTGGAAAGAACCGCATGCGATTTCTCCAATTCTGCGGAGCCTGATGGTTGAGGCGGCTTTTCAGCCTCCTGCTTTGGTGCGGCGCTTTCCTCAGTTGCAGACGATTTCGTCTCCTCGGTTTGCCCTTTCCTGGCTGGCCGGGGCGCAGCACTCTTTTGAGCAGCCTTGGCTTTATGCTGCTTCTCTTGCGTGACTTTCTTAGCGTGCGCAACGTTTCGCGGGTCTCCCATCAATCTATAGACGGGTTTCAAACGTCCGGCGGCCGTATCTCATAATGTCATTCTGAGCGAAGCGAAGAATCTCGGTTCAAATCTGGACCGATCCACGAACGGAAATAGACAGAGATGTTTCGCTTCGCTCAACAGGACAGCGACATTTATGAGATGAACTCTAGCGTTTCCCGAAAATCTCGTGCAACGCACTGCGCGCCGCGTGATAACCGCACATGCCGTGGACACCGCCGCCTGGAGGCGTGGAAGCTGAACATAAGTAAACACCAGGCAACGGCGTACGATAAGGAGTTGGACTAAAAATTGGGCGGGCAACCAACTGTATAAGATTCGCTGCCCCGCCGTTGATGTCGCCGCCTGCTAGATTTGGATTCGATCGCCCAATATCAGCGGCACTCGTCTTGTGTCGGGCCAGAACACAATCGCGAAAGCCAGGCGCGAATCGCTCGATCTGGGATTCGATGTGATCCGACATGTCCGCGCCGCAGTTGTACGGAACATGACAGTATCCCCAGAGCGTATGCTGACCCCGCGGCGCGCGCGTTTCATCGAACAAACTTTGTTGCGCGACCAGCACAAACGGGCGCTCGGGAATTTTTCCGCGCCGCAACTTCGCGTTCCGCCGCAGCAATTTCATCGATTGTGCCGCCAACATGAATTGTTCCTGCGCGACGGCAGGCTTCCGCTTTCCACGGAATCGCCTCGCTCAGTGCATAGTCGATTTTGAAAATTCCAGGTGCGTGTCGAAATGATTCAAGTCTGCGGCGATAGCGCGATGGCATTTGTTCACCGGCGATTCGCAAAAATTCCCAGACCGAAACATCGAGAAGAATCGCGCGCGATTTCGGCAGGTCGCGAAGATCTTCGATTCGATGATTCACTTCGATTTTCCCGCCGAGCTCACGCAGATAATCGGCAAGTGCGTTCGAAATTTGCTGTGAGCCGCCGCGCGGAATTGGCCAGCCCACGGCGTGTCCCGCAAGCCCGAGTACCAACGCGAATGCTGACGAGACCGGCGCCTCCAGTGGAAGAAACGAATGCGCGGCGACCCCGGCGAAAAGCGCGCGCGCTCGTTCGCGTTTGAAGAAAGATTTCGCCAGCAACGTTGCCGGGCAAAGCGCCAGGATCCCGAAGTGCGCAAGCCTTAACGGATGCTGCGGCCAATGCAACACTGGCTGCAGAAACTCAACCGACAAATTTTCCCAGTTCCGCGCCAGCGGTTTCATCAGCCGCCGATACGCGCCTGAATCGTCGTCCAATTGTTCTGCCGTAATATCGACATCTTCGCAGAGACAAGCGGCAGCGCCGCCATCGAGCGGATGCGCTAAGGGAATTTGCGGCTGGATCCATTCAAGACCGAAGCGCTCCAGCGGCAGCGTTTTGAAAAACGGCGAACCTGCTGCAAGCGGGTGAACTGCCGAACAAACGTCATGCAAAAATCCCGGCAGAGTTAATTCGGCCGAGCGCGCGCCTCCGCCAATTGTGGCGTTCGACTCGTAAACGAGCACGGAACATCCAGCGCGGGCCAGTGTGATTGCAGCCGCCAGCCCGTTGGGTCCCGAACCAACTACAACAGCGTCGTACTCAATCGACATGTTGAAAATGCGCTGTTGTCATTCTGAGCGAAGCGAAGATTCTCTGATCAGTGTCCCATGAGTTTTTCGAAAAGAGTCAGCAATGTTTCGCTTTGCTCAACATGACACAAGGTGAAATCCTGATATGAAACGCGCCGGCATCGTGTTGCTTCAGTTGCTGGTGACTGGGGCTGGACTTTGGTATGTATTTCACGACCACCAAAAGCGAGCACAGATCGCGGATGCTCTGCGGCACGCCGATCGAACTTGGATAATAATCGGGTGGCTCTCTTATAGCGCGGTCGAAGTGCTTGCGACCGTGCGGTGGCAAATGTTGTTGCGCATTCAGGGAATCACGCTGCACTGGCTGCGCACTTTCGCGATCGTCATGATCGGCCTGTTCTTTAACATGTTTTTGCCAGGCCTCGTCGGCGGCGATGCCATGCGTCTTTATTTTGTTTTCAAATGCGCGCCGCGCCAGAAAACGCGCGCCACACTCTCGGTCGCCATTGATCGCATCCTCGGCATGTTGTCGGTCTTGTTTCTGGCCGGGTCGAGTATTGCCGTGCGGTTTCGTTGGTTGAGCCGTTCGGTCCCGACGCTTCACATCGTCTATCTTGTGCTGACTTTGCTCGGTGTTGCATTTGTTAGCGTTCTGTTGTTGTTCGGCGCTGTTCATTTCGGTTTGCTGCGCAAGCTTCCGAAACGAATGCCGTTTCGGTCTGCGATCGCGGAGTCCGGTAAAGCGCTCCAGCTTTACGGCGCGCATTTAGGGATCATGAGCGTCGCATTCGGGATCACCGTTGTTGCGCACCTTATCTATTACCTGAGCTTCTACTGTGCCGCGGAATCACTTCACGGAACGCGCAGCGCTAGTCTTAGCGTAACCGATATTGTCTCAATCATGCCCCTCGTAAATACAGTCACGGCGTTACCGATTTCATTTGGCGGAGTTGGTGTGCGCGAGACGCTGTTTCAGGAACTTCTCGGGAACCTCGCGCATGTTCCGCCAGGAATCGCAGCTGTTAGTGCATCACTTGGTTTTCTTATCCAAGCTTCCTGGGGATTGCTCGGCGCGGTGATATTTTTGGCAGCGAGAAAAGTTAAGAGCCCCTAGCAGTTCCAGAGGATACGCGATCTGTTTGCAGGCGTTTTCGATTTGTGTCCGGTCTTTCTAACTGCTGTTCTTTTCGCAGTGACCGAGCAAATACAAATCCGACCTCACGAGGCCCGCGTCCGACAGGTCCAGTGAGGCGCGAGAGAACCCGTTTTCTTTCAAATAGGGAAAAGGATCGACAAGTTCCCTCGCGGCAACTCCCGCGACAGTACCAAAGAAGGTGTACATCAGCCGAAGCAAAAACTCGCTGTACGGTCGCGCGAATCGTGTCCCCGGCTTGGTAAAATCGGCGATCAACCAAGCCGCGTTGGGCCTTGCAGCGTGTGCCAATTTTTCGACGATCGAACTCAATTGGTTCCGTGGAAAGCAATCGAGAAAAAAATGAGTCACTAAAAGATCGTACGATTTTTGCGGCGACCATTTCAGAATGTCCTCACAAAAAAAGTGAACATGTGAAAACGATTCCGGACATGTTCGGCGGACGCGCCTGCGGCTCAGTTGGAGCATGGTGTTGCTCGCATCAACGCAATCGACCTCGAGCCGCGGATGGACGCGCAGGAGTTCGCAAAGAAAACGCCCGTTGCCTTCACCGAGAATCAGTGTGCGCTCAGGCCGGCGAATTCTGTCGATCCAGTGTGTCCGGGCCTGTTGCAGCTTATGTCCGAAAACAATCGTCTCGAGCCAGTGATAATGCGGCGCAACAAAATCGAAATTCACAGCCAGCTTCGCACAAGCAATAACACGAACGGAGTCAAAAGGACAAGATCAGCAAGCGCGGTGCGTTCATCGCGCGAAACTGGTGCAAAATACAGCGCGCCTAACAGAAGCCCGCTCGTCGCGAGACACAACGCGATTGGCAAAAGCAGAAAGTCCAACGCGACAAGAAAAGCGCACCCGATCAGGAAAATCGGAAGGACAACGCGCACCAGCAGATTCACATTTCGCCAAAGCGTGGCGATCGAATGCCTGCCCTGGATACCATCCAGATTCCTTTCCCAAATCGCAATGCTGACGCAATTCAACCAGCAAAGAGTCGCGAACAAAATGGCCGCCGAAATTATTGTCGATCGGACCGCAAAAATATGAGACGTAACGCCCACAAGAGTGCCGACGGCAAACAGCGAGCCAATCGCCAATTCCTTCAATGGGATCGTCCGCCAAACTTCATTGCCCGCGTAATTGATTGCGATATAGGCGACGGTCATGCCGCCGACAATCGCACCCGGCAGTAGCGTGGCATAATCGACACTCTTAAAGACAACAACCGCGTCAATCATCCCCGCCGCGATAATCGCCCGCAGCCAAATGTTGCCGTAGCGCAGACAAAACTCTTGCCGAAGTGATTTTGGCTGGCTCGATCGAAGCGACATTGAATCGCCAAACCGATCCGCGAGGTAGATCAACCATGCAGTGAAAAATAGTGCAAGCCGGTGTCCGATCGGGACGACGAGATGTAAGGTATGCCCGAAAATCCACTGCCACGATATCGCAACCAGTGGCGCGTCCAGACAAACAAGGTTTAGCCAAACCAACGGATTACGCGAAAGCACTCGCGCTTGCACTCCCACCATCAGCGCTAGCCGTGGATGAACCTGCTGAGTGATGTGTGAGTTATCGGAACGAATCATTGCGCGACTGCATAATAGCGAACTGTTTCAATGCTAGATGAGACGTCGGGCAACGGCTACCGGTACATCAGCGACGATGAAGTTCCACGCATAGCGAGTAATGGAATCCATTTCCATGCCGTGCCCGATTGTTTATCGGGGACTCCGCGCTATGTGAACATCGCGTTTGGATTGCCACCGGTGTAATCGCACTCGCTCTGGCGGGCATTCTCACGGTCTTCAAAAAGAAATGATCACGTCTTTGCGATGAGCGATCGCGCAAACTCGCCGATGTGCTTCAACAAATCGGGTGAATCTCTGAGCTTTTCGACTTGGTTCACGATGGCGCTGCCGACCACAGCTGCGTCTGCAAACCGCCACACTGCGCGAACTTGTTCAGGAGTCGAGATTCCGAATCCGACTACAACGGGCAAATTGCTGACGGCGCGGACGCGGTTGACTAAAATTTCAGCATTGAGCGTCATTTGATCACGCGCGCCTGTTACGCCGGCGCGCGAAACTGCATAGATGAATCCGCGCGCTTGCCGCGCAATTTGCGCTAGACGTTTGTCCGAAGTTGTTGGCGCGACTAGAAAGATTGGATCGAGTCGGTGTCGAAGCAGGGTTCGAATCCACGACGCTGCCTCTTCGGGAATTAAATCTGTAACGAGCACAGCGTCGATACCAGCTTCATTAGCCGCGACGGTCAATCGTTCTTCCCCGAATTGCAGAAGCGGATTGAAATAACTGAAGAGAACGAGCGGTACGTCGATATGCCGCCTGACGTTCTTCGCGCAGGTGAGCGCGTCTTGCACAGTCACGCCGTTTCGCAGGGCCCGTTCGGACGCGCGTTGAATCACTTCCCCGTCCGCGACTGGATCACTAAACGGCACGCCCAACTCGATGATGTCTGCTCCCGCATTCGCGAGCTCAACCAGCAACAGCTCAGTAGTTGCAAGATCAGGATCACCTGCGGTGATGAACGGGATGAAGCCACCGCGGCCTGAGCGCTTCAGTTCACCGAATTTTTCCCGAATTCGGCTCATTGACCTTCTAACTCTGCCACGAGCTGAACGTCCTTGTCGCCCCGCCCGGATAGATTCACGATGATCGCATCGTCTGGCGGCAGCTCGCGCGCGAGGCGAATCGCAGGCACAATGGCATGTGCCGTTTCAAGGGCGGGAATGATGCCTTCCAGTTTTGCGCAGAGTCGAAGGCCTTCGAGGGCTTCTGCATCGCTCGCCTGCGTATATTCGGCTCGCCCGCTGTCGTGAAGGAAAGCGTGCTCGGGTCCGATTGCCGAGTAGTCGAGACCGGCCGAGACGGAATGCGTCGTGGCGATCTGACCGTTTGTGTTCTGGAGCACGTAGGACATCGTGCCCTGAAGAACGCCGACGCGGCCGCCGCCGCTTTTTTTCCCGCTGTGAAACCTTGCAGCGTGTTCGCCTAACGAATCACCGCAACCGCCAGCCTCTACACCGATGAATCGCACCTGTTCGTCTGCGATAAACGGATGGAACAAGCCGATGGCATTCGACCCGCCTCCGACGCATGCAACCAGCGCGCGCGGCAACTTGCCTGTTGCGGCCAAAATTTGTTCGCGTGCTTCGCGCCCAATCACGCTTTGAAAATCGCGGACCATCAGCGGATATGGATGCGGTCCAAGCGCGCTGCCCAACAGGTAATAAGTATCGTGAACGTTCGTCACCCAATCCCGCAGCGCCTCGTTGATTGCATCCTTCAAGGTGCGTGTGCCCGCATTCACGGTTCTCACTTCGGCACCGAGCAATCGCATTCGAAAAACATTCAGGGCTTGCCGGCGCACATCTTCCGCGCCCATGTAGATAACGCATCGTAATCCAAACAATGCGCAGACAGTTGCCGTCGCAACGCCGTGCTGGCCCGCACCGGTCTCTGCAATCACGCGCTCCTTTCCCATTCGCCGCGCCAGCAACGCCTGGCCCAGGGCGTTGTTAATTTTATGCGCGCCTGTATGCAAAAGGTCTTCGCGCTTCAGGTAAATTTGTGCTCCACCCGCCTGTGCAGTCAGCCGCTGCGCGTGAAACAATGGCGTCGGTCGGCCAGCGCAATCGCGCAGCAGCAAATTGAGCTCGCGCCAGAAACTATTGTCGTGTCGCGCGCGCATAAACTCGTTAGTCAACTCGACGAGCGGCGCGACGAGTGTTTCCGGAACGTAGCGGCCACCGAATTTGCCCCAGTGTCCGTGTTCGTCGGGTTCGCTTTTAGTGATCATAAATGGCGCTGTCATGTTGAGCGAAGCGAAACATCTCTAGTGTCGTCACAGGCATATCGGTCCAGAATTGATCAGAGATTCTTCGCTCTGCTCAGAATGACACCCCTTGGGATGACCTCTGGCTCGATTTCTCGAACGAACCTTCCGCCATTCGCACACTCCTGATGAATTGTTCCAGAGCATGATGATCTTTCACGCCGGGCGAGCTTTCTATCCCGCTGCAAACGTCCACAGCGTGTGGTGCGACCGCTTTGATCGCGCTGGCAACATTTTGCACGTTCAATCCGCCGGAAAGAATCAGGAAGCGAGTGTAGGGCATGGCGGCTTGCGCAGCGGACCAATCGCACGTTTGACCCGTGCCGCCTCTGAGTTCGGGGTGATACGCATCGATGAGCACATCGCAATGTGGGAACGCCGCTGCGTGCTGTGGCTGAAATCGCGTATCGGTTGAGAGCGCTCGAATCACACGAAATTCCCGAGCCAGTTCGCCGCACCATTCGGGCGTGGTCTGTCCATGCAATTGGACGCACCGGACGCCGGCAGTTTTCGCGAGCTTGCGAACTTCTGCTGGGCCCGCATCCACGAAAACACCGACGGCGCAAGTTCGCGCAGGGAGCGCGTCCACAATTCCGCGAACGATAGTCGGCTCGATGTAGCGCGGGCTCGCGGCATAAAAGTTAAACCCAATCATATCCGCGCCGAGTTCGACGCACGCGCGTGCATCACTCGCGTTTGTTACGCCACAGATTTTGATGTGTATCGGGTTCATTAGAAATTGTAGGACGTCTGTGTCAGACGCCATGGCGTTCACAGAAACGCACTACAATATTGTCACCATTCGTCATTAGTGGGGACGGTCATTCACATCGTCGAGCTCGGCTGCCGAGATCAACTCGCGCAAAGCCACTTCCGGATCGGGCGCGCGCATTAGCGCTTCGCCGATGAGAAAACCTCGGAAGCCAAGCATCTGAAGATGACGCAAATCTTCCGCGCTTTTCAATCCACTCTCGGAGATCAAGATCCGATCTCGCGGCGCTTCGGCGATCAAACGTTCGCTGGTCTCCAAGGAAGTTCGAAATGTCCGGAGATCGCGATTGTTCACTCCGATGATCCTCGCGCCCGCGCCCACGGCGCGACGCAATTCTTCTGACGTGTGCACTTCCACTAAGGCGTCGAGACCAAGTTCATCCTCCGCGGTAGCGCGCAATTCTGCTAAGGCATCGTCCTCAAGAGCTGCTGCGATCAACAGCACAGCATCCGCCCCGGCCGCAGCCGCTTCGTAGATTTGAATTTCATCGATGATAAAATCTTTGCGCAGGAGTGGAAGAACCGTGCTCGCACGAATCGCTTCAAGATCGAGAATCGAACCGCCAAAGTATTGTTCGTCTGTCAGGACTGAGATAGCACAGGCACCACCGCGCTCGTAACGAGTGGCAGCGTCGGTCGCGGACAGATCGTTGCGGATCGTTCCAGCCGATGGCGACCGGCGTTTAAATTCCGCAATGATGTTTAGCCGCGCCGGAATCGGCCCGAGGGCCGATTGCTCAAGTGCTCGCAACAATAGATGCGGCGTCGCGTTTCTTCGGACCGCCGATGCGCGGTCGCGAAAATCTCGCGCCGCCGGATCGGCTCGAAGTCGCGCTACGACTTCCCGTTTTCGATCAAGAATTTCAGCGAGAACAGTGGTCATCGTCAGCTCCGATTTGTCGCGCGAATCAGGGCCTCCAGCTTCGATGCCGCCTGGCCGCTGTCGATGCTTTCACGCGCCATGTTCGTCGCGTTCTGAAAATCGTTCGCCACGTCGGCGAGATACAGCGCCGCAGCGGCGTTTATGATGACCAGGTCGCGAACCACAGCAACCTCGCCGTTTTTTTCCCCGTCCAAAATTGCGCGGCTCATCTGTGCATTTTCAATCGGGCCTTCGCGGCGTCGATCAATGGAGCGGCGCTCCAGTCCGAAGTCCTCGGGCGCAATCGTGAAAGTCTCCACGCCGTCGCGCGCCGAGCATGCTGCGACAAAAGTCTCTCCCGTAATTGTAACTTCATCCAAGCCGTCGGCGCCGTGAACGACCCACGCTTGTTTCACGCCGAGAAGCGCGAGCGCGGATGCGATTCGCTCAACGAGCGAACGGTCCCACACGCCCACAAGTTGAAAGGGCGCACGCGCGGGATTCGTTAGGGGGCCAAGCAAATTAAATGTTGTGTGGACACTAAGTTGCCGGCGCACCTGCGCGACACGAGCGGTGGCACGATGGAAAAGCGGCGCAAAAATGAAACAGATTCCGTGATCATTGAGACAACGTTCCACGATTTCCGGAGGAGCGGCAGTGTTGACACCCAGCGCTTCGAGAACGTCGGCACTTCCCGAGGTCGAGGAGGCAGCGCGCGCACCGTGTTTTGCCACGGGCAAACCGGCACCCGCAATGACAAATGCTGCTGCTGTTGAAATGTTGAACCGTTTGGCGACACTCGAACCCGTTCCCGCCGTATCGATGAAGTGCTCGTGCTGCGAATGGAGCGGAATCGCTCGCTCTCGCATGGCTTCAGCCATTCCTGCAAGCTCGTCGACTGTTTCGCCTTTCGCCGTCAAAGCGATAAGCGCCGCTGCTATCTGCGTATCGGTGGCAGCTGGATCAAGCAATGCATCTAGAAAATTCGCCGCTTCGCTCCGTGAAAGATTTTCCCCACACAAAAGACGCATCGTCATCTCGCGAAGATCGAGATTGTCCGTTTCCCGTACCTGTCGGCTGCGAACTCATCGCGCTTGTATCTGACCAGCCATCGCCAGCGCCTTCATCATTGCCCGTGCCTTGATCACAGTTTCTTCGTATTCCCGTTGCGGATCCGAATCGGAGACGATGCCCGCGCCGGCTTGGAAATAGGCGTGCCCGTTTTTCAACACGGCACAGCGGAGCGCGATACAGGAATCAACGTTCCCGTTGAATCCGAAATACCCAATCGCGCCTGCATAACAGCCGCGACGCGTTTTCTCCAATTCGCTGATAATTTGCATCGCGCGGATTTTCGGCGCGCCGGAGACAGTGCCAGCAGGAAATGTCGATCGCACGGCGTCGAACGCGCTACAATCGGAACGTAAATGGCCGACTACGTTCGAAACGATGTGCATGACATGGCTGTAACGCTCGACCTGCATGAACTCTGTGACTCGAACTGAACCGAATTCTGCAACGCGGCCGACGTCATTGCGCGCAAGATCCACAAGCATGATGTGTTCGGCTCGCTCCTTCGGATCGCCTAGCAGTTGAGCGGCGTTGGCGTCGTCTTCCTCGGGGGTCGCACCGCGAGCACGTGTACCTGCGATCGGACGAATTTCCACGGTGTCGTCCGCCAACCGGACATGCATCTCGGGCGAACTACCAACGAGTGAAAAACCGGCGCCGAAGTTAAGACAAAACATGTATGGCGAAGGGTTGATGAAACGAAGGCAGCGATAGAAATCGAGTGGTTCGCCAGCGAATGGCGCCTCGAATCGCTGCGATAAAACGACTTGGAAAACATCACCTGCCGCGATGTATTCCTTCGCGCGCTCCACTGCGCGTTCGAACTTTTCGCGAGAGAAATTGCTTCGCGGCAGTGGCTGTTCTGCATCTTCCACGATCGAAACGAGGGGAAGATCGACTGGTTGCGTCAGCTTTTGTTTAATCGAAGCCACGCATTCGACCGCGCGCGCATAAACCTCTTCCGGCGACCCCTCGCCGAGAAATGCGTTTACAATGATTTTCAACCTGCGCAGCCGATGATCGAAAACCAGAAGCGCGCTCGGAACCATGAACAGCGCTTCGGGAAGCTGAAGTTCATCTTGTTGCGGTAATGGAACTTTGGGCTCGAAAAAATGGATCGCCTCATAGCCGATAAATCCGACAGCGCCGCCGGCAAACCGCGGCAATTCGGGGCGCGACACGAACTGGTAGCGGGCCATTAATTTTCGCACCTCGTCGAGGGGATCGTTGTCTGCTTCGAGTCGCTGCTCGTTTCCGTCCTCGATGATTCGAACATCGCGTCCGTAGCTTTCCAAAACCACGCGAGGATTCACACCAACGAATGAAAAACGGCCTGAGACGTCGTTCTTTTCGGTGGATTCAAAAAGGAAACTATAACCGCCGCGGTCGAGTTTCTTAAAAGCTGAAACTGGCGTTTCTCCATCCGCGATAAAATCGGCGAAAACAGGAATGACGTTGCCCTGTTTCGCCAGCTCGACGAATTCACCCAGAGTCGGAGTGACTTGCGCATTTGCGGTCATACAAGCGTCAAAAATCGCGCCAGGATTTTCTTGCCATCATGGGTAAGCACGGACTCGGGATGGAACTGCACCCCGTAGACGGGGAATTCGCGATGGCAGAGCGCCATGATTTCTCCGTCGTCGCTTTCTGCAGTGATTTCGAGACAGGCAGGCAATGAAGCTCGCTGCACAACAAGCGAATGATATCGCCCAGCCTTAAACGACGTGGCCAAATCGGAAAAGAGGCTGTTCCCGTTATGCGTAATGGTCGATGCCTTGCCGTGCATCAGCCGCGAAGCGCGAATGATTTCTCCGCCATATGCTTCGGCGATGCACTGATGTCCCAGGCAAACACCAAGAATTGGAGTCCGTGCGCCAAATGCCGTAATGAGGTCTTTACTGATTCCCGCCTCACGCGGCGTGCACGGCCCTGGCGAAATGCAGATACGCTCAGGCGCCAATGCCTCGATTTCCTCCAGGGAAATCGCGTCATTTCGCCTAACGAGAAGGTCGCATCCAAGCTCGCCGAAATACTGCGCGAGGTTGTAAGTAAATGAATCGTAATTATCGATTAGCAGGAGCATGTTGACAGTTGCCAAATGTCATTCTGAGTGAAGCGAAGAATCTCTGATTCGCGCATCAGAAATGACCAGAGATGTTTCGCTTCGCTCAACATGACAGCGCGATTTAACTCATTGAGTTTCCGTTTGATGAGACAAGTTCGTGAATCGCTCGAACTTCGGCGACGAGTTGAAGGTATTGCGCCGGCGTCAGCGCCTGTGCGCTGTCGGAAAGTGCCAACTCCGGCTGATTGTGGACTTCTATCATGAGGCCGTCCGCTCCGGTCGCCACGCCAGCTCTTGCCAGAGGCGTGACCATATACGCGGTGCCCGTGCCGTGCGAAGGATCAACGATCACTGGCAAATGCGAAATGCGCCTGATCGCTGGCACAGACGCAAGATCGAGCGTGTTGCGCGTGTGCTGCGCGAAGGTCCGCACGCCTCGTTCGCAAAGGATGACGTTGTAATTGCCCTCAGCCATTATGTACTCCGCTGCGAGTAACCATTCTTCGAGCGTTGCAGCCATGCCGCGCTTCAACAGCACGGGCGATCTGGATCTGCCGGCACGCTTCAGAAGCGAGAAATTCTGCATGTTGCGAGCGCCGATCTGAATTACATCCCCATGCTTCTCGATAAGATCGACATGCGATTCCTCGACGGCTTCAGTCACGATCTTCAGCCCGAACTCTTCGCGAACGGCTGACATAATTTCCCAACCTTTGTCGCCCAAACCCTGGAACGTGTAAGGCGATGTTCGAGGTTTCCAAACACAGCCACGAAAGAAACGCGCACCACTCTGCTGCACGGTCTTCGCGATCGCGAACGCCTGATCGCGACTCTCGATCCCGCACGGGCCGGCGATGATTGCCAGCTCGCGACTGCCGATTGTAGCGTCGCCGGCACGAACCACAGTTTTATCGGGTCGCAGATCGAGTGTGATCAATTTGTATGGCTTCGTGACGCGGATGACTTCCGCAACACCCGCCAGATTTTCAAAACGCCGGCCATCGATCGGTCCTTCATTGCCTGTGATGCCGATCGCGGTTCGCGTCGCTCCCGGCATCGAATGCGCGCGAAAGCCGACTGCCTCAATTACGTTCACCACCGCATCGATCTCCGATGCCGTGGCGCTGGATTTCATTACAATTAACATTTGATCATAAGTGGTTGAATTGAGTTCGACAGACGCAGAGACAGATCTCCTGCGAGAGAGATGAATCGGCGTCCGTTGAGAAACGGTCGCTCTCTATCGCCAGATCCAGAGGGCCGACGTAAAGACAAACGCCTGGAAATCCACGGCGCCTGGCGAATAGATTGTGTCAGCACTCATTGACCACGAGCATAGTGGCAGTCCGACGATTGTCGATACAAATATGAGTTTCGTTGGTAACAACGACGTTACCTAAATCCGCGAGTTGTTGATGGTCGGCTGCCGCCGTTGCTGCGCCCGATCTCGAAACATATGTAGATATGTTTGTAGGAAGAAAACTGGCGGTCCTTTGCTCGATCTTTGTTGCGCACTGGCTCACGGTGTCCGCCTGCGCGGTCGAAGTAACCCAACCGGCGGGCGCGGCACACGGATACCCGGGGTTGTATGATGCCAATGGAAAAAAAATTGCGAATGCAGAGTTCAAACAATGGCTCGATGACGGACATCTGTATGTAGTGATCACCTACAGATTTTCGGACGGCCAGTTCTTTGAGGAGAAGTCGCGCTTTCGACAAGGGAAGGACCTCATTCAGGAACAGTGGTCATGGAGAGAGCTCAATCACGGACAGCCGCAGCGCGAATTCTCTGTGGATTTTGCTTCGGGAAACGCCACTGCGCACATCCGCAAGGACAACAAAGATGTGAGCGAAAAAATCGATGTTGAACCAGGCCGGACATTTGCCGGCTTCGGATTCGCGGTCGCCATAAGCAACTTGCGTCAACGGCTGGTGAAAGGCGAACATGTTGAACTAAGCGCGGTCGGTTTTTCGCCATTCCCAACTCTAAAGCCGCAGGTAGTGAATGTGACTATTTCCCACGGCGGAGTGCAGCGAATGAAAATGGGAGGACGATCGCTTAAAGGCGATGAGTTCATCATTCACCCGGAAATTCCATTAATCGCAAAATTGTTCGTGAAGGTCCCCGACACAAAAGTTTGGCTCACCAATCCTCCACCTGCCGGATTTCTTCGATGGGAAGGGCCCACGGTATTGCCAACTGATCCAATGATTCGCGTTGACTTGATCTCAAGCACGAGCAACGGACCGGCAGAGCCGGAAAGCGGATAGCTGCTACAGCCGCCCGACCTCTAGTCTTACTCATAACAAGCTCGCGAGCTGTTTCTGCTTAACAAAGTTTGGTCCTCGATTAACATCGGCCGCATGGGTGAATCGACATTCTCTGGCGTCTTAATTTTTTTCCTGGTCAATTATTTCCTGACGTTTCTGATCATCGGTTTACTTGCTGGCGTCTTATCGTTGATCAACAAGCCGAAACCGCTAAGGATTGATGTCGTTGCCGAGGCCTTATTCTCGTACTACTTACTTTTCACAATTGGGATAAACAACCTGGTCAACTTCGTTGCCCACGTTTTCTTCGGCGATTTCTCTGCGGAATTCATTGGGTGGCCGCAAAGCCCATTCCAGGCAGAAGTAGGTTTCGCCAGCCTCGGAGTGGGAATTGCAGGAGTCATAGCGTTCAGGGCGAGCCTGCCATTTCGAGTTGCGACGCTAATTCCGCCTTCGGCGTTCGCGTTGGGAGCAGCCGGCGGGCACATTTACCAGATGATCGTGGCGAAGAATTTCTCGCCGGGCAACGTGGGAGTAGTTCTGCCAAGCGGCATCCTTATTCCCGTTGTTGGATTCGTGTTGTTGTGGCTGGCATATAAACATCCGAAACCCGGGACCGCTAATCGCAAGTTGACCTAAACCCAATGACAAATAATGAGCTGTCGGGCCTCTGTGTCAGACACCATGGCGTTTCACAGAAACGCCCTACAAGTCAGCCGCTGCAATCATGTAACTACGCCGATAACAAAGAAGTGGGTGGATGGTTGAACAATATTTTGAAAAAAGGCGGCATGGAAGATTGGCGCAAAGTTTTGAAGGAAGCTACAGGCGAAGACATCTCCACTCGCGCAATGATGGAATACTTTAAGCCCTTGATGAGCTGGCTTGAAGAACAAAACAAAGGCCGCCAGATCGGCTGGGAGTAACTCCTTTACAAGGTGGATCGGCTTCTCCGAAGACGATGCTGGAGCCGGCACGCCCTCGCGCCGCCAACCAACGGCCCGAGGGCGGGCCGTCTCCATTTCCAACGCGTTGAGGACAACGCGTTCCACCTGCGAACCTGTAATAAGCGATTAATCGCGAACTCAGTGCTCCATCTTTGTGGCGGCTTTCATAATCTCCGCCTGCACCACCGGCATTATATCTGCCATGTAAGCACCAAATTTTTGCATCGCCGATTTTCCGACGGGCGAGCCATAAAAATCAGCCAATGCCTTCAGTTCATCAGTGGTGAAATTTTTTACCATCGCATCTATCATCGCCTTGGATAACGCGGCAATATCCACCTGGGTAGTCATTAGTTTCTTGAATTGCTCGCGTTGATCCGCCGGCATGGTTTCAGCCATCTTGTCAGCCATGTCCTCAAACAACGCCTTGGGCGGGCTAACCTGGAGATAACGTTCGGCTTCTTTGCGTCGCGTTTCCGGAGTGTCAGCGGCACTAAAAACGGGAGACCAGGCCGACAGTGTGAGGACGAGCAAAACGACAAGTTTTTGTTTCATAGTGCGCGATTGATAACGCAGCGCGGACGGCAAGACCATCTTTTTCAGCACGCGCTGATGGCGGTCGGTTCAGATCAGCACGGCAGCCAGCCCAAGAAAAACGAGCAGACAACCAACGTCGGTGAAAGTAGTGACGACAATACTGGACGCCATCGCCGGATCGGCTCCGAGTTTTTTCATTACCAACGGAACCATTGCGCCGGCCACGCCACTGAAACAACAACTAATGGTTATGGCAAGGAACACCACAACACTGAGCATCAGCGCATCGTGGCTCTTTATCATCCTGGCAAAGATGAACATCGCGACTCCTCCCGTAACTCCGGTCAGCGCGCCATTAAACATCCCTAACAAAGCTTCCTTGACCAGAAGCAGACGTTCTTTCCCAGATCTCAGGTCACCCAGGGTGATGCCGCGCAAACACACCGCGAGTGCCTGCACCCCGGTGTTCGCAGCCTGACCAATGAGCACAGGCAGAAACACCGCCAGCGCAATCACCCGATCGATTGTGTGCTCAAATAATCCAACAACGAGAGCGGCAAGCAGGCCGCAGAACAAATTCACTTGTAGCCATGGATGGCGGAATCTTAAGCTGCGCGTCCAAGGCGTCGTAAGTCGTTCCTCCGTTTCGACACCGACCATTTCGCCCGGCTGCGCACTTAACTCGACCGCCTGCGCTTCAAACAGCATCTGACCGCGCACCAGGCCCAGGAGTCGCCCGGATTTTTCGCAGACGGGATAGACTGGATAATGCCGAACCAGCACAGCTCTCATCGCCTGGGTCAGCGACATATCGGGCATCAGATAGAACGGATCTCCCAGCATGATCTCTTCCAAGCGTTGCTCGCGTTGCGCCAATAACATGTCGCGCATGACCACGACCCCAAGAAGGTTGTCCTCTTCGTCCGTCACGAACGCGTAAGTAATAATCGTTTTTTTTGCGAGGCGGCGAATTTGTTCTGTAGCTTCGGCAACCGCGGTTCTCGGTCGAAAAACTGCCAGAGGCGGTTGCATGAGGCGGCCGACAGTCCGTTCCGGATAAGTTTGATTGCGCATCCACTGCTGCGTTGTTTCGGAAGAAGCGGTGGCGAGAATCGTTTCGCGCCGGGATAATTCGAAGCGTTGCAGGATCTTTAGTGCTGCTGCGGGATTAAGCAGCTCGAGCATCTTAACCACGAATTCATCCGGATACGGCTCGAGCATCTTTACTGCTTCGCGCGGATCGCGTTCGACGACCTTGTTGAAAAGTTCTCGTAATTCCGGCTCAATGTCGCGCACAGCGCCGGAAGTAATCTCTATTGTGCCCTTACTCATGGGCGCGAGTGTGGCAAGCCATGCATGAGCTGGCAATATTAAGTCTCCCAGTTATGAACTTTGCCGAAGACGATTTGGAAATTGCTGCTTCCTCTCGATTTTAATTTGTGCGTGTTTTCGTTCTCACTGGCGCGGGTATTTCGGCTGAAAGTGGCATCCCGACTTTTCGTGGAAAGGACGGCTACTGGCGGAATCTTGATCCGACAAAACTTGCGACCCCGGAAGCGTTCGCTCGCGATCCGCAACTAGTTTGGGATTGGTATAGCGAGCGGCGAAAGCGCATCCGCAATGCGCAACCAAACGCCGCGCATCAAGCAATCGCACGACTTGCGCAGCGCACTGATGAGTTCCTGCTGGTTACGCAGAACGTGGACGATCTACACGCGCGCGCTGGTGTGGCGGCAGAAAAGATGGTGCAAATTCACGGCGACATTTTCGTGACGCGCTGCTCGCGCTGCGACTTTCGTGACACAGGCAGGGGCGGTTCACCCGAACCGCCCGGCGCTTGTGTCGTTCAACCTACGAATAGGCGATTGAGGTCAATCGCCGCTACCTCAGAATGTGATTTCAACGTTTTAACCTGTCCAAAATGCCAGGCCCTTATGCGCCCAGGCGTAGTGTGGTTCGGCGAACAACTGCCGCGGAATGAACTGCAACGAGTGGAAGATTTCCTCTATGGCGGAGCCTGCGACGTCGTGATCGTTGCCGGAACGACTGCCACGTTTGGTTACATCATTGATTGGGCGCTCCGCGGCGTCCGCAACGGCGGCGAACTTATTGAAGTGAATCCTGAGGAGACGCCGCTTTCACGATTCGCAACTCGATTGGCGCGCGAACCGGCTGCGATCGCGTTGCCACGAATTGTCGATGAGCTGTTAGCAGACCACCTTCGGTTGTAGGGCAACCGCATCGGTTGCCAAGCCAATGGTCGGCAAGCGGAGCGCTTGCCCTACAATTAATGACGACCTCAGACCGTGATCCAGCGCAGATAGCGTTCGGCGGATCGCGCAACGACTGCTTTCGCGTCCCTGAGCACATTCGCATTCCACCACGCGCCGTAAATCTGTTCGAAGGCGAACGGTTCGATTGCATCGAGGATGTGATGGATCGCGGCGGGCCCGAGCGGAATCAGATTCGGATAGCTGCGCATGAAGCTGACGCATCGACGGTCCTGCACCACTTGAATGATATCGCCGGTGAGCAAAGCGCCTCGGCCGCTTGGCTCCAGCTGGCCAGTGCAACACGGTGCCGCCGTCAAAGTGACCGCCACAGTTGATCAACGTCAGATCATCCCAAAGCGAAAGGGTTGTTTCTTCCCAAAATTGGATGCGCCGATTCTTGCGCATTACCCATTCGCGATCCGCAGCGTGCAAAAAAATTTGCGCATCGAAACGTTCGGCCCATTCCACCATCGCGGAATAATAATGCGGATGAGAGATCGCGATGGCACGGATACCGCCCCGCGCATCGATTTCGGTCGCCGTCTGCTCGTCGAGGAGAGTAACACAATCCCAGAGCAGATTTCCTCCCGGCGACTGAAGAAGTAAAGCGCGCTGACCTATCGCAAATTCCGGTTCTGTGCCGATTCCCAGAAGCTTTGGCGCTTCATCGTGAAGGCGATTGTGATGATTTGCCGCGAGGCGCTGGAGCGTGGTCCATTCCTGGCCCCCATGACGAACAAATTGGCGTTCATCTTCACAAATTGGACAGAGCGACGGCGGTTCCGCAGTTTCATCAAACTGCGTTCCGCATTGCACACAGATAAAGTTTTCCATCGTTTCAGAAGCTTACCCGTTGAACGACGTGAAGCGCATGAACCGTTCGGCCTTTGACACAAACGGCGCTACAACTATTCCGCAAACAACGGCAGGGCTGCCGCGCAGATCATTTGTGCGCGGCAAGTATTTGAGCAAAGCGCCAGACTTCGTGAAAGGTGTTGTACAGCGGTGCCGGCGCCACGCGAATCACGTTCGGTTCGCGAAAATCGCATTTCACACCCCCGGCGATGAATTCTTCGTGCAACTGCTTTGGATGCTCGTGCGCCTGGATCGACAACTGCGCGCCGCGCGCATTCGGATCAGAGGGAGTGATGACCGAGAATTTCTTTGAACCGATTTGTTCGATCAAAAATTCGAGATAGCCGGTGAGTTTCATCGATTTTGCGCGGAGCGGTTCCATCCCGCCCGCCTCGTGGAAAATTGAGAGCGACGCGCGCAGCGGCGCCATCGAGAAAATTGGCGGATTACTAATCTGCCAACCGTCAGCGGACGCAACGGGGACGAACTCCGGTTCGAGATGCAATCTGAATCGTGTATTCGGATCGTTACCGAACCAACCGGCGAGCCGCGGCAATTTTGTGTTTGTCGCGTGGCGTTCATGCACAAATGCGCCCGCAACCGCGCCGGGGCCAGCGTTCAAATATTTGTATGAACACCACACGGCGAAATCGACATTCCATTCGTGCAGCGAGAGCGGCACGTTGCCGACCGCGTGCGCGAGATCGAACCCGACGACGATTCCGTGTTTCTGGCTGCGGCCGTGACCTTTTCGATGTCGATTAATTGACCGGTGAAAAAATTCACAGCGCCCATGATCACCACTGCAAGGTGATCGGCGTGCTCCTCGATAAGATTGAAAATGTCTTCCATTCGCACGCTGAACTCGCCTTTGCGCGGGCGCGCCAGAACAAGCGCGTCCTTCGGATCCAGCCCGTGGTGAATAAGCTGCGTCTTAATTGCGTAGGTATCGGAAGGGAACGCCGGCTCTTCCATCAGGACTTTGAAGCGCGATTTGGTTGGCCGGTAAAACGTCGCCATCATCAGGTGAAGGTTCACCGTGAGACTGTTCATGCAGATCACCTCGAGTGGCTTCGCGCCAACGAGTCGTGCCGTAGGTTCGCGCAGCGCTTCGTGGTACGAATACCACGGCGTTCCCGTAGCGTGATGCGCATCAACGCCAAGCCTGGCCCAGTTATCCAGCTCATCATCGACGATCTGCCTCGCCGATTTTGGCATCAGGCCTAACGAGTTTCCGGCGAAATAGATGACCGGCTTGCCGTCTTTCCCGAGTGGCACAGAAAACTTTTCGCGGAAATCGCGGAGCGGATCCTCAGTGTCCAGTTGGCGCGCGAAATCTTCATGAGCGGAGAAACGCATTGTCATAAATGAGCAGCAAACCTCCAACGCTCAACGCCCAACGTCCAACGCTGAATTCCTGCCATCATGCAGCGCGAACCTGCATGAACTCGATGGTGGTGCCGTCAGGGTCGCGCACGTAGACGACTCGCCTGCCGGCATTCGGCCCTTTCGTGAGTATCTGCGGTTGACCCGCTGTTTTCCAGCCTAAGACAGCAATCCTGTCTAGGGCGGCGTTAAGATCTTCAACCAGCAGCGCAACATGTACGGAGCCGACGTCGCACGATCGGAGATTTGCGCGCTTACGATCCGCCGGCGCGAGATACTCGAGTAGTTCAATCTTGTAACCGCACGGCGTTTTTAAGACCGCAAGTTTGATCTCAGCACCTTTAACACCGGTGATCTCCTCGGCCAATTCACCTTTTTGGTGCGCTGTGTGTGAAAATTCGAAGCCCATTACATCGCGCCAAAATGCGAGCGAACGTTCGAGATTGGAAACGGTGATGCCGGTATGATCTGCGGATATGACGCGGAATTCGTTCCTGCTCGTGCTCATGCTCTTTTCGTGATCGTAACTCGTTATTCCGAAACAAACATCCAACGCCCAACGCTCAACGTCCAACGCCCAACTTAAAAGCTCGACTTGAAAGCACTTCAAACGAGACGCGCCTTACAACGCCTCCGAACTGCACGAAATTTCGCCGGATCAATGAGCCGTTTTCCAAGTCGTTATTGCGTTAAGGGGTATGAAAACATTCTATTTAGCAAAAAGGAAACTACAGCTTGTGCCGGCGGCAATCATTCTGCTCGGCCTAACCATATCCACCAAAATATCTGCCCAAACCATTACCACGTTTGACGCGCCAGGTGCTGGCACGGGACCCGGTCAGGGTACCTCGGCCTTGGACATCGACGCGTCAGGGAGAACCATAGGATTCTTCCGTGACGCGAACAATGTGCGGCATGGTTTCAGCCGGTCCAAAAATGGGACTTTCACCATCTTCGACGCGCCGGGTGCGGGCACAGCAGCTGGCCAGGGGACACGAGCCTACGCGACAAACTCGAGTGGGAGCATTACGGGACATTTTACTGACTCAAGCAATGTGGCCCACGGTTACGTTCGCTCCAAACAAGGCGTGATTACCGTTTTCGATGCGCCGGGCGCGGGCACGGGGGCCGGCCAGGGCACCTTTCCATTTAACAGCCCCAACCTGATCAATCCGGAAGGAGCGATCACGGGCTACTACGTTGATTCAGCCGGCGCGCTGCATGGTTTCCTGCGGGACAAGAATGGCGTCATCACCACATTCGATGCGCCGGGTGCGGGCACAGGAGCCGGTCAGGGGACGCAAAGCTTCGCGATCACTCCAGGTGGAGACGTCACGGGGTTCTACTTCGACGCAACCTCCGCGGTTCACGGGTTCCTGCGGGATGCGAATGGCTTGATCACCACATTCGATCTTCCAGGTGGGGGCACTGGCCCCGGCCAGGGCACGTATGGCGGGGGCTTTGCTCCGAATGGAAGCATCCTTGGAGTCCTCATCGACGCGAACACTGTTAATCATGGGTTCCTACTGAATAAGGATGCCACAGTCACAACGTTCGATGCTCCAGACGCGGGTAGCAGGCTTCGACCAAGGCACGCTCCCTTGGGGGATCAATACCAATCGAGCGATCACGGGATGGTACGTTGATAACGCATATGTGAGTCACGGCTTTGTGCGGGATAGGAACGGCGTCTTGACTGAGTTCGATGTTCCGGGCGCCGGCACCGGCCCCTTCCAAGGTACCACCGTCTACAACATTGCTCCGAACGGCGCGGTGGCTGGATATTACTTGGACTCGAACAACGTGTTTCACGGGTTCGTGCGAGAATAATCTTTTCTGAATCATCGCCGAAAAGAGATTGAAACCGGCACTGAGCCCGATGGTCGTGTAAAACCGGCCATCGGGCCATCCGGTCTAAACGGCGCACGAAGAAAGAATTCCAGTATTAATCCGGTTATGGCGCGAAGCGCTGTAGAGCTGCGAGAACAGATCGACGAATGGAGCGATGAGCTCTGGCTGGACGCCTCGGCACGAGATGCGTTAGGCTTTGCCGTTATGGCAAGGGTTCGCACCGAGAGGCCCATGCCGTCCCCCGCGACGCCGTTGACTCTTCTTGGTGGTGAGGGAAATCATGTCGAGCGGAAGGATGCCGCCGCCATTAGCGAGATGATGCCGGAGGTTTATGAAGACTTGCGTCGTCTGGCCGAGACCTTTCTGCGAGGCGAACGGACCGCTCATACTCTTCAGCGCACCGCGCTCGTGCATGAGGCTTTCCTTCGCCTGATTGGCGAGAAGAATCTTGTCTGGCAAAATCGTAGTCACTTTATCGGAATCTTCGCGCGAGTTATGCGACAGACGCTGACTAACTACGCGGTGGCGCGACACCGTTTGAAACGCGGCGGCTCGGATCCTCTGAGACTTACTCTCGAATTTTACGATAACCGCAAAATCGATGTGACTGCGCTCGACCAGGCATTACAGGCACTGGAAGCTCTGGACGAGCGGCAGACGCGCATCGTCGAACTGCGGTTTTTCGCCGGACTGACTGTCGAGGAAACAGCCGAGTTACTGGAAATTTCGCCGGCCACAGTGAAGCGGGACTGGACCCTGGCAAAAGTTTGGCTTCGGCGAGAACTCTCTGCGGAGTAGAGATTCCAAATTCTCCATGGCGACAAAGACCACGCGATTCCGACAAGGGAAGATCGATCCGCAACACTGGGATCGCTTGAAAACGATTCTGGGCGAAGCGTTGGAACAAGACTCTTCAGCGGCGCGGATTGCCTTGGTCGAGAGACACTGCGGTGAAGACACGGATTTGCTCGAAGAGGCCGAGTCGCTCCTGGCCGAAGCTGAGGCGCTTCTTAAGGAGGGTACCGACAGCTTCGAAGATTGCGCCCGGAACGCAGCCTCCACTTTCTGGCAGGAGGGACCGCCGCGCACCGGCCAGCGCTTGGGCGCGTATGTCATCGTCCGTGAACTTGGCCGCGGTGGGATGGGCACAGTTTTCCTGGCAGAGCGTGCTGATGGTCAGTTTGAGAAACAAGTCGCGATCAAGATACTAAATCGAGGCGCAGACACTGCTGAGATCCTGCGCCGCTTCCGAGCGGAACGGCAGATCCTGGCCAAGCTCGATCACCCAAATATCGCGCGGCTGCTCGATGCAGGCACGACCGACGATGGTCTGCCCTACTTCATCATGGACTACATCGTCGGCGCACCGGTGACTCGATTTGCAGTCGCGCAAAAGTTGTCGACGCATCAACGACTGGAGTTGTTTTTGAAGATCTGTGCCGCGGTTGAATTTGCGCATCGGAATCTGGTTGTTCATCGCGACATAAAGCCGAGCAACATTCTGGCGAACGACGAAGGGGAGCCAAAGCTGCTCGATTTCGGCATCGCCAAGCTCCTGGCGAAAGACGAAGACGCGGAGCAATTGACTGCCGAGACACAGCAGCATCTGACACCTATCTGCGCTTCGCCCGAACAGGCGAAAGGAGATCCGATAACAGTCGCAACTGACATTTACTCGTTAGGCGCATTGCTATATGAGATGTTGAGCGATCAAAAGCCGCATCGGTTTTCCACAGCCCGTCCCACGCGTGAGGAACTGGCTTTAGTTGTAGGTGAGCAAGTTCCTCCGCCGCCCAGCGCTGTTACTTCTGATGCGCAGCACCGCGCGGCTTCTGCGCGGTGATCTCGACGCGATCGTCCTGTTCGCGATGCGCAAGGAACCCAGGGATGCGTTACGCCACAGTAGCTGATCTGGCGGCTGATATTCGCCGGCACCTCGCACGAAAGCCTGTTGTCGCCCGTCATCCTACTCTCGGTTATCGCGCGAAATGTTTGGTCAAGCGAAATGGATCACGCCTCGTAGCGGGCGCAGCTATCCTAATTTTGCTGGCCGGAGTTCTGTTCGCGTTTTGGGCTCGTTCTCAACAAATTGCTCGTGAGGCAGCAGGTATGCAGCCCCGGCAAGCCTCGGACAGCAGGAAAAGTATTGCCGTCCTGCCATTCGAAAGCCTGGGTGATAACACCTCTCAATCATATTTTGCCGATGGTGTTCAGGACGATATTCTGACCGATCTCGGCAAAGTAGCGAGATCTGAAGGTGATCAGCCGCAGTGGTGTTGCAGCGTATCGGGGTAAGAACAGAAACGTGAAGCAGATCGGCCGGGATCTGGGCGTTGCGAACGTGTTAGAGGGGAGCCTTCAGATTTCGGGCGATCGCGTGCGGATTAACGCCCAGCTCATTGATACGCGGACGGACGCACAGATTTGGGCGGAACAGTACGATCGGAAATTAGAGGATATTTTCGCGCTCCAGAGCGAACTCGCGCAGACGATCGCAGGCCAACTCAAAGCAACTCTCTCCACCGGTGAAAAGGCGGAGATTTGGCGGCAACCCACGCAGGATTTGCAAGCCTACGATCTTTATCTTCGCGCCCGCGCCGCCTTACGTGCTGGAAGTGGGATTCTCCCGCGAGAGAATTGGAACGTAGCGATCGATCTTCTTAACAGGGCGATCGCTCGCGACCCAAAGTTCACTCTCGCTTATTGCCTACTGAATGAGGCTTACGTGTTACAGGTACCGTTACGGCGAGGATCATTCGCCCCAGCATCTCGCTGCCGCAAAAGAGGCGGCTGAGACAGCACTGCGGCTCGAGCCAACTCGCGAAGAGCCACGCCTTGCTCTTGCTCGATACTATTATCATGGGTTGAGCGACTACCGCCGGACGGCACAGGAATTATCGAGTATTCCTTCTACCGCGCCTCACGAAGTTGAGTTCTTTACCTTGGCTTCATTAGTCGAACGCCGTTTGGGACAATTTGCAGCATCGATTCGCGACGGCGAAAAAGCGATCGAGCTTGATCCACAGGACGTGTGGCTCGCTGCTAATCTTACGCAGACGTATTCGGGGTTGAGACAATTCCGTGATGCCGAGCGCGTGGCGAACGCGGCCATAGCGCGCCGACGTGGAGCAAAATCGACGGGGCTTTTAGTGCTGAGGAGCGAAGCGGCGCTCGCCATGGGTAATCTAAAAGAAGCTCATGCCGGGCTCGACTCAATCCACGATAAGGATGACGTGAATTACCAAGCTACGCGACTCCGTCTGTACTTAATCGAAAGAGATTATAGCG
Source organism: uncultured Verrucomicrobiae bacterium (assembly GCA_963825355.1). GTDB lineage: Bacteria > Verrucomicrobiota > Verrucomicrobiia > Chthoniobacterales > UBA10450 > Udaeobacter. The sequence goes on along the minus strand of CAWGSY010000010.1, from coordinate 48,333 downwards.
GAGCCAAGTCTTTTGGCGCGAAGGCGAGCGACGAGTTAAAGAAAACGACGAATTTCTGGCTGACGATGGCAGCGGTTGCTCACGCCGACGGCAACGTAAACGAGGAGCGTCAGGCTTATGCGGAGGCGAAGCGCCTGGCGTTGCTTGCGCTCGTACCGCGGCCGGATAACCCCAGACTTCTTGGTGAACTAGCGATCGCCGAAGCGGGGCTTGGGGAGAACGAAGAGGCACTCCGCCATGCGCGGCGCGCCGCCGAGATACTTCCGCCGAGCGTTGATGCAGTTGAGGGTGCCATGTGTGAGATGAATCTCGCGGCAGTGCTTGTTATGATCGGAGACCACGACGCTACTTTCGACAAATTGACCAAACTGGTGAAGCTGCCCTTTGGTGTCATTAACTACGGCGATTTGAAATTGGATCCCGTATGGGATGATCTTCGGGATGATCCCCGCTTCGATCGTATCCTGGCGGAGTCCGCCTTCCCTCTGGCGATTAATGACTAACCTCACGTCCACCCACCGTTCGCGTTCCCTAGGTTCCATGTTCGGTTCGAGCTCCTGGCAGCTCTATGACCTTTCAAGCGCTGAAAATTCCGAAATCTGCGAACTAATACAAAATCTGCGGACCAATTATCCTACGGCGGCAATCACTTTTAGCTCGATCGCGATCGGTGTGGGCAACGCCGTGACCTCGATTGTTGTGCGGGTCGGATTTGGTTTGGCGGGGCCTGCGAAATACTCGGCGTAAATGCGGTTGTAGATCGGAAAATCCTTTTTCATGTCAGTGAGAAAGACCGTGACGTCGATGATGTCCTGCCAGGTCGCGCCAGCGTCTTCGAGCACGAGCCGCACATTCTCGAATACGGCATGGCATTGTGTTTCGATGTCGTAACTCACGACGTTGCCGGAAGAATCGAGCGTCACGCCGGGAATTTCTTTGCTTCCGCGCAGACGCGGCCCGATCCCCGACAGAAACAAAAGTTCTCCTATCCGCTTGGCGTGCGGAAATGCGCCCACTGGTTCGGGTGCTCGTTCGCTTTTGAAGGTTTCGTTCATCGCCTATTTACTGCCCGACTAGATGGATTTAGGCAACGCACATTTCCAATTAGCACAAACCGCAATTTATTGATCCGAGGATTCTTGCGGGGCGATTGCCGATGCATCCTGGTCCGATCGACGGAAGCTTGTTACCGGCGGCAGGATTTCTCTGAAAGTAGTACCGTAAATGTCCCAAACAGTTAGAAAGAGTCCGCAGACGATCGGTCCGACGATGAATCCAATCAGGCCGAAGAGGAACAGTCCGCCAAGTGTGCCAATCAAAATGAGAAGGTCCGGCATTTTCGCGTCTCTGCCGACAAGCCTTGGCCGCAGGAAATTATCGATAGTACCGACTACAGCTGCGCACCAGGCTGCCAGCAAGGTTGCCGTTAGGTGGTGCCCCGTTACAAATAGAATGATAACTGCCGGCACCCACACTAGGGCGGCACCTATTCCGGGGATGATCGAAAGAATCGTCATGATCGTTCCCCACAGAGCCGCTCCCTCGATTCCCGCTACCCAAAACGCGACGCCGGACAACGCGCCTTGAATGATGCCAATTACCAGCGTCCCTTTAACAGTCGCTCGCGTGATCGAGGCGAACTGCGTGAACATTCGTGTCTCATCCTCATCACTCAACGGAGTGTAATAAAAAATGCGTTCCAGGATTTTGTGGCCGTCTCTGAAAAAGAAAAACATGGCGTACAGCATCACAAACAAATTGAGGAGGAACGTGGCCGTGGTCGCGGTCATACCCGCTGCGAAACTGACAACAAACGCACCGGCCGTCTTGGCGACGGTGCCAACCTGTTCCAGCAATTGCTCCTGGCTTGGCACGTATTTAGCCAGTGTAGGAAATCTTTGCACCAGCCAGTCGTGCACGTTGAAGGCGGTAGCGGCGCCAAGGTGTTGATTCAGCCACGGGATGGCTTGGTCACTCATCGTCAACGCCTGTTGCAGAACGATTCCTAAAAATGCGCTGACTGGGCCGAGGCCGAGAACGAATAACACCAACAACGTGACCGCCGCGCCGAGCGATGCGCGGCCCCCCAGCAGTCGAGTAATCCAGCGGTAGAGCGGATGAAACAATCCAGCCAGTAACGCGCCGAGAAGGAGCGGTTTGAAGAAAGGCCACGCGACGGCGAGGAACAACGCTGTAACCGCCGCCACGAGCAACAAGACAAACGCCGTGCGCAAATTCGTGCCGCTTATGGTTGACGGTTCCATGGGTCGGCTACCGACGTGTTTATGCGGCTAAACCGCAGATCGGCTGATTAAATCATTTCCTTCAACACTGGGTCAAGCTGGTTCCAGCGACGGTTCGAGATAACTACAACTCGCCACGTGCTTCGCATGGACAAAGTGCCCACGAATTCACGCGCGCAATAACGAGTCGCTAGTGGAAATATTTCTTGAGCAACGACCAATAGTTCTCTTCCCATCCCGCACCAAGATGGTCGTGTAAGCCCTCCGGAAAACCGATATGATCCAACACGAGGCGCGTTCCCGATCCTTGTGGCTTTAGCTCGAATCTCACGATCGAATACGCGCCTTCGGGCCAGGTCACTACCCGCCAGGCTTGCACGATTCTTTCATTCGGAATCAGTTCCAGGTTTCGGCCGATGATATGGCCTTTGAAGAGGGAGAACGCGCCGCCGACTTCACGATTGATCTCGGCAGTTCTGCCTGAGAACTGACTGAACTGCTTACTGTCTAGCAACGCATTATACAACTGCTGGGGAGTGGCATTGAACTCAATTTCCTTGATGAATCGTGATCGACTTGTCGGATTGCGCCGAAAGGATTGGCAGGGGATTGAGACCTAGTAACGCGATAAAGATGTACGATTGAGGTATAGCGTTAGCCATTTCGCTTTCCTAGCCGCGGATTACCCGGATGAAAACGAATTCTCTTTTTTGAGTCCGTTAGGCCGCGACCGTCGTGGCTGTCCCATATCGCTTGGCCGATCGCGTTTTTGCCTTTAACGCTTCTGCTTCACGATTCCGCGGCGGCGTATTGGTGACTAGCGATTCAAGAAGATGATGCGCGGCATGGGCCACGTCGTCCACGGCGCGATTGAATGCTGTTTCGTTTGCGCGCGATGGCTTTGTAAATCCGGAAAGCTTCCGAACAAACTGTAGCGATGAAGCGCGAATCTCGTCATTCGTCGCTGGTGGAGAAAAATTATGCAGGGTCTTGATGGCTCGACACATGTCTGACACTCAACCCTCAGCTCTCAACCCTCAACTGTTTTGCCTTTGTTCATGTCCGTCGTTCCGGATACTGTGGAAGATCATCGGTGATCGTATCCCACGGCGCGCGATCGGCGACGAACGTATGAAATTGCGGTCGAATTCCGGGGTCAACATCGAATGCGCCCATCCGAATCGACACCTGCGGGCCGTCCGGCCAATCGCCGCCGAATAAACTCGAACCGCAATTTGAACAAAACGCTTTTACCGCGCCTTCGCCTTTTCCATAGACTCTAATCAACTCCCTGCCGTGAAGCAGACGGAACTGCACCCGCAACACACGTGCCTGAGTGCAAACGGCCGTTCCGGAATGCTTACGGCAACGTTCGCAATGACAGTGGCTCGCTTGAATAAATGGCGGATCAACTTCAAACCGCACGCCGCCACACAGACAACTCCCGCGAATGCTCTTGCTCATTCACGACTTTCAACAATCAGCTATCAACTCTCAACTTGAGCTGACTCAAAAGATCACTTCGCGATGCAGATGTTCTTTGGCTCGGTGAAGAAACGCAGCGCTTCCTCGCCGCCTTCGCGGCCGACGCCGCTTTGTTTCATGCCGCCGAAAGGAACGCGGAGATCGCGCACCAGCCAGCAATTTACCCAAACCGTGCCGGTGTTGATTCGCTCGGCGACGCGATGGGCGCGGCTCAGGTTTTGCGTCCAGACGCTCGACGACAGTCCGTATTCGACGTCATTGGCGTGATCGATCACTTCTTCTTCGCTGTCAAAGGGCGTGATTGTTATAACTGGGCCAAAAATTTCTTCGCGATTTGTGCGGCATGAAACCGACAGGCCGGTAATGACCGTCGGCTGGAAAAAATAACCTTCGCGGCAACGTTCGTTAGGCGCTTGCGGCGCAGAACCGCCGAGCGCGATTTTACCGCCTTCCTGCTGCGCGAGATCGACGTAGAACTGTACTTTCTCGAGCTGTGTCTTGTTCACGATCGCGCCCTGCTCTGTCTTTTCGTCCAGCGGATCGCCCAGGCACAACTGTGACGCTTCGTCGATGAAACGCTCGACAAAATCGTTGTAAACCGATCGTTCGACAAACAGACGCGACCCGCACAAGCAAACCTGTCCCTGGTTTGCGAATGATGAACGCACGCTGCCTGCGATGGCGGCGTCGAGGTCGGCATCGGCGAAAATGATGTTTGGATTTTTGCCCCCAAGCTCGAGCGACACCTTTTTGAACAACGGCGCGCAGGCTTCGGCGACTTTGCGCCCCGTGGCGGTGCCGCCGGTGAACGAGATGGTGTTGATTTTCGGATGCGCCGTAATCGCCGAACCAACATTCGGCCCCGTGCCATGGACGACATTGAGAACTCCATTCGGCAGACCGGCTTCAAGCGCGATTTCGCAGAGCAGTAAGCGGTCATTGGCGTTAACTCGCTCGGCTTTGCGATCGCGGTGTTTCCGACGGCGATGGCTGGCGCGATCTTCCAACTCAATAAATAGAGCGGGAGATTCCATGGGGAAATCAGTCCAGCGATACCGCGCGGCTGACGCAGTGTGTAGTTAAACGCGATGTTGTCGGTGATGTGCGCTTCCGATTCGGTGTGTAAAATCGCCGTGGCGAAAAATCGGAAGTTCGCGACTGCGCGCGGAATATCCATTGAACGCGCAAGCGCAATTGGTTTGCCGGTATCGACCGACTCCGCGCGCGCGAATTTCTCCAGGTCGCGCTCAATCAACTCTGCAATTCGCAGGAGAAAGTTCGATCGTTCGGCTGCGGTTTTTTTTGACCAATCGCGAAAGGCTTTCTCGGCGGCAGCCACCGCAAGATCAACGTCGTGGGCGTCACTGTCGGCCACTTGCGAATAGGCCTTGCCTGTGGCCGGTTCGACGTTGTCGAGATATCGACCACTGATCGGTTCGACGAATTCGCCGTCGATAAAATTTCGGATTTGGAATGCCTCGGCGCGCATGCAATCGGAAAATAAACGCATACTGGAAGCTTCGCGAATTGCCAGGGCGCATTGAGTCCGAGCGGCAGGGCACTGGCATTAGCATGGAGTGCCCGCACGTCGGCGGGCAGGCTTGCGTTCCACACATCTATTGCTCTTAACGGTGCGCGTCAGATAAAATCCGCACGACCGTAAAATTGTTATTGTTCAGAAGGGGCCATTTGTACTTAACTGGGCGCTGGAACAACCATGTTATGCAACGGCCCGTCGGCCAGCCAATACGAGGAGATTACAATGAATGAGAAAAATGCCGTCGTTAATGTAACCGAAACAGGAAAACCGTCCGGCAACAATGCTGCCAACGTGTCTAGCCGTCGCAAGTTTCTAGGCCAGGTCGGTGCGGCACTAGCGGGCGGCGCGGTCTTGGGCAAAGCCGCGGTCGCCTCCGCCCAGGATTACAATCGCGCCGTTGGGGACACTAACGCTCTTCTCAGTGCCATGTCTGATCCGCGGGTCAGACAGTCCTTTGCCGTCCGTCGCGATGCGGCGACCAGAGATGCGCTAATTCCCGTTCCGCCGCACACGACCAACGGCGATGAAGCGCGCTATCCCGACAAATCGGGCACCTACACCAAGGGCGTTCTACAGGACGGGATCGGGCTGGTTAACCCTTCAGCTTTCCAAACTTTCCGACACGCGATTGACACCGGTACTTTCGCCGCCTTTGAAAGTGTGATTCTCGGCGGAACCCGCACATTGAACGGACCGCTCGCGGGAGACGCCTTCTCCATGGAAGGGTGCGATCCCGTGCAGTTTGGGAACGCACCGTCGCCTGCCAATCAAATACGCCAGGTCGTAGTCCCACCGGCGCCGGCCCTCGCAAGCGCTGCCTACGGCACGGAACTGGTGGAACTGTACTGGGCTTCGCTTCTCCGGGATGTCGCGTTTACTGATTACGCTTCAAATTCTATCGCCGCGCAGGCTGCGGCGGAGCTGGACACAATGCCTACGTACGCAGGCCCCAGGAATGGGTCGGGTCACGTCACGCCGGACCTGTTGTTCCGCGGTCCCTACCCGGGCGAAACCGTTGGGCCTTACATGTCTCAGTTGCATCTCATCCCCACCTACTTCGGTACGCAGCCGATCAGCCAGCAGCTCGTCACCTACTTGGCTAACATCGATTACATGACTGACGCGACCACGTACCAACAGGTCCAGAACGGCATTAATACCGGGTTGCAGAACCAGATCGATCCGCAGCTACGCTATCTTCATAATGGCCGCGATCTTGGCGCATATACCCATTTGGACGTGCTCTTCCAAGCATACTTTACGGCATTCCTGGTGCTCAACACGATCGGCGTGCCGCGGAACCCTGGTAATCCCTACGTCGGCTCCACCAAGCAGAACGGCTTCGGCACGTTCGGTGGTCCCGATGTCGCGGCCTCGCTCACGGCAGTCGCTCGCCTTGCGCTCAACAGCGTGTGGTATCAAAAATGGGCGATTCACCTGCGGCACCGTCCCGAGTCGGGCGGCGCGATTGTGCGACAGATTCTGACTGGCCATGGCGGGACGCTCCAGGGCCACGTGAACAACAACGTGCTCAACTCCCAGGCGGTGCAAAGCAGCTTCACTAGGTATGGGGATTATTTCCTTTCGCAGGCTTTCCCCGAAGGCTCGCCCACCCATCCCGCGTATCCTACCGGCCATGGCGCCGTCGCAGGTGCTTGCATCACCGTGTTGAAGTTTTTCTTCGACGGGAATTTCTTGATTCCGAATCCGGTAGTGCCTGGCAACGATGGCCTTTCACTCCAGCCCTACACGGGTGGGGATGCAGGACAAATTACCGTGAACGGCGAGTTGAACAAGATCGCGAACAACATCTCTTTTGGCCATGGAATCCACGCCGGCATCCATTGGCGCAGCGACACCTCCTCCTCCATTCAACTGGGCGAGGCCGTGGCAATCAGCATGCTCCAGGATCGGGCACAGTGCTACGCCGAGGGATTCACCGTTAGCCTGACCAAGATCGACGGCACAACCGCGACGATTTCCAATCAGTAAGGGAACTTCACCCCGGATCGGCTGCTTTTTACTGCTTGTTTAAAACTGTTTGCGGTGCGGCCTTGGTTAGTTCCAGTTGTGCGCTCACTTTCTGGAAGCCCGCAGTAAGCGCTTCAATCTGCTTTTCCATCTGCTCAACTTTGCGATGCTCTTTGAGAAACTCGTTCAGCAACATCACGTTCACTGCGTCATAGCGGACGGTCTCAGGATCGCCATTCTCATCGCGAGTCACTAACTCGGGATTCACCTTTTCTACCTGCTCGGCTACAAGGCCGAACTGTTTTGCGCCATTTACGTCAATCTCCTTCTTATAGCGAAATGTGACGGGTTTAAGCGCAAGGATAGTTTCGCTAGCCTTTTCCATCGGTTTGATCTCGTCCTTGAAGCGCTGCGAGGACATAACCGTGCCGATCTTGTTATCTGAATCGACATAAACTGCTCGGGCGCTCGCAAGAGAATGGAAAACGTTGCGGATACGGGTGGTATTACTCTCCCCCGCAACGCCGTCTACGTCAGCACCGATGCGCTCGAAGAGAACCCCAGTCGGGATGGATACCACGCGCACGCGCTGTGGTGCGACTGCAAGGGGAAGTCACGCAAGATGATTTGGAGAAATTGGTTTGAGCGTTACGGGCGCAACCGTATCGGACCTGTGAATAGTCGCGATGACGTGTCCCATTATTGCGCCAAGTATGTCTGCAAAGCAGGCGCTTGGTGGAACGTCAAACTCTTAAGCCACCGTCATCCTTTATTCGTTGCTAAGTTTACGCTGATTCCGCAGCAGCAGCTCGGAAGTGTTAATTAGACAGAGTTTTGCCTAACTAGAATAAGATGAGCGACGGCGGACGAGGGCGCGCTTTGCTGAGTGGAAGTGTGGAAGTCATCTCAAAAGTGGAGCGCACAGCGGTCCGCCGTTCGCTCCATCGCCCGGTTAGATGTATCGCGTTGCTTCATGACTGATCTTCAAGCAAGAGAAGCTCGTCTGTCTCGTCCAACTGAAGTCTCGCTCCGTTATCGAAGCAAATCATGAATCCTGAAAGCTCACTCCACTCCGAGGCGGGGAAATCGGGTGCATACTCCTGACGAGCTCAACAAAGACGATGCGACCTTGCTGACGATTGTAGGAGACGCGGTCACCGCAGCGCACTTCTTGCCGGAATGATAATGGGGAACTGTCTGCCAGGAGGTTAATTATCCCGCCGGCAATCCAGCGGAAGAATTACCCGGAAGCAGGTGCCCTGGCCGACCTGGCTTTCCAACTCCAGCCGCGCCTTCACGAGCTCGACCAGTTGGCGGACAATCCCGAGGCCGAGTCCAGCACCGGGCTCGCCCGCACTAGTGCTGCGCAGGCGGGTGAACTCCTCGAAGATGTGCTCCCGCTCGTCCGCGGGAATGCCTGGTCCGGTATCGCGCACTTCCATCATCCAGGAGTCGTCGCCGCGAGGAAGAAATTGCAGGCTGACATTTCCGCTGACGGTGTATTTCACCGCGTTTGTGCCGAGGTTGAGCGCGATCCGGCGCAGCTTCCCGCTGTCGCTCACCACATTTTCGAGGCCGTCTCCCATTGTGCCGATGAAGTGCAGGCCTTTGGCTTCCGCCATCTTCTCCAGCATGAGCGCGATGTCGTGATAAAGGGCATGCAGGTTCACCCGCTCCGCCTCCAATTTTTCGCCACCGGCGATCAAGTTCGCGAAATCCAGAAGCTGGTTCATCAAAACGCTGATGTCCCTGACGTTGGAGCCGAGCACGTCGAGATCTTTCCGGCAGGTGTTCAAATCGGGTGAGTGAACCAGGCAAGCCGAGACAAGCGCAATGGCATTGAGATGATTTCCCACTTCGTGGGCCACGGTCCGGAGCGTGCGCAGGCGGCGCGCATCCTGTTTCCAAAGCTGCTGCACTTTCTCCTCCAGTTCGGTCTGCAGTTTTTTCTTTTCCTCGCGCGCTGCCTTCAACTGCGGCGTCTCGACCACCTCCCATTTCCCGTGCCGGCTGGCGAGGGCGAATTGATGTGTCCGCGCCACGTCGAGGAGGTCGGCTGCGCCGCTGGTTTGCAACGGGTAAGTGCACAGGACCGAGATCGGCCGGTCTATGACTCGTTCATTGAGCTCTCTTTCGGTACTCGCAGAAATCTTCCCAGCGATTCCGTTCCAGCCAGGTCGTATTGCCACTGATTCTCAGTCCGGCGTAGCCTCGGTCTAACGACTGCTGCAGCTTCGCCTCCCACGCGGCCAGCAGTTCGTGTTTATCGAACTTGCCGGCGCGCGCGTACCAGTCGCGCGCGTGCGTGATCTCGATGCTGCCTGACGACCGATACCGCTCGAAATCGGGAATCGTGGCGCCTAACGCAGCCCACGCCGTCTCTTCCTCGAGCGGATCAGATACAACCCAGGCGCAAAACTCGTTGTCTTCGAGGCCGGCTTTGAAATACGGCACCAGGGTGTTGAGCAGATCCTCCTTCGTTTCGTAGAAGTGACAAAAATGCGCCCCCCACGACATTTCCCCTACGACACTGATGCCAGTTCTCCTGGCGCAGCAGGCGTGGCCCTGTCGGTTGATTCCCATATTGCAACAGGCTAGAGACTGATCCCACGTCTGTATAGGTAACTTAAGTCCCTATTTGGCTGCTAGCGGCACCAGTAACTCGTAGTCGTGCACGCCGGCTGGATAGCGCGACGAGTGCACCATGAAGTAGTCGAACACGCACCAGAGAACGAGCAAGAAGACGCCGTTGACTGTTGTCAGCGTCACCACCGGCAGGAACCATGAGAAAGACCGGACATCGCTGCTCGGGCGTTTCATACGTCTAACGAGACAGAAGTGAGCTACCGACACCGAGAGCGAGGATGGGTCGAAGTGAGAGTGTTTTACTCATGGAAAATGTGAAAGCGCAGCGGGTGGCCGTTAGCTCCACTGATTGGTTAGGTGGATGGCGCTGCATACTCATCTCGCAAACGATTCATCAGCGCCGCCAACTCCTCGGCGCCTAAACCGTAGGTGTCGGGGAGAGCTGAGGCAAATCCAGAAAGGGCCTTGGTAACCTTGCCAGGTTTCGAAACATCGTGTGCTGGGTCCCAGCCCACAACTTTCTTCGTGTAAATGCGCCCGACACCAAATCCACTGACATGTCGCCACTGAATGGTATGGCAACGAAACAAGCTGCACATCGTGAAGCCCTCGCGTGTAAGACGCAAATACGAACTGTTCGGTAGCAGCTGCATCGTAAACACGATCGCTCCAAGGCCGAAAAACGCGATTCCGATGTCTGCGAACAGCGAATGATCCATGGACAGAGCAATCGCTATGAACACAACGCATCCCATCAGACCCAGGATCGCCTTCTTTCGGCTGGTACGAAGCGTGACGGGAACTTCCATCTAACGAGAATTAGACGGCATTTTGTCATCTATTTTTGGCATGGCATAGCACAGCGTTTCGCGATGAAGCTGCTTCGCCACAGCGATATTAAATTGACGTCGAAGCTTTATACCGATGAGTCACAGCTACCCATTTACGAAGCTGTCAAGGGGCTGCCGCGACTTCTAGACCACACACAAATACGCGCACAGATTCCAGACGCGGCAGGTGGGAATCTGTCGCAAGCTGACGCGAGCAGCGAAGGGAATCAAGCGATGGAACTTGCCGATAATAAGGCAAATGGTCGCACCATGACGCTTCCTGTCGCGTTGGGGCATCTGGCGGTGAGGGAGGGATTCGAACCCTCGGTAGCCTTTTGGGCTACGGCGCTTTAGCAAAGCGCTGCTTTCGACCACTCAGCCACCTCACCAAAATTGGGTGAGAATATCGCGAAGAATCGTGGATTGCCAATCGTCGATTGATGAGGTGCAGAATAGAATCCTGTAGGGAAAGCTGCTGGCTTCCTTTCCCAATGCTGTGCCTCTCAACTTTTGCACGCAGTGCTTTGAAGTGCGATGCGTCTTCGCATCGCTTTCTGCACATCGCGATGCTGACTGTCAAAAGCGGAGCGGGGACGCGCTCGCCTCCTAAAGCTCGCAAAAATCAGCAATACTATTTGCCAATTTTCGTGCGGCCATTTGAAATGATTGGCGATGATCAGCGAAGAACAGGCGCGCACGCAGATTTTGGAGAAGATAAGTCCGCTGGAAGAACGAGCAGTCCTGGCCGCGAGGGCGCTCGATTGCTTCGCAGCCCAGGATTATTTCGCTCGGCTGCCCCTCCCCGCGTTCGATAATTCAGCAATGGACGGTTACGCAGTCGCGGCGCGCTCCTGCAAAAAAGGGGCGCGATTACGCGTGATTGGAGAGCAACCCGCCGGGCCTGATCGGAAGCTGCGCGTCAGTGATGGGGAAGTCGTCCGGATCTTCACCGGCGCGCCGCTTCCCCAAGGAGCGGACGCAATCGTAATGCAGGAAGATGTGACACGTCACGGCAGCGACATCAGCGTGAACGTGGATGTCGAAGCTGGCGAATTCGTCCGTCAGCGCGGGTGCGATTTGGCCGAAGGACAGATGATTCTAGCCAGAGGCGAACGACTTCGCGCAGCGACGGTTGCTTTACTGGCGTCTCAGGGTCTTGCCAATGTGAACGTTGGCGGCGAAGCAACTGCAGCAGTCATTTCCACGGGCGACGAGTTGGTGAAAACAGGCGAAGAACTTCAGCCGGGCCAAATTTACGACAGCAATTCCATATTGCTCAGTGCGCTGCTTTTGCAGTGCGGTGTGAGCGGGATAGCTGTGGAACATTGTCGCGATGATCGGCAGTCCCTCGCCGACGCGATCAAACGCGGAATGAAAAATCACGTTCTCGTCATCAGCGGCGGTGTTTCGGTCGGAGAACATGATTTGGTGAAGGAAGTATTGCGCGAGCTCGGAGCGAAAATCGAGATCTGGCGCGTGGCGGTTAAACCGGGAAAGCCATTCCTGTTTGGACGAGCGCAACAGAGTGCACCCTCACCTCAATCCTCTCCCTCAGGGAGGGAGAGGCGGACGCGAAGCGCCGGTGAGGGTTCTGTTCTTGGTTCCAACTGCTTTATCTTCGGCCTGCCCGGAAATCCCGTGTCAGCGTTCGTGACATTTTTACAATTCGTTCGGCCGGCGATCTTGAGGATGATGGGCGCAACAAACCTCGATCTGCCGCACGTCCCGGCGAAGTTGGCGGTTGGCCTAACGAACGACGGCGATCGGCCGCATTACCTGCGTGGGAAGCTCGAACACGGAAAGTTCACGCCGACCGGTCGTCAGGAATCTCACGCGCTTTTTGGTTTGAGCCAGGCAAATGCCCTGCTCCGGGTCGCGGCCGGTCAGTCGTTGCAAGCGGATGAAATTGTTGATGTTCAAATCTGGGATTGATGAGCAATAACCCTGTCATGTTGAGCGGAGCGAAACATCTCTGGCTATTTCTGAGGATCTAAAAGTCAGAGATTCTTCGCTGCGCTCAGAATGACATTCATTGATGGGCTATGGCTGCTCACGAATCTCCTTCGCGTGAGCAGAATTGACAGGTTACGTGCCCATTCCTAGCTTTATCGCCTTGAACACGGGACCGGTTACCGCGTTTGCAGAAATTCCGACGAATGAAACTCGTGGGGATGCCGAACGTCTTTCCCACATCATTTTGGAAATGCAGCGCTGCTTCTTGCTGCACCTCTCCAAGGAACTCGCTCCGGGCAACGTTTCGTTTCCGCAATACTTTCTCCTCGCGTATCTCGATCGCAAGGAAGTGCTCAGCATGTCAGAGATTGCGAAGAAAATGGGTCACACCACGGCTGCGGCAAGCGGTCTCGTAGCGCGCCTGGAGAATCTCCGTTACGTAATGCGCTCCGCCGCGCGAGATGACCGCCGCAAAGTGATGGTCTGCATCACGCCGAAGGGCTCGGCTCTCGTCCGCCGAATTCGTGAGGAAATGGTGGGTAACGTTATGAAAATACTGAATCACCTCACACCGGACGAGCAAAAGGCGTGGTTGCACATTTACAGCAAGATTTACGACTACTGTCAGTCGAAATGATTTTGCTTTGGGCTGGCGGGAATGTTATCAGACTGCGTTGAATCCACTTGCCGGTTTTTGTGCGTCTAATCGCTAACGCTGTATGACAAAGTTCTTTCTTTACCTGGGGATAGTCGCAACGTTCGCGATTCTTGGTCAGCCTGGTTTTGCTGGCAGCGAGGGAATGTATCGCGGCGAAACAGTGTCGGGCGGAGTGCCGACTTTTACTTTAAACCAGGCCATTCTGACGGCGCTGCAGCGTAACCCTACTCTTCTCAACGCAGAGCAGGAGATCAAACGAAGCAAAGGCGTGATTATTCAGGTGCGCGCACAGGCGCTGCCTCAGATCAATGCGAATGCGAATTTTCAGTGGATCGATCCACACCTGACTGGCGCGCGCATATTCGGTAACACGAGTTCGACGTCGGGATCTACGCCCGCCGCGGCCGCCTCCCACGCCGCCGCATCCCTGATGGAAGGACTGCCGTCGCAGGTCGGCGATGTTCGCGCACCGCTGGCTGCTGCCACGCCAGCCGCTATCCAGAATGTTGAACAGAGCGATGTCTCCTACGCGATCAGTGTTACGGGGACGCAGCTCATTTTTAACGGCACAACTTTCAATCAGATCCGGGGCACGTTTTTTCAGCGCGACAGCGCCTACTTCTCCTTCCGCAATATTCTGGACCAACTCATCGCGACGGTGAAAACCCAGTTTTACCAGATCATCGTCAACCGCGATCTCGTCACCGTGAACGAGGAAAACGTCCGCCTTTTGGAAGCTCAGTTGAAAGACCAGCAAAACCGCTTTGAAGCAGGAACAGTTCCACGGTTCAATGTGCTGCAAGCGGACGTGCAACTGCACAATCAAATTCCGCAACTGATTACCGCCCAGAACAACTTGCGAATATCGAAGTTGCAGCTGGCCAAGACGCTCGGTCTCGACTTCCAGCGACGATTTGGTGATAGGCCGCCGCTCGAAGTAATTGGTGACATGCCATACGTCCCCCGCCCCATCCAACTCGTCGACGCGATCGAAATGGGGAAGCAGCGACGACCATTCTTGAAAGGAGCGCGGGCAAACGTATTGAACCAGCTCCAACAAGTGCGCGCGACAGCAGGCCAGTGGCTTCCTAATATCACCACGACCGGCGGCGGCGAATGGGTCAGCTCACCGATCAACTCAAGCTGGCATGATATTTCAAAAGGTTGGACCGCATTGGTCCAGGGCAGCGTGCCAATCTGGGACAGCGGCGCGATCGCCGGTCAGGTTATCCAGCAACGTGCGCTCCTTTCCGAAACAAAAATTACTTACGATGACGACGTTCGACAGGTCGAGTTGGAGATACAGACCGCTTATTCCAATTTGCAGCAGAATGAGGAGTTGGTTAAAAGCCAGGAGAAAAACGTCGAGCTCGCTGACGAAGCATTGCGTCTGGCCAAGGCGCGACTCGACGCGGGCGCAGGCGTTCAATTGGATGTGCTGAACGCGACGGTGCAATTGCTCACAGCGCAATCGACGCGCTTGCAAGCTCTCTTTGGCTACAATTCCTCATTGGCAGAATTCGATCGCGCTACCGGCGCACAGAGCACGTACTCGGAGATATTCGCGAACCTGAGGCCGCGCGCCACGACGACAAAAACGTATTACACCGGCAGCGATGTAGATGCGATGGGCAAGCCGAAGGAAGTCGAAGAACGAATTTCGACTACCACGCGAAGGACTAGCTCGAAATAGGCAACGTTTTCAATCCCCGGAGAGCGTTTGGCAACCGCGAGGAACCCTGGATTACTGTGATGTTGAGCAGCGAGAAACATCTCTGATCGCGCTCTTCGCATTCAGCAAACAGTAAGCAGAAATTATCTGTGATCCTTCGCTTCGCTCAGGATCACAGTAGCGAAGCGGGCATTGGACCGTAGAATTGAAGTGCAAAAATGGATCTTCCCTTCGAACAATTTCCTGCGCTCATCGCGATCAAAATTTGTCGTCACCTTTTCACACAAAGAATTCCCGGCATCAACGTAACCCACGATAAAGCCGAAGTGCTGGACCGGCTCGATGCAGCGCATCGCGAAATTCGCAACGCAACCGGCTTTACCGATTGGCCGCTATACACCGCCGAACAGATCCATGGGAATGAAATTGCAGTTGTCGATAGTTGTAGCCGGGGCCCGGCGGACCGCGAATTCCCGGCGAGCGATGGCATTATCACCAATCAACGCGGTGTCGCGCTCGGCATTTACGTCGCCGATTGTTGCGCAGTTTACATCGTCGATCCAAAAACAGCCGCGATCGGCCTGGTCCATTCCGGCCGCAAAGGCACCGAGCTTGGCGTCGTGAGCAATGCGATAAGACAAATGATCCAACGCTTCGGCTCCGATCCCGCCAACATGGTCGTGCAACTGAGTCCCTGCATTCGCCCATCCCACTACGAACTCGATTTCGCTTCTGAAATCATTCGGCAATGTCGCGCGCTAAATGTTCAACATATCCACGACTCCGGCACGTGCACCGCCTGTGATCTTGCTCGTTATTACTCCTATCGCGCCGAAAAAGGAAAAACCGGCCGTATGTTGGCCATACTTGGACTAGACCCGACAATCGCGAATTAGACGAAAAACTGTTCGCCTTTGGATTACGAACTTTCGTCTAATCATAGTTAGATGGTGAAACCTTTCTCCGAGCGTTGATTGGCAGGAGGACGAGAACCGTAATCGACCATGAAGCCGGCGGCCCTGACCAAATGATCTCACACAGACATCGACTCTCCCGTGGCTTACCACAGTCACTTTTACAAAATAGCTGCGTGAAATCGTCTCTTTCTCGTTAGGCCGCAAGCGTGCATATCAAACATTTATGAATAATACGTACCAGATTAAGCTGTTGCTATCACTGTTCGCGATACAGTTGCCTACATTGCTTGTTTGTTTTGTGGCTGGTATCGTTATTCTCGGGAGATGGAAGCAGGGCTCCAAGGGCTCGATGTGGGCGCTTCTTGCATTCGGCCTGACCGCGGTTCTTTGTTTTGCCATTCCAGTCACGCAGACTGCTGTGCAGAACTGGGTCAGGCACAGCGGCTACACGATGTCCGAAAGCACATCGGTAATGGCCGGCATTTCGATTGTGTGGTCGGGTACTGCGCGCCGTCACTTACGCTTTGCTCTTGATGGCGGTATTCGCAGGACGCTCGACCCCGCCTGCAGTATCCCGGCTTCTTTGATTTTGATGAAAACGTCTGTCCAGCCTAACCAGTCGATGAGACTCACGTCGCGCAGTGCGAACAACTTCAGTGTGCTTAGGCAACGACCTGCCGTGGCTTATCTCTTTCTCGTTAAGCCCGCACATCCAACCGCTTCCGGAGTCACACGGACATCGGAGGCAGCCGATCGACCTGTTCGAAAGCAAAAAGAAACTCTCGATAATACCGTTCGGCAGCCGCGAAATGTAATGATGATTTCAGTCCCTGAAATTCTTGAAGTCTGTCGCCACACCGAAATCGCGAGCACGCACGAACTGAATGACGGCTTGTAGGTCGTCTTTCTTTTTCCCGGTGACGCGAATTTGCCGGTCCTGCAACTGGTTTTGGACTTTGAATCCCTGGGATTTGATCGCCTGAATAATTTCCTTGGCCTTGTTCCCTTCGAGGCCTTGCTTGATTTTCAATTCCTGCCGCGCATGGCCGACGGATGAGATCGCGGGTTCTTCCTGCTCGACATTCCTCAGATCCACGCCGCGCTTTGACAGCTTCCCGATGACGATTTCTCGCAGCGCTTTCAAATGCGCCCCATCATCGGCGACCAAAATAATCTTGTCCTGTTCGGGAATGATTTCGGTTTTCGCGTCTTTCAAATCGAACCGGGTAGCAAGGTCCTTGCGCGCCTGATTGAGCGCATTGTCGATCTCCTGTGTGTCCACTTCTGAGACGATGTCGAAGGAAGGCATGGCGTTGAACTTCGGATTTCAGATTTCAAATATCAAATTTGCTGAGTAAGAAATTCCCATCACGGATTTGCCTCCACGATTTTGATGTCTCCTTTCTCGGCGCGAACGTTGATTGTCGCCGAGCCTCCGCCGTTGATTATCTGATCGATCTTCATCTCACTTCCGGAAGAATGCGTAGAGACTGGAAGATTATTAAAATCATTCGCGATCTTTCCATGCGCGGCGCGGGCGAGCAGATGAAAGGCTGCTTCGCTGGGCATCCAAACCCAGGCGTTTCCCTGGATCATGGTCGCTTGCGCCGAAAACTTTGCCTCCCGCCACCATTCGTAGGAGAGCGCGAGTGTGCCGCGGTTCACTGTAAGCTCCAAGTTTGTGAAACAGTTCCGCGCAGTAATCCGGCCATCGTTTAATTGTGCACGTACTTTTGGACCGCGCATGGAATCCAGGAGAACCTCGCCTGCATTCAAATCCAGTGCAGAAATGCTGGCTGTTGCCGGGACCACGATGGTACAATCAACCGTGCCTGAATGATCTGAGAACGCCCATTTTGGCTGGCGAGGAGCTTTCGCGCTGATTGAAACGGCACCCGGTTTTGCGGAAACATCAATCACAATCTGGTTTAATCGCTCATAGCTGTACGCTCTTTTTAACGATCGTACCCGCACCTCATTAAGATTTGAACCGTAGACCAGAACGGCGCCGTCATAATTGTGGATGCTTATATCCGCGCTCGGCTCAACCGCATAAACTCTTTCAGAAACCTCCTCGAGCACGCGATTGTTCCCGCTGCCGCAGCTGTTCAGCAACAACAGGAGCGCAGCAATCTTGGCCCAAGATTTTTGGCTACCAACGACCAATGGCACGCAGAGATTCTATCCCGGTGAACGCCAGCCGCGAATCACACCCAGAGCGTCCGATCAAAGGTGCGATATTGAATGGCTTCGCTGACGTGCTCGGGTGCAATGTCAGTCTTGCCGCCGAGATCGGCGATCGTGCGCGAGACTTTCAGGATACGATCATAGGCGCGGGCGCTGAGGTTTAACTCGCTCATCGCTACGCGAATCAATTCCTGGGAATCCTGGCTGAGCTTGCAATGTTGTTTCAACTGACGCGAAGCCATGCGGGCGTTGCAATTTACTTTGCTATCATTGCGAAAGCGTTCCTGCTGGCGTTCCCGGGCTGGCATGATGCGATTGCGAATGGCAGCGGAAGCTTCCTCAGCGCGTTCGCTGGCGACGTCGCGATATTCCACGGCAGGCACTTCAATGTGCAGATCGATGCGATCGAGGAGCGGGCCAGATATGCGCTGACGATAGCGCTGCACCTGCACAGGGCCGCATCTGCATTCGCGCTTGAGATCACCAAAGTAACCGCACGGGCAGGGATTCATCGCCGCCACCAGCATGAACTCGGAGGGGAACGTGACACTTCCCGCCGCGCGCGACACGGTGACTTTCCCGTCCTCGAGCGGCTGACGCATCACTTCCAATGCCGATCGTTTGAATTCCGGCAATTCATCCAGAAATAGCACGCCGTTGTGGGCGATACTTACTTCGCCAGGATTTGGAAACGTGCCGCCTCCAAGCAGACCGATGTCGCTGATGGTGTGATGTGGCGAGCGGAAAGGTCGCGTCGAGACAAAGGATTGTTCGGTGTCGAGCAACCCAGCAATGCTGTGGATCTTGGTCGTCTCGATCGCTTCATCCAGGGTAAGCGGCGGGATAATAGTCGGGATGCGCTTGGCGAGCATTGATTTGCCCGAGCCGGGCGGGCCGACCATCAGGACGTTGTGACCGCCAGCGACAGCCACCTCGATCGCGCGCTTAACGTGGCCCTGGCCTTTCACGTCGCTGAAATCGACATCGTAACTTTGGTGCGCGGCGAAGAATTTGCTGAGATCAGCGCGTGTGGGCAGAAGCGCAATTTCGCCACGCAAAAAAGCGAACGTCTGCCGCAAATTCTGCACGCCGTATATGTCAATCTTGTCGACCATCGCGGCTTCAAGCGCATTTGCTTCGGGGACAAACAACGCGCGTTTGCCGCGGCGTCGCGCCTCCAGCGCGACCGGCAGCACGCCTTTCACGGGGCGAACGGTACCGTCGAGAGCGAGCTCACCAACGAAGCTGAAATGTTCGAACGGGGAACTGTCGAGTTCCTCTGTGACGGCAATCATGCCAAGCGCAATCGGCAAATCGAAGCTCGGTCCTTCCTTTTTAATGTCTGCGGGCGCGAGATTTATTGTGGTTCGTCCACGCGGCCAATAATAGCCGCTATTCGAAATTGCGGTGGTGACCCGGTCGCGGCTCTCTTTCACCGCTGCATCTGGAAGTCCTACAATGACGATAACCGGCTCACCGCCAGCTCCGTTTACCTCAATTTCCACTTCATAAGCGTCCACGCCGTAAACCGCTGCGGAGTAAATTTTCGCCAGCATGTATCGGCAGATTTGCAGAAAATTGCTGCGCCGAAAAGCGCCAAATATTCCGCGAAAGTGAGATGCAACGGATACCCCTGAAAGATTGTCAAATGTCGAAAGGATACGTCGGAAGACCTCGTATCTTCAGACCAGTTGAATCCCTACAAAAAAAATTGAACAATGAGCATCCACTTGATGTCACAGATTCGAATATTTAACCTTGTTAAATAGTTTCTCGGATGCTACAACGCGTGATCGATAAGGCGTCGACGAATACGATATACGGGAAGTTTTCGATCCCCCCGATGAACGATGAAAAAGAGTTATATGGCTGCTGAAGATAGCGATACAGGAATTAAGATTTACCTGCGCGAGATTGGGCAAATCCCGCTTTTGACTCCGGAGCAGGAAATCGAGCTCGCCGCTAAGATCAAAAAAGGTGACCGGGAGGCACGCGCGCTGATGATCCGGTCCAATTTGCGTCTGGTGGTCAAAATCGCACACGACTATGCGAACTTGGGTCTGCCCCTTTTGGATTTGATCTCCGAGGGCAATATCGGGCTTATGAAGGCGGTGGAGCGGTTCGATCCGGCGAAGGGTGGAAAGCTCAGCACTTACGCCGCGTGGTGGATCAAACAGTCGATCAAGCGTGCACTGGCGAACCAGAGCAAAACCATCCGATTGCCTGTGCATCTTGTGGACAAAATCTCCAAGATGCGTCGCGTTTCGCTGCAGATGAGCGAAGAGCTTGGCCGCGAACCGACCGATGAAGAGCTCGGGGACGAGATCGGCATCGCGAGCGGGAAAGTATCTCAGCTGAAGACGGTCTCGATCCGACCGGCTTCACTCGACGCGCCGATCAGCGACGACGATTCGACGGAGTTCGGCGAAATTGTCGGCGACGAGGAAGCGCAGACGCCATTTGAACTGTTGCGTGATAAGAACCTCCGTAACGAGGTCGGCGGCCTATTGGACGTACTGGACGACCGCGAAAAGAAGATCATTTTCCAGCGTTTCGGCCTGGACGGCGGAAAACCCAAGACACTAGAGGAAGTCGGGAAGAAATTTGGTGTCACCCGGGAGCGGATTCGGCAGTTGCAAAATATTGCGCTCTCCAAACTGCGCCGTGCTCTCGCGAAGAAGGAGCGTCCTGTAGACGTGGAACTCCCCGTCGAAGCCTGAGCTTCGACGAACGATGCCGTTTTCACGCGCGGACGGAAACGTCCGCGCGTTTTGTTTCGGACTGGGCCTGTAAAACCCATAGCCCCTTTGACGTATCTATCTATCGGTACGGTCGGACATCACTCCGTGCGCGCCGATCTTGCAAATGCCGAGCGGGGGAGAGGACTGCCGGCCCTACCCATCGACCGGCCGCAGAGCCGATGCTACAGAACGAAAGAGATAAAACGCCTCAGAAGCGTTTCGCGTCGCCGTCCAACGTTACTTATTTCAGCTTGCCTTGGGTTTCTTTCGCAAGGTCGAGATGTTCCTGGACCACTTTTGCCGTGTCATCCGCGAACTTCTTTACGTCTGGATCACTCCCACTGCTTGCTTCTTCTTTGAATTCAGCCAAGTCCTTTTCGTGATCTTTCACCATCATGTCGATGTAAGCCTTGTCTGAAGTCCATTTGCCGGCGTGTTCTTTGTTCGGGAGTTCGAATCCTTTTTTAGATGCAATGGATTTCAGTTCGTCGTTGGCTTTGCTGTGATCGGTGACCATTCGTTTCCCGAATGATTTTACGTCATCGCTTTGAGCCTTCTGCTCAGCCACCTGTCCCATCGTGACTTCCATCATCCCGCCTTTCGCGGCTTTCTTCATGAAGGTTTTATCTTTTTCACTTAATGACGAACCGCCGGTTGGAGTGGTGTCGGCGCCTCTGGCCGCTCCGGCCAGGCTCAGCGCCCCGACTGCGAGAGCAAGGATACAAAACTGCGAAATAATTCGGATGTTGGTTTTCATGGTTTTTATTGGTTGAACGCCCCGGAGACACCCCAGGCCTCAATTAACAATCGCAAGCTCGACGCTTGTTGGACGCGAAAGAATTAACCTTCCTGTATCCGGTTTGTTGACTTCCCTGCTCTATGCTCCGGAGATATTCCGTTCGTACGAACTTTCAACGCGCCGGGCTACATCTCGGTAGCCGTAATCCACTTCGTAAATCTCCTTCATGCAAGCGAGCGATTTTTCGACCTCACCCATTCGCTCGTAGATGAAGCCGAGATTGTACACGATCTCCTTCTTCATCTCGTCCATGGAAAGAATTTCCCGTGAGGCTTCCTCGAGCTGCTTCATCGCCAGATCGAGCATCCCAAGCTCGGCATAACAGCAACCCAAGACGTTCATCGCTTTCAAGCGGGCGTGCGGATTTTGACGGGCGCGTTGCAGTTCCGGGACTGCCTCGCGAAACCGCCGGGCATTGAAAAAGTTCTCGCCCAGTTCAAACCGGAGCTGTAAATCGGTCGGATTTCGTTTCACCCGCTCTTGTGCATCGGCGATAAGGATTTCTGCCCGGCTTGCTTTGGCAACGCGCAGTTGCTCAGACTTTTGCCCGTACACTTCGTCTCGTGCGATGTATGTGGAGAGAAATTCTTCGAGCGCAGAGATTTCATGTTCGAAGCATTTGATTTTCAAATCGGAAATCTTTCGGAGCAATCCCGTGTCGGCGCCCTTAGCGAGATTAGCAGCGTATTGATACCATTGAATGGCTGATTCGAAGTCGTCCCTCTGCTCGCTTAACGCCCCGAGCCGCCGCGCAAAATCCACGTTTTCGGGTTCTGCCTGGTGACGGGCGTAAGTTTCCGCGATCTGTTGATCGAGCGCTTCGCCCGTAAGCCGGATCCGGCTCTGTTGCTCGAGTGAAATGGCTTCATCCTTGTCCCTGATCAGGTCGCGATAACTTTCAGCTTGTGTCCAGCCACCTCTCTTCATCGAAGCGCGAGCCGAAGCATCTTTGCCGAGGCGCAGCGACTGCGCGTCGAGCGGATTGATCGCGGTGAGTTGATTGTAAATTTCCACCTCGTTTTCGTGGTCCCCGAGATCGTGATACAAACGCCCAAGCTCTTGCAGCACTTTCACGTCGCGCGGGTTTTCTTCGAGCAGGGTCTTGAGCGCAAAAATTGCAATCTCCGGCCAGCCCGCCGTGACCGCCGCTTCCTTCAAAAGCAAATTTGCCTGCCGATTGTAGGGTTCCGATTCCAGAACTTCCTCCAGCATTTCAACCGTGCGTTTCGGATCCTTTTTGAGTTCTCGTTGCGCCTTCATCACGCCAATAGACGCCGTCGAGATGTTGAAAAACCCCTTCTTAGCCGATTTGTTTCTTGTTACTGCTGCGCGTCGGAGCAATTGGCGGCCGGTGAGAAATTCTGGCTCTTGGTTAAGAATTTCCTGGAGTAGTGAAATAGCGTAACCGAAATTGCGCAGCTCAATGGCGGCGACGGCTTTGAGCCAGAGAGCCCGCAGCCCTTCGCTCAATTCCTTCTCGGTTTTCACGGCCATACTTGCAGCACAGCTTATCACAAAACCAGGTGCATGCGTCAGCACCGGGCGACGCTAGCAACTCTAAACAACTCGCGAAGGCTCTTTCCCTTATAAGAGGTCCATCTGCGGCTTTTGGGATTCCGGCATCGGCTTGGCTGATTTTTTTCCTCGCCGCTTTGGTTCTGCCTCCGCACGGCTGGAATTTTCCAAGTGGGCGAGAATTTCTTTCGCGCGATCGAGGATTTCTTTGGGCAACCCGGCGAGGCGCGCGACCTGTATGCCGTAGCTTTTGTCGGCGCCGCCGTGGATGATTTTGCGCAGAAAAATGATCTGCTCATTCCATTCGCGCACTGCGACATTCAGATTGCAGACGCCTTTGCGCTCCTCGGCGAGTTTGATCAGCTCATGATAATGAGTGGCAAACAGACTGCGCGATTTGATCTTATCGTAGAGAAACTCGGCCACGCTCCACGCGATGGAGAGGCCGTCGAACGTCGATGTGCCGCGGCCGATTTCGTCAAGAATGACTAACGACCGCTCGGTAGCGTTGTTG
Organism: uncultured Verrucomicrobiae bacterium; assembly: GCA_963825355.1. Lineage (GTDB taxonomy): Bacteria > Verrucomicrobiota > Verrucomicrobiia > Chthoniobacterales > UBA10450 > Udaeobacter. The sequence goes on along the minus strand of CAWGSY010000010.1, from coordinate 24,722 downwards.
ACGATATTGGCCGTTTCGTTCATTTCGACCATGAACGTTGATTGGCCCCGGGCGAGATCGTCGCTGGCTCCCACCCGCGTGAAGATGCGATCGACTAAGCCGACCTCTGCGCTATCCGCCGGGACGAAGCTCCCAATCTGGGCCATCAACACAATGAGCGCGACCTGGCGGATGTATGTCGATTTGCCGGCCATGTTTGGCCCCGTCACAATGGCCATGCGACAATTCTCACCGTCCAGCTCTGTATCGTTAGGCACAAATTTTTCATCGATGAGATTTTGATCCAGTACCGGATGGCGCCCATCCTTAATCACAAGCCGGAGCGAATCGTTTATCTCTGGCCGGCAATAGCGAAACAATCGGGCGGTTTCGGCCAATGAGCACAGCACGTCGAGCACGGCAATTGCATTTGCCGTCTGCTGGATCGGCTCGATCTCACGCAAGGTTTCGTCGCGCAGTTTCTGGAACAGCTGGTACTCGAGATTCTGAGCGCGGTCGTCCGCGCCGAGAACCTTTGCTTCCATCTCCTTTAATTCCGGCGTGATGAAACGTTCGCCGCCCACAGTGGTTTGCTTCCGCGTGTAGTGCGCGGGCACGTTCGCGAGATTCGATTTTGTGATTTCGATGAAGTAACCGAAGACGGAATTGTAACGAACCTTGAGTGATTTGATGCCCGTCGTTGCGATCTCGCGTTCTTGTAAATCACTGATCCAACCTTTGCCCTCGCGCGAACCTTGGCGCAACGCGTCGAGGTCCGCATCGTAGCCGTCACGAAAAATGCCGCCTTCTTTCAGCACCAACGGCGGATCATCCAGCAGCGCGTTGGTTAGTTTTTCAGCGAGCGCAGGCATTTCGCGAATGGCGTTCTGGAGATGTTCCGGTAGGGCGGGATCGCCGAACCCGCCAGCCTCAGCGATGTTCGGCGCGCCCGGCGGTCGCGCCCTACCAAATTCCATTCGCTCAATGAGTTTGCCAAGCTCACGCTTGAGCACGGGGATTTGCTCCAGCGATATTTTTAACGCGACAAGATCACGCGCGTTCCCTGAGGCTTGGCTCAGTCGTCCGGCGGCGCGCTCGATATCGCGGATCAACTTTAACTCCGTGCGAATCGAGCCTAGAAGGTCCGACTCCTGCAAAAGCTGACCGATCATTTCCTGGCGTCGTTGCAGTTCATTGAGATCACGCAACGGCTGCAGAATCCACGCGCGCAATTTGCGTGCGCCCATTGGCGTTACAGGTACGATCAAGCACATTCAGCAGACTCGCGTCGCGCGCACTGCGCGATCCGACCAGCTCAAGGTTGGCTTGTGTAGCGGAGTCGAGCAGGACGTAATCCGCTGGTGCCTCGCAGCGCAACGAAGTGAGATGGTCGATTTTGCGCCGCAGTTGATGCTTTAAATAATGCACGATTGCTCCGGCAGCAGCGACTGCCGCTGGCATTTGCGCGCACCCGAAGCCGTCGAGCGATTTGACCTTGAAATGTTCGCACAAGGTGAAAACTGCCTGTTCTGGCAGAAACGCATAACTGTCATATTCGAGCGCGCGATCGATTTCGCCGGTCTGCGCTTTCTGTTCAGAGCTGATCAATAGTTCGGCCGGCGAAACACGCGCAATTTGATCGTGCAGCGATTGTCGATCCTGCGCCTCGGCCAGTCGAAACTCACCCGTGCTAAGATCGGCGTATGCAAAACCGAATGCATCGGCATCGGCATAGATCGCCCCAAGATAATTCGCGCGCTTCGCATCGAGCCAGCTCAATTCGCTGACCGTTCCCGCGGTAATGATTTGCGTGACTTCGCGATCGACGATCTTGCGGCCAGGTTGTGGCTCACTCATCTGATCGCAAACAGCGACGCGACGTCCGGCTTGAATTAGCCTCCGAATGTATCCCTGTGCGGCATGGTACGGCACACCGCACATCGGCACGCCGTTGCGTTTGGTCAGCGCAACGTTCAGCAGAGCCGACGCCTCCTTCGCATCATCGAAAAACATCTCGTAAAAATCTCCGAGTCGAAACAGCAGAAACGTGTCCGGAGGAATGCTTTTTCGCAGCCGTTGGTACTGCTGCATCATCGGAGTGAGCGCTTCCTGCATAATAAGTTTACCTTGCCGGCTCACGTGAATCTTAAGAGATGAGCGGACTCTGATTTTTTATTGGAAATAGAATCAATTACAACCGCGAATCCGCTGCAGAGACTTTGGGTGACAATGATGGCGCATGAGTGAAAAGTTTATACGACATCCACGTTAAAAGAGGCGTTCAAGGCAGATTTGACGGGCAGGTCTCCGCCGAGTACTCTCCCGCTCACCGACTTACAATATTTTCCAAAGCGAGGAGTGTGATTATTGATGCCAGAAGTGATTGTGCGCAAAGGAGAACCGGTCGATCGCGCATTGAAACGGCTGAAAAACAAGCTGGATTCCGAGGGCATTCTCGAGGAAGTCCGCCGTTTGCGCGCTTTTGAGACGCCGTCTCAAAAGCATCGCCGGAAGGCCAGAGCCAACGCGAAGCGCGCCCGAATGAAATTTCGATTCAGTTCCTAAGACAGTTACAAAAGTTACAACGAGCAGATTCGGAAAATCGTTGTAACGATGTAGCTGTTTTAACTGTTCAACGAGCAAACAGCTCCCTGATCGCCTGCACCAAGCCGTCAATATCGTGGCGGCGCGCTTCAATATCGACGTTGAGTCCGTGATCGCGCACGGTCTTCGACGTGATCGGGCCAATGCTGGCGATGCGCATTCCTTTGGGCCAGGGCAGGCCGAGCGCCAGAAAGTTTTCGACTGTTGACGAACTCGTGAACGTGATGAGGTCTGCGCCACGCTGAGCGAGTTGCCGCTGCGCGCCGCTGGTGTCGCGTGTCTCAGGCACCGTCTTATACGCGCACGCTTCGTCCACGATTGCTCCTGCTGCTGAGAGTTCTTTGGGCAACACGTCGCGCGCCCTCTCCGCGCGCACTACAAGGATGCGCTCGTTTTCGATGCTTCCCTGTTTCTTGAATTCACGCCCCACCGCTTCGGCGACGAATTCGTCCGGCTGAAGATCGACGTGCAGGTGAAAGTCTTTGACTCGCTGCGCCGTGGCAGGTCCAATCGCAGCGATGCGCACTCCGCCGATTTCACGGGTATCATCGTAAAGCTTGAAAAAGATATCGAAGAACGCTTCGACGCCGTTTGCGCTTGTGAACACGATCCAATCGTAACCGTGCGCGTCTTGCACGAGCTGCGCGAACTCGCGCAAGTTGGTCGGCGGCTCGATCCGGATCGTGGGCAGTTCAATAACGTGTGCGCCAAGGTCTCGGAGCTTATTGCTTAACGCGCTCGCCTGCTTTCGCGTTCGCGTGATGACAATTCTTTTTCCAAGAAGCGGGCGCTTCTCGTACCAGTTTAGAGTGTCACGCAACGATACGACCTCGCCGAACACTGCCACTGCCGGCGCTTCAAAATTCTTCGCCGAAACTTTTTGAGCGATATCCGAAAGCGTGCCTGTGAGTGTTTCCTGTTGGCCGGTCGTGGCCCAACGAATGAGTGCCACTGGCAGATCGCGCCGTACACCGTGCTTCAGCATTTCACTTGTGACGTCTCCCAGCCGTTCCACGCCCATAAGCATCACTTGTGTGCCGCCGAGTTTCGTCAGCGTCGCATAATCGATTGCGCTGTCCGTCTTGGTTGGATCTTCGTGGCCGGTGAAGAATGTCACGTGCGAATTATGTGCACGATGCGTCACTGGAATGCCTGCGTACGCCGGTCCGGCAATGGCCGACGTAATTCCAGGCACAATTTCAAACGGGATTCCCGCGCTGGCGATTTCTTCCGCTTCTTCTGCGCCTCGACCAAAAACGAACGGATCGCCGCCTTTCAACCGAACGACCTGCTTTCCTTCGCGTCCTTTTTCGATCAATAGCGAAGTGATTTCCTGCTGCGTCCGGCTTTCGCCAGGTTGCTTCCCCGCATAAATGATTTCTGCATCGTCCCGCGCCCAGCCAAGGGCGTCGGGATTTGCCAGATGATCGTAAAGGATCACGTCCGCCTTTTCGATGCACTCCTTTGCCCGCAATGTGACGAGACCGAGATCACCCGGCCCGGCGCCAACCAGAAATACTTTCCCATTTTTGCTTCCGCTCCTGCTCATGGTCTCAGTCTTGCCCGATTTTTCGCAACAATTCTGCCGCTAATTGGTCGCCTTCGCCGGATTCGCCTTCGACTTCAGCTTGTCGCGGCGTCGGTGATTCATTTTCGAACACTTGGCCACGCAGTTTCATCGTTCCGTTGCTGATCGTCGCGTGCACGCCGACTGGAAAATTGCAGTCGGCGTGCAATCGGCTGAGAAATTCTCGCTCGGCACGCAGACAAAGCAACGTTCCGGGATCGTTTGCCGACTCGAGAAACGCTTTCGTGGTTGGATCATCAGCACGAATTTGAAGAGCAATGATTCCCTGCCCACCGGCTGGAACAAAAATTTTCGGAGGAAGAATATCAAGAAAGAATTGGCAGCCCTCGAAAGCGATTTCAGTTCGGGTTGGCGAAAACCCCAAACGCTGCAGTCCCGCGCGAGCTAAGACAATCCCATCCCAATCATTCTCCGCGAGCTTGCGCAACCGAGTTGGTACGTTACCGCGAAGCTCAACGACCTCGAGGTCTACGCGTTTCCAATGCAGTTGACGTTGCCTTCGTACGCTGCCGGTAGCCACTGTGGCGCCATCGGGAAGGGAATCGAGACCACCAGAGTATTTGGAAATAAGGACGTCGTTGATTGGCCCCCGGGGAAGAGCTGCCGCGATTTGTGTTCCCCGCCCGGTTTGGCTCGGTAAGTCCTTCGCGCTATGGACTGCGACGTCTACCTCACCGGCGAGAAGCGCGCGCTCGATTTCCGCCGTGAACAATCCTTTTCGACCGGCAGCGAGGTCGACAACTTTGGCGTCATCGCCGCGTGTAATGACGATTTCAGTTTCGATCGAGACGTTCGGATGCGCGGTTCGAATTGCATTCTCAACCAGCAGAGTCTGTGCGCGCGCTAGTTCGCTGCCGCGTGTGCCGAGAGTGATCTTTGAAGGTGCCATAACGCCTGCTGTAGCGGCGGTCCGTGACCGCCGCCAACGACTATGCAAAACGATATTCCAATCGAAAAAATTCGCCCATAAACTTCCACTCGGCCGCTGCATTCACCAATCCTGCCCGCACTGGATTCTCCCCAACGTAGTTCTGTTTCTCTGCGGAAGACTCACTACTCCGCAGTGTTGCGCCACGACAACAGCTCGGTGTTCTCGCAAAGCGAGCGGTGATTTCCCTGACACTGGCATTCCGGCAAGAATGTACAAGTACCTTAGGATAGGTGAGCGAACGTATATCAATTCAAGCCGATGCAGGCGCTTCTTTCGATCGTCGGCGGTCATAGACCGCCGCTACAGTTCAGATGTGCGAAGCGAATCTTGGCCAGGTGCTGGATTATCCGTAATTTCCGAGGCCCGATTCAACCCTCGTGAAATAGAATCGATAAATTCACTGACGTGATCGGCAATGATCGCTTCGGCTGCAGCGACCTGCTGGCGGCGAAGTTCGAGTGATTGTTCCGCGACAGAGCGAATGGAATCGATGTCATAAAGGTAAACGCCTTCCAATCCATTCACGCCGGGATCGACGTCCCGTGGCACGGCGATATCGATGATGAAAAGCGGGCGATCCGATCGGTGCCACAACATCGGGGCGAGTATCTCGGATGTCAGCAACGGCGCCTCTGATGCTGTTGACGTCAGCAGAATGTCGACCTCCCGACATTGGGCCGCCCAATCCTCGAAGGGCACCGCGCGCCCGCCTACGGCCTGCGCGAGCTCGCGCGCGCGATCCAGCGCGCGATTGCTGACACGAAGATCGGTGACCCCACGCGAGACAAGCGCACGTGTCGTGCGCTCGCTGGTTTCACCCGCGCCGAGCACGAGCACTTTGCACTCGCTTAATTTGCCAAAAATTCGTTGTGCTAGTTCGACCGCGACGGAGCCGACCGACACTGCGCCGCGCGCAATGTCCGTATGCGTGCGCACTTGCTTTGCCACTCGAAACGCACGTTGAAATAAACGATGCAGATACGGACCGACTGCTCCCGATGTTTTGGCGGATTCGTATGCCTTCTTTGCCTGTCCTAAAATTTCACTCTCGCCCACGACCATTGAATCGAGTCCTGATGCGACCCTGAAGAGATGCTGAACGCATTTGTTATCTTCGTAACGGTACAATTGAGGCGCGTAATGGTCCGGGTTGAGATTTGTTTTTACCCTGAGACAACGTGCAATTTCGTCGGTGGACATCCATGTGTTCGAGACTCCATAAACCTCCACCCGATTGCATGTCGTCAGCAGCAACGCTTCGGCACAGCCGGCGTCGCGCGCGATGGATTCGGCTGTAGCGTTACCAGCGAACTCCTCCCGCGTTGCCACGTTCGCGGTGTGATGACTCAATCCGATGCAGAACAGGTTCATGGAACGTGATGCAGCTCCGCCGTGAACGTAATTCCCCACAGAAGCACCAGAGCAGCACTGAAGCCAATAATGCACAACGCGGCCACACGTTTTGGCGCGAGCCATTTGAGATGGCGCGCTTGCAAGATTGCCGCGTAAAGAAGCCACAGCGCAATCGCAGCTATCACCTGAATGCGGGGTAATGGGTGACCGGTAAAAAAGCCGCTCACGATGCCTACGGTGTAAAGCGCAAAACCCCACCACAGGAGACGCGTGATCGCAGCGAACAAGTTCGTTAGCGGCGGTAGATGATAGAAGATCGAATGCAACTGATGCGTTTTTAGTTGGCGCTCTTGCAGCAGGTACATCACACCGGCGATGCAAGCGAGCGCGAATACCCCATAGGCCACGAGCGACATCGATGCGTGAAATTCAAGCCAGGAATTTGCAGAGACAGTTACCGGATGCCTGGTATCAATTGGCGCGATCAGAGCAAAACCCTGCAGCGACAATACTAGCGGCGCGGTGAATGCCCCCATCAGCGAAAGCCGGTACGCGGGACCTACCAGCATGTAGACTAACGCTACCGACCAGGCGAGAAACACAAAAACCTCGAACAGGTTCGTGATGGGACAACGCCGCAACTCCTGGCCTCGAATCGCCAAGAAAGCTGTCTGAAAAACAAACCCCAATCCGATGGCCAGGAAATTGAATCGCTTCGGGCGGAACACTCCCATACGTAACTCGATAACGGTGTGCACGACCGCAACGAGAAAACAGATTGTCGAAGCAATGAGAAAATAGCGTTCCACGGGACAGTTATTTTAGGGTTGCCATACAAACTTGGCAATTCTACGGCCCTCAGTGACAGCCGAAACACTCATGGGCGATTGCCGTAGCGACCTGATTGACGTTTGACTACAGTCCGCTAGCGTTCGCGCCGATGGCTTCTGAAACAGTTGAAAGGCTTCGGGCTGCAGTGCGTGATGTGCCTGACTTTCCGAAGAAAGGCATTGTGTTTAAAGACATCACGCCTGTATTGAGCGACGCCGGCTTGTTCAGTGCATCCATCGACCTATTCGTGGAACGCTGTCGAGCGAGAGACATCGACAAGGTTGTCGGCATTGATGCACGGGGTTTTGTGTTCGGCTCGGCCGTGGCATACGAACTTGGTCTTGGCTTCGTTCCGATTCGGAAACGTGGCAAACTCCCCTATACGACTGACACGGCGAAGTACTCGCTGGAGTACGGCGAGGCGGAGATGGAAATGCACACCGACGCTATAAGAGAAGGCGAGAGAGTTGTGTTAGTGGATGATTTGCTCGCTACTGGCGGAACTTCGGCCGCCGCGGCGACGCTTATCCGAAACGCCGGTGCGAATCTGATCGAGGCACAGTTTTTGATTGAGCTGGATTTTCTAGAAGGGCGGAAACGACTCGAACCGACGCCGGTCACGGCGTTTCTCAAATACTAATTGTTCTGTAGCGTCCGCCGTCCTCAGCGGAGTTTTGATGGCAAGCTGCCGATGCCCTGATGACAGCGCACTCTACAGCGCCACGTAAATTTTGGCTTTTCGATTTGCGATTCTAAATTGTTCGCACCGCAAGGCCCGATGAAAGCATCTCGAGAACTGGAGAAAGTTTTGGCGCATGCCGAAAGCCGCCTCGCGCCAACAGGCACGCGGCGACCCACCGAAGTGCTTCCGTTATACAAAAAATTTCTGAAGGTTGAAGAGCACCGGTTGCGCCTGAGGCACCAGGCCGGTGGAGGCGGACGCGAGATTTGCGCGCGTCGAGCGGAACTGGTTGATGTATTCCTACGATACGTCTTTGGGGCTGCATCGTCCGCAACGGCTCATGGAAATGGCGAGTCTGACGTGCCCCTCGCACTGATTGCTCTTGGTGGATACGGCCGGGGCGAGCTCAATCCGTTTAGCGACGTTGACGTTATGCTGTTGCATCAGCAGCGCGCCGAAGTTTCACCGCACCTGGAGGAAATGGTGAATCAGATCTTATATCTGTTGTGGGACAGCGGATTCAAAGTTGGACACTCCACGCGTTCGACCAAAGAAGCCATTGCGCAGGGTAATAGCGACATGCGCACAAAGACTGCCATGCTCGAGGCGCGATTTCTCGCCGGCAATACAAAACTCGCAACAGAATTTCGGGAACAGTTTCGTGCTAAGTGCGTCGTAGGACATGAACGCGACTACGTCGAGCTTCGCATGGAGGATCAGGTCGCCCGTCACGAAAAATTTGGCGACAGCGTTTATCTGCAAGAGCCCAATCTGAAGAGCGGCTGCGGCGGACTGCGCGACTATCAAAATCTGCTTTGGATTACCTACTTCAAAGAAGGTTCGCTGAGCACAAACCAACTGGTGGGAAAAGACTGGCTGAGCGAAAGCGACCAGCGGCGCATCGAACGTGCGTACGATTTCCTTCTGCGCTTGCGCACGGACTTGCATTACGCGACGGGGCGCGCCACCGACATACTGCACATGAATTTGCAGGACCAGGTCGCAGCGCGACTCGGGTATTCACCTCGAAAAGGCCAGCTTCGAAGTGAGGCGCTTATGCGGGACTGCTACAACCATACGCGAAATATTCTGCGGGTGACGGAGCGAATCACGGAACAATTTGTGACCGGACACGTTACGAGCAAAACCCGCGCTCTTTTCAATTTTCTCCCCCTAACAAAAGGGCATAAGACTCCGATTAGTGATTCCTTTTTTGTTCGAAACAAACAGCTGTATCCAACACGGCGCGATGTCTTTCGCGACGACCCCGAACAGATGATGCGTGTATTCGCACTGGCGCAGGAACGTGGCCTCGATTTCAGTCCGGAGTTGGAAGACCTGTTGAGCAGAAGCCTCCGCCATGCAACGAGAACGTATCAGTACGCGCGCGGACCGCGTGCGATCTTCACCTCGATTTTGTCCCAGAAAGGCAGAGTGGGACGCATCCTTCGGATGATGCATCGGGTGGACTTTCTTGGCCGCTATATTCCTGAATTCGGCCAGCTCACTTGCCTTGTGCAGCACGAGTTTCTGCACCGATACACTGCCGACGAGCACACACTTGTATGCATCGACAAACTTGATGCATTAGCGGATACCAACGAACCGAAGCTAATTCATTATCGCAAATTGTTCGAACAACTCGCAGACCCACTGGTTCTGTATCTCGCCCTCCTCCTCCATGATAGCGGCAAGGCCGTAGGCCGCCCACACTCCGAAGCCAGCGCCCTATTCGCTCAGCGCGTCGGTGCTCGTCTGCAATTGTCCTCGGAGCAGCGGAAAACGCTGATACGCCTGGTCGATCATCACCTCACCTTGTCCAAAATGGCGCAGCAGCGGAATCTCGATGATCCCGCAACAGTCATGGAATTTGCGCAAATTGTGAAAGATCAGAAAAATCTCGACGCGCTTATGCTGCTTACTCTTGCTGACGGCCAGGGCACAAGCGCCGAAGCATGGTCGGACTGGAAGGAATCGCTGGTGTGGCAATTATTTCACCAGACATCGCGTTATCTCGCCGACCGACAGTCTTATTACGAACAAACCAGAATCGCGCGCGAAAGCCTGCGCGCCTCTGTCGCCGAGAACTTTTCATCGGACTACACGGAGGAGATTGAAGCGCATTTCGAATATATGCCTGATCAGTATTTCCGGGCGACCAGCGTGCCGGAGATCGTTGAACACGTGAAGTTGTTCCGGACTTTTCTCGAGAGCGTTTCCAGCGCGAAAGAGTTTCCGCTCGCTCCGGCAGTGAAATGGAAGATCCTGCCCGAGCAGGGGCACACGGTTATGACGTTCTGTACGTGGCAACGCGAACGGCTCCTGGCAAGAATAGCGGGCTCACTCTCGGTTGTGCCGTTGAACATTTTAAGCGCTGATGTTTTCCCGCGCGGCGATAACACTGTGCTTGGCGTTTTCCGTGTATGCGACACGAAAGCACAGCCCGTTTTCAATCGGCGCGATTTCGAGCTTGTCGAGCAAACCTTGCGCCGGGCATTCGAGGACGAGAGCTTTGACTTCGCGCCATCGATCGAAAAAGCCAAGCGCTCGAGCCGTCGGGTCCTGGTGGGAATTGAGTTTCCAACTCGCATCACGATCGACAACAAGACGCATCCAACTTACACGCTCATAGAATTTCAGGCGCCGGATCGCATCGGTCTGCTGTACGATGTCCTCAGGTGTCTGGATCGCGAAAATGTCATCGTACCGCTTTCTCGAATTAACACCCAGGCTGGTGCGGCGATCGATACGCTGTACGTGGTGGACGGCGCCAGCCATTCCAAGATCACCGACTCGCAGCGGATTCGGATCATTCAGCAGCATTTGAAGGATACCATTCTGCGCGGATCGGCAAAACCGTAGAGAAAAGACGAGCGTTTTTCCGCTTTGCTGCGAACTCTTTTGGTCTCATGAACGTTCTGATTCTCGCTGCGGGATACGCAACCCGTCTTTACCCACTAACGCGGAACAAAGCGAAACCGCTACTCGTAGTCGGCGGCAAACCGATCATCGAATGGCTGGTGGACAATCTCGCGGGCATTCCAGATTTGGAAATGATTTACGTTGTGACGAACGACAAATTCGCGGCGGATTTCCAAGCGTGGAGTCAGAGCTACCAAAAGCGCCATCCCGAATTTAATTTCAAGATTGTTAATGACGGTTCTACCAGCGATGACGACAAACTGGGCGCAATTGGAGACATAAATTTTGTCATCACGCAGGAGAACCTGTCCCAGACCAGCCTGTTAGTCGCCGCAGGCGACAATTTATTTACCGATTCGCTGGCAGATTTCGTGGCGACTGCGAGAAACACCGAAGTGACCGTTGCCGTTTACGACGTTGAGGACACTGAAGCGATCAAGAAGTACGGCAACGTCGCCGTTGATGCCCAGGGAATCATGACCCGGTTTGAGGAAAAGCCGCAGAAACCGCAGGGAACGCTCGCCGCGATCGCCCTATATTATTACTCGCCTGCGGTTCTTTCGCTTTTGCGAACGTATCTGGCTGCCGGGAACAATGCGGATCAGCCCGGGCGTTTTGTGCAGTGGCTCTATACCCGCAAACCCGTAAAGACGTTCCAACTCAAAGGCCGATGGCTTGACATAGGAAGCAAAGAAACGCTCGAGAACGCGGACAAAATTTTACGAGCGCCGCATTGAATCGTGAATCGTTGAATCATTTCACGCCGATTTAACGGTTCAACGAATCACGCCTTTTCTTTCAGCCTTCCTTCATCGAATTCAATCAGATCGAAATAAGTCCGAATATCTTTACGTCCATCGCCTCCGGCTTCTTTGAGAAAATGCAGGAACCGCGCCTTTTTAGCAGCCGTATCGGGATGACGTGAAATCATGGCCTCGTTCCATTGTTCGATGGACTCGGACGAATGTTGCTCTCCATTTTTCTGCACCCAAACGAGAATTGCCTCATCATCATCCAGCTTATTGGCGATTTCTTCAAAAGCTTCTCCGTCGATTTTGAGAAACGCTAGTAAGTGCTTGTCGAACCCGACGGTTTTATAGTTGTAACCGTCGAGCAAGCCTTTGCGGTGCAGCCTTGCCTTGTCAATCAAACGCGGCAGATGGACATAGCCGCCGAGTTTTTGGTAAGGACTGCGTGGATGCAGTCTTCGCATGAACTGATTGTTGCTACGTCGCCGGCAACGGCCGCGCTACGACATCTTGAAAACTGGACTGCATCGGGCGCGATACGGCCGGCTCTTGCTTCCCGAGCAGTTCTCCTTGTGCCAGGTCGATCTGCCCGATAGCGAGTTGGCCAGAAAACATTCCGCCTTTTTCCACAGTAATCGCCCTCGCTGTCACATCGCCCTCCAACGAACCCTTTCGATGAACCGTTACGGATTGAGCGATAATCTCTCCAGACATCCTGCCTTTAATTTCGATGTGCTCTCCGCGCAGTCTCCGGAAGCAGTGAACATCAGCTTTGCGATCAACGACTATATGGCGCGCACTGATGCGGCCGGGGATTTTCCCTGCGTAGTTAATCGTCGCGGTATCGCAATGCAGATTTCCGCGCAGCCTGCCTTCAATCAGAGCGGATTGGCACTCCACGCTGCTGCTGGCAAGGTCACCTTTGCCGGAAAGATGTACGTTGCCGCGGGTGCGAATGCTTCGACTGAATCCGCTGGTGATTTTGTAATCGCGCAGATCAATGTGCGCGCTGCACGAGGGACAGATTGTCGATGTCGCGGTGCCAGAAACCTGCTGTTTGCGTTTACATTCGAAACACTCGACGACCGAATTGGTTTGCCGCTTCCAAAAATCCTCAAATTTGCCAAAAAGAGATGAGGAAGTCTCGGGCGCAGGCGCTTCTTCGATCGTCCGCAGTTTCAGGGTGGGTTTCGGTGCGAACGGATTGAAAGAGCGGCCGCACTGGCGGCACATCGAACTCTTGGCCGCCGCATATTCCATCTGCTTAAAGCCGCAGTGCGGACATTCCACACTGACTTTTGCAGGCGCTGGATTGGCCACTGTAAGCTTGCCGAAACCTTCTTTTTACGCTCGCACCCCGAATGCTGCCTTCATCGGCTCGCTGGACCGCACAACTTCAGGGCGCGGTGCAGATTTTGCGGAAACGGCACCCGTGGTGACTTCCGATTTGCCGATAAAAGTTGCCCCTTCTTCAATTACAAGACGCGCTGCTTTGAGATCTCCCTGCAACACGCATTTGGATTTTAGCTCGCAACGCTCGGTAACGGTAATGTTGCCGTGCACCTTGCCGTAGACGGTGATCGATTTCGTTTTGACCTCGCCACGAATCTCAGCGTTTTCACCGACCGTTAAAACGCCGTCAGAGTTGATGTCGCCTTCGACTTTGCCGTCAATGAGCAGTTCTTTTTGGAACTTGATCGAGCCTTTGATTTCGACATCGCTCGAGAGGATGTCTTTGCCTCCGTGATCTGCCATAGGATTAGGTTTTGGATTTGGATTATCGATTATGGTTGGTTTTGGTGGTGCCTCTTCACGACTCGCAAGATGATTATTCTCATCTGGAACCGGAGTCCGCACTTCTTCTCGAATTGGGGGCGCCGGCCTTTGAGGGACGAATCTTTTGAGCATCTGGTAGTAATGTGACACTCGTCGATGCCTGTCAACGGATTCTCTTTTCTGAGCGAAAAGTTTTTTACCGATATCGTTCAACAGCCACTTCGTAGAGCTTGCATGCGGGAGTTTGTGCAGAGAAAACGAGGAACGGCGGCGCCTGGCTGGGCGTTCGATCCAACGCGCGACAGAGCGGTTCCCGGGGAATTGGCTCGTTCAGAATAGCTGCAGAATTTTGTGCCACTCGGTCGAAATCATAGGCGAAAACCCACGCGACGCGGCGTTTCTCAAGAATCGCGCGTGCTTTGTCGAAATCTTCGCAAAGAAAAAATCGCGCGCTCTCCTCGATTCCGTTCAGGCTCTCATGCGAGCTCCCGGCTATTCCAGGCTGCCCGGACCAGTAAGCAATCGATGGCGAAAGCCACCATGGTGCAAGAAACGGATGCACCTCAGGTGATCGCAGACTGATCGAAAGATCATGAATCTGCGCGGATTCGATCCGTCGTTCCATCCGGTTAGCCATTTGCGCTTCGTTTGGCCAGAGCCGTTCGTCCCAATCCCGTAAAATCGGAAAGATGGACAACATGAACGCAATCCAGACCGCGGCGCTTGATTTAATCGGCGTAAGCAACGCCGGAAGAGCGAGTGCAAAAATCAAAACAAAAAAATATCCCCAACGCGCCTGCCAGACGGTCAAGAAATACGTGGTGACGAGAACGACGTAAATCGGTAAGGCGCCATCAGATCCTGCTCGCCGTGGCGAGAGCGCGCCGCTTCTTGGTTTTCTGACACGCATCCAGATCAAAAACGGTGCAACGCACAACAGAAATCCGCACCAGTGCAACCAGACTGGATTCGTCGGTGAAACGTGCGCGAGCTCTCCGATGGTGCTGCCCCAATTTCTCAAATGAGCGGTGGATTGAAATATCGGAAACGAAGGAACGCGCCGCTCGACGGCGAATGCGATGGCAATTATTGCCACGAACAAAATCCATCCCGCGCGACGATCGCGCCTGAAAAGCGTGGGCGGACTCGCGAAAAAGGTTGTGCCATTGACGATGAGAAAAAGGATGAGCGGCTCGTACGCCGATACCCAAATCGCCACGGCCCACGCCACAGCGCTCGTAATAGCCCACGCGCGAGGGGACCATGCTATACGTGATTCACGTATAGTATCGCTTGACGTTTGTGCAGGTTGCAGCTGTTGAAAACTCCAGTCTGCGCAAATCGCGATCGCCACCAGCACAATCAGCAAAGATTGATGATCAGGCCTGCCAAGCTCAGTGCCATGGACGAGCATCGGACTGATCGCGTACAAAATCAGCATCACCCAGCGATACCGGAATTTCATTCGGCGCGACCACCACCAAAGAAACCAGGCGCCAAGCAGCGCGAGCAACGGCGAAACAAACGCGCCCGCGAGATCGAGTGAATGCGCCGTGAATGGATTTAGTAAAAGCGACAGTGCGACGATGAGATAGTCTAGCGGCGCAGTCGTATGCGGGGTCGTCCCCTG
This sequence comes from uncultured Verrucomicrobiae bacterium, assembly GCA_963825355.1. Lineage (GTDB taxonomy): Bacteria > Verrucomicrobiota > Verrucomicrobiia > Chthoniobacterales > UBA10450 > Udaeobacter. The sequence continues at coordinate 9,677 of CAWGSY010000010.1, read as the reverse complement.
CGGAAAATTCTCAAATGCATGATGTCGGATGATCAGCCCCGGCTTTTCCCTGACCATCTGCGCACGTGTCATGCGCGCGTAACAATCCGCATCAGCGAAGTAAACATGCTCAGCGACAAAGACGTCCTGATAATTCGCGCAGCAAGTCGCCAGGATTAAGGCACTGAGAAGCGTGATCTCGAAAATGACCAACGCTAAACGTCCGACGCGTTGCACAGGACGATAATTACAAATCGAGGATCGAAAATCGAAAACTAAATGGGCCCGCCAGGATTCGAACCTGGGACCAAGGGATTATGAGTCCCCTGCTCTAACCGCTGAGCTACAGGCCCTTAACTGTTGATTGTGTGGATATTACGCGGTGGAATTAGTTTGAACAAAAACGGGTAGTTGGCGGTCTATTGACGTTATGAAACGATTTTTCACATGAAAAAGCCTAAACTCGCAGTGCAGCCGTATCGACATCATCCGAAGTACAGATTTGTTCTCGATCTTCGCGCATTCGGCAAGGGGCGCAAGTTCTTCAAGACACGGTCGGATGCCGATGCTGAGGCGCGGCGGCAAAAAACACTGTTAGAGATTCACAGCCGGGAAGCCGTCGGACTTTCGCAGCGCGAGTTGTCCGATTTTATCACAGGGCGCAAGAAACTCGCGGAGTACGGCGACACGATCAGCGAAGCGGTGAAGTTTCGCGTGGATTACTTCGAGCGCATACGCCGGAGCGGAGTCACAGTTGCGCAACTAGCGGAGGAAGTGCTCGCTGCCAAGCAACGGGACGGTCGTGCCCCAATGTATCTCGCCGATTTGCGGAAGCGCCTCGCGCGATTTCGTGCCGACTTCGGCAACCGGCCAATCGCATCGATCACAATCGAAGAACTAGATAACTGGTTACGTGATCTCCCGCTTTCGCCAAAGAGCCGAGCGAACTTTCGGGCGAACATTGGCGTACTATTCAGCTACGCGTCGAACCGGCGGATAATCGACTTCAATCCGATTGTGCATACCGCCAAACCGAAATTGCCAGACAATCCACCGGAGATTTTCACCGTGGATGAATTGAACGCTCTGTTGGAAGCAGCAAGCCGCGTTGCGCCTGATGTGACCCCGATGATCGCCGTTGGCGCATTCGCGGGATTGCGCGAGGCAGAGATTCAACGCCTGGAATGGGACGAAGTGGACCTAGCGCGCGGTCACATCGAAGTAACGGCGGCAAAGGCAAAGAGTGCGCGGCGGCGAATCGTTCCGATACAGCCGAATCTAGCCGCATGGCTCCAACCCTACAGCGGAATGACAGGTTCCGTCGTTCCCGTGGGCGCACGACGCAAGCTCGCTCGTGTTCGTAAGGCTGCGAAACTCACGCGCTGGCCCAACAACGGTCTGCGCCATTCGTTCGCTTCATATCGATTGGCCGAGATTCACGATGCACCTCGCGTGTCGGTAGAGTTGGGGCACACGAGCCCACAGATGCTGTATTCCACCTACAGAGAGCTGGTGTTACCGACAGAAGGAGAACGCTACTGGACAATCCTTCCGAAAGAAGAAACAGCGAACGTCGTGGCGTTTAGCGCCAGCGCGTAATTGTCCGGCTACGGCCTGTTCGATTTGCTTTACACCAACCCAAAATTTTTGTAAGCAGATCACCTCTCAGGATATGCGAATTATCGGTTCACTCCTATTGACCGTTCTCTCTGCGCTGGTCGCTGTGGGCCAAACACCTTCGATTGCGCCGCAAGCGGCGTCATCTTCTCCAGAAGCATTAGCAAATCCAAACACAACACCGTCGACGCAACCAGCTGTTGTTGCATTCGACGTAAAGAAGCTTGCCACGACCAGCCGTCCAGCAGTCGCGCTTATTATGGTGCTCGACAAGGGTGGAAAGATTGTAAAATCAGGCAGCGGCTTCTTTGTGTCGGCCCCGACGGCAAGCTCGTAACTAATGCCCACGTAATCGAAGGTGCAGCCAGCGCAAACGCTTAAGCTGGAAAACGGCGCAACATATACGATACGCGGCGTGCTAAAACCGGCAATCGATAAGGACCTCTTGGTTCTACAGGCCGACGCGAAGGATGTCCCGTTACCTTCGAGTCAGCGATCAGCCGATGCCAGACGTAGGGTCACGCGTAGCCGTTATAGGTAGTCCGTTCGGGTTAGAGGGCACTGTGTCTGAAGGAATCATCTCAGGCCATCGAGATGCAAAGAAAGATGATCAATGGCTGCAGATGACCGCTGCGGTTTCTCCCGGCTCCAGTGGATCGCCCGTCGTAGACGAAAAGGGGCAAGTCGTAGGAGTAGCTACGTTCGTTGTGCATAACGCGCAGGCTTTGAACTTCGCCAGACCGGTAGTTTACGTTTCGCAGCTGCTTAGTGAAGCCAAGCAGGTCGCCGAGCCCGCGCCATTGTGGACGGTAGTCAGTAATCCAAAGAACGTCATTCTGAACGATCCCGATTTCATAGAAGCTGAGAACAAGCTCCAAAAAGATGATCCCACAGGGGCTCTTAAGATTCTAAACACAATCAGGCCGAAATATCCGGATAACGAAACATTACTTTTCAAATTCGGCGCGATTTATGAGCGGTTGAATTTACTGGACGACGCTGTCCAGGAATATCAACACGCGCTTAAGCTCGATCCCACGAGTGGAATTGGGTGGGCGAATCTCGGCGGTGTGTTAGCAAAGTTGAATCGTCCCGCCGATGCAAAGCAGGCAGCGACACAAGCGGTCAAGCTCTCACCGGACTTCGGCCCGGGCTGGGCGTTGCTTGGGAAATTGTATTTGCAAGACAACCAGAACGCGGAAGCGGTGGACGCATTTCAAAGGGCAGCTCAATTAATGCCGAAAGATGCCGAATTCTGGCGCTCGCTGGCCGCTAGCTACAATAAAGTGAACGAGCCGACAAAATCGCAAGAGGCGACCAAAAAGTCGGTCGAGGTCACGAACACCACTCCGATTGTCCGCGCAAGTCCCGTAACCGGAGGACGCGAACCCTCAGATTCGAGCGCCCCATACAGAGATTTGGTGACGGGGACGCTGCAAGCGTTCCAGCGCGCGGATATTGACGCGATTCTGTCGAGATACTCTGAAAAGGTAGTCTATCGCGGCTATGGCGTCGTTGATCAAGCATTCATCCGGAAGGACCTTGAGCGATATTTCGCGCGATGGCCAGTGACGCAAGCCGAACTAGACGGAACCGTCAAAGTCATTGATACACAAAAACCCGACGAGAAGAAGGTCTTGTTTGCTCAGCTTCCACGCCAGCTCGCCTAATCGTGTCGCAGCTGCTACAGGCTCGGCAGCGAACGAATGGTGGGTGTGGGAGACATCGAGCGGTCTTAAGGTTTTTGGAGAGAGGCAGAGAATTACCAAGGGTCACGCGAACAGCACGAATGATGCCTCCCAAACCAGCGGGACAGTGACGTCGCCGCTGACGGAACTCCATCAGGACAATCGTACCGTTTATCAAGTTGTAGCTCCCGCGAGGATGGGTTTATACATCCGGGTGCAGCCCGATGCCAAATCGGCAATTGTTTCCCGGCTCCGTCAAGGCGATCGCATCTTCATGGATGAGGGTCGCGTCCGGAATAACCATCCCCCGTCGCCCGTCAATTGGCAGAAAGTCATGACCATGACTGGTGACACAGGATGGATCAACGCTGATTACATTTCTCCAAGCAGGTGAAAGCTACGTGCGTTTGTGAATCCCATTTGCGCTCGTAGAAGACTCTCGGCTGGCGCGCCTTAACTGTATCAGATTGGGAATATCAGCGATGCGAATCCGCCAACATGCTCGAATGCAGGAGCGCTTTGATTTTTATCTACGGTGACCTCAGAAAACTCTACGAGCAGTTGCATGGACAGGTCTAACCAAGGCAATGACCGGCTGCGGCGTTCCGCTTCCGTGCACGCCTACGAAGTCCGCCCGCGTAAAGATCATCGCGGCGTCGATCTGATTTCCGATGCGCTGCCGTTCGGTCGGCTCTTATATGGCGGTCCAAACGCTGCCAGCAATGCAATCGGATACGCACGGCATTACAGCCGATCAGCGGGAGCTGTTATTCGTGTTTACAATGAAGCTGGCGACCTGATCGAAAGCCATGAGCACGCAGGGGATTTCAAAGAGTGGTGAACAAAAAACCGCCACGATGCATCAGATCCCCGAATTAATCGAGCGCGCGGGATTACTTCAGCGTGATTTCGCGCATGAGCTTGTGCCCATGATCTCGCGAATATCTAGGCGTTTCACTTGCAACGCCTGCTGTTGATCGGTTGTGCCCACGACTTTTCTGGTGATCGGATCGAACTTTTCGCGCGCGTTATCCTGCGCGGCCATGTTCTTCGATTCCACCATTATCAGGATGTTGAAGTCCTGCGGTGTAGCGTCGTTGCCGAGCAGGATCTTGTAATCGACGACTAGATTTTGCTTCTTCGCTTCCTCAAGTGAGGCCGTCAAGGTCTTAGCAAGACCTTTGAGGTATTCGTCGGTCATGCCCGTCTTAGTTTTGACCATCGTAATGGTCCAGACCGGACCTTCGGTATAAGGAGCATCGCTCTGTGCAGAGCACAGGCTTGCGATGCCGAGCGATAGCGCAGCGAGCGCGACGATTTGTAGTTTCTTTGTCATTTTCATTTTGAGCTTAACGTTCTTGGTTGGGTTGCTACTTGGAACTGAGAGTAGGAGGATGAGGGGCTTCTGTCTATAGGAAATAGTACCCTATTCATGCCTAAGGTTTAGGCCACTCACTCGTTTCTGCGTAGCCATTACAAGATCAAACTCACCGCGAACGCGTGTATCGCCCTTTCCACTTCCAAAAGCGCAGTAAGTATTTCTTCGGTCCGGACAATGAACCTCTTTCCGTAGCCATGTGCGTCCACAATCCAGATCGTTCGCCCTTCGGCATTCACGGCTGAGACGCCAGCCACCGCGGGCCGCAAAAAAAGCTGAAAAAATAGTTTGCTTTTGATTTCCTACTAGAATAGTAGGGTATCTAAACCATAGTAGAACAGTATAGATTAAACAGGGAAACCGAAACAGCTAAAGGATGGAAATCATGAAACGCTATACACTTCGAGAGCTAATTCACGACGCCAAAGTCTTTAACCAATTGCGGTTGGAATACCGCCGGACCAAAACGGAGCGGCGTAAAGAGGCATCCTCCGACTGGTTGTCCCGTTACCTGGCTGGTATAAGGCGACGGGTGCGAGCTTGAGAATAGAGAAGTCAAATGTCGGCCGGAGAGGTCTAACCAGCAAAGAACCGCCGTGAAACAGCCAACAGAATGGATTTACTTGCTCTCTTTTTGCTCGGGCACGGCCTTTGTCGAACACCAATTACTTCAGCCGCTCGACGGAGCATTCGAACCGTGCAGGCGTAAAGAATAAAATGAAAATTTCTAAACGCGGCGAGTACGCGTTGCGAGCTCTAATTGACCTCGGCATCGCGTCAGAACTGGGATGGCCGCTTCTTTAGGTAAGTGAGCTGGCAACGAAGGAAAAACTGCCGATCAAATTCCTGGAGCAGATCTTCGCGCAGCTTAAGACCGCCGGATACGTGAAAAGCAAGCGCGGAAAATTTGGCGGTTACTCACTTGCACGCCCGATGAGCCAAATCAAATTCGGCGCGGTATTCGCCTGATTGATGGGCCGCTGGCGCCGATCCGCTGCGTAAGCCAAACGTCTTATGCTCGCTGTTCGTGCCCTGACGAGAATCACTGCGGGCTACGGATGTTGATGTTCGATGTCCGAAACGCCATCAGCACAATCCTGGATCGTTATACTCTTGCCGACATCGTCGGGATCACACTTCGCAAATATCGGCGCGACAAAATCACGCCGCCTTTCCTCCACCGGTCCATCGCGCTCGCATCGATCTTGTCCAAAGAGGGCGAGTGGCCAATTCGTGCCAAAAGCAGAGTGGAGGCATTAAAGCACTTTTCCGGGTCCTGGGGGAGCAAGTCACATAACGGCCGCGCGAAAGGTGCGGCAGAATAGGAGAAACGTATGTTGATCAATAAACTCATTTTACGCGTACCGGGCGCTAGCGTAGCTGCGATTGTTTTGCTTCCGGCGCCGCCGCTTTCTGAGGGCCCATAAAAACGCGGATACAAAATCTGAACGCGGTCGATACGGATACAAACCATGTTCGCTAGAAAAAGTTTGCCGAGCGGAACCGGCGCGCTCGACATCGCCTTACAAAGTAAAAAAACAAAGTCACTGCTAATCAGACGAGAAGTTAAGATTGTAAATGAGCTTGGGCTGCATGCGCGCCCCGCCGCCGAGTTCGTCCGAGCGGCAAACGTTTTTCACTCCCAAATTTGGATCATTAAAGGCGAAGAGCGCTTTTCCGCTAAAAGCATCATCGAAGTGCTAACCGCCAATCTCAATTGCGGGGACACGGCTATCATTGAAGCGGAGGGACCCGATTCGGACAGCGCGATAGCCAATCTCGCCAAGTTGGTGTCCGAATTTAAGGACGGAGACTTAAAATATGGATGGAATCGGCGCAAATGTTTAGAAGAAGATTTTTAGAGGCCTGCAGAAAATGAGCGCACAGCTTGAGATGAACAAAGCTGCTTCGTTAACAAATACGAACGCGAGTCTCACAATTAATAATGGCCGGCGCGTTTCAGAATCGAAGACGCCCGGACAAAGTTATAGCCTGGCTTCGTGATTACGCGCATGCGCACCCGAACCGGCCGGTCAGGGTGGAACGATTACCGTGCCCGGAAGGATTGAGTTGTATAAAGGCAAACCGGAAATCATCGTCAACTCGCCGTCGCAAATTAGCGCACAATGACAATCAAACGCCTTGCATTGCCTTTGGTTTGGCTGCTCGCATCATCGGTACTGGTTTGGGCCGGGTGTATACCAGATTGTAAGGACGAATACGATTCGGCGGTAGAATCGTGCAATCGCAGTACGACGATCCAGATGAGGCAGAAGATTTGGAACAGTGCGCCCGGACGCAAAAGATGAGTATCAAGGCTGCATCGATGAATGCACGAGCTAGTAACACGGTGCTTAAATCTCCTTGCGCGCGCGGAAAGGTTTATTTCGCCTAAGCGGCCTTCCTTTAAGAGAAATTCGCATTCCCAGCCCCTGAAGCGCGTAAATGGTCAAGCTGAATACATCATCAGAGTATGACCGGTTAAAAACCCGAATGTCGGCGATTCGACTTTCATCTCTCTAAATTAACCGCCGCGCGCTCAACCAAATAGATTTGACGCACCACCACCTCAGTCGGTTTTTCACGATCATCTGCCCTAGTAATAACGATTACTTGTTGGGTGGGCGGTTGGAGGAAGCTACGAAAACCGCCGCAGAGCGGGAACCATCTACGGTCGAGTTTCCGTTTCCTCGTTAGGGAAACCTCCAGGAAGGGGGCTTCAAAACACAAAGGAAAATCAAAAAAGGGGGAAAACAATGATCAGTACAAGAAATAGAATTATCTCGGCTATGGTCGCCGCAGTGGTGTTAGCAATGACCACCGGGCTGCCGGAAGCAGTCGCTGCACCTACAATACCTACGCCACCAAGCATAAACATAATACCGAACATCACCAGTGTGGCGTTAGTGAATGGGGTACTAACCGCGACCGGAACTGCCACCGCCGTCATTCATGGGCAAACGACGACAGTGCCGTTCAGCGCGCCGCTAGATGTTACGGCAACCACCAATCCAGAGGATCCGACCTGCCCAATATTGAATCTGATGCTAGGTCCAATTAACTTAAACCTACTAGGGCTTGTTGTGCAGACCAGTTCAATATGCCTGGACATTACGGGCTTCGAGCACGGAGGTCTTTTAGGACAGCTACTGTGTGGCCTTTCGAACGGGCTCAACAATGGGATACCTTTAGTTACGGATCTTGGGCATCTTTCACCAGACCGGCTCGATACCCTGCTGAGTGGATTCACCAGTATTCTTAACGGTGCGTTATCGAACCTATTAAACGCGACGCTTACTTCGATTCAGCAGGTCGGGACCCACCACACGTGCGCGATTTTGCACCTCTCGCTCGGGCCATTAGACCTGACGCTACTTGGATTAAATGTCGTGCTGGATAACTGCGCTAACGGAGCTGTTACCGTGGACATTACCGGTGTTACCGGCCAGGGAAACTTGCTGGGCAACCTGCTCTGCGAGCTGCTTGGGGGTAACCTTATTAACCTGGGTGCGACGTTGCAGGGCATCTTAAACCAAATTATTGGAATACTGCCCCAATAAGGGCGCCTTCGCTTAGGGCGAACAACTAGAAAGTAGTAACATTCGAGCGGCGGCTCATTGTGACTCTCGCGAGTCGTGGTGAGCCGCCTTCTTTGTTCGCATTGGGGTCGGGGCCAAGCCGGGGACTCCGAGTCCTGCTCGGACGCCGATTGCGACAGTGACGCCCAGCGCCACCCCAAGGCCTAGCCCGACGCCAAGGCATATGCCGACTCCAAAACCGCGTCCGACTCCTGCGCCTCGCCCCAGTCCGTAGCGTTAAGGTGGCAGTAGTGACAGACTGAACTAGCGCAGTTCGACGAACAAGTCCATGTTGCTATGAGGCGCGATTCCATAGTAATCTGGCGATTGTGAAAAAAACCGCATTCGTAATGTTCCTATCGGTCGCAACCTGGTTTTTACTGTGTTGCGAACTTAGCTTTGGCTTCACGGGGAGTAGCTCTGGTGCATCTGGAGGTGGCAATTCGGTAGGTAACTCTGGTGCATCTGGAGGTGTCAATTCGGGGAGTAGCTCTGGTGTATCTGGAGGTGGCAATCCGGGGAGGTCATCTGGAGGTGGCAATCCGGGGAGTAGCTCTGGTGCATCTGGAGGTGGCAATCCGGGGAGTAACTCTGGTGCATCTGGAGGTGGCAATTCGGGGAGCAGCTCTGGTGCATCTGGAGGTGGCCATTCGGGGAGTAACTCTGGTGCATCGGGAGGTGTCAATTCGGGGAGCAGCTCTGGTGCATCTGGAGGTGGCAATTCGGGGAGTAGCTCTGGTGCATCTGGAGGTGGCAATTCGGGGAGGGTCAATTCGGGGAGCACTCTGGTTCATCTGGAGGTGGCAATTCGGGGAGCAGCTCTGGTGCATCTGGAGGTGGCAATCGGTAACTCTGTCATCGAGTGTCATTCGGGGAGTAGCTCTGGTGCATCTGGAGGTGGCAATCCGGGGACTAACTCTGGTTCATCGGGCGTCGGCGAAACCAGCACGATTACCATCAACCTCACCGGTTCGGGTACGATTACGGCCTGCACACCAGGATCGGACTATATCATGTTCCGCACGGCATGGAGCACCAGTCCGATGAAGTATTACTACACCAAGAGCACCGTGCTCGTGGATCCGGAAGGGCACACTGTAGAGTGGACCGCCCTCAGGCCGGACATGCCAGTGACCTACACCTATGTCAAAGAAGCCGAGCGTATGGTTGTCACGAAGGTGACGCTTGCAGCGCGGCTTGCTGTCGAGAAGAAAGAAACTGAGACAACGACAACGAAGCCCTAATCGTTACCAACGTGTTGGAGGATAGCGACTGGCGCCCTTTCCTAGAAAGTCATCCCTTTGACCGCTAGTTGCGACTCGAGTTCCGCAAAGGCCGTTAGCTTTTCATCCGCATGCACAATGAACGCTTCCCGTTTTCGGGGTGGGCGTCAACAATCCAGATCGTTCGCCCGTTGGAATCAATCGCTGAGACGTA
>CAWGSY010000009.1:0-44276 GCA_963825355.1 uncultured Verrucomicrobiae bacterium | reverse complement strand
GTCAAGGATGTCGGCTACCAGTTTGTGATCCGTTCTCGCTCGCTTCGACCTTGAGCTTCGGCGCAGTTTTTTCGATCGAACTAAACGCTTCGACCACCAGCACAGAATGATGCGCCACAGTCGCGCGCCCGCTCTCGCTCACAATCGCCGGGTGCGCGACGCCTTCGGAGTCGCAAACGTCTATGATGTTCCAGACAACGTCGTTCGCGTATTCCTGGAGCGAATAATTGGTCGAGCTGTCAAAGTCGCTGCGCGATCCATCGTAATCGACGCCGAGTCCGCCGCCGACGTCGAGATAACCAAGTTCGTGTCCAAGCTTTGCGAGCTTTGCGTAATATCGCGCGCGCTTCGCGCACCGCGCGTCTTGATTGTCGAAATGTCCGGCACCTGCGAGCCGACGTGGAAATGGACAAGTTTGAGGCAGTGCGCCAGCCCGGCGTCCTTTAGCATCTCGACTCGCAGCGACCAGATTCGTCGTGTCGAGGCCGAACTTGGCGTTCTCGCCGCCGCTCGGCGACCATTTACCAGCAGCCTTTGCTGTATAAGACGAGCACGAATTCCAATCCAGGGCTCGACGCCAACCTCCTTGGACGCGCGGATGATTTGCTCAACCTCTTCGAGCTTTTCGGCAACGATGACGACAGGTTTTGCCTAGTTTGCGACCGAGCAACGCGAGGCGAATGAAAGCCGGATCCTTGTAGCCATTGCAGATGATCAGAGTCTCGGCGCCTTTGTGCATCGCAAGCGCGGCGACCAGCTCTGGTTTGCTGCCCGCCTCGAGTCCAAAATGAAATTGTTCGCCTGCATCGACGATCTCTTCGACGACTTCGCGCAGCTGATTGACCTTGATCGGAAAAACGCCGCGATAATGATTTCTATAACCGAACTCAGAGATCGCGCTTTGAAATGCGCGATTGATTGATTCGACCCGGTGACGCAGCAAATCCTGGAACCGAATCAACAACGGAAAACCGAGCTTCCTGGCACGCGCTTCGTTGACCACTTCCAGCAAATCGATGGAACCGCCATCTTTCTTCAACGGCCGCGCTTCGACGTTGCCGGAGCTGTTGACCGTAAAATAGCCCTCGCCCCATCCTTCCACGTTGTATGTGGCGATGGCTGATTCAATATCCCAATCTGATTTCATTCGTCGTTGCGCAGCCGGTATCAACCGTAATGCGCATATTAATCAGCGTGCAGAACATTCAAGCTCGTACCACGAAAATCTTCGTCTGACGCATAAGCGTTATGATGATGCAGGAGCGCGTGTGCACAGCTTGTTTTTCCTGTTCGTCCACGTACTGTTTCCGCGATGAACAAGACGGTGATCGAGGTGCAGGTGCGGGCGGTTTTGCCGACGAGCGGCGGATGCGCGGTGTTTCTTGGCAACAATGAGAAGGTTTTCATCATCTACGTCATCAAACCGTTGGCAGCGCCATCACAATGTTCATGCGTCACATCACCAAAGAGCATCCTCTCACTCATGATTTGATGGCGCATTTGCTCGCCGCGCTCGGCGCAAAGTTGAGCGCGTGATCATTAACGACCTGAAGAACGCCACCTACTACGCGCGCGCCATCATTCAGGTCGAAAATGAGTTGCAGCAAAAAAAGATCATCGAATTGGACGGACGGCCGAGCGACTGCATCGCCATGGCTAGGAGCAGAAAGCGCCCATTTACGTGAGCCAGGATGTGTGGGACGAAGTGGACGATATGAGCGATGTCCTGCGCAAAATGGAGGAAGAGGGACTGAAGACCGATCCTGAAGGGGAAGAGTAAAGAGGATTAAAGAGTTCAAGATTGTCATTCTGAGCAAAGCGAAGAATCTCTGAATTGCTATCTTGGCCGACGCTACTGGGACAATCTGAGATGTTTCGCTTCGCTCAACATGACAAGGACGGGCCCGCCCGTTTCAACCGTTCTGCGCTTCAACCTGCGAGCTTAACCGAGAGATCGCCATAGCGACTGTCTGCCAGTTGGAGGCAACGCTCTAGAATTTCCGACGCGGTGTTGAGCTTTAATGTCTGCTCGACCAGTTCGCGGCATTCAGGAATGGTCAGGCTTTGCACTGCGCGCTTGACTCGCGGCACCAGGGTCGCTGACGCGCTGAGTTCATCCACTTCGAGGCCTAGCAAGAGTGGCACCAGCGCAATGTCACCCGCCATCTCGCCGCAAACGCCGACCCAGATCTTTGGGAGTGCGCCGCATCCGCCACCATCTTGAGCAAGCGCAATACCGCCGGATGAGCCGGCTCGTAGAGGTGCGCGACTTCTCGTTTACCCGGTCGACCGCCAGCGTGTACTGAATCAGGTCGTTCGTCCCGATACTTAAGAAGTCGACCTCGCGGGCAAGCGATTCGCCAGATGGCAGCACTTGGGATTTCGATCATCGCGCCAACTTCCAGTTTTTCAGCCATCTCAGTTTTTGAGTCGCGTAGCTGCTCTTTGCATTCATCGAACACCCTATGGCGCGCCGCAATTCGTCCAAGCCAGAGATCATCGGAAACATAACCTTTATATTGCCGAGGGCGCTGGCGCGGAGAATGGCACGAAGTTGTGTTCTGAAAATGTCCGGTTGTCGAGACAAAACCGGATCGCCCGCCAACCAAGGAAAGGATTGAACTCATCGCCTGTGTCCGCTTCACCGGAGCCACTTTGTCGCCGCCGAGATCAAAAGTTCGAATGATCAGCGGATCCGGGGCTTACGCGCTCGGCCACCTTTCGATAGGTCTCGGTACTGCTCCTCTTCGCTGGGCAGAGTTTCGCGATTCAAATAAAGAAACTCGGTGCGATAAAGTCCGATTCCTTCCGCGCCGTTGGCTTTAACCGCATCGACGTCCTCCGGCAAGCTCGATGTTTGCCGAAAGAACAATGTGACGGCCATCCCGCGTGATTGAGTTGGTCTCACGCAACTGTTTCAGTTGCGCGACGACTCTGGCTCTTCGCGATTCAATTCCCTTGTAGTGGTCCAGTGTTTCTGGCGTTGGGTTGACGATGAACCAGCCGTTGCTGCCATCGACAAGGACGTGCTGACCGGTTTCAATTTTGCGGTGATATCGTGCAAGCCAACGACGGCCGGGATACCTAAGAGACCGTGCCATAATCGCGGTGTGCGACGTGCGGCTGCCCAGGTCCGTGGCGACGCCGAGCACTTTCTCGCTGTCCATGCTGGCTGTGTCCGAAGGCGTAAATTATGCGCAACCAAAATATGGGGCTCGGCAGATGCCAGCAATGGCTTGGGAGCTTTTCCCTGGAGATTGTGGATTACTCGCCGGGTCACATCCTCGAATGTCGACCGCCCGTTCGCGCAGATATGGATCATCGATTTTACTTAGCGTCTCCGAGTAACGCGTGGCGACTTCCTGGAAGATCCACTCCACGTTGTGAAGATCGGTTTTGAGTTTGCGCAGGACTTCGTCGATCAACGTGCGGTCCTCGACCACCAGCAGGTGCGCATCGAAAATCGCTGCGTCTTTCGCGCCGATCGATTCGGCGATCCGCTGCTGCATCTCCAGGATCTGCATCCGCGTTTGAATGAGGGCAGCTTCGAACCGGCCGATTTCGTCGCCAACCTGCGACGGCGCAATTTGATAGCGCAGCACTTCATCCATGTCTTCGCGGACGACATGAACACTCCCGCAGGAGTTCCCGGGCGAAACACCGACTCCTTCAAACCGGATTTCCGGTTGTCGCTCATTCGCTGCCGAGAGTAAGGCCAATGTCAAACTCACGAAAGTCCTTCGCGGTGTCAGTTGTGTGACAATGCGCGCATCGGGACATTCAGTCCTCGTTAAATCCCGATTTGACCAATTCCTCCAGCTCCTCCATCGCCTCCTCGGCGTCCGCTCCGTCGCAGCGGATACGCAGCTTTGAGCCCTGGCCGGCAGCAAGCATCATCAGGCCCATGATGCTTTTGCCATTGACTTCTTCCCCTTCCTTAGACACCCAAATTTCCGCACGATGCCGGCTGGCAATGCGCACAAACATCGCAGCCGGGCCGGCATGCAGCCCGAGCCGGTTTTCAATCGACCTCTTTTTCGATGTTCTGCGCCGCTGCAGCGCGGCTGCTTTTCGATTCAACAGTCCCATTAGTTCGCCCTCTTCGGCTCCATCAATCGAAGTAATCGTGTATTGAAGTCAAGCGCTGCGTTCTGCCCGAGCCCCTTCAATTTTTGGTCCATTGCGGCCACTTCGATCAATCGTGCCATGTCGCGCCCCGGTCGCACCGGAATCGTCACGTGCGGCACCTTGCATTCCGAGAATTTCGTAAAATTCCTGGTCAAAACCGATTCGATCCACCTCTTCCACGTCCCCCCACTCCTTTAACGTGACAACCAGGTCGAGGCGTTTTTCCACTCGGATGCTTCCGATCCCAAAAACCTTCGACACATCGATGATACCAATCCCACGCACCTCCATGTGATTGCGCGTCATTTCAGGCGCTGTCGCCATCAGCTCACGTCCCTCCAGCATCGTGATGCGCGTCACGTCGTCAGCCACAAGGCTATAGCCGCGCTCGATCAACCCGAGCACACATTCACTTTTTCCGATGCCGCTCACGCCGCGGATCAACACGCCAATACCTAAAATATCCACCATGCTTCCGAATTCCGTCACCGTCGGCGAAAAATCCATCTCAAGAGCGATCGTGCCGCATTAATAAACTTCATTGTAATCATCGGAGTCCGGAACACCGCGATTTTTGCCTCGCCGGGCACATTCAGCAACTCCGGAGCGAGTTGAGACCCTCGCGAAATGACAAGGCACGGGATCTTGTGCTCGCATACGTTGCTAAACCGCTCGACGCGCACTTTGGCAGGCAGACTCTTCAGATAAGAATGTTCTGCGGCGCCCAGCACCTGCACACGTTTTTCGGCGAAATAGGTGTAGAAGCCCGACAGCGCGAGCCCAGGCCTATTGATAGTCGGCTCCCGAATTTTTCGATGAAACCCCACACGGGGCGCCTTCAAGCTTCATCTGCAGTTTTTCGGCGTGCGAATTGTAGAAGCTCTCGATGGTGACAATTGGAACGCTCTTCTGCTGATCGCTTGGGGATGTAATGGTTTGCGCCCCGGATTCTTCGCCATAAGAGCTAACTTCTAGCGTGAATACCCACAATTTCCAATCTGCATCCACGCCTCCTCTCTCCTGTTCTCAGCGAGCGGCAACCAGAGCACGAAATTGCAACTCGGCTGGTTAGGTTTTGTCCTGGTGCTGGTAACGAATCACCTTGGCTCTTTGAGAGTGACCAATCCGCCGCCCATCATTTCATCGAGCACAGGCAGGAACGCGTTCACTTTCTCTTCGGACTCCACGATCTCAATCACGATCGGCAAGTCCATGGACAGGCGAAGAATTTTTGCCGTGTGCACACGGCTTGATTTTCCAAATCCCATCGGGCCGCGCAACACCGTTGCGCCGGCCATCTGCATCTCGCGCGCCTTCAAAACGATCGCCTCGTACAATGGCTGATGGCGATGCCGATCGCTTTCGCCGATAAAAATCCGCAGCAGCACGGCGTTTTGGGGAATTTGCATATGTTGGTTCTATTTTGACAGAAGCAAGAGAGCGAGAACGCGCCCGAGCCACACGGCTGCCAGACAACAACCGAACGACAGCACGGTGTTCAGCAACGCCTTCAACCAATCTCCATCACGAGCGAAATCGAGTGTTTGCAAGCTGAACGATGAAAACGTTGTGTAACCGCCGCACAGACCCACCATGAAGAATTGTCGAAACCGCGGCGACACCAGAACCGACCCTTCCGGATCCGTAAACGCTGCGAAGAACCCTATGACGAACGAACCGCTAACGTTCACGACAAGAGTACCGAGAGGAAAAAACTCACCGCCGCGTTCAGCAATGAATCCCGATACCCAGAATCGTGCTCCAGTCCCAAGCGCGCCGCCGAACATTACCAAAATATAACTGACCATAAAAAAACTCCTTCGTGCTTCGAAGGAGTCATCAGCTCACGCGGTTTTCCTACCTTTGCCAGCAGGAAGGCAAACTCCATTGCCTCAGTCGCACCCTACTTCATCTCTATTCCCGATCAACCGCAGGATTCAGCGATTTGGGCTCCGGGTTGCGATTCATTCGTCATTCGGATTTCGTCATTCTGATCACATTTTGAAACGCTCGCCCAAATAAAGCTGGCGACTGATGGGATCGTTGATGAGAAAATCTTTAGTGCCTTCGCTCTCAACGCGTCCATCGAAAATCAGATAGGCGCGGTCCACGATGGAGAGAGTCTCGCGCACGTTGTGGTCGGTGATCATGATAGCCAGGCCCGATTTGCGGAGATTAACGATAATCTGTTGCACGTCGTAAACGGCAATGGGATCGACACCGCTGAACGGCTCGTCGAGCATCAATAATTTCGGCTGCGTGACCAGCGAACGGGCAATGGTCAACCGCCGTTTTTCGCCGCCGCTTAATGTCAGCGCAGTATTTTTCGCAATTCGCTCAATACCGAACTGGTGCAGCAACTGATCGCAACGGCTCCGCCGCTCTGCTTTGCTTAGCGAAAGCGTCTCCAAAATCGCCATGATGTTTTGTTCGACCGTCATTTTGCGAAAAATCGATTCTTCTTGCGGCAGATAACCCATGCCGAGCCGGGCGCGCTTGAACATCGGGTAATCGGTCACATCGGTGTCGCGGAAAATTACGCGACCACTGTTTGGCCTGACCAATCCAACGATCATGTAGAAACTGGTGGTTTTGCCAGCTCCATTCGGCCCGAGAAGTCCAACGATCTCATTCGCACGTACGTGCATGTTCACCCCGTCCACGACTGCACGGCCGCCGTAAATCTTTACCAATTGGTCGGTCGAAAGAACGGTCTCCGCCTTCGGCGCGGCCGACGAAGGTCGTTTCGGAATGGAAACTGGCGCAGTTTGGCTGATCATGGCGTTGGCAGGGCTGCTGCTGGCACTGACTGAGACGGCGCGGGTGGCGCCTGGGCTGCGCCTGGTGTCTGGGTGGGACTTGCTTGTCCCTTTTTTTGATCGGTTGGCTGCTGGACGATTTCAGGTACCGACTGGGCCCGTGCGTCCGCAGCTGACTATTCTGACTGATCACCATGACCGTATCGGGGCTGGTTGCCACGTGCATGTTTGGTCCCTCTTGCACCCGCGGTGTTCCCACCAATTCAACATCGCCGGTGGAGGCTGTATACGTAGCCTTATCGGAGCGACCAATAGCCTGGGTCGGAGGGCTGCCATTCGCGGCGGGCCGATCGCGAATGAGGCCAACATTGCCTTCGGCGATCGCTTTCTCCATAGTCTGGTTTTCACCCTTTGTAATGAACACTGTCAATTTGTCAGATTGAAGATTGAAACGCGGATCGACTACCTTCACACGGCCGCTAAAGATGCCCATGTTCTTGGTTGAATCAAAAAAAGCCTCATCGGAATAGATTTCAGTCGTTGTGGGTCCATTGGACTGCTCCCCCGCGGCCCCTGGTCCAAATAGGTTCGTCCCTGATGACTTGTCATCTTTCTTTTTGTCTTTGTTTTTCGCTTTCGCCTTTGCCGGTTTCTCAGTTTTCGTCGGCGAAGGGGAGCCTGCCGGTGCAGCGACAATCTGCCCGGGCCATCGCGCAGCGAACACGCCTATAACAAGCAAAACCAACACCGCTGTTTTTTTCATTCCTTCGGGGCGGGTGTTGCAGTCAGATGGGATTTGTCAGTGATCACCATCTTTATGTTTCCTATCAATCGCCCGGTCTTCGAATTCGTGTCGAATTGCACCGAATCGCCAGCGATATTGAAATCCGCGCGCTTGATTGTGGTGCGCGCTTTCGAGCTCAATATGCGCGTTTTCAAATCAAGCACAGACGTGCTCATGTCGATTCTCAAGTCCGGCTGATCTTCAGGTGTGAAGGTTGTAATTTTGAGTTGTTGAAAGGCGACGTGTTCCTCGTCGACTCGATGGGCCGTACCCGCTTCAAATTTTCCCCGCAGATGTCCTTCAACGTCGAAATCCGGCAACACAAGCCCTTTGGCTTCGTGGCCGATTGGCAGTGGAATATTCGTAAGGCTTTGCTCGCCGGAAGACGAACTCGACCCCGACTTCGCAGGAGGCTTTCCTTTGCGAGCCTTTGATTGAGCGAACGCATTGGACAACCCAATCAAAATTGATAGTACGGCAGACAATAAACACAACAATGTTCCGCGCAGGCTCACCCGAACCGCCCGCTTGGAACTAAGCTTCGTGTCCGGACGATGGAGATCAATCGGCCCTGCCTGAAACCACAGCATGAATAGCCTTTAACATGCGCAGGTGCTTCGGCAAATCGTTTAGCCGGACCTGATTCGACCCATCGGAAAAAGCGCGAGCCGGATTTTCGTGTACCTCCATAAAGATTCCATCACACCCCGCAGCCATTGCGGCCCTGGCCAACACCGGGGCCAATTTGCCGTCGCCGGACGTGGAATCCCCCGCCCCGCCAGGCCGTTGCACGGAATGTGTCGCATCGAAAATGACGCGGTAACCTGCGTCACGCATCCAGTACAGTGAGCGCATATCGGCGACGAGGTTGTTATACCCGAAGGTAGTGCCGCGCTCGGTGAAACAGAATTGCGCGTTACCGAAGGCGATCAGTTTTTCGGCGATGTTTCGCACATCCCATGGCGCGAGGAACTGTCCTTTTTTTACGTTGATTGCACGACCCGTTTCCGCAGCGGCACGCAGCAGATCCGTTTGCCGGCAGAGGAACGCCGGGATCTGCAACATGTCGATTTTCTCCCCCGCAATCTCGGCTTCAGCTGTGGAATGGACATCGGTTGTCACCGGAATCGTCAGTTCGCGTCCGATGTTCGAAAGAATATCACAACCGTCGCGCACGCCGGTTCCGCGAAACGATCGGACAGAAGTACGGTTCGCCTTGTCGTACGAGGCTTTGAAAATGAAATCCACTTCCTCCGAAGCGCACACCTCGGCAATCTTCTTCGCCATACGCCAGACAAATTTCTCCGACTCAATGACGCACGGGCCGAGAATGAAGACGGGGCGTTTACCGCCAATCGTGACCTTGCCAACGTGCAATGGCTTCCGTTTCATTGACCGCATTCATTGTCGCGAGCGGGCGATTGAGGTCAATCGCCCCGACCCTGGATCACGCGCGCCTCGGGTAGCGGCGGTTCACCTGAACCGCCTGTCGATCGTCCTCGCTGCATGAGATCCACAATGAAAAATGGCAAATACAGCACGAGAAAAAATAGCAACGCCACTCCATGCATTTGCAAGAGATACAGCGGCCACGAATCGGATAGAAAACTCAAAATCGAAAACGCCTCAGGTTTATGCAGGAGAAATCCATAGTTAAAACCAGTGAGCTTATCAACGGCCACCGTCACCACGAAATAGAACTCCGACCACAACCATACGCGTACAATGGACATCGGGTATGGCCGATAACCGCGCGTCAACATTAGGAAAACCACGCCGACAATGATGCCGCAGTGCGACGTGAAAAAGCTGATGAACCGCCAGTCTGGGAAACCATAAGGCAGGTTCGGCGTGAGCACGGCTTGGAGGGTCCCGCCAATCCCCCAGAAATACGCGACCTCGAACCAGCGCTGGTGTCCCGTCCACATTGCCACAATCACGACGACGATTCCCCAATCGCACATTTGCATCGGCAACATCTGCCGCCAATCCACCACGCCGCGGCTGCGGATGAAAACGAGATAAACCAAGTAGTTCAAGATCAGCACTGCTGATAACGCGGCGATGATCACCCGCTCGATCCGCTGCGATTTCGTGCGTCGTACCAGTGCAGCAAGTGCAAACGGTAGGACGATCGTGATAAAAATCACCGTCAGATGCGGCAACCCGTATGGTTGAAATTCAGGCGCGTCACTCATTGCGGGAGCGCAAATTGGTTACTTGCACCAGTCATCTTGAGCGAAGCGGAGTAGAAGGATCCCGTGGACTCATTCTTAGGTTTTGCCGCGGGATTCCTCGACTTCGCTCGGAACGACAGGCTGAACCTTTAACGGACGATCCAGAGATTACACGGAATCACATCGCTAACCCAGGCAATATTACTCGGCAGTCGCTGAACTTTCTCGCCACTCTTCGGCAGCGGTACGACAAGCAAGTCCGCTTCCACTGACCGCACAAAATCGGATGCAGCGAGGCCCGTAGCACCCCTGATGAAGCGCGTCTCGATCGGCACTTCAGTCGCGCCAGCCGACAAAACAAACTCTTCAAGACGATCTTCCTCGCCATGGTTCGGCTTCTGTGCGGCACTTCCGGTGGCATCATCGGCGATCGACGCCCTCGCTTCATCAAATGCAGTGATGATTCCAATCACGTACAGGCGCTCGCACGATTCTGCTTCTGCCAGAATCAGCGTCGTTTTCAATGCTGCCAACCCCTGCTGTGAGTAGTCCGCGATGAATACGATCCTGCGTAGCGGTTTCGGGTTTTTTTGCGGATGCGTGAACAGCATCACTGAACAGTTCGCCTCTCGCACCAGGCGACGTGCGACATTACCCAGAAATGGATGTAACACGATCTCCTTCTCCAGCGCACCGGCCACCAGTACATCGATATTTTCCCTCGCGAGCGCGGCCAGAATAGCCTCCGCTGGATCGCCCTCCTCAAAATGAACCGGCAAATCAGATGGAAGCTCCAGTTCCGCGAGCACGTCCGTAAATTTCCCCAATGTTTCCGGATTTCGCCCTCCCACGTAGATCAGATGAAGTTGGGTGCCAAAGCGGTCACGCATCCGCTTCGCCTCAGCAAGAACGTGCTTGAACCGAGGTGAAAAGGTTGTCGCTACCGCGATCGTTTTGTAAGGCGATGAGTCGCGCATCGAAACTTAATCGCAATGTGATGTTTCATTAGGTTTAAGCAACCGCGGCCAATATGACGAAGGCTTCGCCGTATCAGGCTGCGGTCAGTCGCCATTCGGCTTTTCATTTCCTGATTCCTCTGCGAATTTCGCCGATGCGAACCGCAATTTATCCCGGGAGCTTCGACCCGGTGACCAACGGGCATCTCGACGTGATTGAGCGCGCACGAAAATTATTCGACGAGGTCGTCGTGGCAGTCGCAGACAATGACGAGAAGCAACCGCTTTTCTCCCTCGAGCAACGTCTGGATTTGCTGCGAGAGACCGCCGGCCAAATCGAGAATGTCCGGATTGCTGCGTTTAGCGGGTTGCTCGTGGAATTCGCCACTGTTCAAAACGCGGGAGCCGTGATTCGGGGGTTACGCGCAGTTTCCGATTTCGAATTTGAATTCCAAATGGCGTTAATGAATCGAAATCTGAATGCCGCAGTAGAAACGATATTCTTAATGCCGAAGGAGGAATATACTTATCTCAGTTCCCGCATCGTAAAGGAAATCGCCAGGCTCGGCGGGAACGTGTCAACTTTTGTTCCGGGGTGTGTGGTGAAAGCGCTGAATGGGAAGTTTAGCCAATGAAATTTGGAGGGTTAGCTTATGAAAGTACACCTGAAACAAATTCCGTCTCAGGGTCTGCACCTGAGCGGGGAAGAAGATTGTCCGATCCAAGAGTTGGCATCGGAAGAAATGGAGTGCGCCGGCCCTTTGCATTATGACATCGACGTCGGCGTTGCTGAAGGCGGCTTGTGGGCAAACGGCTCGTTGTCCCAACCGGTAGAACTGCGTTGCGTATCGTGTCTGGAAAAGTTTGTGCATGAGATTCGAGTGCCCGCGTTCGCCGTTCACACCGAGCTACACGGGCCGGAAACGGTCGATCTGACACCTTTCGTGCGCGAGGACCTGTTGCTGAATCTACCGGCACATCCGCACTGTGACAGGGACGGCGATCGGGTTTGTAAAGCCAAACAGTTCGAAATCAAAAAACAGGATGCGAAGCGGAGACCGGATTGGAGCCCGTTAGATAAACTAAAGCTCAAAACTTGAAGCGTTTAACGCTTAACAGTTTAACGAAGCACGCAGGCGCTGGTTGTAATTCGGACGAATGATGCTTTGGTAAGCGCCTGCCATGGGAGTCCCAAAACGCAAAACATCAAAGATGCGATTACGCACGCGGAAAGCAGCGAACCGCTGGCACGCTTCGCAGCTCAACAAATGCCCACAGTGCGGCAGCAGCCTGCCTTCGCACATCGCCTGTCCATCGTGTGGCTATTACCGAGGCCGCCAGGTCTTAACGTTGGAAGGCAAGTAACTTGTAGCTGTCGCCTGGTAGGCGACGTAGACTTCAACCACGCTTCGCGAAGTGAAGCGGCTACAAATTTCGCTTTGCAATCAATCGTTTTACCTCGCAAAGTTTCGCCCTGATGAAGATCGCCCTCGACGCGATGGGCGGTGACTTTGGCCCGCCTAACCTCGTCGCCGGTGCCGTTATGGCGCTGCGCGATTACAAACAGATTAGTAAGCTCTATCTGGTCGGCGACTCGACCAAGATTGAAAACGAATTGCGCAAACATCAGTGCAACGATTCGCGGATCGACATCGTGCATTCTACTCAGGTCGTTGACATGAGTGATCGCGCCTGGACTGCTGTTCGGCGAAAAAAAGATTCTTCAATCAGCCGCGCTGTCGATCTGATAAAGCGCGGTGATGCGGACGCAGTAGTGAGCGCCGGACACACAGGCGCAGCAGTTGCCGCGAGCACGATTAAGCTTCGCACATTGCCAGGAATCGATCGGCCGGGAATCGCGGCCGTGCTTCCGACCGAGACGAATGTCTTCGTTTTGATCGACGCTGGCGCAAATATCGATGCGCGCCCGGAACATCTCGTTCAATACGCGTTCATGGGCACGGTTTATTCACGCCATGTTCTGCATTATAAGAATCCCACCGTTGGTCTGGTGTCGTTAGGCGACGAGGATGTCAAGGGCACCGAATTGACCAAGGAAGTATTCAAGATGCTGAGACCAAGTTCGCTCAACTTCGTTGGCAACATAGAAGGCCGCCATCTCTTTGAAGATCCGGTTGAAGTTGTCGTGTGCGACGGATTCGTTGGCAACGTTATTTTGAAAACGTGCGAATCAATCGCGGTGGCCATGTTCAAATGGCTCAAGCACGAGCTGATGCGTACACAGATGCGAAAAGTCGGCGCATTTCTCGCGAGGAATGCCATTGGCACAATTAAGGACAAGACGAATTATGAAGAGTACGGCGGCAGTCCCCTTCTCGGCGTAAATGGCATTTGCATCATTGCGCACGGCGCAAGCACGCCGCTGGCGGTCAAGAACGCACTCCGCGTCGCTGGCGAGTCCATTGAACAGCAAGTGAACCCGCATATCGTCGAGGAAATTCGCCGGTATCATGAAACGACAGCCCCGCTCGAGCCCGCACTCTCATAAGACGCTGCGGACAGTTTCAATCGTCGGCACGGGAAGTTACGTGCCTGAGAAGATTCTGACTAACGAGGATCTCTCGCGCATGGTGGACACCAGCGACGAATGGATCACCACTCGCACCGGCATCAAGGAACGCCGCATCGCCGCAAAGGACGAAAATACGAGCGACATGGCGGCGAAAGCAGCGCTGAACGCCATCGAGCAGGCGAAAATTCTGCCCAAGGAAATCGATCTCATCCTTGTAGCGACTGCCACGCCAGACATGCTTTTCCCAGCCACCGCCTGCTTCGTTCAGAAAAAAATCGGAGCGACGAAAGCTGCTTGCCTGGACATTTCCGCAGCCTGCGCGGGTTTTATTTTCGGGTTGGAAATTGCGCAGCAATTCATCACATCACACACATACGACACCGTGCTGGTGATTGGCGCGGATAAGCTGACCTCGATCACGAACTGGACCGATCGCAATACGTGCGTGCTCTTCGGCGACGGCGCTGGCGCGGCCGTTTTGCGCCATCGAGGCAGTCCTCATGGCGTGATCAGTACCCACATCGGAAGCGACGGGCGATACACCAACATTTTGTTCATGCCTGGCGGCGGATCGCGTTGCCCGATCACGCGTGAAAACGCCGACATGAACCTGGTCACCATCCACATGACCGGCAAGGAAGTGTACAAACAAGCTGTCATCGCGATGTTGAACGCGGCCAAAAAGGCACTCGAGTTGGCGGGGCTTTCCATTGAAGACATCGCTTGCGTCATTCCGCATCAAGCAAACTTACGAATCATGGAGGCGATCGCCGATCGGCTCGGCATTTCACGCGACAAAATGTTCGTGAACCTCGACCGATACGGCAATACGTCTGCTGCCGCTGTAGCGATTGCGCTCGATGAAGCGAACCGCACCGGGCGAATCAAACGCGGCGATTACGTGCTGATGGTTGTGTTCGGCGGCGGTCTCACATGGGCCAGCACGGTGATTGAGTGGTGATAACGGTCCGTCGCTTTAATCTGGAATCTCAGGCTCTCGCGTATTCATCTCGTCTTAGTTGCTAATCGATTTTGTTACCGTTTATCGATTTCAAAACTACGATGAAATAGCGACCCGGGTTCGGACAAATATTTTCAGGCTGCCGCCGGATCGCTTTCCCAAAGTCCAAAGGCGTTACCCTCAGTGTCCTGGCACACGGCGAAATAACCCATCTGCGGTACCGCCGTTTTTGCCATGCAGATTTTGCCGCCGAGCTTCGCAATCTTATCAGCGAACTTGTCCACAGAATTCACGCTGACGTAATTGACGACCGGCTCTTGTGGATGTTCACGCCTCTTCATCGCACCGTCTGGACTACCGTCTGCGCCGCCCGTATCGATGTGCCAATAATCGCCGGTGCCCGGAAACGGATTGATTTTCCAGCCAAACAGGTTGCTGTAAAACGCCTTGGCGCGTTCCGGATTGTCAGCCGGGATTTCAAACCAGCTGATGCTTGCATCTTGTTTCTTCTCTGACTTGTTCATGTTTTGCCTTTCTGTTGCTGTGATCTTTGCAGATACAACGAACAAGCGCTCAGGTTTAGGATATTAATCCAGAAAACTTTCCGAAATTTCAGTTAAGGCTGCACCTCGTCAGGTCACTGACTGATTTCTGCCACGCTGAAGCCGCACAGCGTTTTTAATGCCAGCGCAATCTGTGCCTCCGGGGGAATCATCGGAGACAGCAACGAACATTTTCCATAGCCGGCCGTCTACGATTTCTTTTCTGGAAAAGTCTCTGCTTGGGGCACGGAAGATCCACTGGCCTCAATCAGCCGCGCGATTTCCGCTTCCCTTCCCGCGAAAAACTTTTTCTCGCCGAATCACGTCGAGCGCGAGATTGGGCGACGCGCGCATGATCCACGCGGAAGATATCGCGGCATGCCCGAAAATTTGCCGATTCGCGGCGAAAAAGATGTTCAACCAACTGCGATATGCATTCGGGCTGCTGCATAAAGAATAAACTGGCGACCGTGCCAATATGAGTGACAATCCGAGACGCAACACGCAATCGTCTGCGATGGATTTAATTAAATACGACCGCCGTTCTCTGCTTACGCGATATTGCCGTGGAATTTATGAGTGTTTTCCCGATGGCTGAGAAGCAAGAGATGGTCCAGCCAGAGCAGTTACATTTTGAGGACGACGGCGTCTATCCGGGCAGCATTCTGCCTGTCCTTTTGTATCGAGCGGCGATCACAGTTGATGCGCAAGATCGCGCTTCGGTTTTCGATCGCGCATTCGCTCAGAATGACTGGCGAAACTCCTGGCGAAACGGTGTTTATTCCTTTGCGCATTATCACAGCACGTCGCATGAAGTGCTCGGTGTGCATGATGGCACTGCAAAACTGCGACTCGGCGGCGAGCGCGGTCAAACTGTCGAGGTTCGCGCCGGGGATGTCATTCTCATACCGGCGGGTGTTGCGCATCATAACATCGGCACCAGTCCAGATTTTAGCGTTGTGGGAGCTTATCCTGATGGACGCCAGTGGGATTTGCTTCGAGGTTTACCTGGCGAACGGCCAAAATCGGATCACACAATCGCAGCTCTGCCAATTCCCGATTACGATCCGATCTACGGCGTTGACGGTCCATTGCGGCAGATCTGGAAATCCAGCTGAGCGCCAACGGCGCGATATTCAACAACAGCCTCGGACAACGTCCCAGGCTGAAGCGCGTTCATCTACGCGAATTGCATCCGTGCGCCGATGAACGCGCTTGCAGCGCTTGTTCCGCCACGGTTTCATTCCCTGGGCGATGCCCCAGGCTTCATATGAGCAGCGCCTTGGCGCTCATTTACACAAATCTCAGACATCGCGCTCTCGCCGGAGCAGCGTAACATTTGAGGATGAGATCCGCGCAGACATCTCTCGTCGCACAATTTCGCGCGATGCACGAGTCGGGATGCTTTGTGCTTCCGAACCCATGGGACATCGGCACCGCGATTTGTCTCGAACGCCTTGGGTTCAAGGCGCTCGCCACCACTTCGGCAGGATTCGCTTTTTCACGCGGCAAACCTGATGGCGGCATTCCTCGTGATGAAATGCTCGCGCACATCCGAGAAATTGTTGAAGCAACGTCATTGCCTGTGAATGCAGATTTTCATGCCGGCTATGCAGATGAACCTGAAGATGTCGCGGCAAATGTGCGACTCTGCGCCGATACCGGCGTTGCCGGATTATCCATCGAGGACAGCACCGGGCGCAGCGATTGCCCGCTATATGCAAAGAATCTCGCGATCGAACGGATTCGAGCAGCGCGCTCAGCGATCGATGCTTCGAAAAGCGGTGTGGTTTTAACCGGACGTTGCGAAGCGTGGCTGGTCGATGATCGAGAACCGCTGCGCACTGCGCTCGACCGATTGATAGCGTACGCTGAAGCCGGCGCCGATTGTCTTTACGCGCCAGGGGTCAGTAATCCCGATGAAATCGCGCAGATCGTAAACGCCGTCGCGCCGAAACCGGTCAACATCCTCGTCTCTGGATTCAATCACCAGCTTACATTTTCGGGACTCGCTGATCTTGGGGTGCGGCGCATCTCTGTCGGTTCGGGTCTGGCGCTGGCAGCATGGGGCGCTTTCCTACGGGCAGCAAAAGACATTAAAGCAAACGGCACATTCTCTCTTTTGGCCAATAACGCGCCTTCGGCCGCGTTGAATCAACTATTTCGGCAGACATAGCTCGCTCTGGTTCTTAATGGATTTGAACGCGGGACGTCTTTGCCGTGTCAGTATGTGTCCGAAAGACCAGTTGCAATTTGAAATCCTCCATCTTGATTTTCTTTAAGGCTGCCTAAGGTTCGAGCCTTTCCGTCATGAAACGCATTTTGATTATCAGTTACGCTACTTTGCTGTTCGCACCTTTTGTGCGCTCCCAGGAAGGAACGCCGGGGGCGCCTCCGGTTGAACAGCAGGGCCCCGCCGAACGTCCGGGTATATCGCGATCGACTCCTCCCAGTCAGGCGGTGGTTCCCGTGCCGGTGCCTATCGCCCCGCCAAAACCAAACGGCCCGGTCCAGAAAAGTCTTGTGCGAATCACAGCCACGTCGGTGGATCCCGATTACAAGGCGCCGTGGAATGCAGGCAGCGCTCCAGCGGGGCGTCGGCGCAGGATTTGTAATTAGCGGCAACCGCATCATGACAAATGCGCATGTCGTCGCGAACAGCCGCTATATCACGGTGGAGCGCGACGGCGATCCGAACAAATATCCCGCGCAAGTGCAATTCATCGCCAACGATTGCGATCTGGCGTTGGTCACCGTGGCTGCGAAAGATTTTTTCAAAAACATGGTCCCGCTAAAACTTGGCGGCATTCCGGCGCTAGAATCGACCGTGTCAGCATATGGTTATCCTATCGGCGGAGAACGTATGTCCGTCACGACCGGAATCGTGTCGCGAGTTGATTTCCAGCTGTACACGCATTCATCAGTTGACCAGCATTTGGCAATCCAGATCAGCGCTCAAATCAATCCGGGCAACAGCGGCGGTCCGGTGATGCAGGACGGCAAAGTCGTTGGCGTCGCATTTCAAGGTTATAGCGGCGACGTCGCTCAGGGCGTCGCATACATGATTCCGACACCGGTAATCAACCGATTCTTGAAGGACATTAGTAACGGGCAGTACGACGAATACCCCGATCTGGCGATCACTTATGCGAAACTGCAAAATCCAGCGCAACGAAAATATCTCGGATTGACAGATGACGATCGCGGCGTGCTCGTGAGTTCCGTGGTCGCAGCGGGTCCGTCCGACGGCATTCTGAAGAGCGGAGACGTGCTTCTTTCAATTGAGGGTCATCCTATCGCGAGCGATGCGAACGTAGACTCAGACGGCGAACGCTCGCAATTCGAGGAAGTGGTGGAGCGCAAGTTCAAGGGCGATTCGGTGAAGCTCGACATCCTTCGGGACAAACAACCGATGACGGTCAGCATCAAATTGTTCAAGCCATGGCCATACTCGATTCAGGGTCACAGCTACGATGTACGACCACGGTATGTGCTTTACGGCGGGCTATTGTTTCAACCGCTAAACCTGGACATGCTCGAAGCGTATCGCACATCGGACCTGCGGCTTCGGCATTTCTTCGAATACTTTATCCTGGAGCAAATTTATGTGGATCATCCTGACGTCATTGTGCTCAGCAACATTTTGCCGGACCCGATCAACAGTTATCTGACGCCATACCGCGGTGGAATCGTGGATGAAGTAAACGGCAAAAAAATTCAAACGCTCGCTGAACTGTCGGAAGCTTTCGCCAAGGCGCCGGAGCGGCTGGTGATTCGGATGATTGGCGACGGACCTCCGCTGGTGCTCGACCGCAACAAAGTGGAAGGCGCGCGCGAACGCATCAAGACGCGTTACAACGTTTTGAAAGAGCAAAATCTCGAGGATAAACCTGCATCACGCGTCGCAGCCGCAGAGGACAAAAACTAACATGCGAAGACAATCTTTTATTACTTTCGGCATTGTTCTCGTCGCACTCAGCGGCGCACTGGCAAAGAAAGAACCGGCCATTCCCACCACGGCTACCAACGCCGAAACAGGTCGCTCTCGTTAGAGTGAATGTGACGGGACAGGGATATGATTATTTTCGGCCGTGGCAAAAGAAAGCGCCGTTTTCGAAGCGTGCACTCGGCGCGGTTTTGCCGGGAGGTCGTGTCCTTGTCACTGCCGACCTGGTCACAAATCAAAATTACGTAGAGCTTGAACGCGCAGAATCGGGCGAAAAAACGGCGGCGAATATCCGTGTGATCGATTACGAAGCAAACCTGGCGTTGCTGGAACCGGCTGAGAAAAGTTTCCTCGACGGCATCACGCCGCTCGAAATTACATCCGACACAGTCGTGGGCGACCGGCTCGCGGCCTGGCAATTGGAACCGACAGGCGCATTGCTGGCGACCGAAGGTCTGGTGACGACGGTGCAAATGATGCCTTACCCGATCGATGTTGGACAATTCCTGACTTATCGCGTCAGCATTCCCGATGCAATATCGCGAGAACAGCTACACAGTGCCGCTGGTCAAGAACAACAAGCTCGCAGGATTGTTACTGCGTTACGATTCGCGCTCGCAACTGCTCGATGCTATCCCGGCGCCGGTCATCACGCATTTTTTGAAGGAAGCCGACGGTCAGAATTATCGTGGTTTCCCATCAGCCGGCTTCTCATTTTTCCCGACGCGGGATCCGGCGCTGCGCGAGTTCGCGGATGAAAAAGCCAAGGGCGGCGTTTATATAACCAATGTTGAGGCGGGCACCCCTGCAAATAAGGCAGGAATGAAGGTGGGCGACATCGTGACTGCGGTCGGGAACCATGACATCGATGAGAACGGCAACTATGTCGATCCGCTTTATGGCAAGATCGAGTTCACGAACCTGCTGACAGCGCACGCGTAACGCTGGCGATGTTATTCCTTTCCACGTTCAGCGTGAAGGCAAACCGATGCAGCTGAACGTGACTCTGGAACATCGCGACGCGAAAGATTACGTCAGTCCGCCGTATTCTCTCGATCAGCCGCCGCGCTACTACGTTCTTGGCGGCCTGATTTTTCAGGAGCTATCCCGTCAGTATCTCAAGGAATGGGGACCGAACTGGCAACGCGAAGCACCGCAGCGCCTGGTTTACATGGACCATTTCCAATCCGAACTTTTTCCAGAGAAAAATCGCCGTGTCGTGATTCTTAGCCAGGTGCTTCCTGCGAACAGCACGATCGGCTACGATGATCTCGCATATCTCACGGTGAAAAAAGTGAACGGCAAAGAAATCAAATCATTGGACGATTTGGCCGAAGCCGTGAAGCAACCAGTCGAAGGCTTCATCAAAATCGAAACGGAAGAAGATCCCAAGCAGATCGAACTGGATGCATCGCAAGTTGCCGCCGAAGCCCCGGCGCTTCAGGAAAACTACGGCATCTCATCACTGCAAAGATTGCAGTGAACAGTGGAAGGCTTCTCCTGTAGCCGGCGGTCTACGACTGCCGAGGGTTCGATTCAGAAAGGGCGCTACAGCTCCGATCAGAACTCCTAGTAACGCCGTCTGCCCAATCCCCAGTAGGCTAGGAACGCTGTCAAAATTAGCAGTGGGCCCACGACCAAAAAGAAACCGTATGGGTGTTGATTCAAAGGGACGCCACCTACGTTCATGCCAAATAAACCTGCCACCAGGTTGATCGGTAAGGCCAGCACAGTTACTAACGTCAACACAAACAGCGTGCGATTGGTCTGTTCATTGACAAAGGCGGCCAATTCTTCCTGAAGCTGTTTGACGCGCTCAACCAACGCCGCTGTGTCGCTGATGGCGGTGGAAAACTTCTCTGCGGATTGTTGCAGGTTCTGAAGCTCGTCTGCCGCAATCCAATCAGGAGGCCGGCTAAGAAGTCGAAAGAATGCAGCGGGTTCCGGGGCCAAAAGCCGTTGGAGTCGAACCAACATCCGCCGCAAAGAACCTAATTCGCTGCGACTGACAGAAACGCGCTTGGCCAACAGTTGCTCTTCCATCGGGCCCACCCGCTTTTTGGTCTTCCGCACGATGTCAACCAACACATTGGCCTGATCTCGCAATAGGCGCGCCAAAATTTCAATCGGCGAACGAAAGACCTGGCCCGCTGCCACCGCTGCCCGGAGTTGGTCAATCGAGCGCCAGGGCCGGATGTGCGCGCTTACCAGCACGCGTGGCTTCACGCAAAGAGTGGTAGTCGCAACTGGAACGTCAAATGTGAAATCGAAAAGCACATCATGGACACGCGCCACCAACGCGTCTCCATCCTGCTCCAAATGAGTGGCGTCTATATCGCTCTGCAACGATTCGTAAAAGGTATCGGGCAAGGTCAGATACCGCCGTAGCCATGGCTCAGAAGCCGCATTGGAAAGCGAAAAATGCAACCACAGGAATTCATTCGGCTGGCCGGGACCCGGCGCGGTCAAAAACAAAAACTTCAACCGCCTCCTCCGAAGTGATTGACCGTGCTGGTTGGTTGGGGACGAAATGATAACCCCAGATCGGCCCATCCTGGTCTGGACCGGACGTCGGTTCAATATTTTGCTTCGTTGTCTGAGCAGCCATCATATCATTGGTCAGCTGGTTTTCGGGAAACTCCCTAATGAGAAACATAAGCCGCCTAGGCATTTCACGACCATCGCTGGCTGAAGCTCCAATAGGAGCGGCATCACCACGACCTCGGCGTGAGTTTTGGAAAGTTCCTCTGCTGAGTTGGACATTGGCCTAACGAGAATAGGATCCAACCATGATTAGACTAAATTCGTGAAACATCGCGAATGATTTATCTTCTAATTCGGACGTCACAGCTGTTGCTCTGTCACGCTGGTGATTGTGCGAGGCTTTGAGAGGAAATGGTCGACTTCGTCGTTGTAAGTCTCGAAGGGATTACCCATGACGAGAAAATCGCGGCTGTCGCAGGCGATGGAATCCCAGTTGATCACGTAGGGGAAATTGCAGTTCTGGAAGAAGCTAACGGCGCGAGCGCGACCTGATGCGCGCGTGTTGGCCGGAGGCACGTGCATCGCGCTGGGACGGCGAACACCGTTGTTCCAGTCTGAGATTCGTTTGCCGGGTGTGATGCTGAAGAATAATCCGCGGCGCGGATCGATGTTGTGATATTCGAGGTCGATGCTTTGCAGCCAAGGATCATCCCATGTCAGTCCTTCGGCTTGGATAAAACTTTCCAGCAACCATTTCTTGGTGATCCAGTCAACGCCGCCGATCAACGCCTGCCGGTTGTGCGGAATCGCTTCGAGAACGAATCCCCAATTTTCCAGTAACCAGTTGGTTTCCGCGCTGCTATGTCGCAGATGTTTCTGCGCGAGATGATGAAATTCCCATTGCACGTCGAGCGCGCTCATTGTTTTGCCGTTCTCGAGCCGGACCATCCATTGCTCGCTCGTGTCGCGAGAGATGTCGCGCGTGCTTTGCACGGCATCAGCCAAAACAAGGTTTCGCGGCAAACGGCCTTCCTCCAGCAACGACAAAACGCACGCGGTCGTCCCGATCTTTAGTGCGTTGGCATATGGACTCATGTTCGAGTCGCCGATGAGTAAATGCAGTCGCCGATATTTCCGGTAATCGGCCAGCGGCTCGTCGCGAGCATTGATGATGGCGCGATTGAATTGCACCCATTGATAAATGTCGTTGACGATATGATCGGCGCGCTGGCTCAGCTGGAAATTGACCTGGCCCTCCGGTTGCGGCGGTTCGAAATCGAAAGCTAATGGGTTCGACTGCCCGACTCTTCCCGCGCCGGTGAAAATCTGGCGTGTCGCTAAAAATGTCAGCAATGTTCCGAGAATCGGCGGAGTGAATTGCGCCTCGCGTCGCATCAAGTAGTTCTCATGACAACCGAACGTCGCGCCGGTGTGATGGTCGACGTTGTTCTTGATGAACGAGACACGATCTTGCGCACCGAGAGCAATGAGCGCCGATTGCAACAGATCATCCCCAGCCAGCTCGTAGGTCACCAAGATCGTGCAGATGCAAACATTCCGGTGACGCGTACTCGATGTGGCCCATGTCGAGATAAAGCCGGCCGCCGTTCAGGAGAAATCCGCCGTTACCCGGTGGTTCCTCGTAATCACGATAATGAAGATCGATCGTGCCGGCGTCGGCTTTGCGGAACAAATAATTTTTGACCTTCGCCGGCCAAAGCTCGGAATTCACGTGCGGCTCGTCTTCGCTGAGAAGACAACCGTACTCGGTTTCGATTCCAACGACTCGATCCATTCAAACCAGATTAGCCAGTCGAATGGCGACTTGGCTAAGCCAAAAAGACGGCCCCTCACCTTCATCATTTTCCCGACGGAAAGAAGCGGACTGCACGATTTCAGGGGAGCGCGGGCGCCTCGCCCGCTGTGTCACGCGCCTCGCGGGACACGCCTTTCTGCTTTTCGGCGAGGGCGCCGAAAAGAGCGGGCGAGGCGCCCGCGCTCCCCAATAAAAAAACGCAGAGAGCAAAGCACACAAGCGACCCAATCTTCCTGCGCCTGCCACTTTGCTCTCTGCCGTCCCCCCAGCGGGAGTCGCAACCCTACTTAAATTTCTTCGCAGCTCACGGAACGCGTCTGCCCCGCCATCCGAAAATCAAAGAGACCACGAATAGCACGAGGAATATAACGAACAGGAGTTTCGCGATGCCCGCTGATGCCGCAGCGATGCCGCCAAATCCGAAGACCGCTGCCACAAGCGCGATGATCAAAAACATTACAGCCCAACCTAACATATCTTCACCTCCTCACAGATTAGATCGCATCTGCAGAGTAACTCGCATGCCTCTGTGCGCGTGTTTACGCCAGACATTCGGAACAGCCTAACGAGCTGCCCCAGCCGGAAACATCACCTTCTCGGGGGCAGCATTGAGCGCCGTAAGAAGTTTTCTGATCAAGCGCGTTTTAACGCGCCCTGCTTCACGCGGCGCAACGAGGTAGCGCACGATGGCTTCCAACCATGTATTTTCGCTAACTCGAAAAATAACGCGCGGATGCTCATGCACATCTAATTCGTCCACTGGCGTGCGGGCGAGCAACTCGCGAAAAGTTTGCACACGTTCGAGCATTTCCTTTCCCAACTCCTCCTCGGTGATCTGCTGCATCGTGCTGGCGATGAATTCCAGGTCAGCATTGTAACCGACCTGGAATTTTATCTCATTCCAGATGTACGGGAAAAGAGGCCACGAATAGTTGTAAACGAGTTCGTCGAGCACTTTCTCATTCGGGAACTTGATCAAGCGCCCGCTGGGATGATCGCTAGAGAGATACTGACCTCCGAACTCCCACAAGGTGGTGTCGAGGTAGCCGACATCGATCACGTCGCCGGTAGCGTCGGCTATTTTGATGCGGTCGCCCACGCGAAAAGGCTGGCGCACCAGGATGTAAATCCAGGCGATGAAGCTTTTCATCGGAGCTTGCACAGCCAACCCGATAATAATCGAACCAACTCCGAACGCAGCGACCGCCGCGTACCAATTAACAAAAATAATCGAGACAACAATAACTGCGATCGCCAGCGCGACAGCCAGCCGCTCGACGCGCTGGAGAGTGAAACGGGTGGCAGCATCTTCGATCCGGCCAATTGCATGGAATGAAATCGCCCGCCCGACGGCGAGCACCACCGTGATCAGCGCTACGCCCCGGAGAATTCGCTGCGCAATACCAATTGCGGGGTTCGGCAACGGAATAAGTTTCGCGCCGATCAGAAAATAGCCACCAGCGCAGGCGACAAGAACAACCACGTATATGACGAACCAGAATTTGTCGCGACCGCGAGTTTCAACATTTTCGGGACGTGCTTCTCCCCTCGCCCGCTCCAATTCTTTGCGAATTTCGGGCCGCTTACGAAGTTCCTCTGTGGTTTCGGCCATCAACATTGGATTCGAAGCGGGCGCAGCAACAGGCCGCACGGGTCGAGGTACTTCCATCCTCAAAGCCGCTCAATCTGCGAGCGGAAACGAATCTGAAATGTGCTATCGAACACTGAGATTGCGGAGTTGCTCGCCCAGCAGGCGGACACCGAGACAGGCATTCGTGTTCGCGCGTTCCGTCGAGCCGCACGCAGCGCGTTTCTATGGCCGGAGGAAGCATCGGATCTTGTCGCGCAGGAACGGTCATTGACCGAGCTGCGCAGCATCGGCCCGTTTATTGAGAAACAAATTCGGCAGTGGCTCGAGATGCCGCATCAGGCGAAAGACGCACCCGCCATTCGCCGTGATTTCCTGTCGCTCGCTGAGGCACGAATTCTCCTCGATGCGCGACCCGATTGGCCCGCGAAGTTGCGCGGCGATTTGCAAATGCACACGGGCTGGAGCGACGGATCCGGCACGGTCGCAGAAATGGCCGAAGCCGCCGCGAACCGTTCTTACGAGTACATCGGCATCACTGATCACTCCAAAACGTTGAAGATTGCGGGCGGAATCGACGAGGACGAATTAAAACGTCAGGGAACGGAAATAGCGAAGGTCAACGCAGCATTGTCGAAATCGGTGCCGCACGTGACTGTTCTCCGCTCGATCGAAATGAATCTGAACCCACGCGGCGAAGGCGACATGTCGCCCGATTCGCTGCGATCTTTGGATCTTGTTCTCGGCTCGTTCCACTCGGCTTTACGTAAAACCGAAGATCAAACCGAGCGTTATCTCGCAGCAGTGCGGAATCCGTACGTTCACATTCTCGGTCACCCGCGGGGTCGGATCTACAATTTTCGTATCGGGTTGAAGGCAGATTGGCCACGCGTTTTCGCAGAAGCCGCGCGACTCGGTAAAGCGCTGGAAATTGATTGCTATCCGGACCGGCAGGATTTGAACGTGGCACTACTTAAAATCGCGCGCGATCATGGAATGCATATTTCGCTCGGCACAGATGCTCATCATGGCTGGCAGCTGGAATTCATCGATTTGGGACTGGCCGCGGCGCTGCGCGCAAAAATTCCGCCCGACCGCATCCTTAACTTTATGTCCGTCCTTGAGCTAAAGGCCTGGGCGAATTGCGTAGGTGACCACGCCATGCCCAAAAGATAACTTTGGGAATAGAATCATTTCTCTCGTCGTGACTGCGTCATCGCGGAGGTTGCCAAATCAAAAGCGCCGCCCGTTTCACCGTGATTTCAACTCTGCCGCGCGCTTTTCCATTATTCTTCGTCTTGCCCGGCCACGGTTCGCCATCAAGATGCATCGCGCCAGACGGCGACGTAATTTTGAGCTCGCGAAATTTACGTGGTGTGAACGGGACCCGCTTCTTTCGTCCGCCCAGATGTGTGTCGACATGCTTAATGAAATCCTTCCGCTCGCGCTCGTGCACCGCGACAAAGTCGAGTCGTCCATCGTCCGTTTTTGCTCTTGGAGCGAGATGCAGCCCTGGACCCGCCGAACGGATATTCATCGCTCCCCAAAGGATGTAGCGACCTGAAATATCTTTGCCATCGACGCTTATCCTCCAGTGGCGCGTTTGATAATCGAGCGACATCTGGCGCAGAAGCGAAAGGTGCGCGTTCAATTCTTCCTCGGGCGAAGCATCCTTTTTTTCCTTCGCCTTTGCAGCGGGAAAGTAGTCGGCGAAAAGCCCGCCGCCCGCTGCTTCGAGAAACCAACCTTTCTGCGATCCATTCTGCGCTACGCCTATGTCGAACGGCTGGCTTTTTCCACAGTGAAGCGATTGAAGAATTTCGACAACAGATCCGGTGAAACCGAGGCTGCGCGCCAGATTGTTCGCCGTCCCGAGTGGCAAAATTGCCAGCGGAATCCCGCTGTCGAGGAGTTGCCACGCAGTTGTGTGTACCGTGCCGTCGCCTCCGGCTGCGATGACGAGATCCACTGATTTTTTGAACGCCTTTTTCCAGCCACGTATCTTTGCCGATTGATAGAATGCCTGGTGCCCGCACCGGGTGAGGCTCGCCATCAACTGTTTTCTACTGTGTTTACCGTCTCCCGCTTTGGGATTATGAATCAACAGGACGCGCATGATTTGCTCGCTACTTGAATCATTCTTACCACGTAATCGGCCAAAACCGTTCGCATACGCGTTTTGTTTGTGAAGATGCGGATTCTAATCTCGAACGATGATGGCGTTTACAGCCCAGGGATCCTGGCGCTGGCGAAAGCAGCAAAGCGATTCGGAGAGGTGCGCATCGTCGCCCCCGATGTGGAGCAATCTTCCATGGGACATGCGATCACGGCATCGCGACCGTTGCGCCTCAAACGTGTTCACCTCGACAGCTTCGAAGCGCATCGCGTCAACGGCACGCCTGCCGATTGCGTTGCCCTCGGCATGCATCGCTGGGGCCATGTGGATGTCGTTCTTTCGGGAATCAATCTTGGTTTAAACCTCGGCAACTCGTGCTGGCATTCTGGCACTCTAGCAGCGGCGAAGCAGGCAGCGTTGCTCGGTTCGCGCGGCATCGCGTTCAGTACAAATGTGAGCGACAGCCGTGAACCCGATTTCGCAACACTCGAACCTTACGTCATGCGTGTGTTCGAGTTGCTGGTGCCGATCAAAGCGCTTTCGCTGGTGAATGTAAATCTTCCGGAGAAGCCGAAGGGCATCCGTTGGACGCGACAGTCTGTGCGGCATTACGACGGCAAAGTTGTTCCGGACAAAGACCCAGCCGGCCGGCCGATTTTTTGGTTCACAGTCACGCCGCTCGAAGGCGCCGCGGAAGGGACAGATCGCTGGGCAGTCGAGCACGGTTGGGTATCGATTACTCCGCTGCGTCTTGATCTCACAGATGAAGCAGATCTCGCTCGCGGCTTGGCCCTTTCAGATACTCCGGCCACGCAGGTCTCGGGTCGACGCCATCAACGACGCTCTTCCTCCACCTCTTCATTTAAATCTAAGTCGTCTTCCAAAGCGAGAAGCGGAAGAGGAAGACTCTCGCACCGAACGCAATGCTGCGTGACTCGCACCGCTCGCGATTCGCTCGGAGCGGCAAACAGACTGAACCTGCCACTTGCGCGGCGGAC
The DNA here is from genome assembly GCA_963825355.1 of uncultured Verrucomicrobiae bacterium. GTDB lineage: Bacteria > Verrucomicrobiota > Verrucomicrobiia > Chthoniobacterales > UBA10450 > Udaeobacter. The sequence continues at coordinate 16,488 of CAWGSY010000009.1, read as the reverse complement.
TAGTTCTCTCAAAATTATTTTGTGTGGAGGGAACCAGATCAAAGGACTGATTCGAATCGAATTCGAGAATTGCCGTCTCAAGCGATGTCTAAGAAGTTGCCCAGCAGCGCCGCACTGCACGAAACCGTCGAACAATTCCACATTCTGGTGGATAGCGTCGAGGAGTACGCCATTTATCTGTTGGATCCCGCCGGTAACGTGATCACATGGAATACGGGCGCGGAGAAAATCAAAGGCTACACCACCGAAGAAATCGTCGGAAAAAACTTCGCCTCCTTCTATACAGCAGACGACGTTGCCGCCGGCAGACCGCAACGCAATCTGCGCGAGGCGAGCCGTCGCGGATCGATTCGTGATCAGGGTCTGCGAGTCCGAAAAGACGGATCAACTTTTGAAGCGGAGGTGGTCATTACTGTCCTTCGTGGTGAAGCCGGGGAAATTCGCGGTTTCTCCAAAGTCACACGTGACATCACCGATCAAGTACGCAGCCGTGAGTTCGAAGCGGAAAAGATTGCAGCGCAAAAGGCAAGCAAGGCGAAGGATGACTTTCTGGCAGCGCTCAGCCATGAACTGCGCACGCCACTGACCCCTGCTTTGGCAGCAGCCACATACCTTCAAGATCAAGCGGCGAAATTTCCGGCAGAGTTCGCACAAGATGTGGACATCATAAAGCGCAACGTGCAACTGCAGGCCCGATTGATTGACGACCTGCTCGATCTCACCCGGATTGCCCGCGGCATGCTTCATCTCGAACTGGAAGATTGCGACGCGCACAAAATTATTGAAAACGCGCTCGAGATGGCAAATTCGGCAATTGCGGCGAAGCAGTTCAATCTCTCAACCGAACTTAAGGCGAAACGCTATCACATCCTGGCTGACTGCATCCGGCTACAGCAGGTGTTCTGGAACTTGATCAACAACGCCGTGAAATTCACCGCGCCAGGCGGACAGATCACCATCCGCACGTTTAACGACAAAGATGGACGTTTTCATTTCGAAATTGAAGACACAGGGATTGGAATTGAGCCGCAGCGGCTGGCTTCTTTGTTTCAGCCATTTGAGCAGGCTGATCCTTCAGTAAGCCGGCAGTTTGGCGGACTTGGTCTCGGACTCGCGATTTCCAAACGTCTCATCGATCTCCACCATGGCAGAATTGAAGCGGAAAGCCGTGGCCGAAGTTGCGGTGCGACGTTCAAGATTACGCTGGACGCTCAGCCAGAGGGAACTGCAGCGGACGGCGTTAACCATCGCCTCGGCGGCAAGACATCCAAACCGCTGCGTATACTGCTCGTGGAAGATCACAACGATACCCGGCGTACAATGTCGCGTCTGCTTATTCATTTTGGTCACGACGTTGTAACTGCAGATAATGTGGAAGGTGCAATGGCCAGGCTGGCCTCGAACAACATCGACGCGGTGTTGTGCGACATCGGCCTGCCCGATGGAAGTGGGTACGAGGTGGCCGCACAAGCGCGGGCAAACGGCGGAATCAAGACAGTCGCGCTCACCGGATTCGGCACTGAGCAAGATGTGCAACGCTCCAAAGAAGCCGGATTCGATTTTCATCTGGTCAAGCCCATTAACTTCCAGGAGCTGCAAAAGATTCTCGACCAATCAGGCGCGTAGCCTACCCTGCCGCTGTTTCACGAACGGCGTTACGCGGTTCGTTGTCGTCGCGCAGCCGTTGACTAAGGAGGCGGTAGTTCGGCCACCCAGTAAAACTGATTTGCGCCACAAGCCTTGGGTTAAGCCAGCATAGCTTTTTCAGTTCTTCGGTGGTAATGCCTTCGCCGAAATGGCTCGTGCAGCTGACAGGCAGATTGGCAAGTCGACATTTTCTCGTTAGGCATGGCCACATGGGATCTATCCGTCGCTATCTGCGCTTATTGGGAGCTAGAGACAACCGCCTACCCCACGCTTTTCGGAATTATAGGTAACTTTGGAACTGTTTGTGGAGGTGTGAGATGCGACAATTGCTGCGACAGATTAAGCGCGAACGGAAGAAGGCAAATCACTGCGCTGTTTACGAAGAAGAACTCACCCGCCTCTGGCCCGACGGAAATCAGCGTGAACCAGAAGTTGCGCGATTTGCGGAGGAGAATGGCTTGCGGCTTCGTTTTTATCGTGACGGCTTATGCGCGATTTTCGACGAAGAGCCTCGCGAGAGTGACAAGAAATAGCCTCTCTGGACACAGCCCGAAACGCCGTAGGGCGGCGCCGTCCTCAGCAGACACTGCGGATGCATTGCTCGCGCACTCTAGCGGCGAGCGGCAAGCAATGCATCCCAATCAGTGGTCGCGAAACTTATGTACGACTACCGGCTTGAAGAAGCCGAAGTTAGTTCCGGCTCCATGAGAGCCTCGGGGTTGACGATGTCTTCGGCCAGCTTGTTCAGCAGTTCGTTCGCCTCAGACTCCTCATCCAAGGTTTCTTGGAGGAGCTCCGCGGATTTGTCCTGCCCCAGTAGTTGCGCAAAGGTGCGCACGCTGCCGTAGCTGGCGATCTCGTAGTGCTCGACTTTCTGCGCAGCCACAATGATCGCGGCGTCCAGCACGGAATCCTCGCCGTCTGCTTCAAGCACCTCGGATCCCTCTTCGATCAAGCCTTTCATGGCCTGGCACGTTTTGCCCTTTGCCTTCTCGCCAAGTTCTTGGAAGACTTGTTCGAGCCTCTGCACGTGAACCTTCGTCTGTTCGAGATGCTTTTCGAAAGCTTCCTTTAATTCGTCTGATGAAGCTCCTTTGGCCATTTTCGGCAATGCTTTGATTAGTTGGTTCTCGGCATTGTACAGATCGCGGAGTTCCTGCACGTAAAGTTCTTTTAGTGTCTCCAAATTCATATTCCCTTTTTACCTTTCTGTTTTGGTTTCGTTACAAGTTGCTGTATGCGCGGCACGCTTGCACCGGCTACAGAAAAGAAACGCGGGAAGATATCGGAGTGCGCGTCTTTGCTTTGGAATTTTTGGAAAGAAACCACTCCAGGAACGCCCGAAACAAATTCGGGTTTGATCCTCGGATTAATGCTTACGAATTAACTACGGTTTGTCTTAAGGAACCGTCTGTCGACCGAGGTCGGATCTTACTCTGGGAACATAGCTAATGATGGCATCCATCGCCTTTTGTTAGATGTTTCTAACACGCCGGCCCGTCAAGCTGGGAACCGGGGCTAAGGTTTTACACACAAGGGGAACACGCAAAAGCCCTCCCAATCCGATTTACTGAAAAGGAAACTTATGAAGCTTAATACCTTAATCCAGCAAGCAGGTGCGGCCGGTTACATCTTATTGTGGCTCCTCGGCATTCCAATTCCGATTTTGCTCCTCATCTTTCTATTGCGTGGCTGCACATAAGGGCATCGGTGACATTGTCACCAGTAGCACTCACTAGCTGAGGTCGCGATTAGCGCACCTCAGCTTTTTAGCGCTCCCTTTCCGTCACGGACGCCCGCGAACGTAATACGATGCGCGAAGCCGGGCGCGTGTCGGCTTTCAAGAACTTCTTCATTAGGCGAAGCGCCGAGTCATTCTCCCTTTTCGTGTTCGAGACGGTGCAATTCGCGGGCACGAACAAATTAAAGTCGCGCATGTAGGCGTCGTTTGCGGTGAAAAGAACGCAAAAGTTTCCGGCAATGCCAGTGAGAATCAAAGTCTGAGCCTGCAAGTAGCGCAGCAGAGTATCGAGAGCGCTGGAAAAAAATCCGGAATGCTTTGGTTTAAGTACAAAGTAATCATTTTCTTCCGGCCGTAGTAACTTCACCACGTCCTGGCCGCGGCCATATCCGGCACAATGGTCAAGCGTTCGCCGAAAGTCAGATTTCCATCGGCCAAAGTTATCATTTACATAAATCACCGGGACACCCGCTTTGTAAGCGCGTTGCTTCAAGCGGAGAAGATTTCTGGCCATTGGGCGCGCGTATCTTAACAGTTGCTCCGCGCCGGGGAAATCAAAGTCGTTGATCACGTCGATCAAAAGTAGCGCGATCTCGTGTTTGTCTGGTGCGCTACCATGGAGATCGGCGTTTTTCTTCGGCGAGGGACCGCTCATTTCAGAGCATTTATGCGCCTACGAGCGCACCTTGTGATGTTGACAAGTTCGTTCGAGTGCTCTCCACGTCGCTATTAGTCAGACGCTCATACACATCGACGTAGTCGCTGGCCATCCGCTCCGCTGCGAAACGTTTCTCAAACACCTCCCTGCAACGCGATCGACTGAGTTCGCGAACCCGATTAACGCCTTTCACGGCACTATCCAGATCTCGTACGATGAAACCCGTTACTCCGTCTTCCATCACCTCAGGAACAGATCCACACTCATAAGCAATTACGGGTGTGCCGCATGCCATCGATTCAATCATCACAAGTCCAAAGGGCTCCGGCCAATCAATGGGAAAGAGCAATGCGTAGGCGTTCCCCAGAAATCCGTCTTTGTCCTTATCGCTGATTTCTCCGACCCATTCTATATGAGGATCGTTCAGCAGCGGTTCGATCTCGCGCTTGAAATAGCGTCTGTCAGCGGGATCGACTTTCGCCGCGATCTTGAGCGGCATTCCCGCTCGCTTGGCAATCTCGATTGCGCGATCTACCCGTTTTTCCGGCGAGACGCGTCCCAGAAATGCCAGATACTTACCGGGCTCGGGGTGAAACCGAAATAAATCCTTCGGTAATCCGTGATAGATCGTCGCCTGCCAATTTGCGCAAGGCCAGGGTGTGCGTTGAGAATTTGAGATCGAGATCATTGGCATGTCCCGGAACCGCTCATACAGACGAAGCAACTCGGTGGTATCCAGCCGGCCATGCAACGTTGTCACATGGGGAACCGTCAGATGACGCGAGATAAGGTAATGCAGACAACCGGTATGGAAATGAATCACATCGAATTCACCGGCGCGCTGCATCACATGATCCATGAGCAGGACTTCGCGCGATAAATAATCCTTAGCACGCTTGTTTCGCCTGAATGAACGCCGGCATACCGGAACCAGTTCGGCGCTTGTAACCGAGTCACCGCTGGCAAAGAGAGTCACCTTGTGACCCAGGCGAACCAATTCCTCAGTTAGATACGCAACAATGCGTTCCGTCCCTCCGTAATGTTTCGGAGGTACACTCTCAATTAGCGGCGCAACCTGAGCAATTCGCATTCTTCCCCCTTTTCCCTCAAATGCTTGTTCGGATAATTGAAATCCATCGCTGGATATTCGAATCGGACACCAGCTTTGGTTTTGTCAGGTGCGGCATCAAATGAACGTGGACGAACAGTGTTACATCCATTATTCACAGCTCTTCGCGAACTTTAGACAACCGCGGCAAGAAATTTGGGACGAGATGTCCTGGCGCATAACATTTGGGAAAGATTAAAGACGCGCGTCGCTGTTCCCAATTCTAAACAGTTCTCACAACCAGCTACGAAATTTTATATGAAGAACATGGACGCAATGGCGCTGATACTTAGCTGCATCGGAACGCTGTGCTGGATCGTATGCTTTTGGTGGATGCATCGCATCTCATCCCGTCAGGATGCGACATTGGAAGAACTCCATGAAATGACAGCCCGTATTGAAAAGCTTTCTCGCGCCGAGCACGAATTGATCAGTGACGTGCATCCGCAGGTGAACGAAATCAAGGAGAAGGTGGAAAACGTTAGAGAAGTTATTTCGTCCGAACGGAGTTGATTTGTCACCGCTCGTCGCGAAATGGGGCTCGCTCGTGAAGTTTTTGCTTGATTACTTCACGAGAATCTGCCGCAATACGGCGCTTAAACCAACCTTAACCGAAAGACATTCATGCTCTGGACCATAATAGTCATCCTCATCGTTCTTTGGCTTCTTGGCTTCATCGGCCACATCGGCGGCAGTCTAATTCATCTCCTACTGGTAATTGCTGTCGTTATCCTGATCATTAATCTGCTCCAAGGCAGACGAGGGCTCTGAACCAAGCCCTCTGGAAATTGCTGCAGGGGCGGACCAGCCGAACGCGACACTGTTACAGGCGTCCCGTTAAGGCCAGAATTATTAAAATCAAAACGATCAATCCGAGCCCTCCGCTCGGCCAGTAGCCCCAGCCCGAGCTATAGGGCCACGCCGGCAAAGCGCCGATCAGCAGCAGGATCAGTATGATTACTAGAATTGTGCTCATGGATATTCCTTTTCCGAAGTATCTTCGCTGCAGCGAGGCACTTTGGACGCTTTGATATCTCGATGTCCACTAAAGTCCGCCGTTGCGCTTAACCGTCTTCATAATTTCTAGCTACCCGCCAGGTGTGTACGCACAACACGCCCTTCCTCTTCGCCATTAGCGAAACAGGAAAGGCGCGCTGGTAGATCTGCTGTTTGTTCTTAATCCTCGTCGAGAATCACTCGATCAACCATCACGTTGTCGCCCGTGCCAACGTAGTGAACCCGGACCGGAGCGCCGACTTTCACTCTCGCCTTTACGACATCTTCGTCGAGCACCTTACCGCTTCGCGTTACGTAAGTAACCGTTTTACCAAAATGGTATGTCCGCGGTCCGCTGGTTTCCTTGAGCACGATCATGTTGCCCGGAGTGTACTCGGTGATCGTTCCGTTGCCCTCGGTGGTGGTCGTAGTTGTCGTTGTCTCTGAGACCTGCGCCCATGCAAACGGAGCTGCAATCGCGAGGGCCATACTGATTATTGTTTTTTTCATTTTATTTTTTTCTTTCTATGACGCGGCGGGTAAACACTTCCGCGAACGAGATTTCCTTGCTAACAGAAGCGCGCTCCGCCGTTGTTCTGCAGTATTCGGGGTTCGCGCTAAGTTCGGATGCAACAGCGCCACACTTTCACCCGATTGACACAAGCGACCGTGCTTTAGCCTTTCTCCACTTCTTTTGTTTCAACGCGCACCGCGTATTCATCCGGTTCCACTTCACGCCCCGCTCGAGTGGCATACACCTGAGTAAACTCAGCGCCGAACAACAGGATCTGTGACGAGTAATAAATCCAGAGTAACAGTGTGATTAGAGAACTGGCTGGCCCATAAGCCGACCCCGCAGCGCCGCTGCCCAGATACAAACCGAGCAGCCATTTGCCGATACCAAAAAGAATTGCAGTTATGACCGCGCCAGTCCAAACGTCTCGCCACTGAATCTTGGCGTCGGGCAGAAACTTAAATATCATCGCGAAAAGCAGAACAATGACCGTAAAATCGAATATGAGATAAATGCTCATCGCGACGACAAGACCGCCTGGCAAAACAGATTGCACGTAGTGGCTGAAGGCTTTGAGCAGGCTTTCCAGCGTGAGTGAGACGAGTAACAGAAAGCAGATGCCCCCGACCATCGCAAACGAAAGGAATCTCGTTCCGCAGAAATCCCCAGATACCGCGACTGGGTTTTGCCTTCACATCCCAAATTGTATTCAAAGCGTCCTGCAATTGACCGAACACGCCGCTTGCGCCGAAAAGCGCGAGCGCAACACCCATGATCGTGGCGACGGTGCTTTTACCCGGCTGCGATGCTTCCTGAGCGATGTTTTGCACGACCTGCACAGCGCTCGAGTCGAGAAAATAACTCATCTGCTGCGTGATCTTCTCCCAGGCTCCCGCTGGATCATTCCGGAAGATGATCCCGACGACCGCGAGGATAACGAGAATCAAGGGCGCAAGTGAAAAAACTGTGTAGTATGCGAGCGCCGCTCCTAACTGCGGCCCTTTGTCCTCCAGAAATTCCTGTCCCGTTTGCTTGACCAGACCAAAAGCGTTGGCGAAGAACGATGAGTTGGATCCCGGTGATTTTGGTTGTTTCATGACGACGCGCACCAAAACAGATCGCTGACAGGCGTGTATTTGGCCGTTGAATAGAAGTTCTGTTAAACCTTTGTGTTTAGAATGCCGACAGCAGCGATAGCGACAGTGCATCCAGTAATGTCTGGGCAGCGAACTTTAGTTTAACATGCTACTGAAACCGTCCATACCACCGATGGAAGCACGCTTGGTCGAAGAAATTCCGACCGGCGACGAGTGGCAGTATGAGCCGAAATGGGATGGATTTCGCTGCCTCGCGTTTCGCGACGGTGACAAGATTTTTTTGCAATCAAAGAACGGCCAACCGCTGGCGCGTTATTTTCCAGATGTCGCTGCCAATGTGGCGAACCTGCCACAGCAACAGTTCGTTCTCGATGGCGAACTGGTGATTCCAATCGGCGGCGCACTTTCGTTCGATGAATTGCAATTGCGTCTGCATCCTGCCGCGAGTCGCGTTCAGAAACTGGCCGCAGCTCATCCAGCGGTTTATATCGCGTTCGATCTGCTCGCCGAGGACAGCGAATCATATTTGAAGCTGAATCTGCGCGAGCGGAGGCGGCTTCTGGAAAAATTCGCGCGTTCGAATCTACGATCGGCAAAGAACGTACGACTTTCCCCTGCTACGACTGATTATCGCGTTGCGAGCGGTTGGTTTCGGAAAACGGGTCGCGATCTTGACGGCATCATTGCCAAACGCCTGGACGCTCCGTACGCCTCGGGAGAACGCACCGCCGCGGTTAAGGTAAAACAAATTCGAACAGTTGATTGCGTAGTAGGCGGCTTCCGTTACGCGACTGGCGCCCGCGTGATCGGTTCTCTATTGCTTGGACTTTACGGCGACGACGGTTTGCTGCATCACGTCGGATTTATCTCCGGATTCAAAGCATCAGAACGACGCGCGTTAACAGAAAAATTTGAGCGCCTGAAAAAACCACCCGGTTTCACAGGTAACGCACCCGGAGGACCGAGCCGCTGGAGCACGGAGCGCACCGGACAATGGGAACCGGTCGCGCCAAAAATTGTCGTAGAAGTCGGCTACGATCATTTTACGGGCGGCCGCTTTCGGCACGGCACAAGATTCCTTCGTTGGCGACCCGACAAAGATCCTCGTCAATGCACTATGGACCAGGTGGAGCATCGCGAAGGAAAAGCGATGGCTCTCTTATAAGCTCCTATGTTTACCGGCGTGGAGGAACTTTAGAACTGCTCGTTCCGCTCCGCGAAGATTGGGAGGCGTCAATGATTTGGCGTTGCCGTTGAGACCAGTAATAGGCGTCCGCTTCAGGTAAGCTTCCACGATCACCGGATGAACATAGCACTTGCGGCAAACCGCCGGCGTGTTGCCAAGAAGTTCCGCGACGGCGCAAATGGCCGTTTTGATGTTCGACTTCGCCTGTTTCTTTGTTTCGAACTCTTCCTGTTTGCTGAGTGCAATTGCGGCCAATACCGTGCCACCCCAGGTCCGGAAATCTTTTGCGGTAAACTCTTCGCCTGCGATTTGGCGTAGATACTCGTTCACGTCTTGCGAGGTAACGTCTCGTGCTTCGCCATTCTCTACGTACTGGAATAAATCCTGGCCAGGTAAGTCCTGGCATTTCGCAATGACCTTCGCAACCCTGCGATCGGTGACGTCCACTTCGTGTTGGCGCCCGCTCTTGCCGCGGAACCGAAACACCATTTGCGCGCCTTTGACCTTCACATGACGATTTTTAAGGGTCGTCAAACCGAATGACTTGTTCTCGCGTGCGTATTCTTCGTTTCCGATGCGTATGAATGATCGCTCCAGAAGTCGCACGAGTGTGGCGAGCACTTTTTGCCGCGGCAGAGCCGGCAACTTCAGGTCCTGAGTAACTCGCCGGCGAATATTCGGAAGGGCTTTGGCGAATTGTGCCAGCCGGTCGAACTTATTTTCGTCGCGCAATTCGCGCCACCGCTCGTGATAGCGGTACTGCTTGCGGCGGCGCGCGTCGCGACCCGTTGCCTGAATGTGGCCATTCGATGACGGACAAATCCACACCTCAGTCCAGGCAGGCGGAATGGCTAAACGTTTTATCCGGAGCAGCCGCTGTTCGTCACGGATTGTTTTTCCGTCCGTGTCCAAATACTCAAAGTTTTTGCCTTTCGCTCTGCGAGTGTATCCAGGTCGGTCGTCATTGACGTATTGCAGACCGGCTTCCTCCGCAGCCTCCGCAGAATCAGCAGCGACGGCGGATTCGATCGCTTTCCCGTTCCGACTGTTTGTCCCTCGCGCCCCCATTGAAAACAATCAATTCGCGCGAAGCGCTCCTGCGAATGCCTGGCGGACCGCCGATATCCGTTCGGCTTCAATCCGCTCAACCTGTTGTTCCGCGCGACGCTGTAGCTGCTCGAAGTTATAGGTGTTTAACGGTGGCAATTTCGTCGCTGCCAGCGAGATCCACAGCAGTTTCTTTCCAGTTACTCCCATAATTAATCCTTCCAACGTAAGCACCAATCCCAAGCTGCCCGGCTCATCGCCGGCAACTATCAATCGTGCGCGGCCAAGCTTTTCGGCTGCCCATGCACCGGCTTTTCGCACTTTGCTTTCTTCGACTCCGAGATTACGCATGATGCCGCGCAACGTCTCTTGATCTGCTTTGATCTCCCTTTCGATTTCCACGAAGAAACTGCCGAGTGGCTCGCCTTTGTGGGCGTCCACCCAGTGGGCAATGAGTTCCAACGCGCTAATAGACCCGGCGAGATGATCATTTAAATATGAGTCCAGGTCTTTCATAGGGCGAATGGCACGCGCAAGATTCAGATGGGAGGCAGCGGTTCTTCGGCCGGACCGGCGATCACTTCACCGGTGGGTTTGAAACGTGATCCGTGACATGGGCAATCCCAGCTTGATTCAGAAGGGTTCCATCTGACCAAACACCCCATGTGGGTACAAACAGGTGAGAGCCGGTGGATGTTCCCGCGCTCGTCACGGAAAGCGGCAACTTTCTTCCCTCGCCGGCCGACAATCATTCCGTCGCCCGGCCTTAGCTCGCGGACCGAAGCGGCTTCGGGACGAGCGAGGCGATCTTTGATCATGTAGTACGGATAATCCTTGTTCTCTCGCAAATAATTCCACGCAGCGCCTTTGATCTTTTTTCGGTTCACTGCAAATAGCTCTGTCCACGGATTCTTTTGTCCCGCGGTCCAGTCGCGTGCCATCATTGCCGCTATGGTGCCGAATGTAATGCCGTTACCGCAATAACCAGTCGCCACAAACTGGCCTTCAGCATTCTCGCCGATGTAAGGCAAGCCGTCGGAAGTAGCAATGATCTGTCCCGACCAACGATGATCTACACGCGCCTGCGGGATAATCTTTTTTAAACGAGTAAGCAAGTGCGCATAAGCTCGTTTGGTATTTTTTCTCTGGCCCGTCTTGTTATCTTCCCCGCCGAACACGACGTAATCGAAGCCGCTGCGTTTATCGATTCTCAGATAATCGTATGGATCTCGCGTGTCCAAAAGACGGCTTCAGGAATTGTCCCGATTGGAACTTGGGCGCCGAACGCATAACTCGTATAGAGAGAGAGTTTCGTCTGTAAAAGCGTCGCAGCCGTCATGCTCGCAAGGCCGACAAGGGGATTATTCGTTGCCATCACCACGCGATCGAAACTGATCCAGTTGCGGCCGACTTTGACCCTGCGCTTCTTCACATCGAATTCACCGGCGGCGCTTTTTTCGAAAACGTCCGAACCGCTGCCAGGAATTTTCGCAACCAAAGATCGAAGGTATTTTCTGGGGTGAAACTTGGCCTGATTAGCGAAACGCACCGCCGGCAAATCAAAGTAGGGCGCCGGTCCAAGTATGTCGCGTCAAACCCAAACTTCGCAGCGCAATCAGCCTCTTTCTTAAGTGACGAAGCCTCTTTTTTTGAAGGAGCGCCACTTGCGCATGCAGATAAGCCGGCACACGCGCAAATTCGCAGTCGATCCGTTCTTCTTGGACGATCCTTTCAATTTCATCGATCGCGGCTGCGCCTGCATCCCAGGCCGCTTGTGCATGATTTTCGCCAAAGTTGCGAACAGCTGTTGCAGCTCGACGTCAGTGACATAAGTGAGGTGAGCAGTTGTATGGCCGTATCGATTGAGGCCACCCGTTCGCGCTCAATTAGTGCCACCGTTGATCCGGCCTTTTTCAAGAGGTAGGCAACTGTGATACCAGTGACGCCGCCTCCGACAACAAGAACGTGGGTATCGATGTTCCTTCGTACTTTCGGGAATTTTGGGATTGGCGTATCGTGGACCGAAACAGGAACATTCCTCATCTTTCATTGATCGCTACGCGTGTGTGTTTTAGCCGTATGCGCGCTTGTTTCTTTCAGTAGACGCAGCGCCAGATTCGTTTGCATCCCCGGGTGAACAGCTAGCAAGAGACACGCGGATGCGGAATGAAATGCGACTACTCTTTTATGAAAAAGCAAAATGAAGTAATCGATAATTTAATCGAAACCCTCAAAGATGGTCAGGAAGGTTTTAAGCAGGCCGCTGAGAGCGTTCGTAATCAGCATTAAAGACGCTTTTTAGCGACTACTCGCAACAGCGTTCGCGCTTCGCGACCGCGTTACAGAGCGAGGCTCGCAGCCATGGAGAAACCGAACCCGAAAACAGCAGCAGCGCGACCGGCGCGGTGCATCGCGGCTGGATCAACTTGAAATCGGCGATTACAGGCGGCGACGAACATGCAATCCTTGCTGAATGCGAACGCGGTGAAGATTCAGCAGTAGAAGAATACAAGAAGGCCCTCGAGAACGGCTTAACTCCAGCAGCCCAGGAGCTTGTTTCCCGTCAATTCGCCGAAATTAAAGCGACCCATGATCGAATCAAAAGCCTGCGCGACTCTGCCAAACGTTAGTAACAAACGGACAGCCTATCCTAACTAAATCGTGCGCTCGCCTGTCAGTAGGATTTTGCCTGATAGGGCAACCATCCGCGAGCCGGATTGGATGTTTCAGTCCAAATCGATTTCCACGCCGATTGGATTAAGAAGGTTGAGTCGCCATGTGCGAAACAACCCTAACACTTAAATAATAAGAAAGGCATCATGAACAAACCACAAGATCCAAACCAACCGAATAGACCCACAGGCGCTGGCCCGCAAGGCGAACAACAAGATCGCGATAAAGAGCAACGCGGCAGCGAAAAACAAGGTGGCGGACAACAGGGCAGCGGTCACAGCAGGGTGGCGGACAACAGGGCGGCGGTCAACAAGGTGGCGGTGAGCAGGGTGGCGAACAAAAGGGCGGCGGGGCAACAGGGTGGCGGACGACAAGGCGGCGGCGGAGAGCGGGCGGCGGCCAATCAGGCGGACGATAAAACTGGTTATTTTCAAACACAAAGCGGCGGGAGTTACTCCCGCCGCTTTTGTTATGTCACGAACTTTCCCGGCGTTCTAGTATGTCATTTCTTCGCGCTACCGGGCTCAGCCATTTTGCGATGTTCTTCTGCCAGCATACCCGCAGGCGTAACGGCAGCCGCCATTGTCGACAGCTTGTTCTTCATGTCCGTAACCACGTCGCCTTTTCCTTGCATCATTGCCTTGAACCCTGCCTTCGCCACGTCGGCTGGATCATCCTTCTTTCCTGTTCCAACCTTCGTGTCGAGCATGTCTTTGCTCGCAAAAAAGTCAGTGTCTGTCGCGCCCGGCATCAAGCATGCTTAACGCTAACGCCGGAATCCTTCAGTTCAGCGCGTAAAGCAAATGAGAACGAGTCGACGAACGCCTTTGTCGCATTATAAACGGCCTGATATGTGCCTGGCATAAAGCCAGCAATCGAACCAGTAAACAGGATTCTTCCCCTGCCGCGAGCGCGCATCTCGCGCCCGATTTGCTGAACCAGATAAACTGTCCCGGTCACGTTCGTATCGATAACATGACGCGCTTCCTCAAAGTCTTGGTCCAGAAACCGTGACCTAACCCATGGCAGGCGTTTGCCATCAGAATGTCCACGGGTCGGCCATTCGTTGCTGCGCAAAGCTCGTCGACGCCTTCAGTGTTCGCCAGATCGGTTTCCACGGTCCGAACCTCTACTCCTAATGAGCGAAGTTTGTCCGCTGCCTGTTCAAGTTCTGTAGAGTCGGCAGCGATCAAGAGATCGTAGCCATTTTCGGCGCATTCTTTTGCCAAATAAAATCCAATCCCGCTGGAATGCGCCGGTAACGACAGCCAGCGATCGGCCCGCATTAGTTTTCCCTTCGTATGATTTCATAACAGCAATTGTTCGCCCTTCATCCCCCACGCAGACGTGTTATTTCGCGTAAAAGTTTTAAGGCTTCGTGTTACTAAACTCAACACGTCCGGTCGCGCTACGATGAGCGATCAGTTCAAGGGAAGTTCTAACACTGAGAGGGCAAATTTATGAAGGCGTTGAGCTTGGCACGGTAAAAGCGATGTGCGATGCGACGATGTTCCAGATCCGGTTATCGAAGACCCGCGTGACATCATTTTAAAGATCACCTCCACCACCGCTATCTGCAGGGCTGCGACCTGCATCTTTTCTATCGCGTACATCCCGGCGATGGAGGAAGGCGACATCCTCGGTCACGAACCGATGGGCGAAGTGGTGGAAGTTGGAAGCGCGATTACGAAATTCCAAAAGGGTCGGTCACGGCGTCGTCGCATGCCCTTCACCATCTGTTGTGGCGAATGTTTCTTTTGCAAGAAGGAACTCTGGTCGTGCTGCGATCGCACGAATCGCGACAAGGAAAAAGCAGAGAAGGTCATGGGACATGCTCCGGCTGGTCTCTACACTCTCTATGCGCATCTTCCGGGACATTATGCCGGTGGTCAGGCCGAGTATTTACGCGTGCCGTACGCCGATGTTAAGTCCGTTCAAGATCGAAAACGATTCATTAACGGATGAACAGGTGCTTTTTTTGTCCAGACATTTTCCCGGCCCGGTTACATGGCTGCGGAAAATGCGGAGATCGAACATGGCGACACGGTGGCAGTCTGGGGTTGCGGTCCCGTCAGCCGGTGCTTTTTGCATTCAAAGCGCGTGGATGTTTGGCGCAGGCCGTGTCATCGCGATGGACCGGGTGCCCGAACGCCTCGAAATGGCGCGGAAACATGGGCGAGCCGAGACAATAAATTTCGAAAAGAGCGATGCCACTGTTTACAAACAGAATTCCAGGAGATGACGGATGGCCGCGGAGCGGACCGTTGCATAGATACCGTCGACGCAGAGCGCATGCTAAGGGCTCGTTTGACGCCCTTTTTTTCAACAACGAAAGCGTCAGTCTTCTTGGCGACCGATCGCGCGCATGTTTTGCGCGAAGGCGCCGATCTGGTGTTGCCGCAAAGGCGGCACGACTCCGTGCCCGGGGTATATATCGGGTTTTCCGATTCAAGTTCCTTTCGGCGCGTTCATGAACAAAGGCCTGACGATAAAGAGGAGCCAGACACACATGAAACGCTACACTCACAAACTGCTGGCCAAAATGGGCTCAAGAGGGCGAGATCGATCCTTCATTTGTGATTACTCACAAGCATCCGCTGGAAGAAGGGCCCGAAACTTTACAAAACGTTTCGGGACGAGGAGGACGGCTCCCTCAAAGTGGTTCTTAAGCCATAAACGAACCGTCGTGTAATCATTACAACCACACTCGTTAGGTAATATGACGTTATTGAGCAAGTTAAAACCCTTCGATCGTGAATCGGGGAACCTGAATGTCGTCATCGACACTCCAAAAGGCAGTCGCAACAAATTCGCATTCGATTTCAAGATTGATGCTTACAAACTGAAAGCCGTTTTGCCTCATGGTACTGTCTTTCCATTCGACTTCGGATCGATCCCGGGCACGGTGGCCGCGGACGGCGACCCTCTCGATGTCCTTGTGCTAATGGACGAGCCCGTGTTTATCGGATGCCTCGTCGGAACACGGCTGCTCGGCGTGATCGAAGCGGAGCAAACTGAGGACGGCAAAACCGAACGCAATGATCGTCTGATCGCCGTCGCCGCAGAATCACACACTAATGGAACTTTGAAAACGCTGAAAAAACTGGATTCAAAATTAATAGGCGAAATTGAACACTTCTTTGTTTCTTACAACGATGCGCGCGGCAAGAAATTCAAGCCGACAGCCCGCAAGGGACCAGCCGCGGCGCAGCGTCTGATCAAAAATCAGACGAAGAAGCGGAAGTAAGGCGTTTGCATTCTCTGAAATCAGAGATTCGATGGCGGTGCGGCTGGCACAATCTTCCTTTTAGCTGCTCGGCGATCGCTACCCTAACGTTCCCATGGTTGTTTATTACGTCCAAACCGGCGGCTAAAGGCGTAGTCCTTCTGTTATGCCAGAAGAAAAAGTAATTAAACGCGCGCGCGAAGACGAGCGCGAAGGCAAGTCGCCTTCCACTCAGGCAGGCGAGTTTGTGCGGGAAGAAATGGAGCACATCCGGAAAGGCGAACATGGCGCCCGATCGCCAGAGCAAGCAATTGCCATTGGTCTGTCCAAGGCGCGGCGAGCTGGAGTAAAGTTGCCGCCTCCAAAACGCGGCAAGCAAGGAACAAAGCGCCAGGCAAAGCGCGATCTCGCCAAGGGCCGTGCAGGACCACGCACAAAGCCGTCTCTGAAACGCTCACGCCCGACGAAACGAGCGCTCAAGCGCGAGAGCCGCAGCTCGGCATCAAAGCAGGCATTGTCCAGACACGCGAAGCGAGTTGCGGGGCAACGCTCGGCACGCTCGCGTTCGGCCGCCGCGAAGAAAGCAGCTCGCACG
>CAWGSY010000008.1:0-15494 GCA_963825355.1 uncultured Verrucomicrobiae bacterium | reverse complement strand
TGGGATGGATTTCGTTGTCTCGCGTTTCGCGATAGTGACAAGATTTTTTTGCAATCAAAGAACTGCCAACCGCTGGCGCGTCATTTCCAGATGTCGCTGCCAATGTGGCGAACCTGCCGCAACAACAGTTCGTTCTCGATGGCGAACTGGTGATTCCCATCGGCGGCGCACTTTCGTTCGATGAATTGCAATTGCGTCTGCATCCTGCCGCGAGTCGCGTTCAGAAACTGGCCGCAGCTCATCCAGCGGTTTATATCGCGTTCGATCTGCTGGCCGAGGGCAGCGAATCCTACTTGAAGCTGAATCTGCGCGATCGGAGGCGGCTTCTGGAAAAATTCGCGCGTTCGAATCTAAGATCAGCAAAAAACGTACGGCTTTCCCCTGCTACCACTGATTATCGCGTTGCGAGCAGTTGGTTTCAAAAAACGGGTCGCGATCTTGACGGCATCATTACCAAACGCCTTGACGCTGCGTACACATCGGGAGAACGCACTGCCGCGGTGAAGGTAAAACAGATTCGAACAGTTGATTGCGTCGTGGGCGGATTTCGTTACGCGACTGGCGCGCGCGTGATCGGTTCTCTATTGCTGGGACTTTACGGCGACGACGGATTGCTGCATCACGTCGGATTCATCTCTGGGTTCAAAGCTTCGGAACGACCCGCGTTAACAGAAAAATTTGAGCGACTGAAAAAACCACCCGGTTTCACCGGCAACGCGCCGGAGGACCGAGCCGCTGGAGCACCGAGCGCACAGGACAATGGGGACCAGTCGCGCCAAAAATTGTGGTCGAAGTCGGCTACGATCATTTTACGGGCGGCCGCTTTCGACACGGCACAAGCTTTCTGAGGTGGCGAACGGACAAAGATCCTCGCCAATGCACCATGGACCAGGTGCAGCATCGCGAAGGAAAAGCGCTGGCTCTCTTGTAAACCTTTACGATTTTCCGGCGTGGAGGAACTTTAGAACTGCACGTTCCGCTCCGCGAAGATTGGGAGGCGTCAATGATTTGGCGTTGCCGTTGAGACCAGCAATAGGCGTCCGCTTCAGGTAAGCTTCCACGATCACCGGATGGACGTAGCACTTAGGGCAAACCGCCGGCGTGTTGCCAAGAAGTTCCGCGACCGCGCAAATGGCCGTTTTGATGTTCGACTTTGCCTGTTTCTTTGTTTCGAACTCGTCCTGTTTACTAAGCGCGATTGCGGCCAATACCGTGCCACCCCATGTCCGAAAATCTTTTGCGGTAAACTCTTCGCCTGCGATTTGGCGTAGATAGTCGTTCACGTCTTGCGAGGTAACGTCTCGTGCTTCGCCATTCTCTACGTACCGGAATAAATCCTGGCCAGGTAAGTCCTGGCATTTCGCAATGACTTTCGCGACCCTTCGATCTGTGATGTCGACTTCGTGTTGGCGCCCGCTCTTGCCGCGGAACCGAAACACCACCTGCGCGCCTTTGACTTTCACATGACGATTTTTCATGGTGGTCAAACCGAATGACTTATTCTCGCGTGCGTATTCTTCGTTTCCGATGCGGATGAACGATCGCTCCAGAAGTCGCACGAGCGTGGCGAGCACTTTTTGCCGCGGCAGAGCCGGCAACTTCAGGTCCTGAGTAACTCGCCGGCGAATATTCGGAAGGGCTTTAGCGAATTGTGCGAGGCGGCCGAATTTGTTTTCGTCGCGCACTTCGCGCCAGCGCTCGTGATAACGGTACTGCTTGCGGTGGCGCGCGTCGCGACCCGTCGCCTGGATGTGCCCATTCGCTGACGGACAAATCCACACCTCAGTCCAGGCAGGCGGAATAGCTAAACGTTTTATCCGGAGCAACCGCTGTTCGTCACGGATTGTTTTTCCGTCCGTGTCCAAATACTCAAAGTTTTTGCCTTTCGCTCTGCGAGTGTATCCAGGTCGGTCGTCATTGACGTATTGCAGACCGGCTTCCTCCGCAGCCTCCGCAGAATCAGCAGCGACGGCGGATTCGATCGCTTTCCCGTTCCGACTGTTTGTCCTCGCGCCCCCATTGAAAACAATCAATTCGCGCGACGCGCTCCTGCGAATGCCTGGCGGACCGCCGATATGCGTTCGGCTTCAATCCGCTCAATTTGTTGTTCCGCGCGACGCTTTAGCTGCTCGAAGTTATAGGTGTTCAACGGTGGCAATTTCGTCGCTGCCAGCGAGATCCACAGCAGTTTCTTTCCAGTTACTCCCATAATTAATCCTTCCAACGTCAGCACCAATCCCAAGCTGCCCGGCTCGTCGCCGGCAACTATCAATCGTGCGCGGCCAAGCTTTTCGGCCGCCCATGCACCGGCTTTTCGCACTTTGCTTTCTTCGACTCCGAGATACGCATGATGCTGCGCAACATCTCTTGATCTGCTTTAATTTCCGTTTCGGTTTGCGCGAAAAAACTGCCGAGTGGTTCGCCTTTGTGCGCCTCCGCCCAGTGGTCAATCACTTCCAAGGCGCTGATAGAGCCGGCGAGATGATCATTTAGATATGAGTCGAGGTCTTTCATTGGGCGAATGGCATGCGGCAGATTCAATGGGAGGCAGCGGTTCTTCGGCCGGACCGGCGATCACTTCACCGGTAGGTTTGAAACGTGATCCATGACATGGGCAATCCCAGCTTGATTCCGAGGGGTTCCATCTGACCAAACACCCCATATGGGTACAAACAGGTGAGAGTCGGTGGATGTTCCCGTCCGCATCACGGAAAGCGGCAACTTTCTTCCCGCGCCGGCCGACAATCATTCCGTCGCCCGGTCTTAGCTCGCGTACCGAAGCGGCTTCGGGACGAGCGAGGCGATCTTTGATCATGTAGAACGGATAATCCTTGTTCTCTCGCAAATAATTCCACGCAGCGCCTTTGATCTTTTTTCGGTTCACTGCAAATAGCTCTGTTCACGGATTTTTTTGTCGCGGTCCAGTCGCGTGCCATCATTGCCGCTATGGTGCCGAATGTAATCCGTTACCGCAATACCAGTCGCCACAAACTGGCCTTCAGCATTCTCGCCGATGTAAGGCAAGCCGTCGGAAGTAGCAATGATCTGTCCCGACCAACGATGATCTACACGCGCCTGTGGGATTATCTTTTTTAAACGAACAAGCAACTGCGCATAAGCTCGTTTGGTATTTTTTTTGGCCCGTCTTGTTATCTTCCCCGCCGAACACGACGTAATCGAAGCCGCTGCGTTTATCGATTCTCAGATAATCGTATGGATCTCGCGTGTCCCAAAAGACGGCTTCAGGAATTGTCCCGATTGGAACTTGGGCGCCGAACGCATAACTCGTATAGAGAGAGAGTTTCGTCTGTAAAAGCGTCGCAGCCGTCATGCTCGCAAGGCCGACAAGGGGATTATTCGTTGCCATCACCACGCGATCGAAACTGATCCAGTTGCGGCCGACTTTGACCCTGCGCTTCTTCACATCGAATTCACCGGCGGCGCTTTTTTCGAAAACGTCCGAACCGCTGCCAGGATTTTTCGCAACCAAAGATCGAAGGTATTTTCTGGGGTGAAACTTGGCCTGATTAGCGAAACGCACCGCCGGCAAATCAAATAGGGGGCCGCGTCCAAGTATGTCGCGTCAAACCCAAACTTCGCAGCGCAATCAGCCTCTTTCTTAAGTGACGAAGCCTCCTTTTTTGAGGAAGCGCCTACTTGCGCATGCAGATAAGCCGGCACGCGCGCAAATTCGCAGTCGATCCGTTCTTCTTGGACGATCCTTTCAATTTCATCGATCGCGGCTGCGCCTGCATCCCAGGCCGCTTGTGCATGATTTTCGCCAAAGTTGCGTACCAGCTGTTGCACTCGACGTCAGTGACATAAGTGAGGTGAGCAGTTGTATGGCCCGTATCGATTGAGGCCACCCGTTCGCGCTCAATTAGTGCCACCGTTGATCCGGCCTTTTTCAAGAGGTAGGCAACTGTGATACCAGTGACGCCGCCTCCGACAACAAGAACGTCGTACTGATGTTCCTTGGTACCTTCGGGAATTTTGGGATTGGCGTATCGTCGACCCAAACAGGAACATTCCTCATCTTTCATTGATCGCTACGCGTGTGTGTTTTAGCCGTGCGCGCGCTGTTTCACTCAGCAGGCGCAGTCGTCAGTTTTGTTTCTGTCCCCTATTGAACAGCTAGCAAGAGACACGCGGACGCGGAATGAAATGCGACTACTCTTTTATGAAAAAGGAAAATGAAGTAATCGATAATTTAATCGAAACACTCAAAGATGGTCAGGAAGGTTTTAAGCAGGCAGCTGAGAGCGTTCGTAATCAGGCATTAAAGACGCTTTTTAGCGATTACTCGCAGCAGCGCTCGCGATTCGCGACCGCGCTACAGAGCGAGGCTCGCCGGCATGGAGAAAGCGATCCCGAAAACAGCAGCAGCGCGACCGGCGCGGTGCACCGCGGCTGGATCAATTTGAAATCGGCGATTACAGGCGGCGACGAACATGCAATCCTTGCTGAATGCGAACGCGGTGAAGATTCAGCAGTAGAAGAATACAAGAAGGCCCTCGAGAACGGCTTAACTCCAGCAGCCCAGGAGCTTGTTTCCCGTCAATTCGCCGAAATTAAAGCAGCCCATGATCGAATCAAAAGCCTGCGCGACTCTGCCAAACGTTAGTAACAAACGGACAGCCTATCCTAACTAAATCGTGCGCTCGCCTGTCCGGTAGGATTTTGCCTGATAGGGCAACCATCCGCGAGCCGGATTGGATGTTTCAGTCCAAATCGATTTCCACGCCGATTGGATTAAGAAGGTTGAGTCGCCATGTGCGAAACAACCCTAACACTTAAATAATAAGAAAGGCATCATGAACAAACCACAAGATCCAAACCAACCGAATAGACCGACCGGCGCTGGCCAGCAAGGCGAACAACAAGATCGCGATAAAGAGCAACGCGGCAGCGAAAAACAAGGTGGCGGACAACAGGGCGGCGGTCAACATGGCGGCGCTCAGCAAGGTGGCTCAGCAGGGTGGCGGACAACAGGGCGGCGGTCAACAAGGTGGCGGTCAGCAGGGTGGCGAACAAAGGGCGGCGGGCAACAGGGTGGCGGACGACAAGGCGGCGGCGGACAGGGCGGCGGCCAATCAGGCGGACGATAAAACTGGTAGTTTTGAAACACAAAGCGGCGGGAGTTACTCCCGCCGCTTTTGTTATGTCACGAACTTTCCCGGCGTTCTAGTATGTCATTTCTTCGCGCTACCGGGCTCAGCCATTTTGCGATGTTCTTCTGCCAGCATACCCGCAGGCGTAACGGCAGCCGCCATTGTCGACAGCTTGTTCTTCATGCCCGTAACCACGTCGCCTTTTCCTTGCATCATTGCCTTGAACCCTGCCTTCGCCACGTCGGCTGGATCATCCTTCTTTCCTGTTCCAACCTTCGTGTCGAGCATGTCTGCTCTCGCAAAAAAGTCAGTGTCTGTCGCGCCCGGCATCAAGCATGTAACGCTAACGCCGGAATCCTTCAGTTCAGCGCGTAAAGCAAATGAGAACGAGTCGACGAACGCCTTTGTCGCATTATAAACGGCCTGATATGTGCCTGGCATAAAGCCAGCGATCGAACCAGTAAACAGGATTCTTCCCCTGCCGCGAGCGCGCATCTCGCGCCCGATTTTGTGAACCAGATAAACTGTGCCGGTCACGTTCGTATCGATAACATGACGCGCTTCCTCAAAGTCTTGGTCCAGAAACCCGTGACCTAACCCATGGCCGGCGTTTGCCATGAGAATGTCCACGGGTCGGCCATTCGTTGCTGCGCAAAGCTCGTCGACGCCTTCAGTGTTCGCCAGATCGGTTTCCACGGTCCGAACCTCTACTCCTAATGAGCGAAGTTTGTCCGCTGCCTGTTCAAGTTCTGTAGAGTCGGCAGCGATCAAGAGATCGTAGCCATTTTCGGCGCATTCTTTTGCCAAATAAAATCCAATCCCGCTAGATGCGCCGGTAACGACAGCCAGCGATCGGCCCGCATTAGTTTTCCCTTCGTATGATTTCATAACAGCAATTGTTCGCCCTTCATCCCCCACGCAGACGTGTTATTTCGCGTAAAAGTTTTAAGGCTTCGTGTTTCTAAACTCAACACGTCCGGTCGCGCTACGATGAGCGATCAGTTCAAGGGAAGTTCTAACACTGAGAGGGCAAATTTATGAAGGCGTTAGTTTGGCACGGTAAAAGCGATGTGCGATGCGACGATGTTCCAGATCCGGTTATCGAAGACCCGCGTGACATCATTTTAAAGATCACCTCCACCGCTATCTGCGGGTCGGACCTGCATCTTTACGATCATTACATGCCGGCGATGGAGGAAGGCGACATCCTCGGTCACGAACCGATGGGCGAAGTGGTGGAAGTTGGAAGCGCGATTACGAAATTCCAAAAGGGTGACCGCGTGGTCGTCCCCTTCACCATCTGTTGTGGCGAATGTTTCTTTTGCAAGAAGGAACTCTGGTCGTGCTGCGATCGCACGAATCGCGACAAGGAAAAAGCAGAGAAGGTCATGGGACATGCTCCGGCTGGTCTCTACGGCTATTCGCATCTTACGGGACATTATCCCGGTGGTCAGGCCGAGTATTTACGCGTGCCGTACGCCGATGTTAGTCCGTTCAAGATCGAAAACGATTCATTAACGGATGAACAGGTGCTTTTTTTGTCCGACATTTTCCCGACCGGTTACATGGCTGCGGAAAATGCGGAGATCGAACATGGCGACACGGTGGCAGTCTGGGGTTGCGGTCCCGTGGGCCAATTCTGCATTCAAAGCGCGTGGATGTTCGGCGCCGGCCGTGTCATCGCGATCGACCGGGTGCCCGAACGCCTCGAAATGGCGCGGAAACATGGGCGAGCCGAGACAATAAATTTCGAAAAGAGCGATGCCACTGTTTACGAACGAATCCAGGAGATGACGGATGGCCGCGGAGCGGACCGTTGCATTGATGCCGTTGGCGCAGAAGCGCATGCTACGGGCTCGTTTGACGCCCTTTTGGACAAAACGAAAGCGTCAGTCTTCTTGGCGACCGATCGCGCGCATGTTTTGCGCGAAGCCATCTGGTGTTGCCGCAAAGGCGGCACGATCTCCGTGCCCGGGGTCTATATCGGGTTTACCGATAAGATTCCTTTCGGCGCGTTCATGAACAAAGGCCTGACGATGAAGACCGGCCAGACACACATGAAACGCTACACTCACAAACTGCTGGCCAAAATCGACTCGGGCGAGATCGATCCTTCATTTGTGATTACTCACAAGCGTCCGCTGGAAGAAGGGCCGAAACTTTACAAAACGTTTCGGGACAAGGAGGACGGCTGCATCAAAGTGGTTCTTAAGCCTTGAGCGAACCGTCGTGGTAATCATTACAACCACACTCGTTAGGTGATATGACGTTATTGAGCAAGTTAAAGCCTTTCGATCGTGAATCGGGGAACCTGAATGTCGTCATCGACACTCCAAAAGGCAGTCGCAACAAATTCGCATTCGATTTCAAGATTGATGCTTACAAACTGAAAGCCGTTTTGCCTCATGGTACTGTCTTTCCGTTCGACTTCGGATCGATCCCGGGCACGGTGGCCGCGGACGGCGACCCTCTC
Source organism: uncultured Verrucomicrobiae bacterium (assembly GCA_963825355.1). Lineage (GTDB taxonomy): Bacteria > Verrucomicrobiota > Verrucomicrobiia > Chthoniobacterales > UBA10450 > Udaeobacter. The sequence goes on along the minus strand of CAWGSY010000008.1, from coordinate 7,910 downwards.
GATGTTCTTGTGCTAATGGACGAGCCCGTGTTTATCGGATGCCTCGTCGGAGCACGGCTGCTCGGCGTGATCGAAGCGGAGCAAACTGAGGACGGCAAAACCGAACGCAATGATCGTCTGATCGCAGTCGCCGCAGAATCACACACTAATGGAACTTTGAAAACGCTGAAGAAACTGGATTCAAAATTAATAGGCGAAATCGAACACTTCTTTGTTTCTTACAACGATGCGCGCGGCAAGAAATTCAAGCCGATAGCCCGCAAGGGACCAGCCGCGGCGCAGCGTCTGATCAAAAATCAGACGAAGAAGCGGAAGTAAGGCGTTTGCATTCTCTGAAATCAGAGATTCGATAGCAGTGCGGCTGGCACAATCTTCCTTTTAGCTGCTCGGCGATCGCTACCCAGCCTTCCCATCGTTATTTATTACGTCCAAAGGGGCGGCTAAAGGCGTAGTCCTTTTGTTATGCCAGAAGAAGAAGTAATTAAACGCGCGCGGGAAGACGAACGCGAAGGCAAGTCGCCTTCCACTCAGGCGGGCGAGTTTGTGCGGGAAGAAATGGAACACATTCGGGAAGGCGAACATGGCGCCCGATCGCCAGAACAAGCAATTGCCATTGGTCTGTCCAAGGCGCGACGTGCGGGAGTAAAGTTGCCGCCTCCAAAACGCGGCAAGCAACGAACAAAGCGCCGGGCAAAGCGCGATCTCGCCAAGGGCCGCGCAGGACGACCCACGAAGCCGTCTCTGAAGCGCTCACGCGCGACGAAACGAGCGCTCAAGCGCGAGAGTCGCAGCTCGGCATCAAAGCAGGCATTGTCCAGACACGCGAAGCGAGTTGCGGGGCAACGCTCGGCACGATCGCGTTCGGCCACCGCGAAGAAAGCAGCTCGCACGCGGCAGCGCCGGCGCTGAGATGTAGCGTGGTTCGCGACGAGGAGAAGGTAGTTCGCCTCGTCGCGCTTCACGACCTCCCGATTTGTAAGCACCCGCCCAACCATGGCCGATGATTCGGTGTATCAGTGGTCTGTAGCTTCTCGGCAGAGCCTGGGTCCGACCGGACGTTTGTGCCTCACAGCTCAGACCGCAACGAACGTTAAAGTTACGGATGTGGTGGCGGAGTGGGACGAGGCCTGGGCGTTAGGGCCAGTCTCGGCGTCGGTGAAGGTCTCGGCGTCGAAGTGGGTGTAGCTGTTGCCGTCGGTGTCGGACTGGGGCTCGCAGTGGCTGTTGCAGTTGGCTTGGGACTTACGGTGGGTGTTGGTGTCGATGTTGGGGCGGTCTGCACTTCAAACGAGCCGATGTCGATGCGGCCATTCACGACCCGAGCGAAACCCGGGCCACGCTGGTCATAACACGGCGTGCAGTTAGCGGTGGGGTCGCCTGCGTCAATGGCCGGGCTGCCGGGTAACAACGCGTGAGTGAACGTAGGTCCACCGTTATCTTGTAACGGACCAAGCATCGGATCAGTGTTGATCTGATCCCCCGGCCCGTTCAAATAACCGCCGCCGTCATCGCTGCTAAGGCTATAACCGTTTGATTTCACTTGACCAAACAGGCTGACGATGGTGTGTCCTGATGGCCCGATCTTGAGCACCGTGTCACGGATCCCTACTACAAAGCCGTTGTTAAGGATGTCGTAGCCAGAGTCTTCGCTCAAGGTGCTGTTACTGATAATAGCAGAGGCATTGTTATTGATACCGCTGCCGCCGTTGCTACTGAGCGTGCTAGTGTTGATCGTTATTCCGGTGTGGGCATCGCCATAAATTCCTCCGGAGTTACCGCTGAGCGTACTACTCCCAACTGTAACTGTGGCGTTGCAGCATCCAAAACTTTCACAAGTTAAGCTTTCAATCCCGGTCCCATTTCCGGTAATGGAGCTATAGTTTATTTCAAGCGTGGCAGAACAGCGGATCGTCCGCGCGTCGTTGTAAATGGCGGTGCCAGAGTTGTCGCTAAGACTGCTGTAGGTGATCTGCATGTCTCCCCCGTTCCAGATTCCGGCGCCTGAGTTACTACTGATCGCGCAATTACTGAGTGTTAGCGTCGCGTCGTCATTGTAGATACTGCCGTCGAAACCCAGGGTGTGGCCGTTAGTCATCGTCAGGCCGGAAATGGTCGCGGTTTTACCAGCAGCAATGTGGAACACACGGCTCGTTGCATTGCCATTAACCGCAAGGTCGGTAGCGCCCGGACCTGAGATCGTGATGCTCTTGTCCACGAGCAGTTCGCCGGTTGTCAGTGCGATTGTGCCAATTACCGCGAACTCGATCGTGTCGCCATCATTGGCGTCAGCCAGGGCCTGCCGCAATGAGCCGGCGCCGCTGTCGTTTGTGTTGGTGACCGTGATGACATCTGCATGAACCGATATAGTCGCTGCGCAAATGAGCGCGAAACAAATTCGAACGCGCAGACCAACGAAAAGGGACACCGAACTCCTTCGCGTGCTCGCGACGTGATGTCGGAGTTGAGAAGTGCGGTTCTTCTTCATAGAGGAAGCTACGGGCGCGGCGGCGGAGTGGGGCGAGGCCGTGGAGTGGGCCGCCTGGGTGTTGGCGTCGGAGGAGGCGGGGTCGCTGTTGGAGTTGACGTTGCCGTCGGTGTCGCAGTCGGCGTTGGCGTAACAGTCGGAGTTGCCGTTGCGGTTGGAGTCGGCGTCGGTGTCGGACTGGGTGCAGCCGCGCAGTATCTGGCACCGGTATTCGAGCTGATGCTGGGATGTTGGGCGGCCAGTTGCGGCCGAGCAGTTGGCGTCGGGGCAACAGTTGGCGTCGGGGCAGCATCCCCACCCCAGATGATCATTTCACTACCGCTCCACACTGCCGTGTGATAGAATCGGGCACGGGGCGTGTTAGTGGTGCTGATAGCTCTCCAACTATCCGTGCTGGGATCATATCTCCCGCCGGTGTCCAAAAAATCATAGGGATCCAACCCGCCCCAGATGATCATTTCGCTGGCCGTCCAGACTGCGGTGTGAAGGTCTCGGGGCACGGGCGCGAAGGTGGTGCTGGTGGCAGTCCAACTGTCTGTGCTGGGATCGTATCTCCCACCGGTGTTCAAAGCGCCGGACTTATTTTCGCCGCCCCAGACGATCATTTCACTGCCGGTCCACACTGCCGTGTGAGCCTCTCGGCCAGAGGGCGCATTGGTAATGCTGGTAGCTGTCCAGCTATCGTTGCTGGGATTGTATCTCCCGCCAGTGTTAAAGATGTTAGGTCCGCCCGCAGTTCCGCCCCAGACGATCATCTCACTGCTGCTCCAGACTGCCGTGTGGAAGACCCGGGGATCGGGCGCGTTGGTGGTGCTGGTGGCTGTCCAACTATTCGTGCTGGGATTGTATCTCCCGCCAGTGTTCAGAACCAACGAATTGCCGCCACCCCAAACGATCATTTCACTGCCGCTCCATACTGCCGTGTGCGCGGCTCGGGCTTCAGGCGCGTTAGTAGTGCTAGTGGCTGTCCAACTATCCGTGCTGGGATTGTATCTCCCGCCAGTGTTCAAATAGCTGATGTTATCAGGGCCTCCGCCCCAGACGATCATCTCACTGCCGGTCCACACCGCCGTGTGCTGGAATCGCCCCCCGGGCGCGTTGGTGGTGCTGGTGGCAGTCCAACTGTCTGTGCTGGGATCGTATCTCCCACCGGTGTTGAAGCCGGGGGGTTCAATATTTTCTCCACCCCAGACGATCATTTCGCTGCCGGTCCACACCGCCGTGTGCACGCGTCGGACATCAGGCGCGTTCGTGACGGTGGTGGGAGTCCACGTGTCGTCGGCGCAGCCAGCCCAGGGACTCGATATTGCGGGAAGCGTGTAGTTGGCGTTTAGCGCCGCCATTGTTACCAGCGCCTGCGTTTCCAATTTCGCCACCGACGATGGTAGTCCTTTTAGCCACGCGATTGTCGTCAGCTTGAGGCGGTCTTCGTTGTTCAACTTTGTGATTAGACGCTGTGCTAAGACCGGTCTCGCCAAGCATTCAGCGACGACAAAAGAATCGTCACCGAGCGCTGCAAAAAGTTCGCGCAGGACATCGGGCTGTTTTGTGTGCCGCGCCATCCGATCCATCTCAGCTTGTAACTGCTCAGTGGTAATCGGCCGCTGCCAGTAATCCTCCAGCGCTTGAGACTTGCGCAGATAGTCGTGGACTTTCTTTTCGAGTTGCGCCTGAGACATCGCCGCATCCAGCGATGGCTTGCGACGAGGACTGTCTTTTGGCCATATCCGATGACGCCAGTAAACGTCTTCAATCGCTCGTTGATAAGCGACGCGCTCGGCGATTGTGAGCGTTCTTTCCAAAACCTTCGTTGACGCTTCGGGACGGAACAAAGCAAGCAGTGTGCCGCTCAAGATCGAACCTGCGGCGGCTATGCAAATAAAGAGGGCGAATAAACCGTGACCGTGAAACAATCTGCGTTGCGCGGTGCGCTTCTCGTTCACCGCTCTCTCTTACTCGAAACGTGTCAAAGATGTCGAGACTTTTTCGGGTTTCACGAGTTGGGGCTAGGTCTGAGCGATTGATTGCAACGGGCGAACGATCTGGATTGCGGACGCTGCAGATTAAAAAACAGATTTGCGCAGTGCGATTCTTCTTCCTCGATGATAGCTACCCGCGCGGCGGCGGGGTAGGACGCGACCTAGGCGTTGGCGCGAATCTCGGCGTCGGTGAAGGTCTCGGTGTCGTGGTGGAAGTGGGTGTAGCTGTTGCTGTCGTCGTGGGCGTCGGTGTTGGTGTGGTCCCTGCTTGCACTTCAAACGAGCCAACGTCGATGCGCCCATTGCGCACACGCCAGAAATCCGGTCCGCGTTGGTCATAATAAGGAGGCGGGGTGAATTTTGGATCGCCAGCGTCGATCGCCGGGCTGCCCGGTAGTAGGGCGTGCGTTTCGGTTGGGCCGCCGTTGTTCTGGAGCGGCCCAAGAAGCGGATCCGTATTGATCTGATCTCCGGGACCGGTTAGGAACCCGCCCCCGTTGTCGCTGCTAATGTTATAACCATGTGAAGTAACGGTAGTGCCGTTGTTAACGATGTTCTGGCCTGAGTTAAGGATGGTGTGTGTAAGCTCGACCGGGCTATTCGCGTAAATACCGCCAGCTTGATGATTGGTCGTGTTGCCGCTGATCGTGCAATTGGTGATGATGCCTCCACCGTAAATCGCACCACCGTAGCCGCCAAAGCTGCCACCAATCGCGCTGTTACCGCTGATGGTGCTGTTTTGGATTATGAAGCCTTCGCCAGAAAGGCCGGCGCCATCGCCGTCAAAGTGATCATAACCCCCCGTGAAGTTACCGCTGATGGTACTGTTTTGGATCAGGGCGCTGCCTGCGATTCCGCCTCCGTAACGTTGACCCGTATTGTTTGTGATGCTGCTTTGATTAATCGTTAGGCTACCGTTATTGAGAATTCCGCCTCCGCCATAGGTGAATGTGTTAGTGGCGGAATTGCCGGTGACCGTGCTGTTGATGAGGCTTAAGGCGCCATCGTTACAAATACCGCCACCACCCGCCTGGGTTGATGGCGGAGAATCAGTGGCGTTCCCGCTGATAACGCAGTTGCCAATCGTGACAGTGCTCTGATCGTTGAATATCCCGGCGCCACTCACGTTGATCAGGTTACCGTTGCTGATGGTGAATCCGCTGATTGCGACGGTGTGGTTAGGCTGGATGTGGAGGATGCGAAAATTTGAACTTTGCGAATTCCTTGATACCGCAAGCAAACTCGGTCCCGGACCGCTGATGGTAATACTGTCAGCAACGACAAGCTCGCCGCTGGTGAGGGTGATGGTCTGTCCGTTCAGGGCAGGATCGAACTGGATGGTATCGCCGTCATTCGCGTCGGCGAGCGCCTGACGTAATGAGCCGGCGCCGCTGTCGTTTGTGTTGGTGACCGTGATAACATCTGCCTGAACCGATATAGTCGCTGCGCAAATGAGCGCGAAACAAATTCGAACGCGCAGACCAACGAAAAGCGACACCGAACTCCTTCGCGTGCTCGCGACGTGATGTCGGAGTTGAGAAGTGCGGTTCTTCCTCATAGAGGAAGCTACTGGCGCGGCGGCGGAGTGGGGCGAGGCCTAGGCGTTAGCGCCGGTCTCGGCGTCGGTGAAGGTCTCGGTGTGGTGGTTGAAGTGGGTGTCGGGGTTGCCGTAGAAGTCGCGGTCGCAGTTGGCGTTGGACCAGATTGCGCGCAGTATCTGCCGCCCGTATTCGTCACCGGTGACGGTGTTCTAGCCGCCAGTGGTAACTTGCTGGGTTGTTGGACACTATTCGAAACCTGCCCACCCCAGACGATCATTTCACTGCCGGTCCACACTGCCGTGTGACTCACCCGGAGAGCAGGCGCGTTGCTGGTACTGGTAGCTGTCCAACTATCGGTGTCGGGATCGTATCTCCCGCCGGTGTTATCAGCGAATCCACCCCAGATGATCATTTCGCTGCCCGTCCAGACTGCCGTGTGAAGGTATCGGCTCTGGGGCACGCCGGTAGTGGTGGTTGCTGTCCAACTGTCCGTGCCGGCACTATATCTCCCACCCGTGTTCGTGCCGGGAAATCCGCCCCAGACGATCATCTCACTGCCGCTCCAGACTGCCGTGTGGTAGAACCGGGCAAAGGGCGCGTTAGTGATGCTAGTGGCTGTCCAGCTATCTGCGCTGGGATCGTATCTCCCACCGGTATTGAGGCCTGCGATGTTGCCGTTATATCCACCCCAGACGATCATTTCGCTGCCGGTCCAAACCGCCCTGTGATAATCTCGGGCAACGGGCGCGTTGGTCGTGCTTGTGGCCATCCAACTGTCGGTGCCGGGGTTATATCGCCCACCATCGTTGAAAAAGGTAGCGGCCGCTCCACCCCAGACGATCATTTCGCTGCCGGTCCAGATCGCGGTGTGTCCTCCTCGCTCAGAAGGCGCGTTGGTCGTGCTGGTAGCTGTCCAACTGTCCGTCATGGGATTGTATCTCCCGCCACTGCTACCAGCACCAAAGATGATCATTTCACTGCCGGTCCAGACCGCAGTGTGTCCAGATTGCGCCGCGGGCGCATTGGCGGTGCTGGTGTCCGTCCAATTATCTGTGCTGGGATCGTATCTCCCGCCGGTGTTCAAAGCGCTCACGTTATTGTACCCTCCCCAGACGATCATTTCGCTGCCGGTCCAGACCGCCGTGTGATCGAATCGGGCCTCAGGCGCGTTGGTCGTTTTAGTAGCTGTCCAGGTGTCATCGACGCAAGCGTTCGGAACATCCGATATTTTGGGAAGTGTATAGTTAGGACTCCTCACTCCCAAAACGGAAGCGGTTTGTTTGTCCGCTCTCGCTCCTAAGGAATCTAATCGCTGCTGACCACGGGCCGAGAGATCTGTTACTAACCGGCCTGATAGCGCGGGCCTGGCCAGGCACTCCGCGATGATAAAGGGATCGTTCCCCAGCGCTGAAAAGAGTTCGCGCAACACGTCGGGCTGTTTTGTGTGCTGTGCCATGCGGTCCATTTCGGCCTGCAGTTGCTCAGCGGTAATTGGCTGTTGCCAGGTATCTTCGAGCGTCTGCGACTTGAGCAGATAACCTTCGACCTTCTTTTCGAGCTGCGCCTGAGAGATCACCGCATCCAGCGACGGCTTGGGATCAGGGTTCTCCTTCGGCCAGATCCGGTGACGCCAGTAAACGTCCTCGATCGCTCTCTGATAAGCTACGCGCTCTTGGAACCCGAGCGTTCTTGGGGAAGTCTTCGCCCGAGCTTCGGGACTGAAAAAGCCAAGCAGTGTGCCGCTCAAGATCGAACCGGCGGCGGCTATGCAAATAAAGAGGGCGAATAAACCGGGCCCGTGAAACAATCTGCGTTGCGCAGTGCGCTTCTCGTTCACCGCTCTCTTTTACTCGAAGCGCGCTAAAGATGTCGAGATTCTTTGGTTTCACGAGTTGGGGCTGTGTC
>CAWGSY010000007.1:0-132226 GCA_963825355.1 uncultured Verrucomicrobiae bacterium | reverse complement strand
TTCCAACTGTAGCCGCAGCTGCCCCGACTTTACCGGCCATTTCGTCCGTCCGCGGCAACGCTTCGCGAACTTCCGGATAATTTTTTGTTACCGACTCGATCCGGGCAGCGAATGCCGTGCCACATGTTGGGTGTGCTGTGCATGAGTTCCTGCAGTTGCCGGCTCATGGGCGGAATAGCAAACAGGGTGATGGTCGTAGTGACAGCAATCAGTGCCAGCATCACCAGAATGACACTCACGAAGCGTGGTATGCGATGTTTCTGTAGCCAAACGACGATCGGGTTCAGAACCATCGCCAGAAGAAAAACCAACGCGAACAGCAGGATTATAGGTTGCAGCGCTCGCAGGATTAGCCAGACGATAAATACGAAAAAGACCACCCAAACGATGCGCCGCGCACCATAATAACTCAGCGGGGCGTGGGGATCGTCGCGATGTGTTTCATCCATAACTGCAGATGATCTTGCCGTTCGTAAACACGAATGACAAGCAAGAGTAGTAGGGCGCGACCGGCGGGCGCTCCAGCAGTGGTGTTCTCGTTATCGCGCGCGAGTTGTCATCGGTGCTCTGATCCAGGTTTGGATGCGAACTGATTGAGAAATTCCCGTGTACGGCGCGCCCGGCGGTCGCGCCCTACCATCGTCGGTGAGGATTACGGTCGCGGTCGCGGCGTTGGGCGCGTCCTTGGTGTAGGAGTAACTCGTGGCGCGGGTGTCGGAGTTGCGGTGGGCGTAGCAGTCGGAGTTGGCTTGGGTGTTGACGTCGCGGTGGGCGTAGCGGTTGGACTTGGCGTGGGTGTGGGGCTGGGCCCGACGGGCACCATCGCATACGCGTGAGTTTCGCCGTTGTGCACGCCCGTGCCGACGATGACATTGTCTTCGCTAATGCCGTCTGCCGACGACGAAGTATTCATCGATAAATCCCAGCCGGAGTTCGGTGGGATGAGATCGGCAAGGCGATAGGTGTTTGTTCCGTCATAAAGAAACGGAATCGAGAAAGCTGACGAATCGTTTCCCACCACCCAGCCGGCTGAATTGACCGCGCGCGCGGACCCTTCGCTGGTACCTGTGGCGAGTGGGATGGCAACCATTCCGCCTTGATCCGACCAGATAAACGGCAGACCCGATCCCTGGTTTAGCATGCTCGAGCCAACGACGTAACCGGTGTTACTCACACCGAACGCAAGCGCTCCATTGAACCCCGGCAACGCACCAACCTCGAATGCGTCGTTAGCACCGATGTCATAGACGATACCAACGTTGCGCGCAGCATTGTTTGGATCGATCCCCTGGCCCACGATGCGGGCGTTTGTTGAGTCGTTGATGCCGAACGCCGTGACGAAGAAACATCCGGTCGATGTGGTTGGTGTAATGATCTCGCCGCCGCCGCCGAGGTAGGCTGCGCCCCGCTGGTTGCTTCCGGCATCCACGGAGCCGACCGCAATACCTGAAAAGTTCACCGAGTTCGCGTCGCCGAGCGTCTCGCCCGGCGGCAGTGGCAGCTGCGAAACGACTCCATCTAACCACTTGATCGGCAACCGATCGCTGCCGAAAAGTGTGGTGGCTGCAGTCCCTACGACAACATCTCCAGCCGCGCTGTTCGCCACCGCGTGATTCCGCCCGGCCAGATTCGGCAGCCCAACGAGGCCCTTCAGTGTCCAGCTGAAGGCCTGACTTCCGCCGGTGCGTATCGAACGGCCCACTGCAGTTCCACCGTGCGATACACCAAATCCCTGGGAGGCATCATCGCCGGCGTCAATCACACCGATATCATAAATGTCATACTGCGGAGTAGCCGCAATAGCGGGAAGTGTCGCGAGCGATAACAGCCCAATGGTAAAGGCTATGAACTGGAGATTCGATCTGGCGTGCGTTTTCATCAGTTTCTACTAACCATGATTGAAGGCGATTGGACACTAATTTTTTTGCGCGGAGCGCCAGACCACCGCTGGATCTTCATGCCGCGATTGCGAATAACCAAAGGAGCGATCCCACGTATGAATGGTAGGGACGGATCGCCGAGCCGTCCGTCCGCTTCGGCGCGCCCGGCGGTCACGTCCTACCACAAGCGAGAGAGCCTTGAGCTGCTCATCGGCGAGCTCCCGACAAGATCACTAGCGCAAGTATCGGGCGCGGTGGCGCGGTGGGCCGCGGCCGCGGCGTCAGAACAGCTCTTGGTGTAGGCGTTGGCCTGGGTGTAGCTGTTGCAGTAGGGGTCATCGTCGCACTCGCAATTGCTGTTGCGGTCGGTGTTGGTGTCATGGTTGGCGTGAGTGTAGCTATCGCAGTAGGAGTAGGGGTAGGGGTAGGGGGCGGCGCCTCGTAAAGGAATGAGCAGGTGAATTCGAGCACTGGACCGCCGCAACAAGTGAACCCGCCAGCGGGGATATGCATGGTGTTGAGGCCCTGCACCACTGGCGAACTGTTGAAGTGAAAAGTGATCTGAAGATTATTGTTGGTTAACAAAAATGTGTCGGGCTGGACGTTGTTCACAGTGAAAGAGCTTGTATGGACAGTTGCCGGATCGACGGGGCAGCTCACGTTGATAACGAAGTCCGTTGGCTGGAAATCAATCGTGCTGCCACAGCTCAAATTGGTGCTAGCCACCGAACAAGGAGTCGATGTTGGTGTGGGGCTAGGCGTGGGCGTTCCTGTGGTCCAAACGTCGGTGATCGGCTGGTAGCTTCCGCTAACTCCGGCGTAAGGGAGGTCGAACATATCTTCGAGGGTACGTAGAAGGTTGAAGTGGTAGATCAACTCAGAATACTGGCCGGGCGCGACCATCTGCCCCACGAAGATGGTGGCTATCCGATTGCCATGGCTGTCATCGTCCTCGTCGAAGGTTATGATCAAGAGGCTGTTGTGGGTCAGGGCCCATTGCGCGTAAGCGTTCAGGTGCTGTTGCAGCCAGCTATCTCCCTCCTGGATCGTTCCGTCGTGCATATCGTCGTTGAGGTTGGGTATTACGAATGACACGGTAGGAAGGGTGGTATAGTCGGTTGGGAAGGAACTGTAAGGGAGGTTGGTGACTGTGGGTATGTTGGTGAAGTTCACCCAGGGAACGTGCTTGCGGGCATAAGCGCCCGACGTGCATACGAGTGAGCCGACCGATGGCAGGTCTTCGGAGTAGCCCGCGAAGGTGAGAGAGGCGTTGAGCAAGTACAGCCCCAGATTGTCTGCGGTGAAGTAGTGGGGGCACGAATCGTCAGTCACGCCCTGATTGGAGCCGGAGAAGAGGTCGAGGTAGTTGGGCTGGCTGGGGTGCGTTATCGCGTATGATTGGGTGAAGAGAGCGCCCTGGTCCGCCAGCGAATTGATGTAAGGCGCGGCGGAAGAGCCGATGATCTGGCTGTAGCTGTGATTCTCTTCAATCACAATCACGACATGATTGGGTCTGGGCACGCCGTTGGCTACAGGCGCTCTATAACCTGAATGAGCTAGCGATTTGATTCCATTCAACCGGTTCAGATCGAGATTCATCGTGACGCTGTCGTTTTCGACAATGATTTTTTGAACCGTCCCGCTCTGGTCCTTGCGATCGGAATTTTCCTTTGCTGCGCCGAAGGCGTTCAGCGCGCCCGCTTCGAGTGAGCCAAAAAGCAGAAACAATGCGAGCATTGAAGCAGCAGGGGTTGCCTTTCGCATTATGTGGTGTCCCCTCGAATCGCCTGGTTTAGTTATGCGCTGAAAGGAGTGTGACCTTTCTCATGGCCACGCAGACGTAGCTAGGGAAAACTCTGAAATTCTTTTGCGCGGCTTGAAATCTGAGGAGGTAGGAGACCAGAGGTCGCCAGCGCGATTTCATAAATGTTGTGGTCATCAGCTCGATTGGTAAGCCATAGCCAGGCGACGGTGGGTAGCCGGTCACCTCGGGGTTCGGGGGAAGACAGCCCGTAGGGACGTGGCTGTGGCGGCGAGGCGTTCCAAGAGAAGGATGTCCTCAGCGGATAACTGCGCCAGATGAGCGCCGCTGAATGGAGTCGTTAGGCTACAGGCTTAGGGCCGGGGTGGTGGAGTCAAACTTGGCCTGGCGTGGGGACTTGGTCTGGGACTAGGAGTAACCGTTGGTCTGGGTGTGCCTGTAGCTGTTGCACTAGGTGTTGGTTTTGGAGTAGGCGAAGGGATCGGAGCGCCTTCTGCGCAATAGCGTCCGCCGGTATTAACATTTGCGCCATTGGCGCTTCCGCCCACACGATCATTTGTGTTCCGATCCAAACTGCGGAGTGATTCATCCTACCGTCGGGCGCGATATCCGTCGTGGCTGTCCAACTGTCTGTTACAGGATTGTATTTCCCGCCAGCACGCGGAAAGCTAAAACTATCGTCTTCTCCACCCCATATGATCATCTGGCTGCCCGTCCATACACCGGTATGATTGTCCCTGGCAACTGGAGCGTTTGTTAAACTAGTTGTGATCCAGGTATCTGTGTTCGGGTTATACCGTCCGCCGGTATTGAGGAGGCCACCAAAATCGCCACCCCACACAATCATATCAAATCCTGTCCAGACAGCTGTGTGATATCTTCGTGGACCAGGTGCTGTTGCTGTGCTGGTTGGTATCCAGTTATCAGCGGCGGGGTTGTATCTTCCTCCGGTATTTAAGGCCCCGTTGCTGTTGTAGCCGCCCCATACAATCATTTCGGTGCCAGTCCACAGGGGGGTGTGGCTCTCTCGCGAGTCAGCCGCGTTCATTCTGCTGGTCGCGGTCCAGCTTTCCGTGGGGGACGTATCTTCGGCCGGTATCAGTAGCAGATCCAGATCCGAGTTCACCGCCCCAGACGATCATTTCACTCCCCGTCCATACCGCCGTATGTGCCTCGCGGATGCTCGGCGCGCTCGTGTTACTGGTGGCCGTCCAAGTATCCGTAACGGTATCGTATCTGCCGCCGGTGTTGACAAAAGTGACGTTATTAAGCCCGCCCCAGACAATCATTTCGCTGCCAGTCCAGACCGCGCTATGAAATTCTCGCTCACTCGGCGCGTTGCTGATGCTAGTGGCTACCCAAGTATTCGTAGTGGGATTGTATTTGCCGCCAGTGTTCACATCGGCCTTTCCGTCGTACCCGCCCCAAGCAATCATTTCGCTGCCTGTCCACACCGTTGTGTGAGCGGATCGGCCACTGGGTGCGCCGCTTGTGCTGGTAGCAGTCCATGTGTCGGTGCTCGGATCGTATTGCCACCGGTGTTCGTTCCGGAACCAGCCCATATGATCATTTCGCTGCCTGTCCACACCGCCGTATGCGTTTCTCTCGGATCGGGGCGTTGGTGATGCTGGTAGCCGTCCAAGTGTCATCAACGCACGTGCCGTCCGCATTCGATGATGTCGCGAATCGTGGAAGAGTGTAGCCAGCGAAAGATTTTGCGTCTGTTTGGCTAAGATCAAACAGCTCTTTGAATTCGTCGTTTTCATGCTGCGAACCTTCGACAGACTGAACCAGCTTTTCTACGAGCGCCGGCCTCGCCAGACACTCCGCAATTACAAATGGATCACTTCCAAGGCCCTCAAAGAGTTCGCGCAAACGTCAGGCTATTTGCTGTGCTTTGCCATGCGATCCATCTCAGCTTGTAACTGCTCGGCAGTGATTGGCCAATGCCAATAATTCTCGAGCGCCTGTGATTTCCGGAGGTAATCTGTGACTTTCTTTTCCAGTTGTGCCTTGGACATCACGGCATCCAGCGACGGATTGTGATCGGGCCGTTCCTTCGGCCAGATGCGGTGACGCCAGTAAACGTCTTCGATCACTCGTTGATACGCGACGCGCTCGGCGAACGTGAGACATCTTCGAGAAATGTTCGTCGTTGGCTCGGAATGCAACAAAGCAAGCAAGGTCCCGGTCACGGTAAAGCAGGCGACCCCGCCAAGAAGTAGTGCAATTAAGGCGCGCGCAGATCGAGAAGTGGATTTTTTCATTTTCCGAAGCTGTAGGTTGAATTGAGAACCTGGGGAGATTGTCTTTGACTTGTTTGTTCTGAAAGGCTGGGGCGCGAAGCTAGCATGCAGTCTTTGCGCGTCATCCCAAATTTTATGTTTTTCGAATTTTTTCTGAAGCTACCTTCCCACTTATGACGAATGACCACGATGGGACACCAAATTTGCTGGAGTCATTTGCTGCAAGCCGGTTGCGAGCCCTGAAACTTATTCGTGTTGCTTCGTGTTAATTCGTGGTTTTCTGCGTAGGTTATAAAGCTATGTCATTTAATCATTTCGGATTCTTGCCTGAGGTCGTGCGTGGAACGCAGGCCATGGGGTTCGTGGAGCCGACTGCGATCCAGCTTCGCGCGTTTCCGATTGTCCTAGCCGGAAAAGATTTGATCGGCACCGCGCAAACCGGCACCGGTAAGACCGCGGCCTTTGCTTTACCCATTCTGACGTTGCTGGGAAAGCACGCCGGCCTGCGTTGTCTCGTGCTGGAGCCTACGCGCGAACTGGCCGCGCAAGTGGAGACGGCTTTTCGCGATTATGGCCGTTTCACAGACTTGCGAGTGGGACTTGTGCACGGTGGCGTTGGTTACGGGAAACAGCGTGATGCGCTAAAGCACGGTCTGGACATTCTCGTGGCAACACCTGGACGCTTGCTGGATCTGCTGGAGCAGCGTGCGATGAGTCTCAAAGACATAAAAATTCTCGTGCTCGATGAAGTGGACCGGATGTTGGATATGGGTTTTCTGCCCGACGTGCGCCGGATCGTTGAGAAGACTTCACCAAAGCGACAAACTTTGCTGTTTTCGGCCACGTTGCCTCCGGAGATCGAACGTCTGTCGGCATGGGTGCTGCGCGATCCTGAGTTAGTTGAAATCGGCGTACGCCGTTCGCCTGCAGAGACAGTCACCCACGCGGTTTATCCCGTTGCTGCTGAACAAAAATTCGATCTGCTAATGGCTTTGCTCGAGCGAACGAATTTCGACAGCGCGCTGATTTTCTGCAGAACCAAATACGGCGCCGATCGCATAGCGCACCAATTAAAGCAGGGTAAGCACGCGGTGGCGGTGTTGCATTCTAATCGGACGCAGCGGGAACGGATCGAAGCGCTCGAAGGCTTTAAGAGCGGCAAATACGAAGTGATGGTCGCGACCGATATCGCATCGCGCGGACTCGACATCGCAGGTGTAAGTCACGTAATCAATTATGATGTGCCTGAGCATCCGGAGGATTACGTGCACCGGATCGGGCGAACGGGACGTGCGCAAAATGTCGGCGACGCATTCACGCTCACGAGCGGACAGGAACTGCCCGCGTTGCAGGCGATTGAACGATTCATTGGCCAAAAAATTCCGCGGTTGAAGTTGGAAAACTTTTCCTACGTGTACACCGCGCTCTTTGAGCCCGAATCAGCGAGCAGGTCTCGTCGAGCAATCGGCGGGGGTAGAACCCATCGCGGATATTCGTTTGGGCGGCGAAGATAACACAGGCATCCTGCCTGTTGTGTAGAACGAGCATCTTGCCTGTTCGAGATAGAAGCTTTGGTTATGCGCAAATCGCTCGATTTGTTTGAGAGATGAGGTTTAATAGCGCGCTTATGTCCGAACGCGAAATCTCCAAGGCATCATCGGCCGATTTCGATCGGCTGCAGAAGAAGCTGGTTCCACTGTGGAAATCGATCGAGCGATTGAATCAAGATCCGCAAACCATCGTTGTCGTACCCTCGATGTCGATCGACGCGATAGACTCCGGCGCGGTGATGCAGGCGTACGAGGAACGGTTCTTATTTCTGTTACTGCTCCTGCGCCAGCCGCGGGCGCGCCTGATCTACGTGACGTCGCGAACGATTCTTCCGAGTATCATCGATTATTACCTCGATCTTCTTCCCGGCGTCATCTCGAGCCAAGCGCGGCAGCGACTTTTCCTGGGTACACCGATGGACGGTTCTGCGCGTCCGCTCAGTGAGAAACTGTTAGAGCGGCCGCGACTGATCGAGCAGATTCGCTCGCTGATCCTGGATCCTAATCGGGCGCATCTTGTTCCGTTTAACACGACGAACCGGGAGAAAGAGCTGGCTTTGCGCCTCGGCATTCCAATGTACGGAGCGGATCCGAAATTTTTCCCGCTGGGAACAAAGAGCGGCTGCCGCAAAATTTTCATGGATGAAGATGTGCCATATCCTCTGGGTCGCGAAGACCTTGGCAGCAAGGAAGACCTGGTTCATGCGATCGCACAGATGCGGTTGACCAAGCCTTCGATCCGGCAGTTGATGGTAAAGCTGAATGAAGGCGTCTCGGGTGAAGGCAATGCTGTAATTGATTTAACAGGACTTCCAGCGCCCGGTGACTCGAAGGAGGTAGCTATGTTAGAGGATCGCCTTCGAGCGATGAGGTTCGAGTTACAGGGAGCTACTTATGAGACTTACATGAAGAAGTTGCAGGAGCGAAAAGGAGTCGTCGAGGAACGGATCATGGGAGAAGAGTTCAGAAGCCCGAGCGTGCAGCTTCGAGTCACACCGCTTGGCAAGGTTGAACTGTTATCAACGCATGACCAGCTCCTGGGCGGGCCGACCGGCCAAAGCTATCTCGGCTGCGTTTTCCCGGCCGATACAGCTTACGCTCCGCTGATCACCAGGGAAGCTGCCAAGGTAGGCAAACGTCTGGCCAAAGAAGGTGTTATTGGTCGTTTTGCTTTGGATTTTGTAGTGGTGCGCGCGAAGGATGGAACCTGGAAGCCGTACGCGATTGAGATTAACTTAAGAAAAGGCGGCACCACTCATCCGTTTTTGACTTTGCAATTTCTTACCGATGGAACCTACAATACGGAGACTGGGATCTTCACCGCTCCGAATGGTCAGCAGAAGTTCTTTGTGGCCAGCGATCATGTTGAGTCGCCGCGCTATCGGACTCTTACTCCGGACGACCTGTTCGATATTGTCGTGCGGCACCAGCTGCATTTTGGCCAATTCCGCCAGACAGGCGTGGTGTTTCACATGATGAGCGCCTTGGGCGAGCTGGGAAGGACAGGGATGACCGCTGTTGGTAACTCTCATGAGGACGCGAAGGCTACGTACGATCGCGCGGTCGCTGTCCTTGATCAAGAGACGCTCGATGCACCCGACGTATAGCATAGGCAGCAAATAACGTTGACGCGTTTCCGTCACTTTACGTAAAAGGCGAGTTTACGAAGTCCAGCCACTTCGTGACCACTCATGAGGGACCTGCGAACACTGGCTGCGCTTATTCAAAGAGCGCGAAGCAGTAAGGATCTCTGCGTTTGAGGTGTCCGCTGCAGCCTCCGAACCTTTCGTACAAGCGGTTAGGTCGATCGCTGAAAAATTGTTAGAAAAAATCTTGACTTACTTCTGCGCTTTCCGCTAAAAGCGTGCTCCCATGATGTTCCTTTCCCGATACTCTCATCGGATCGATTACGCGAACATTTCACATCAAAACGGACAACTCCCATGAAAAAACAAATTAATCCCACCATCAAAGCGCACCTTATCCGGGGCGCATTTTATCTGCTGCTTCTTCTTGCAGTGGGCGCGATTCCATTTGCGCTGGCGCAGCGAAACACCGGCAAGCGAATCACGGCTGAACAAATCGCGATAGTAAATGGGCACAAGACAGTGCCGCTGTCCGCGGGCGCCATTCCGGGGAAACCGGTGTCCGCGGCGGCCGCAGCCGCGCAGTCACAGATGCGCAATGACACTATGCGGGTTCCAGCCACGTCGCATTTGCTTGCGCCGGCGAGTGCCTTTCGAGCTCCGGCGCCGAAGCTGCCAAACACTAAACGAATCATTAGATCATTAATGAGTAATGTTCCTCTATTCACGTACGTGATCGACGACGGCACGGCTGAAGACTCGGTCGGCCTGACAGCTGGCGGCAGCCTGGTCGCCTGCAATGAGTTCACGGTAACCGGAGGCAATAATGTCATCACCTCGATTTCAATCGCCTGGGGCACACCGGCCTTCCCCGATCCCACTCTGAATGGCCTGCCTTACACTGCGGTATTGTGGAGCGATCCAAATGGCGACGGCTCGCCCACTGACGCAGTGGTATTGGCGATGGCTCCCGGAGTAATCTCGCAGGAAGGCACGAACACATTTATAACCACTACCATTCCTCCGACGATGGTAACGACGGCGAATTTCTTTGTGGGGTTTCTGATCACTCACGCTGCAGGTCAATTCCCAGCCGCCTTGGATGAAAGCAACCCAATTCCCAATCGTTCCTGGGTCGATGCTACCTCAAATATCAATGATCTAAGCGGAGCGATCACAATCGAATCGGCTGGTCTGCCTGGCAATTGGCTCATTCGCGCCGACGCCAATACCGGTGGCCCAACACCAACGGGCACCCCAAGCCCGACCCCGACGGCCACAATTAACCCGTGCAATACCTACGTTACGATTCCTGGCACTGGCGCAATCACGCCTGGCACCACAGATACCGGTAATCATTGCGATGATTGCGCGACCGCTGTTACTTTGCCATTCCCGGTCAGCGTTTACGGCCAAACCTTTACTACTGTCAACGTCGCTTCCAACGGCAGTTTAGACCTTATAGGCACTCAGGCGCCGTTCACCACTGGCTGCATCGTCTTGCCGAGCAGTTCCTTCACCATGGCGATTTTGCCGTATCAGGATGACCTGCGCACAGATAATATCAGTTTTACCGGATGCAATGCCTTCCCTGGCGCAACCTGTGGCATTTTCACTTCGGTCACGGGCACCGCGCCCAACCGGCAGTTTAACATCGAGTGGCGCGCGGTGCACTTCGCCGACACTACTACTTCAGTCAATTTTGAAGTAGTGTTCTCCGAGAACAGTCAAACTCACTTTGACGTCATTTACGGGGCAACGTCCGATAATGGCCTTGGTGAGACCAGCGGAGTGCAAGCAAGCTCGACCGGTCCGGCTACGACCTTCTCGTGCGGCACTGCCACGCTGACAAATGGTTTGAAAGTTACTTACACCTGCCAGGGTGCGGCGTCGCCTACGCCCACGCCGACAGGTACACCTTCCTGTTCGCCTGGCCCACTTTGGTATAACGGCGACTTTAACGGCGTGAACGGGCTCGCTAACGAGAACAACGACTCGCTAAGTGCCGGCCCAATCGCCAGTGTTTATGACGATTTCATCGTGCCCAGCGGCCCCGCATGGAACGTGACGTCAGTTTTCTCCGACAATCTACTGAATACAAACGTTACCGGCGCGACTTGGGAAATTCGGCAAGGCGTGGCGGAAGGCACCGGCGGCACGTTGATTGCCAGCGGCATGACAATGACACCGGTAGTTACTCTTACTGGTCGGAGCGGGTTCGGTTTTAACGAATTCATGGTCGAGGTTATCGGGCTGAACGTTAGTTTGCCACCCGGCACCTATTGGCTCAATGTCACGCCGATCGGGGACCTCACGGGCCGTTCGTTTGACTCGACTACCAGCGGGGCCAACTGCGTGGGCATGCCATGTGGCAACGATCTGAACGCGTTTTTCAATAGCGCCTTCTTTGGCGCTAACTGGCAGAACACCGCGGAGCAGGGCCAGCCCAGCGACTTCTCCATGGGCGTCAATGGCACTGTAGGGACCTGCGGAACACCAACAGCTACGCCGACGGCGAGTCCGTCAGCTTCAGCCACAGCCACGCCGACAGCTACGGCTCCAGCCACAGCTACACCTACAGCGCCGGCTACGGCTACACCTACGGCGACGGCGACGCCGAGCTGCTCACCGAACTACACATTCACATCGGGGACAGGAACGCTCGTGCCAGGAGTCGACGACACTGGGAACCATTGTGATGATTGCCTCACTTCGATTTCACTCCCATTCCCGGTTATGCTGTATGACCAGAGCTTCACGACCGCGAACGTCGGCTCGAACGGCTCCTTGCAATTCGGAGCAACCAATCCCAGCTTCGACGTTACCTGCTCTCCATTTGGGTTCGCTGGCACCACCTATGTGATGGCTCCTTACTGGACCGATCAGTGCAGCGGAAATTGCTTTAACGACACGTGCCCCGGCTGTGGAATCTTCACTACCACGACAGGCACTTCGCCTAACCGCACTTTCTACGTCGAGTACCGGATCGACTACTACCAGATAACGGGGACAACGACCCAATTGGATTACGAGATCGCTCTATTTGAGAACGGCGGGCCGCCATTCCAGTTCATCTACGATTCTATCACGCCCGCAGCCCTTGCGAACGACAGCCAGTTAGTGGTAGGCGTGAAGCAAAATGACACTACCTTCACCCAGTACCGGCTGTGATCCCACAGGCGGGACGAACCCGCCCGTCGCATCCGGCCAGGCACTGACTGCCTCACTGGCGCCGTGCGGCTCGCCGACGCCGACGCCTACAGTGTCGGGAACGCCCTCGCCAACACCGACATGCCCGCCAGGCGGGCAGCCCCGGGCCCTGGACACAGGCGGCGCCTGTAGCGATTGACCATTACGGCGGGTTCATCGACAACGATGGCACCGTTGCCTATGAAGGAGGCGGCTACTCCTTCTCGGCTGGTGGCACCATCAATCAGTTCGGGAAGTTCAACCCGGCGACCAACACCTGGACGGCTCTGGCTCCCGTGCCCGATCTGACCAACTCCCTGGCTTCAGCGGTCTATGCGCCCAATGTCAATAAGCTCTTCGTGTTCGGTGGCGACGATCCGACCACTGGTACGGTGGTCAATACCACGCGTATCTACGACATAGCGAGTAACACCTGGAGTACGGGATTGCCGATGCCTGATTTGCGGGCATTTATGGCATCGGGTTATTTCAACGGGAAGATCTACCTGGTAGGTGGATAC
Organism: uncultured Verrucomicrobiae bacterium; assembly: GCA_963825355.1. GTDB lineage: Bacteria > Verrucomicrobiota > Verrucomicrobiia > Chthoniobacterales > UBA10450 > Udaeobacter. The sequence goes on along the minus strand of CAWGSY010000007.1, from coordinate 119,492 downwards.
AACACCGGCAACGTAGATCCATCCTTTGGACAGGTATGGGAGTACGACCCGGTGGCCAACACCTTTAACACCAGCCGGATGAGCATGCCTGCGACCTTGGGAGGCCCCGGGTTTGGAATAATCAACGGGCACATGTACGTAGCTGGTGGCCGCGACCTCAACGACACCAATCTGAACACGTTGTATGACTACGACATTGCGGCCAACAGTTGGACAACGCGGGCGAATATGCCTACTGGGGTCAACGTGCCCGCCTCGGCAGTGATCGGAGGCAAGCTATGGGTCATTGGTGGAGGCGATCCCTTCACCGGCCCTGGCACGGCGCCTACATCGGCCAGCAAGGGAGTAAGAGCATGGCTAAGGCGGGTGTTCACTCCGGATACGACGAACTCTCTGCAGGTGTATGATCCGGCCAGTAACAGCTGGACCAGCGGTCCGACCCTGCTCCAGCCGCTGGCATTCCCTGCGGGAACCGGTGTGGGTAGCACAGCGGTGGTGGTAGGCGGCTACAATGGCTCTACCACGACCAACTCGGTAGAGATCAATGTCGCCAGCGGTGGATGCGCCAGTCCAACGCCTACCGTCGCCCCTTCGGCAACACCGACTGGGTCGCCAACTTGCACGCCAGGCGGCACGCCTGGCGCATGGAGCATCGCCTCGCCATACCCGATAGATGATGCGCGCTACGGCTTTGCGCAGACTGCCACGCACTTCTATGTATTTGGTGGGGTGTCTGACGGCACGCGTGTGAACAGCGTCAACAGCCTGGACCTTGCCACTGGAATGTGGCAATCCCGGGCGCCGATGCCCTTTACCAGTGAAGCGCCTACGTGTGCGTTGATGGCATCTACGGGCATCGTGTACTGCTCAGAGGGAGATACCGGCAGCGGGTTCGCATCTTACAACATCGCCACCGACACCTGGACTACGCTGGCTTCTGATCCATTCCATACTGATCACTACGGGTCTGCATCGGGTGCCTTCAATGGCAAGGTGTTCGTAGCGGGCGGGAGTACCCTCTTCAGCAGCGCTGTATCTGTATACGACGTGGCGACCAATACGTGGTCGGCCGGGACGGCGGCTCCAAACGACTTCCTGCTCGCAGGCTACCAACAGGCAGGTCAATACCTGTATGTGGTGGGCGGCTTTGAGGCAAGTGGACCTGTTGCCAAGCTCTCGGCGCAGCTGAGCTCGGTGCTCAACAGGGGCCAGCAGTCTAAACAGCCCAAAGTGCCGATGGCGAACAACACAACCACGTGGCGTCTGGACATGAGTTCAGCCCCCGGGGTGTGGACCACAGGGCCGGCATTCACAGAGGGTAGGGCAGACTTCGGTCTGGCCTATGACGCGGGAACCAACAAGCTGTATGCGCTGGGCGGAGACCTGCCGGGTGGCGGTTTCTTTGACTCGACCAACGCGGTGGACGAGCTATCGGTGGCAAGCTGGCCCGCTGGGACCTGGATGCCTTCGCCACCTGATCTAATAATGCCCGATCGCCAGGCTAACCAGGCCGGCTTCTACGGCTCGGGAGAGATCTGGAGTGTAGGAGGCTTGGTAGGCCAGACCTTCCAGTTCCTGCCTGAGGTCCAACACCGTAGCAATGGCGGCGGTCCATGCGGCACACCTACGGCAACGCCCACGTTCACTCCGACGGCGACTGCGACTGCGACTGCAACTGCAACAGCTACGCATACTCCGACTGCGACGGCAACTGCCACATTCACGCCAACGGCGACAGCGACATCTACCGCAACGGCTACGGCAACTGTGACAGCAACAGCAACTGCCACAGCGACAGTGACGCCCACTCCGACTCCACCGCAGCGGCCTTCACCGACCCCACGGCCGCGGCCGACACCTCGGGGGCATGAGGGCAGCAACTGCTTTGCTACTTCTGACTGCAGCGGGTTACCCAAGACCGATACGCTTACCTGCATTGAGTGTCTTACCAAAGGCGGGATGTCCTGGCTAAACGACTCTGGGTGTCATACCACCTGTCCGTGATTTGAGGGAACTCGCGGGCAAAAGCTCGCGAGTTCCCACACTCCGGCACACGCTTCCCGCGTACGACGTGAGGTTCCAAACGTTTACACCCTAAGGCTACTGATTATGTAGCCGGCGGGAAAATTATTTAAAAAAGTCTTGACTTTGCTTGGCGCGGCGAAGTAGAAGGGTTGTTCGCTCAAAATGTAATTTCGCGATTCAGGAATTAAGTCAAAAGAACAACTCCCATGAAAAAACAAATTAATCCGACCATCAAAGCGCATCTTATTAGAGGCGCTTTTTATTTGCTTCTACTTGTCGCTGTGTGCGCAATCCCATTCGCGCTGGCGCAGCGAAACGCCGCCAAGCTAAGCACGGCTCAACAAATTGCGACGGCAAATGGGCAAAAGACCGTGCCGTTGTCGACCGGCGCGGTTTCCGCCACGCGGGCTTCAGCCCTGCCGTCTTCGAAGTTTTTCGCGCCGGCGAGCGCTTTTCGAGTTCCGGCGCAGAAGCTGCCAAATGCTAAAGCAATAAAAAGAAATTCATTACTTAGATCATTATTAGCTAATACCCCTCTATTCACGTACTCGATCGACGACGGCACGGCTGAAGACTCGGTCGGCCTGACAAGTGGCGGCACCTTTGTGGCCTGCAACGAATTCACGGTAACCGGAGGCAATAATGTCATTACCTCGATTTCCATAGCCTTTGGCACTCCGCTCTTCCCCGATCCCACTCTGAATGGTCTGCCTTTCACTGCGGCATTGTGGAGCGATCCAAATGGCGACGGCTCACCCACCGACGCGGTGGTATTGGCGCAGGCTAACGGAATAGTCTCGGGGGCGGGGACGGACACATTTGTAAACGTTCCCATTCCACCGACGATGGTAACGACGGCGAATTTCTTTGTGGGGTTCCTGATCACTCACACTGCTGGTCAATTCCCAGCCGCGTTTGATGAAAGCAACCCAATTCCCAATCGTTCCTGGGTTGATGTGACGTCAAATATCAATGACCTGAGTGGATCCCAGACAATCGAATCGGCTGGTCTGGTTGGCAATTGGATGATTCGCGCCGATGCCAATACCGGCGGTCCAACACCAACGGGCACGCCCTCGCCTACCCCAACGGCTACAGCTACGCCGGCTTGCCTTGATGTTAACGGTGGTTTCGAAACCGGTAGCTTACCACCTTGGGTGGACACCGGAGATACCTCGTTCACCGGCGTCGGCTCACCGGCAGTCCCGCACTCGGGATCCTTCGCGTTATTCTCCGGTCCGAGTACCAGCGACGGTTTTGTTGATCAGGTCCTGCCTACCGTGGCAGGCCAAGGGTATGACGTAACCTTTTGGCTCCAGAATACTGACACCTCTAACACCAATCGTTTTGGGGCTACTTTTGGGAGTCTTACTCTCGTACCGGAGGCGGTTCAGGGCGCCTTTGGGTATACGCAATATACTTTTACCAATGTGATGCCCGGAGCCAACGCTGACCTGATTTTCATATTCTACAACCCGCCCGCTTACTTTTACCTGGATGACGTGTGTGTTACTCCCAGTGGCGGGGGAGGTACGCCTACCCCAACACCAACCGCATCACCGACATGCACACCAAGCGGGTCAAAGATCTATAACATCGCCGGATTCAATCTTGGCGGCCAGAGCACCACAACGCGTATCTACGACATTACTACCAATACCTGGACTACCGGTGCGCCGATACCCGAGCCGAATGGGTTATCCGACCATGCCACTGGGTATTGGAATGGTAAGATTTACGTTGCCGGCGGATTCAATGGGACGGGAGCGACTAACGCGGCCCGTGCCTATGACATCGCCAGTAATACTTGGACCTCAATCGCGCCATTGCCGGCAGCGTTATACCTGCCCGGGTTCGGAGTCATCAACGGCAAGTTTTACGTTGCCAGCGGTAACAATGGCTCGACTGAAGTGAACACGTTGTATATCTACGACATCGCCACCGACACTTGGACAACTGGGCCGGTTGTGCCGACGCCAGTAACAGCGCCTGGCAGCGTGGTGTATCAAGGGAAACTCTACCTGTTCGGTGGCGGAGCTCCATTCCCCACGACCATCACCACCACGCAAATCTACGATCCGGTTGCCAATAGTTGGAGCACCGGGCCTTCCATGAACACGCCGCGGGTGTGGTTCTACGGAGGAGCCATAGACGACACCAGCATCGTCGCGCCCGGAGGTGACAACCCACCAGGAATTGAAATCAATGACAACGAACAGTTGACTGCCAGCTGGGCAACCAAGGCTCCGCTGCCATTTGTCTCGCGCGGACCGTTTGCGATTAGCGACGGAACGTTTGTCTATATCGGCGGCGGCTACGATGGCGCCACCGTGCATAACGACTTGTTGCGTTACGATCCAGTAGCAAATACGTACACGCCGCTGGCTCCATCGCCCGACGGCTATTTCCTGTCGCAAGCGGTGTTGGTTCCGGGCGGCGCTCCATGCGGCTCGCCGTCGCCGACGCCAACAGCCACGGCGACAGCTACGGTTACATCTACAGTTACGCCAACGGCCACGGCCACAGCAACAGCTACGCATACGCCGACAGCTACGCCAACGGCCACTGCGACTGCGACTGCGACTGCGACTGCGACTGCGACTGCAAGTGTGAGTGTGTCACCGAGGCCTTCGCCGACGCCCAGACCACGACCCACGCCACCTCCGCGTCCATAAGCTCCAGCGTTTAGTTGGTTAGATTCGGGAACTCGCGAGCGAAAGCTCGCGAGTTTCTGTTTCTAGATGGAACTGCGTGCTAATCCACGCTGCGGCACCTGGCGTCAGCAACGTCCTTGTGGGCGGCCGTGAAAGGAATCGGAGTCACGGGAAAGGGTTTGACAAAGCGCCGGGCTTTAAGGTAAAAATCAGGCTCGGTTCCCTTCCAACCTGCTAATTCAAACCAACGGTAATCAATGATTACAAATCTACGTCGCACTTCGCCATTCACGCCCGCACCTTATCGACGTGTTTTTTCTTCGCTACTTCTTTTGGCAGCTCTCGCGGCTAGCCTGGGAGCCATCGCCTCGTCGCGCCAAGCAGCAGTAGCTGCAGCCGGCGGCGTCACGGGACCATTTCAATAAAGCAAGATTGCGCCCTGGGTGATGGAACACATCGTCAAACAATGGAACGACTCCTACATTCCCTGCAACACGCTTCAACTACCGTTCCCACAGATGCCGCAGCCAACAGAGATGGCCCTCCTACCGCGCTGACAGACGAGAAGTCACATACTGAAGAACGAAAATCAGCTAAAGCGACGGAACCACGCTAATCGGCTTCAGACGCATCTGCGAGGGAAGAAAATCCGCGCAAAAAACAGGCTAAAGGCGTGCCACGGTCTTAGCCGTTCGTCACGCCCGGCGTGTATTTGCGAGTGACCTGCGTCGATGACGCAATTTGCTAGGCAATTTCTGAACGGGATATGGGCTATCTGTTATGCTGGTGGTCAAATGGTGAATCATTGCCATCTGGTTGCCAAATGAACCCTTAAAGCACTGGTTCCAGCGTTAGATGGCCACGTTGCCAGGATCGTGAAATTGGCAGACCCGCCAGACTTAGGATTCCGAAATCGTCGATTTCAAAGCAGTTCCTTTTCGTTCAAAAAATGATCGATTTGCGAGAGGAAAACGCGGTTTCTGTGTGGCGATCGCGACTTCACGACTGGAGGGTGAAAACGTCGTCATTCTGGCACAATTGCTAACACAAAACTGCCGTGCGAGAGCAGCGCACGGGAACAAGGGAGAAATTTGCCACGCCCTTCCGTATTTTTCTTGTAGAATCGACCCTGCGGAGTTCAGATTGGACGTATGAGGAATTACTCGCGTTGTCGATCTACGAGTGCCCACACGTTGCTGGCTCTGGTGCTTTTCATGGCTGGTGGATGTCTGGCGGTAAGAGCAGCCTCGTTCCGTCCCGAAGCGACAAACAGCGCTTCCCAAAGAACGCTCACCTTTGCGGATCGTGTGGCCTATCAGCGCGCAGTGGAACAAGTTTACTGGCAGCACCGGATCTGGCCGAAGGAAAACCCAAGGCCCAAACCATCGCTTGATGAAGTGATGTCGCAGGAACAGATCCAACAGAAGGTGGAAGAGTATTTGCGGAACTCGCAATTGCTCGTCAATCAGTGGCAGCGGCCGATCGCGCACGAGCAACTGCAGACTGAGATGGACCGCATTGCCAGTCACACCAGACAACCAGAAGTGCTCCGGGAGCTGTTCGCCGCGCTGGGCAACGATCCGTTTATCGTCGCCGAGTGTCTGGCCAGACCGATCTTATCGGAGCGGCTCCTGGGCAAGCTACATGCCGGGTCGAATCCACTGGCCGAGACTGAGTCCCTAGAATCGGGGGCGGCTAGAACGGAAACTGATTCTTCAGTGACGACAGATCAGACAGGCTCGGGTTATTATCTTCCGGAAATAGCAAGCTCATCGGTTGAAGATTCAGCGGGCAGTTGCGTTGATTATTGGACCGCAACAAGCACCACTGGCGCGCCTGACGCGCGATCTCATCACACGGCAGTGTGGACTGGCAGCGAGATGATCATCTGGGGCGGACAGGACTCCAGCGGGGCTTACCTAAATACTGGCGGCACATATAATCCGAGTACAGACAGTTGGACAATGACCAGCACCACTGGCGTGCCTACGGAGCGCGGCAATCATACAGCAGTGTGGACTGGCACCTTTATGATCGTCTGGGGCGGAGTCAATGGCGGCGGCTCCCTAAACACTGGCGCTGTATACTTCCCGCCCACAGACAGCTGGTTTCCGACCAGCACGAGCAATGCGCCTGCTGCGCGATTCGATCACACCGCAGTGTGGACTGGCACTAAAATGATCGTCTGGGGCGGAATTAACAATGACGGCAGCTATCTGAAGACTGGCGCCAGATACGACTTCAGCGGGGACAGTTGGATTGCTACCGCATCCAACGGGCCCGGCCCGCGCACGTTTCACACAGCAGTGTGGACTGGCACTGAAATGATCGTGTGGGGCGGAGTCAACAACATCGGGCCCGTAAACACTGGCGGCAGATATAATCCCACCACGGACAGTTGGATTGCTACGGCGCCCAACGGGCCTGTTGCGCGCTCTCTTCAGACGGCGGTGTGGACTGGTACTGAGATGATCATCTGGGGCGGAGTCAACAACTCCGGGCCCGTAAACACTGGTGGCAGATATAATCCCACCACGGACAGTTGGATTGCTACGGCGCCCAACGGGCCTGCTGCGCGCTCTCTTCAGACGGCGGTGTGGACTGGCACTGAAATGATCGTGTGGGGCGGAGTCAAGTCCGAACGCGTAAATACTGGCGGCAGATATAATCCCACCACGGACAGTTGGATTGCTACGGTGCGCAATGGGCCTGCTGCGCGCTCCCTTCACACAGCGGTGTGGACTGGAACTGAAATGATCGTCTGGGGCGGAGACGGCAGTTCGACTTTGAACACTGGCGGGAGATATGTTCCGTGCAGTACGGGCAGTTGGGCTCGAACTACCACGGTCGGCACGGGTTTTCCGCGTGGGGGACACACTGCCGTTTGGACGGGCAGTGAAATGATTGTTTGGGGCGGATTCACCGGCCAGGGCGGATTCAACGGCGGGTTCGTGGTGAACACAGGCGCTAGATATAATCCGAGCACGGACAGTTGGGTTGCCACTACCACTACCGACGCGCCTTATGCGCGCGAAATTCATACGGCAATCTGGACTGGCACTGAAATGATCGTCTGGGGCGGCTTCAATAGATTTAGACTGAATACTGGCGCCCGATACAACCCCATCACAGACAGTTGGGTTGCCACTACCACCACTCGCGCGCCTCAAGCGCGTGGCGGGCACACGGCCGTCTGGACTGGGACTGAAATGATCGTTTGGGGGGGATTCGGTGCGTCGGTCGCCCTGAATTCGGGCGGCAGATATAACCCCAGCGAAGACCGTTGGGTTGACACCGCCGCCACCGGCGCGGCTGCGGCGCGTTCCGATCACACGGCCGTTTGGACCGGGACTGAAATGATCGTTTGGGGTGGATTTGACGGCACCTCGGTTTTCTTTGACACCGGCGGTAGATATAATCCGCACACAGACAGTTGGGTTACCACTACCACTACCAGTGCGCCTGAAGCGCGCGCCAGTCACACATCAGTATGGACTGGCAGCGAAATGATTGTTTGGGGCGGAACCGGCTTCGCGCACTACCTAAATACGGGTGGTAGATATAATCCGAGCACAGACAGTTGGGTTACCAGTACCACTCTCGGCGCGCCTGAAGCGAGCTCCGGACCAACATCAGTTTGGACTGGTAGCGAAATGATTGTTTGGGGCGGCTTCAATGGAGCGGACCTAAACACTGGCGGCACATACAATCCCACCACGGACAGTTGGATTGCCACTACCACTACCGGTGCGCCTGAAGCGCGCGTCAGTCACACAGCAGTGTGGACGGGCAACGAAATGATTGTCTGGGGTGGCTTCAATAGACTTGAACTGAATACTGGCGCCAGATACTCCCCGTAGGCTTATTCGACGCCGGTGGCTTAATCCCCATGACCTGCCAGGCCAAGGACCCTACGCGTGTCGACCATTACTTGGGCCAAAACAGCTGGCAATCGCTCGACCGACAAATGCGCTTTGAACCGGATTACTCCCATCGCGGGGGAAATTACCGCTCTCGGCGTGACCATTAACAGCGGCGCGTCGTTTACCTTTGCCGATGTTGGCACTGGCACGCTCATGATGGGCAAAAAGAAAGTACCAGTTTTCAAGGTCGTTTTCTACGGCGCGAGAATTTTTAGCCGCAACTCGGTGTCCAGCATTCTGCGGCAAGGCGCAGACGCAATCGCGTGCTGCGCGGGACTCGATTCCATTCGCCGACCGTCTCGGCTATACCGTGTCCGAGTTCGCTGGTTCGTTCGGTCGGTCAAATACGTGGGCTATCGGCAGCTATACGCCGACCGAGCCGGCCGATCGCCGATTGCGGCAGGATATTGATTCCGCGATCCGAGCGACTGAGGGTGTCGTAGCTCGTTTGTTACTAATTTGTCTCACGAGAGTTTAGTCCTCACGGCAGAGGCGAAAGCATCGCGCTCGGCAGCCGACAGGCACGATCGAACCCATTCCGAACACAGTGTTTCCCAAACGCTTGTTTTTACTCTTAACGATCCTGTCACCAATCAGCTCAGGCCATTTGTGGTGGTCGGGTTCCAACATTGCATCCTCAAGGTACGAAATCAGGCTTCCAGCTCCGACGCCGAACCGCGTAGGAATGTTAGGCCACTCCCTTTCTTTTAAGTCTGTAAAAGATTACCCGCTCTGGCGCTAGAGTTCCGGGCAATTTTAGACATCCGTTAGTTACATCTTCGTCGGCATCGATGACCGCGAGAGCTGGATAAGGCAGCCGGCCCGTAGCCGATAATTGGCCCATCATTTGAACCACATTTGCTGGTCCCACTGCAGCAATATCAAGACGGACGAGAATTTCGTGACCTTCCGGCGCGCTGGCGATGATCTCCCGAACCAAGATTGCGGACTGCCTATCTTCAACGAATAAATGGAGTTCTGGATGAACTGCCTCGTCTAGTCGACTCATGGCAAATTCGGGGCTGATTCCATACACAAGACTGACGCCATATTTGGACCGGGTAGGAGAAGAACTCGGGCTTCAGCAGGCAACTCCTGCAACACGTAGGGGCTGTGAGTGGAAACAATCGCCTGAATTCGCTTTTGGCGGGACAACCACAACAAGAAACGAATGAGTCGGCGCTGGGCACGCGGATGTAACGACGCTTCGACCTCATCAATGATCAGCAACGAAGTCTCGGGAATGTTCTGTATCGCGCGAAACAGATCCAATGTTGCGTCTTCGCCAGCGCCCTAGTGATACTGGGAAACCTCTCCAAATTCGCGCGTGAGCAGCCCCACATCTCGCTTTACATCAGCGTCCGATTTGGCAAACCGGGCGTTCGTATAGTTGCGACCCAGGACGTGCGAAAGCCGATCTCTATACGGTGCATCGATATCTGAGCTAGAAACCTCCGACGCCGCGAGCTTTGCAAGTCGTGCATATCCGGCTGAAGCGTCGAGCGGTAGCGTTCTAGAAATATCGAACCAGAACACATTACGCTTGGGACGTCTGCCTGGAATGCTCCAGCGCTTCGTTGGTTTCCGAAGTTGGAAAGAGCTCGCGATATCGCCTTGCCGCACTGAATATCCGAGCGTGGCATCGGATACGGTGTCCCAGTGAGTATCCAAGAAAAATCCGGATGGATAGAACGTTCTCTCGGCTCCGGCACGTTCATAGCCGCACGCTGCGGTTTTCAGAATTGTACTTTTTCCAGTTCCATTTTCACCAACCAGAGCGGTAACTGGAAAGCCAAACGTAACGCTTTGTCCCGTCCAACCACGGAGGCCGTTTATTGTCAAAGACTCAAGAAACTTTGGCCACTGCTTTGCGGCGTGTTGTTCTCTGATTTTCTGTATCTCTTGATGGTCCATAATCGCTATGCTGCAGCGAGCAGCGTCTGTAGTTCATTGACTGCGTCCCGAAGTTTCTCACCGCCTCCAAACGTCTTTGCGATCTCGATCTGGAACGGAGAAAACTGCTGCGTAAAAGCTGGTTGACGAACACTTGACAAATAGACTGCGTTTTCGTGCGTTTTGATGCGACTCGCTGCGCGTTCGACGAGTTATCAATTTTCATAGGTAAACACTGGCAATGGTCAGCAGTCGGAATTTTTTGTGGTACTGTCTGACCAAGCCGACCTGAGGGCGGCTGCTAACCTGCAGACGAAAGCCGAAAAGGGTCGGTTCGTGTTCCAAACTCTTTTCAACAAGGCACAGACGACTCAGGGTCCAATCCTGCAATGGATGCGTGAACGTGGGCTTGAGCACCGTTCGTTCTACATCGTTAACGCAATCCTGGTGAAAGGAACTCGCGCTGTCGGTGAAGCATTAGCCTTGCGTCCCGACGTCGCGCGCGTGGAAGGTAATCCGCGCATCGACAATCACCTTCCTAACCCGGACGCTTATGTCGACGTCCCAACAAGCTTACAACAGCCCGCTACGATTGAACCCGGCATCAATTACACGCATGCGCCCCAGGTATGGGCGCAAGGATTCACAGGACAGCAAATTGTCGTCGCCTCCGCGGACACTGGCCAACGCTGGACCCACAACGCGCTGAAGCCGCATTACCGCGGGTGGGACGGCCAAAATGCCGATCACGATTATAACTGGCATGACTCTATTCATGACAGTGTCGGTAACGTTTGCGGAAACGATTCGCCTTTCCCGTGCGATGACCAAGCTCACGGGACGCATACCACCGGCACCATGGTGGGCGATGATGGACAGGGCAACCAGATCGGGATGGCGCCCGGCGCAAAGTGGATTCCGCAAGGCCGCGCCCCACGCCTCTTCCGAGACCATAGAATTTCGCCAGTCTAATTTCTGGTGGTGATGATTAACCGTTGGTAGCCGGCATAAACAATCAATAGCCGCACGTGTGACTTTTGCGGCTCGCGTGAAAATTATGTCCCCTCGTTCCGGCTGTAGGTCGACGAAAAGGAGGATTCGTGGCCAGAGCGTCGAAATAGTGTTGACTGTTTTCAGCGATTCAGGTAAAAGGGCCCTCCAGTCTTGGAACCGAGGGACGTTAATATCATTGGCAGGAAGCGCCCTCGTGTCGTTAAGCTGGGACCTTTTTAACCCACAACCATTATTATCCTATGAAAAAGAAGTCTGCGTTCGAAACTGTCCGCCGTAACTTTCGCCAAGGTGGGTTCTTCAGACTCCGGCTTTTGTCCGGTGTCCTGCTCTGTTTCGCGGGAATGACGCTGGTGCTCGTGCTGGGCAAAGCCTCAGCACAACCACGGACACCGGCAGTCCAAACCAAAATGCTAATGGGCGGATTAGGTGCGGCGAACAAGATTGCGCCGTGGGTGATGGACCATACCGCTAATGGCCAGGAGGCAGAGTTTTTCGTTGTGCTTGCTGATCAAGCCGATCTGAGCGGCGCGGACAATTTGCAAACCAAGGCTGAGAAGGGCCGCTACGTCTATAACAACCTGTGGAACAAGAGCCAGACCACGCAAGGCCCAATCCTGCGGTGGCTGCGCGATCGCGCCATCAAACATCAATCCTTCTACATTGTTAACGCAATCTTGGTAAATGGAACACGGCAAGTCGCCGATGCGTTGGCAGCGCGTCCGGACGTGGCGCGAGTGGAAGGCAATCCGCTTATCCACAACGACCTCCCTCAACCTGGAGCTGTGGAAATATCGCAACCTCAGGTACCAGCCACAATCGAACCAGGAATCACTTACACCCACGCACCGCAGGTATGGGCCCTCGGGTTCACCGGGCAAAACATTGTTATCGCGAGCGCCGATACCGGCCAGCGCTGGACCCATAATGCGCTTAAACCTCACTACCGCGGTTGGGACGGAACCACCGCTGACCATGATTATAACTGGCACGATTCCATCCATGATAGCACCGGCAATCCTTGCGGTAACGATTCGCCATTTCCTTGCGACGACTTCTTTCATGGCTCTCACACCACTGGTACAGCGATCGGCGACGATGGCATGGGCAACCAGATCGGGATGGCACCGGGCGCAAAGTGGATTGGGTGCCGTAACATGGACGTTGGCAACGGCACACCGGCCAGATACATCGAGTGCATGGAATTTTTCCTTGCGCCTTATCCGGTAGGTGGCGGCCAGGGCGATCCGACTAAGGCACCGGATATTACGATTAACTCCTGGAGTTGCCCGACTTCGGAAGGTTGTTCGGCTGACACGTTGCAAGCTGCTGTAGAAGCGCAAGCTGCCGCCGGAATAATGATGGTGGCAGCCGCGCAAAACTCCGGGCCCAATTGTTCCACGGTGACAGATCCGCCGGGAATTTACGCAGCAGCATATTCGATCGGAGCGCTGAGTACCGGCACGGATACCATCGCTGGCTTTAGCAGCCGCGGGCCGATAACGGTGGATGGAAGTAACCGGATAAAGCCGGATATCAGTGCTCCAGGCACAGGCACGCGCTCATGCTCCAACACTGCTGACAACGCATATACGATTGCCAGCGGCACCTCGATGGCCACTCCGCACATCTCCGGGGCCATGGCCCTGCTGTGGTGCGCGCTGCCAAGCCTGCGGCACCAGATTACCGCGAGTCGCGATGCCTTAGATAACGCAGCTGTTCATATCGCTTCCACTCTGTGCGGCGATGCGGGACCGCCAAACAACGTTTATGGATGGGGCCGGGTGGACATTTTTGCCGCTGTAAACGGCGGAGCGCCAACACCAACGCCTACACCGCAACCCACGCCAACACCTAGGCCGGGGCCATCGGGAAGGCCGCGCCCAACGCCTCCGCCCAGGCCCTAGATATCCAAGGTGGGATTTCTTGGTGGTGCTAGTTAATCGTTTGTAGCCGGCTGAATGACCGGTGCGTCAGGGTGTGCCCACTGTTTTCGGCTTGACTCGAGCGAAGGCAGATTCGTGGTCAGAGCGTCAAAATAGTGTTGACTGTTTTCAGCGATTCAACTAGAAGGGCGTTCTACTCTCGCAACCGAGGGAAGTTAATATCAGGGGCAGGAAGCGAACTCGCGTCGTTACGGCTCGGGCTGTTCAATCACAACCATTATTATCAAATGAAAAAGAAATCTGCGTTTCACTCTGTCCGTCGTAACCTCCGCGAAGGCGGGTTCTTCAAACTCCGTGTTTTGTTCGGCGTTCTGCTTTGTTTCGTGGGAGTGACGATTGTGCTGTTTGCGCTGGGCAAAGCCTCAGCACAACCACGGACGACGGCAGTCCAAACCCATACTTCATGGACTGGCTTCCCTGCGGCAAACAAGATTGCGCCGTGGGTTATGGAACACACCGCTAACGGGCAGCAGGCCGAATTTTTCGTTGTGCTAGCCGACCAGGCCGACCTTAGCGCGGCCAATACTCTCCCGACCAAGGCGGAAAAGGGGCGATTCGTATATCAAACTCTCCAGAGCAAGGCCGAAACAACGCAGGACTCAATTCTGCAATGGCTGCGCGATCGCGCCATCGAACCCCGCTCCTTTTACATCGTTAATGCAATTTTGGTCAAAGGGACTCGTGAGTTAGCCGAAGCGTTGGCGGCGCGGCCCGACGTGGCGCGAGTGGAAGGTAATCCGCTTATCCACAACGATCTGCCTCAACCTGGACCTGTAGAAACATCGTCATCTCGCGTCCCGGCCACGATCGAACCAGGAATCACTTATACGCACGCGCCACAGGTATGGGCGCTGGGCTTCACCGGGCAAAACATTGTTATCGCGAGCGCCGATACCGGCCAGCGCTGGACCCACAATGCGCTCAAACCTCACTATCGCGGCTGGGACGGAACCACGGCCAATCACAATTACAACTGGCACGATTCCATCCACAACAGCAGCGGCAATCCTTGCGGTAACGATTCGCCGTTTCCTTGCGACGATTTCTTCCATGGTTCTCACACCACGGGGACAGCCATCGGCGACGATGGCATGGGTAACCAGATCGGGATGGCGCCGGGCGCAAAATGGATTGGTTGCCGCAACATGGATGTTGGTAACGGCACACCCGCCCGATATATGGAGTGCATGGAGTTCTTTCTGGCGCCGTACCCACTCAACTGCACGCCCAGTGAGGGCGATCCGAGCAAGGCTCCTGACATTACTATCAACTCGTGGGGTTGCCCGGCTTCAGAAGGCTGTTCGTTTGACACTTTGCAAGCTGCTGTCGAAGCCCAGGCTGCTGCTGGCATCCAGATGGTAGTCGCAGCCGGTAACTCCGGTTCGGCCTGTTCCACTGTAACAGATCCGCCGTCGTTGTATGCAGCATCTTATACAGTTGGTGCATTGAACACTGGCACTGATACGATTGCTTCCTTTAGCAGTCGCGGACCGGTAACAGTTGATGGAAGTAACCGCATCAAACCCGATATCGCTGCCCCTGGGACAGGCACGCGCTCGGCCAGCAACACCGCCGATAATGCATATACGACTGCCAGCGGCACATCCATGGCCACTCCCCACATTGCTGGTGCGATGGGGTTGCTGTGGTGCGCGCTGCCAAGCCTGCGGCACCAGATCACCATGAGTCGCGATGGCTTAGATAACGCGGCGGTCTTCATCTCTTCAACTCAGTGCGGCACGGCCGGCCCCCCAAACAACGTCTATGGCTGGGGCCGGGTCGATATCGCGGCCGCCGTGGGCATGCCGTCACCAACCGCGACGCCGAGTCCTACGCCACTAGCAACGGCTACGCCTTCAGCGTGCGGCCCAGCGGGATCGCCGACGCCGACGGCGACGGCGACGGCAACGGCGACTGCGACAACTACGGCTACCGCTACGGCCACGGCAACCGCCTCAGCAACCGCAACCGCTACATCGACGCCAAGCGGTAGTCCTACGCCTACAGCTACAGCTACAGCTACTGGCACAAGTACACCGAGACCTACTCCCACTCCAAGAGTTCATCCGTCTATCCGGCCTCGTCCGACACCGCCGCCGAGACCGTAGCAATCTTCCCCGAGCTCCATTTTCGCGATCTACGATGGCTGATGAGCATCGGCCGCTCGCCGGTTCGCACCGCTGCGCGTGCACTCTGTCGCTTCGCGCCGCCATCCAGTGTTTCACGACGGGCCGACCGCATTTAGACGTGGGCAGTGGGAGGAAAGCAGGCAAATTGTGTTGACACGTTTCCCCGGATTCGAGTAGAAAGGAACCTCCACTGTTGGATCCGTTGATGCGCCTTTTGGCGTTCACGGAAACCATCACTCAGTCCAAACTCCATCCAATGAAAAAGAAATCCGCTTCCCAATCCGCATTCTTCAAGCTCCGCCTCCTAATCGCCGTTTTGCTTTGCTTCGGGGCGATTACACTCGTTCTGTTTGCGCAGCCCAGATCGCCATCTGGGCAATCAGGTTCGGCAGCCGGCGGACAGCCGATTATAAGCGCTCAATATCGCGGGGTGATGCAGGTGGTGAAGTTCGATATTTCACCCCCGCTGCGAAGTATGAAGCCCCTGCCGTCGAATGAAGATACGAAGAACGAGCACGAGGAGGAGGGTCCTATTCCGCTCGGGCCTGTCGGACCGGTTGTGCCGGATAAGGCTGTGCAGCGTGTGGTGGGCCAAATTAGAATACCGGGTCCCATCATTAGCTTTGATGGAAACCCCAACCTGTGCGGGGGCTGTGCGCCTCCAGACCCCAACGGAGCAGTCGGGCCCAATCATGTTGTGACTATGTCCAACCTGCATTATCAGATTTTCAACAAGTCGGGCCAATCGCTCTTGGGTCCGTTGGCGAATAATACTCTTTGGTCTGGATTTGGCGGCGGGTGCCAGACGCAGAACGCGGGCGACCCCGTGGTCCTTCACGACCAGCTTGCTGATCGCTGGTTACTTTCGCAATTCACCTCATCCGCTCCATATTTGCAGTGTGTGGCGCTTTCACAGACAAGCGATCCAACGGGATCGTATTACCGGTGGGCGATTCTGGTCGGCAACGGAAATAACTTTGGAGATTATCCCAAAGCAGGGGTGTGGCCGGATGCCTATTATTTTAGCACGCGAGAGTTCGCAGGTGGGAGCACCTTTGTAGGCGTTGGCGCATACGCACTGGATCGTGCCCAAGCTTTGGCTGGCACTCCTAATCCGACAATCGTCTCGTTTCTCGCGCCTCCAAACCCGGCATACGTAGTTGGGGACGGCTTATTACCGAGTGATCTCGACGGGATGACACCACCGCCGGTTGGAAGCCCGAACTATTTTGTCGGCTCAGAGGATAACAACGGTCCTCTAGGCGCGCCGCAGGATGCATTGACCCTTTGGAAGTTTCATTACGATCCAGTGACTCCTGCAAATTCAAGCTTTGCACTGACTAACACGCTTCCGACGCAGCCCTTTAACTCGATCCTGGGTTTATGCGGTGGTAGTCGCGCGTGTATCCCGCAACCAAATACGACCAATAAAATTGATCATTTGGGATACCGACAAAGGCCTCTGTTTCGGCTTGCTTATCGAAATTTTGGGACTCACGAGTCGCTCGTGACCAATCAATCGGTTTCTGCTGGCACTGGGCCAAACGGAGAGGTATCAGGCATTCGTTGGTGGGAGCTGCGCAGCCCGAACAGCAGTCCGGTCATCTTTCAGGAAGGCACCTATGCTCCAGGTCTCACCGATGGGATTCATCGCTGGATGGGAAGCATCGCCATGAATTCACTGGGAGACATAGCTCTCGGCTTTAGTGCCGCCAATGGCGCCAGCCCAGCGGTTTTTCCAAGCGTGTTTTATACGGCCCGGCATGACGGCGATCCGCCTGGTCAGATGACCCTCGGCGAAGGATCAATCATCAACGGGACGGGTTCGCAAACTGCGGGGGGCAATCGCTGGGGGGACTACACCGCAATCGTTACCGATCCGAGTGACGACACGACTTTTTGGTACATCAACGAGTACGTTCCTTCCACGAGCGCCGCCGGCTGGCGTCTGCGAATCGGCGCGTTTAACCTGGCTGGCGGTGGCAGTCCGACGCCAACTCCAACCGCTACAGCCACAGCCACTGCCACACCAACACGCAACAGCAACAGCAACAGCTACAGCTACAGCTACAGCTACAGCTACAGCTACGCCAAGGCCGACGCCCACGCCGCGGCTTGCGCCAACTCCAAGGCCTCATCCCACTCCGCCACCGCGGCCTTAGTGGCATGGGAATAATTTTGTTGGGAAGCCATCAGTTTCCTCTACAAACAGTTTCTTTGCTCGGCATGGATCGGTTTTAACGAACAAATATGAAAACACAATTTTCAACTAATAGCTCTCATCAGCCGCAGTTTCGCGTAGCGACGCAAACGCGGTATCAATTATCAGCTGTGATGCTGATTGCGTTAGCGACCCTTGCGACCGCGTCCGGGCAGGCGCCTCTGTGGAACCCGCGCATCAACAAGGAGGTGGAAAAATATGACAATCCACCTGCGCTTATTTACCGACTGGACACGTCACCGCGAATGGTCTCGCCGCATGGTGTCTTTATCAGCTATCAGGTAAACGTTGACGCAAATGGGAATAACATCGTTGGCGATGCCGCTAACGAGTGCACGATCTCAGTTGATCCAACAAACGGCAACAAGATGACAATCGGCTGGAGGCAATTCGACAATGTAACATCCAATTTCCGTCAGGGTGGGTGGGGCTATACAACTGATGCCGGCGTTCACTGGACTTTCCCAGGCGTGTTGGAACCTGGCGTTTTTCGCAGCGATCCAGTAACGAGCTCAGATGAGACAGGCAGCTTTTTCTACCTCAGCCTTCTTGAGACGTTTTGTGAAAACATGTACCAGTCAACGAACGGCGGTCAGTCCTGGACACGGCTTCAGCCCGAGAGCCTAGCGGGTGGTGGCGACAAGCAATGGTTTACCATCGACAAGACCAGCGGCCCGGGGCACGGCTTCCAATATCAGTCAAGCGACGGCATCAATTGTAGCGGCAACGGCGTCCAATTCCAACGCTCGACCGACGGCGGAATCACCTGGCAGGCGCCACTCGTCATTCCAAGCGGGCCTACCGACGGAACGCTCGATGTAGATACGAACGGCAATGTTTTTATCGGCGGTGAAGGAAACACCTTTTCGTGTGTTCGCTCGAGCAATGCGCAGATCGGAGCCCAGACACCGACCTTTGACCAGGTAACCCAGAACATCAATATGGGCGGCGACCTGAATGGTGGTGGGATAAATTCTGCAGGTTTGGATGGGATGTTATTCCTGGCGATTGATCACTCCGGTGGCCCGACTAACAATAATATTTATATGCTGGCGAGCGTGCTGCCGCCGGGCCGAAGCACAACCGATGTGATGTTCGTTCGCAGCACCGATGACGGACTAACCTTCAGTGCGCCACACCGGATCAATGACGATGGCCTTACCAATAAGTGGCACTGGTTTGGCACATTCTCTGTAGCGCCGAATGGGCGTCTGGACGCGGTGTGGTACGACTCGCGCAACTCTGTTGCCAACAACACCGATTCGCAGCTATTTTATTCCTGGAGCACTGATGCGGGTGTTACGTGGTCGCCTAATGTGGCAGTAAGCAACGCATTTAATCCTTTGGAAGGCTATCCGAATCAAAACAAGATCGGCGATTACATCACCATTGTTTCAGACAATACCGGCGGCAACGTTGCGTATTCCGCCACTTTTAATTTCAACCCGAGCCGGAATCAACACGAAGAGGATATCTACTATGTACGGGTATCGCCGACGGGTGGCTCTACGCCTACTCCAACACCTACCGCTTCGCCCACACCAACGGCAACGGCGACAGCATCGCCGACACCTACCTTGACCCCTACTGCTACGGCTACAGCCACTTTTACCCCCACGGCAACAGCAACAGCCACGGCTACAACTACAGCGACAGCGACTCCGACAGCTACGCCTAGCTCTACTGCGACATCAACAGCAACAGCCACGGCTACTCCCAGACCGACACCGACGCCAAGGCATCAGCCGACTCCGAGAGCGCGTCCCACGCCCTTGCCGAGACCTTGATTCCTTTGCGAGACGCGTGGTTCAGCCGTAGGCGCGATCGTCGTTGGGTTGTTTGCGCCACGAACTGAACGAGAACCAAAGCGGTATTGAGTTAAAGGTGGATCGGCTTCTCCGAAGACGATGCAAAGTGGGTCACTGGCGTCCCAAAATATTAGACGGCGAAGCCGCTTTCTTAGCGCGTTGAGCGTAAGGCTCCGTGGGAGTCACGCTCCTTTACGGAGGACAAAACGGTCCACCGCTGTGCCTAGGAATTCTGAGTTTCAATTTCGCTTGCCAAACGGTGACAGAATATTGTCGACAAGCTTATGGTCCTCGATTAAGGGAAGCGGGCGATTCGGCGGGTCGAGATTTATGAATCGTGGATCGCGACCGCTTTAATCGTTCAAGGCTTCACACTTCAACAATCCCAATGAAATCTTCCACAGCTTCACGTGCTCGCCTTCTACCTTTTCTGATCCTGCTAATTACGTTGCCTGGAGCGTTAGCGCAGCTCGCGCCTGTTCGCATGGCGCCGTTAGATGAGCCGCTGGAGAAGTATGATAACCCGCCTGCGCTTCCTAGAAAAATGGAGACGTCGCCTCGGATGATCTCGCCCTTCGGACTGTTCATCAGTTATCAGGTCAACGTCGATCAGAATGGTCAGAACATCGTCGGCGACGCTGCCAACGAATGCGCTATTTCGGTTGACCCGACAGACGGCAACAAGATGACAATCGCCTGGAGGCAGTTTAACGATGTTACCTCTAACTTTCGCCAGGGTGGCTGGGGTTATACTACAGATGCCGGCGTGCATTGGACATTCCCCGGTGTTTTACAAAACAACGTCTTCCGTAGCGATCCGGTGACTCAATCCGATGAGGCAGGGCAATTTTTTTATCTCAGCCTTCAATCGGACGCGCAACAGTCGTTTTACTGTGACGACCTGTGGCGCTCCACCAACGGAGGTCAAACCTGGACGGAACAGTCGCCCGACAGAAGCGCGGGCGGCGATAAGGAATGGCTTACGATCGATAGGACTAACGGACCGGGGCACGGGTTCCAATACCAAATCAACGATAGCGCTAACTGCGCTTTCACCAGCGCGGCATTTCAACGCTCCACAAACGGCGGCATGACCTGGCAAAGCCCGGTGGTCCTTCCGAACTCACCCATATACGGGACCCTTGATGTAGACACCAACGGCAACGTTTTTGTCGGTGGTTGGACCGGAGGCACAGGATTTCGCTGCGTGCGCTCAAGCAACGCACAGATCGCGGGCCAGACACCCTCTTTTGACCGAAACACAGCTGTTAACCTTGGTGGCGGCTTACTGTATCCTGGCGCGATTAATCCCGAAGGCCTGGCTGGCCAAGTCTTCCTCGCGATTGACCGCTCCGGGGGTGCGACTAACAACAATATCTATATGTTGTGCAGTGTGCTGCCGTCCGGGCGATCGACCACGGACGTGATGTTTGTGCGCAGCACCGATGGCGGGCTAACCTTTAGCGCGCCACTCCGGATCAATGACGATGGCCTTACCACTAAGTGGCACTGGTTCGGTACATTCTCTGTAGCACCGAATGGGCGTCTGGACGCTGTGTGGTACGATTCGCGCAACTCTGTTGGCAACAACACCGACTCGCAGTTATTTTATTCCTGGAGCACTGACGCGGGCGTCACATGGTCGCCTAATGTGGCGGTGAGCAACTCGTTCAACCCTCTCGAAGGGTATCCGAACCAAAACAAGATCGGTGATTACATCACGATGGTGTCAGACAACACGGGCGCCAACGTAGCGTATTCGGCCACGTTTAACTTTAACGCCAGCCGCGGCCAACATGAAGAAGATGTCTATTACGTGCGCGTATTTCCATCGGGCGGCGGTACACCGACGCCGACACCTACAGCTTCGCCTACGCCCATTGTGACTCCTACTGCGACGGCGACAGCGACTTTCACGCCCACCGCTTCACCGACCGTAACCGCTACGCCGACTGCTACTCCTGTCGTTACACCGAGTGCTACAGCTACAGCTACAGCTACGGCGTACAGCTACTCCCACGGCTACGTCAACGGCCACGGCTACTACTACTCCCAGACCGACGCCGACGCCACGAGTTGCACCAACGCCGAGGCCACGCCCTACACCGCTGCCCCGGCCTTGATTCGGCGCTGAGAAGTTCGGTGACAACTGAATAGTTGTAACTACGCCCTGCGCGGCTGGCGTGATTGTCGTTGGGTTGCCTGCGCCACGAACTGAACGAGAACCAAGCGTATCGAGTTAACGGTGGATCGGCTTCTCCGAAGACGATGCAAGAGCGGGGTGCCAGACTCATAATATTAGGCGGCGAAGCCGCTGTCTGAACGCGTTGAGCGTAAAGCTCCGTGGGAGCACGCTCCTTTACGGAGGACAACGCGTTCCACCGCTGTGCCAGGAAATCAGGTTTCAATGTTGTTACCAAAATCTTCTCAGAATAGCTCTCGACAATTTTGCGGTCTTGCGTTACGGAAGACGGCCCGTATGGCGATCAGGGATTCCAAGTTCGGGATTGCAAGTCGCTTGCCGGTTTAACGCTTCACACTTCACGCTTCACAACTCCAACCCACTCAATGAAATTCTCCACTATTTCAGCCGCAAGTCTCTTTCTTGGTCTAACTTGGATACTCTCGCCTACCAGCGTTTCAGGACAAAAACTGGCGCCGATACACAGACCGCCATTCCTTGAGCCGCTCGAGAAATACAATAACCCGCCGGCTCCCGCCCGAAAGATAGAGACTTCGCCCCGCATGATCTCGCAGTTCGGCGTGTTCACCAGTTATCAGGCAAACGTCGACGCAAGTGGCAACAATATCCTCGGCGACGCTGCAAACGAGCCTTCCATCTCCGTTAACCCGAAGGATGGCACCAAAATGATGATCGGCTGGAGGCAGTTCAACAGTATTAGCTCCGATTTCCGACAGGCTGGTTGGGGTTATACCACCGACGCTGGCGTGCACTGGACGTTCCCGGGGGTTCTGCAAAATAACATTTTCCGAAGCGACCCGGTAACAAAGTCCGATGAAGCAGGAAATTTTTTCTATCTCAGTCTCCAATCGACGGAGGCAGAGTCGTTTTTTTGCGATGATGTCTGGCGCTCAACAAATGGCGGCCAAACCTTCGTGGAGCAGTCGCCCGACGAAGCCGGGCATGGCGGCGACAAGGAGTGGTTCACGATCGACACGACTAACGGGACTGGTCATGGATTCTTATATCAATTTTGGACTGGCTTTTTCGCTTGTGATTTCGGTGAGTTCAATCGCTCGATTGACAGCGGCGTGACCTGGCAGAGTCCGATAAATATTCCGAACTCTCCCGATACCGGAGCGATGGACGTGGACACAAACGGCAACCTTTTCCTTGCCGGAGGAGGGAGCCCGTTTTACTGCGTTCGCTCATCCAATGCACAAAATCCGGGCGTCACACCAACTTTCGACCTTGTTACTTCGGTTAACCTGGGTGGTGATCTTATCCAGGGCGGCATAAATAATATCGGACTCTGTGGGCAGACGTTCGTAGCAGTCGACCGTTCCGGCGGTCCTACTAATAATTACGTTTACGTGATGGCAAGCGTCGAACAATTCAGTGCCAGCAACGGCACCGATGTGATGTTCGCCCGTAGCACCGACGACGGACAAACGTTTAGCGCACCGATTCGAATCAATGACGACCCTGTCAATCCGAACAAGTGGCACATTTTTGGCACGCCTTCCGTGGCGCCCAATGGACGCATCGACGTCGTATGGCTCGATTCGCGCAATGCCGCGAACAACATCGACACTCAGCTATTCTATTCCTGGAGCACTGACGGTGGGGTTACGTGGGCGCCTAACATAGCCGTGAGCAATTCGTTCAATCCCCAGGCAGGCTATCCGAACAATCAGAAGATAGGCGATTACATCACCATTGTATCTGACAATACCGGCGGCAATGTGGCGTATGCTGCGACCTTCAACGTTAATCCAAATGCCGTTGGCGGCCACGAACAGGATGTCTATTATGTGCGGGTATCTCCATCGGGCGGTCCTTCGCCTACGCCGACGGCTACAGCTAGTCCAACCCCAACGTCTACGGCTACGGCAACAGCGACTGCCACCGCTACAGCCACGGCGACGGCTACGCCCACGGCTACAGCTACAGCCACTCCTACGGCCACATCAACGACTACAGCTACTGCTACTCCCAGACCGACCCCGTCGCCGCGATCTCAGCCCACGCCGAGATCGCGCCCCACGCCACTACCTCGGCCGTAACTACGGCGGTCTATTCCCGTACCTGGCATCCAATCCACTTAATTTCATATGGAATCTTCTGTTGTTTTTAGCGTACTCCTGTCGATTTGTGTTTCGCTGATGTCTGTAGTCAGCAGTTCCGGACAAACTCCACCGCGCATCGGCGGCCGGATGACGGAGCCGTTGGAAAAATACGGGATGCCGCCAGCGGCGCTTGGAACCTACCGACTGGATACCTCGCCTCGAATGATCTCGCCTTACGGCGCGTTTATTAGCTATCAGGTAAATGTCGATGCCAGTGGCAACAACATCGTCGGTGACGCGGCGAACGAGCCGTCCATAGCAGTCGATCCTACGAACGGCAACAAGATCACCATCGGTTGGAGGCAATTTAATACCTACACTTCCGACTTCCGCCAGGCAGGTTATGGCTATACGACCGACGCTGGCCTTCACTGGACTTTTCCCGGTGTTCTGCAAAACAATGTCTTCCGCAGTGACCCCGTAGTAGATTTCGACGATACGGGGAATTTCTTTTATCTCAGCCTGTTGGTGGATACGTCCTGTGGCGACATCTGGGGCTCTACCAATGGTGGACAATCTTGGACGGAGCGCTCGCCCGATGGCGGCGCGCACAGCGGAGATAAGGAATGGTTCACTGTGGATAAGACCCCCACCAGTATGGGACATGGATTTCAATATCAGTTTTGGACCGGCTTTTTCGCTTGCGATTTCGGAGAATTCAGCCGCTCCACGGATGGGGGCGCCACCTGGCAGAGTCCAGTTAACATTCCCAATGACCCGGACTGGGGATCACTGGATGTGGCCTCTAATGGGTACCTGTTTATTGGCGGTAATGACGAGGGGAGCAGTTTCTGGTGCATCCGCTCGACCAACGCTCAGAACCCAAGCGTCACGCCAACTTTTGATCAGGTCACCACCGTCGACATGGGCGGCAGCATCGTTTACGGCGGCACAGTCAATCCAGGCGGGCTTGCAGGGCAAACATTCCTGGCGGTGGATCGGTCGGGCGGACCGACTAACAATAACATTTACATGGTTACCAGCGTGCAACCATCCGGTGCCAATAATGGCACGGACGTGATGTTCGTTCGCAGCACCGACGGAGGCGTTACCTTTAGCGCACCGCACCGGATCAATGACGATCCGGTTAACCATAACAAGTGGCACTATTTCGGCACGATCGGCGTCGCACCCAATGGACGCATCGATTCTGTCTGGCTGGACACGCGGAATGCGGCAAACAACACCGATTCGCAGTTGTTCTATTCTTACAGCACCGACGGCGGACTTACCTGGGCGCCTAACGTAGCAGTGAGCAGTTCCTTTACTCCTCTCGAAGGGTGGCCGCAACAGAACAAGATAGGCGATTATATCACTGTCGTGTCGGATAACACGGGAGGGGATGTCGCCTACTCCGCCACTTTCAACTTCAATCCGAGTAGGGGACAGCACGAACAAGATGTCTATTTTGTGCGGGTATCTCCATCGGGCAGGCCTACGCCTACGCCGACGGCTACAGCTACAGCTAGTCCAAGCCCGACGTCTACGGCTACAGCAACAGCGACCGTCACACCTACAGCTACGGCCACATCAACGGCAACAGCTACTGCTACTCCCAGACCGACGCCGACGCCGAGATCTCAGGCCACGCCGAGACCGCGTCCCACGCCGCGCCCCCGGCCATAAGCTACCGGTGCTCTATCTTCGTGCTGGCAGCCGCCCCTCGACAGAGCGAGGCGGCTACAACAGAGATCTTCCAACGCGTGGGGTGTGCGAATTTTCCGATTTCAGTCTAGTCAGCACGTAAGTGGAGATAATTCTCGACAGGATTGCTCTTCTGGATTAGGGAAGCGCGCCATCGCGGCGATTCGGGATGACGATCGGGAATCAGGAGTCGCGTGCGCTTTATCACTTCAATACTCCAACCACTTCACACCTCATGAGATTCTCCACCATATCAGCGAACAGCCTGCCGATTTTGCTCGTCTCACTCGCATCAATTGCCAGCGCCTCGGGACAAACAGCCAAATCGAAGCTAAACCCGAACGAACCCCTCGAAAAATACAACATGCCGCCGGCGTATATCTACCGGCTGGGGACGTCGCCACGGATGATTTCGCCGTATGGGGTCTTCATTAGTTATCAGGTGAATGTCGATGCGCAAGGGAACAACATTCTCGGAGACGCGGCGAACGAACCGTCGATTGCGGTGGATCCCACTGATGGCAACAAAATGACAGTCGGCTGGAGGCAATTCAATAGCGTGCAGTCCGACTTCCGGCAGGGCGGCTGGGGGTTCACCACCGATGCTGGCGTTACTTGGACGTTCCCGGGCGTCTTGGAAAATAATGTTTTTCGCAGCGACCCGGTATTGGACTCCAACGAGACGGGGACCTTTTTCTATTTGAGCTTGGGAGAATCATTTTGTGACGACATCTGGGGCTCAACAAACGGTGGCCAATCCTGGACAGAGCTGCAGGCTGATGGAGCCGCGGGCGGAGGTGACAAGGAATGGTTTGCCATCGATAAGACCAACGGCCCAGGCCATGGATTCCAGTATCAGATTTGGAGCACCGCAGCGGCTTGCAGCTTCGGCCAATTCAGCCGTTCCACTGATGGCGGAGTCACCTGGCAGAGCCCGCTCAGCATTCCGAACTCGCCGGTGTGGGGGACTCTCGATGTGGCGACGAACGGCAATCTCTTTATTGGCGGCGCTGCCAACTTCAGCAGCCCGTTTTTCTGTCTTCGCTCCACGAACGCGCAGATCGGGAGTCAGACGCCCACTTTTGATCAAGTCACCACGATCAACCTTGGCGGCAGTCTCGATTTCGGCGATACGATTAACCCAGGCGGATTAGCCGGGCAATCATTCCTGGCAGTGGATCGTTCGGGCGGCTCCACCAATAACAATGTTTACATGCTGGCGAGCGTTCAACCAACGGGCTTCAGTACCGGGACCGATGTGATGTTCGTTCGCAGCACCGACGGCGGATAACCTTTAGCGCGCCCCACCGGATCAATGACGATCCGATTAACCATAACAAGTGGCACTGGTTTGGCACGCTGGCAGTAGCCCCCAATGGACGCATCGATTCTGTGTGGCTGGACACGCGAAATGCGGCAAATAACACGGATTCTCAGTTGTTCTATTCCTTTAGCACTGATGGCGGCGTCACATGGGCGCCGAACGTCGCAGTGAGCGCTCCTTTTACACCTTTCGAAGGGTACCCGGTGCAGAACAAGATAGGCGATTACATCACCATCGTTTCGGATAACACAGGAGGGGATGTCGCCTATCCCGCGACCTTTAATTTCAACCCGAACAGCAGTCAGCACGAGGAGGATGTCTATTTCGTTCGTGTGTCACCAACCGGTGGCCCGACGCCAACGCCTACCGCTACCGCCACGGCTATCGCCTACAGCGACCGCTACGGCTACAGCTACAGCGACGGCAACACCGACAGCCACGGCAACTACAACGCCCAGCGCTACTCCTACCGCTACGCCAAGGCCGACGCCCACGCCACGATCCGCTCCGACACCCAGACCGCGTCCTACACCGCGGCCAAGGCCATGACGGTCACTGAGGATGAGAAGTGACCGGTGATCCGCGATCTGTTGCCGCCGGCGATCATCCAAGCTGGGTGTTCACGACTCCAGTCACTCACCACCAACCTGTGCGCCCTAGCTAGATCGTCCTTGTAGCCGTCGCCCTATGGGCGACGAAACCCCACACTCCTACTAGGAGCGCTTCGCAACCCGGCTTCTCGGCAGGTGCGGCGTGGCAAGCAGCGAAGCGCCTACTGTGCTTAGGATGTAGGGCCGCATCCGACATTAGTATCTGTTTACACCGCACGGTCCCTAGCCCGGCTCCCACAAACACCAAACATTCTTAACAAATTTTAAAAAATAGATTGACACGTTTTCGGCGCTTCGACTAAAAGCGCTTCTCTTACTAGGAACCTTTCTGAATCCGATCCCCGAGAACAAATCACAAAGCGATGACGCCGTAGCGCGGCGTTCGCACATCGCGGCGCGGTCTCCGTATCAAACCGGACAACTCCCATGAAAAAACAACTTATCCCACTATCAAAGCGCATTTGATTCGAAGTGCGCTTTACTTTCTTCTGCTCCTGGCGTCTTAGCGATCCCATTTGCGCTGGCGCAGCGACAAAACAGCGCCAAGCAAAAGGAGCCCCCTCCCGCGCATTCAGCCAGCGTCCCAGCGGGCAATCGCGTGGATTACGGCCAGCGGAATTAGTCCTGTCAGCTTCCAACTCACGTCGCGAAATGTATCAGACAACAATCCTGAGGCGATGACGTTCACTCTGTCGTCTAAGCGCACGAGCATCGACCTCACCCGGCGGGAATCATGCCAATCCCGTTCAATATGCCTCGTCGCGGCCTGCGCCGGACGGGCAATAGTCGGTAGCGCCAACGCCTACATGGCGACCACAGCCGACGTAGTGCCGCCATCCACAACTCGGGCCGTGGGGACGCTCTTCTCGGGTTTCGCGCCGGGCGAGAACGTCAATTACTTCCTGAACGGCACGCTGGCAGCAACGTTTGCAGCGGACGCCGATGGCCGTGTGGGCGTGTTTCTCAACAGCGGCACTGGCCAGGGTTTTATCGCCGTTGATGGCATCGGTCAGACGAGCGGCAAGCGCGCCGGCGGCGTTCTCGAAGCGCTAAACACTGCACCCTCCTCACCGGGACTGGCCATGGCGCCTCACGCGTTTGGCGCGAATGGGTCCCGGACTTTCTCCTTCATGGGCACCCGTCACCAGGCGAGCACGACAATAAACATCGCCGTGGACGGTCTCGTGTATTTACTGTCCCCTCCGATGCTAACGGCTCGTTCTCTGGCAGCGCGAACCCGGGGCGGCTCCCGATGCCCCGCATGTGTTCACAGCGTCCACTGCGACTGTAGGCTCAATGGCTGGAGTGAGCCTGGAATTCCGCGCCGATGCCGGCGACGGTGACATGAACGTGACGCGGGGCTTCGTCGACCGGCCTATCGTTCCCTCCGGCACCGGCGGGTTCGCGGCACTTGACGCCGAGGGCTTCGTTCCGAACGAAACGCTAACCCTAAGCGTTTGCTGTACCGGTAGCTGTACCGCGCCCGCCGATGCGAACGGCGCCCTTGGCGCCTTCTTAGCAATCCCGGCGTCGGCAACGCCTCCTGCGTGCTAACTGGCGGCACGAGCGGAAGGGTTGCCACCTTCGAAGCGCGCGGCGATCCGCTCGCTACGAACGCACCGGGAGCCACCACCTCGGCCTCTACGATGCGTACTAACGGCTCCGCCAGTTTCCTTTTCCAGTTCGACCGACTGGCGCCTAGCGAGTCCGGCACAGTCTTCATCGACGGCGTGAGCCAGAGCGGCGCGGGCACAGATGCCACTGGCAAAGGTATGATAACACTCACAGGGCCTGCTGCCATAGGCCCTCACTCGGTGATTTTCGCCGGGGTCACGGGCGATTTGGCAATTGCTCCCTTATACGTCGTTTGCGCGGCTTCTTACAACTTCACGTTGGGCACGGCCACCTTCGTCCCAGGTGTGACTGACACCGGTAACCATTGTGATGATTGCCTCACTTCGATTTCACTTCCATTCCCGGTTATGCTGTATGACCAGAGCTTCACGACCGCGAACGTCGGCTCGAACGGCTCCTTGCAATTCGGAGCAACTAATGACAGCTTCGACGTTACCTGCTCTCCATTTGGGTTCGCCGGCACCACCTATGTGATGGCTCCTTATTGGACCGATCAGTGCAGCGGAAATTGCTTTAACGACACGTGCCCCGGCTGTGGAATCTTCACTACCACGACAGGCACTTCGCCTAACCGCACTTTCTACGTCGAGTACCGGATCGACTACTACGAGCAAACGGGGACAACGACCCAATTGGATTACGAGATCGCTCTGTTTGAAAACGGCGGCGCCGCCATTCCAGTTCATCTACGATTCTATCACGCCCGCAGCCCTTGCGAACGACAGCCAGTTAGTGGTAGGCGTGAAGCAAAATGACACTACCTTCACCCAGTACGGCTGTGATCCCACAGGCGGTACGAACCCACCCGTCGCCTCCGGCCAGGCACTAACTGCCTCACTGGCGCCCTGCGCATCGCCTACGCCAACGCCTACCCCCACGGTGGCAGCTACTGCTACCGCTACGGCCACATTTACGCCTACGGCTACTGCCACTTCGACTTCGACCACCACTTCTACCCCTACAGCTACAGCTACAGCCACCGCCACATTTACGCCTACAGCTACGGCCGCATTCACACCTACTGCAACAGCGACTTCAACTGCAACATCTACAGCTACGGCAACATTCACGCCGACACCGACCGGGACGCCGGCTTGCCTTGTTGTTAACGGTGGTTTCGAGACCGGTGACTTCACAGGTTGGACACAAAGCGGAGATCCCAGTTTTACCAGCGTCAACGGTGACATGGTTCACTCGGGAAATTTTTCCGCGGAGTTGGGCCCGACTAGCGAGGGCTTTCTTGATCAGAACATCGTGACCGTGCCGGGCCAAATGTATACCGTGGATTTCTGGCTTGCCCAGGGTTTGTTTGGTGGGGCCGGGCCCAATGATTTTTCGGCGTCCTTTGCCGGTGTAACCATCGTCTCGCTCACGAATTCAGGCCCTTTTCCATATACTCATTATACGATGAATATCATGGCAACTAGCACCAGCACCGACCTGCATTTCGCGTTCTTTAACAGCCCTGATTACTGGTATTTGGATGATGTGTGTGTCATTCCCATCGGCGGGGCTACGCCAACGCCGACCGCCACAGCAACACCTACGTCGACCTGCGGCCCTGCCGCTTGGCAATCGGGTCCGCCCCAGCCTCCGGCCCGCTATACCATCCAGGGCGCCCTTGGCACAGACAACATGCTCTACATCGCCGGCGGCCAGACTGCCGACGCGACGCCGATCGTGTATGACCAAGTATCGCGCTATGACTACACGGCCAACACCTGGAGTAACGTCGCCCCGCTGCCCGTCCCCACCAGCCAGGCGGCTACCGGAGCGGCGAACGGCAAGATCTATGTTGCCGGCGGATTTATCGGCGGCACCAGCGTGACCAACGCCCTGCGGATCTATGACATCGCCACCAACACCTGGACTAGCGGCGCGAACATGCCCACCAGTCCCGGCGTCGAAGCGGCGGCGTCGGCCGTGGTCAACGGCAAGTTCTACGTCATGGGCGGCGACGACTTCAACAACGGGCTGAACACCACCTTCATCTACGACATCGCCACCAACACCTGGTCTACGGGAGCGACGCTGCCTGACAGCCGCACCAACACCTATGGTACGGCCTCGAATGGGCTGATCTATGTCTACGGCGGTGTGGTCTTACCCGCATTCACTGCTACGGATACGCTACTACGCTACGACCCGGTGGCGAACAGTTGGACCAACCTCGGCTCGGCGGGCACCGGCGGGCACGGCAACTACGGCGGCGTCTCCCCCTTCGGCACGGGCCAACTGCTGATCACCGACGGCGCGGACGCCAGTGGTTCCTCCACCACCTCAACCCACATCTTCACCATCAGTAGCGGTACGTTCAGCGCCGGCCCGGCGATGATCGGCAACCGTGCCGGGCACGCGCAGGGCACCCTGCCTGATGGCCGAGTGCTGGTCGCTGACGGTTTCAACACGGCGAGCACCACGGTGAGTACGGTCGAACTGCTCACCACCCCATGCCCGTCTCCAACTCCTACGGCGACACCAACAGCTACGGCCTCGCCAAGCGCTACGCCTACAGCTCCTGCTACCGCTACACCTACTGCTCCCGCTACGGCTACGCCGACAGCGACGGTAACCGCAACACCGACAGGAACACCTACGGCCACGCCGAGCTGCTCACCGAACTACACATTCACATCGGGGACTGGAACGCTCGTGCCGGGAGTCGACGACACTGGAAACCATTGCGATGACTGCACCACAGTCATTTCACTTCCGTTCTCGGTGACCCTGTATGATCAGACCTTCACGAGTGCGACCGTGGGATCCAACGGCATCTTCGCCTTTGGTACCAACAACAACGCCTTTGCCGGCAGTTGCCTGCCCGTCCTCGACCGCTACGTATCGAGACGATGCCCTTTCTACCGCGACCAGCGCACGGATTGCACAAGTTGTGGTATCTTCACCACTACCACCGGTACCGCTCCTAACCGCGTTTTCAGGGCGGAGTATCGCACCATCTACTTTGGCGAAACCAGTGGCACGCCGACGCTCAATTATGAAGTGAACGTCTATGAAAACGGGTCGCCGGCCTTCGATTACACTTACGGCCTGGTCAACAGCACCACCCAAACCTGGCCGGATCACTTCAATCGGCGTCCAGCGAGACAACAACAGTGTTCACCCAGTTCGCATGCGACACCACCGGACAGAGCCCGCCGGTTGCTACCGGCCAGACGTTAACTGCCTCACTGGCGCCATGCGGCTCGCCGACTCCGACACCTACAGTGTCAGGGACACCCTCACCAACACCGACATGCCCGCCAGGCGGGAGCCCCGGTCCCTGGACACAGGCGGCTCCTGTAGCGATTGACCATTACGGCGGGTTCATCGACAACGATGGCACCGTTGCCTATGAAGGAGGCGGCTACTCCTTCTCGGCTGGTGGCACCATCAATCAGTTCGGGAAGTTCAACCCGGCGACCAACACCTGGACGGCTCTGGCTCCTGTGCCCGATCTGACCAACTCCTTGGCTTCAGCGGTCTATGCGCCCAATGTCAATAAGCTCTTCGTGTTCGGTGGCGACGATCCGACCACTGGTACGGTGGTCAATACCACGCGTATCTACGACATAGCGAGTAACACCTGGAGTACGGGATTGCCGATGCCTGATTTGCGGCGTTTATGGCATCGGGTTATTTCAACGGGAAGATCTACCTGGTAGGTGGATACAACACCGGCAACGTAGATCCATCCTTTGGACAGGTATGGGAGTATGACCCGGTGGCCAACACCTTTAACACCAGCCGGATGAACATGCCTGCGACCTTGGGAGGCCCCGGGTTTGGAATAATTAACGGGCACATGTACGTAGCTGGTGGCCGCGACCTCAACGACACCAATCTGAACACGTTGTATGACTACGACATTGCGGCCAACAGTTGGACAACGCGGGCGAATATGCCTACTGGGGTCAACGTGCCCGCCTCGGCAGTGATCGGAGGCAAGCTATGGGTCATTGGTGGAGGCAATCCCTTCACTGGCCCTGGCACAGCGCCTACATCGGCCAGCAAGGGATTAAGAGCATGGCTGAGACGGGTGTTCACTCCGGATACGACGAACTCTCTGCAGGTGTATGATCCGGCCAGTAACAGCTGGACCAGCGGTCCGACCCTGCTCCAGCCGCTGGCATTCCCTGCGGGGACGGGTGTGGGTAGCACAGCGGTAGTGGTAGGCGGCTACAATGGCTCTACCACGACCAACTCGGTGGAGATCAATGTCGCCAGCGGTGGATGCGCCAGTCCAACGCCTACCGTCGCCCCTTCAGCCACACCGACTGGGTCGCCGACTTGCACGCCAGGCGGCACGCCTGGTGCATGGAGCATCGCCTCGCCATACCCGATAGATGATGCGCGCTACGGCTTTGCGCAGACTGCCACGCACTTCTATGTGTTTGGTGGGTGTCTGACGGCACGCGTGTGAACAGCGTCAACAGCCTGGACCTTGCCACTGGAATGTGGCAATCCCGGGCGCCGATGCCCTTTACCAGTGAAGCGCCTACGTGTGCGTTGATGGCATCTACGGGCATCGTCTATTGCTCAGAGGGAGATACCGGCAGCGGGTTCGCATCTTACAACATCGCCACCGACACCTGGACTTCGCTGGCTTCTGATCCATTCCATACTGATCACTACGGGTCTGCATCGGGTGCCTTCAATGGCAAGGTGTTCGTAGCGGGCGGGAGCACCGCCTTCAGCAGCGTTGTATCTGTATACGACGTGGCGACCAATACGTGGTCGACCGGGACAGCGGCGCCAAACGACTTCCTGCTCGCAGGCTATCAACAGGCAGGTCAATTCCTGTATGTGGTGGGCGGCTTTGAGGCAAGTGGACCTGCTGCCAGGCTCTCGGCGCAGCTGAGCTCGGTGCTCAACAGGGGCCAGCAGTCTAAACAGCCCAAAGTGCCAATGGCGAACAACACAACCACGTGGCGTCTGGACATGAGTTCAGCCCCTGGAGTGTGGACCACAGGGCCGGCATTCACAGAGGGTAGGGCAGATTTCGGTCTGGCCTATGACGCTGGAACCAACAAGCTGTATGCGCTGGGCGGAGACCTGCCGGGTGGCGGTTTCTTTGACTCGACCAACGCGGTGGACGAGCTATCGGTGGCAAGCTGGCCCAGTGGGAGCTGGATGCCTTCGCCACCTGATCTAATAATGCCCAATCGTCAGGCTAACCAGGCCGGCTTCTACGGTTCGGGAGAGATCTGGAGTGTAGGAGGCTTGGTAGGCCAGACCTTCCAGTTCCTGCCTGAGGTCCAACACCGCAGCAACGGCGGCGGTCCATGCGGCACACCTACAGCAACGCCAACGGCGACGCCCACGTTCACTCCGACTGCGACTGCGACCGCAACTGCCACGCATACTCCGACTGCGACTGCGACAGCAACTGCCACATTCACGCCAACGGCGACAGCAACATCTACCGCAACGGCTACAGCAACTGTCACAGCTACAGCGACTGCCACAGCCACCGCGACAGCACAACTCCGACCATACCGCCGCGGCCTTCACCGACTCCACGGCCTCGGCCAACACCGCCGCCTCGTCCTTAAAATTTTCGGAACTTGTGGGAACTCGCGAGAACGAATTCGCGAGTTCCCATTCCGAAATGATTGATCAGGCCGTAGCGAGACCGATTACAACTAATTCCGCAGGCGGCATCAGGCGGCAAGCCTCGTGGGATTACGTACCTGCAAGACTTCGCCGCGTGACCGTCTCAGCTTTCGCCGATCTGGTTTCAATGCCCTAACGCGATCTGGGGTAGCAGCGACGTCGCGGTCCTTACAGGCCAGGGCTCGTGGCGGAATTTACGATGAACGCGCCGGAATATCCGGGTCACGCGGATTTTTTGGGGCACCGAGGCAGTGCGCTCTCCATGTCATTCGTGGGAATTGTCTGCCGAAGTCGCGGCGTGGGGCGGATCTCCCGGAACAAATCCATAAATTTGCAAAACATTGTGTTGACATTTCGAGACGATTTTTTGTAGAGGATAGTGAGTCCACAGCCGAAGAAGGCTTAAGGAACGTTTAACCAAAGACTCAACATGAAAAAACAAATTAATCCGACTATCAAAGCGCATCTTATTCGAGGCGCGTCTTATCTGCTCCTGCTTGTGGCTGTCTGCGCGATCCCCTTCGCGCTGGCCCAACGAAACCCGCTCATGTCGCGGACGGCGTTCAACCGGAATTCTGCTCACATTTCCGCTCTTGCGCCAGCGAGTGCCTTTCGAGTTCCGGTGCAGAAGCTGCCAAATGCTAAAGCAATAAAAAGAAATTCATTACTTAGATCATTATTAGCTAATACCCCTCTATTCACGTATTCGATCGACGACGGCACGGCTGAAGACTCGGTCGGCCTGACAAGTGGCGGCACCTTTGTGGCCTGCAACGAATTCACGGTAACCGGAGGCAATAATGTCATCACCTCGATTTCCATAGCCTTTGGCACTCCGCTCTTTCCCGATCCCACTCTGAATGGTCTGCCTTTCACTGCGGCATTGTGGAGCGATCCAAATGGCGACGGTTCACCCACCGACGCGGTGGTATTGGCGCAGGCTAACGGAATAATCTCGGGGGCGGGCACGGACACATTTGTAAACGTTCCCATTTCACCGACGATGGTAACGACGGCGAATTTCTTTGTGGGGTTCCTGATCACTCACACTGCTGGTCAATTCCCAGCCGCGTTTGATGAAAGCAACCCAATTCCCAATCGTTCCTGGGTTGCGCTGACCTCAAGTATCAATGATCTGAGTGGAGCGCAGACAATCGAATCAGCTGGTCTGTCTGGCAATTGGATGATTCGCGCCGATGGCAATACCGGCGGCGGCGGTTCCCCTACGCCTACTCCGTCGGGTAGCCCCAGTTGCACGCCGGGTTACACGACGGCTACTAGCGCTGGCACGATAACGCCCGGCGGCACAGATATCGGTAACCACTGCGACGATTGCTACACGCAGATCAATCTACCTTTCCCAGTCAATGTATATGGTGCTCCGACTTCAGTGGCGTGGCCCGCGTCGAACGGCGACCTGCACTTGGCAGACCCCATACTCAAGTCATTCTACTACATGCAGTGTGTCCCGGTAGATCCCACTCCAGACGGTCCGTGGAACAATACCCTGTTTCCATTCTATGATGACATGCTCACCATGGATGGTCCGTTTCAAACGTGCCCAGACTGCGGTATCTTTACCCAGACGTTGGGAACTGCGCCCAACCGGCAGTTCATCATCAGGTGGAAGACCGTCTATTTCAATATTGCCGGGAATGCCGAGTTCCAAGTGATACTGACCGAAGGCTCCGATACGCTTTCGGTGATCTACGGAGACACGGGCGGCGACAACGGCTTGACCGCAGCCAGCGGCATCCAGCAAGATCTGAATACGTTTACGTCGTTCTCTTGCATGGGAGACGTGCCGCTGACATCAGGTTTGCGTGTGGACTACATACCCACAAGCTGTGGAAGTCCCACGCCGACCGCGACGCCAACAGCAACAGCTACGGCCACAGCCACAGCGACACCGACGGCAACGGCTACGTCGACAGCTACTGCGGTACCGCGCCAAACTCCGTCACCGCGGCCGCGACCTACACCGGCGCCTCGCCCTTAGCCTGTAGCGGAAGTCAAAGATTAGTGCTTAGCCTGCAGGGGAAGCTGTCAGCTTCCCCTGCAGCTTTTCACCTCTCGAGTGCGGCGGTGAGTTGATAGCGCACGCGTCGTCTATCAGGTACGCGGACATTCGCGAGGATAGGCCATTCACTTGAGCGACTTGCTTTCAGAGTGCCGAAAGCGTTCGCGCATCGCTATCGGGACCTTGGTAAGCGTAAATAGCGACCCGCATTAACCGGCAAGACAGAGCTGCCTGTGCAGGCACCACGCGCCGAAGCGTGTAATTTTACTCTTCAATGTTGAAAAAGCTTGACCAATCTCGACCCAACAGTTAGAAGGGGTTTTCCTGCATCTTGAGGTCTCCTGATCCAAAGTATCCACCCCGCGCAAAGCGAGGCTGACAGCGTCTCGACTCCTCAAGAATGCGCTTCAAACAAACCCAAATTCCAACAATGAAAAAGAAATGCTCCACTCGTTCCACAGATGCTCGTCTTAGCCTCTTCACCAGCCGCAATCCCGCGGGCGCGGGACGAGGCCGGCTTAGTAAAGGTGGTTTCGTTAACCTCCGTGCCCTGTTTGCACTATTCCTCGGTTTCAGCGGCGTGGCACTTGCAATATTTGCGGGCAGGGACGTCGCAGTGCGTCCTGCTTCTGAACCCGATCGCTACATGCCTGTACCGGGCAGCAAGCCTGAGAGTGAAGCTGCTGGTCTCGCACAGTTGGAACAGGTACCTGGCATGACCGTTTGACGTTTCCTACAGGCCGATTCGATCCCGCATGGGTGCGAGCTGCCGCGGATCAACATGCACGAATGGCAACCGGCGTCCCCGCGGGACAACATGTGAAACTTAATCTCACCAATCCACACGCGCTGAGTACGACCAATTTTACCGCGCTCGGTCCGCAACCGCTGCGGATGACGGGCTGTTCTGGCTGTTTTAATTACACGACAACTGAAGGAAGAGTGAACGCCATTGCGGTCGACCCGACTACCACGACCAATGGCAGCATCGTGGCTTATCTCGGGTCAGTCGGCGGCGGTGTGTGGAAAACGACGAATTGTTGCAGCGCGACCACCAATTGGAGCGTCGTAACTGATGATCCGCTGATTTCAACGACATCGATCGACACGGTTACAATTGATCCCAGTAACCACAACACGATCTATGCTGGCACAGGTGACCTCAATTTTGGCTCTTTCGCCATGGGCAGTCAGGGTGTTCTCAAATCAACCGATGCAGGCGCCACCTGGACTGTGCTCGGCGCCGACGTGTTCGGCATGATTTACAATCAGCCGCCAGGACAATATCCCCAATACAATGCCGTTGGGAAGGTCCGTGTGGATCCCAACAGCAGTAGTAAGGTGGTGGCCGGCACAAAGCAAGGTCTCTACTTTTCATATGACGGTGGCACTAACTGGACCGGACCGTGTTTCACCAACAACTTCAGCACGCA
This sequence comes from uncultured Verrucomicrobiae bacterium, assembly GCA_963825355.1. GTDB lineage: Bacteria > Verrucomicrobiota > Verrucomicrobiia > Chthoniobacterales > UBA10450 > Udaeobacter. The sequence continues at coordinate 81,291 of CAWGSY010000007.1, read as the reverse complement.
ACGCCAGGATGTAACGGGACTGGAGCTAAGCAATATGGGTGGTGGCAATACGCGCATCATCGCCGCGACCGGTACGCGCGGGTTCCCAACGTATGTGCAGTATGATCTTAGGCAAAAATGGAGCAAACGGCATCTACAGCGCCACGATGGGATCGAGTGGCTGCCCTAGCTTCACCTCAATCGCCAGTAATGCTAACGGGTTTATCTTTGGTAATCAGGTGACTGGCAGCCCGTACACGACGGGTGCGCCCATGAACGCCGGTGACGGTACCCCTTGTGACTATCCGATTACTGGTGGGACCGGAACCTGTGACAGCAGCACCAACCAGCTCGGACGCATCGACATCGCAGTCGCGCCGAGTAATCCAAATTACATCTACGCGCAGGCGCAATCCATCGTATGGAATAGCAATGGCGGTTGCGGCAGTACCAACGGTTGCCAGCTTGGTGCATGGGCCACGACAGATGGCGGCACGAGCTGGACTTATATGGAAGGCTCTCAGGGCGGCTCGCTCAGAAACTGCACTGGTGGCCAGGGCGACTATCCCCAGAACTGGTACGACCAAGGAATCGCGGTGGATCCAAACAATCCGGAGCGGGTGTTTTTGGATACGTTCGACGTGTGGTTTGCAACGCGCACAGGCACTGTGTGGAATGACACCACCTGCGGTTATTCGTATAGCGGAAGCGCAGGTCCGGTTCACGTGGACCAACATGCTCTCGCATTCCTGCCTGGCTCATCCAGCATTTTGGCGATCGGAAACGATGGCGGCGTCCACGGAACTGCGAACGCTGACATTACATCGGACACTGTCGATCCGACTTGGTTTAATATGGACACGGATCTTAACACAATCGAGTTTTACTCGGGCGATATCAGCGGCAATTTTGCCAATGCTGCTTCTCCACAGGCAAGTGGGGGAGCCCAGGACAACGGCTCCAGCTCCATGACCTTTGCTGGGACACCTACAGGGCCGGTGTTGTGGCAGAATGGCGAGGGCGGTGACGGGTTTTACTCGCGCATGGATCCGGTAGGCACAGGTTCCAGCCTCCGTTTCTGGCAGGGGAACAACAGCGGCGCATTGCATCGCTGTGTCAGTGGCTGCACGAATCAAAATGCTCCCTGGAGTGGCAGGGTGTCCGGCGCTTGGAGCGGCGACACGCAATCCTTCGTTTTACCGTACGATCTTTTCCATGGCGGTATTCCGGGCGGCGATGACTGTCCGGCGGCAGGTGTTCCCGGCGGGTGCGGCCACCTTGTTGCTGGCACGACCCGGGTATGGGAGACTATCAATGGCGGTAACTCTTCGTTCAGTTCAGCTGACTGGTATGTAACGAATAATCCAACGACCCAGAACATGACTAAACAGACGCTGGGGAACCGGTCGTACATCAATCAGGTTAAGTACTCGCCCAAGTACCAGAGCGTAGCGATGGCTGGCACGAACGATGCCAATGTTTGGATTGGTTTTAACCTCGGCACCGGCACTCAATCACAGGTCAATTGGGTGGATGTTACGGGTAGTAACACAGTTCTGCCTTTGCGCCCGGTCCTAGGTGTCGCACTGGATCCAACCGTATCTGCCGCAAATCTACCCGTGGGCTACGTAGGGGTAGGTGGTTTTAATCCCAACACGCCGAGTACGCCAGGTCATGTCTTTCAAGTAACCTGCACCGCTGATTGTGGCTCGTTCACTTGGGCGAACAAGACCGGCAATCTGCCGGATATTCCGGTGGATTCGATCATTGTTAATCCGAACGATGCCCACCAGGTTTACGCTGGGACAGACTGGGGCGTTTACTATACCGATGACATAACAGTAGCGTCTCCAATCTGGCTGCGCTTTGAGAACGGTATCCCGCACGCGATGGCGTGGGACATGCAAATCGATCGTGGATCCACCACGCTCTCGGTTTGGACGCGCAGTCGCGGCGCCTATGTTTATCCTCTGCCCGGCGGTGTGAGTCCAACGCCAACACCGACGGCGTCGCCGAGTGCTACAGTTACGCCTACTGCCACGCCTACAGCAACAGCGACGGCTACCGCAACGGCTACTGCTTCCCCAACAACAACACCTGGTCCGAGACATACTCCCACACCGAGGCCACGCCCCACGCCACCGCCGCGGCCATAGCACGCAGTTAGCAGCAACTTGTAACCAAGTGCGGCTCCGGTGAACTGTTGCCGGGGCCGCACGGCTGGTTGCCTTGCTCCCCTGGGTCGGCTATAAAGCATGGTGCGCATAAGACCTGCCAATGGCCTCGCCGAAAAAGCAAATCCATTCGCCTGATAACGGATAATTGAATCCAATTAGACATCCGAGAAGCGAACGCTCCGTTTCTTTCGCTAATCATTTACGCGAACGGATACATTTTTCCAGACGGTAAGTTTGGTAATGGTCTTGTCGATGTCATTCACTAAAGTCATAATGGCGAAAGCTGGCAGCCGCCTAACAAAGGGGGAATGGCATCAAAGCGCTTATAGCTAGTGTTAATAGTTATCCTTAGCCAGCAGTTATAGAGACAGCGTGTTTCGTTCAAGTGATAATTCCGGCAACTGGATTCAGGTAATAATGGGTTAACAACTCGTTTCGTGTTTTCGTTTGCGGCAAATGCGGGTGGCGACATGTTTGCAGAAGTTATTTTTGGTAACGGGGGGTTCCTATCACCAAAAAAACAACGGCTAACCGCGGGAGTTGCGGACTGATCGCAAAATCTACTGCAATTCTGCCCGATGTTGACCGATCTAAACATGCCCGACCATAAGTACCGGCGAAAGGCAAATCAGCTGCATTTTTGGTTGCAAAGCGAATTCGTGGAATCGGTCCTTGCGTTAATAATGGTTTGCTTGCGCTTTATCAAATCGCTCTCGCTATCGAATGGTTACATGTTTCATAGGAGCTGATTTGTCCACGGACTTGTCCGCGTGTACCGCTCTAACTGATTATGGACAGGCGGCTGGAAATTAATTACCACATGATCCAAACCGATGTCGCGCGCTGGTGACGAATTTCGAGTGGGCACATGTTTGCAGGGACACATTTTGGCGGTGGCATTTCCGGATCGACAATGGAGGCACCTGCACGCTGGTAAACAACGGTTTGGACTGCGGCAACATTGGTCAATCGCGGTCGGAACTATCTTCGCCGGTTCGGCAGGAGCGGAAAGCGTGTATCGCTCCACCAACAACGGCGGACACTTGGAGGCTTGTCAATTATAGGTCTGACCTTGATCGACGTTGCGGCGCTGGCCGTTGACGATAACAACTGCCACTGTTTGCCGTGACACATTCCCGTTACGTGTAAGGACAGTGGGATGTTTCGATTTCTCTGATAACGGTGATACATGGACGAAACAAAATGGAGGCTTCACAGCCCTTGAGCTGAACAGAGTGGGTGATCAACCCAAATGAGCATCCTTTCAGGCGCTGCCTGCGGCGGGATGTTCCGATCGAGGAATAACGCCGAGCAAGAATATCGGAACTGCTAGCTTGTTAGCCCTCGCCCAAGGGCAGCACGGGGGGTGAGGGTTTAATGATTAGAACACGAGCAACAGCTGCGCCTGGTTGCTTCATCCCGGCGATCATTCGGCGCGACGAGTAACCTCCTCAAGGGATGTACGCATTTCGGGGACTCGCGAGTTAATCGCGAGCCCCCGGAGAAACGAAACGTGAACTAAAGCAGACCTTACGGCCGAGGCGGCGGTGTGGGACGCGGCCTGGGCGTTGGCGTATGCCTTGGTCCCGGAGTGCCAGTGGCCGTTGCAGTCGCGGTAGGCGTAGCAGATGCGCTAGCCGTTGCAGTTGCTGTAGCAGTTGCTGTCGCCGTAGCCGTGGCTGTAGCGGTAGCTGTTGGCGTGGGACTTGCCTGCGGGCAGCTGAAGATTTCCATCGACGACAGCGGTGTGATTCCATCCACATCGTAGCCCCCTGACAGCCAAATGTGGTCGGTGCCGTTGGTATCGGTTGGGAAGTTGCGCCGAGCATTGTTGAATGGCACGCCCACGCTCCAACTGTTAGTACCCGGATTATAGATGTCGACTTCGTTGGAAGGATTAGGCGCCACTCGGCCTCCACCCATCACATACATGTTCCCATTGAAGTTCAGCGCACGCGTCTCACCGGTAGCTCTCGGTATAGTCGCAATCGTGCCAATGGTGTTAGTTGCTGGATTGAAACTGAAGGAAGTGTTGGTATCCACCACCGTGCCACCCTGGTAATCGGATGCTCCTCCAACGTAGATAATGCCACCTATAGTGGTTGTCGGCGCATACATGATTCCTACCGGCGTGTTTGTCGGGCTTTGTGTCCACTTGGCCCCTACAGCAGCGGTGGGATCAAACGCCCAGATCTGGTTTGTGGAGGCTACATTGATATTGAACCCGCCCAGGATGTAGAGCTTGTTGTTAGCTACCGTAAAACCACCCGGTAGAATCGTTCCCATGGCGCCCGGCCAATCATCTCCGGTCAAGGTGGTCGGAGTGTCGGTCACCGGGTTGTAAGAGAACACACGGCCAGTGGCTGTGGCAGCCCCGGCAGCAGAACCGCCCACGCAATAGATCGAAGGCGTCCCTGAAACGGTTAACACGCCGCAAGCCATATTGTTCATTTGGTTGTCGGGAAACGTCGAAGCCTTCTGCACCCAGCTGTTAGTACCAGGCGTGTACCTGAAGGGCGTGCTGGAAGTCATCACCTGCCGTGTCTCCAGTGCGGCCGCCCATGGTGTAAAAGTTACCGTTAGCTGGGAAATAGACGCCAACCGCCCTAACTAAGGGGTTAGGCATGTCGGGACCAGCAGACCAGGTGCAGCTACTCGGAGTTGCCGTCGGTGTAGCGGTTGGAGTAGGAGTTGGAGAACCACCGCCGCCTACGAAATTGAACTTGCCAACACGCGTGTGCCAGAGGCCGCTCTGGGCGTATTGGTTGATATGGTAGAAGGACATGCCATCAGAGGGATCGACCTCTGTTCTGGTGTAATCACCCCAGCGATTGCCGCTGTGGGATCCGACTCCCGCGAACATGACGGCTTCCCCTTGCGCAAGGTTACTTGGCGGGTCAGCGGCGAGCCGCCCGGCGTACCGGATATCAGGGAAGATTGTCGTGCTGGAAGTGGAATAACCTACGACCGTGTTTCCGCTTTGATCCACGCCTATACTGGGCATCCAGCGCCATAAGCCGTCGGAAGTGTTCGTCCAGGTTTGTTGTTGGGCAGCGGTACCCGGGAATGTGCCGCCGGTAACGTCGAATTGATACCAGCGAACGCCCGTCGGACCCGTGCAGTTCGCATCGGTACAAACGGTGCCATCCGCCCATAAGGATTCCGTACCGCCGTGGTTCTGGTAAACAACCGGCGTCATAATTTTATCGCCTAAAGTATCTAGCTTTGTTGCAGTCCCCTGCTGCGGGACAATGTCGCTGGTCGTATTCGTAAAGGCGTCAACGAACCCATCCACTGTGATCTCAGCGTTTGGAGCATGACTGGCGCCAACGCCAAACGTTGAATTGGCTGGCGTGGTAAAATCGACATGAAAGAAGCGGGCGTGGACCTGGGTCAAGGTTACACCGCCAGTGGACGGGCTATCGATCGCCAGCACCATTTCATTCCTTCCCGCAGGCGGCGGGTCGCCGATGGGTTTCCCGGTCGCGGCGACGAAGCTATAGGAAGCACCCACATCGGTTGCGGTGAGTCCAAAGCTGATCGCATTGGCGGGACCGCCGGTGAGCATGCTGGCGCGGTCAAGAGCATAAACATGGACGCCGTTGAAGGTAGTCGGGCTGCTAAACGTGTTGACCGTGAAGAAATAGGCGTTTTGAGCTGGGGTTCCGCCAGAGTTCCACAAGGCGAACTTGGGATAATCGCCGAGGTAGCTTGGATTTGCCGGATCAACCTGTATGGCATATAGGAACCACCCGCCGCTAACCGGGTCGTTGGTCTGAGAAACACCAATGCACTGCCAGAATGAAGTGCCGGGAAAGGAGGGAAAGGCGAAATCGCTGATCATCCACCGGTCAGCGGCCCAATCATAGAGAACATAAGGATCTCCGTCGTTCGCGCTGGTGCAAGGAGTTCCTGTCAATCCGGAAAAGAATGAATTGAAACTGGTTGGGCCCGAAAGGGTATTACCGCTTTTGTCATAGATCTTGATGTTTTCATTGATCGCTTCAATGTAATGATTCGGGCCGACGTCCCCCTCGCTGTCACTCGGTTGACAACCGCAGGTGTCGGGATTCCCCTCGAATGTGAACAGTGGCCCTGGCATCGTCGGCGTCGGCCGCCAGATATTTTTGAGCAGGTTCTGGACGTATTTCGCGGCGGCGGTCCCATTTCTGGAAGCGGGGTTCGTTTGATCTGTCCCGTTGTGTGGGTAACGCATCAGCCGTCTCTCCTCGAACTCTCCCTTCGGGGCGATGTAAGGAAGGTTTCGCAAGTCCTGGTCGAGCCGGACCGGACCGACCATCTGTACGACCTCTGGCGTCTGTGTGCCCGGAGCGTCCTGGTTTGCACCGGATCGATTGGTTTGTTGGACGGGCTTTGTGCGATTTCCCTGGGCGAATAGGGCCACAGCGATGCCAAGCAGGCAAAGCACAGAAGCAGTTAAAATGCGAAGGTTAAAGAAGGCAGATTTTGAAGTGGATTTTTTTTTCATGAATGAAGTGGAGTTGTTTCCTTCTCCGGTGAAACAGAGATGGGCCGGAACCCTACCTGAGACAGACGAATTGTGTCAAATGATTATTTTACTTTTACGTGAATTTTGGATTTGGCGTCGGTAGCATCTCAGCCGGAAACGCACTCTTACGACTTGCCCTGCGTGGCTACAGTTCGTCCGACGACGGCTGTGCAGCCGAATAGTGATCGCCGATACCGATCGGAAATCACGGTAGCGATATCACGCGAGCGTTAAAATGTTACCGTCGCGTTATTTGAACACGTTTGAGTGCCTGTTTGGCAAACTCTATACGTAAAGGTGCCAGGCGGACGGCCACCGATCTTATCGGTGTAGAAACCGTCGTTCCTAGTGGTAATGATCAACGCGCCGTTACGGTAGACGTCGACCTGATTCGAAGTCGCGCCGCTCCAGGACAAGTCCGCTCTCCGTCGCCCGTTTACTAGGTAGCCCCGCGCAGTCAACGTGATTTGGGCCGGTGTGGGAGTTGCCGTTGCCGTTGCTGTCGGTGTTGCTGTTGCTGTCGGCGTTGGGGTAGGCGTGAATGTGGCTGTGGCCGTAGGCGTGAACGTAGCAGCTGTAGCTGTAGCTGTAGCTGTAGGAGTTGCGCTCGGAACTACAGTTGCCGTAGCCGTGGCAGTCGCGTTGCGTTGCCGTCGCTGTCGCTGTAGCGGTAGCAGTTGCAGTAGGAGTTGGGCTAGGAGCGATAGTTGCTGTAGGCGTGGCTGTTGCTGTGGCTGTCGCAGTCGCTGTAGCGTCGCGGTTGCAGTTGCCGTGGCGGTTGCTGTAGCCGTAGGCGTCGAGGTTGGTGTCGGTGTCGGACTGGGACTGCTCCCCAGACAGACATTTACGTTGGTCGTTTGGCCGTTGGTGATGGTGACGTTTCCAGTTTGCGTCCCAACACCGGCTTTAGAGACGGAATAACTGTGCGACCCCGGCGTTAATACTGCGTCGTAAGTGCCATTGGATAGCGTTGCGCCGTAAGGCCTGCTGTCGATCGTTACTGATGCGTTAGCAATGGCTGCACCTCCGCTACAAGCAGTCACGGCAAAATGCGCTGTGCCTTTTAGCGGCGCGGTGCACTGGGCAAACCTGAAGTAACCGATACGCGTGCGCCAGCTAAAGCTGGTCGTGGTGGTGTAGTATTCGTTCGTGTAATAAAACGTGCAATCGTCGACCGGATCGACTGTGATATCGCTGTAATCACCCCAGCGATTCGATGTACCACTTTGGCTCCCCGTTCCATCGAAGAGATGTTGTTCGCCTGACAACGTATTCAATGGATCGCTTGTCAGCCGTCCTGCGTAGCGGATTTGTGGATTGATCGAACTGCTGGATGCGCTAAACCCAAGCGCAATATTTCCCTGATTGTCCGAGGCAATGCTTCCCATCCACCGCCAGGTGGTATCGGGCTGGTAGGTGCTCTGCTGAAAGACTCCCCAGTTTCCAGGTTGCGTCCGACGCAATTCGATCCAACGGACGCCTGCGACTGAATTAGCGCTCACTGTGTAGTTATCGAGCAGCGACTCATGGCCGTCGGAGAAACGGCGATAAGCATTTCGGAACATCATGCGGTCGGCAATCGCATCGAGCCCCGAGCTCGTGCCAAGTTGAGGTACGCAATTGCGTGTGGAAGAGCAAAGTGAAGTAAATGACGCTGCACTTACACTTGCCTCGAGAGTAAAGGTGGAGTTCGCCGGGGTGGTGAAATCTACATGGTAAGCTCGCACCTTGTAAATCAGCGGGCTACCCTGAGGGAATGATACGAAGTGGTTCGGATCACCGGTCGCCGGTGGAATAAAACCATCCAGATCAGTCGGTAGAAAAGACGCTTCACCGGATCCGCCCGTAATCCCTGTCGTTTGGCTGGTAGCGGTAGGATCGCCTGCTAACATTTTGACTCTATCAAATACGAAAGCCTGAGGGCCGAGAAAGGACGTGCCCTGGGTGTTAAACACATTTGCTGACATGTAATAGCCGTCCGGCCACACGCCTAGCTTGGGGTAATCGAGGAAGTTGCTGGTGAGATGAAAATCGTAGCGATACCAGGCGCCGGTTGCGTCGCCTGTTTGGGAAATGGCGACGCACTCGTCTTGCGGAACACTAGCGCCACTTGGTGTTGCGAATTGACTAATGATCCAACGATCGGCGAGCTGATCGTACACGACTATCGGATCACCGTTGCCACCATTCTGGCAGGCACCGCCAAAGCCGGACCAAATTGAAGTGATCGCAACCGGACCAAACACTGATGCACCGCTGACTTTATCAAAAACCTGCATGCCTTCGTTGACCATCTGCAGGTATTGAGTTTTTCCCACTTCGCCATCGGGATCGGGCGGGGCGCAATTGCAACCCACACCTGGATAAATAATGCCATCCCAATTCAGAATCGGACTAGGAATAGCCGGCGTGTTTATCATTCGCTGCCAGAAACTGCTTTGGATCACCGGATCCGGTCCATCCTGATGTTGAAGCGGTATTTTGGGATTCGGATTCGCTTCATGTTCAGCCTCGATTGGCGGCCAGATCATTGGCTGTTCGCGCAGCGGCCGTCGACAAATCGCTGTGCAACGCGTGAGATCACAGTCGTTTGGCCGAATTGCTGCGCTGTTGGGCTCTTGCGTTGCGTTTGCCTGTGCGGAGGCATTTGAGAACGCGCCGAAGCCGAGTAGCGCGATAAATACGCCGGCAAGGGCAAGAACTAAACCAAGTAAGACGCGAAGGTTAAAGAAGGCAGATTGCGAAGTGGATTTCTTTTTCATGGGTGGAGCATGTGGACATTGTGGAGCCTTGTTAGGCTGCCGCGATTCTTAGGTGCAAACTGCCTTAAGAATCAATCTTTTTCGTCGCGAGAGACTTCTTACGACGGATCAATGTCGGAAATGGTCCGGTGGTGACGGCCCATCATATCCGTGATTAACCGGATCGATCCGGCGCATCGGTTTTTCGCGAGTTTGTTCTTCGATGACGTGCGCGATAAGTCCGGGCGTGCGGGCGATCATGAAAATGCCGTTGAATGCTGCGGGATTCATTCCCAGATCGGCGAGAATAGCGCCGATCGCGCCGTCTACATTGATGGGGAGCGATTTTTTCGCGTCGGCAAACGCTTTCTCAACCGCGCGCGCCGCCTGCATGTGCACGCCGTCCACGCCGGCCTCGCGCGCGAGTTCGAACAAACGCGCAGTGCGCGGATCCTTGGTGTGCACGCGATGACCAAACCCGGACATGCGCTCACCTGCTTCGCTCATCGTCGCGAAGCGTGCGGGTCGCTGCCTCTTCCAGGGAAATAGAGTCGCGCGCGGCGCGATCGGCGATTGCTTTGAGTTGCCGCGCGCAATCTTCAATTGCGCCGCCGTGGTGTCGATTGATCGACATGATCCGGCCGCGACGGATGCGCTTAAGGTCGCGCCAGTAGACGCAACGGTGCGCGCACTCAACGCGCTGGGAGGCGTCGCGCCGTGATCAATCGATGAGACTAAAATTGCGTCCATCAAACGCGCGACAGCCGGCGATGGCAGATTCGCCGGTCTAAGATTAAATAAACCGCCGCGCCAAAGGAGACGTGTCCCATTAATTCCGCGATGTCGTAGCCGCGCACCGCGACTTTGTTAGGTTGGATTCGCGTAATGCCGCTGTTCCACACGGCTTTTTTGTCGGCTTCGCTCATGAGACTTTGTCCTTTGATTTGCTTCAGAATTGTCACGACCGCACTCCGGCAATTCGCCAAATGCGTCAACCACGGTCGCGCCCGCTTCGCGCAGCGCTTTCACTTTGCCGGCATGCGTGCCGCGGCCGCCTTCGATGATCGCACCCGCATGACTGAAGCGCGTGCCTTCGCGCGCCGCTTTGCCACCAATGTAAGCGACTACAGGCTTGGTGATCTTTCGATCGGCGATCAGTTGCGACAATTCCTCCTCCTGGGACGAACCGATTTCGCCGAAAATCACGATCGCTTCGGTCAGCGGATCGGCTTCGAACATCACTGCCGCATCGGGCAGACGAATTCCAATCACAGCGTCCCCGCCGATGTGCACGATGCTTGAAATTCGCACGCCTGCTTGCCCGAGATAATAGCCAGTGCTCGACGCCATCCCGCCTGAACGACTGATCACACCGACGCCTTTCGGCACACCGGGCTTAAACCATTGACGCGCACTTTCCGCGCGACCGCCGATCATGCCCACGACCCCCTTACCAGGACTCAGCGCCCCGAGTGTGTTCGGTCCGAGAAACGTCGCGCTATTCGCTTTCGCCGCCGCGGCGATCTCCATCGCGTCCCACACCGGCACGCGATCGGGCACAAGCACGGCGAGTTTGATCCCTGCTTCAATCGCCGAGATCGCAGCGTCCTTTACGCCGGCCGCAGGCACAAAGACGACCGAGACGTCGATATTGCCTAACGAATTCACCGCTTCCTGCGGCGTGTTGAATACCGGCACGCCAAGCACGCTCTGTCCACCTTTGCCTGGCGTGACTCCTCCGACCACGTTCGTGCCGTACTCGCGCATTAACCGCGTGCGCGCCCGCCCTTCGCGCCCAGTGATTCCCTGCACCAGCACGCGCTTTTTCTCGTCGATCAAAATCGCCATTTAGCGACTGCCTCCGATCAGTTCATCCAATCCCGGAATCTCAAGCTCCAGGTAGAAACCTTCGATGCCGGCGAGGCGGCATTCGACGTCGCAGGCGAGCAGTTCGGAATCTTTGGTAGCGAACTCTTCATTCGGCAATGCTGCTACCGGAGCGCCATCGCGATCTATGATTAATCCGCCTGAATGCGCTTCAACTGCGGCACGCATCTCCGCCCAACGTGCGTTGTCGATCCAGACATGGCCATTTTTTACCTCGAGCCTTATGGCGGATGGATCCTCGACAAATTTTGGCAGTCGCGGCGTGCGCGGTTTCCATTTTTTGCCGCCAGCGTCGGCGACCAGTTCCGAAAAACGCGCGGCGATGAATGCGGGCGTGTCGGTTTTGCGATAGCCTTCGACCGGCGCACGCAAGAGCTTCGACATGCGATGCAAGATCTCCACAGCGCGATCTTCGGTGTTGCCGCCAAGACGAATCACTGCGGGGATGTCGAGATCGAGTTCCCAAAACGCCTTCGCCAAACCGTAAGCGGACCAGAATTGTTCCTGACTCGCAACGCCCGAGCCGGAGCCGAAATAGCCCACCAGATCGGGTTGGGCCAGAATGATTCGCGCCGCGCGATACACTTTTGATGCAGATGGATTGCCGCTTGTATCGGTGAAATTAGCGATCGTAAACCCAGCATTCACGATGGCATCCATCGACATCATCGAGCCGCCACCGCCTGCGCCGTGAAACCCGACGAGTCCCTTGGATTCTTTTGGAGCGGCCGTTGCCAACTGGGCGAAATAGAATGTTCCCCGATGATCGTTTTGTTCGACGGCGTAAGCGACCTGCTCGAGAGCCGTGGGCGGATGATCGAACTCACGCGCAATCTCGATCTTGAGTTCGGGATGCCGCGCGACGGCGTAATCATCAATCGTGATCCGGCAATCAGCCGCGACGAACTCGCCGGTTCTGGTCAGCACCAATGGATTGATCTCCAACGAACGCGCTTCTACGCTGCGCGCGGCGGCAAACAATTTTCGGATTGACTCATTCAGCTGCTTCGCATTTTTCGCTGAAAGTCCGCACGACGCCACGGCTTCATCAACTGCTGAATTCAACGGTCCGCCATTCACGTGACATGGAATTCTTCGCGTGGCGCCGGCGCGCTCTTCGATCCCTGTGCCGCCGCCGGCGGCGAAAATGATCATTGGCGCGCGGACGGCGTCATCGATCGCGAACGACAGAAAAAACTCGCGATCGATATCGATCTTTTCTTCCACCAGCACAGCTTCGACTGGAAACTGGCCCACTTTCATCGCCAACATCCGCTCGGCGTGCGCACGCACATCCTCTGATTTTTTGGCGAAGGCGACTCCGCCAATCCCTGCGCGTCCTGTAGTCCAGGCTTGAATCTTCACGACAACTTCGCTGCCCAATTCCTTCGCAGCCGCCGACAGCTTCGTCGGCGGTCGATGCGGCTCGTCCGCGCGGGATTTTAAATCCGTTCGCAGCGAGAATGGCTTTGCCTTGATACTCGTGTAATCGCGCCACGGCGTTGAGAGTAGCGAAATTTTCGGGTAGCGCACGCGTCTCGCGTGCTGGTTTCGGCGTCGCGCCGAAACAGTCTTTCATTGAACGCCGTCCGCTGGGAGCAATGGAAGTGAAAGGAAAAGTCCGCGAGCGCAAGGACGCGCTCGCCAGCACGCGGACGCGTGCGCTACCCACCCACGGCCTGATAATGGCCGAGGCCGCGTTTCCACATGAACCGCGCCCACATCCACGCGAGCAGGAGCCAGCCGGTTTGGATGGCCAGCGCCTGCGCAAGGTCTGCTCCTTTTAACCGGCCGAGAAAGATCGCCACCGGACAAAACAGTTCGTAATAAAACGGCAGCCATTTCATCACCGCTTGGACGGCGGCCGGCATGATGTCGATCGGAAACATCTGACCGCCGAGGAAATATTCGAACGAATACACGATGAACACGATGGTGGAGATTTCCAAAATCCAGAAAGCAAACATCGCCAGACTGTAGGTGATGAAGAATTGAATGAACGCGGCCATCACCGTCGAGATCGCCGCTAACACGTACACCAGCGGATCGTTTGGCAGCACGACGTATTCGCGGAAATAAATGAAGATCACCACGATCGGCGGCAGAGTGACGAAGCTGTAAACGAGACGGCCACTCAAAAAAATGCTGGTACGGTACGCGAGATAACTCATCGGCTTGGTGAGCAGCGCATTGATCTGGCCTTCCCGAATGTCGGCGGCTATTTGCCATTCGTCCTCTGCTGGGACGACGAGGTTGCTGACCAGAATCGTGAGCAAATAGTAATAAATCATCGAGCCGTAATCGTAGCCGTGCAGCCCGCCGCCACGCTCCTTGAACACGGCCGCCCAAAGAAACACCGTGCCAGCGAGCGGTATTAGCCCGAACAGCGCGCGCAGGAAATAATTCCAGCGATACACAAACGTGTTCTGGAGCCCGATGTTGAAGACGGATGCATACTTCGTAATCGTGCTCGTGCTCATGCTCGCGGAAGATCAAGGCAATGACGAAATCCAAATGACGAATGACGAAGGAATGACGAAATCCGAATTAGGAAAAATCGTATCGGATAGCGCTTCGTCATTTGAACATTCGGATTTCCTTCGAGCTTCGACATTCGAGCTTTGTCATTATTTGCCAGAGATGCCTCGGCTCTGCTCGACATGACATCCTGTTAGCTCAACCGCGAGATTAATCGCGGCGATCATGCTGTCGGGGCGCGCGATGCCTTTGCCCGCAATTTCAAATGCAGTGCCATGGTCGGGACTGGTGCGAGGAAACGGTAGCCCGAGCGTTACGTTCACGCCGCTGTGGAATGCGTGAAGCTTCAACGGGATCAGTCCTTGATCGTGGTACATGCAAAGTACCGCGTCGAATTCGCCTTCAACCGCTCGGTGGAAAACGGTGTCAGAAGAAACCGGACCGATGAAAACGAGTGACGAGGGACGAGGGAACAGTGACGAGTTTAACGCTTCAATAGCCGGCGCAATGATTTCAATTTCTTCAACACCCAGTTTGCCGGATTCGCCAGCATGAGGATTGAGCCCGGCAACGGCAATGCGGGAAGCATTTTTGCCGCGCGTGCGCACAAACTCCTCGAGCAATAAGCCGACACGGACTATTTCTGACTGCTTGAGCGCCCCCGCGATTTTGCGCAGGGGAACATGTGCAGTGACGAGCGCAACGGTGAGTTTTCCGCCGGTCAAACACATCGCGAAATCTTTGACGCCGCAGCGCTCCGCGAAAAATTCCGTTTGCCCCGGAAACCTGAATCCTACGTCATACATTCGGGCCTTGTGAACGGGCCCGGTCACGATGGCCTCGAGTTCGCCGCGACGGGCGAGCGTTACGGCTTCTTCAAGCGCAACTGCGGCAGCGCGCGCAGTTTCCTGCGTCGGTTCGCCCGGTTTACAATTTGGTTGCCGGCCAAGGACCACGTAGTCGTTGCAATCGGGAACGCGCCCCGATTTTAAAGCGAGCTCGACAATCTCCGGTCCGATCCCGGCGCAATCGCCAAGTGTGATGCCAATGCGCAGTTTTGGCGTGCTCATGCTCGTGATCGTAATCGAATTTGTTCGATCGGCACGAACAGGATTAGATCAAAAAGAAAAAGACGAAGAGTAACCGGAAAAAGAAGAAAAAAGGAAATGCGGAATGCGTTAGAACGTCTTGATATAAGCTTTCTGCCGCAGACTGGCGATCCAGCGCTCCTGAAGTTGCTGGGCTTCTTCCTGTACCAGTTTCTTCTCGATATCGGCGCGAACTTCGTTGAGAGATTTTGTGCTGCCGCCGTGTTTATCCTCAACCTTCAGGATGTAATAATTGCCGGCGTAATCGACGATGTTGCTGACTCTGCCCACGGGCATGTTGAAGGCGAATTTTTCCAGCGGCTCCGCCAGAGTTTTGCGCTCGATCCACCCCCAATCGCCGCCATTGTCCTTCGTGCTGTCCTCGGAATACACTTGCGCCATCTGTTCGAACTCTGCGCCACTGGCGAGCTTCCCTAGCACTTCTTCGGCGAGCTCTTTTTGCGCTGGCGCGCTCGCGGTATCTTTATGGCCGGAAACCATAATCATTCGCAATTTAATCTGCTCCTTGGACGTAAATTCGTCGCGATGTTTCCTGTAGTAATCGTCGATCTTTGTAGGCGAAACAACGGAGTTCGTCTTTACGTTTTTGCTGCGCATCGCTCCCACGATGATTTTTTCCATCTCTTTCTGTTTGAACTCGCCCAACGTGTAATTTTGCGCCTCAAGCGTTTTGACAAACGTGTTGCGGTCGCCACCAAAGGCTTCCTTAATGATCTGTTGGACTCGCTGATCCACAATGTGATCAGGAATTTCGAAGCTTTCTTTTTTGAACGCCTGAATCACGAGCCGCCGGTCGATTAGATCTTTTACTGAGAGTTGGCGTAGCTCCGTCAATTTTTTCACTAGTTCCTCCCCGGTGTACTGCTGCCGCATGAGGCGTTCCTGTGGCGCAGATAGTGCGCGCACTTGCGAATAGGTAATGACCTCGCCATTTACAATGGCAGCAATGCCGTCCACCACTGTGGGTTCTGTTTCGGCGGACTCGAGAAAAACTTGAACGAGTGCACCGACCGCCAGCAAAACGGCCACAAATGAACGTGTGAAACTACTCATAATTTCTTGATCAGCTCGACAACTTCCAGGAGGTGTTGATCGATTTTCGATCCAACTAAACGGGGGAATTTGCCCGCGACAAGTATAAAATCCCCATGCCGCGTCAACATCAGTTTCCGGTCGCGTACTTCCACACGGCTGACCCCTGATTCCGCCGCGGCAAGTTTGATCTCGACCAGTCGAAACAAATTGTCAACGGCAGGCGGGAACGCTCCGAAACGATCGCGCCAATCTTGGCGCAGTTGTTCAATTTGCTCGCGCGACGTGATCTCCGCAATTTCGCGGTACGAACGTATGCGCATCGCGGGATCGCTTACGTAGGCAACCGGAATGAACGCGGGAATGCATTCAGGGAGTGACGGCTTCCGAGCCGTCAGGGTTGACTCGACAGCTGGGAAGCCGTCGTTCCTTGGCGGGATGAACTCCGCTTCGTTTGTCACTACAAAGTCAAGGCGAACATCCACATCCACCCGGAGTCCTGTTTTTTGTCCCTTCAACTGCGCCACTGCCTGCTTGAGCAACTGACAATACAAATCGAAACCCACCGCAATGATGTGGCCGCTCTGCGCGGTGCCCAGAATGCTGCCCGCGCCTCGAATCTCCAAATCCCGCATGGCGATGCGAAAACCGGCGCCTAACGAGCTGTATTGCTTGATCGCACTGATCCGCTTGCGCGCGGCGCCGACTGTCATCATTTCGCGTGGTAGAAGCAGATAAGCATACGCCTTGTGTTCGGCCCGGCCGACGCGGCCCCGCAATTGATACAAATCCGCCAGGCCGAATTGATCCGCGCGATCAATGATGATCGTGTTTGCATTCGGAATATCGAGGCCGCTTTCGATGATCGTCGTGCAAACGAGCACGTCTGTTTTCCCGGCGATAAAACGCGCCATCACAGCTTCCAGTTCGTCTGCATCCATCTGACCGTGGCCAATTTCCATTCTGGCCTGCGGACAAAGATCCATGATCCGGTCGCGCACTCGCTCGATGCTCGCGACGCGGTTATGCAAAAAGAACACCTGGCCCTGCCGTTCCAGTTCGCGATCAATCGCGGCGCGAATGATCCGTTCATCGTACGCCGACACCACTGTTTCGACTGGCAAACGATTGAGCGGGGGAGTCTCGATCGTGGACATGTCTTTCACGCCCACCAATGAAAGATAGAGCGTGCGTGGGATCGGTGTGGCGGAAAGTGTTAGCACATCGACGAGCTTAAAAAGCTCTTTGAACTTCTCCTTGTGCAGAACACCGAACCGCTGTTCCTCATCAATCACGACCAGGCCGAGGTCTTTGAAGACGACGTCGCCGGAAATGAGACGGTGCGTGCCGATGACGATATCGACACCGCCTTCGCGCAGCAATTTCAGCACTTTTTTCTGTTCCGAGTGCGAACGAAATCGGCTGAGCATTTCAATCCGCACCGGATATTCGAGCATGCGTTGCCGGAACACTTCAAAATGTTGCTGAGCAAGAATGGTAGTCGGCGCGAGCACGGCCACTTGCTTCCCCTCCATCACAGCCTTGAATGCGGCCCGCACTGCGACTTCCGTTTTACCGAAACCAACGTCGCCGCAAATCAGGCGATCCATCGGACGTGGCCGTTCCATGTCGATCTTCGTGTCGATGATTGCCTTCATTTGGTCCGGCGTTTCCCGGAACGGGAATGAACGTTCAAATTCGGCCTGCCATTTTGTGTCCGGCGTAAACGCGTAGCCGGATTGCATTTGCCGCTCCGCCTGGATCGCGAGCATTTTGCCCGCATAATCAAAAATGGATGCCGCGGCTTTGATTTTTGCGCGGCCCCATTTGCCATCGCCGAGCGAGCTGAGCTGTGGCGATCTTTTCCCTGCGCCGACGTAACGGGAAACGAGATAAGCTTGCTCAAGCGGCACATACAGTTTCGCTTCGTCGTCGAACTCAATTGCGAGGACTTCCTGTTGTTCGTCTTGGTAGGGATCCCGCAGCTGCGGGAGGCCGTCCGTCAGTTCCGGCGCGCCCGGCGGTCGCGCCCTACCAACTTTCACCAGACCCAGGAATCTTCCGATACCGTGCTCCAGATGGACGACCAAATCGCCTTCGGCGAGTTCGCTGAAATCGATTTGGGCCCGGTGACGTTCGGCACGACGCAGCCGCAAAAGCCTTCTAGGATGCACTGCGAAGCGTCCGAACAACTCTGCGGCCGAGAGAACGACGAGATTGGCCGGTGGAAAACAAAATCCGCGCGCGAGCGAGCCCTCGATGAAATCGATTCCCTCAACCGTTCCCTCCATGATTTCGCGGAACCTCTCGATCTCGCCTTCAGTCTGAAAATAAATTACGATTCTGGAGTTGTTCGTGCGCCATTCTTTCAAGCGTTCGACGAACTGCGCACGTTTGGCTTCAGCGAGCACGAGATCACCGGCGCCGAACTCTCCAATCTCACAATCCTGGAACGCGCCGCTGAAATCTTCCGGACCAGTTTCGATCCAGCCTTCGCTGATTTGGACATGCGCGTTTGAAATTATTTGGGGAGCGCGTGCGCCCTCGCCCGCTGTTTTTGGCGCCTCGCCAAAAACCTTCCCGATGGCCCGCGGGGCGCGTGCCACTGCGGACGAGGCGCCCGCGCTCCCCAAAGCCGTCGAGTCTTCAGCGGGCTCGATATCGATGATCAGATCGCGCTCGCGAATATAGTCGCGAACGTTGTCGCTTTGGTCCGCCTCTCCTTGATTCAGCAGAATATCGATCGAGCGCAAATCGCGCACCGACGTTTGCGTGTCGATATCGAACTCGCGCAGCGATTCGATTTGGTCGCCGAAAAATTCCAATCGAAACGGCAACGGCGCGTGCCACGAATAAAGATCGACAATCCCGCCGCGGACAGCGAACTGCCCACGAGTGGTGACTTGTGAGACGCGTTCATAACCGCTTGCCGCGAGTCGTTCGAGAAACTCTTCCATCTCCGCGATTGCTCCGCGCCGGAGTTGAACAACCGCAGATTCAAGGCTTCCGCGTTTCGGCGCAGCCTGATCGAGACTTGCGCGTGTCGCCACAATAATGCGTCGACCCGTGTCGCGCTCGATTTGCAAAAACAACGCCAGCCGTTCCGCTGTGATTTCCGGGTCGGGCAAGACATTTTCAATCCCGCTCAGCTCTGCTTCCGGCAGGAATAGCGCATCTGGCTGCCAGTTGAGAAAGCTTTCGTAAAACGCTTCCTGCGAGTGAACGCTGGGGCAGAGGACCCAAATTGTGGAAGCAGCAGCGTCCTGTTCATCGAGCCGACGACCGTGACAGGCATTTGCGACTACCGCAGTCAGAAACGGCTGAGCCGGCTGGATCACATGGGAAAATCTGCACGGGCCATCGGGCCCGTTGCATCGCATCGAGCTTGCGCGCGATTGCCTCGCTCGTTGCGACGCGCTCCAAAAGTTCCGCTGATTTTTCCACCGCAAACTTTACGCCAAATCAGGCAGAATTGTAGCTGGCTGTAGCGCGCGCTGTCCTCAGCGCAGAATTGCAGTGCGAAATAAAAATCCGCTGAGGACAGGGACTCTACAGGACCGTGTTTCTTGCGCCTACGGCGATTTCATAATGGCATCGTCTTCAGGAGAAGCCGATCCACCAGGGTGGAACGCGTTGTCCTCAACGCGTTGGCAACTAATCGCGCGAAGCGGAGTTGCTACATTTCGCGGCCAACCGCTGCGGCGACTGCGCGCAGCCGCGGGATGATCTCGGCGAAGATCTCCGGCGTGAGCGCCTGGTTTCCGTCGCTCTTTGCTTGCTCCGGAGAATCATGCACTTCAATCATCAGCGCATCCGCGCCGGCAGCGACAGCAGCGAGAGACATTTGCGGCACGAACTCGCGGAGACCGAGAGCATGCGTGGGATCGACGATCACTGGCAAATGCGTTTTCGATTTCAAAATCGGAACAGCACTTAAATCGAGCGTGTAACGCGCAGAGTTATCGAACGTGCGAATGCCGCGCTCACACAGGATCACATTTGAGTTGCCCTCGTTCAGAATATATTCAGCGCTCATGATCAAATCATAGATCGTCGCGCTAAAGCCCCGCTTTAGCAGCACGGGAAGGCTGCTGCGGCCTACCTCCTTCAAGAGCGAAAAATTGTGCATATTGCGCGTGCCGACCTGAAGGCAATCCGCATATTTTTCGATCATCGGTAGATCGCGCGGGTCCATGACTTCCGTCACCACAGGCAGGCCAGTCTTCGCGCGCGCTTCGGCGAGGAACCGAAGTCCCTCTTCGCGCAATCCCTGAAAACTGTACGGTGACGTGCGCGGTTTGAATGCGCCGCCGCGCAGAATCCTTGCACCCGATTCTTTCACGATCGTCGCGATGGACAAAATCTGTTCTTTGCTTTCAACCGAGCACGGCCCGCAAATCAGAACCACGTCCTCGTGTTCGCCCAGCCGCACGTCCCCAATCGGCACGGAGGAAGCACCGCGGGAATCGCGCGCCGCAAGTTTGTAAGGCTTCAGCACGGGCACGATCGCTTCCACACCATGCATCGCTGCGATTGCCTTTTCCCGAAGCAGCGCCTCAGGCCCGATGACGCCGATAATCACGCGCGACGCCCCCCTGCTGATTTGCGCCTCGAGCCCAAATTCCCGTACACGCGTGATGATCCGCTGGATCTGTTCCTCGGTGGCGTTGGGTTGTGTGATTACGATCATATTACTCGTGCGGGATCATCAGAATGAAGTGAGCGGGAATTTTCTGCAAGCTTGGATACAACGGCGTTCGCAGCAGGCGGTCGCGCTGGATGTGGTCGCCTGCATCCTGTAGGGGAAGCTGACAGCTTCCCCGGGCACGACAACGTCGTCCCTACAATAAATCTGAACCTAGTTCGTAATCGTGACCGGCGTGCCGACTGAGACGGACCGGAAGAAATCTTCCGCCATGAATTCAGGCATGCGGATACAGCCGTGCGACGCGGGATAACCGGGAAGATAACCGGCGTGCAGGCCGAAGCCGGGAGAGATTTTCATGTAGTAGGGCATGGACGCGCCTTTATAATGAGTGCCGGGCGGTTTCGGATCCTTACCCAGCTCGATGTTAGGCATCACCACGTTCCCCGCGTCGTCCACATAATCACCGTAGAGACTCGAAGCGTGATTCACATCTTTTCCGATGATTCGATACTTGCCCGGCGACGTGTTCTTACCTTCCCGGCCCGTCGACAATTGCGAAACACCCACCAGCTCGCCGCCCTTGTAAAAATATGCGCGCTGTTCGCCGAGACTAATCTTAATGGACGGGCTTCCGTTGGCGTGATCGCCGTCCCAATACGAGACGGTGTCGCGGGGTGGACCACCACCACCCTGCTCGGCGCCATAAACGCCGCCGCCCACATACTGGGTGTTGCCCGAATAGCGCGGATCTTCGCCGCATCCAGTGACGAATAAAACGAGCCCAAATGAGAGAACTCCGTACAAAAGCTTGAAAAAGAAACGTTCCATAAATTCTCGAAGCGTTTTAATGCGCAACATGCGCAAAAAGTCAAGCGACTGGAGTGCCTGCTTTGGAAGTTAGGCATCTTGCCTGACGCACTGGCAGGCTTTCTAGCCTGCCGCCTTCCATGAGCAGGGATGCTCATCGGCCTAGACAAGCTGGAAGCTTGTCTTCCGGTTACGGCTTGCACCACTGATCGACCCAGTCGTTCACCGTTTTGTACCACAACCGCGAATTCTGCGGCTTGAGCACCCAGTGTCCTTCGTCGGGGAAATACAACATCTTGGACGGAATCCCCAATCGCTGCAGCGTCGTGAAGAGTTGAAATCCTTCGCTCACATCGAGCCGATAGTCGTTCTGTCCGTGGACCACCAGCGTTGGCGTTTTGAATTTGTCGGCGAACAAGTGCGGTGAAAATTTCCGGTACATCTCGCGGTTCTTCCACGGCGGCCCTTTGAACTCCCATTCCGGAAACCAAAGTTCTTCGGTCGTGCCGTACGCGGACTCTGTATTAAACATGCCATCGTGCGACACGATGCATTTGAACCGGTTCGTGTGGCCGAGGATCCAATTAGCCATGTAACCGCCATAGCTCGCGCCCAGCGCCGCCTCGCGGTTCTTGTCGATGAACGGGTACGTCTTTTCCACGTAATCGAGTCCCTTCATTAGATCGATATACGGCGCGCCGCCCCAGTCGCCGCTGATCGAATCGGTAAACTTCTGCCCGTAACCGGTCGAGCCGTGGAAATTGATCATCACCACCACGTAATTTCCCGTCGCCGCGAACAACTCCGCGTTCCAGCGATACGTCCAATCGTTTCCCCACGCCCCTTGAGGGCCGCCGTGGATCAAAAATTTCAGTGGATATTTCTTGTTCGGATCGAATCCCGGCGGCTTAACCATGAATCCCTGCACCTCTTCGTCATTCGCGCCTTTAAATGTGAACGACTCCAACGGCTGCATGTCGATTTGCGACAAAAGAGCGTCGTTCATATGTGTTATCTGTTTCGGCTGGCGTTCATTGGCTTCCAGACTCCACCGCCCTCGCCAAATCTCGTTAGGCAACGACGCAAAATTCCTCGTGTAATAAAGACCGTCCGAAGTAGCTACTAAGTCATCCATCTGACCTTCATTTACGTCGACGTTCCCTTCGGGCTTGCCAAACGCTGGAATTACGACGGCACTTTTTCCCTCGCTTAACATGTCGGGCGCAATTTGACCGAATACCGCTTGCCCGCAGGTTTCGACGAGAAAAACAGCAGGTCTCCTGCGGGCGTGCTCCACACGTAACTGCCAACCGATCGATCAAATTTCTCCGTCAAGTCGCGCGTCTCCCCCGATTGTCGATTTTGCAGAAAGAGTCGCCATTTATCGGCTTCGAAACCGGCGCGGGCTTGCGAACGCCAGGCGAGATATTTTCCGTCCGGCGAATAGAGCGGCGTCGTGTCGGCGCCGGGACTGGTGGAAATTTTCTTCGCAGTGCCTCCGCTGATCGGCACGACGAAAATTTCGTCGTTCGTGCTGGTCGCTTCGACCTCGTCGATATTGCTCGTATAAGCGACCTCCTGGCCGTCGGGCGAAATCGCATACATGTCCTGCCCGCCTAACGAGAACGGCGGCACATCGTGATCGCCCGGCGTGAGATCTCTTGCTGTAGCGTGCGCTGTCCTCAGCGCATTTGGAGATTCTCCGCTGGGGACAGCGGACTCTACAGCGTCGGTATGCGCATTCGCGTCGAGCACAAACAAATGACCGCGCTTGAATTCGGTGAACGCGGTCCAATGCCGATAAAATAATCGCGAGAAGATTTTCGCTTTCACTTTGCTCTTCTTCAGCTCTTCGTCGCGTTGCTTGTTACACGCGTCATCCTTGCAATCCGGATAAACCGCTGACACGAATACGATGTTCTTGCCGTCGGGCGACCAGATCCCGCCGTCCGCGCCGGTTGAGATCTCCGTCACTTGATGCGGCTTTCCGAGCAGGACTCCGCTTCCCGAATCGAAATCACACATCCAGATTTGCGTTGGATCAGTCGCTTTCGAAGTCCAGATCAAGCGTTTCCCGTCCGGTGAAAACCGCGGTCGTTCCTCGTGATTCTGCGTTGGATTTAAGCGCCGCGATTCACCTCCGTTCGCCGGCACGATCCACAAATGCGAAATCCTGGTGTTCGCTTCCAGATCGACGTCTACGCAATCGAACACAACCCATTTGCCATCCGGCGACGGCACGGGCGCGCCGACGCGCTTCAGTTTCATCATGTCCTCGAAGGTGAATGGATGCTTCTGCGATGGGGTTTGCGCGAGCACCGAGGTGCCGATAAAAAGGAGTGCTGCGAGAAAACTTTTCATAAGCGGCCAAGCTTCCGTTTAACTCCGAGCAGTGCAAGCAGCGGTCTGGGGAGCGCACGCCTCTGGCGTGTTGGCGATCGCATTCTGCGATCGCGAACTTTAGAACTCTTCGACAGTTCGCGTTACGCATCGAGTCAGACAGAGTTCGTCGCCGTAGAATACGGCGACCAGCACGCTACAAGCGTGCGCTCCCCAGAACGTCGCCGCTCGACCCATCAGTTATGCGCGTTATTATCCACCATGGTAAAAATCGAAACAATCAAGAACGGCCCTTACATCGTTTCGGGCGAAGTGGAAGTGATCGATGCGGATGGCAACAAGTTCCCAGTCGAAAAACGAATGGCGCTTTGTCGCTGTGGCGCTTCCACCGAGAAACCGTTTTGCGACGGCACGCATTCGAAGGTCGGCTTCAAAGCAGCGGAGAAAGCGGTGCCGGACTCGAAGGAATAACCCTTTGTCATTCCGAGCGAAGTCGAGGAATCTCTGGAATGAAAATTAGAGTAGCGGTCGTACTCGGGTTCTCATTGTTAGCTCTGACGCTCCGCGCGGAAAAAATTTCGCTGATCGGTGCGACGGTGATTAATCCGGCCGATGGCAAAGTGCTGCCAAACGCCACGATCGTTATCGATGGCGACAAGATTGAGCGCGTCGCGATGGGCAAACAAGATGCTGCCACGCTGGGCAGGCAGGTCGCGTGCGTCGGCAAATTTATTCTGCCGGGTTACATCGACACGCACGTCCACTTTTTTCAATCGGCGGATTTGTTCACCCGACCGGACGGCGCTGATTTTAACGGCGTTCGCCCATACAAAGACGAAGTAGCGTGGATTAAATCGCACCTCGACGACGTCTTCGCGCGCTACATTCGCAGCGGTATAACCAGCGTGGTCGACGTCGGCGGACCGATGTGGAATTTCGAGGTCCGCAAGAAGGCCAACGCAACTGCGAAAGCGCCGCGCGTAGCTGTGGCGGGCCCGCTGATCTCAAGCGTCTCGCGCGAGAAACTCGATCTCGGCGATCCACCAATCGTGAAGATCGATACCCCCGATCAGGCGCGCGAGTTCGTGCGCAAACTGGCGGAACAAAAACCGGATCTGGTGAAAATCTGGTACATCGTCGACAAAGATCATCCCGTGGACGCCTTCCGGCCTATCGTGCATGCGACGGTTGAAGAGAGTCACGCGCACAAAATTCGCGTCGCCGTGCACGCGACCGAGCTCGAGACTGCACGCGCAGCAGTGGAAGAAGGCGCGGACGTGCTTGTCCATAGCGTAATTGATAAACCGATTGACGACGCCTTCGTGAAGCTATTGAAGGATCGCCACATCATTTTGTGCCCGACGCTGGTGGTGTTTGAGCGGTACGGCCGAACGTTTTCGCATCAACTGAATCTCACTTCAGAGGAAGAAAAATGGGGCAACCCGGACGTGATCGCGTCACTCGACGTCACAAAGATTCCGCAGGATAAATTGCCACAAAGAATTAAGGACGCGTTGGCTGATCCGAAAGCAACGCTTGATCGGATTAAGAAGACGTACGATGTCGCGCTGCCAAATTTGAAAAAGCTTGAAGATGCCGGTGTGACTATCGCGGCTGGAACTGATGCGGGGAACATCGGGACCATTCATGGACCCGCTCTCTTCCGTGAATTTCAGTTAATGAAAGAAGCTGGGCTCGCGCCCATGCAGATATTGCAATCCGCCACGGCGAACGCGGCGAAACTTTTCGGCGGCGAAACCGGCACGCATATCGGCAAACTCGAAAACGGCTGTTTTGCCGATCTCGTGATTCTCAATTCAAATCCGTTGGACGACATATCACGCGCTTCTGATATCGATACCGTCGTGAAAAACGGCGTGGCGTATCCAGCGGATTCGATTTTGAAATGATCCCTCCGGGGAGCGCACGCTTGTAGCGTGCTGGTCGCCGCATTCTGCGGCGACGAACTTTCACTTCGATTCCGAGCGTAACGCGAATTGTGCAAATGATTGAAAAGTTCGCGATCGCAGGATGCGATCGCCAGCACGCCAGAGGCGTGCGCTCCCCAGAGCCTCTGTGATCACAGCTAACGAAGTGAAATCTCTTGCTCCGTGCGGGGGCCAGCGGAGATTTCACCATGGCTACGCAACCAACTGAATACGCGCATCCGGAAGCGCTGGTGGAGACTGATTGGCTGGAAAAACATCTTAAGGATGACGGGATCCGGATCATCGAATCGAATGAGGATATTTTGCTTTATGACACCGGGCATATTCCCGGGGCGGTACACATCGATTGGCGCGCCGATCTTCAGGATCCGGTAATTCGCGATTATATTTCACCGGAAAAATTTGCGCGGCTTTGCAGCCGTCACGGGATTACGCCGGACACCACTTGCATTTTCTACGGCGACAAGGCGAACTGGTGGGCGTGTTACGCGCTTTGGGCTTTCCGGTTGTTTGGTCATGAGAAAGTGAAAATTCTCAACGGTGGCCGCGACAAGTGGAAAGCGGAAGGCCGCCCGATGACGCGTGATATTCCGAACTACGCCGAGACAAATTATCCGGTGCCAAAGAAACGCTTCGACAAGGAGATTCGCGCATTCTTCGATGAAGCGTTGGCGCAAAGTAAAGGTGGTAAACCGCTGATCGACGTGCGTTCGCCGGGCGAATACCGAGGCGAGATCACACATATGCCCGAGTATCCGCAGGAAGGCGTGCTGCGCGGCGGTCATATTCCCGGGGCAAAGAGTATGCCGTGGAAAACGGCCACAAACGATGATGCCACGTTCAAGCCAGCCTCGGAACTGGCAAAGATCTATTTCGAGCAGTGCGGCGTCAGCCCCGACAAAGACACAGTTGTCTATTGCCGGATCGGCGAGCGCTCCAGTCACACTTGGTTTGTGCTCACTTACTTGTTAGGCCTTAACAACGTCCGGAATTACGACGGTTCGTGGACTGAGTGGGGCAACAAAGTCGGTGCACCGATTGAAAAGAGCGCATAAGCGGCTAGGGGAGCGCGCGCGCCTCGCGCGCTGGCGATGGCGCCCTCGCCGTCGCGAACTTTTGCGAATGTGTGCATCGGTCGTATTGGAATTGACGGCATTTCGGCGGGGCGCCAAAATGTGCGGGCGAGGCGCCCGCGCTCCCCAATCGGGATTACGCCCTTCCTGTTTTTACCAGGAAGTCTCGAATTAACTGCATTCGCTCTCGCTCTTTTCGGCTGGAACGGAGCTTTGCGATCGAGCGCTGAATTCGCCGTGTCCAATTCAATTCGCCTTTGTTCCGGGGACGTTGAAGCGGTATTTGCGCGCGAGCAGATCGGTGACCATGACCACGGCAATCCAGGAGTTACATCTGAAAAAGCGCGTCCATCACCGCGGGATAAAAATTTTTCTCGTAATCGAGCTGATCGATTTTGGAATTCAGGCCGGCAAACAGCGCGATCTTCTCTAATGTAGCGCGCGCTTGTCGCTCCGTATCGGAGTCTTGATGCTCAAGTAACTGTTCCCATAAAGCCGCAAGTGGCTGGTGATCGTGTGTCGCGTACGTTGCAACGGACACCCGCTCGTACATTTCCCCAGGAATGACCATTCCATCGCGGATTTCCCATTGCGGAATTTTGAATCCCGCGATGCCAAGCGATTGCAAACTGGGCCGCACGTAATGGGGCACCACGCCGAGATCTTCCCCGGCGACACGCGCTGCGCCGGCTTCGTCCATGATGACGCGCAGATATTCTTCGCCTTCGCGCTTGTTCGCCTCGCAGTGTTCGGGTGAGTTATCGTCGACGTGGAACGAAATGCGGCGCACGCCCGCCAGTTCGTTCGAGCATCTGATGTTGATCAAGCGGCAGGAATTCCTTGTTCCTCTCGGGTCGCCAGGGAAAGGCATAGACGCGATAAAATCCCTGGACGTGATCGATCCGAAAGAGATGAAAGATCCGTCGGGTAGCGCGGACCCTTTCTCGCCACCATTGAAAATTGTTGGTGCGCATGGCGCTCCAGCGATAGAGCGGAACGCCCCAGTTTTGGCCCCATTTTTGCGTGAACGCGTCGTCTTTGAAATGCGGCTCAGGAGGAGCGCCACCGAACCAGTCGAGCAAAAATTCATCGGGGTGCGAGAAAACATCGGCGCTGTAATAACTGACGCCGAACGGAATATCGCCCATCAGCGCCACGCCGCGTTGCTCCGCGTGCGCTTTGATGTCGCGCCATTGCTGCTGTGCGATCCATTGCACGTAACAGAAGAAATCCAGACGGCGCGTCACGGCTGATTGCTTTTCCGTCGGAAGATTGCGCAGCCAATTACGAGCGCTTTCGATCGTCTGCTGCTGTCGCGGCCATTGGTCCCACGCGGCGCTGCCGTTGTTTTGCTCGATGAGAAAGCGGAACAATGCGTAATCGCGCAACCAGGATGACTCGTCTTCGCAGAACTGTTTAAATTGTGATTGTCGTTTTTCGTCGGCGCGAGCGGAGAAATTCACAAACGCCTTTTCGAGAATGTGCTGCTTGAGTTCTTTGACCTGCTGATATCTAACGCGGCCACGGCGCAGGCCCACCAGGTCGCCATCGGAAAGTGAGTCCTCGAAATCGTTGCGCGTTAAATCCTCAGGTGAACCTGGCGCGAGATGCAGAGTCGTTGGGTCGATCGCGATCGCACTAATGGCATTGTATGGACTGTTATCCGCGCCGGTTTCGTTGATTGGCAGAAGCTGAACAAGGCTGAATCCGATTTCCGCAGTCCAATCAATGAACTCTCGTAATGCGCCGAGATCGCCTATTCCCAGATCGTTCTCCCCGCGCAAAGCAAAAAGCGGAACAAGAATTCCGGCTATCTTCTTTTCGGGCGACAGATTCATGAAGAGAATGACGAATGACGAATGACGAAGCTCGAAACAATGACGAAGTCCGAATAACCGATTGTCATCCTGAGCGAAGCGAAGCGCAGTCGAAGGATCCCGCGGAATTGCTCATCGGTTTCGCCACGGGATTCCTCGACTTCGCTCGGAACGACGGTCAGGTTATCCCTCATTTGTCATTCGGACTTCGTTCGGCATTCGCCATTCGGATTTCGTCATTTTCTCCGCACTTGCCAGTCTTCAACGAGGCCGTTTGGAATCTCTTGTAAAAAGCGCGATGGCCGTTGGAAAACATCGCCGTAGCCGCCACTCAGGCGCATGTGTGGATAGGTGAGATAAAGTTCGTCGCGCGCGCGTGTGATGGCCACGTAGAATAGGCGCCGTTCTTCCTCCAGCGCGTCGCGGGTATCGAGCGAGCGGCTGCTGGGAAACATCCCGTCGGTCAGCCAAATCACGAAGACGGTATGAAACTCGAGACCTTTTGCCTGATGCACGCTGGAGAGATTGACAGCTTCCTTCTCGTTGGTCTGACCGGGAGCAGCTTCCGCATCGACATTGCTGATCAACGCCAACTGGGAGAGAAATTCATGGACGTCTTTGAATTGGCGAGCGAATGCTGCGAGCTGATCGAGGTCTTCGCGGCGAAGTTGGTAATTAGCGAAGTTCACCTTCGCGTAATCGTCGTAAATCGCTTCCACGATGGATGTGATCATTTCCGATGGCGGATTCGGTTGGCCGCCCGGTGCGATTTCATCAAGGGTGTGCGCGAGTTGTGTCCACATTTTCTTTGATTTTGCCGGGACGTTCATTGCAAGCAGACGCTCGCCAAAATTGTAGTCCCGACTCGTCGCGCTGACCTCGACTGGCGCTGATTCTCCTTCGAAGCCGCGGTCATCCGCCTTTGCCGAGGCTACGACGGACAGGTCGCCCGCGGCTACAACGCCTGCTTCCCATGTGCGCCACAGATTTTCCGCGGTGCGGTTGCCGATTCCGGGCAGCAATTTCACCATTCGATTGAACGCGACTTCATCGCGCGGATTGGCTACGAAACGGATGAACGACGTTACGTCTTTGATGTGCGCCTGTTCGAAGAATCGGATGCCGCTGGTGATTTGGTACGGGATGCCCCGGCGCGAAAGCTCCAGTTGCAGCTCAAGCGCATGATAATGCGCGCGGTAAAGGACCGCGATGTCGTTCAGATCAATGTTCTCATCGCGCAACTCGAGAATCCGTTGGGCAACAAACTGCGCCTGTTCCGAGCTATCATTCAGCGCGACTAACGCCGGCCTGAGCATCTTTGATTCGCGCGTCGCGCTTAAATGTTTTCGGAATTGCCGAACGTTTGCAGCGATCGCCGCGTTCGCCACCTCCAAGAATTTCCGGCACACTGCGGTAGTTCATTTCGATCTTGAACACCTGCGCATCCGGATAGCGCTTCGGAAATTCGAGAATGTTTTGAAAGTTCGCGCCGCGCCAGGAGTAGATCGATTGCGCGTCGTCGCCGACTACCATCAGATTGCGATGGTCGTGCGCGAGCAGGTCGACAAGATCGGCCTGGATTTTGTTCGTGTCCTGGTATTCGTCGACGAGAATGAATTGAAACTGGCGCCGGTAGATTTCTGCGATCCGCTCGTGCTGCTGAACCATCAACAACGTCTTTTGCAGCAGGTCATCGAAATCCACCGAGTTCGTCGCCTTCTTCTTTTTTTCGTATCGCTCCCGAACGTCTTGGATTTTGTCGAGCAACGGCAGGAAGTACGGAAACTTTTCCGCGAGCAACGCCTCGAGCGGCATCTCCGTGTTCACGGCGAAGCTGAAGATTTCCGCGAGCACATCCCCTTTCGGAAACCGAATTTCCTTTGGATCAATTCCTGCGCTCGCCACCACCGTGTTGATTAAATCCTTTTGATCTTCACGGTCCATGATGGTGAAGCCGCTCGAGTAACCGAGCGCCGTGCCATGCCTGCGCAAAATTCGATTGCCTACCGAATGGAATGTTCCGCCCCAGAGTCCGCTCGCATCCACCGGCAGCAGATTCGCGACGCGATTCAGCATTTCGCGGGCTGCTTTGTTCGTGAACGTGAGCAGTAAAATATTTCGCGGATCGATCCCGTTCTCGAGCAGGTACGCCACGCGATAAGTAAGGGTGCGTGTTTTTCCCGAGCCCGCGCCGGCGATCACAAGGATCGGACCAGGCGGAGCGGTCACCGCCGCGAGTTGCTGTTCGTTCAGCTCAGCGGCGTAATCAATGTGAACGGCCGTGGATGACGGCGCGCGTTGCAGCGTGTATTGGCGGGACATACGCTGTCGGCGCGATTCGCGCGTCGCGCTACAAAACCGCTTCCACAGGCGTCGGCTGCGCCGCTGGGTCAACCCATTTCCCATGCTCGCGGATCAAATCTTTGAGTCGATCGACGGCTTCTGCTTCGGGAATGTTGAATTTCACTGCGGTCTTGCCGACGTAGAGGTTCACTTTGCCGGGCGCGCCGCCGACGTAGCCGAAGTCGGCATCGGCCATTTCACCGGGACCGTTCACGATACATCCCATGATCGCGATCTTAACGCCTTTCAGGTGCAAGGTGGCTGCTTTAATTTTCGCTGTCGTGGTTTGCAGATTGAACAGTGTTCGTCCGCAGGACGGGCACGCGACATAATCAGTTTTGAAAATCCGCGAGCCAGCTGCCTGTAAAATGTTGTAGGACAATCGCAGCGCTTGTCCCGGCGCGTCCTCGCCCTGCACCAAAATCGCGTCACCGATCCCGTCGCATAATAGCGAGCCGATGTTGGTGGAAGCAGTGAGTAGGGTCTCGAGGAAATCTGAGGTAGGGGCGATTGACTCCAATCGTCCAGGGCCGTTGCGGTCAACGGCCCCTACCAGCGTGTCTTTCAACAAAATCGGATGGCGTGCCTGCAACTTCGCCGCCAGCAAACGGAATGCTGCGATCACTGGGACGTCGATTTCGTCCGTCACGGTGACAAACTGCGCACTTTGCTGTGCGTTAAGTTTCGCAATCGCCGCATCATCGCGGGGATCGACTTCGTTCACGTTCGCATCCTCATAAACAATTTCCGGTTTGTAATCGCCCATTCGGTCGATCTTGTGCGCGATCTTGTCGAACGTCGCCTGGCGGACCACAACACGAATCAATTCGTCGCCGCCGAGTTTCACTCCGTTGCGCTCGATCTTTTCTGTTGCTCGGCGCTGGTATGAGAACGGATCAAAAGAGAGTTGAGAGTTGAGAGCTGAGAGTTGAGAGGCGGACGTTTTGTTTATGTTCTCGATGAGCGCTTTTGCTACGGGAATTTCGTTAGGACTGTCTTCAGTGAGCGAAACGCGGATGGTGTCGCCAATTCCATCCGCCAGCAGCGAGCCGATTCCGATCGCGCTTTTGATGCGCGCATCTTCGCCTTCGCCGGCTTCGGTTACTCCGAGATGCAGCGGATAATTCCAGGTAGGGGCGATTGACCCCAATCGCCCGGGCAATTCGGGTGAACCGCCGGCAGCTTTGCGCGCATCTTCATCATCAAGTTCGTTTAATCGCGCGACGAGCAGTCGATAGGCAGCAATCATGACCTTCGGATTGCTGGCCTTCATCGAGAAAACGAAATCGTGATAGTCGAGGTCGCGCGCGATCCGCGCGAACTCGAGCGCGCTCTCCACCATCCCGAGTGGTGTATCGCCATAGCGATTCAGGATACGATCCGAAAGCGATCCGTGATTTGTGCCAATGCGCATGGCAATTCCGCGCCTCTTGCACAACTCAACGAGTGGCGAAAACCGCTCACCGATGCGATTTAACTCCGCCGCATATTGTTCGTCGCTGTATTCGCGGATGACGAACTTCTTCGAGTCCGCGTAGTTGCCCGGATTGACGCGGACTTTCTCCACCCATTTTGCCGCCTCCATCGCTGCATCGGGCTTGAAATGAATGTCGGCGACGATCGGGACATTGCAGCCGCGTTCGCGCAAACCTTTGACGATGTGCTCGAGATTGCGCGAATCCTTTACCGTCGGCGCGGTGATCCGGACAATTTCACAGCCAGCGTCTGCCAGCTCGATCGTTTGCTGGATCGACGCTTCGGTATCCATCGTGTCGCAGGTGATCATCGACTGGACACGAATCGGGTTGTCTCCGCCGATACCGACGTTTCCAACCTTCACCTCGCGCGTGGCGCGGCGATGGTACTGAAGGGGATTACTGCAATAGTTCACGAGAACTGAATGTACGAACACTCAAGCAACCTCGCAATTGTCCTGACGTTCTATGGGGATTGCGAGTTTTTCGCTGGCGATGGTGCTTCGAACTGGTCGAGCTTTTTGCTGACAAACGGCAAATCCTGCAGGTCGAAGAACGTGATGTAGAGCATGTAACCGATAATCAGCACGGCACAGCTGGTCTGAATAACTTCGAGCACGCGCATGTTCACCGGTTTGCGCCGGACCGATTCAATGAGCGCCAGCACGATGTGGCCTCCGTCAAGCACCGGAATGGGCAGCAAATTCAGAATCGCCAGGTTTACGTTGAGAATCACGCTGAACCACAGCGCCAGTTGCCAACCGCGTTCGCTTTGGAAAAGCAGATAGTAGATACGACCGATTCCGACCGGGCCGCTTAGATGCTGCAACTTTACGTCCGACTTCGGCGATGCGACAGCACCGATGGTCTTTAAGGTGCTCGTGACGCTGTTGTAAACTTGTTCAATTGGATTCGGATGCTGGATCGACACAATCCCGCTCGTGTCCCATTGGATTCCGATTCGCGGCTTCATTTCGCCGGCCGTGGGCAGGAGCGTTGGTTTTACTGGAATATCCAGCTTCGAGCCGTTGCGCTCGACGTGCAGCACGAGCTCTTCATTTGGATGTTTGCTGATGTACTCCAGCAACGCGATCGGATTGTAGATGGTTGTTTGGTTAAACCCACGGATGATATCTCCGGGATGCAGTCCGGCTGCCGCTGCGGGGCTTTTTGCTTCTACCTTCTCGATGATCGGCGTTTCTGCTGGGTAGATAAGCAATTGCCGTACACTTTTCCTGCGCCAACCGCGGGTCTCTGCTTTGTACGGTTCGACCGATACCGTTTGCACCTTGTCGTCTCGCTGGAATTTCACCGCAATCTTGTCGCCCTCGCTCCGCACCACGTCCCAGCTGATGCTGTCGTTCATTCCCATGAAACGCCTGACCGGTTTGCCATCCACGGACAAGATTTTATCGCCCGGTTGCAGGCCAGCCTTTTCCGCTGGCGAACCCGGCATCACGTAGCCAATGACTGTTGTTGAATCGCCTTCACCTACTGGATGACCAACCGCCCAAACGATCCCCGCAAAAAACAAGGCCAGCAGTAAGCTGAACACCGGACCAGCGATGGCTACGATGATTTTGTCGAGCGCGGAAATTTTCGGCAGTCTCGCGCGGTCCAAATCAGCTTTGCCCTCGATAATGTCCATTGGCGCAAGTTGCGGCAGCGCAACAAAACCTCCGAATGGCAGTGATCCGAGCGAGTATTGAACGCCGTTGATCGTCTTTTTCCAAAGCGGTTTGCCAAACCAGACGCCGAATTTCTCGATGTAGAGACCCCGCCATCGCGCCGCGAGAAAATGCCCAAGCTCATGCACCACGATGAGCAGGTTAAATAGGATGAGGACCTCGAGCAGAATGAAGATGACGCGAGCGATATGCAAAATCATGTGGTCAGCCGGTGATCAGTGAATCGTTGGACACGCCATGCTGTCTGCCGTTGTAAATCTTTTAACCTTTTGCCGATTCAACGCATCCCTGCGCTTGCGCTCGCGCCCACTGATCGGCTCCCAATATTGCATCGAGATCGGCGTGCGCAACGGGCGTGTGTTGGTTCATCACTTGTTCAACGATCCCCCAGATCTCCGGAAACCGCACTTTGCGGTCTAAAAACGCCGCGACTGCGATTTCGTTGGCGGCATTCATTACCGCCGGCAATGTGCCGCCGATCTCTCCGGCCCGGCGCGCCAGATTCAATGCCGGAAAATCTTCGTAGCGCGGAATGGAAAATTCCAACTTCGACAGCTTCGAGAAATCGAGAGGTGGCAACGAGTTCGCGACACGATCCGGCCAGGTCACGGCGTATTGAATCGGAAAGCACATGTCCGAATAACTCAGTTGCGCGAGTGTGGAACCGTCTGTGAACTCGACCATTGAATGAACGATGCTTTGCGGATGAATGACTACCTCGACGCGCTTCATCTCCACGCCAAAAAGCCAGTGCGCCTCGATCATCTCCAGGCCCTTGTTGAACAATGTCGCGGAATCGATGGTGATCTTCGGTCCCATGTTCCAAGTCGGATGTTTTAACGCTTGCTCCAGCGTGATTGAATCGAATCGTGCTCGCGGTGTTTCGCGGAATGGCCCGCCAGACGCGGTGAGAATGATTCGGCGAACGTCTGTTGGAGACGCGACGCCCCCGTCGCGCGCGGGCCGAGGGCGACCCGCCTCCAAGCACTGAAAAATGGCGTTGTGCTCAGAGTCGACCGGCAAAACGTGTACGCTCTTGTCGCGCGCTTCGCGCATTACGATCTCGCCCGCCATGACCAAAATTTCCTTGCTCGCCACTGCGAGATCTTTTCCCGCTTTGATCGCCGCCAACGCGGGGCGCAAACCGCCCGTGCCGACGATTGCCACCAGCACCATGTCCGCATTTGTCAGGCAGGCGATCTCGAGCAAACCCGATTCGCCAGAGAAAATCCGCGGCTCATAATCGAGTGCTCTCCGAAGAACGTCGATCTGAGTCTCATCAACCAGGCAAACCGATCCCGGCCGTACTTCATTCGCAGCGGCGGCCAGCTTTTGTGCGTTGCTTTTCGCCGCGAGCCCGACGATCTCCATCCGCTCCGGAATATCGCGCGCGACCTTCAACGCGCTCTCACCGATGGACCCAGTCGCGCCCAGAATAACGACACGCTTACGATTCATTTAGACAGACATCACACAACGATCACAACGGCACACGACGCATAAAGAAATTCTTTTGGGAGCTTTGCGATCTTAGTGGTCTTTGTGTCCTTTGCGTGAAAAACAAATCGCTCAGGGCACGCGAATCACGAGTCGCATGTAGAAGAACAATAGCGGCGCGGTGAAAAGCAGGCTGTCCAGCAAATCGAGCGCTCCACCAATTCCCGGGAGCAGATTGCCCGAATCTTTTACGCCGGTGCTGCGCTTGATAATGGATTCGGCCAGATCGCCGAGGATTGCGGCAATTCCGAGAAGCAAACCGAGCACTGTCGCATGCGTCCAGTTCAGCACAGACAAATGACCCGGCATGAGTTTGTAAAGCCCGAGGCTGCAAAGCAACGCGAAGATGATAGCGCCAAAAAAACCTTCCCAGGTTTTCTTCCCGCTGATGTGCGGCACCATCAAATGCCGCCCGATCACGCTCCCAGTGAGATACGCGCCCATGTCCGAGAATTTGGTGACCGCGATCAAGTACAAGACATAGAACTGCCCGGTAAGGTGGCCAGTGCTCGAACGCGGAGTGAGGTATACAATTTTGGTGATAAAATTGTAAAGCCAAAGCACGTAGAGCAGCCCGAACAATGTGTAAGCCATCGTCTGCAGCGGCTCGTCATTCCGAAGCCGCGTAAACATTTGCCGTCCGAATACCGTGAGCAGAAAGAAAAGCAGGACAGCGACTTCGAAATCATAGGAACCTGCCGGTCCGATTTTAGAGAAATAATAAAAACTCCCGGCCAGCAACACCGCCCCACAGATCATTCCGGTGATTTTGAAATTCGGCAGGCCCTTGTGATCGAGCATTCGGTAGAATTCCCAAAGCCCGATCATTCCGCACACGCTGATCAAGAGCCAGAACAGGATCTCGTAACCGGAGAACATGATCAGCAAGGCGCCTGTCCATAAGGCGACGGTGCTGATGAATCGCAGAATGAACGTGGACCGCGGCGAGACTACGTTCGGTCCGGTTTGCTCCAGCGTTGCAGGCATGGCTCTGCATCATCTCGAAGGAAGGCATACTGCGCAAGACGGGAGCGCGTTCGATCTTACGGCGAATACGCCAATCGCCACCTGAAATCAAACAATCGCGAAGGTTGGTTACAGATGAGCGAGGAGCCTCGAGTCGATTGTCCGCCGCGGGCTGCTCAACAACATGACGCAGACAGTCGTGTCTGCGCGTCGCTATCGCCAAGGGCACAGCATCACCTCGAGCCTGGATTCGTGAAATCCAAAACGTCAACGATTTCAATCCTGGGGCGATGCCCCAGGGTTTATATGAGGTCGCGGCGTTGAGGCTGAATCTACACAGGCACGGCGGTCTGCTCCTGCCCAATCGCGTACCGCTCCAGCTTTTGCGCCAGATCAGGAGGAACGTGTGCGACGATCAGAGCATCATTCCCTTCGTATCGGAGTTCGAGGACGTGCCCGACCCGATGAATCTCCGCGATCAACGCGCTTTCTGTCGCGGGAATCCGAAACCGCGTGCGCAATCGCCATGAGCTGAGTGCGCCCTCGAGGGCTTGCACGAGTCGGGTGACTCCTTCTCCCGTGCGCGCGGAAATCGCCACGCTGCCCGGAAACCGCTTGAGATACGAATCAACGACTTCTCGGTTTGCCAGATTATCGATCTTGTTAAAGACGATTAACGTTTGCTTGCCGTAAGCATCGAGTTCTTTGATCACTCGATCGACCGCTTCCATCTGCTCGTCCACACGCGGGTGACTTAAATCAACAATGTGAATGAGCAAATCAGCTTCGCTGACTTCTTCCAGTGTCGCCTTGAACGATTCAATGAGCGTGTGCGGAAGCTTTCGTAGAAACCCGACGGTGTCCGTGAGCAAAACCCGCTGCTTGTTAGGCAAAACAAAACTGCGCGTCGTGGGATCCAGTGTGGCGAAAAGTTTGTCTTCTGCTACCACGTCCGCTCCCGTAAGCAGATTCAGCAAAGTCGATTTCCCCGCGTTCGTATAACCGACCACTGCAGCGACTGGCCACTGATGACGTTTTCGCCCCTGTCGCTGAATGGATCGAGTTTTGCGCACCGATTCCAGCTCGCGCTCGAGGCGCGCGATTCGTTCCTGAACTCGCCGGCGGTCGACTTCCAATTGCGTTTCACCCGGGCCGCGTGTCCCGATCCCGCCGGTCTGCCGCGATAGGTGATGCCACATCCGAGTCAGGCGCGGCAAAAGATATTGCAATTGCGCGAGCTCGATTTGCAATCGGCCTTCACGGCTGCGCGCCCGTTGCGCGAAGATGTCGAGGATTAATTGCGTTCGATCGAGGACCTTGCGCGCGAACAAATTTTCCAGATTCCGTCCCTGCGCCGGCGAAAGTTCATCATCAAAAATCACCGAGGTCACCTGTCGATCCTGACACGATTCTTTGATCGATTCTGCTTTGCCGCGCCCGATATAGTAGGGCGCAGTCGGCTTCTGCAATTTTTGCGTTACTGTGTCGACAACTTCGGCTCCCGCCGAATTCGCCAGCTCGCGCAACTCATCGAGGGAATCGTGCAAGTCCCACTTGGAGACGCCTTGCTTTTCCAAGCCGATCAGCAGCGCGCGCTCTCGTGACTTTTGCGGACGCGTCTCAATCATCCTTTGTGCCGGCCCCCGAGAATTCGGAGCGAGATCCATTTCACAGCTTCGTTGTGAGTAAGAGACGACAGGTTCAGCGGCGAAAAACTAGTTTGCCGCCGAAACCAGGTCAACTGCCTTTTGGCATAGCGGCGAGTCGCCTGTTGAATTTCCGCAATGCATTGCGGCATCAGCCTTTTTCCAGCGAGCAATTCACGAATTTCGCGCAGGCCGATCATCTGTGAAGCAGTCTGACTTATTTCCCCGGCGATGCGCACTTCCTCGATTACACCGTGCTCAAACATCATTTCCACTCGTTGATTGATTCGTTCGTAGAGCTCTTGCCGGTCGCGAAAGAGGAAGACACCTGCAGCCGTTGCGCTGTGTAAAGCCCCTTCCTGATGTGACGTCGCACTCACTTGGTGCGTTTCGCACAGCGAGGCGGCTACAGCCCGTTGTTTCCGCTGTGCCGAAGCGGGTCTCCCAGTCAGCAAACAAATCTCGAGTGCGCGTACAAGGCGTCGGCGATTTTTAAAATCGATCTCTCGCGCAGTTTGTGGATCGAGTTCGACCAGCTGCGAGCGCAATTCATCCAAACTCATCGCATTTAATTTCTCTCGCAGTGCCGGATCAGACTCGGGCAAAGGCGCCAATCCGTGCGTCAGCGCTTTGATGTAAAGGCCGCTTCCACCAACGACCATGGCAAGCTTGCAACGCGAATTGATTTCTTCAATGGCATGCGATGCGACGCGCCGATATTTTTCGGCATTCATCTCGTCACGAAGAGGTGTTGTGCCGATCAGGTGGTGCGGGGCTTTTGCAAGTGTCGAGCCGTTCGGATTTGCTGTGAGTAGATTAAGCCCGTCGTAAATTTGAAATGCGTCGGCACTAACAATTTCTGCGCCGATTTCGTGCGCTACGTCCGCCGCCAACTCAGACTTTCCAGTTGCAGTCGGGCCGACGATGAAGAAACAGCGTCTCATCTATTCATATGGACTGACCTGCTTCACGTCTGGCCTAACAACAGAAACCGCTAGCCGGGACGCAAAGGCGCGCGTCCCTCCTGCTTTTCTCCCGCCAATTTAATTCCCAAGTCACGTAGCTGCCTTGGATCGACTTCCGAAGGCGACTGCGACATGAGGTCCATGGCGCGGTTGTTCTTCGGGAACGCCATCACATCGCGGATGCTTTGCTCGCCGCAGAGCAGCATGACCAGACGATCGAAGCCGAACGCGATACCGCCGTGAGGCGGAGCGCCGAGCCGAAGCGCGCGCAGCAAATGGCCGAATTGCGCTTGTTGCGCTTCGGAGGTGATACCTAGCGCTTCGAACATTTTCTCCTGCAGCGGCGGTTCGTAGATTCGCATGCTGCCGCCGCCAATCTCCACGCCGTTCAACACAACGTCGTAAGCCTCGGCGCGAATGTCCGCAAGGCTTGGAGCCGGCGCGCCCTCGCGCCGATCTTCTGACTGGGGGGTACTTGTTGACCGGCCCGGGGGCGGGCCGGCTCCAATCAATTGCTCGAACAGCGGTACGTCCTCGGCTTTAGGTCGAGTGAATGGATGATGCATCGCGTTCCATTTGTTTTCGTCCGC
The DNA here is from genome assembly GCA_963825355.1 of uncultured Verrucomicrobiae bacterium. Classification (GTDB taxonomy): domain Bacteria; phylum Verrucomicrobiota; class Verrucomicrobiia; order Chthoniobacterales; family UBA10450; genus Udaeobacter. Next base: position 41,574 of record CAWGSY010000007.1, on the reverse strand, counting down.
ACTCCATTCGAAAAGCGGAAAGTCTATGACCCAAAGAAAATCCCAGTCCGGCGCGCCTGCAGGTCGTGCCTTGCCATGCAAATCCTGCATCTCGGCGATGCGCAGACGTAATCGTCCCAGAACTTCGCAAGCAACACTCCACTTATCAGCAGCGAAAAAAACGCAGTCGCCCTCTTCAATATTGAGCTTTGATTGCAACGCGGTCTTTTCGGCGTCAGTGAAGAACTTCACAATGGGCGATTTCCATTCGCCGTTCTCAATCTTGATGAAGGCGAGACCCTTGGCGCCGTGCAGCTTTGCAATTTCTGTAAGCTCATCGGCCTGGCCAATGGTGATTCCAGCAAAACCTTTTGCGTTGATTGCTTTCACGACGCCGCCGGCATCCAAGCGCACCGCGAAAAACTTTGAAACTGCTTTCACGAAAGCTCTCGCCGACATCGACCAATTCCATTTCAAACCGGCGGTCGGGTTTATCGCTGCCGTAGCGATCGAGCGCTTCACGATACGTAAGCCGGTCAAATGGCGTCTTGATGTCGATGTTGCACGCCTCCTTGAAAATCGCGGCGAGCATTCCTTCGGTGACAGCAAAAATGTCGTTAGGCGTGACGAACGACGCTTCAATGTCGATCTGCGTAAACTCCGGTTGGCGGTCCGCACGCAAATCTTCGTCGCGAAAACATTTTGCGATCTGAAAATATTTTTCCACGCCCGCGACCATGAGCAGCTGTTTGTATTGCTGCGGCGCCTGCGGCAACGCATAAAACTTTCCAGGCGTTACGCGGCTCGGCACCAGAAAGTCACGCGCGCCTTCCGGTGTGCTTTTGGATAGAATCGGCGTTTCAACTTCGACGAATCCCTGGCTGTCGAGGTAATCGCGCGTTGCTTTTGCAGCCTTGTGGCGAATCCGCAAATTGCGCGCGAGCCGTGGCCGGCGCAGATCCAAATATCGGTGCGTCATCCGCAAATCTTCATTTTGTGGCTCGGCATCGATTGGGAATGGCAGCGGATCGGCTCGATTTAGAATGCGCAGCTCGATTGGAATGATTTCAATATCGCCGGTTGCGAGGTTTGGATTTTCCGTGCCAGGCAGGCGTGCGGCGACGGTGCCCGAAACTTGAACAACATCTTCGCCGCGCAGCGTGTGCGCCTGCTTAGCAAGCTCGGCGTTTTCCTCTGGACGGAAAACCACCTGAGTCAGTCCTTCGCGATCGCGTAGATCAATGAAAATCACGCCGCCGTGATCGCGGGTGACATTCACCCAGCCGGCAAGCGTGACCTGCTGGCCGATGTCGGTTTGGCGAAGTGAATTGCAGTCGTGTGTGCGGAACATGTTTTCTGTCATTCCGAGCGAAGTCGAGGAATCCCGGTGCAAAACCCTGAGTATCTCTGCGGGATCCTTCGACTCCGCTGCGCTGCGCTCAGGATGACAAGGTGGATTGCGCTTGCAAGTGCGCAAGCAGACGATCGTGCGCCACCAGCTCTTGCTCACCTGTTCCCATATTCTTGATTTTCACCTGTGGCCACTCATCTCCATAAAGAAGCGCGACGCGCGCGCCTAAGTCTTCGGCGGCTTGAAACTGCCGGGCAACTTTTGTTGGGGTGAGCGCGTAATCGATGCGGTAGCCGCGATCGCGCAGTTGCTGGATTTGGCCGAGCGCGTCGGCGCGACGTTGTTCCTTTGCGATAACGACGTAGATGTCGATCCTTTTATCGGTCGCTATTGATTTCCGCATCGCTTCGCGTGCTTGCGGGATTTCGTTAATCAATTCGCCAAGAACGACGTCGCCCATCGCGAATCCAAGTGCAGAGATGGAAACCGTGCCGTCGCTAAGTAGCCCTATCAAATTGTCATAACGTCCGCCGCCCGCGATCGCCCGAAACTTCCCGGCCCGATCGAACACCTCGAAAACGATTCCGGTGTAGTAAGCAAGTCCGCGAACGATTCCTACATCGATCGCCACGAAATCGGCGAGGCCGCGGGCCCGCAGCCCATCGACGAGTTGCTCCAGCTTTGCGCTTTTGCCGCCGCTTTCCAGCGTTGCGAACACGGGATTAGCAAGCTCCCCGAGTTTCTCTGCGGTTTTCTCACGTGATTCGCGCGCGGATTTATCGATCGCTTGCAGTAAATCATCCCACGTCTCAGCCGGCACGTTTTTGGCACGAAAGAAATCAGTCCAGAATTCGCGGTCGCTAATTCGCACCACGAAATCCTTTTCGCTGAGCCCGAATGCACGCAGGAAATCGATGCAAAGCGCGACGAGCTCGATGTCGGCGGCGAGATCATTCTCTCCGATGATGTCGCAATTGAGCTGAAAATGTTCGCGTAAGCGGCCGCGCTGTTGCTTCTCGTATCGGAAAAATTGTCCTATCGAGAACCATTTGAGTGGTTTCTTGAATTCGCGTTCATGCGCCGCAACCACACGAGCAAGCGTTGGCGTGAGCTCAGGACGTAGCGCGACTTCGCGTTCGCCTTTGTCGGTGAAATTGAAAAGCTGTTCCACGATTTCCGCGCCACTTTTCTTCTTATACAACTCGGTCGCCTCCAGAGGCGGGCCCTCCCATTCGACGAAGCCGTAGCGGCACGCGACCTCACGCCAGCGTGCGAAAATGTAGTTGCGCCTGGCGCAGTCGTCGGGCAGGAAATCGCGGAAACCGGGTAAAGCCTGCATAAAGATCTTATCCAAGTTGTCTCATAAATGTCATTCTGATCCCGCGGTCGCGGGAGAAGAATCTCAGATTAGCGCTGAAAGGCCGCCTATACCAAAAACAGAGATGTTTCGCTTCGCTCAACATGACAGGCCGTTTTATGACCGGTGGGGCAAGACGCTGAATAGCTGACCGAGACGACCATCCGGGCCGGAATTTACGATATCAGGTCGAACCTGAAAGGACTCCCGCGTTAAACGACCGGGAACGATCGAGCACATCAATTGAATCAAAGCAGAGGGAGAAATATGAAACAAATCAGATTAACAAAAATATTGGCAGCCGGCTTGGTCTTTGCGGCATCGCTGGGATTAGCGTTTGCGCAGACCACAACGACAACCACAAGCACAGACCCAGTGACCGGCACAACCACAACTCAACAGACGACCACCAGCAGTGCGGGAAACATCGTCACCTACACCCCGGACTCGGATTACTTTACGTTCCGAACGACGTCAGGTGCGGCGCCCCTGCGTTATTACTACACCAAGGATACCACGGTGGTTGATCCCGCGGGTCGCACTGTGACTTGGTCGGCAATCCGTCCAGACATGCCGGCCACCGTTTATTACTCAACAGTGGGCGACCGGGTTGTAGTGCGAAAAGTAGTTTTGGCGCAACCTGCGCAACCTCCCGCTGTGATTAAACGCGAGGAAACGACTACCACCACTACGACGACGAGGCCGTAGCCAGAAATTGTTGTTTAGCTAGAACTCAAAAGCGTCCGCGCAAAAATTGCGCGGGCGCTTTTTTTTCATTTGATCTGTAGCCACCAGCCTTTGGCGGGTTGAATTGGTAGGGCGGGCAGTCCTCTGCCCGCCGCCTTGAGTTCAGAAGAATCGGCGCGCACGGAGTGGCGCGCCCTACCTGCAAATGGCCCACAGGGCCGCGGCGACAGAAGCGTGCGTTATTTCATTCGAAGCAGCGAGTTTCCCGTTCTCTCCTTCTCAGCTAAATTTGCTGCGCGGTGACTGCATTGAAAAAAGAGAAGCCTGATCTGCAGAAGAAAGTGCACGAGGTGCCGCACAAGCCGGGTGTGTACTTGATGCGCGACAGGTTTAACCGCGTGATTTACGTCGGCAAAGCGCGCGACCTGCGCAAGCGCGTGAGCTCGTATTTTTTGCCCTCGAAATTGGCCCAGGCCGATTTAAAAACGCGCGCTCTACTCGACGCGACATGGGATTTTGAAACGCACACGGTCCGAAGCGAAGCGGAATCGGTTTTGCTCGAGGGCAAATTGATCAAGGAATACCGGCCGCGTTACAATATTTCGTTCCGCGACGATAAGCGGTTCCTCGTAGTTAGAGTGGATCTCTCGGAGGACTGGCCGCGCTTTCGCCTCGCTCGATTCAAGAAGGACGACGGCAGTCGCTACTTCGGCCCATACGCGCACGCCGGCGCGTTGCGGCAAACACTAAATTTCATGCGCAAAAGATTTGGCGTGCTCACATTTGGGCGCGGTGCGCCGACAGAGCGCGAATTGAAGTCTTCGACATACCAAGTGCCGGTCCGCTTGAGTGAGACCAGCGCCGAGCAATATCGCGAGCGCGTTGAACAAGCCTGCGAATTCTTGGAAGGTAAATCGCGAGAGATGATCGGCGCACTTGAAGAACAAATGCGCACCGTTGCGGAGAAAATGGATTTTGAGAAGGCAGCCGAGCTTCGCGACATGGTTGCGGACTTGCGCAATACGACAAGGCCGACTCGCCGATTCACGCGTGGCAGTTTACCCAGCATCATTGATCCGACGGCGGACGTACAAGCATTAGCAGACGCACTCCATCTTCCAGATCCACCTCGAGTAATGGAGTGTTTCGACATTTCGAACATCTCCACGACGCACGTCGTGGCCTCGATGGTTTGTTTTCGCGATGGGGTTCCTGACAAGAATAATTACCGCCGTTACCGCGTGCGCACCGTGGAAGGACAGGATGATTTTGCCAGCATGGCCGAGGTCGTGCGGCGGAGGTATTCCCGGATTCTGCTTGAGGCCCGAGCCACAAATTCCGACGCAGCGGAATTTTCGCAGGAGAATGCCGCGGATGCCTTGGCGCGAATTTCCAGTCATCCCGAGCGAAGCGAAGCGACGTCGAGGGACCCTGCAGCGAAACCGCAACGCTAATGCGACGGGATTCCTCGAGCTTCGCTCGGAATGACGAGACTTTTGTTGCAGTTCGCTTGCCCGACCTGATCATCGTTGATGGAGGAAAGGGCCAGTTGTCATCCGCCTGTCGTGAATTGCAGCGACTGGGCTTGCACGATCTTCCCATCATTGGTCTGGCGAAAGAACACGAAGAGATTTATCGACCGGGCCGTGCGTTGCCGTTGCGACTTCCAATGGATTCTCCTGCGCTGCGTTTGCTTCAGCGCATCCGCGATGAAGCGCATCGGTTTGCCAACGCGTATCACCAACTACTCATGAAAAAACGAGTCGAAGAAAGCATTCTCGATGATTGTCCGGGCGTGAGTCAGAATCGGAAAAGCTTGTTGTTACAACGGTTCGGCTCTGTGAATCGGCTCCGCCGAGCAAGCGTTGACGACATCGCATCCACAGAAGGCATTGGCCGAAAGTTGGCCGAAGATGTTCACGGCTTTTTGCAACGGCATTGATTTGGGCGCAGCGTCGCCGAAATTCGCTGTCATTCCGACCGAAGCGAAGCGGAGTGGAGGAATCCCGCGGAGATTATCATGAGATCCCTCGACGTCGCTCGGGATGACAGGCCTAAGTTGGGATTACTTAAATGACTCGCACTCGAATCTGCCCAAATCTGCGGAATCTGTGGATACCGCTTTGGCTGTTTGCCCTCTCTCCAATCGCGCACGCACAGACGCTCATGCCAATGCCTGCGGCCAGTCCGGCCGCGTCGCCGGAAGAGGAGACGATTGTCCCCACTTTCGAGACGCAAAAGCTGGCGCGCACGTTTATGCTCGATATTCCGGCACCACGCGGACAGATCACGGACCGCAACGGGGTGCCGATGGCGCAAAACCGGCTCAGTTATAATCTGGCCATAACTTTTCCAACGCCGCTGAATTTTTCCGACGCGCAAGCGCTTAGCTATACGCGGGAAAAAATAGAAGAGGCTGGGAAGTTGATCGGACGGATGTTTCGGATTTCGGATCAGGCGATCCTTCGGCATTACCGCAACCGGGGCATCATGCCGTTTGAGATCGCACCGAATCTCACGCCGCAGGAATACGAAGGAATCAAGGATAAGCTGCCGCCCGAAATGATGGTGCGCCCTGTTTATGTCCGGATTTATCCGAATGGAAAGGTTGCCGGTCAGATTGTCGGTTACACCGGAAAAACGGGCCGTAACCCCGACGGAATTGTCGATAACCACGAAACGATCTGGCCGCAAACGGAGGGACGCGAAGGGCTGGAACAGACATTCAACGAGATGCTGACGGGGAAGAACGGCGAATACAAACTGACCTTCGACAAGAGCGGCCGAAAAACATCCGAGAAATTGGTTACACCGCCCGAGCCCGGATACAACGTCGTGACCACTCTTGATTTGCGCCTGCAACAACTGGCCGAAAAAGCGTTGGCAGCAAAAGCAAAGCGCGGTGCGATGGTCATCATCGACCCAAACAGCGGCGATGTTCTAGCGCTGGCGTCCTGGCCGACGTACGATCCGAACGCATTCGTTCCCTCCATCTCGCCCGATCAACTCAAAGCCCTGCAATCGGATCCGGACATTCCGCTTTTACCGCGCGCATATCGTTCGTCCTATCCGCCGGGATCGACATTCAAGGTTGCCGTGGGCATCGCGGCGCTGGAAAGCCATTCCGTCTATCCTGAAGACCAATATCAATGCGTGCCCGCGCTTCAGGTCGGCAATGTCACGTTTCACAACTGGAAAAAGAGCGATCGCGGCGCGCTAAACTTCGTGCAGGCGCTCACGGAATCGTGCGACACATGGTTTTATCAGGCTGGCATAAAGACCGGGTCGGCGCCGATCATCGATTGGGCGTTGAAGCTCGGCTTCGGCGCCAAATGCGGCATTCCGCTGCGCGGCGAAGTAGAAGGCCGTATCCCAAATGATGAATACATGAAAGCGACGCATGGTCGTAAAATCCTAAACGGCGACATCGCAAACATGTCGATCGGCCAGGGCGACATTCAGGTTACTCCATTGCAGATGGCACAGGCCATGGGAGTCATTGCCAACGGCGGAACCTTCTACCAGACACGGCTGGTTCAACAGGTGCAGACTTTCGATAACCAAATCGTCACCGCCTATCAGGTGCGCGCCAAACGAACGCTCGATATTTCGCCAGAGACGCTGGAGCAGGTGCGCACAGGAATGATCGATGTTGTGAATGGCGGCAGCGGCACTGCGCATCAGGCGAGCCTCGACAACGTCGAAGTCGCCGGTAAAACCGGCACCGCGCAATGGGGACCAAAACACAAAGAACGCACCGCGGCGTGGTTCTCTGGATTCTTGCCTGCTGACCAACCGCGATATGCATTCGCAGTTGTTTACGAAGGCGATGTTGGCAAGACCGTGCACGGCGGTTCGCATGCCGCGCCGATGATCGCTGATGTCTTCAAGGATGTTTACAAAGGTCAGATGGTCGCCGGCCACTTGAGCGTCAGCGCACTCAGGAACAACCCGAAATCCGCCGGGCCGAACCGGTCGAGGAACAAGACGAATCAGATTAACGGGAGGAACACATGGAGACGGCCTGCCCTCAGGCCGTGGGCGAATCTCCCCGGGTCCAACACATCAGATCAAGAACGGCCTGAGGGCAGGCCATCTCCAATGTCACGCCGCCGCGGTTTCCTTCGACAGCTCCATCGTTCCCTTGAACTTCGGCGGTTCTTCTTCGATGCCGAAATTGGCGGAATAGAGTTCCTCGATTTTCGCCATCTCATCCGATGTCAGCGGCGCGGTATTCGGCGCTCTGGCGAATTCCACAAGCTGCTCTTCGTTGTAAATGTTCGGCAGCGTGGAAGCGACGCGATCGTCTGCCAGCAACCATTGCAATGCTGCTTGCCCTAGCGTGCGCTCGGCATTTTCGAGAAATCGTAATTGCTCGACTTTCTTGACTCCGTTTAGCAGCCAGCTCCGCGGTCGATGACTGCGATGATCAGTCGGCGGAAACTTCGTCTCAGCGGTGTACTTCCCTTCGAGCATTCCGGACGAATGCGTCACACGAATGAGAAACATTGTGTCCTTGCCGGCTTCGGTAACCGCATCATGAAATGCGCGGCCGGGATGTTGCTCGAGCATGCTATAAATATGCTGGACGCTGGTGAGATCGCGTTCGCGAATGCAATTCACAGCCTCGTACAACCAGCCGATCGCCGGTCCGAGTGCAATGCCGGAATAACGAACTTTTCCTTCGCTCTTTAATTTCTCGAGCGTCTTCCAGAGTGCGTCGTCGTACACCTGCTCCATTCGAATATTGTGCAGTTGAAGGAGATCGATCCGGTCCGTCTTCAACCGTTTCAGCGCCGCGTCGGTCGCGCGCGTAATGGCTTCCGGCGAAAAATCCTGCGGGATCTCGCGCTGACCGCGTCCGCGCGTCTCACCGTGATGAACAAAATCGTAGCCAACCTTTGTCGCAATCACGATCTCATCCCGCTGATTCGGGAAAGCTTTCGCGATCAATTCTTCGCTCAATCCGTTTCCGTACGTGTCAGCGGCATCGAAGAGCGTGATGCCGAGATCAAACGCTTTGTGCATCAGCGCGATCGCTTCGCCCTCGGTAAAATTTCCCCACCAACCTGTCGAAATCGTCCACAAACCAAAGCCGACTTCGCTGACAGTCAGATCGGTATTCTTGTAAGTGCGAAACTTCACAAACCAAAGATTAACCACAGAGGCGCAGAGGTCACGGAGAGAATTTGGACTTCCCCTTCTCTGTGCCCTCTGTGTTCTCTGTGGTAAAATTGTAAGTGTGGAATGCAAACCGAATGCTGCGCTGTTGATCGTTGCGCACGGCTCGACCGTGAACCCGGATTCAAGCGCACCGACGCTGGCGCACGCGGCGGAGATTTCGGCGTCGGAAGATTTTTCTTAGGGTGGAGTGCGCGTTTTGGAAAGAGGAACCGAGCTTGCGCGATGCGTTCTTTTTGTTCGATCCCGAATCGATTCGTGAAGTTTACGTGGTGCCGAATTTCATCAGCGAAGGTTACTTCACACAGACCGTTGTTCCGCGCGAGCTTGAACTGAACGGACAAATTACAAAACGATCGAATGGACAGGTCTGGAGATATTGTGAGCCGGTTGGAAATCATCCACTGATGACGGAGCTGCTGCTCAAGCGCGCGAGAGACATCGCACCTGATGTCGATCCGGCCGAGACGAGTTTGCTGATCGTAGCTCACGGAACCGATTTGAATGAAAACAGCGCCGTCGCAGCGAAGCGCGAAGCGGAAAAGATCCGTGGGGTAGGAAAATACGCAGCCGTGCTCAACGTTTATATGGAAGAAGCGCCTCTCGTGTCTCACTGGGGCACGCTAACCAAAACCCCAAACGTGGTTGTGGTACCATTTTTTATTTCCGACGGATTACACAGTTACGAGGACATTCCGAGATTGCTGGGGATCAAGGAACGACAGCTCCGCCGCACCTCCTTGAAGGAGATCTTTCGCCAGAATCCGTACGCCATCGATGGTCGCAATTTGTTTTACGCTTCATCCATCGGCACCGATCCAGGTGTTGTTGACATCATTATCGAGCAGGCGAACGCGACGGCAAAAAGTTGAAATCGTGCTGGCGCTAGGTTTCTTATGCACGAGATTGCTTCCCCGCGAATGAAAGAAATCACGTGCAAGAATCTTCAGGAGATCGGGGCGTTTGCCCTGGCGGGCGGATGCACGCGAAAGCGAATGAAGCAACTCGTGGAGATGATTCGCGCCGCGCGCGATTATCGCTGGGTTGGCGTTTACAAGATCATTAAAGATGAGTTCGTGATTATGGCCGAGAGCGGCGAGGAACCCGCGACGTATCCACGTTTTCCAACTAGACAAGGATTGTGCAGTGCGGCCCTGGAGTCCGGCCAAGCTGTCATCGTCGGCGACGTCAGCAAGGATCTCCGGTATCTGCCGACGTTTCATACCACTCGTTCCGAGATCATTGTGCCGATGCGCAACGATCACCGGCACGTTCTCGGGATGCTCGACGCAGAGAGCGATAAATTGAATGCCTTCGACGACGAAGACCTGCAGTTTCTCGAACGAGCAGGTGGCTTGATCGCTCATTGCTTGCACTAACGGATGTGTCGGCGCGCCCGGCGGTCGCGCCCTACCAATGCGGGATTTCATTGAGGAAATTTTCGATGGCGTTGCTGCGCCGTTTTCGTTCGGTCAAATATTGGTCACAAAGAGAAGGAGCGCCGGTTTTGTCCTGTCGCATCGTGATGACGCATCGCTCGATCAGTTGCAGACATACCAAGACCTGGAAAACGCCATCGAGATCGCGAAGTACGATGACGCCGGAAATTATCGTCCTCTCAAAACCGCGCCGAACTTGCGCCATGGCTGGCGGCTGGAGCTCGATACGATCGAGGAATTGAGACGTGCGCTGGATTATTTTTATCCAGGCCGGCTCGCGGTTTTTGCGGCGTGGAAAAGCGGCTGCCTGAAAACGACGCCGTTGCGCGAGACCTTGGATCGTCAGTCAGGAATGTATCGCGTTGCCGCAAAAATTTCCGATCCACAAATCAACGATCTTGTGGCGGACTTTTGTCGGTCCGATCGCGGATGCCTCAGAACCATTCTATGGAAGCGCGATCGGAACGGCGCAATCGCGTCGACGAAATTGCCGAACGAGAAGTTTGATCCGTGCATGATCAAGTGATCAGTTGTAGCCGTCGCCCTGCGGGCGACGCGCACGCTTCGCACAGCGAAGCGGCTACAGTTCCGTTGCTTTGCCAGGAAGCGTGTAATCTTCTGGTCGCCGAGTGTCTGAAGATCGTGAAAAGCGAAAACGCTTAATCTAAAAAAGGTGGAACGCGTTGTCCGCAACGCGTTGGCAGCGGCTTTGCCGCCTGATATTTGCGCCTGCGGCGAAAATTTCCATCGGCTTCGGAGAAGCCGATCCACCTGACGCAATCGCTATCACACGATTTGTCTGAACATTTGACGGCGGCCAGACACCGCCGCTACAGCTCGTAGATGATCATCCGCGCGCGCATTGTCGTGACGATGGACGGAGCGCCTATCGAGAACGGTGCGGTCGCTGTTTCCGGCAATCGGATCGTCGACGTTGGCAGATTTGATGAGATCAAAGCGCGCAACGCCGGCAACATCGTCGATCTTGGCGAACAAGCGTTACTGCCGGGTCTGATCAACGGCCATTGCCATCTCGATTACACCTGTTTGCGCGGAAAGATCCCGCCACAGAAGTCTTTCACCGATTGGATCCGTGCGATTAACGAGGAGAAATCGGAGCTCTCGCTGAAAGATTATGTCGCTTCAATTAACGAGGGATTCGCAGAGGCGAAAAGATTTGGCACAACTGCGATTGCGAATTTGACTGGTTTTCCGGAATTGATCTCGCAGGTTCAGCCGCTGATTCGCACCTATTGGTTTGCGGAACTGATCGATATTCGCGCGCCGGACCGCGCGAACGAGCTTGTCGATGCCGCGATTGAATCGCTCAGTGGGGCGCGACCGCCGGGCGCGCCGTGGGGCCTCGCACCGCACGCATTGTTCACGGCGTCGAAAAATCTTTTTCGGCGGTGCGAGGAGATCGCGCAGCAGGAACACATTCTGCTCACGACGCACCTGGCGGAGTCACGCGAAGAGACGGAGATGTTCTGCGACGCTTCGGGGCCGCTCTATGAGCTCATGAAAAGCATCGGACGACCGATGGATGACTGCGGAAATGAAACGCCGCTGAACTTATTCGCCGGCGCGTCCGGCGGTCGCGCCCTACCACATTGGATCGTGGCGCATTTGAACGAATTGACCGAGCGCGATTTCGATTTGTTGGAACGATCGAACGCGAAATTCCACGTGGTGCACTGTCCGCGAAGTCACAATTATTTTGGCCACAGGCCATTCCCGTTCGATCGCCTGCGCTCGCTGGGATTCAACATTTGCCTCGGCACCGATAGCCTCGCGAGTAATGAAAGCCTTAGCCTGTTTGCGGAGATGCGGGTTTTTCAAACAAAACTTCCGGCAGGTTTCACCTGAGGAAGTTTTTCGAATGGTGACCATAAATCCTGCGCGCGCGTTGAGATTCGAGAATGAGCTGGGCCAAATACGGCCCGGTTTTGAAGCAGACATCATCGCAGTTCCATGCTCCGGCTCATCGGATATCTTCGAGCAAATCATCGCGTGCCAAAACCCAGTGGATTGGGTATCGGGGGAAATGAGCTGAGCCAGACGTTGTAGAGCGTTTCTGTGAAACGTCACGTCGTCTGACACAGACGCCCTACAGTTTCAAGCTACCGCTCCTTGCGCTTGCCCGCCGCTGATGACGCCGTAGACTCGGCGTATGGTCGCACAGGGAATGCAACAGAGGCAAAGTCTAGCCTTGCAGCAGGTTCTGTCGCCACAGCTGCAACAGAGCCTGCTTATTCTGCAGACTCCACTGCTCGAGCTGCGCAACCTGGTCCAACAGGAGATGGAGACAAATCCGGTGCTGGAAGAGTTGCCAGAGGATTCAGGCGCTAACGAGCGCAGCGAGGCCGAAGTTTCTGCCGACGAGAATTTCAAGAACGAATTCGAAAAATTGGCGAGCCTCGATGAGGAATGGCGCGATTACATGGCGCAATCGGCCAGCTCCAACTTCGATGGCCGGCACGGTTCGAAGGAAGCAGACGAGAAACGTCAGTTCCTGTTCGATTCCATTCCAGTCCAGGAAACGCTTCAGCAAAATCTCATCGCGCAACTGAATCAGACCGTGCTCAGCGCCGAGGACCGGAAAGCTGCGGAGCTGATCATCGGCAACATCGACGACGACGGATTTCTCCAAAGCACGCCAGAGGAAATGGCGCTGAACTCCGGAATCCCACAGGACAATTTCGAAAGGATGCTCGGATTAATCCAAAATTTTTATCCGACGGGAGTTGGCGCGCGGGATTTACGCGAGTGTTTGCTGATCCAATTACAGAGGCAGGGTAAGGAACACAGTGTCGAGCACAGGATTGTAGCCGAGCACATGGATGACCTGGGCAGGCGTCGCTTTCCGGAGATCGCGCGCCGAATGGCGATCAGCGTCGAGGAAGTGCAAAAGGCCGCCGACAACATCGCGCGACTGACTCCGCGCCCCGGCCAGGTTTTCGCTGCTGCGCCCCAAAATTACGTGCTGCCGGACGTCGTTGTGGAAAAGGTGGACAGCGAATATCAGATCTCATTCAACAACGAACAGATTCCGCACCTGCGGATCAGTAATCTTTATAAGGACATCATCGCGTCTGGCGACGCGCAAAGCGGCGACGTCAAAGATTACATCCGGGATAAAATCCGCAGCGGCAAATTCCTGATCCGCTCGATTCATCAACGGCAGCAAACAATCATGAACATCGCGCAGCAGATCGTTTCGCGGCAGCGCGATTTTCTCGAGCACGGCCCATCGCATTTGAAGCCGACGACGATGGCGGAAGTCGCCGAAGCCGTCGGCGTGCACGAGACCACGGTTAGTCGCGCAGTGTCCGGCAAATACATGGCCACGCCTCAGGGCGTTTTCGAGATGAAATACTTTTTCACGGGTGGCTATCAGACCACCACTGGCGAATCGCTAAGCAACACCAGCGTCAAGCAATCCATTCTCGAACTTGTGAAGCATGAGAGTGGCAGCGCACCATTAAGCGATCACGAGATTGTCGAAATCCTGACCGAACGCGGCATTCCCATTGCGCGACGCACCGTCGCCAAATACCGCAGCGAGCTAAACATTCTGCCAAGTCATATGCGGCGGAAATATTAAACTGCTGTGAAGCGGCCGTTGAGCGTTAATGGCAAGTGAAACTTCGATGCAGCCCGCGCAGGATTCGCCGGCAACGGCGGTTGTTACTCCGCCGGAGCGCGCTGATGAAATATTCCTGGATGGCCCCAACTCGCGCTTCGCAGAATTTTGCACGTTGCTGCGAGTCATGCGCGATTTCCTGCGCGGATATCGCGCGCTTCATTTCGTTGGTCCTTGCGTAACCGTCTTTGGCTCAGCGCGAATTCAACCTGACGATCCGCATTACGAATTGGCTCGGAAAATGGGTGCGGCGATTGCGCGGCTCGGCTTCACTGTTATGACTGGCGGCGGTCCGGGCATCATGGAAGCGGCCAACCGCGGAGCGAAAGATGTCGGCGGTCGCTCGGTTGGATGCAACATCGAGCTGCCATTCGAGCAGGGATCCAACATATATCTCGATCGTTGTGTGCGGCTGCATTATTTTTTCGTCCGCAAAGCGCTGCTGGTGAAATATTCTTACGCCTTCGTCGTTATGCCCGGCGGGGTCGGTACCCTCGACGAACTTTTTGAAGCGCTCTCTCTGATTCAAAACGAGAAGATCAAACATTTTCCAGTTGTGATAATGGGAACCGATTACTGGAAGCAACTGATCGCTTTTATCGAGCAGATGGCGCAGCGCGGGAAAATCAGCCCCTCGGATCTACACCTGATTTTCGCCACGGATTCTGTTGAAGAAGCCATCGCTCACATTCGGTCCAAGGCGATTGAGCCATTTGGGCTTAAACGCGTAGCTCACATGCGCCGCCACTTCCCATGGCTCGGCGAGCGTGGCTTTCCCAACAAAGGTCCTGATATTTGTTAGCGCTCCGGCTGGGGACTGACAGGCGGTCAGGCATTCAGTTTGGATCGTGGCGAGAGCAATGGGCAGTTTGGCGGAACGATCAGCTGAATCGCCTTTGGTTCAGCTTCGTAGCGGACCTTCGTAAAGCTTAATGGTTCACCATCCAGATTGACTGGAAGTGGTTCTTCAGGATGCACCTCCAACCAGGGAGTTTGCCAATACGAGACATATTCGCCATCAGTGGGAAGTTGTTGCAATTCTCGTGCGGCAGCGAGTAGCGCCGTTGGCGAGATCTGACGAATGACAAGCACATCGAGAAGGCCGTCGTCGATGCGTGCGCGAGGAGCGACCTGGAGACCGCCCCCAGTCTGCCGCCCATTTCCAACGATTGCCACGGGTCCGCTGCCGTTAATTTCGCGCCCCGGCAAGATTAGCTTTCCTTGATAATGATGAAGGTTGATCGCCAGGATCGCGCCCATGATGGTGTAAGCGGCCGGACCAAATAAGCGTTTAAGTTCCGGTGATGTGGTTGCAGTGATCTCGGCGCCGAAGCCAGAGCTCGCAGCATTGATAAACCAGTGGTCATTCGCCTTGCCGATGTCGATCGGCACTGCCTCACTTTTCATACAAAGTGCCAGCGCCTTGCCCGCGTCATTCGGAATTCCACATCCAGTCGCAAAATCATTCGCGGTGCCGAGCGGCACGATTCCCAAAATGGGCCGCAAATCCTCCGACAGATCCATTAGGCCGTGAACGACCGCGTTCAGTGTGCCGTCTCCGCCGGCTGCAATCACCAAATCCGCCGTGCCCCCTTCCGACACAAATCGCCTCGCATCTCCTTTTTCCCGAGTCACTCGCACCTCGATGCGATGCCCGGCTTTTCGTTGCCGAGCAACTGCCGCCTTGAGAGCAGCATTCCGCGTTACTTTGCCATTAAGAATCAAACGAACCCTTTTGTTTCTGGATTTGGTTTTCATCGAGACGCGCGCGGCGCTTTGAAAAAGTGTTCGTCTGTGCAAGATGAATCGGCAAGCCCACGAATAAAAATGGTTGATTCTTGGCGACGACGTATTCGCGCGGCTGCTGACTTTTCCAAACGTAATCGTCACCGGCCACCAGGCTTTCTTCACGCGAGAAGCCTTACTGAACATCGCGGTTACAACGATCGAGAACATTACTAAATTCGAGAACGATCAGCCGCTTGAGAAACTGGCGGACTGATTCCGATTTGACCCAGGCAGCTTCGACGAACCGCCATTTGTTGGTTTTTGCTTTGCAAAAATTGCGTGGCACTTTGCGCCTGATACCCGCGACAGACGCTGTTGCCGCGTAGGATTTGGTGAATGTATACGAGACTTTTCGCCGGCGTAATCGCCGTATTTGCGATCTCAAACGTGGTCGTCAGCGCTGAACAGGAACGGCCGCATTTCGAAGTGCCACTCAATGAGTCTGCCAAGGCCGAGGAATTGGCGAGCCAGCTCGCGGGGCTATCGCGGAGAGTTGACCCGAACGAAGCGAAGCTCCTGGCAGAATTCGCCTATGCGACGGTGGCACGGCTAAGACAGGAGTATCGGCCGTTTGGCACGCCAATTTTTAACAATTTCCTAGTCTATCACGGCTGGAGGAAACGCGGCTATTGCTACCAATGGACCGAGGACCTGCTTCTTGCGCTGGACACGCTGAAACTCAAGACGCTTGAACTTCACTGGGCTGACACGTACCGGGACACATGGCGCGAGAACAATTGCCTGGTCGTTACGGCCAAAGGACAGCCGTTCGAGCGTGGAATGATTCTAGAGTGCTGGCGTCATTTCGGGCATCTGCGTTGGAATCTCGTTCCCTCGGACCAGGACCCCTATTACGAGAACACGAAATGGGCAGCGCGCGTACGCGCGCTGGCAGCGTCGAAAGCGTCCGCGACCAATCATGGCGTTGCTTTCCAAACGCGAGTGGCACCTGAAACCAACGCGGGCGATTGACGATACGAGTGAGGCCCCGGAGAGGTACGCACTCGAACGATTTCGTAAAATAACCAATCGCTTCCGGGCATTTCGCGCGCAGCGCTTTGGAGTCTGGCGACGTTCTCTCGCCACTTTTGCGTGGATCAAAGAGGAGATCCGCATAGAAAATTCCTTGCGCAGCACCCTCCGCTGTCTGAAGCTCGCAGCGCGATGAACAGCATGGCGCGTTCAAAGAATTGCGCGCATGTTGCTATCTCAACCGTTCTTTTCGCGGCACTTTTCTGGACACTTCTCGTCAGCGTCTCGCCGCAATTGCACGGATGCATTCACGATGACGCGAATCGCAGTGACCACGTCTGCGCAGTCACGCTGATCGCGTCGGGCAGTTATGAACACGGGGCTCAGCCGCCCCTTATTAGCCCGCCACAATTTGATGTTCGCTTCGCGGTAAGCGCGGAGCTGACGTCTACGTGGGTTAAGCCACTCTTCCTTAACGCGCACATCTTCGCGCACGCACCGCCAGCGGTGGTTTAAATTGTAGGGCGTCTGTGCCAGACGCTACCTAACGAATTGGCGTTTCACAGAAACGCCCTACAACCGCTGCTTTTCGACTGGCTTCACGCAAATCGTGAACGCCGCAACCAATCACAATTTTGAAAAACTTATTTGAAGAACATCCCAATGAAAAAATTTCTGATCGCATCAGTGGCAGTGTCGCTTATGCGCAACATTGCCTTGGCTCAAGATGCCGCTTCGGCATCGGCCAGTCCAAGCCCTTCGCCAGCAGGCACAGAAGATGTGGAGCGCGTGGTCATCCAAAGTGAGGAGATGGACATCACGCGGGAGTCGATCGTCCCGAGTCTCGGTGCCACCCGTTACACGGTCGGCCCGGACCGACTCGATTCGCAGGCAGGGGGCGAAAACGCGCCCTTTAACCAAACGATGTTGCGTTTCCCTGGCGTCGCGCAGGATTCGTTCGGGCAGCTTCATGTCCGCGGTGAACATGCAAATTTGCAGTACCGCATCGACGACGTGCTTCTCCCGGAAAGTATTCCAGGTTTTGGCCAGGTATTGGAGACCCGTTTCGCGGACAACATTTCGCTCGTCACCGGCGCTCTGCCCGCACAGTTCGGATTTCGCAATACGGGCGTAATTGATATCCATACGAAGAGCGGCGCCGTTTTCCAACAGGGCGATGCATCAGTCTATGGCGGAAGCTTCGACACGATCATGCCAAGCTTTGAGTACGGCAGTGTAGCAGGGAAGCTGAATTATTACTTCACCGGAAGTTATCTGCACAATGGTATTGGGATCGAAAATCCCACGGGCACCGCCAACCCGATCCATGATGACACCGATCAGTACAGAATGTTTGGGTATTCCTCTTACATTATCGATGACACCAGCCGATTCGTGTTGCTGACGAGCGGCTATCACGGTGGTTTTGAAATTCCGAACACCCCGGGACTAACGCCGCAGTTCACCGACATGGGGAGGTCGACATTCAATTCTGCCGCGCTCGATGAGACCCAGGTCGAGCAAGATGCATATGCCATTGTCGCCTATCAAAAAAAGCTCGACGATCTCAACATCCAGGCCTCCGTTTTCACCCTTTATAGTTCAGTCCTGTTTCGGCCCGATAATGTCGGCGATCTCATTTTCAACGGCGTGGCCTCGCGTGTTGACCGCGACATTTTCTCGAATGGAATCACGTTGGACGCGAGCTACAAACTCAACGATCAGCATACGCTCCGCGGCGGATTCCTCATAACCGCGCAGCATGCTACAGTCGGAACGGCGACACTGGTTTTCCCAGTCGATGCGAGTGGCAACCAGACCAGCGATATTCCTCTGCGCATTGTAGATAACTCCGGCAAGTACGGCTACTTCTACGGATTCTATTTGCAGGATGAATGGAAACCATTCGAACAACTCACCATCAATTTTGGCGGTCGGTTCGACATCGTCGATGCGTTCGCTCACGAGAATCAACTCAGTCCGCGGATCAACATAGTTTGGGAGCCGCTCAAAGGCACGACGTTACACGCCGGTTACGCACGCTATTTCACTCCACCGCCGCTGGAGAATGTCGAACAAGGCACGATCTCAAAATTCAACGGCACAACTAACGAATCCGCCATTCAGGAGGATTCCGTCACGAAATCGGAGCGCGCGCATTATTTCGATGCGGGCATGACGCAGCAACTTAGCAAAGGTTTCAATGTAGGCATCGATGGTTTCTACAAGAGCTCGCACTCGGTCCTGGACGAAGGGCAATTCGGCGAGGCGCTTATTCTTTCATCGTTCAATTACAAGCGTGGCGAGATTTATGGAGGCGAATTCACGGCAAACTATGACGAGGGTGGGTTCACCGCTTATTTCAATGCGGGCTACGAATGGGCGCGTGGAACGAACGTCAGCTCATCACAATTCTTATTTGATCCAGCTGAATTCGCTTACATCAAGAAGAACTGGGTCTTTCTCGACCATGATCAGCGCTTCACGGGTTCGGCTGGGATTTCCTACACATGGAACGACTGGCGTGCAGGGATTGACGGCCTGTATGGTAACGGCCTGCGCCAAGGTTTTGCGAATACTCAAAAGCTCAGTCCTTACGAGACATTCAACCTCAACCTTTCGCGCCGGATCAAGATCACAGAAAAGACCGCCGTCAAAATCCGTTTCGATGTCGTCAACATTCTCGACAAAATCTATGAGCTGCGCAGCGGCAGCGGCATCGGTGTCGGCGCGCCTCAGTTCGGCCAGCGCCGCGGTTTTTACGGCACAGTCGCCTACGATTTTTGAGCAGTTAAACTGATCATTGGTCGTTGTGGAGGGAAGCTGATCTTCCAGGGCAATGCTGTCGGCGGCGCCCGCGGCCGCGTGCCCAATAGAAATTTCTTGCGAAGCAAATTGCTCGAAGCCAAGATCGCGCTCGATGCCGTGCCGCGCGCTTCGCATTCGATTGGGCTGGTTTGGCAGCGCCACTGTCCTCGTTGTCGCTGCGGCGATTGTGTTGATGCTAGGCCTGTCAGCCGCCCCGAATCTGCATGAGCGACTCCATCCCACGGCTGGTTCACTCCATGAATGCGCGGTCACACTCATTGCTTTCGGCAGTTGTCATCACGGCGCTGGTGCACCGCTGCAGATTGCACCCATCACTACTTTACATCTTTCTAATGTTGCGGTTCTAGATCTACCGTGGGTCGAATCGCCATTTCTTGCTGCGCGCGTGCTCGAGCACGCGCCGCCAAGGGACTCCTGATCCGTTGGTTCTTCCCGCTCCGTGCGGGCAGCGGCGTGTACTGCGCTTCGTTGCGCCGCTGAATCAATGTGCGCAGAACGCAACCATTAGGCGTTTTCGCCCGGCATTCTGAGTCAGGAGTTTTTAGATGAAAAAAATCATTTCAGTCGCATTAGCGACTTTCTTAGCAGCGGCCGTTTCCGCGCAGCAAGGTGCGCCCGCTGGTACCTCATCGCCCGCGCCAACAGCTTCAAGTTCGACGCCCGCTACAACAGCAGATGTGGAAGCACTGCGCCAGCAAGTGCAATCCCTCACCGAGACAGTGAAGACTTTGCAAGAACAAGTGACGGATCAGCAAGCTGCGCTTGAAAAGGCAAACCTCACGGCTGAATCGGGGCTTCCCCAGAACCCCGAGCCATCGCCCATTAGTGGCGCCGAAGAATCTCCCGCGCCTTCCCGGACCGCGGCGTCACAGTTTCCCACCGAGGACACTTCGGTCGTTTCATCAGCGGTTTCTGCTCCATCACCCGGTTCGAGCGCAGCAGGTGCTCTTACCTCAGAAGCTTTCCCCACCACCGACACGTCGGTTGTAACATCGGCACCGGAAACGATCTCAAGCACAGGTGCCGGCGCATCGTTAACCCAGCCGATCACTATTGGTGGCGGCAAAGCTTACATGAACATCTCACTCGACAGTGTCTTTGCCTTGGCCTATTCCAGCGCTGCCAATCTCAATGACATCGAGGTCGGCGATCACGACCCGCAACAGCGCGGCTTCAATGCGCGCAACACCGAGTTGGCCTTTGACGGCGCAGTCGATCCCTACTTCCAAGGATTTGCGAACATCGTTTTCCTTTTGGACAACGACAACCAAACCGAGGTCGAACTCGAGGAAGCTTTCCTGCAAACCAGCAGTCTCCCGTACAATCTGCAATTGAAAGCCGGACAGTTCTTCGGCGACTTTGGCCGTCTGAACCCGACGCATCCACACACATGGGACTTCGCGGACTCGCCGCTCGTCAACGGGTTGTTTTTGGGCCCCGACGGGTTGCGCGGCGTCGGGGCGCAAGCTTCCTGGACGCTGCCTGTGCCGTGGTATTCGCAGTTAGTCTTCGCATCGCAAAATGGACGCGGTGGGACGGGATTTTCATTCCGGAACCCCGGTGACAATGGAATGTTTTTCGATCGGGTAACGACCGATCGCGAGGCGCGCGGCTTGCAGGATTTCGTCTGGATCCCGCGCTTTGAAAATTCTTTTAACTTGAGCGACACCCAAACGGTGCTGGCGGGAGTTTCGGGAGCGTTCGGCTCAAACGAAACGGGCGCGAATTCACGAACTCAGATCTACGGCGGTGACCTTCTTTACAAATGGAAAAGCTCGCATGCGGAAGGCGGTTTTCCTTTTGTAAAATGGCAAACGGAAGTCATGTATCGCCGTTTCCAAGCCGGCCATGGCGCCGATGATTCTTTTCCTGTCGCGGAAACATTTCACGACTGGGGTCTTTACTCGCAGGTGCTGTGGGGATTTAAGAAAGGATGGGTCGCCGGCGTTCGTGGCGACTATGTCCACATGCAGGATTCCATGTACACCGATGACCTCGATCGGCAATCACGCTGGCGGCTCAGCGCAGATCTGACATGGTATCCGACTGAGTTTTCAAAAATCCGTTTGCAGTACAATCAGGATTTCCTGGAGCAGAACTTTTTCCTTTCCGCACGGGAGGTTGAGTCGGTCTTTCTCCAGTGGGAATTCATTCTCGGCGCCCATGGCGCCCACAAATTTTAATTCATGAAAAAAATTCTTTTATTGTCTGCAATTACCGCGTGCGCTTTCGCAGCGCAGGCCAAACTGAACGTTGTCGCAACGTTGCCGGATTTCGGCTCATTCGCGCGCGAGATCGGTGGCGATAAGGTCAACGTAACGGTCCTGGCGAAGCCCACTGAAGATCCACACTTTGTCGATGCTCGCCCAAGCTTTGTAGTCTCATTGCGCAATGCCGATGTGCTGATTGATGGCGGCGCAGAGCTCGAAATCGGCTGGTTACCGCCACTTCTCCAAAACGCCCGGAACCCGAAAATCGAGGTCGGCAAACCAGGACGCGTGCAGGCATCGGAGGGCATTCATCTGATGAACGTTCCGACGAACGTCACGCGCGCCGCGGGGGACGTGCATGCGCTTGGCAATCCGCATTTTACTGTGGACCCGATCATCGCAAAGGCGATCGCGCAGCATATCGCGCAATCGTTTTCCGCTCTCGACCCGCCGAACGCCGCATTTTACCAAGCGAACTACAAAAAGTTTGAGGCGACCGTCAACGCGAAGCTACAGGAATGGGGGACCGCCTTGCTGCCATTTCATGGGCAACACGTCGTTGCCTATCACGATTCGTGGCCGTACTTCGCTCACCGCTTTGGTGTGAACATCGATATTTTTCTTGAGCCGAAGCCAGGAATTCCACCTTCACCGTCACATCTCGCCGAAGTCATTGCGCAAATGAAAGCGCAGCACATCAAAGCAATCATTGTCGAGCCGTTCCATGATCGGCGAATCGCTGAGAAAGTGGCGAGCGCGACTGGCGCCAAAGTTGTGGAGTTTTCACAATTCCCCGGCGGTCTGTCCGGCACAGACAGCTACGTGAAGTTGATGGACACGCTTGTTTCCCGCCTCGCGGCGGCGCTGAAATGAAAATGCATTTGTTGTTAGGGCGCGACGGCCGGGCGGGCGGAGTAATCGCATACAAATACGGACGGCTTCCCGCAACGGCGGGATCCCTACCATAGTTATGTGGGAAGTAATGTTTTGGCCGATCGTGGCCTGCGTTCTTTTGCCCTGGTTGCTCGTCTATCTTGGGCTGCACGTCGTTCAGCGCGGGATTATCTTCATCGACATCGCCATGGCGCAAATGGCGTCGCTTGGAATTTGTCTCGCAGTTCTATTCCATTTTGACCTTCAAGGCTGGGCCACTTTTGGCATCGCGCTCGGATTTACCTTGATCGGAGCAGCCATCTTTTCTGTGACCGGAAAACGTTCGAGCCAAATCCCGCAGGAAGCGGTCATTGGAATTTCTTATGTTGTGGCCGCCGCGGCCGCCGTCTTGCTCCTAAGTCGCGCGGCGGAAGGTGACGAGGAAATCAAGAACATGCTTGTCGGAAATATTCTGCTCGTGACGCCGCTTGAAGTTTGGAAATGCTTCGCGCTTTTTGTCGCTGTCGGTGTCTTCCATTTCCTTTTGCGGCGCAATTTTCTCCTGGTTTCCTTCGATCGCGGTGCGGCTTACGAAAAAGGTCTGCGGGTGCGCTGGTGGGATTTTCTCTTCTACGCAGTCTTTGGTCTGGTGGTGACAAGCTTCGTTCGTATTGCCGGCGTTTTGCTCGTCTTTAGTTATCTGATTGTCCCAGCGGTTTGCGGAATCAATCTGGCGACGAGAATCAGTCGCCGCTTGCTCATCGGATGGATCATCGCGTGGCTCGGTGGAATCGCTGGCCTGTTCCTTTCCTTCTGGTGGGACCTGCCGTCGGGCGCAGCGATCGTCTGCACGTTTGGGGCGATACTAATTTTGATCTCGTTTTTTGCGTTGTGGCAACAATATCGAGCTCGTTCCGGCGCAATGCAGGATTCACAATAACACTCTGGGACACACCACAATTCCGCGAGAGACGCGGTTTCTACGGGACACACGCTTACGATTTTTAGCCTCGCGATTGGTAGCGCGAAATATCACTTTGTCATGTTGAGCGAAGCGAAACATCTCTGATTTGTTTCCGTGACGATCGGTTCAGAAATGATCAGAGATTCTTCGCTTCACTCAGAATGACATTCTAAGGTGTTAGTAATGCACCGCGTTGATCATTCCCGTTTTCGTAAGCGACACGACTTCGTGCCGGATTTTTCGCACGCGGAACGGCGCACGCGCATCGTGATCGGTATCACTGCGGCGATGATGGTTGTCGAGATCGTCGCCGGTTTGATGTCCCACTCAATGGCTTTGCTGGCCGACGGCTGGCACATGAGCACGCATGTCCTGGCGTTCCTCATAACGGCCGCGGCGTATTATTTCGCCCGAACACAAGCCGGCAATGCACGGTTCAGCTTCGGCACCGGAAAAATCGGCGTGCTCGGCGGGTTCACCAGCGCGATCGTGCTCGCGATTGTGGCGTTCCTGATGGCGGGCGAATCAGTGCACCGGCTCTTTGCTCCACTGGAAATACACTTCAACGAGGCGATCGGAATCGCCTGCCTTGGTCTGTTGGTGAATCTGGGCTGCGCAGTTCTGCTGGCCGATCACCACCACGAACACGACGGCGGAAGCGCACACGAGCACGATTTAAATCTGCGCGCTGCATACATGCACGTGCTGGCCGATGCGTTCACTTCCATCCTCGCGATCACAGCCCTAACGGGCGGCAAATTTTTTGGCTGGGGGTGGCTTGATCCGGTCGTGGGAATTGTCGGCAGTGGCGTGGTTTTCTCATGGTCTTATACGCTGATGCGCGATACCGGCGGGATTTTGCTCGATCGCACGCCCCCGTCATCCGATTTGCCTGACGAGATTCGTGGTGCGGTGGAGAGCGATGGGGATTCAATCGTCACCGATTTGCATGTCTGGCAGGTGGGCATCGGAAAATTTGCCGCGATGGTTTCGATCGTGGCGCACGAACCGAAGAGCTGCGATTCGTATCGAGCGCTGCTGCGCGGACATCACGAACTGGTGCATGTGACAATCGAGACACATCATTGCCCCGAAGACCACGCGTCGGCAGCGAGCGCCTAAATGGCCAACACGCTCTGGCAGGTCATCGCCGCTTACATTTTCGCTGTCGTAGGCGGATTGGTTAGCGCGTCACTGCGCTTCGAGCATAAGGCGCTTTGCGCGCTCATCAGTTTCGCGGCCGGAACGCTTCTGGGCGTAACAATCTTTGCGATCTTGCCCGAGAGTTTTGATGCATGCCCATGGTGGGCGGTGTTGCTGGCGCTAATAACCGGCTACGCGCTTTTCTTTTTTATCAGCAAACATGTTCATCATGTTTGCCCTGCCTGTGCGGCCAGTCATTTCGACGATGATGCCACGCAACATTTCAGCGAAATCGCTAACGCGCTGATCGTCGCTCTGGCAATTCACAGTACGACCGATGGTCTGGCTTTGGGAATCCAAGGCGAAGCGTCTGCGACTGGTGCAGCCAGGTGGTCGTTGTTCTCTGCTTTGTGCATTCACAAGGTTCCCGAAGGTCTCGCGCTCGGCAGCCTTTTGATCGGCGCAGGACTGCAACGCGCAAAAGCGGTTGGATGGGTCGCAGCGGTCGAAGCCACAACGCTCCTCGGTGGTGTCATCGGTTATTTCTTCCTGGCGAACATTTCCATCTTGTGGATGGGCTTGATCATGGCGCACGTCGGCGGCGGATTTATCTATTTGGCGACACACGCAGTGGTCGGAGAAATGTTGAAGCACGGAAAGAAACTCGTTTTGACGAGCTTTGCGCTGGGGGTCGCCCTCATCGCGGTTCTCAATGTTGCACTGCGATTTCTGGGGTAGCGCACGCGTCCCGCGTGTTGGCGAGCGCGTCCTCGCGATCGCGAACTTTTCCTTTTAGCGCTGCGCAAACAATGAGGCGTTGTTTTAAGCAAAGCCTGTTTCGGCGAGACGCCGAAACCAACACGCGAGACGCGCGCGCTACCCAGAGAAACGCGCGACGTTGCGATTTGGAAATCCCCACTCGTTGTCGCTACATTCGTGCGTGCATCTTTTTCATTATCGCGATGGTCATCTCTATTGCGAAGATGTCGACTTAACGCGCATAGCCACGGAACTCGGCACGCCGACCTACGTCTACAGCGCGGGGACAATTCTCGATCACTATGCGCGACTCGACGCCGCGCTCGCGCCGCTGGATCACGTTGTTTGTTATGCGGTCAAGGCGAACTCGAATCGCGCGATTTTGAACTTGCTCGTTCGTGCGGGCGCCGGCTTCGACATCGTTTCCGGTGGCGAGTTATTTCGTGTGCTCGCGGCCGGTGGCGATCCGGCGAAGTGTACATTCGCGGGCGTAGGCAAATCAGCGGACGAAATCGAGTACGCGCTGGAGCGAGGCGTCCACAGCTTCAACGTCGAGAGCGAAGCCGAACTCGAGACGATCGAGAGCATCGCCCGCGCAAAAAAAATGCGCGCGCCAATCGCGTTGCGTGTCAATCCTGATGTCGACCCGCACACGCACAAGTACATCTCGACCGGTTCCCAGGAGAACAAGTTCGGCATCGCACTGGATCAAGTTCGGGCGGTTTATGAACGCGCTGGCAGAATGAGCAACATCGAGATTGTCGGCGTGCAGATGCACATCGGATCTCAAATCACCGAGGCAAAGCCGTTCGCGAGCGCAATCGAAAAAGTGGCGCCACTAGTGCGCGAACTGAAAACGAAATACGCGATCAAGTTCTTCAGCATCGGAGGCGGCATGGGAATCATTTACCGACGCGCGCTGGAGAGCGGCGCAGGCAACTGGTGGCGCGATGACGGTCCCGCAGGCGCGGGATCCGCCTTCAGCGTCCGCGATTACGCTGAAGCAATCGTGCCGCCGTTGCGCGACTTGGCTATTCGGATTCTTGTCGAGCCCGGCCGTTTTCTTATCGGCAACGCCGGCATTTTGCTGACGCGTGTTCGTTACATTAAGCAAACGAGCAGTAAAAAATTCGCAATCGTCGATGCCGGCATGAACGATCTGATTCGCCCCGCGTTGTACCAGAGCTACCACGAGATTGTGACCTGTAGGGCGTCTTTGTCAGACGCCGATTCGAGCAGGAACATGGGCACGAGTAAGGGTTCGGAAAAGATCGACATCGTTGGGCCGGTGTGTGAGTCGGGCGATTTTTTTGCGCTCGACCGCGAGATGCCCGAGCTGCGCGAAGGCGACTTGCTCGCGATTATGAGCGCGGGCGCGTACGGATTTGTGATGGCGTCGAACTACAATTCGCGTCCGCTCCCGGCCGAAGCGCTCGTTCGCGGCGATAGGTTCGCGCTGATTCGGAAGCGCCAAACGCGGGACGATCTGGTGCGCGATGAAGTGGATACAGCCTGGTAGGGACGCTCCGCCGGGGCGTCCGCAAAAGTCGGCGCGCTCAGCGATCGCGCCCTACCACTTGCGGAATTTCGTGGTCTGCATAAATAGTCATCCTTACCGAAAATGATGAAACGTCTGTTACTCGTTTGCTGTTTGTCGATGGTCACGGTCGGCCTCCGCGCCGCGCCGCCCTCCGGGGGTGAATATGTAATCCTCGTAGGTGGACCGTCGATGTATCAATGGGAGAAATACAAAGCTTTTCCTCACGATCATTGGTGGGCGAACTTTGTGCGGGCGGCGCGCCTGCGCACGGAGCAATTGCGCACTCAGCTCGGGCCGGATACAAAGATTACATGGATGGTTTACAGACAGGGTTACGAGGATCGCGCCAAGCAGGAGCATCAAGATCTGATCAGTTTAATTGGAACCATCCGCGACAAGTTCAATATCAATCTGGTTTGGTTCGGCACGGGCAAGGAGGTCATTGACTATTTGAACAATGGGCAGCCGCGAGATCAGATGAAGGTCACAGGTTTCGAATATTTCGGGCATTCGAATCGGGCGTGTTTCATGTTCGATTACAGCAATAATATCGAAAGCGCCTGTAAATCCTGGCTACACGAAAACGATCTGGCACAACTCAATCGTCGTGTCTTCGCTCGTGGCGCTTACGTTAAAAGCTGGGGCTGTCACACCGGCGAGGAAATGTCCAGAAAGTGGTACGCCGCGACTGGGACACGCATGATTGGCGCCATCGGCAAAACGCAATTCATGATGGAAGAACTACCGATCCTCGTTTCGGACGACGGTAGATGGGTGAACTGATTTTTGATTGGCGATTTGCGATTGAACATCGCACCCTCAGTCAGCCGGTAGCCCGACAAATCTGACGCGCAGCGTCTTCTGTCTCGCCCCCTCATTGACACCGGCCTGCAGGCCGGTGCTTTATCCGCGAATTGGAACGAGCCGTTTTAACGGCTTTCTCTCGGTAGACCAGTCATTGCTCGTCCGAACAGTTTGACGTCGACATTCGCCTGCGGTCTTGCCATGAAAGTAACGCTCCAACAGAGGGCGTAGTAAATCTCGCTAGAAAGAAGTTATGAATTGGAAAAAATTCTCTTTCGCATTTATCGCGGCGTTCGTTTTCCTCTTCGCGTTCGGCTTCCTTTGGTACGCAACCTTAATGCACGACGCGCATAGGGAAGTGCCGACGCTTTTGCGACCGGAAACCGATGCGAAAAGTTACTTCGGATGGCTTGCGCTTGGTCAGTTCGTCATGGCTTTCTTTTTCACCCTGCTGTGCGCCCGGTACGTTCCGAGCGGACGCGCAGGCGCCGGAGCGATGCTGGGTCTTCTGGTGGGGTTAGTGTATGCAGGGCCACATTTGATCTCGTTCGCAGTCCAACCATTAACATTCAAAATCCTCTGCGGTTGGATCGCTGGCGCTGTGATCCAATTCACAGTGGCAGGCGCAATTGTCGGAGCTATCTACAAACCAACGGCCAGCGACATCATGTATGTAAAGGAGCGGTGGCGCTGACCGCTTGAGTCAACTTTCCTCAGGAAAATCTGAGTGGAGCGTTAGACGTTGAGCGTGGCGCGTTCGACCTTGATTTGATGAGCTCACAAACTCCGACCGCGCTCGGCTACCGAATGCCTGCGGAATGGGAACCGCATACGGCTACATGGCTTTCGTGGCCCCGACGCGAGGGGATTAGTTTTCCGGAATCGTTCGATCGCGTTCTTCCTGCATTGCGTGCCATGGTCGAAGCCTTGATCGAATCCGAGCAGGTCTGCATCAATGTTTGCAACAGTGCGCATGAAGCAGAAGCGCGCGCGGTTTTGAGCGGACTGCCCACGGAACGGCTCACCTTTTATCATGTCCCCACCAACGAGCCGTGGTGCCGCGACCACGGCCCGATTTTTCTCACACGCGATGAGCGTTGGAGCCGCCTCGCCCCCGAGCCGGGGCATACTGCGCGGCGTGAGAGCACGCCGGCTCCACTTGCCGTAGTGGATTGGGATTACAATGCATGGGGAAACAAATATCCGCCGTTTGATCTCGATGAAGTCGTGCCGACCCGTCTCGCTGAGATCCTGAAACTGCCGGTTTTTTATCCGCACATGATCCTCGAAGGCGGCTCGATAGAGGTGAACGGCAGCGGCGCATTACTCACGAGTGAGTCCTGCCTTCTGAACAAGAATCGAAATCCCAATCTTTCGCGCGATGAGATCGAGCAACGCCTGCGCGATTATCTCGGCGTCAGCGACGTTCTCTGGCTCGGCGAAGGGATTGCCGGCGACGATACCGACGGTCACATCGATGACCTCACGCGGTTTGTATCAGAGCGAACCGTCGTAACTGTCGTTGAAGAGAATCACGCTGACGAAAATTACGCGCCGCTTCAAGAGAATCTCAAACGTCTGCGTGAGATAGAAATCGGCGGGCGTAAACTCGAGATCGCCACACTCCCGATGCCGAACAAGATGGTACGCGAAGGACTGCGACTCCCAGCGAGCTATGCGAATTTTTACATCGCAAACACATGCGTGCTCGTGCCCACGTTTGCCGATCCGAACGATGAAGCTGCACTATCAGTCCTGCGCAAATGTTTCCCGGATCGGCGCGTGATCGGCATTGATTGCCGCGAGTTAATCTGGGGCCTCGGCACGTTCCATTGCCTCACGCAGCAGCAGCCCGCTGTGTAAGGTAGAGGTGATTGACCTTAATCGCCTGCGAGCGGTTCGGTGCCTCCCCTACCGTTCAATCTGCCAGTGGCGCCGGCTTATAGCCGCTCTTCAAGATTGCGTCGTGCAGATCGGGCGGATGCGTTTTGCGCGGGTCGAATGTGACGATCACGCGCTCGTGCGGGAGATCGACTTTTACGTCTCGCACTCCGGGAATGTTCTTCAGCACCGGTCGCAGTTTGCGCACGCATTCATCGCAATCTTCACCTTCAGTGGCGATTTCGATCGTTTCCAGAATAGGGTCGTTGGCGCGTTCCGGAGAAAAATGGATCGGCCGGATCGGGATCAGAAGGTCGTGCAGGGTCCATGGCGTCTTGATTGTCTCTTAATTAACGTTCGAAGCGAGCGCAGTGGTCGCCTTCCTGACCAATTGTCATGTTGAGCGAAGCGAAACATCTCAGACTATTGCCGTGAGAGCGTAAAACCAAATAATCTGAGATTCTTCGCTGCGCTCAGAATGACAGTAAACGCGGCTATTGTCTTCCATCTTCGGATCAACACCAAATCGGCGCTGTTGGAATTACAATTCTTAGTGCGCTGCCATTTCACGCGCTAACGGCTCGAGTACGCGCCAGACGTTCTCAGCAAGGATCTTTTGGCCGGCTGCATTCGGATGAATGCCGTCCGACAGATTCAATGAAGGATTGCCGGCTACGCCTTCGAGTAAATAAGGCACTAACGCCGCTCGATTTTTCGCCGCTAAATCAACAAACATTTGGCCAAATGCGAACACGTAATCGTCAGTCGTATAACCCGGGAGTTGGATTCCTGCGATCACCACGCGCGCATTTGGATTTTTCGCTTTCACCTTGTCGATGATCTGTTGGAGATTGTTTTGGATTTGCTCGATCGGCACGCCGCGAAACGCGTCATTAATTCCCAGCTCCAGAATCAAAATGTCGATTCCGTGCTTTAAATGCGGGGGTAAACGTTCCAAGCCGCCGTCAGTTGTCCCGCCGGTGGCGCTCGCATTGGTCACTGAAAAGTTCAGGCCCGCCGCGCGCAACTTTTTTGCAAGTAAAGCCGGGTAAGCTTCGCTGTGTTTGAGCATAAACCCCTCTGACAAACTGTCGCCGAAAACCAGAATGGCTTTCGGTTCGGCATGAAGGAGCGATGCGTACAAAAGTGAACAGCTCATAACAGCGAGTGAAATGCACCGGTTCATGGCGAACTCTCAATACGGCTTTATCGGTTCGCCGCCGGTAAATGCGTGTTCTGTGTCATTCTGAGCGAAGCGAAGAATCTCTGGTGTTTTTCGTCTCGCACCACGCGGATAGATAATCAGAGATGTTTCGCTTCGCTCAACATGACAGTGAACGGGAACCTTCTGTTTACTAAACACACGAGTTGGACGTTGAAGCTTTTCCGCGTAACGGTTTAACTCTTCAACCTTCAAACTTTTTCTATGGCTAATTTTGCAATCAACGGTTTTGGGCGCATCGGACGCAACGTCCTTCGCGCAATGTCGCAAAAACAGGTGGAGCGTGTGGTAGCTGTGAACGATCTCACCGACACGCATACCCTTGCGCATCTCCTTAAGTGGGATTCGGTGCACGGTAAATTTGACGGCGACATCGGGTACGACGACGAAAATATCATCGTGCGGGGTCACAAGATTAAGGTTTTGAAAGATCGCGATCCAGCGAGTCTCCCGTGGAAAAAACTGGACATCGACGTGGTGCTTGAATCGACCGGCTTATTCACTAATCGGGATAAGGCCGAGCTGCACTTGAAGGCAGGTGCGAAACGCGTGTTGATCAGCGCACCAGCAAAAGATCCGGACGTGACGATTTGCATCGGCGTGAACGATAACGTCTTCGATCCTAACAAGGACAAAATCGTCTCCAACGCCAGTTGCACAACGAACTGTCTCGCGCCCATGGCGAAAGTGTTGAACGACACATTCGGGATCGCGCACGGATTCATGAGTACAATCCACAGTTATACGAACGACCAGCGTATTCTCGATTTTCCGCACAGTGACCTCAGACGTGCGCGCTCTGCAGCAATCAACATCATCCCGTCCACGACCGGCGCAGCAAAAGCCATCGGCGAAGTAATTCCAGCGCTCAAAGGAAAATTAAACGGCGGCGCATTCAGAGTGCCGACGCCCGATGGCTCGGTGACGGATTTCACCGTCGTGCTGGAAAAAGATGCGACGATGGACACGATCAATGCTGCGTTCAAGGAAGCGTCGTCGAATAAAAGCTACAAAGACGTGCTCGAGTTCAGTGACGAACCGCTCGTTTCCGAGGACATCGTTGGCAATCCGCACTCCTGCATCTTTGATAGCAAGCTGACCCTGACCATGGGCAATCGTTTCGTAAAAGTCGTCGGCTGGTACGATAACGAATGGGGCTATAGCAATCGCTGCGTTGAAATGATGGAAATGCTGGCTGAGTAGGGCCTCTTAATCGTGCTCATGCTCCTGATCGTGATCGGTTCGACTTAAGGGATGACAATTCATTTCGATCACGAAAAACTTGATGTTTATCAGGAAGCCATCGCTTTCTGCGGCTGGGTCGGAGAGTTTATCTCTGCAATCTCCGCAAAAGCAGCTGCAAAGGATCAGCTCGACAGAGCGTCGACAAGTATTCCGCTAAACATCGCTGAGGGAAACGGAAAATTCTCCGCTAAAGATCGAGCCCGATTTCTCGAAATGGCACGTGGCTCTGCTCTTGAATGCGCGGCGTGTCTGGACGTTCTGCTGGTGCGAAAGCTTGCAAGTGAGGAACGGGTTGTACCGGCAAAGGAACATCTCGTTCGGATCGTACAGATGCTCATTGGGTTACTTCGCAGATTCTCTGCGCGAGCCGGTGTCTTGCGCGAAGAAGAGCCGGGATATTCAATCGATCACGATTACGAGCACGAGCAGGAGCACGATTAAGGATGGCGAAGCTTTCTGTCCGCGATCTCGACGTCCGCGGGAAACGCGTGCTGGTGCGGGTGGATTTCAACGTGCCGACCGAAGTTCGCGGCGGCAAAATTAGCGTAACTGATGACACCCGAATCCGCGAAAGTCTGCCAACCATCAATTACCTCCGCGAACACGGCGCGAAAACCATTTTGATGTCGCACTTTGGCCGTCCCAAAGGCAACGCGGTTGAGAAATATTCGCTTCGGCCAATCGGTGAATATTTACATTCCCTAATCCATCATCCCGTCATTTTCAGTCACGACACCATCGGGGATTTGCCAACGAAAATCATCGATCACATGGAGAACGGCGATGTTGCGCTGCTCGAGAATGTTCGGTTTCAACCAGGTGAAGAAGCGAACGATCCGGAATTCGCCAAGGCGCTTGCCGGATTGGGCGATTTTTACGTGAACGATGCTTTCGGCGCCGCTCACCGGGCGCATGCATCAACGGCAGGCATCACAAAATTCGTGCAGAAATCGGCCATGGGTCTTTTGATGGAGAAAGAACTGAAGCATCTTCGCGATGAACTTCAGAATCCCGCCACACCGTTCGTCGTCATTTTAGGTGGCGCCAAGGTATCGGACAAAATCGGTGTTCTGAAAGCGTTACTGGAAAAGGCCAATACGATTCTTATCGGCGGCGCCATGGCGAACACATTTTTGAAAGCGGAGGGAATTCCGGTTGGCGCGAGCCGTGTTGAATCTGACAAGGTCGATCTCGCGCGAGAGCTCTTGGAGCTCGCGAAACAACGCGGTGTGAAGTTTCTCGTTCCGATCGATGTGGTCGAGGCAGATGAAATTCGGCCGGGCGCAAACCTGCGAAATACCAGCCGCCTCTCACCCCAGCACGGGATCAAGGACGGATGGCAGGCAGTCGATATTGGCGCGGCAACGATCGCGCTTTATCAGGAGGAAATTGCCAGGGGAAAAACGATTTTGTGGAACGGACCGATGGGCGTTTTTGAAATTCCTGAATTCGGTGAAGGCACAATCGCAATCGCCGAAGCGATGGCGCAATCGGGCGGGACGACCATTATCGGCGGCGGCGACTCGGTAACAGCGGTCAAACAGGCCGGCCTGGGCGCGAAAATGACATTTATTTCCACCGGCGGCGGCGCAACGCTGGAATTGCTGGAAGGCAAAGAGCTTCCCGGCGTGGCCGCGCTCACGGACAAAAACTCTCATTCCGACAGACGATTAATCCCGAAGATTTATCTTCGAAATCATTTCCTCGACTTTGTTCATTGCGTCGGGACGACTGTGGATGCGTAAAAAAATCGTCGCAGCGCTGCTTGTCATCCCGAGTGTAACGAGGGATCTCGCGACTAATGAATGATTTGCCACGTGCTCGACAAATTGGGAAATTCGCTTCGCTCGGAATGACAATTGAATGAGATGAGAAAAAAAATCGTCGCCGCCAATTGGAAAATGAACATGACCCAGGGCGAGTCAGCACGTTTTGTGGACTCCTTCCTTCGCGATGTTGGCGAAATCAACGATGTCGAAGTGGTCATCATTCCACCATTCACTGCAATTGCGACAGTAAGCGACGCTTTAGGCAGAGCGCACAACATCAAGGTCGGCGCGCAAAACATGTATTGGGAAAAAAGCGGCGCGTTTACAGGTGAGATCAGCGCTCCGCTTTTGCGCGATTTGTTTGTGCACTACGTCGTGCTTGGCCACAGCGAGCGCCGCACGTTGTTTGGCGAGACCGATGAAATGGTGAATCGCAAAGTACGCGCCGCGCACGAAGGGAAACTGCGACCGATCGTTTGCGTAGGAGAAACGCTCGAGCAGCGCGACAAAGGCGACGTAGAAAAAATATTGTCGAGCCAATTGCACGGCAGTCTCGCCAGTCTGAATCCGAAAGAATTGCAGGACAGCGTGATCGCGTACGAACCGGTGTGGGCGATCGGCACAGGGCGCAACGCAACACCTCAGCAAGCACAGGAAGCGCACGCGTTCATTCGACACATCCTGCGCGAAATGACCGATGAGACCACAGCCGATCGAGTGCGAATCCAGTACGGCGGGAGCGTGAAGCCGGAGAATGCCCGCGAACTCATGAGCCAGACGGACATCGACGGCGCGCTCGTCGGCGGCGCCAGCCTCGACCCGCGCAGCTTCGCTCAAATCGTGAAAGCTGCGCGACAAGAATAACCGCCGGACACTGCGTTTGATTGGATTAGCGAAAATCGCCGCCAAAGATGGGTCAAGGCGCGACGACGCTCCAGCCGGCCCAGATAGTCGGACCGGCGGCATTTCCAATGAGCAGATTATTGTTGAGGTACCAAACTGCTGTTTGGCGGGTGCTGGAGTTGTAAAGCAGATAATCCGGTCTGCCGTTGCCATCGAAATCGGCTAGTCCTGCGACCTCAGAGCCCATCGGAATTGTTGGTCCATTTCTGCTCCCGGTGCGGGTCGCTCCAGACATGTACCAGATCACTGTGCCGCGCGTGGCTGCGTTGAACAGCAGGTAATCAGGATGCGTATCGCCATTGAAATCGGCGACTCCAGCCACACTGCGACCGGCTGGAAGGGTCGGACCGGTTGCCGAACCGATACGCACATTGTTGCGCATGTACCAAACAATTGTCCCACCGGTATTCGCATTGAAGAGCACATAATCGGGATACCCATCGCTGTTGAAATCCCCCAGAGCCGCCACCGTCCAGCCAGCAGGAAGAGTCGGACCAAAAGCGTTACCGATGCGCACATTGTTGTTCATGTACCAAATCCATGTCGCGCGGCTTACTGTATTGAAGAGCAGGTAATCGGGATGATCATCCCGATTAAAATCCGCCACGCTCGCCAGGCTCCAGCCTGCGGGCAGAGTTGGACCGCTGGCACTGCCGATCGCGAACATTGTTGTTCATATACCAAACTGCGGTCTGCCGTGTGCCTGAGTTGAAAAGAAGGAGATCGGGTCTCGCATCGTTGTTGAAATCAGATGGCAGAGGAACGGGCCCAGGCCGAGTAACCGCGGCAAGGATATCGATTCGCCCATAGCCGTAGGTGTTGTTAGGTGTTACGAAGTGACCAGCGTCACATATTCCATTTAGAATATGAACAGCTGCCTCATTTATCGCTGTTCGACTAATGTCGATGTCGTGCCGCCACTCAGGCCGGGCTGACCAAAGCAGCGCCACAGCACCAGCGATATGCGGAGTTGCCATTGATGTCCCGGTCATCGTTCCATACGCAGTGTCAGAGGTGTTGAGGCTTGAGCGGATATCCGTTCCCGGAGCAGTGATATCTGGCTTTAACCGATGGCTTCCATCTATGGTAATCGGACCGCGGTTGCTAAAGGGAGCGATGGCGTCTGTGCCGGTGATCAGCGCGCCAACCGTATAAGATGCCTGGTAAAACGACGGAGGAGATAACAACGTGGAACAACCCGGGCCCTGATTACCTGCTGCTACTACCATCATAATGCCAGCAGCCTGTTGAGCCGTTACAGCAGCCCGCAATGTGTTAACCGAGCAACCTTCGGATGCGGGACAAGTCCAGGAGTTGGTCGTAACGTCGGGCGCCAGGGTTGGATCGCCCTGGTCTGGCGTGCCACCCACCGGGTAAGGCGCAAGAAAAAATTCCATGCACTCGATGTATCTCGCCGGTGTGCCGTTGCCCTGAGCCATGTTACGGCAACCAATCCATTTCGCGCCCGGCGCCATTCCGATTTGATTGCCCAAACCATCATCGCCTACTGCAGTGCCTATGGTATGGGCTCTTCGTCACTCTGGGGAGGAGGCGGTGTGGCGAACTGTGGCAGTATTACCATTAGCTGATCGGCAGTTGCAGCCGTATACTAGTTTCGTAACAATCGCAGCGCCAATCGATCGCGCAGGTGTGCGGCCCCTTCTCTCTGCACACAAAACCGCATCATGAATGCTACCGCTGCTCATAAAGATGAGCTTAAAAAATTGCTCGAGAACTTATCGGGCGACACTGCCGTCTCAGGGATAACTTTCGTGGCGTCCCTGGATGCTTATATCGCGCGGCTCGATAGGAATTGCTCAGACATCACGGCGCGCGTCAATCCACTGCCAGCGCAAATAAACGGAGAATTAACATGGAACCAGCATTGACTCAGAACTGTGCGCTTTATTACGCGCAACATAAAACTTCAAAAGGTCGTGCGGCGCTTTTCAAGAGGTTTCGCGCCGCGGCCCGTAAGCAGGGCCTGGATGTTCGGCAGCAGCTGACCTTCGGCGACTTATTTATCGTACCACGCCTTCATGAGGACAACGGGTGCTGAGCCGCTTCATTGAGTGTGATCATGGATCTCCTGACTTTCGCAAGTTCACAAAAGGAAGAAAGCGATTGTGCCGCAGAGCGACGTTGGGAAAACGAAGGGGGAAAACCGGCGCAACTTCAACAGTCGCCCTGTGATGATCGGAAGGAAGACGCCACAACCGGTCCGGCGCGAGGCACGCTGAAGTTATTCTGCTACCAAGATTGACGGCACATGCACCTAATCCAATTCCGCGAAATAATGCGAGATGCTGAAGTCGCATTCGCAATTCATCCTATCGTGCGCAAGTACCTCCTAAGTGTAAAAGACACAACGAATGCCCTAATCAAATGCGGCGTGCCGCGGGCTGCTAACGTAGCTCAGATCAAGAGCGCCCTGAAATGACTGCGGGCATTTTAACAGAGCGCAAGAGTCTCACCAGAGGAGACAGCGCTCCGACTGTCGAAGCTGCAATCCCCGTTGATAACCCGGTGTCGAAAAATAATTGACGCCAATGAGACGCTCAAAAAGAAGTGGCCTGATCCGCAACGCCCGTGCACGGGCCGCGACAGCCCGATCCTCTGATCAGGAAGTGATGGTACATCTGTCGCGCTCTCAGATTTTCAAAGATTACGAACGGGCTTTCAGCGAAGCTACGGGTTTGCCACTTAATATTCGAGGACACGATTCATGGTCGCCTGCACACCATGGCAAAACCGATCACGTTTCGTTTGCCGCGATTCTGGCTCGTTTCAACAAGGCTCGCGCCGCATGTCTAAGAGCACAAACGGACGCATCCCAGGAACCCTCGTCGACCACGCGCACCGTTACCTGGTTTGCGGGACTCTCCGAAAGCGCAGTGCCGGTGTATGTAGGTGACCACATTCTAGGTTTTCTGGAGACAGGCGAAGTACTGCTTAAGAATCCGACAAAGAAACACTTCGCGACCATTACTCGGCAGCTTCGCGCTTGGGGTTACAGTGCGGATTGGAAGCAACTGGAGCGGGCCTATTTTCGGTCGTGCGTTTTATCGCCTGTCCGGTACCGCGCGATGTTGCGGCTACTGAGTATTTTTGCGCAACACCTTTCGATCTTGTCGAATCAACTGGTGGTACGGCGCGACAACGATCAGTCCACAAACATGACGCGAGCGCGACAATTTATTGAGGCCCATCAAGCGGAGCCGCTGTCGCTCGGGCGGATCGCCCAGGTGGCTAACATCAGCAGGCATTACTTTTGCAAGATGTTCAAGAAAGCAACCGGGATGAATTTCACCGATTACCTCTCGAGAGTTCGAGTGGAGAAATCGAAGACGCTTTTGCTCAATCCCAACTCGCGAATTAGCGAAGCTGCCTTCGCATGCGGCTTTCAATCCATGACGAACTTCAATCGCGCGTTTAAGCGAATCGTCGGTCGCTCTCCCACGCAATTTCGCGAAGCCCTTCCGAAGCTGCGTCGCTCGGGATAACTCAACGTTTACACTAGAGCGAACGCGCGGAACCTTCCGCACGCTCGCCGTCAGTGTTAGTGCATTATTTCACTTTAACTTCGACAGCTTTTGATCTTGCTATCGGCGTTGTGGGGAGGTGCACTTTTAGTACTCCGTCGCGGAACTCAGCCGTGACTTTCGTGCTATCGGCATCCTCAGGCAGCGTGAAGCTGCGTCGGAAAGTGCCAAAGGATCGCTCGATGCGATGGAATTTCTTCTTCTGATCTTCCTTCTCGTTTTTGCGTTCTCCGGAAACGCAAAGGATGCCGTCTTCGACAGTTACCCTAACGTCATCCTTCTTCATTTCAGGCAGGTCAGCTTTGAGCAGGTACCCTTGATCATCTTCGCTGATATCAACCTCCGGCGACCAATCTGCGACTGCCAGGCTATGGATCTCGCCACTGCCCATTCTATTCGGAAAGCCGGCCAGGAAGAAAGGATTAAAGCGATTTTGCGTCGCTTGTTCCATCTCTCTAAGCGGATTCCATGTTGTTACTTTATTCAATGTATTCATTTATTTTACCTTTCTGGATTGAGTTAAAGCCGTGTTGGTACATCGCGCTAACCGCTTATTGTCAGAGTCGACCCTAATCTTGTGTTACATTCGGTTCGGCCAAGTTGAGCAAGCTGTCCTGCCGCCAGGAGGCATAAGTCGCCGTGACTGGCTGCCCGCCTTGGCCTCGCCACGAAGTATTTCACGGAATAAAGCAGAGAGCGGGCGGCAAAGATTCGTTTGCTCCCTTTCCGACTCTGGGATTCGCAGGACAAAAAACGGTGAGTCTTTCGGAAAATACGCCCAGATCGTACTCACCGACGATGTAAATTACAGAGCTCCTTCGGACAAGGAAAACAGAAAGATACGTCATGAGAAAATTAACCCAGACCCTTACACAAAGCGGGCTGTTGGCCGTGTTGCTGCAACGCCAGCGCGACAAAATAAGCCAGTTAGCCTGGCGTCGTGCACAACCCAGGCACGTGCGCGCTGCCCTTTGGAGTACCCTCACCTGGCCGTTGCGAGCGCTTACGGCGCCTGTGCCCGTACGCCATTCGCGCCGCGCACTTCATCGGATGCTCCCGCGTCAATCTTAAATCTTTTACCGAGGCCGATTGCTACTCGTTTGAGCTATCCTTATTCAGCCTGGCGGCAACCTACTTACAGGCTCAGACTTTCGTAGCTGCGCGAAGTAAATGACCGGTGACGCATCTACCTTGGGGGCCTAAAGAACAAGTTACCAGGACACACGCCAGTCTGAGACAGGTCGAGATGGGAAGTCCGGAATTCTTCCCCATGTATTCTTCAGGGCACAAGCACTGGAAATTGCCGGCGGGCCGACGTGTTTTCTCCCAAAGCGGGCTTCATACAGATTCTATCTTCGGGCAAATCCGGGACACCACCGTGCAAGTCTGGACAGTTGGAAAAGGACTTGGGATTGGAAGCGAGTTCTCTCAGACATGCTGCGCGGCTAATAATTTTCGAGATCATGAGGTCCTTCTTCCTTGGTTCAAAGGAACAGGCGACTAAGTTAGCTGCCTTACACTGGGGCAAACGCGCGGACCGTTCCGCACGCTCACCGTCAATGTTAGTAGGCATTACGCCACTTTAACTTGCGTAGCTTTTGATTTTGCTACGCGTGCCGTCGGGAGGTGCACTCTTAGCACTCCGTCGCGGAGATCCGCCGTGACTTTCGTGCTATCGGCATCTTCTGGCAGCGTGAAGCTGCGTCGGAAAGTGCCAAAGGATAGCTCGATACGATGGAATTTCTTTTTCTGATCTTCCTTCTCGCTTTTGCGTTCTCCGGAAACGCTAAGAACGCCCTCTTCGACTGTTACCCTAACGTCATCCTTTTTCATTTCAGGCAGGTCAGCTTTGAGGAGATACCCTTGATCATCCTCACTGATATCAACCTCCGGTGACCAATCTGCGACCGCCATGCTGTGGATCTCGCCACTGCCAATTCTGTTGGGAAAGCATGTTGTTACCTTATTCAATCTATTCATTTATTTTACCTTTCTGGATTGAGATAAAGGCGCGAAGTTTACTGCGCGTTTCAAAATAGACGATTCGACCGCTGAAACCCGTGAGGATGAACGCCCTATCGCAGGAAAGGGAACGAGCGAACACTTGGCACAGACGTAAACCTCAGATTGTGGAACCAACTATCACACAAAATGGCGCCCTGTTTGCGGTGCAACACAGACCGCTAAAAAGGAAATTATTCACCAGCACCATCACCGACAGATCGCAAGCCGCCAATAAGACGATCTCCACTTTACGAACGTCTGTCGGAGAATTTGTCTTTCGCCAAACTCCGCTCGGCTGTTATCTCGAGCTCGTCGTCGGCAATGTTCGTTGGGCACTCGGATTATTCGGGACGAATGAAGCGGCTGTCCGCGTGCTGAAAAACGGTAGGACGGGTTTCCGCACGTCGGATGCGCTGGGACGCAAGACCGCTGCCAATCAAATCGGAACGCTGAGCCGCTGGAACAAAAGCGAGCAGACGCCATGAACGACAGCTCCTTAATCGCCAACGGAGGGAACTTCACGTTTCCCGATAAAGCGAACGTGCGGCCGAAGCGCCTGTTTTTTCGGTTGCCACTCGATCGTATCAATTGGTTAACCAGTTCCTTTCTCATTGGCACGCTGGCTCTTACATTCACTGCCGTTCCGCTCTATCTTTGGGGCTTCGGGCTCGATTGGTTTCAGGTCTTGGTCTCTTCTTTGCGATGCTTGTCGCTTGCGGATTTAGCGTCACGTTAGGTTATCATCGGCTTTTCTCGCACATTACCTTCCAGGCAAGCTGGCCGATCCGGCTTTTCACACTTATTTTTGGCGCCGGCGCGTTTGAAAATTCGGTTTTGATGTGGGCGAGCGAACATCGGCGTCATCATAAGCATGTGGATTATGACGATGATCCGGACTGTATTTTGAAAGGTTTCTTTTTGGCGCATATCGGTTGGCTGCTTTTCAAGCTGAAGACCGATCAGCCGTACGACAACGTAGCGGACCTGCAGAAAGACAAGCTCGTTTGCTGGCAAGATCGGCACGTCCAGTGGATCGCCGTCCTGGTCAGCTTCGGTATCCAGGCCATCCTCGGCGCTCTGTGGAATGGATGGCATGGAGCGCTCGGTGCTTTCTTGATCGCGGGGGTTGCGCGAATCGTTGTGCTGCAGCATTGCACATTTCTGATTAACAGTGCGTGTCACACGATCGGACGACAGCCGTATTCAACCAGGTGCAGCGCGCGCGACTCTTTCTTCCTCGCCCTCTTCACCATGGGCGAAGGCTATCACAACTACCACCACGAATTTCAGCATGACTACCGTAACGGAGTGAAGCCATGGCAATTTGACCCGACCAAGTGGCTCATCTGGACACTGTCGAAACTAAAACTTGTTCGAAATCTGCGCCGCGTTCCGGCAGATAAGATTGAGTCTGCGCAACGACAAACCCGAAACGCGCGTTGCTGATGTGCCTCCGGCAAGCACGAAGATGCGTATGGCATCGAGGACG
>CAWGSY010000006.1:0-44030 GCA_963825355.1 uncultured Verrucomicrobiae bacterium | reverse complement strand
GCTGCCGGCGTAAACGATGCCATCAACGTACACGCGACCCCGAACGTCATCCAAATCGCGTCCGCTCAGGATGGCGACCGGCACACGCGCGGTCAGGGATCGCAGCGTCTGTCGCATTGATTCTGACAGCCACGCGTCCCCCGGATGACTAACAATAGGCGTAAGCGTGCCATCATAGTCGAGAAAAATGGCTATGCGATGGGCGCTCCGCGCGATCTCCTGAATGTGTTCGAGCGCAGATGGAATCATACTTGTTATATCGTTGACTCGTTGGTTCGTTGAATCGTTAGAATCCATTTCTTAAACGGCGCTGTCATGTTCAGCTAAGCGAAACATCTCTGGCTTATCTCCGTTAATGGCGATCCAGAAATAATCAGAGATTCTTCGCTTCGCTCAGAATGACAATTTAGGATGGCTTGCAGAATGAATCGCCTGATAATTGTTTCCAATCGGTTGCCGTTCGCGCTCGATTCGTCAGGCGCAGATCTTTGGACAGTCACCCCTGCTGTTGGCGGACTTGTTTCCGCAGTTGAGCCGGTGCTGCGCGAACGCGGTGGCACGTGGATTGGCTGGCCGGGAATCGCGGGCGAAATCCCTAACGAGCCGCTGGCCAAAGCCACTCGCGACGCCGGTTACAATGTCGTGCCAGTAGCCCTGAGTGAGAGTGAGCGCGACGAATTCTATTACGGTTATTCCAACGAGGTGATCTGGCCGCTGTTTCATGACCTCCAGAATTTTTGTAATTTCGAGCCGTCGTATTGGCAGGCTTACAAGCAAGTAAACGAAAGGTATGCGGACGCAATCATCCGCAACGCGCAACCGGACGATTTCATTTGGGTCCACGATTATCACCTGATGTGCGTCGCCCAGACGCTGAGAGAACGAACCGCGCCGCAACAGTTGTCGGCATTAACATTTTTCCTGCACATCCCGTTTCCACCGTATGACATTTTTGCGAAGCTGCCCCAACAATGGCGACTCCTGCACGCGTTGTTGCAATTTGATCTTCTTGGGTTCCAGACCCGGCGCGACGTGCGCAACTTTTTCAGTGCGTGCGCCGCGTCATGCCGGACGCGAAAGTTCTTTCCCGCGGCGACACGCACGCGATCCAGTTTGAAAAGCGAAGGATTCGCGTCGGACATTTTCCGATCGGCATCGATTTCGAGTCATTCGAAAACGGCGCAAAATCCGAGGCGGTCGCGCATAGGTCGCAACAGTTGCGCGCCAATTTTCCCGATTGTCAGTTGATGCTGGGTTCGGATCGGCTGGATTATAGCAAAGGAATTCCAGAACGACTTCGCGCATTCCGCGATGCGCTCGAGCGCTATCCCGAGATGCGCGGCCGCATCGTGCTGGTCCAGGTCGTCGTCCCAAGCCGGGTAGAAATTCCACGCTATCACGAGTTCAAGGGGCGAATTGATCGTCTGGTCGGCGACATCAATGGCCGTTTTTCCACGAGCACGTGGATCCCGGTGCAGTATCATTTTCGGGGACTCGATCGCGAAGAACTTCTCGCGCACTATCGAGCGTGCGACATCGCGTTCATCACGCCGCTCAAAGACGGAATGAATCTCGTAGCAAAAGAATATTGCGCATGCCGCGCTGACGAGAACGGCGCGCTGATTCTGAGCCAGTTCGCCGGCCCCGCAGAGCAACTCAAATCTGAAGCTCTGCTGGTCAATCCTTACGATATCGAGCAGATGGCGGACACGATTGTAAACGCATTTCGTATGACCTCAGAAGAG
Organism: uncultured Verrucomicrobiae bacterium; assembly: GCA_963825355.1. Classification (GTDB taxonomy): domain Bacteria; phylum Verrucomicrobiota; class Verrucomicrobiia; order Chthoniobacterales; family UBA10450; genus Udaeobacter. The sequence goes on along the minus strand of CAWGSY010000006.1, from coordinate 42,285 downwards.
CGCACTGCGCGAATGAAGCGGATGCGGCGCATAATCCGTAAGGAGAGCGTTTTTTGGTGGGTCGATTCATTCCTCAAAGCTGGAGCGACACTGGGCGGACGATCGTCGCGGACGGTTAAAAAGCGGCGCAGCAGGGCCGCACTCCAAAACGCAACGACACCTAAGGAATGACGGCTGCCCAAGCCGTCATTCCTTGCGCGCTGCATACGAAAAGAGCTTCTCTGAAATCTGCGCGCGGAAGTCGAAGGTTGTCTGCTGCAATGCGACGGAAACCGTTATGAGATTGACGCGTTTATTCTGATGCCGAATCACGTCCACGCGGTCATCAAACCGACACCCGGTTCCGACCTCTCAACCGTATTGCCGCGCCAGCGGACGGCTCGGCGATCCGTCCCTAGCAACTAAGAGTCACCCGCTCGTGCATTCAGCAGCTCTCTCAAAATCTGAAGGCATAAAGGGTTTAGCGGAAAGCGTTGCAACCAGCTACTCGGACACAAGTCTATGTTTTGGATGGACGAGTCAGTACAGATCATATCGTTCGCGACGCAAAAGATCGGGCCAATCAATAGAATGCCGCTGTAGCCGCGTCTCTGTGAGACGCGTCAACCGCACTTATAGTCGTTCCACGCTTGCGCCTCGCACGCCGAAGCGGCTACGGGCGTTATGGACGAGGCGGTGGTGTCGGCCGAGCACGTGGTGTTGGCGTAGCTCGAACTCCTGGTGGTAGTGTCGCCGTAGGCGATGCCGTGGCCGTGGCGCTAGCTGTCGGGGACGCTGTGGCAGTGCCCGTCGCACTTGGGGACGCTGTGGCGGTGGCGGTCGCTGTTGCACTCGCAGTCGAAGTCACAGTCGCGGTTGCCGTAGCGGTAACAGTTGCTGTCGCACTCGCAGTCGAACTCGCCGTGGCGGTTGCTGTAGCGGCTGCAGTTGCAGTTGCCGTCGGGGTTGGCGTTGGCGTTCCGCTGCCTTGGCAGAAGATTTCCATCGATGCCAACGGTGTTACGCCGTCAACATCGTAGCCGCCTGATAGCCAGATGTGTGTAGTGCCGTCAGTATCGGTCGGGAAGTTGCGCCGTGCGGTGACGAATGGAATCCCTATTGACCAACAGCAGACGTCCACCTCGTTGGAGGGGTTGGGCGCGACCCTGCCACCGCCCATGACATACATCTGCCCGTTGAAGGTCAGCCCACGCGTCTCACCTGTAGCCCTCGGTATCGCTGGGATGGACCCGATGGTGTTGATGCCAGGGTCGAAGCTGAACGAGTTGGTCGTGTCCACCACTGCGCCACCCTGGTAGTCCGATGCTCCTCCCACGTAGATGATGCCACCTAGGGCGGTTGTCGGCGCATACATGATCCCCACGGGCGTGTTTGTCATTTGTGTCCACTTGGCTCCTACTGGAGCGTTGGGATCAAATTCCCAGATCTGGTTGGTTGATGCTACATTGATATTGAACCCGCCCAGGATATACAGCTTGTTGTTAGCCACCGTAAACCCACCCGGTAGAATCGTTCCCATGGCGCCGGGCCAATCATCTCCGGTCAAGGTGGCCGCAGTATCGCTCACAGGGTTGTAGGAGAATACGCGCCCGGTGGATGTGGCAGCCCCGGCAGCAGAACCGCCCACGCAATAGATCGAAGGCGTCCCTGAAACGGTTAACACGCCGCAAGCCATGTTGTTCATTTGGTTATCGGGCAATGTCACACCCTTCTGCGTCCAGCTATTGGAAGCTGGCGAGTATTGAAGGACGTGCTGGAAGTCGTCCCCTGCCGTGTCCGAGGTGCGACCGCCTACAGTATAAAAGTTTCCGTCAGGCTGGAAATAAACCCCAACCGCTCTAACCAAGGGGATAGGCATGTCCGGCCCGGCAGACCAGCCCGACTGTCCGCAACTACCCCTGACATTGACCACGCCAGCCATGCCAAGGAAACAGTGTGCAAAGCAGATGTAGGAATAACTACCAGCCGTGTTAAACGTGTGCTGATAAACAGTGCCGGCGTTGGAAAGAGTCCCTGGGAAACAATTCATGTCGTTAGGCGAACAAAATTGCGAATCAGCGAAGCACTGAGGACCACTGCTAACGCTGTGGCCGCTACTGGCCCAGGTCCAGCGCACCGTGTCACCAACCGAGATGTTGACGGTATCCGGCGAAAACGTGAAACCCGGCCCCACCATGACGTCGACAATCTGGCTGGTAGCCGATGGCACGCCATTGATAGCCGGTCGACCGTTTTGATCGACAATGCGCAAGGGCGCCCTCTTCGTGTTCGCTGGATTCGCTTGTTTCTCGCTGGATTCAGCCCGCACTAAAATTCCAATCGCAAAAATAGCAGCGAGCCAAAAAATCAACCGTGCTGCAGTAGATATTTTCATACTGTTGGGCCTTTTTCTATGCGCCAACATTTGGGGATTTCGTTGTGTCGAAACGCAGCTGACGCTCTCGGCTCAGTATCCGGAATTTGCGCAGGCGGTTGCAAACAACGCAAGCAGAATTTTTAGCCAAACAAAGGAACGTTCGATCTATCGGTAATCCGTGACTGATTTTCTCCTAACGGCGCATGTTATAGTCCGGGGCGGCCTCGGTGTCACCCGTTGGGCGAGCCATCAAGTAGAATGCAACCGTAGCCGCGTCTCTGTGAGACGTGTCAACCACACTTATAGTCGTTCAACGCTTGCGCTTCGCACCCCGAAGCGGCTACGGACGTTATGGACGAGGCGCTGGTGTCGGCCGAGCACGTGGTGTTGGCGTAGGTCGAACTCCTGGTGGTAGTGTCGCCGTTGGAGATGGCGTGGCGGTCGCCGTCGGAGACGCCGTGGCAGTGCCCGTCGCACTTGGAGACGCTGTGGCGGTCGCTGTTGCCGTTGCGGTCGCAGTGGCAGTGGCGGTTGCAGTCGCAGTAGCCGTTGCCGTCGGTGTTGGCGTTGGCGTTCCTCCACCGCCTTGGCAGAAGATTTCCATAGACCCTAGCGGCGTGATCCCGTCAACATCGTAGCCGCCTGATAGCCAGATGTGGGTCGTGCCGTCTGTATCGGTCGGGAAGTTGCGCCGCGCATTGTTGAACGGCAAGCCTGTGCTCCAGGTGTTCGTGCCCGGATCGTAGATGTCAATTTCGTTAGAAGGATTGGGCGCAACTCTGCCGCCTCCTATAACATACAACCTTCCATTGAGGTTAAGCCCTCTCGTCTCACCGGTAGCTCTCGGTATAGCAGCGATCGTGCCAATGGTATTAGCTATTGGATTGAAGCTAAAGGAGTTGGTCGTGTCTACCACCGTGCCACCCTGGTAGTCGGATGCTCCGCCCACGTAAATGATGCCACCTATCGTGGTTGTCGGCGCATACATGATGCCTTCCGGCGTGTTTGTTTTTTGTGTCCACTTGGCTCCTACGGCAGCGGTGGGATCAAACTCCCAGATCTGATTGATGGACGCTACATTGATATTGAACCCGCCCAGGATGTAGAGCTTGTTGTTAGCTACCGTAAACCCACCCGGTAGAATCGTTCCCATGGCGCCGGGCCAATCATCTCCGGTCAAGGTGGCCGCAGTATCGCTCACAGGGTTGTAGGAGAACACGCGCCCGGTGGATGTGGCAGCCCCGGCAGCAGAACCGCCCACGCAGTAGATTGAAGGCGTCCCCAAAACGGTTAACACGCCGCAAGCCATGTTGTTCATTTGGTTGTCGGGCAATGTCACACCCTTCTGCGTCCAGCTGTTGGAACCTGGCGAGTATTGAAGGACGTGCTGGAAGTCGTCCCCCGCGGTGTCCGAGGTGCGGCCGCCTACAGTATAGAAATTGCCGTCAGGCTGGAAATAAACGCCAACTGCTCTGACCAGCACTGTGGGCATGGCCGGCCCGGCAGACCAGCCCGACTGTCCGCAATTACCCGAAACGATGACCACGCCGGTCATGCCAAAAAGACAGTGCGCTAAACAGTGATATGAGTAACTACCCGCATTCGTAAATGTATGCGTATAGACCGTCCCTAAATTGGAAAGGACTCCTGGAGAGCAACTCATGTCGTTAGGCGAGCAATACTGTGAATCGGCCTGGCAAGGAGGTCCACTGGTGACGCTGTGTCCGCTACTACCCCAGGTCCATTGCACCGTGTCACCCACCGAGATGTTGACTGTGTCCGGGTCGAACGTGAACCCTCCACCCGGCCCCACCGTCACATTAACGGTCGTGCCATTAGGCGATGGGATACCGCTCACAGCTGGCTGGCCGTTCTGATCCAATATTTGGATCGGTGGCGCGGCCTGTTTTTGCGCAGGTATACTTGTCCGCCGCTGGCCAGATTCAGCTCGCACCAAAAATCCGAGTGCAAAAATGGCCGTGACCCAAAAAATCAAGCGTGCTCCATTAGATATTTTCATATTATTGGTCCTCTTCTACGTGCCAGCATTCACGATATCGTGTATCGAAACGCAGCTGACACTCTGCGGTTCGATAACCGAAATATTGCGCAGTCGCCCGCGAAGAAGGCAAGCGGAATCTTTCAGCAACAGCGGCAAAACCTATCAAACACTGCAATAAAAAGGTAACAGATCTGTTACTTACGAGGTGTGAGCCGGAAGCTAATCAATTCGATAAAAGCGCGTGATGCGGTTTAGCGCCCCATCGGTAGCACTGATCCCCTTCGCTGCCAAAATCACTACGGGCAAGCCCGCGACAGAACTTAAGGTGTCGGGCGAGATGCGGGTGTCGGACGCGGGCGTGCGAATGGAGTAGATCGTGGAGTTGCTGAAGGCGTCGCGATGGGTGTTGGCGTTGGCGTCGGGCTTTGATCTGGCTGAAAATCGATTTCAATATTGTCGATCCCGAGTATCCAAGTGCCGAGACTGGGGTAAGCAAATCCTGGCTTGTAAAACCCAATGCTGGTCAAATCAATACGATGAAGAAACGGAGACCATTCTGCATCGGTACCTGGGGTGCCGTCGCCGCGTGTGAATACCCATCCCTGTGGAATAGTCGGTGAATTGGCATTGACTGGGAACGAATATGTCTGCCAGCCAATGGGCGGTTCAAGGAGGTCAGGTAGCGTATATGTGGCGTCATAATTAACGTTAAAGCCAGTCTGATCCATCTGTAGCAGCTCGAGCGTCACAGCGCGATCCGTCGCCCAGGTGGCAACTTGAATGACGTTCAGATCGGCCGTTATAAAGGTAACACCGAGGCTGGTCCAGTCGCCAGTGTAGATACTGTCGATCTTGTACGGATCGTTAACTCCTGGTTGAAAACGCGTCGAGATGCTCGCCCAAGTCGGGATCGAGGTGCTGAAGCCGCCTTGCTGAAGATAAGCTCCCGGATTTCCGCCACTGATCTCAATAATTCGCGGCACGCCCACACTACAGTGCCATAGACCGACGTCGGTCCCATCATCATAAGTTTCAACGAACGTTTGGATCTGACCAAAAATGCGCGGCGCGGGGCCAAAACTGAGAGCGCCACGACCGGTGCCAATCACTCTGAAGCGGCCACTTATCGGTTCGTCGGGCCTTTATTACCGTCCTCGCCTGTCGAGAACAGTCCCACACAGCACGATGGAGAAGAATGTTGTTAAGAATTGTTTCATATTTTAACTGTCATCCCACAAGCTCGAGCATCGAGACGAAAAGTTAACCCTTGAAAAGTTGGACATTCTGCAAAGGTAAGCGACGAAAAAGAAAAACACGCGCAAGTCAGGGGCGAGGCGGCGGTGTCGGACGCGCCCTGGGCGTCGGAGTAGGCCGCGGCGTCGCGATAGGGGTCACTGTAGGAGTAGCACTGGGTGTCGGGCTAACTGTTGAAGTAGGTGTTGGTGTCGGCGTCGGCGTAGGTGTCCCACTTGGGCAGTGATTAAAAACCATGTGCGCGCTGAGCGCACCATTTTGGGCGCCGGGCGTCGCCACGTTGAGCGTGCCAATGTTCCTATTAATAGCGGGCCACGAATCCATCGACCCGAACGTTCCGCCAATCGGTGTGGGATCGCCGCGTCGCGCAGCGATCAACAGATTGCCGTCCGTCAACCCAAGCACAAGGCGGTCGGCTGTCCCGTTGCTGTCAAGATTAGCCCAGAACACTACATTTCCTGCCGCATCAATTGTCTGCATCGGGTTGCGCGAGAATGCCAGGCCGAGGCATTGTCCACCGTCGATAGGATCGAAGAACACGACGACTTTGCGCCAGTTTCCAGTAGCTCCTGCGAACCAACCGGAATTGGTAGTCTGTGGAGTAGGATGGTAATCGGCAAAGAAGGCAATTTGTCCCGCGTTATTAATTGAAGCGGCTTGCATATCAAGGTAGGTCCCGCCAATGGGAGTAGGATCCGGGACCTTGACTTACCATTCATCGGCCTGACCCGTGCGAACGACGATGCCGCGTTGTGTAATGCCACCGCTCACAATGGCTCGGAAAGCGATCTGATCCGAATCATTGATATCGGGCACAGGGCCAACAGGAATATTGGTACCGTCTTGAAAGCCCGCACTCTCAGTGCCAAGGAACGAATAAGTTCCGCCTTGAGGAGCGGGATCGCCAACGGCAGCCACTTTCGTCACGACACCGTTGTCCCACATGAAGATGTCGCTGTTAAGGGTGCCTACTGCTGAAGCCAGGAATACGACCTGCCCGTTATTGTTGAGTGACCCAGGCCCAACCGCCCCAAATGTGCCTCCGATCGGAGAAGGATCACCAATCGCAGCCACCTTCACAATTTCCCCGGAAGCACCGCGATAAAGAAACAGTCCGCGCCGTGAATCGCCACCATTGACGTCGCAAAAAAAGAGCACGTCGCCTCCATCATTGATATCGGGCGTGAAGAATGTGCCGAAAAAGAAGCCGCCGAAATGTCCGCCAATGGGTGAAGCGTCACCGCACATTGAAGTTGTGTCTCCGCTACCACCTAGTCCGCCACAGCCAATAGCGATTGCACTGATGGTGCCGTCTGAGTCAGCAACGAACACACCTTGGTTACGATCTGAGCCATCAACCTGCGAGTTAAATGCGACGCGGCCGGATGCATTAACTGTGGTGGGATTGATAAAAGCTACTGGATTCAATGTCCCACCGTTGGTGTTCGGCGCGACCTGGCCGTGCGCGGCACGGGACTCCACGCCACAAATAGTACCCGATGGAGCGCGAGTATTAATAACTCTGTAATTTTCTTGTGGCGACGCGATCTGCGGTCGTTCCGTCGTATCGTGAACTCTTACGACCGTCTTTGCGACCTTGGTGGTCCCAAGGCCGTTGCGTGACGTCTCGGAGGTGTGTCTGAGACTTCTTGTTACTCTGCGTCTGTCCCTGCGCGAGCCATATCATGTTGATGGCGCTGAAAAGCAGAGCGAAGAAAAACGCACCTCGAACAAGGTGCGTTACGATAGTCGTAGCCAGCCGTTTATTCATCCCTGGTTATCTGTTGAATGAGTTTGAAGGATTTTATGACTTTCATATCTGTTGAGCTAGCTCAGTGAGCCGGTGTCGAACGAGGTACCGGTGTGGGGCGAGGCCTTGGTGTCGGAGTAGGCCTTGGTGAAGCGGTCGAAGCCGGCGTCCCGGTTGGCGTTGGAGTGGGAGTCGCGCTCACAGTGTACCTCAAACGCTAGCGTCTGGGCGACGCTACTCGCATTATAGTAGTAGCCGACGGCCCAGCAGTCCGGCGTCGACCCGCACGTCACGCCATAGAGCAAGTTGGACTGCGTGGCGCTGGTGTTAGGCGAGCTAACGACGGTCCACGAGGTCCCGTCCCAGCGCTCGATAAGGGTCTGATTGAGGTTGCTGACGGCGTCGACGATGTAGTAACCGACAGCCCAGCAGTCCGACGCCGGCCCGCACGTCACACCATAGAGCAAGTTGGACTGCGTAGCGCTGGTGTTGGGCGAGCTGACGATTTCCCACGAGGTCCCGTTCCAGCGCTCGATCAGGGTCTGAAGAACACTGCCCGTGAAAGCGTAGTCGCCAACGGCCCAGCAATCGGACGCCGACCCGCACGTCACGCCTAAGAGAACATTGGACTGCGTGTTGGTGTTGGGCGAGTTGACAATGGTCCACGAGGTCCCGTCCCAGCGCTCGATAAGGGTCTGAGAAATCAGGTCATCATAGTCCGTAGTAGTAGCCGACGCGTCCAGCACTCCGACGCTGACACGCACGTCACGCCTAAGAGGACGTTGCCCTCCGTGCGCTGGTGTCTGGCGAGCTGACGATCGACCATGAGGTCCCGTCCCAGCGCTCGATCAGGGTCTGATCGACGAAATTGTCGCCGGTGAAGTAGTAGCCGACGGCCCAGCACTCCGACGCTGACACGCACGTCACGCCAGACAGGGAGTTGTAGTCCGCAGTGCTGGTGTTAGGCGAGCTGACGATCGCCCACGAGGTCCCGTCCCAGCGCTCGATCAAGGTCTGAGAAATGACGTTGTCGTTGTAGTAGTCGCCGATGGCCCAGCACTCCGACGTCGACCTGCAAGTCACGCCTAGGAGGAAGTTGCTTTGCGTAGCGCTGGTGTTGGGCGAGCTGACGATCGACCATGAGGTCCCGTCCCAGCGCTCGATCAGGGTCTGAGCAGCGTTGTCGGCCAAGTAGTAGCCGACAGCCCAGCATTCGGACGCCGATACGCACGTCACGCCACGGAGAGCGTTGTTCTCCGTAGCGCTGGTATTGGGCGAACTGACGATCTACCATTGTTACTCTGCGCCCAGAAACGAAGGGCGCTCTCAGACGCAGCGGTTGCGGCACGCTGGTATTGGCGTGCGTCGTCTCGACTGGAGGCGTTGCTGCAAGGCTGAACATCGCCAGGAGTGCGCCAACTGAGCAAAGAGTAAAAGCGAGCAAGACGCGCGGATTGAAGATGCCGGATTGAGAAGCGGCCTTTTTTTGCATTGGAAGTGTTTTTTGGTTTGGCTTATCGGCGGTTGGAATTGCAATAAAGGTTCCAGAAGTGGCCTATAAGCGAAGATAATCAGCTTTTTTTGGCCGATTTCTTGAAGCAGCTCTATCTGGATCTGCTGAATCTCAAATAGCCGATTATATTGACGGCGCAACAGATGATCGAGTTTCTCGTGCAAATGCCGAATCTCGAGCTCCGCTTTCAAATTCACCTTGTAATCATTTTCCGCCCGCAATCGGTCGCGCGCCTCGGAACGGTTTTGACTCATCATGATAACCGGCGCCTGCACCGCAGCCAGGCAGGAGAGGACAAGATTAAGCAATATGAATGGATACGGGTCGAACGCGCGTGTCGCGAGCATGACGCAGTTCATGCCGATCCAGATGAGGATCACTGCCCCAAACGTGATCAGAAACTTCCAGCTGCCTCCGAACTCGGCGATCTGGTCGGAGAGTCGCTCGCCAAACGTGAGTTTCCTTTCGAACTGTTTAATGATGTCGCTCGAAAGAATCTCATGCTGTTCCAGGCTTTCGATGACTTCCTGGTCGAGCGCGGAAAGCTCGCCGATCTCGTCTTCCAAAACTTCCTTGACGTAATCCTTCCGAAACTCGCCTAGATCTTCGAAACAGATGAACGCTTTGGCGTCGAGGTCCGGGACTTTCTTTTTGATGAACTCGAGCAGAGACGGCCGAATCAATTCGGCGATCATTCCGCTGTTCGGCGACTTCGATTTTTTGCAAATCTGACAGACTAATTGTGCTGGCTGGCTCATCGGTATTTCACCGCTCGATTAAAAACTGTTCTGCTGGGCTTGTCGATTCCCTGTTGAATCAATAACGCTCAATCCTAAGCTCACGTGATGGAAGAAGCGGAAGTCCCTCTCGAACAACTGCACGAACAGGTGCATCACACTGCCGAAAGCAGCCGCGAACGCTGGTTTTCATGGGTGGCGCTTAGCACTGCCATTCTCGCAGCTCTCGCCGCGATTGCCGGGCTGCTCTCGGGCCGACACGTGAATGAAGCAATGATGAGCCAGATCGAAGCGTCCGACAAATGGAGCTATTACCAGGCGAAAAGTATTAAAGCTTCAGTCCTCGACGCAAAAATCGCGCTGTCGGGCACGCCATCGGCAGAAGATCGGGCCAAAGTCGCACGGTACGATAAAGAGCAGGAAGAAATAAAATCCGAAGCCGAACAGAAGGAAGCCGCTGCGAAGGCAAATTTTCGCAAGCATGAAGTATTCGCGAGCGGTGTAACAATGTTTCAAATCGCAATTGCGATTGCCGCGATCTCTGCGCTTACACGAAGACGGCCGTTCTGGATCGTAAGCTTACTTTTTGGCGCAGCGGGGTGCGCCTTTCTCCTCCTCGCCGCGATCATAAAGTAGGAGAAATTGTCCAACCCCGAAAGACCGCGTAAGCAGCGCGATCGATTATCGCTTGCACGTATCTACAAACAATTCAGGTCGGGTGCGCGTGCGACTTACTATCAATCGCCGCTACCTGATGGCGGGGCCGCGGCTCCTTGCAGAGCAGCGCGCAAACGATCAAGGAAAGGAACCTGTCTCGACTTTAGTTTGCGCCGGGCGTCTTTATCGGAGAAGAAGCACGCCCGGTCGACTTCTGGGAAGCTTTGATGTTTTCCGGAACGCGGCGGCCATTCCAGCTCGAACAGATTTGATTTGCACTCGAACGGTTCCGGCAAATTTCCTTCAAATGCCCAGGCGTGCACAATCTTGCCGCCTTTTTGCTGGATCCAGCCAAGCTCAATCCATTGTCCGACATTTTCGGGAGGGAATCCTATCTCCTCTTCAAATTCAATTTGAGCGCGCGTTAATAAATCTTCGCCAGGAGCCGTCTCACCTTTTGGAATTGTCCATACACCGTCATCTTTGCGGACGAAGAACGGTCCGCCTGGATGCGCCAGCAGAACTTCTATTTCATCATTAGTGCGCCGAAACATTACCAGACCGGCACTGATCCGACTTCGTGTTGGCAATGATTTTCCGCCCACCGTTACTTTACGCCCACCGCATGGGTCGCGACAGGTGCGACGTCTTTTTTGCCGCCCCAGAGGTGAAACGTGTAGGTGAAAACTATGTAGCCGAACAAATCGTGCTTCGGTCCGTTGTTGACGTACAGCGCGGGATTGAACTGGAAATCGGGTGTGACGTTGCAGGTGAAGCCGATCGTCGATGAATTTTCGGAGCCGCTTTGGAAATCGACCTGTACCCGCCATCTCTCGTTGAAGTCGTAGGCGTAGCCGAGGATCGCCTCGTTTTTGTAGCCGGCATGGATCAAACCGGCGCACACTTTGTTATGTTCTCCCCAATAGCCAGCTTCGATAAAAGGCTGAGGATCTACATCGAGGTGTGGCGACCAATTTATAAACCCGATCGAAAGAAGATAAGGCTCTTTTCTTAACAACCCGATTTCCGTGCCCAAGATCCATTCGTCAGGCTGGAACCCGCGAAACACTGCTACCTCACCCCAATCAGTGAGGCCCAACTCGCTTTGCAATTGATACGGGTTCGCAATCCGCTTGTCCTGGATTTGGAAACTCAACGAAAGGTCGCCTTGAGGTTCCAAATCAGGCGTCACGATTTGGCTCAAACCTTTTGTCGTGGCGAAAGATCTTGGACCGCTCGCGAACATGCCAAAGATGATCACGACGATGATGACAGAAAGCCTGGCTGTAATGTTCGTAGCCGTGTCCATTGCTTAACCGCGCGAGTAAAACCGTTGTTTTCGAATTTGTCGATTCCATCTTGAACGCACAGTAGATCTGCCTTGCGCTTCTTTCGCCTCTCCCTTTGGAAGGGTAACTATTTAGCGCCGAAGGCGCTGCTTCAGCTTCCAGCCTGGGGCGTCGCCCCAGGGATTCGATTACAGCAGCAAAAAGCGCTGAAAGCGCGGTTCAACCAGCCGCCGATCATCCAACTCGTGTCGAAAGTGAATCGCGCTTTCAGCCCCCCAAAAGCTTTCGGGGTTGCCCCAGGCTCGGGAGTGAGTCGCGCCGTTGGCGCTAAACACCTGCTAATATGTGCGCTAAGCTTTCGGGGTTGAACACGCGCTGCGCGATTTTAAGCTTGAGTTAATGCGGGTGCTCGCCATCGACGCTTCTCTGCGCAACACCGGTGTGGCAATCGTCGACGCGAACAACGGCAAACCGCAGTCTCTTTATTTCGGTACCATCCATAACAAAAGCGCAATGCGTCCCTCATCCTGCCTGGTCTGCATCCGCGATCGGCTTGCCGAATTAATTCGCGAACATGCACCGGATTGTTGCGCGCTCGAGTCAGTCATTTACGTGCAAAGCTATAAGACCGCGATCATCCTCGGCGCGGCGCGCGGCGCGGCCATTCTGGCCGCTGCCGAAAAAGGATTGCCGGTATTCGAATATTCACCAAAACGAATCAAGCAATCCGCCGTCGGGCGCGGCGGCGCTGGCAAAAATCAGGTCGCGTTCATGGTGCGCGCGCTGCTTGGTCTAACCGAAACGCCAGATACCGATGCCGCAGACGCGCTGGCGATCGCGCTTACTCATCTCCGCATGCACGAAGCAGCGGCGCGTGGTCTTCCGGGAGGAACGCAAATATGAATGGAGGAATCGGTAGCGACGCCGCGCTGTCCCGAAAGCTTTCGGGAGTCAGCGCAGCGCGCCGACCCTACCTCGACGCGCGCTGGCTTGGCCGGACAGAGTTCGGTCGTGCTCTTGCTCTGCAGGAAGAAATTGTGGCGAAAAAACGAGACGATGCTTCCCGTCCGGATCAGCTGCTTCTTCTCGAGCACGAACCTGTTTACACAATTGGGCGCACCCCTGATCGATCCAGCTTGTTAGGCAGCGCGCATTTGCCGCATCCGCTCTTTTCGATCAACCGCGGCGGTCAGGCGACGTACCACGGGCCGGGCCAATTGATGGGTTATCCGATTATCGATCTGCGTCGGTGCGGCCAGGATTTGCACAAATACCTGCGCTGGCTCGAGCAACTGCTCATCGATCTTCTCGCCCAATACGACATTGCAGCGCAGCGACGCGAATCGCTGACAGGAGTTTGGGTCGAAAATCGCAAGATTGCCTCGATCGGCGTCGGCGTGCGCCATTGGATCACCATGCACGGATTCGCTTTGAACGTGTGCGGCGATCTCTCGCCTTTTGATCATATTGTTCCGTGCGGAATCAATGACGTCGCAATCACATCGATGGAAAAAGAAACGAAGAAATCCTTCACTGTTGCCGACGTTGCGACTGCCTTTGAAAAGATCGTGTCCAGGCGAATTTCTGATTTGCGAGTTGCTCAAGCATTGAGCGCCGTAGGCGCGTGATGTTGATAGTCATGGTGGCTTACGACACAATCAGCTCCTTTAGGAGCGCCACGTGAATTTGCACGAATGGCCAACACCTATACGCAAATCTATCTCCACGTTGTTTTCGCCGTGTCGGAACGTGCCTGCGTCATTTTGCCGAATCGCAAAGAGGAATTGCAGAAATACATCACGGGGATCGTAACGCACCGTAAGCAGAAACTAATCGCGATTAATTGTATGCCTGATCACACACATATTCTTATTGGATTGAAGCCCGACCAGGCAGTGTCTGATCTGATTGGACGGATAAAAACCGGATCGAGCAACCACATCAACGAACAGCGATGGATTGGATGCCATTTTTCATGGCAGGAAGGATTTGGCGCGTTTTCCGTTTCACATTCACATTTAGACGCAGTGATCAATTACATTCGGGACCAGGAGAACCACCATCGTCGCAAGCCATTTCAAGAAGAATATGTGGAGTTTCTGCGACGGTATGAGATTCCTTACGATGAACGTTACATTTTCAAGCCAGTTCAATAAGCATTGCCTTTGCACATGCCGCTCCGATGGAGCTTGGCCACGCGTTCGGCGATAGGCTATAAACATCCCGCTCCTATTGGAGCTAAATATGATTCCACTCGAAGACAACGCCGCCGACATTATCGGAAAAGCGCAGCGCGGCCTCGGCATTTCCGATTCCGAGCTGGCCGAAAAAGCTGGCCTCAGTGCGCAGACAATTCGGAAACTGCGTGACTGCGATTTCGATGAATCGGCGCTGCTGAGCGTCGCACCGGTTCTTGGCTTGGACGGGCGCGCCCTTAACGAAATTGCCAATGACGAATGGCGTCCAGAACAAAATCGAATCGTTGGACGGCCTCGCGCAATTCACCACCGATTACAACGGCATGGCCGTTAACGCGTATCTTGTGTGGGACCCGGCGAAGCACGTGGCCGCAGCGTTCGATACCGGCGCTGATTCGAAGGAAATGGTCCGCTTTGCGAAGCACCACAAGCTGGACGTGCAACTGATTCTGCTGACGCACGCGCACCCCGATCACGTCGCGGATCTGCCGGGTCTCCGCGAAGAAACCGGCGCAGATGTTTTTACCCCGGCGCGCGAACCAGTGCCCGGCGCCGAGCCCATCGACGAGGGAAAAAAGTTTCGGACTTGGAAATTTGCAAATCGATACGCGCCTGACGTGGGGTCATTCCCCTGGCGGAATGACGTACGTTGTGACCGGGCTCGCGCATCCAATCGCCATCGTGGGCGATTCGCTTTTTGCCGGCTCGATGGGCGGCGGCAACGTGTCGTATCGCGATGCCTTACAAAACAACCTCGAGAAAATTCTGACGCTGCCCGACGAAACCATCATCTGTCCCGGCCACGGCCCGATGACGACTGTGGGCGAAGAGAAAAGACACAATCCCTTTTTCGCCGCCAAACTTTGATGGCAAGTGAAGCGCCGATGAATGTGGAAGCACGAATGTCGAATGACGAAATAAACTCGAATGCTCAAATGACGAAATTGCGGTGCAAAGCTTCTTTTCGTCATTCAGATTTCGTCATTCTTTCGTGCTTCGCATTCGTCATTCGTCATTCGTCATTTGAATCATGAACATCGGATTCGTCGGAGTTGGTCGAATGGGCGCGAACATGGCGCGGCGGCTGAAGGAACGCGGTTTTCAAGTCACGGCGGTTTACGACACAAATCGCGCCGCCGCCACGGCACTCGCATCCGAGCTTGGTTGCGCCGCCGCGCAGGATTTGTCGGAAGTCACGGCAGCATCCGACGTGATCTTCACCGTGGTGACAGACGACAACGCGATGCGGCAAATCTTTGCTGGAACTGGCGACAATCTGCTGGTCAACGCGCGCGGCAAATTGTTCATCAACTGCGCCACGATCTCGCCGGAAGTGCATGTCGAGATTGAAAAGCTGGCGAACAAAGCCGGTGCGCAATCGCTCGAAGCATGCATGGCTTCGAGCATTACGCAGGCGCGCGAAGGCAAGCTCTACCTGATGTGCGGCGGAACCGAAGACGCGTTCCGAAAAGCCGAACCGATTTTGAAAGAGCTTGCCGCCCAAATTCGCTTCGTCGGTAAAGCCGGCGAAGCCGCCAAGGTGAAAGCGCTGGTCAACATGGTCATGAACATCAACACCGCCGGTCTCGCCGAAGGCCTTGGTCTCGGCGCCGCTCTCGGTCTCGACCTAACGATGCTGCGAGAAGTTTTCTCGCAGACCGGCGCGAACTCGCGCGTGCTCGAAACCGACGGCGAAGACATGCAGAACCGCGAGCACAGCTGCTTTTTCTCCGCCGCGCACGCAGCCAAAGACAGCGGGATCGCGCTCGAACTCGCGCGCAATCTCGGCCTCGATCTACCGCTCTCGCGCGCCACCAAAGAACAATACGACCGCATGATCGCCGAAGGTCTCGGCGACCTCGACAAATCCGGCATCGCCGAACTCACGTTCAAAGACCGCCACAAACATTCCGGCGATCGCGGCTGAACTCGATGTCGCGCTCAGGCAGCAAAGAGCTCGCACTTCTCTTCAAAACCTTTCAACTCAAATTCGCCAAGCGATCGTGGGTTAACGAGTCCATGTAGTTTCGTCCGCGCTGTTTCACTCACACAACAGGGCTCGCCTAACGAACCCGCCAGCTTCTCCAGACGAAAAACCAGATTTACCTCGCCACCCATCAAACTCTCTTCACCCATTGAGGCGACTCCACCGATATCGACTGCGCCAAAGTGCACGACGAGCCGAAACGCCGGTCCTTCTTTTCGTTGCAATTCTTTCAGCGCGGAAATTACCGCCACAATTTCCTCCGGACTCGTGTGGGCTTCGCGCCAATACGTAAAGAAACCGTCGCCAAGATATTTGTTAATTATGCCGTGCTGGTTCTCGATGATCTCCTTGCAACTCAGAATCCACGCTCCTACAAAAACGTCCAAGTCCTGACTCTGCATTTGGCGGCTGAGCGGCGTAAAACCGCGAATGTCTGCGACGAGAAGCCAGCACGGAACAGTCTCGATCTCGCGCGCCGTACCTTGCATCACATCCGTTTTGTACTCTTTTGAAATGGGGACTGGGTCTCGGACCTTGAAAACCTGATCGCCGATCGTGATTTGATCACCGTCGCTGAGTCGAATCGGGTGATGAATTCGCCGCTTGTTCAAAAACGTCCCGTTACTACTGCCGAAATCAATCAGCCAAAGCTCGCCAACATTTTGTAGATGAATCAATGCATGCCGGCGCGACACTTTGGGCGATTCCAACACGACTGTGTTAGCGCGGCTCGTCCTATGGAACAACTGCCTTTGATCGGATGGCGTCTGCCATCGGCTGCTTCCAGCCAGGCACCTTCCTCTGGGGGACGCGCATGCCGAAAGATTATCAAAATTAACTCGCAGACGGGAAGTGTCTTCCGAGCAAAGAATGAAGAATCCGATCGGACGATCACCGAAGGCCTCAGTAATCTCGACAAGGTCGGCATCGCCATGTTCACCTTCAAAGATCACCACAAAACAGGCTGAGAATCGCGTTAGACGCGATGCTCGGTATGGCTTGCTTTCTCAAAAGGCGGCAATGTGATCGTAAAGGGACAACCTGGAGCCTGATTTCGGCGAGTGTAAACCCGTCTTTGGGGCGCCAGCTTTATTCTCGACATAGCCTGGCAGCGGGCGTATGAAAGATCTTGTTAGGTAGCTCCACATGTCCCCCGCGGCGCAACAAGAGATTGAAGCGCAAGATCGGGCAATCGTTGCCCCAGTCTGGTCTAACTAAGCTCGCAGCTTAGCTCATACAGACGCGCTTTTTTTAATGAAGGGCCTTTCGAGCTTCGATCGCCACACTTTAAAACAGCGTTCTAGCGAAGAAGAACGCTGCTGAAGATTCAATTTCGGTCAGCTTTTTCTCCAAGTCGAGGCAGCTTGGCCTTTCATGAACAATTTTTTGCAGAATTTGTAATACGCTCCTTCCTATCGTCGTGGCTGCTTGTTGCGAATGTAATAATATTGACCATCCTCCCATCGCTTGAGGGTGCCGGGCACATAGGCGAGGTCGTCGGGTCGTGTCAGACTAAATGAAAAATGAGGGCTCTTTGCGAAGTATTCGTAGAGATTGAGATCGTAATTGACTTCGGCGTTTGTCCTGCTGTCGGTGTCGGCGACCACTGTGTCTGGCTACCGAGCGCTGGAGCCGCCTGAATCGAAACCGTTTCCTGCTGCTGGGAGACACCGACCACGCAAAGGGTCGCATCACTGCGTTGGTGACCGTGCCAAGCATACCGGTCATTGACTTCGACGCATTCGTATTGGTTCCAGTCTCACCGGCCCCAATTGTACCAGTTATTTGCGACATGCCTTGGGAGGTAAGAAGCGTGATGTCGACATGCACAAACGGGAGGTGATATTTTGCCCTGACTAAATTGTCCATTATTTGATCGTTATAATAAACCATCACCTCTTTCCGGATGTTGGTGGCGTCCCAACGTACCTGAGTGGACGTGCACCCGGCCAACAACACAATGGCGATGCAGCAATATGTTTTCAGTCGGATCGTTTTCGCCGGTAGGGAAAATGCGAGGAACCTTATTGCGAGCAGGGTTTTCTTCATGTCAGGCCTCCTAACACTTGTTTTCGCGGTTCCCATGCGCGTGCGCTCGCGAGGGGAGTCGAAGTTGGCATGCCGCTGATTGCAGCAAAACCACTGTCTGTTGCCTATCGGGGATATGCCCTGATTTTTTTAAAGTTTTTCTGGAAATTCGGCCGACAGATTGGGTATAAAGCTTTCGCAGGAGCTAGAACTATGCAGATGTCCCCCGTGGAGAACCGAAGATCGATAACGTCACGATCCGTCGCGACTCAGGCCGGAATCGGTCGTACGTAACAAAATCCCCGATCGATCCCCCGATGAAATTCGTGACAAAAATAAAGACGCTTGTCAGTTCACCACGTACCGCTCGTCCGTTCTGGACTGGTTGCACTAATCGAAGCGACCGACCGTTTTGCTATCTGCGGTGAAACAGATGACGCGCCAAAAGGCCGCGAAATATTTCTTAAACATCAACCGCAGATCGTCGCTCTTGGATTGACACTTCGTCGCGGCGACGGCATCGACTTAATCAAGGACTTCCGGAGGATCGATACCGCAGCTCGGCTTCTGGTGGTCTCAGTGCGAGAAGATCCATTGACCATTCAACGCGCGTTTCGCGCCGGGACACATGGATATTTCGCGTTGGAAGATGATCCGTCCGAAGTCCTGCAAGCGCTCAGCAGGATCTCGGAAGGTCATCTTTATGCGAGCGCAAGCGTCGTGCTCCGGCTTCTGAAAAGTCTCGCGACAAATGAGATTGAGCCCGTCCGCTCGGAGGTAAGCGCACTCAGTGATCGCGAGCTGCAAGTTTTTTCCCTAATTGGGCGCGACTTTGGCGCGTCCAGGTTGGCTACTGAATTGCACCTGAGCGTGAAAACAATCGAAACGTACCAGGCGCACATCAAACAAAAACTCGGGTTGCACAGCGCCGCCGAGCTCAGCGAAAAAGCTACGCATTGACGCTCCAGTCAATGCGACGAAGTTTGCAATTAAAGAAGCTACTAAAAACCGCAGGCCGATTTTGATCAAACTGGCCCGTTAGCCGACGCGGAAGCGGATGTCGCGGATGGTTTTGCCGCCGAAGCGTTGTTTTAGTTTTCGCAGGATTTCGGACTTGGAGATTTGTTCGAGCTCGTAGTGCAATGCGGGTTGGAGCACGCGGACGTAGAGGATTCCTTCGCGCAATGCGACTGGCGCGGAGTGCGCGGCGATGAAGTCGCCGACGATTTTTGACCAGGCATCGATCACTTCGGTTTCGCGCAGGCGTTCGCGTAAGCCCGAGGCGTTGCATCAGCTTCGGCATCAGCTCGGACGGGGATTGCCATCGGTCGGGTTGCAGTTTTCTCTGCAGGCAAACCGCGCCATTCGGCGATTACGGCGGCGCGGAGAGAAGGAGTCATGTGAGTTAATGAGCCGATTAATGATGCGCCAGACTGCAGTTGATTCTGCGCCAGCGCAATTAGACGCAGTGGGAGCTTGGATGGCGGATAAAGGCGATGGAATTTGCGGGCTTTCGCCACGAGTTGGAACACGCGCAGGCGCAAAGCTGCGCCACTTTTCAAGTGGCATCGCAGCGACGGTCATCAAAGCGAGTTGGCTGATCATGAATCCGACCAGCCATGGAAATGCTTTTTGCATGAAACCGTAGGAATGCAGGCCCACGCCGAGCATGTTCACGCCGAACCATGAGAAACTGGTGACGATGTTGCCGAAGAGCGCCATGATCATCAGGCCGCGTTGCCGGATGAATCCGCCCCAGCGCGCGTGCAAAATGATTGCGCACCAAAGGACGATCAGCACCGCGCCGTTTTCTTTCGGGTCCCAGCCCCAGAAACGCCCCCATGATTGATCGGCCCAGATGCCGCCAAGCACTGTGCCGACAAAACTGAATAGCGTGGCGAAACAAATCACGCCGTAAGTCATGCGCCCTAAGCGAATCGGCGGTTTGTTTTTTCAACGAACGCGTGAACACACCGCGCACGACGTAAATGATGGCAAGCATACCGGCGAGAAACATGGCGGAGTAACCGGTGGTAATCGCGACGACGTGAGTTGCCAGCCAGATGTTGGTATCGAGCACAGCCTGCAACATCTCCAAGGTGTCACCGCTGCCTGCGAGATGATGCGCGATGATTAAGGTGACAAAACCAATTGCGCCCGCGCACGCCGCGCCGATGCCGTCTTTGAAAATTCGTTCAAGTATCAGCGCGACAATGACTGCGCCCCAGCCAATGAAGATTGCTGACGAATACAGATTGGTGACCGGTGGACGCTCTTGCAAATACATTCGCGAAAACAGACCGAAGGTGTGAATAGCAAGCGCGAGCAGTAGAATGTAGAAAGCCGAACGCCTAAGAACACTGCTCCATCCCAGCCACGACGCGCACGCCAGCAGGAACGCGAGCACGTAAAGAGTCATGCTTTGACTGAAGGGCTGAAGCCGATTGAACAAGAACTCGAACGAAGCGCGTTTCATCGTGTTCGGCTGTTCTTTCGCAAACCAATCGGTCACGAGCTGCGCATGTTGATTGAATGACGTCCGATCGTTAGCGCGATAAGCGTCGCCAATGACTGCGTATTCCACCACAATTGGTTGAATTTCGCCGACGGCCACAGCGCGTAGCAAGCTGTTACCAACCGAATGCCATTCACCATTTGAGCTCGAGTGCGTGGAACAGCGAGGATGTATGCCATGTCCGACAGATGTTCGTAACGCTGAATCATCTGAGCGACGTCATCGAGTTTCGATTTGTCGAAATTTTCGCCCATCGAACGTTGGCGCGCTGCCGTTGCTGCACCCGGGACGCTGCTCGCATAACCTTGAAGTTCGGCAGTGAAATTTTCTGTGCCTTCAGGTTGAATGCTGTTCTTCAACCGCTGATACAGCGAGAGTCCGTTCCGCAGATTCAGGATGGCGCTTTGAAAGGCGGAGCGCTGGACTGCTTCGAGCTTGTCCGATTGCGCGGCTTGTTCATCGATCTGCTTCAGGAAAGGCGCGAAGTCGGCGAAACTAAAATATTTCCGGTCGCTTTGTTGCCAGCCGAACAAGCCGAGGACGTCTGCGTTTTGAACGACGAACACCGGATATTGATCGGCAACGGGAGCATTGAATAGTGTGTCAGTCAGCCATTGCATCGCGCTCAGTCGCCTGCCGCCTTCGAGCTCGAGTTCCTGTTTTCCGTGAATGATCAAGAGCGAATTGCGCGCAACCGTATCCAGCGGTTTGATCCGGCCGCCGACGAGCACCGGGATTTCGCCAAACCTGTTGAAATCAAAATCGTCCTTCGCCGACTTTGACGGCAACCAATTGGCCGCGATGCAGGCGGCAGCAACAGCCAAAATGATCCAGGGTAGGAAACGCTTCATGCGATTGCCCTCCGTCGTTGTCGTGAAAATCCTACGAGATGAAAACCAAATTGCACAAGCAGACCGGCAGCGACAATCACACACGCCACGTAAGGCGCAATGAAGCTCGGGTTGTGCACCACCTGCAAAATCGTTGCCGAATCGTCTTTCTGAAATCCGGCCTGATAAAATGTTTCGCCGCGATAACGCAGCGGATGATTCATGTAAATCAAGACGTCGCGGTTCACGGACCGCTCGGGATCGATCAAAGTGACTTTGCTTGAGAAATCCTTCGGGATTTCGGTGCCGGCATATTTTTCGTGCGTGAACTTTTGCAATGTCACGCTGTAAGGCTTGTAATAGCGCGACGGACGCAACGTGATCATCCAGGTGCGGCCGCCGCACGCAAATGTCTGCGGCGCACCGAGCGCATCCGAAACCAGCCAGGTGCCTAACGAACCACCGTCCCTCGGCAGAATCTCGATAGCCGCGCTCGGAACATCGCGTTCATCGGTGGCGGTCGCGCGCATGACAGGCTCGACCGCGATCATTGCACCGGGTCCTTGATTCGCGATTGGTTGCGCGCCTTCACCTGCCTGGCTCAACATTTTCAAGCGCGAATTTTGGTAAAAGTTTCTGACTGCAATCCGGAACGGCAAACTCCAGTGGTCGATCACCTGGTTGTGGCGCAGGACGGTGTCAGGAATTGCGGTCACCTGATTGAGGTCATCGCCGCTCGTGTCGATCACGGCGAGCTCCGTCTGGCGCATGTCCTCGGAATAATTTTTCGCATCGCCATTTGCCAACTGCATATGACTCTCCACCGCGAACAGATCGGTGAACAAACCGCCAGCCAGCATGATGATTAATCCGGCGTGCGTGAGATGGATCCCCAGTTTCCGCCAGTTCCAGCGGAAACGTTTCAGGTGAGCGGCGATTAGATTGATCAGCAACACGGCACCGATGAGATGGCCACCCGGAAAAATCGGGATCTGGAATCCGCGCCCGTCCGGCGGCCACCAAACAAACATGCTTTGGAAATAACGCTGCTGCGCTTCGTGTATCCCGAGATGGACCTGTGCCAGCGTGCCGGCAAAGATCAGCGCCATCCCAGCCGCAAGACACACGATCGTCAGCTTCAGCGACGTAAAGATGTCGACGATCGTGCGCAGCATATTTCTAAAACCCATCTCTAAATGTCATTCTGAGCGAAGCGAAGAATCTCAAGTCATTTCGGCCTTCGTGGGAATAGCCAGAGATGTTTCACTTCGCTCAACATGACAGTCATTTGTGAAATTAAAATCGAACGGATTCGATGAACTTCACGAAATTCGGTTTCTCTTTTTCAATTGCCGTGGTTGGTCCGGTTGCTTTGAAAAACCAGACGCGTCCGTCGCGTCGCGTCCAAGCAGCAATGGTGCGTGTCTTGTCACCAGCAATGTCGGTGGTGGAGAACGTCGTGTCGCCGGTTTTGAGAGGAGCGACTTGCGAGGTCACGGCGTTCGCATCCGCGGGTGCCAGACCCATTTGTCCGCGCCACCGGTTGATGTTGTCAGCATCGCTTCCTCCATCGCCGGGAAACGTCACAACGGATATATCGATCTTACCGCCTTCGTCTGCCGGAGCGCTGAAGCTGGCATAGCGCATCGAACTGGGCGGAACTTCTTTCCAGCCTTCGGGCGTGGTCCATTTAATCGGCGGCGCGCTCGTCGTCTGTGGCGGCGCCGCTGCCATTTCCGCCGGTCCGGTTTGAGTCTGTGATTCGCACACCGCTGCGACCCATTTGATGAAGTCGCCTTTTTGCGCCTCGGCCAGATCGGCGTTGCCGCGCATTTTGAAAAAGAGAGTTGCGTTGGCAGTGGTCACCATTGCGGCAATGATTCTGCCATCTCTTGCCGGATCGGCATTGTCGGGTAGTCCCGCGAGATCGACAATGGTCACGTCGCCTAACGAAGTGTGCAGTCGCTGCGCCATCTCGCCGAGTTTCTGTTCGGTAATTGGCGGTTGATTGAGCTGACCCAGCCAGCGGTTCACATTCTCGAGAACATTCCCCGCAGCGGAGCCCAGACTCACAAATGAAACGTCCGCAACTGCGCCGTTGTCGCCTTTGACGAGAAAACTTGCCTGCCGCATTTGCGAGAGCGGTTGCGCTTCCCAATTCGGCGGTGTCGTCACCGCGGTTTCCGCCGTCGGCGCGAGACCGCCTGGCATACGAGGCGCGGCTGAGTTTGTCGGCATCGCGTCTTGTTGCTGAGGCGCCGGTTGTTCCAGAGATGCCTTGGATACGCGGTACACTTTAATCTCGGAGTTTTTGTCGCAGCTAACGAGCAACGCAGCAGACAAAGCCAGATAAACGATGAAATATTTGCTAGTTCGCATGACCCAAAAGGCGCGCCCGATGCGTACCATGTTAACTCATTACGCCAAATCACTTCCCATGAGAGCGGAAAAATAATCGAATAACCGCCATAGGAAACGAGATTTCATTCGAATACTCAGGATGGACACTGCGCGTGGTGCTCACCCGCCGTTAAGGAACTTGCGGTCCGCCGGTATGGCACGTCGTGCAGGAGAATTCAGAGAACTCTGAGTCGATGTGAAAAAACGGGTAGCCGTCGGCGTTTAATTTCTTGAGCTCTTCGCCGTTGCCCTGCGCCAGGATGAGGTGACACGAGTTGCAATCACTCGCTGAAATCGTCTTTGTGCCATCGGCAGTCTTGTGATTGCCATCGTGACAACGGAAACAGCCATTCCAATCTTTATGTCCAATGTTGTTGGGATGCGTGCGCCAGTCGGTTTTCATCTCGGGGAAAAAATTGTTGCGATAGATTGCCTGCGCTTCCGTAATGAGCGGATCGGCCTGCGCGAGATCCGGATAAGCCGTGTGAAGTGAAGTGGCGATCGCCTTTAACGCTTCCGGTTCGGATGTGTAAGGCTGCGTTAGTGCGGCAACGACTTTTGCTTTTGCGAAAGGAATCTTCGGGTCGATTCGCCCGGCGGCCAATGCAACGTCGACGGCGTCGTTCGGTGGCATGACATTGTGAGCCGGACGGCTATGGCAATCCAAGCAATCCATGCGGTGTATGTCATGTTGCGACGGGTCGGCTTTGAAATCTTCTGTGCGATATTCGGTGCTCTGACCCTGGGCATTCGTTACGCGGACCCACGGGATCGTTTCGGCGTCTTTACCAGTCGCGACGAATTCGACCTTATTAGCGATATTCATGTGCCAATGAATACCGCCGACCGGACCGCGCGATGGTTCGCCGCCGCCGACATTTAATAATAAGCGCACGGCGAATGGTGTGTTTGCCTCATCCGAGAGGTAATGTTGATATGTGCGATCGACCGTGCCGACGTAACGGTTCGGCCAATGGCATTCCAGGCAGATCTCCTGTTCGGGTCGCGTTTCGGCAGTAATATAAATCGGACGATCGAAGTCGCCGAGCGCGGTGTGATAAAGCTGCTTTACACCATTGAGCTTCGTCTTGAAGTAAGCTGCGGCGCCGGGACCAACATGGCAGTCGACGCATGCCACCTGCGCGTGCGGTGTGTGCTGAGCGGCGACAAACTGCGGCTCCATTGGGACATGACATCGCTTGCCACAAAAATCGACGGACTCCGTGTATTGATAAGTTTCATAACTGCCGAGGGCAGTCAGAAAAAGAAAGGCAACAGCGCCAAAGGCGAACACTGCCAGGATTCGCCGGTCGCGTTTGCGTGACAAATCGATCTGGAGAATCCGCCGTTTCTCTTCAACCGCTGCACGACGCTCCTCGAATTTGTGCAGGATTGCGCCCAAGAGGGTGAGCGCGAGACCGAGCAGGAAAAAAAGTGGCGCGACGACATACGCAAGGATTCCAACGTATGGATTCTGTATGGGAGCGAAGAAATCGATCGCGAAAAGAAAAATGAAAGCGAACAGCGCTGCGGCGGCCAGCACCATGCCGGCCCAACTGAGCCAGTTCTGAAAATGACGGCGGAACGACCGGGGCGGTGTTGGACTTGTAGCCTCAGACATCGCGGCAAGTATCTAGCGGCGCGTTAAAATCGAGCGATTCTCGAGTTGGAAACTTCAACATCCACTTGGAGTCGAGCAGACTCATGGCAATGCTGCGATGAACATGTGCTTAGAATCTGATTTGCAGGCTCGAAAAGAGCGAGTGCGCCTGGTAATTGTTATGACCGCCCGAAGTGACGTCCCTGTAATTAGAATAACCGTATTTCAGCAGCAGCCGCGTGTTCTTGCTCAGTTTGCGCGTCACAGTTGCTGAGATCGTGGACTCCGTCGCACCCATTCCATATGGCATGGCGACGACCGCATTCTTTAAGTAATCATTGGCACAGTAGAAATAATAATCGGCGAAGAAATCCGTTTTATCATCGATCACGTAGCCAATGCCGCTGGTTACGGTCCAATAATCATTTCTAAAATTCACGACCGTCGGACTTGTCTGCGGGTCAAGATTGATGTCGTTAGCGGGCGTGTCCGTTTGGTTGAGCACGTAAGAAAAATTCGCCTGCAGGAAAAAGCGCGGCAGCGGATTCCAATTCAGCGATTCGCTGATCACGTGCTCTTTAATTTCGCCAGTTTGCAGTTCTGCCAGCAAATCATCCTGTGGAAATACTTCCCACTGGCCGTCGATCGACGTATGCACAAAATCGTAGCGCGTGACCAGAGCAAGTGTGCCCATGCACGCGGGAAGCTTAGGCCGGAACGTCATTCGAATATTAAAATCATCGACATTCCAGTCTTGATTAATCAACCGTGGGAACTGCGCGCTGAAAACATCTTCACTGTAGGACGCAATTCTGTGAAAGTACTGTGCGGCGAAATTCAATCGCATCGTAGGATACCAAGTCGCGCCAATGGTATATTTTTGACCCAACGCCTTAGTGTCTTTATCCAACGGGAGTTCTTCGTCTACGTTCTGAAACTCGTCGACGTTGCCGAATTCTTCTTCCCATTCGCCTTCAGCGTAGAAGAGCCAATTGTTGATGCCCGTGTAACGCAACTCCAGTCTCTCGGCGAAACGGTTGTAATCTGAATTGCGCGCGCCCTCGGCTGGTATTGGCGGTCCGAAGTGGAATCCGTTGGCCGGGTTCAATGGGGTGAACGGCGGTGTGTTCGGAACGGGTTCTTCCTCAAGGAAGGTTGAATCGCTCTCGTTATTCTCATGAGTGTATTGAAAACCGCTCAAGATCGCGAGACTTTCAAACGGCATCCAAAACAAGTTGGCATTGAAGAGATTTTCTCTGATCCGGGCAGTTCCGGCTAGATCGATGAAAGCGTGATCACGACTGCCAAGCGTCGGCACTGGTTCCCCGAATGCCTCGTCCCAATTCGTCCCGAAGATGCGGGAACCCGAGAGATCGTTTGTGATCGTCGTGTACGAATATCCCGCGGTGAACCAGAGATTATCGGTAATTCGCGTCTCAGTGATCCCATGTCCACTGAACAGATCGACATCATCGTTCTGTTGCTGAGTGACCTTGCGCTGCTGGCCCGGAGGCGGAACGACCGGCGGTAACTGGCCGGCGCCGCTCTCCGTGTTTAGCGAGTAATCATTAGTGTTGTGCTCGTATCGCATGCCTAGCAGAACGTCAGTGTTACCGATTGTCTTCGATGCCTCGAAGGAAAATATATCGCGTTTCTCGTCGAGATTACGGAAGGAAGGAACGAGTTTGCGAGTGGGTTGGACTGCGAGTCCTGTCAGATTTGTGTCGCCCCATACTGTTGAATCTTTCTGGCCAAATCGAAATTCATGTTCGTAACGAATCGTAATCTCCGGCCAGTCAGGAGCGCGCAAGCCCAGTTCGATCCAAACATCTCCCCGGTCGACGTGCATTTCGGGATAAGGCGGATCGAAGAAGACATCATTGTGCGGGAAGAAGCCGGCGTTACCATCGTACCAACTGCGAAACTCGGTATATCCAGCCTTGATGTAGCCGAGATTCGGCTTCGCCAGTTGCACCCTTATGTCGTAATCGTTCAAATCCCAGAGCGCGTGACCGTCGATGGAAAAGAGCGCGTCTTTGCCCACAGTCCCTTCAAAGTGCAGATCCTGGATACCGCCGTAAACCTGATCGGCTGGCAGCCGATGTTCCTGTTCGAACTGCGCGCGATCGCCGCTCGTAATAACTCCTCCGATACCGAGCTCGATCCAATTTTTGTATTCTGGAGCTTCCTCTTCCGCAGCAGTAGCGACAGTCTTGTCGTCGCTCGTGCCACCGCGAACTCCAGCAGCCGCAAAAGCTCCCGCAAAGACCAGCACCAGGAATCTGCGAGAAGCATTCGTCATAATTTTCCTGATCAATATCTAAGCAACGGAGTCACGTTGGACCCGTGTGGTTCTTCATGGCAGCCGGCGGACCAACACGTGCCCTGCTGCAGGAAATTCGAGTGGTCGACGTCTCCGATGAAAATGTGCCCAGGCGTTTTTTGCTCCTGGAAATGGCATTTTATGCAGAGCGTCGCATTGCGTTCATTCAGCAGACGCTGGTTAACGGATCCGTGCGGTGAATGGCAAGTGGTGCACCCTTGGCGCACTGCCTCGTGCTCATAAACAAACGGCCCGCGTTGCTGTGTGTGACACTCGAAGCAGGTCTCGTTTTGGCTCAGAAAAGCAAGGCCGCCGGTTCTGAGCTTCTGTTGAATATTTGTCGGGGCGCCCTTAATGGCGATGCCTTTGTGCGGTTCGTGGCAATCACTGCAGCTCATCTTCCCTTCCAGCACCGGATGATGGTGAGGCAACTGGAATGCCGCGCGAACGTCCAGGTGACACTGGAAACAAGTGTCCGGCGACTTTCGCGGATTGATGATCGTGCCCGCTTTGCCGCCAGCTTGGACGTGCAAACTCCCCGGTCCGTGGCACGACTCGCAACCCATGTTCTTCGCATTTTCCCCTTTCGCCTGCAGTCGCGCGTGAGTGGACGTCCGGAAGTCGCGTACGATCTCTTCGTGACAGGTCGCGCATTCCTCTGAACCGACGAACTCCGCGCCGGGGATACTGGGCGGGGCAAGAATTGTTCGACTTGTTGTACTGCAGGAAAGCAGAATGACGGCCAGCGCGACAGCTCCCCCGGCACCCCACAACAAGCTTTCGCGGCTACCGTGGAACCATCGAGTTAGCCTCGAACCCCACACGAATCGCGAGTATGCGCAGAAACAGAAAAAATTTACTACGCATTTTTTCGGCATTTAGTTACACACTTGTTACAATTTTGAAGGAGAACAGCAGCGAGAAACCGAAACGGTTGTCGGCGACATATCCACCTGGGCATGCGGGCTAAGATGCTGCGTATCGCGGCCCTGCCGTTACGTTTGCTATCCATTGTTTTGCCGTTGCGGAAAGTGTTGTTCGATTCGATCAGAAATAATTTCGCGTGCTGATTCTCGCAGCAGAGCGCCTTACGAGTGCGTTGGGTCTGAAACAGCAGAGTGGCAATAAGCTGCTGCCAAGGCTTACGTTCGGCGGCGCGACTGATTATTATTCGACGTTACCTTCGCGCGAAATTCGGTCGGCGATTTCGCCGAAAATCTTTTGAAGACGCGATTGAATTGCGAGAGCGATTGAAAGCCCGCGGTGAACGCGATTTCACTGATGCGCAGTTCGGGGTTACGCAGAAGATCACACGCATTTGCGAACCGGATGCGCGCGACATACTCGACGAAATTTATGCCCGTTACCTGCTTGAAATTTTCACTCAGGTGATTGGCGTTCATGTTAACGACCTTTGCGACTTTGGTTAGGGAAAGCTCTTCGCCTGCGTGTTCTTCGATGTACTTGCGCGCTTTCCAAATCCCGACTGGCTCCGCTCGACTCAGACAAGTCGCATTTTCAACCTCAGCTGCGAACAACATCTTTGTCATCGCCTAAGGGTTAACCGTCGCTGAACACTCGCGCTGTTCTTCCGTTGCCAATTTCTCACCTAATCTTGCGATGACGGGAAACATCGCTGCTTCGTGCGTGAGCAATTTTTGCTAAGAAAAAGCCAAGAAACGTGGAGCACGAGATCTGTCGCCGCCTTACAACAGGGTACAAAGGAGCAAATATGGAATACCTGATTCTAGTTGCGGTAGTAGCAATGATGGTGCTCTACGCGCTGATCATCGTCGGCTGCCTGAAACAGCCAGAATGGTAACAATCAACCGCTAAGGAGAAGCTGAGCAGCGCTGTGACTTGATCCTGCGCATTCGCGCTTCTAGCTTCGTGATTCATGAAATGCTTTGATCTGGCAAGGCCGACTGCCTCATGACTCAGCAATAGTGATCCTTTCTAGCAAGGCGATTGTGAAACGCCGGCTTTAGTCAGTGGTGTCGTGTGTATGGCCGTTGGTGGCCAGACAATTTATGCACAGCAAAAGCCAATCGAGGCCGAGTGCTGCTAGCAGCGACCGCCATAGCCTACAGCCAGAAAAGGAGTAACCGATGAAAACAATTCTCCTGTTACACGACGAAGCCAAGCAGCCGACGCAGCTATTGCGAAACACGCTTCCTGCCAAGTTCCTGTTCCGCGAGACCGAAGCTGTCGCCGGGTGCAATTGCGACCGCTGGGGACATCCATGTCCAGGCTGTGTCGAGCGTATCGATCAACCGGCACCGGAGCTTCCAATTTCAATGCCCAGGAGGAAATGAGGTAAAACATGGAATACCTAATTGTATTTAGCGTTATGGCGATGATGACAGCGTATGTCTGGATTCTCGCCCGCTGCCTGCAGCACGCGTAATTGCGCTAGAGGCGAGAACACGAACATTGTGGTGGATCTCAGTACCGGACGACGCAGGAGTTTCGCCATGGATCAGCTACTGACAGAAGAACGCATTGCAGACGTTAAGCGGATAGAGGCGAGCACCGGCACCTGGTCGCGCGTGGTCCGCCTGATTCAAGCGCATCCGGACGTGAAGCAAGTGCGGCTGAACATGAACGAGCACAGTGTCACGGTGGGATTCTATGAAACACCATCGCAAGAAACGCTGAACCAAATCAAGACTGACGTGCGCGCGGAACTCTCCGGCCAATGGGATGTATCGATAAAGGCTGATGATAAATCGCCGACGGTTCATCTGCACAAGATCGGCAATTACACGACCGAATTTCATCGCGCTCATCCACGCCGACGAACCGTCAGTAATTTGGAGATCGGTTGCGTTGCCGGCGTGGCGAAACCGTCCGTTCCCACGACCGGTCGCGCGTGATTACCGCCTGATGTTGCTGCTGGCTGCGACTTGTGGATTAAGCGCGCTTGCCGGTTTTCTCTTTGGCCGTGCGGGAATGCCAGGCGAGCTCATCGCAGCTTCTTTTGTTCTGGCTTATCTCAGCGGTGGATGGTTCGCCACCCAGGATGTCTGGCACGCGCTCAAGCGCGGCAAGATCGATATCCAATTCCTGATGGTCGCGGTCGCGGTCGGGGCGCTGTTCGTTAAGGGATGGACCGAAGGCGGGACGCTGCTCTTTCTCTTTTCATTGAGCAACGCGTTGGAACAGTTCGCAAATTATCGCACACGCAAATCGATTGAATCTCTGCTAAAAGTGGCGCCGAAACACGCAGTGCGACGTGAAAACGGTCGATGGCTCGAAATCTCCGTTGATGAAGTTGAGCTCGCAGACGAGCTGCTTGTTAAAGCAGGCGAACTTTTTCCGGTCGATGGCGTAATCATTGAAGGGGCGACGTCAGCGGATGAATCGGCGTTGACTGGCGAAGCGATTCCGGTCGTAAAACAAATCGGCGACGCCGTGAGCGGCGGCACACTTAATCTCGACGGACAAGCAGTCATTCGAGCAACCCGCCGCCTGGAGGGGAGCGCGCTCAATCGCATTCTTGGGCTGATTGAAATAGCGCAGCAACAGAAGGCGCCGGCGCAACGGTTCACCGACAAGTTCAGCCGATACTACACCTGGTTCGCGCTTTCGCTCGCTGCGGTTGTCTTTTTTGTTTTGCTGGCGACCCATCGACCGATCGCAGATGCATTTTATCGCTCGATGACCGTGCTCGTCGTGTCTTCGCCATGCGCGCTGGTGTTATCCATCCCGTCAGCAATTCTGGTCGCCATTGCCGCAGGCGCGCGGCGCGGAATTTTGTTTCGCGGCGGTGTTGCGGTCGAAAATCTCGCCGGCGCGACACAGTTTGCCTTCGATAAAACGGGAACACTCACCAAAGGCGCTCTCGTCGTCGCCAAAATCGCGTCGTTCAATTCACAAAGTGAAGAGAAGATTCTTCGGCTCGCGGCCTCAGTAGCGCATTTCTCCACCCATCCCCTCGCCCGTGCGATTGTCGCCGAAGCGGACAAACAACAGTTATCGCGAATTTCAGCGAAGGACTTTCTGAATGTTTCCGGCCTCGGCATGGAAGCATCGATCGACGGAAGCCGAATTTTCATGGGCAGCCGGCGATTGATGCGCGACCACGGTATCGCGCTGCCGGAAGTTGGATTGACAAATGACGCGGAAGTTTGGATCGGCGACGATCAGCCACTGGGAGTGATCTATCTGCGTGATGAGATTCGGCCGGCCACGAAACGCGTCATCGATTTCCTCAAGCGCTCCGGCCTATCGGTCGCACTGCTTACGGGCGACCGACCCGGGCCGGCTGCGATGGTGGCAGAGCAAGTGGGCATTAACGATGTGCGCGCCGAGTTGAGCCCGCAAGCCAAGCTGAAATGCATTCACGATTGGCGCGCGTCAGGAAAGAAGGTCGCGATGGTCGGCGATGGAATCAACGACGCGCCCAGCCTGACAGCTGCTGATGTATCGATCGGAATGGGCGCGCGCGGATCGGATGCCGCACTGGAACAGGCCGATGTAGTTTTGATGCACGACAAGATCGAAAATGTTGAAGAGGCGTTCGTGCTGAGCCGGCGCGCTCGCTCGGTCATTCGTCAGAACGTCGTTATTTCTCTTGGCGTAATCCTGTTCCTGATCGTTTCCGCGCTGGCAGAGAAAATCAATCTCACGGCCGGCGTCATCGGCCACGAAGGCAGCACAGTTTTAGTCATTCTGAACGGGCTACGCTTGCTGCGAGGAAGGGCGCCAGCAGTTAAGGCTTAATCGCCACTTTCAGGCAACCATCTGTCTCTGCTTCGCTCAAAACCCATACGGAATTAAATCAAGCAAACTCATCACGTCGTCCAGTGTTCACACGTGAACAACGAGCTTTAACTAAACGCCATTGCAGGGACGGCAACCTACTGGCGGCGTTGCGCATTACTCAGGCGAATGCTAGAAACGCGGAAGGCATCGGTCGCCGTAAACCTTTTGCGATCGCATGAACAACAAACAAGCGGCCCAAGGGGCAACCGTTTCCAAGCAGGTTGACGAACTGGCAACGATCAGCGTCGACGCTCTTTTTCAGAGGCTTGGCACAAAGGAAGCCGGTTTGAGTGAAGAAGAAGCCGAGAGAAGGCTCGATCAACACGGTCCAAACGAGATCGCCGAAGAGAAGGCACGCACCTGGGTTCACAGGTTGTTTACTGCCAGTCGCAATCCGTTGGTGATTTTGCTTACGGTTCTCGCCACCATTTCTTATGCGACGGGCGATGCGCGCGCGGGCACCGTCATGCTCCTGATGGTTAGTCTTGGATTGGGCTTGCGGTTTGTTCAAGAAACTCGCGCAGACACCGCGGCGGCGAAATTGAAAGCAATGATCACCGTCACCGCGACGGTGGTCCGCAATGGAGAGGCCAGGGAAATACCGATCAACCAGCTTGTCCCTGGTGACATCGTCCAGTTGTCAGCAGGCGACATGATTCCCGCCGACGTGCGACTGATTTCCGCCAAAGATCTGTTCATCATTCAAGCCACACTGACGGGTGAATCTCTTCCTGTCGAAAAGATCGAGCTGCCAGACACGCGCCAAGGCGTGGTCTTGCTGGAGCGACATAACATCTGTTTTCTCGGAACAAGCGTCGAGAGCGGCACGGCCAAGGCAGTCGTGATTGCGACCGGTGTGAACACCTACTTTGGTCACATCGCACGCAGCCTCGCCGGGCAACAAGAGGAAACAAGCTTCGACCGCGGCATCAAGAAATTCACGTGGCTAATGATTCGCTTCATCCTGGTGATGGTGCCGTTGGTGTTCGTCATCAACGGCCTAACAAAACACAATTGGCGTGAGGCGTTTTTCTTTTCCATGGCGGTCGCTGTGGGACTCACGCCGGAAATGTTGCCGATGATTGTGTCGGTTTGCTTGTCCAAAGGCGCGATGGCGATGTCACGCAAGAAGGTCATCGTTAAGCGCCTGAACGCGATTCAGAACCTTGGCGCAATGGACGTGTTTTGCACAGACAAAACCGGCACGCTGACAATGGATCACGTCATTCTGGAGCTACACTGCAATATCCATAAGGAAGAAAGCGAAGAGGTCCTGCGCGATGCGTATGTCATCAGCCATTTTCAAAGCGGCCTAAAAAATGTCCTCGATCGCGCCGTTCTGAAATACACGGAATTACACAAAGAACTTTCGCTCGATAAATACTCAAAAGTCGACGAGATCCCGTTCGATTTTTCACGACGGATGATGTCGGTCGTGTTTGATGGCCCTGATGGAGAACGTGAACTCCTGACTAAAGGCGCGCCAGAAGCGGTATTCAAAAAGTGCGCTCACTTCGAGTACGAAGGCGAAATCTTCTCAATGGAGCCGATCCTGGTGGGCGACCTCCTCGAAGAACTGAATGAATTGAACAGCGACGGATTCCGCGTGCTGGCGGTCGCCAACAAAAAGGTAGAGAAACGCGCGGCCTACTCGAAAGCCGATGAAGACGGCCTGGTGCTGACCGGCTATCTGGCATTCCTCGACCCGCCCAAGGAGACGGCAGCCAAAGCCATTGCCGGTCTGAACCGGCACGGTGTCACCGTGAAAGTGCTCACCGGCGACAACGATCTTGTTACACGCAAGATCTGCACCGAAGTCGGTCTTAATGCCGAAAAAATCCTGCTCGGCAATGCCGTCGAAAAGATGTCCGATCTCGAGTTATCCGAGTCAGTGGAGGAGGTAAACGTTTTTGCGCGACTCTCGCCAGCGCACAAGCAGCGAATCGTAAAGGCGCTTCAGGAAAAAGGCCACACCGTCGGATTCATGGGTGACGGCATCAACGACGCACCGGCCTTGCACGCTGCCGATGTGGGCGTCTCGGTGGACAACGCTGTCGATATCGCCAAGGAATCGGCGGACGTAATTCTGCTGGAGAAAAGTTTGATGGTTCTGGAGGAGGGGGTTCTGGAAGGCCGCAAAGTCTTCGTGAACATCCTCAAATACATTCGGATGGGCGCCAGCTCCAATTTCGGAAACATGTTCAGCGTGATCGGCGCCAGCGCCTGGCTTCCTTTCGTGCCGATGGCTCCCATTCAGGTTCTCACGAACAACCTGCTCTACGACTTCTCCCAGGTGCCAATCCCGACTGACAACGTCGGTCCGCAACAAATAGCAAAGCCGCGGCCCTGGCATATCGGTGAGATCGCGAAATTCATCGTCTGCATCGGTCCGATCAGTTCGATCTTCGATTACACGACCTTCGCGATGATGTGGTTCATTTTTAAATGCAACCAGCTCAATCCTGACGCCACCTGCGGAATTGCAGCGCGATTCGCAAACGCGCCTGGCCCCGAACAAACCTACGCAGCCGCGTTGTTTCACACTGGCTGGTTTGTCGAATCGCTCATGACCCAGACGCTCATCATCCACGTCATTCGCACTAATCTTGTTCCGTTCATTCAGTCGCGGGCCAGTTGGCAACTCACTATGACCACTGTCGTTATCATGGCAGTTGCCGCGTATCTCCCTTATTCGCCTTTCGCGATTTCACTCGGGTTTGTTCCGCTACCGCCACTCTATTGGCCGCTTCTGTTGTTAACGTTGATCTGCTATGTGGGGCTTACGCAAGTCATCAAGACCTGGCTCATCCGTAAGACCTGGGTTTGAGTCACGAGCCTGGCTAAACCAATCTAGCAAGATGTGGCACGCATGTGTGCGTTGCGGAAGAACGCTTGTGCTCATTCCGACACTTTACGTTCGCAGCCGCTTTTCCGTCTGCCAAATCGCAAGCGTGGCGTTCAACACACTCTCCGGATTCAGCGAAATACTCTCGATGTTCGGAACCATTTGATGTACGAGACTTTCGTTCGTGACTTTGGTCCGCTTTCCAAAGTTGCACTTTTCATCACGGTGATTTCCGCTCGTTAGGGCTTAATCGCAACCTTCAGGCACCCTTCGCCACGCGAGCGCGAAAAGTTCGTATGCCTCGACGATTTGATCGAGCTTGAAACTGTGTGTAAGCAACGGCAGTGGATCGAAGCGCTTCGATTGCACCATGGACATTAACCTGCGCATCCGTTCTTTCCCGCCCGGACAAAGTGTTGTCACGATTTTGTAATCGCCAAGGCCGGCTGCGAACGCGTCATAGGGAACCTGAAGTTTTCCCGAGTAAACACCAAGGCTGCTCAACGTGCCGCCCGGTCGGAGGCAACGCAAAGCGTTCTCAAACGTTGCCTGGAGGCCGAGCGCTTCGATTGCGACATCTGCGCCGCCGTCGGTCAGGTTTTTGATTTCAGCAACCACATCGCACTGCTTGGGATCGAGCACGACGTGCGCGCCCATTCGTTTCGACATTTCCATTCGAACCGGATCGCCTTCCACGCCGATGATCAATGAAGCCCCGATCAGTTTCGCTCCCGCAGTCGCGCACAAGCCAATGGGTCCTTGCGCAAACACCGCGACCGTATCTCCGATGCGAATCTTCGCCGATTCCGCGCCGCTGAATCCCGTCGACGCGATGTCAGCCAGAAGCACGACCTGTTCGTCGCTCAATTCGTCTGGGATTTTTGCCAGGTTCGCCTGCGCGTTGGGCACCGACAGGTATTCCGCCTGCGCGCCATTGATGGTATTCCCGAAACGCCAGCCGCCGATTGCTTCCATGCCTTCGCCGTGGCCACATTGCGCCCATTGCGCGGACAAACAGGCGCGACATTGACCGCACGGCGTGATCGCCCCGACCAGCACGCGATCACCGACCTTGTAACCGGAAACGCCTTCGCCCAGTTCTTCGATCACGCCGACCGGTTCGTGTCCAATCACCAGTCCAGGCTTTACTGGGTACTCGCCGCGCAGAATGTGGAGATCGGTCCCGCAAATCGTCGTTAGCGTGATCCGAATGACGGCTTCGCCCGCGCCGGCCTTCGGGCGCGGCACTTCTTCGAGACGGATATTGTTCGGTCCGTGAAAAACAGTGGCCTTCATTTTTTGCATTGTCGCTCTTTCTCGTTACGCCAAGGCCTGTTCTACTCTCGGTCCGCAAAATTCTCGAATCGCCGCGACAAGTTGCGTGGTCGAAACCGGCTTTGAAAAACAGGCCGTGGCACCGTTCGTGTAAGCCAAGGCTTCAACATGTTTTTCGTCATCATGAGTGATCACAATAATAGGAAGATCTTCGCGTAGCCTGCTGATCGCGCTGAGTAAGGTCATTCCGTGAGGACCATGTTCGAAGTCAATAACGGCGAGATCGAGATCATGGACGCCGCAGACTGTTTCTAACGCATCGCCGGCATCGCGGGTGAGGTGGCTTACGCCGCCGAGTTCCAAGAGCGCTTCGGCCACGGCATCTTCCAATTCACTGTCGTTCGTCAGAAGAAGCATAACTGTTGTCTTCATGTCAAATTTTGCGACTGCGTGTAAATTTACGCTTCGCAGCAATTGCGAATTACCGAGCATTTCTTGCGGTGCTGGTGTTACAGCGATAGACGGCTGCATAGATCGCCGACATTAAATTGCTGTTCCATCACCATCGTTAAGGCAGAATTCAGGAAACCTGTAAGGATTTAATGGAATCCGATGGCGCTGAGATTGAACTGAAGCGGGCAAGTCGATGGTTGATTGCTTCGGCGACGGTGGTCCCTCTCATGGAACGGCGAAGGATCCATCGAGTTGAAAAGCTGCTCGATTCGATCAACAAAAACTTCGATTCGATCAAGCGGTCTCTTCTGCGATCTCAAATTGAGAATTCAATCAGGCCGCTGTGACGACAGCGGCACAAGCTCTGCGCAGACGCCGTGGACTTTTCGGACTGTTTCTTCCGACAGAGGTCCATTTTCGCTTTCAACGAGTGAACGAATTGTTTGTATCCCATCCAGAAGCTTTACAACAATGGGACGCGCTCTGAGGTCACTGCTCATCGCAGGAAGTTGTTCCTCCAAATAATCAATCAGCGCGGGTTGGCGAATGAGTTCGGCACGCTCGGGTGAATAATTCTGAAGTACTAGCGCGGATAGAGCCTCTGTCCCGCGCAACCATCCGCCAAAGGTCACCAGTTGTGCCAACTCTTTACTTTTGATCTGAATCATTCCGCTTTGAAGATCGGAAAAGACGCTGTCCCATTCTCTGCGCGCCTCCACCCATTCCTCCTTGTCCGCATATTCCATGATGCTCCGGCCGCGCCTGAGCGCGCTCTTCTCGACGCCGAGCCCTCGCGCCAACTTCAACACGCTGTTGCCGATATTTTTCACCTCAGCCGAATCTTCCGCTTCCATTGCGATGAAACCCTCCGCTATTGCGACACCGAGCAGAGTTGCGATCTGGGCCTGATCACCATGTGATTTCCAGCGAGCTACTTCGGGACGTTTTATGCCGCGCCAGTTGGCATCCCGGAATTGGTCGAGACTACGGAAAATCTCTCTTGGCACTGGTATCGCGAGACCGTGCACCTGTTTGGCCTGTGAAGGGAGTGGGCTGTTTTGCTCAGATGGTGTTTGGGCCAACGCCGGTATGGTAAGGACAACCTGAACCAAGAAGCAGAGCTTTAGTGCGGACATTATGAATTTGGAGTCCACTCGGAAATGTTTCTTCAGTGCGCCCACCACCGCTTCTGCCTTTTCGCAAATAACGTCGACTAGAGAATTCGGCATACGATTTTCCCGTTAGGATTCGGCGGCACAGCTGGGAACAACCAGCACCGGGCGCCCGGCGTAACGGACGACGTGTTCGGCGACGCTCCCCATGAGCGCGTGCTTCAAGCCGGTCCGACCGTGAGTAGAAGTGACGATGAGGTCGACTTGGGGATCACCCGCTGCGGCGCAGATTTCGTCGACCGCGAGGCCAGGGAGAATTTCTGTTTGGACGGACAAACCGCCCAAAAATTCCCTCTGCTTCAACATGTCCATTTCCTGCCGGGCTGTTTCTTCCACCGCTTCGGCGAGCCCGGAGAGACGCACGCCGGCGCGATCAACGAACACATAGTTTGTATACGGATACATCGCGTGGAACAGCCGCAGCGTGGCATGAAGTTTCTTTGCCAGAAACGGCGGCGTACTCAGTCCCGGCGAGCGAACATTGCGAGAAATCTGTGGGAACTAGAATGGTGCGGATCGCGAATGTTTTACTGTTGGCTTTCGATTTCTGTTTTCGTTTCCGTGTAACAATTACAGGGCACGGCGCATTGCGGATGACTCGTTCCGCCGTGCTCCCGAGCAGAAGATGTTTTAATCCGCTGTGTCCTCGCGTGGAGAGAACGATTAAATCGGCGTCAATCTCGCGGGCGACACAGACTGTCTCCTCGTAAGGTCGCCCACCACGTATGTGGCAATTCTCCGGACGAAATATCGGCGCATGTTTGCGATGAATACCCGTCAGTTCCTCATTAAGCCGTTCGATCGTCTCGGCTGTTTCGAACAGGAGATGTCCTGCGCCCGCCGCCGACGCTTCGTCAGGCGGATAGACGTGCACAAGATGAATGGCAGCGTGAAATTGTTTCGCCATTGAAACGGCGTAATCGAGCGCTTCCATCGATGCGGGCGAGAAATCCAGTGGCACTAGGATTCTTTCAATTTTGAATCCTGACGGGCTAGTGGGAACTGCTGTGGAAGTATCCGGTGTTATACTCAATCGGTGAAAACTCTTCGTTGAGGTGCCTCTTGATCTTTTCTCGTGACTGCCTTGCCTCTTGGCACATTCGGCGATTGCCGTTGTCTTGCCACTCTGTTCACCCTGGCGCCGGCTGATTTTGTCAGGTTCGCTGCTCTGACATGAGGATGAGACGGTCACCACTAAGACCGAGCACGGCGCGTGTCGTACCACCTGCTCCGCGATACTCCCAATCAGAACATGCGTGAAACCAGTGAACCCATGCGTTGACGTAACGATCAGATCGGCGTCGTGATTTTTTGCAAAAGCGCAGATATCAATGACAGGCGATCCATCCGTAAATGCCGTTTCAAATTTGACGGCTCCGAAGTCCAAGGAGCGCACGAGATCGCGCATTTTGCGCTCGGCAGCTTTCCTGGCAGCCTTTTGCAAGGCGGGAATGTCGTAGATAGCAGTGCCTTCACACGAATAGACGTATCCGAGATAAGTGGTGTGCAGCAAAATGAGCTTGGCCCCAAATTCATTCGCGAACGCAATGGCGTAGCGAAGACCTTTTCGCGAGCAGCTGGAAAAATCGATTGGGACGAGAATCGTTTTCATTCCGGCCTGCGAACCATTCCGCGATTTGGCAGCTTTCCCGCGGGTCACGAGAACCGGACAGGATGAATGCTGCACAATTCTTTCCGCTGTGCTGCCAAGGAAAACATGTTTCAAACCTGTGCGCCCGTGCGTTGGCATCACGACGAGGTCGGCAGGAATAGTCATGCGCCAGCCGACAGATTTCATCGAAGGGCGGCGCGCCACTGAGCACATCGCACGTGTTGCGGACGAGACGCCGCATTCACTTGCCACCTTCTTGAGCTCTTCGAGCGCGGTTTGTTCTCCAACCTGCTCGTATGTCATGAAGGCTGGGGCGACAAAGTCCGCTGTGTAATTAGACTGACGAACATGCGCAAGATGGATCGAAGCGCCAAAACGCTGAGCCAACTGCCTGGCGATTTGGACCGCTTCCACGGACATTTTCGAGAAGTCGATCGGGACGATGATATTTCGAACTTTCAGCCTTTTCATGCACATAGCATGAACGCGTCACAGCTCCCTGA
Source organism: uncultured Verrucomicrobiae bacterium (assembly GCA_963825355.1). Classification (GTDB taxonomy): domain Bacteria; phylum Verrucomicrobiota; class Verrucomicrobiia; order Chthoniobacterales; family UBA10450; genus Udaeobacter. Next base: position 2,219 of record CAWGSY010000006.1, on the reverse strand, counting down.
CTCCGCATTGCTTGGCAAAATCGAAGCGTTTTTTGCGCTACGCTTAGCCGCGATGCAATCCGTTCTAGACTATCGCGCCGAGAATGAGTGGGTCAGACGGTTTTATGTTGATGTTGGCCGGAGGACACCCGCGCCCGGAATTCGGTGGGCGATTGACCAAAAACTCGTTTGAACGTGCGATTGAATTGCGTGAGCGATTGAAAGCCCACGTCGTATGCGATCTCGCTGACGCGAAGATTCGGGTTCAGCAGCCGGTTGCGCGCGTCTTCCAGGCGCACACGCGCAACGTAATCGGTGAACTTTAGTCCGGTCGCCTTATGGAAAACTTTGCAGAAATGGAAATACGCTCGCGCCGGCAGCCTTTGCCACATCGGCAAGAGACAATTCTTCGATTTTATGTTTGTCGATGTAATCACGCGCCTTCAGCACGAGCGGTGGCTCGGCGTTGCTCTTCTCCGTCATCAACTGATTGCTCAACGCTGAAAGCTGATCAGCAAAAAATGCGAGCAGCCGCACAATGGCATTGTATTTTTCAGGCGGAAGCAGCGGATTTTTCTCCCAGGCTTTGCGAATTTCACCTGTAAACCGGACGCCGCATCTCTCCAGCTCGCGGCTGACCTTGCTCTTGTTGGACTTCGCCGGGATGTGGCGAAGCACTTGTCCGATTCGAAGGTAGCCGATGGTACGCTCGGCGAGCTTGACCGGCACCGCGGTCTCGGTCAACCCGAAGGGACAAGTGACGGTATGCGGCAGTACGCCCGTGTGATCGATCATGTCCTGGTGCGCCCTTAAACACACAGCCAGCGTGGACGGACGTTCAGCAAGTAACGCGCAGAACGGGTTTTCGTGTTTTTTGCCGTGATGCGCAAGCTGCCAGAATTCCAAAGGCCTGATCGCGAGAGCCAGCCCGGTCGCTTCGCTAAAAACCCGCTCGTAATCCCGAAATAATCGGGACCGGCGCAGCACATCGATCAACTGCTTGCTTGAATCTGGAACTGCTGCCGTATCGGTCATAAAGGCTACCCCACAATAGCATTGCGGTTGCCCTCGTACCAAACCGATTCCGTTCCGTACGTCTGGCAGAATGGCGTCGAATGGTTAGTCGTATTACGATAAATCCACCACTGGCGATGGCTTCAGAACTTCCGCTCCCGATTGAATCGCCACCATTTTGCGGCGCGCCGCTTGCATTCGTTTGATCATGACTGGGGCCATGCGTTTGAACAGCTCGTAGCCAAGCGAACAATCGCGTTCACAATATTCGCGCAAAATTGTTCCGTAGAAGAAAATCGCCGACGTCGGCGCAACAGCGCGCGCCGTCAAACGCCACGTGTATGGCGGAAACATCCACGACCACCCCAGCAATTCGCCTGCGCCGATCGTATCGATGATCGCCGGATTCGCTTGTCCGTTGCTCGATTCGAGTACTATTTTTCCGGTTTCGACCAAGTAAAAGCGATTCGCCATTTCGCCTTCGCGGAAGATTGTCTGGCCCTTTTCGAACTGAACAGCCAGCGCGCAATCTGTAAGTAATGCGAGCTGCGAACGATTCATTCCGGCCAGGAACGGATGCAAAGCCACTCGTGTTCTCATTGGTTCAATCGCGGGTTTAATTTCAATTTCTGCTTTCATTTTGGTTCTCCTTAGACAAAATCGTGCTCCTTTTCGCGGACGACAAAGACTGAACACGGCGCCGCTCGCACCACGCGTTCTGCCGTGCTGCCAATGCACAGGTGACGCCAACTGGTGTAGCCGTGACTCGCGATCATGATCAGATCGACGTCCAACTCCTTGGCGGCTTTGGTGATCTCGTTCGGCGCGTGTCCTGTGCGCACCGCTGACGTGAAGGACCTTGAGCGATTACGCGAGCTTGCCGCCAGGCACGCCAATTCCGCTTCCGCCGCAATCGTGTCTTCCTCAGCGTCCGAAAAAGTGTCGACAGCAGGCGACGCGCCCGCGATGGCCGTTACTGGTTCGATCACGTGCAGCAGAATGATTTCGCAGCCGAACTGCTCGGCAAATCGCAGCGCGTAATGGAACGCTTTTTTTGATGTAGCCGAAAAATCGATTGGTACCAGGATTTTTTGGGGATGCAAAATTCGCGGTATCAATTCGACCGCCGTTTCAGGTTCCATAACTTGAGGTTTCATATGCACTGATTCTCGATTGCTCAGGAACAGCTGGCTCGGCATCAATTGTCGAATCGTGTGCATTTCTTG
>CAWGSY010000005.1:0-131076 GCA_963825355.1 uncultured Verrucomicrobiae bacterium | reverse complement strand
GTGCGTTTGCGCCGCCGAATCCAAAAGAGTTTACGCTGCGAGCCGTTCACCATCGGTTTCCGGGAACGGCTCTGTCTCCGTCGGCACGCGCAGTTTCAGTTTATCGAAATCGATGTGCGGATTCGGGGAACTGAAATGCAAGCTGCCAGGAATTTCACGATGCTGAAGAACCAGCATCGCTTTCAGGAGACCGGCAATGCCAGCGGCAGTTTCAAGATGGCCAACATTCGTTTTAACCGAACCGATGGGTAACGGAGTTGAACGCTGCTTGCACAGAGCCTCCGCGAGTGCGTGCGCTTCAATCGGATCGCCCACGGCCGTGCCCGTGCCGTGCGCCTCTACGAACCCAATTTGCGCCGGCGAAACGCCAGCATCTTTGCACGCATCCTGGACCAGCCGAGTTTGCGCTTCCGTGCTTGGAAGTGAGATACCATTGGTGTGTCCGTCCTGATTGACCGCTGTGCCGACAATTACTCCCCGGACCGGATCACCATCGGCGAGAGCTTGGGAGAGACGCTTCAGCAAGACCATCCCGGCTCCTTCGCCACGAACGAAACCGTTCGCTGTCGCATCGAACGCAGCACATCGCCCATCGGGCGAGAGCATTGACGCTTGGGAAAAACCGATGAACCCGCCCGGCGTGATCATCACAGTCACGCCGCCAGCGAGTGCGGTGTCGCCGCGTCCGGCCCAGATGTGCTCGCAAGCAGTGTGGATCGCGGTCAGCGCAGACGAACACGCCGTGTCCATCGCGACACTTGGACCGCGCAGATTCAGGCAGTAAGAAATCCGATTCGCGGCGATAGAGTGCGCGCTGCCGGTGGCGGTATGGGGCGTAATACCGAAATGGTCGAAAGCAGTGCTTTGGATTCCCTGATAATCATTGTGCGAAATGCCAACGAAAACAGCGATGTCACTGCCTTTCTCAAAGTCGAGTACAATGCCGGCGTTCTCGATCGCTTCCCATGACGTCTCGAGCAGCAAACGGTGCTGCGGGTCAACGTAAGGAGCTTCGCGCGGCGAAATGCCGAAAAACTGAGGGTCGAACTTGTCGATTTGGTCGAGGAATCCGCCGCGTTTAACAAACGTTTTTCCGGGAATGGCCGGCTCGCGGTCGTAATATCGCTCTACATTCCATCGATCCGCCGGTACATCGCTGACTGCGTCCCTGTGTTCCATCAGCAACTTCCAAAAAGACTCCGCGTCGTTAACTCCGCCGGGAAAGCGGCATCCGATTCCTATGATAGCGATGCGATCTTTGTGCATAAATGGCCGGTTTCCCGGAAGCCCGATGATAAATAAACTTTGTCTATGTCGAACGGTGAGCAGCCCATCCTCACGAGGTCTATTGAGTAACCTGTAGACGGCAAAATTCCATTAACTATTCGCAAATCAGTCATTTTGCGGCCGTTTGGGCATGCGCCGCGAAATATGAAATAGTGGAGAAAACATTAACCGGCCGACGAACTTGGAACTAGAACAATAGCATCATGTGCGGCATCGCAGGTATAATCGATCTCGCGGGGCAACGTCGCGTACCCGAAGGGAGTATTCAACGAATGGCCCGGGCGCTGTTGCATCGTGGCCCGGACGAAGAAGGCTTTTTGATTCGTCCCGGACTAGCTCTCGCTGCACGCCGGCTGAGCATTGTGGGCCTGGCCGATGGGCAGCAGCCGGTCTTCAACGAAGACCGCAACGTCTGCGTAGTGTTCAACGGCGAGCTGTTTGATTATGTCGAGCGACGAGACGAGCTCAGGGCGCGGGGACACCAGTTCATCACACACTGCGACACCGAGGTCATCCCCCATTTATGGGAAGATTATGGCGAGAAAATGTGGGAGCGATTGCGAGGGCAGTTCGCCATCGCATTGTGGGATGAGCGGCGACGCCAACTCCAACTCGGACGCGATCGTTTCGGCATCGCGCCGCTCTTCTGGACGCGGCAAGGGGACTGGCTTCTTTTCGCATCCGAGATTAAAGGATTGCTCGCATCAGGCATGGTCCCGGTGCGGCCGGATCGTCGGGGAATCGATCATGTTTTCACTTTTTCGGCCGTGCCCGGCCCGCGAACGTGTTTTGAGGGCGTCCAACTTCTCACGCCTGGCCATTTCCTGAGCGTCTCTCCGGCCAACGGGAATGGTGCAGGTGCGGTAGTGCAGGAGCGAGCGTTTTGGGAAATGAATTTTCCCGATCAAGGTGCGGAGGAACGGGGCGAAAATCCGAACCGACTGGTTGACGACTTCGAGACGCTTTTGCTCCAAGCCGTCGAGGAACGATTGCGAGCTGATGTTCCAGTCGGCTCTTATCTTTCCGGCGGCGTCGACTCGAGCATGATCCTGGCGTTGGCCTGCAAACTGAAGGGTCCGGCGATCAACACCTATACCGTGCGCGTGCACGAGCCCGAGCTTGATGAACTCGATGCGGCAAGTCTCTCGGCGCGCCACATCGGCGCCAAGCCGCCGATCGTGCAAGACTTCCGCGATGAAGATGCGCTCGCGACGTATCCGAAACTGATCACCGCTGCGGAAGCGCCCGTGATCGACACAGCCTGCGCCGCGCTGCTTCAACTGTCAGGACGCGTCCATAGCTGCGGCCAAAAAGTGGTGCTGACCGGCGAAGGCGCCGACGAATGGCTTGTCGGTTATCCGTGGTACAAGGCTGCGAAATTGATGGGTTATCTCGACCTCATTCCCGGCCTCGGTCTCAGCAATGTCGCCCGCAACGCCTATCTGCGCGTGAACAAGGTGCCGCATTTTCCCAATGCCTGGCGACGCGAAGTTGAGAATGCGGTCGGCGGTCCGAATGCCTGGATCGATGCCTACGGAATGCTCGCGATCTCGAAGCTGCGCTTCTACAGCGAGTCGATGCACGAAGCGATTGGGCAAACGAATCCGTGGACTGAATTAAATTTTCCGGTGGACCGCGCCAAACGATGGGATCCACTCCATCGCGGAGTATGGATTGCCGCGCGAGTTCTTCTAGCCGGGCATCTCCTCCAAGCCAAAGGCGATCGCGTCGCGATGCATTCTTCTGTTGAAGTGCGATACCCGTTTCTGGACGAGGATGTCTTCGATTTCTTGGCCAAGCTGCATCCGCGTTGGCGACTTCGCGGGTTTCGGGATAAGCACCTCCTGCGGCTCTTGGCCGAACGTTGGGTGCCAAAATCTGTGGCACGCCGGCACAAAGTTATCTTCCGCGCGCCGTTGGATAGCTTTCACATGGAACCGGAGCCGCCGTTTGTCGCGCAGCTTCTCAGCGAGGAATCGCTCCGCAAAACCGGCTATTTTGATTCAGCCGCCGTTGCTCGATGGCGGACCGACTTTCGTAAAATGCGCCCCGGCTCGCTGCCGCGGCTTTCCGTCGAGATGGGTCTGATGGCGGTTGCTGGGACGCAGCTTTGGCATCATCTTTTCATGGGCGGCGGGCTGGCGGATTTGCCTGAGTGGTCAGCGGTGCCGACACCAGCAGCGGTTGAAGCCAGCGCCGCATCGACAGCGATCCCCTAGTGAGAAGCTAAAGTTTCGCCAGTGTCTCCCGTCCGCGTTGTTTGGTTTCCGGATCGTCTTTTTCAGTGTCGGGCATTGCGAGACCTTTGTTGATGAATTGGCGCGCTTCTTCTTTCCTGCCCATCTGCGCGTAAATCCGTCCGAGCTCGATATAATGCATCAGACGGTTTGGATTGAGCGCGATCGCTTTCTTCATTGCCTGCTCGGCCTCCTCGTATGATCCCTTTGGCAACTGGCCGTAAATAAGCCCGGCCACAAGACGCTTCGTCGAGCTGACCTCCGCCAATACGCGATTCCATCGGCCAAGAACATGCCAGGCGGTATCGTTGTGCGGATCGATAGCAAGCGCTTTGTCCGCCGATACCTTGATCCGTGGAGAAGCGGCCACCTGCTCTTTCGTGGGCAAGTACGGCAGCATTTTTCCAAGAGTGATGGCGGGCGCGAGCTGAGCGTCAGAGTCCTTTGGTCCACACGCTGCGGCGCGCGTGGAATAGTCCAGTGCGATGTGGCCCAGCCGCACTTTTTCTTGGTTATCCGACGCGTCAGTCATGAGGTAGCGATACTGCCGAGCAATCCGGACAAGCAGTTCTGGATTCTTCGGCTCCGCTTTCTCCGCCGACAGATAGAGCGGTAAGGCGTTGTTAGCCTGAAATTTTCGCTCGAACGCTTTTCCTTTTTCGAGAAGGGCGTCAACTGATTCAGCGGCGGAAGCGGCATCAACCAGCAGCAACGCTGTCGTCGCGACTGCAAAGAGGCGGTACACTAGAGATTTCATCAGAACGTCGCACATGGACACTATGCTAAGATCGGCTGGACGCATCCCCGCGGTCTTCGCGGTCCCCTTAATGAGCTTCTTTCTTGTCAGAACTCTCGGTTGGTGTTCCGAAGGCGAGACCGGGACTGCTCTCAGCTACGAATCCATTGATATGAACACAAAAATCACAACACTTGGCGTAGCGTTACTGGCCATTAGCTGCTTCTGGTCGAGCCAGGCTTTTGCACAGGCCGCTACGGCCGTAACCACGACAAACGGTGCACTCACGGAATACGTTCCCGGTTCCGAGACAATGGTCGTCAGAAGCGAAGCTGGCACCAGCCCGTTGCGTTATTCCGTAACCAAACAGACGACGATTGTTGACGAGACTGGCACCCCAGTGGCAGTCGACCGCATTTCGCCCGGCAGTCAGCTCTCAATCCAGTACACGGGTTCAGGCGACCAGCTGGTAGCGTCGCGAGTTGTTGTGCGGCGGGCAACAACGGCGACTACTGCGGTAACAACCGTCCCTGCCGGGACCGAACAGCAAACCAATACCACCACGACAACAACCCGTCCTCTCACACATGAAGAAAAGCACGCGCTTAAAGAGGAGCGAGAACATCCTGGACGAGCCGCGAAAGAAGAGATCGAACACCAAAAGCGCGCGCAGGAAAAGGCCAAGAACAGCCTCGACGACCACGATTAGCCACGATGTCTCCGGTGTTCCGGTGCCGCGGTGGACACAAATCGCCTGCGGCCCCCAGTTCAACGATTTTTCACGGCGGCCTCAACCAGTCTTCCAGCATTCAGCAGATCCGCTTCGGCAAATCGCGGACCGATCAGTTGCAAACTGGTGACGGGAACGGATTGGTGAGAAATAGGAATTGGGATGGCTAGTGCGGGAACACCCCCGAAATTCACGGCCTGCGTGTTCTGCAAAGCCAGTGCTCGCGCCTCAAACGCAACGGTGCCACCAAACAACGGAACATGGGGAGGCAGATTTTTCAGGGTCGGCAGCGCGATGAAATCCACATGTTCGAAGGTGCGGCGCAGTTCTGTTTTCCACGCAGTCTGTTTCCGCAGCGCTTCGGGATAAGCGGTCTTATACTGAATCCCACCAAGGGCGATGACTGCCTTTGTCCGAATGGTGACTTCGGATTCGTTTTGGAATTTTTGGTCATAAAGCCAAGCACCGACCGCAGCCACAGTCGCTGCGTCCTTTTGAGCTTGAATCCACTTATCGGTAAATTCGCGGCTTAGGTTCACGACCTTGAATCCAGTCGCTGCCAGGGCGTCATCGACTGCGCGATCCACATTGGGGTTTGTTCCTTCTATATAAACGCGCCCGATTCGAAGGCCGTCGGCTGAAGGTTTGGCGGCTACCGCTTGTCGATAGCGCTCCGAGAATCCCGCTTGCAGCAAGTCCATGCCCCGGACTGTGCCGGCGATGTCTTTGGCCAATGGTCCAATGGTGTCGAGCCGGTTCGGAGCAATCGGATATACGCCGTCGATCGGCACCAACCCAAAGGTTGTCTTTAAACCAACAACTCCGCAGCAAGCGGCCGGCACGCGAATCGAACCCGCCGTGTCGGTGCCAAACGCAACATCGGCCTCATCGTTTGCTACCGCCACCGCAGACCCGCTGGACGAACCACCTGGAATGCGCCCTCGATCTAATGGATTTCGCGGCGTGCCGTAGTAGGCATTCATGCCGGAAACCGCCACCGCCAGCTCCGACAAATTCGTCTTTCCCACAAATTGCACTCCACTTTGGCGGGCGATTGCCAAACATTTTGCATCGCGTTTTGCAGGCGAGGCGTGCTTGGCGAGGAATTCGGAACCGCCCGTGGTGACCACGCCTTTCATGTCGATCAAATCCTTGACGGCCAGTCGCAATTTCTTGCTGTCGTTTGATTGTGGCCAGTATTCGATGAAGGCCTTGTCGCGTGTCGAACTTTCCGGCCGCGCCTTCGGAATTGCGCAGCCGTTGAGCCAGGTCACGATGAAGATCGTGGGCACAATCGTTCGCATTACCGCGGACTTGAACGTCGCGATTCGAAAACACAGGCTGAATAATCCGGAAATGGTGAGCACTAGATAACGCGGCGCCAAGCGCGCCAACCAAAGGAATCGGTTCGGGAGCTAATACCGGCCGCCAGCTGCGGCCTTTATCGATGATAGGAGGACGCGGATTTGGCCGGGTTGTATGGTACTGGGCCGCCCGCGGCGGGAGCATAAACGAAGACGTACCGGTCCTTTTTTACATCCACCGGGTCAAGAAGTAAGCCTTTGTTACTCGCTTTCTCAGTGTATTCGATCAGCACTCTTGCCGTTCCATTGAATCCCCACATCTTAAATCCCGTCCCGAGAAATCCGCCCTTTGGGAAAAGCTCGTCCAAACCCTGCATGGCATGAAAGCAACTGATAGCGACTTTGTCTTTTTGATAGAGACGGTCGTCGGCTCGATATTTAATGGTTCCTCCGTCGAGCAAGCGTTTGCGCTGCACTGCGAGATCAAACGCCGCTTTCTCGATCTCATAGGGGCCCCACATGGCCACCGCATTCTTTGCATCCACGGCAAGCTTGATCGTTTCTGCGAGCGTAAAGTTTCGGCCGATCGACACGGGACATTTATTCTTCTCTGGAAGAATGCGGCTGCCAGCGCCGTCAAAAACGCACAGATGAGGATTGGTGAGGAAATCGCGAGGTAACCAGCTGATGGTAAACGTTTCGAATTCCCAATTCTTGTATTGTCGCGTTGGCAACCCAGGAGTGAGTTTTGCTGCTTTGTTATCCGCGAACACCCGAATGACGGAGATGAACGAATGCGAGAATTCCGGGTGATTTCCGCGGTCTTGATACGCAAACGGAATTATAAAATAACGCTCGTGCGTAAGGGGACCATCGCCCAGGCGAAGAGCAATTTTGGCTTTGATCCGATCTACGATCTGGGTGTACAGCGGCACATCATAGTTCGAAAAATCGATATCTCCCGCCTGCGCCACCAGAGGAAACCAAAGAAGCAAAAGGAAAATTCGGAAGTACACGTTCGTGAAATTACCGGCCATTGCTTTCATGGAAAGTCGTTAGTTTTGCCGTTTCGATTACGGTACGCCCTTTCTCGTTTTTGGCGCCGTGAGTGCGCGGCTGCAAACGTCGAGACGCAAATGCTAATCTGGAATTCTATTGCTCGCTTGTAGCTAAACGCGCGCGCCAAAGGCGACGAGCTTCAATCGATTGCCACGCAATCAGGCCCGGGATTCCGAGAATCAATTCGCGCACGCGCGCAATCAAAGACAGTGCGAAAGCAGCGTCACCAGGAATACCGAGCAAACTACCAACGACGACGTAGCCGCCTTCCTGCACTCCAAGTGCACCTGGCACGGGAAACACTGCAGAGCGGATAGCCAGAACCATGCTTTGCAAAATCACCGCGTTCACGAGCGTCGCATGCAATCCGAGCGCGTGAAGAGCTATCCAGATTTCTCCTGATCCGAACAGTAGTGAGGCGGCCGTCGCTGCGCAGCATCCGATCACACCGTACCGCCGCGCATAGAGCCTGCGAATCGCCTGGTCCAGGGTGTGACCGCTGTGCACCAGTGAATGCCAATCCTCCGCATTCGCCAGCCGCGAAATCATCTTACCGATGAAGCGAAACATTCCCAGTCGTTGGACAACATAGAACCCGATGATAGCGAGAACTCCGATCGCTGCTCCGATCAGCGTCGGGCGGACAAATCCTTGCTCTCCTGTTGCGCTAACCATCAAGGCCAGACCCAACAGCGTAAAAACAATCTGGACGAAAACCCCCAGCGTGATGTCGACTAGAACGCTCGCTGCTGCAGTGGGAATCGGTGCGCCATGTAGCGCCGCGAGCCGCGCCCTAACGACGTCGCCACCAACAGTAGCTGAAGGCACGAGCGTACTGACTGACTCACCGATCCAGCGCATCCAATACAGTTGCCACAGCGGCAGTCGCTCGGATTTCGGAAAGAGCGCCCGCCACGCAACCGTATCCAGGAACACTGTGACAACGAGGTGATAAATCGCCACTGCTGCAATCCACCAACCGGCGGAAGCGAATGCCTTAATAACGTGTGGCGCCCCCTGCCGAATCAGCAGCAATGTAAATAGCGCCGCACCGCCGGCAGCAAGCAGGTAAAAGGCAATGCGGATTTTTTTTCCACCTCTCATAGGCAGCAGTTGAAAAGAGCCCGGCGATTTTGCTGCCGGGTTAAGCAACGATCCGAATTGTAGGGCAACCGCTTCGGTTGCCAACTAATGCCCACGGGCGAGCGCGTGCGCTACACGCTCAACGCTTTAATTCCGCGCGGTGACTCGCGGGAACCGATAACGCAAGGGTCTTTCGTCGGACGGACCTGCCAATGAGCAATTTTTAGGAAGCGCCTTCCGCCTACGCACCGCAATCGAAATATTCCTTGCTAAAATAGTGTGCTTTCGATACATCGGTCTCACCTTCATTATCCGATATGTCGATGACCGAATCGCCTTAAGCCTGTGAAGAAATTTCGATATCTCGTTGTCATTTCCCTGTGCGCCGGAATCGCGGCCGCTGTGGCTGGGCCCGCAAACATTGAGCTTCAGCCATCACCTACGCTGGCAGACCAAAATTCACACGACATCTTCTCGTACGAAACGACATATACGTTCAACAGCGATTTCAAGGAGTCAAAGCTGGGTGACGGTGATTCGCTCTACGATGATTTCAGCTACGACCATCGCTTTTTGATTACTGGAAAATGGTATCTTCGCCTCGGCGTTGAATACGAACGCTACGATTTCAACGGCACCGACAATGGTTTGCCGGATCATCTGCAGGCAGCCTATGCTCACATTGCCTACGAATACGTGGTGAAGGATTTTCCGGGCGTAGGAATTGAACTTGATCCGGGGTTCTACTTTCAGGATCACATCAACGGTAATACGTTCGATATCCCGATAAGAGCGTTCGTAAGTTTTCCGCTCAAAAAGGACAAAATCTTCGCGGTCGTCGGCTTGGGCTGGTCGTTATTCCAAGACCCGCCGGTTGCGCCCGGTGGAGGAATCATCTGGCTGTTCAGCGATAAACTGCGACTGCAAGCAGTCTTTCCCAAACCATCGTTAATTTACGAACCGAATGACGATTGGCAGTTCAAGCTTCTGGGGGAGCTCAATTATTTGGGCGTTCGCACCGACGATGTCGTCTCGCACACTGAACACAAGCTGGATCTGCACGACGCGGTGCTTCAATACAGCGAGTACCGTGCCGGCGTGCAGGTGGGATATTCCGGCATCAAACACCTCAAATTGAGCGTCGGTGCGGGCTGCACCGCGGAACGCGATTTCGACTTTTACCGCGCACATCAAGCCAAGCAGGTCGATCCGGCGCCGTACGTCAGGATTGCAGCCGAAGTGAGATTCTAGGGGAATATTTCGCCGAGTTTTCTGGCTACTCCCTGATCGCCGCGAACTTTTAGTCGGCCCGTAAGATAAGCCCACGTCCCGCTAATTTGATCGTTGCAAATGGCGACCCAATCCGTGTCTTTGGCGATAAAAGTGACGCTCGGACTGGCGATTTTCCCCGTTCCCATCTTGTAGGTCCCGTCGTTTACGTCGATCCACCATTCGCCACCGTTGGGGCCGCTCAGGTCCCATTGGTAGCGCGCGTGTACGCCTTTTGCCTTAGCAGACTGAAAACTGCCGCGCATCCCGTCGAAGATCTCCTGAGGAGTTGAATGTTGGTGACCGCAGCCACGCTTGCGGCACTTAGGCAAGTCATCAGTGCGATCATGACCATCAGCCAAGACAAGCGGATTTTGGCTGTCAGATTCCCGCGCATTTCGATGACTCCTTTCTATTTATCATTCGTGCTCCCTCATTCTACCGGTCTCACTGCTCAACGCGCCGGAGCAGGAACACCGCGCCCGCGAAGGTGATCAAAGCGCCGGCCAACAGAACCAAAAGATCGCCACTATAAAACTCCGGGCCCGCGCGATACATGTTCACGAGTCGAAATGCACGACAGAAATGTGTGAGCGGGAAAAGCTCAGAGATATATCGGACCGCTGCTGGCAACTGTTGAAGTGGCGCGAACGCGCCTGAGAGCACGAATACCGGTAGCAGGAAAAAAACCGAGAACTGGATCGCCTGCGTTTGCGTGCGGGAAAACGCAGAAATCAACAAGCCCAATCCCAGCGAGCAAAGCAGAAACAGCAGGCAAACAATCGCGAGCGCCGGCCATTGATGGAAAGCCACGCCAAAATGCAAATTGCTCACCAGCATAATGACCATCACCAGGAATGCAGAGACAACGAGATAAGGCAGCATTTTGCCAATCACGATCTCACGCCGCCGCAGCGATGTGACCATCAGTTGGTAAAGAGTGCCTGATTCTCGCTCGCGCGCGATCGTGCACGCCATCAGGGTCACGGTGAGTAATTGGAGAATCAGTCCAATGATTCCGGGCACGACGTAGTCGATGACGCGAGACTTCGGGTTGTAAAGTACTTTGCGATCAATACCCCACATTTCCATCATTGAGACGAAGCGTTTTCGAATTTGAACGGGGAGCTGTTTGCCAAGCTCGAAGACCTCTTCGGGCAAGTTCTCAATCATGCTGTCACGCTGTTTTAGCTGAAAATCTCCGAGGCTCTGTCGCACGCTGCCTTCTACGGCATCGGCCGTATTGATGTCGCTTCCGTCGACGTAAAGCAACAGCGGCTTCGGGTCGCCGTTCTCCAGACTTTCGTTCCATCCTGCTGGGATGACGAGCGTTGCTTGCACGCCGTGAGCAATCAAATCTGGGGCGTCTGTTGCTTCAGGTAATCCGCGGCGCCACGCGAATGTCTTGTTCTTCGAAATGATGTCGACGAACTCCTCTGCCCGCGGCGTATTGTCCTGATTGACCAACAAACTCGGAACGCCGGTTAGTTCGCCCGTCTCAAAAGCATAACCGAAGAGCAGTGTGAAAAGCGGCGGTAACGTAAGTACAAGCAGCAGCACGCGGCGGTCGCGATAGATGTGCAGAAATTCCTTGTAGGCAACGCTGGCAACAGCTTCGAACGACAGCCATTTCATGGAATTATTTTCGTCAGAACGCCGTGATAACCTTGTGAGTACGCCGTGAAAACATCCTCCATGTCCGGCTCTACCCAGCGTTCGTCCAGCAAGCGTAGATCCGGGAACGGCCAGTGTTCGCGCCACTTGGTAATCAATTTCTCAGGTTCTGGCGCGTACAGGCGCAGACCACCGCTTCGCAATGAGACACCAAGCAACTCGGGAAGGCCGCGCAGCCGAACGAGCGCTGGCATGAGCGGTTCGACGTCGATCTCGAGCAATCGACTGCGAAAGCTCGACTTTAACGCACGCGGCGGAGCTTTTGCCAGCAGTCGGCCCTTCTCGATAAATCCGACTTCGGTGCAACGTTCTACTTCATCCATGTAGTGCGTTGTGACGAAAATCGTTTTTCCTTCATTGCTGAGATCGTACAAGAGGTTCCAGATTTGTTGCCGATGAACGGGGTCAAGTCCCGCCGTGGGCTCGTCGAAAAACAGCAGGCGCGGATCGTGGATCAGCGCGCAACCGATCGCCAGCAGTTGGCGCATTCCTCCCGAAAGACTTTGCGCCGCCGTATTCCTTTTTTCTGCCAAGTCGATGACCCGGAGCAGACGTTCTATTCGCGGCTCCAGCTCAGCGCCGGGAACACCATAAGCGCCTCCAAAAAATCGAAAATTCTCCGCGACGGTGAGATCACGGTAGAGGCTAAAACGCTGCGGCACATAGCCAAATTTTGTACGCACTTCCTGGCGATCTCTCCAGATGTCTGCGCCCTCAATGTTCGCGCGGCCCCCGGTCGGATGAGTGAGGCCGCACAACATGCGCATCGTCGTGGTTTTTCCGGCGCCGTTCGGCCCGAGAAAACCAAAGATTGTTCCCCGCTCGATTTGAAGGGAAAGATCCTGCACCGCATGAACGTTCCCGTAGCTTTTGCTCAAACGATCGAGCGTAATAACCGGTTCGTTCATGATGGAAGCTTATTGCGGCGGTGAATTAAATTTGCAACCATGGCTCATTGGCCAACAGGTTTTCTGTCATGAACGTTAAAACGATTGTACGCATTCGATGCCTGCACCGGGGCTTGGTCGCTTTGGCCGGTGTTCTTTCCTTGATATCGATTGCCGGCCTGAGAAGCGCGTCCGCCGATCCTGTATCCGAACTCGCTTCGTTCTCAATCTTCGACAAAGTCGACCTGGCGCAACTGGCAAAAAGCGAGGTGAAAACGGCGCACGGCCCGCCCATGAGGAATTCGCATTTTCTCGCAATCCAGAGCTGCTATGTCGCCCCTGGCTCGCCTGCCCAGCAAATGGAGGCATTGCGCCGTTGGAATCCTGCAAAATATCGCGAATTGAAGGTGTTTCTACACTCTGATCTGACATCAAACCCGGCCTCGTCTAGTTTTGAAAAACTGAGAAATGCGCCGGACAACGCCTCCGTCCGTTCGTTTGTGGCCGCGACCCAGAAACTCAGTCCCGATCTCCAGATCAGCAAGGATGAAGCAAAGCGGTTTTCTGCTGCTGCGAGCGGAGGAGCAGGAGGCGTTATTCCTCCGGCCGTCGTAGCTTTCTGGACAGATGTCTTGACCGCACGAGCTAAAAGCTTTGTATCCGGCGGAATGGCGGCAGCACCGCCGTACGATCATGCCGGTCCATCTGTTCGCGCGAGTGACGAAGTGAATGGTTTATTGCGGGAGCAAGGAAAGATTCGCCAACAATTCTCGGCATTGCTTGGAGCCACGGCCATTGGACGCGGTGCGGGTTCGCTCCCAGCCGAGCTTTACTGGGAACTTCTAGACGCTGATGACCACGGCGTAGTGACGTTGGGCGCGTCTTACAGTCGCGGCGGCGCTGGCGGCACTTATCAATCCGCCGACGTTCTTTACTATGCCAGCGGCGGTTATTATGTCGGTCTCACGCTTCATCAGTTGTGGCCGGTTACGGTCGACGGAAAACCTTCTACACTCGTTTGGCGTGGCGACATGATCTCTTCCGCAACGCTAGGATCACTTCGTGGTGTAGAACGGCTGGGTTCCGAATCAGTGATGATGAAGAATATCACCAAAGCTGTTACTCTCTTTCGCCGTGAAACCGGGGGCCGGTGAACGAATGAAACTGTCGGGGCTGCGATCGCGCGTTTTGATCCTCACCGCTCTGATTTTCTTTGTCAGAACCGGGTTTTCCGAGGAGAGCAACGGTTTCTGGCCTCTGTCAGGCGAGTTTTCTGGCGACGTCACATATGTTGGCGACGGAGATGTCCAACGCGCTGGCAAACAGGTTAACGATTTTAATGAGATCGATTCGGATATCCGCCTCATATTAACGCCGCGATTCAAACTCGGCGTTTTGCGATTAGGCGCCCAATGGGAGCGGTTTTCATTTGGTCTCCCAGATGGAGCCGCCCTACCCAACACATTGCAGTCCTTCAGCACGGTCATCGGACTCGATACGCAGCTATCCGATTCCATTCTCATCAGAGCGGAAACTCAGCCTGGTCTGTACAATTCAGGCCTGGGTCACTTGTTTTGGGATGATTTCGACATGCCTTTTGTCATCGGCGGCACGTACATTTTCAGTCCGAACGTGCAGCTCATCCTCGGCGTGAGTGTCGACGTGGAACGGAAGTATCCTGTGATTCCCGCCGTGGGTCTTCGGTGGAAATTAGGGCCACAGTGGTTGCTGGATGCGGTCCTGCCAACGCCGCGCCTGCAGTACGAGTTGAGTCGCAATGTATCGCTCTATGCTGGAGCAACTATTACCGAGGCGACTTTCCGGACCGATGACGCGTTTGGCGACTCGCATGGAATTCCGCGCCTGAACCATGCAGTCGTGACGTACAGCGAGGTTCGAACCGGGGCTGGTTTTGACTGGAAAATTTCGCCGATTATCACGTTCACCGGAGAGGTTGGCTACCAGCCTTACCGGGATTTCGATTTCTATCGCGCTGAAGTGCGCTACCACCAGAATGGTGGCGCCCCATACGGGACGATTTCGTTGCACGGCACGTTCTGATTGAAGTTCAAGGAGCGACGGCTTGGGCAGCCGTTCGTTTCCCTCGACGGCTGGGAAGCCGTCGTTCCTTGATGTTCAGCGCAGAGTGTGATCCAGCGCGCCGATCTTTCGCGTCTCCGGCCACCGCAATCCGACGCCCAACACGACGAGGATTGTTCCGATGCCTCCTGCAACGACCGAAATGACCGGCCCAAAAAGCGCGGCCGTCAATCCCGATTCGAGCGCGCCGAACTCATTCGATGTGCCGATAAAAATATTGTTAACGGATGACACACGGCCACGCATTTCATCCGGCGTCATCAGTTGCACAATCGAGCCGCGGATAATCACGCTCACGCTGTCGAAAGCTCCGATGAGAAAAAGCACTCCGAGCGATAACCAGAACACTTTTGACAAACCGAACACGATGGTCGCGGCGCCGAAGCCGGTCACGCACCACAGCAACGCTTTGCCGGCTTGTTTCATGGGCGGCAGATGCGCAATAAGCATCGCCATCATAAAGGCGCCAATAGCAGGCATTGCACGCATCCAGCCCAGGCCGACCGGACCGCAGTGAAGAATTTGGTCCGCAAAGATCGGCATCAACGCCGTCGCGCCGCCAAGAAGAACAGCGAATAAATCGAGAGTGATAGTGGCGAGGATTACCTTTCTGCTGAACACAAAGCGCAGTCCGGCCATGAGACTCTTCCATGTGCTCGCGTCGCTCTGGTCTCTTTTTTGCGTGCTGCGGCGAATCAGCAGGACTAGCACGAAGAACGAAAGCGAGCAGAGCGCGTCCAGCAGATACACGAACGAAAACCCGACGTACGCGACTAAGAACCCGCTCAAAGCCGGACCAACCACAGATCCGATTTGGAAAATGCTGTTATTCCAGGTGACGGCGTTCGCGAATGCGTCACGCGGGACCAAGGTCGGAAAAAACGAACTGCGAGCAGCCCAACTGAATGTACGTGCCGACGCTCCGATGAAAAGAAGCAGGTAAATCAGCGGGACTGATGCGTCATCGAACTGAAATATTGGATGATGGCGCTCGAATATCGCAGCAACAGCCGCCAGGGCGTGATTACCCTCACGCAACGGCGCGATTTGAGGAATGGAAAGATGTTTCCAGGAAACCAGGGCGAGAGCCACCGACATAAGGGCGCTAAAGACCTGCGACCAGAGAATGATGTGCTTGCGGCTGAATCGATCCGCCAAATGGCCGGCTGGTAGCGAAAGCGTAACCACTGGGACGGCGATCGCCAAGCCAACGAGCCCGAGTGCAGTCGCCGAATGGGTCCGGGCATAAATCTCCCATTCCACCGCTATCGCGAGCATTAATCGCCCGGTAATCGACAATAGATTGCCGGCTGTAAATAGAGAGAAATCTCCGAATCGGAACGCAGCGTATGGATCGTGGGTTTTGGGTTCGGTTTCGATCGGAAGCGGGACGGCCGATCGTTGCCGGTCGGGTGATCGATTCGAACCAGGATCTATGGAATGAGGCATGGTCGACGGCGCAAGCTCAAAAGCGCATCAGAGTCTAGGTGGAGCGGGCAGCACGGCAACCTACCGGTATAGCCGAGAACGCTCCGGCGCTGTAAATTTATCGCGGTTTTGACCAGCAGCGGGCCGAAAGAATTCGCTTAAAATGGCGCGGATTTTTCTTCCATTTCACATTTCCGCTCCCTAAACTCGCGCCCGCAAAGTAAAATGGACAACATCATCGAGGCGAAAGAACTGCAGATCGAGCGCAAGCACTTCTATGTCGAGCTCCGGGAAAATGAGCGCGGCAGGTTCTTGCGTATCACAGAGGAAGCTCACGGCCGCCGCAACAGCATCATCGTGCCTAGCACGGGCGTTGATGAATTTACGGCGATAATTGCCGAAGTTCTTACGAACGGCGAAACTGCGCCAGCGTAACCGCTGCACAAGGTGAAACGCGTTGTCCTCAACGCGTTGTCATTAAGGGCTGCGGTTTCGCAGCCTAGTATCTGCCGCTTTGGCGATCCAACGGCCATCGTCTGAAGAACAAGACGATCCACGTCGGCCGCATCGTTGACATCGGGACGCCCGAATTTAGTTTGGCGCTCTATCATTCCAGCGGTTGCTGTCGCTGCAAATTATGGCCACAAAACGAAAATCTAGTTTCCGAAAACGACTTCAACGCGGGCGTAAGCCGACGGCGTTCAGATCGCGGAAAGCCACCGATGTGAAGAGAATGCGCGCGGCGCGTTACGTTTATTACTTCGGGGATGGTAAGGCTGACGGAAGAGGCACGATGAAAGCGTTGCTGGGCGGGAAAGGCGCGAACCTCCATGAGATGACGCGGATCGGTCTGCCAGTGCCGCCGGGATTCACCATTACCACTGAGGTTTGCAGTTATTTTTACGATCACAATCGCTCGTACCCCAAGCAATTGGCGGCTCAAGTCGCGGCCGCAACAGCCAAGATCGAAAAATCCACCGGCAAAAAGTTCGGCGATCAGAAACGGCCTCTACTGGTGTCCGTGCGCTCTGGAGCTCGCGATTCCATGCCGGGAATGATGGATACGATTCTGAATCTCGGCATGAACGATGAGGTGGTCGAGATCGTCGCAAAAAAAACGAAAAACGCGCGGTTTGCCTGGGATTCGTACCGGAGATTCCTTCAGATGTATGGCGACGTGGTCATGGGCGTGCAAAAACGGGCGGGCGAAGACCATGAGCCATTCGAAGCGGTAATTGAAGCGTTGAAGGACAAGCGTTACGGGAAGCATGACTTCCCCGATGTGCGATTGACCGTCGCGGACCTCAAAGAGCTTGTGCACCGGTTCAAGGGTTTAATTAATGAGCGTGCCGGAAAATCTTTTCCTCAGGACCCAAACGAACAACTCTGGGGCGCGATCGGCGCCGTCTTCGGCTCATGGATGAACGATCGCGCGATCGTTTATCGGCGGAAGTACGGCATCCCGCACGAATGGGGTACGGCGGTGAACGTTCAGACGATGGTGTTCGGAAACATGGGCGACACCAGCGCGACGGGAGTGGCATTCACTCGCGACCCGGCTACCGGCGAAAAAGTTTTCTACGGCGAATATCTGATCAATGCCCAGGGCGAAGACGTCGTTGCTGGCGTGCGGACGCCGCATCCGATCGCCGATCTGGCAAAGCAAATGCCAGCAGCGCACAAGGAGTTGATGAGCGTTCGCAGCATGCTTGAAAAGCACTTCAAGGACATGCAGGACCTTGAATTTACGGTCGAGGATAACCGCCTCTACATCTTGCAAACGCGAAACGGCAAACGCACCGGTCATGCGGCGGTGCGTATCGCCGTGGACATGGTCGGCGAAAAATTGATAACCAAAAAGGACGCGGTGCGGCGTGTCCCGGCCGATTCACTCTCGCACCTGCTGGCGCCAGTTTTCGATCGCAAGGCAGTACAGAAAGCGAAGAAAATTGGGAGCGGTCTCGCTGCCGGACCCGGCGCGGCGTGCGGCCATATCGTATTTAGCGCGGAGGAAGCTGTGGCGCGCGCCGATCATGGCGAAAAAGTCGTGCTCGCCCGCATCGAAACCTCGCCGGAAGACCTGCGCGGCATGATCGCAGCTGAGGGGATTCTCACCTCGCGCGGCGGAGTTTCTTCGCACGCGGCCCTCGTTGCTCGTCAAATGGGCAAAGTCTGTGTGTGCGGCGCGACGGGGCTTCAAATCGATTACCAAAAAGGCACACTCAGCGCCAATGGCACAATATTGAATCGGGGTGATTACATTTCCCTCGATGGAACCGCCGGCGAAGTTTTTGCAGGAGAAGTCGCGACGGCGCCCTCGGAGATTGTGCAGGTGCTTGTGGATCGCTCGCTCAATCCGAAAAAGAGCGTCACGTATCAGGAGTACGCGAAATTGATGAAGTGGGCGGATGAATTCCGCGCCCTCGGCGTGCGTGCAAATGCTGATACTCCCGAGCAGGTCGAAAACGCTGTCGCATTCGGCGCGGAAGGAATTGGGCTCTGCCGAACCGAACACATGTTCTTCGAAGGCGATCGGATCGACGCGATGCGGGAGATGATTCTAGCCGGCACAAAAGACGAGCGCGCGCGCGCGCTTGCAAAACTGCTTCCGTATCAGCGCGGCGATTTTATCGGTATCTTCACTGCGCTAAATGGTTTGCCTGGCACCATCCGCTTTCTGGATCCGCCGTTGCACGAATTTCTGCCAGCTGATCATGCGCAGCAAAACGAACTGGCGAACAAACTAGGCATGCCGGTTGAACAAATTTCCCGGCGCGTTCACGAATTGCATGAGTTCAATCCAATGCTCGGTCATCGCGGTTGCAGACTCGGGATCACGTTTCCTGAGATTTCCGAAATGCAGGCCCGCGCGATCTTTGAAGCCGCCGCTGAAGTGCAAGCCCAAGGCATCAAGGTCCACCCCGAAATCATGATTCCGCTGGTGGGATTCCCGCGCGAGCTAAGGCTCCAAATCGACATTGTGCGTCGCGTGGCTGACGAAGTGGCCAAAGAACGAGGAACAAAATTCAAATATCTCGTCGGAACCATGATCGAGATCCCGCGAGCGGCGCTGTTAGCTGACCAGATCGCGCGCGACGCCGAGTTCTTCAGCTTCGGCACAAACGATCTGACACAAACCACACTGGGAATGAGTCGCGACGACTCCGGCAGTTTCCTTCCCGCGTATGCGGAACTCGACATCGTCGCTTCAAATCCATTCGCAACGATCGATCAGAAGGGTGTTGGACGTTTGATGGAAATTACTCGTGACCTCGGCCGCAAAACGCGGCCGGACATCAAACTCGGAATTTGCGGCGAGCACGGCGGCGAACCAAACAGTGTCAAATTCTGTCACCGGCTCGGTCTCGAGTACGTCAGTTGCAGTCCGTTCCGGATTCCGATTGCACGATTAGCCGCGGCGCAAGCAGCGCTCGAGAGTTGATGCGCGTCTCGCGTTTCGTAGTCTGTTCGAATGCAAATGCGCGAACCAATTTTCGACATTGATTCGTTCGCGCGCAGACACATCGGGCCGAACGAAGAAGAAGTCGGCGCGATGTTGCGCGACGTGGGTTTCGATAGCCTCGGTGCGCTCATCGACGCCACAGTTCCAAAGGACATTCGTCTCGGACTGCAACTGAATTTGCCGCAAGCGAAATCGGAAGGCGAAGCGCTGGCTGAGCTACGGGCAATTGCACAGAAAAACAAAATCGCGCGCTCGTTCATCGGGGCTGGCTACTACGATTCGATCACGCCGCCTGTCATTCAGCGAAACATTCTGGAAAACCCTGGCTGGTACACCGCTTACACGCCTTACCAGGCGGAAGTCGCGCAAGGACGACTCGAAGCGCTGCTGAACTTCCAGCAAATGATCATAGATTTAACTGCCCTCGACATCGCAAACGCTTCGATGCTGGACGAAGCAACGGCAGCTGCTGAAGCGATGACGCTTTGTCACGCGGTCGTTCCAGATCGGAAGACGTTCTTTGTTGCCGATAATTGTCATCCCCAAACGATTGCCGTCGTTCAAACCCGCGCGAAGCCGCTCGGGATCGAGATCAAAATCGGCGATTATTCGCAATTCAAATTCGACAGCACAATTTTCGGCGCGCTTGTTCAATATCCCGCGACCGATGGCGCGATCTACGATTATGCCGAGTTTGTACGAAAGGCGCACGATGCCGGGGCGCTGGTGGTGGTCGCAGCAGATATTCTCGCGCTAACTTTACTCAAACCGCCGGGCGAATTCGGCGCGGATGTTGCCGTCGGCAATACGCAGCGCTTTGGCGTGCCGCTCGGATTTGGCGGGCCGCACGCGGCGTACTTCGCCACGCGCGATGAATTCAAACGTCACATGCCTGGCCGACTAGTCGGCGTTTCACACGACGCTGAAGGCCGACCTGCGTATCGACTCGCATTGCAAACGCGCGAGCAACACATCCGCCGCGACAAAGCGACCAGCAACATTTGCACGGCGGAGGTTCTCCTCGCCGTCATTGCGTCGATGTATGCGGTCTATCACGGTCCCAAAGGATTGCGCGCAATCGCCGAGCGTATTCACCGGCTAACCAGTCGACTTGCGGACGGTCTGCGCGCACTTGGCTGCACTGTCACGCACGAGAATTTCTTCGACACGGTTCGGGTCGAAGTGGAATCGAGCGAAGTCACTTTGGAGCACGCCGCCAAAGCGGGTTGCAACCTGCGCGGGCTTGGACCACGCGCGGTGGGCATTTCTTTCGATGAAACGACAACGCCACGGGACATTGAACTGCTGATGTCAATCTTCCGCGGCACGAGCGTACGCGATTTCGACGACGACAATGTTGGCGAGCCGCCAATCCGCATTCCGCAATTCGCAATCCGCACTTCCGAATATCTCACGCATCCGATTTTCAACACGCACGACACCGAAACCGAGATGTTGCGCTATCTGAAGAAGCTGGAATCGCGCGATCTATCGCTGACTACGTCAATGATTCCGCTCGGCTCATGCACGATGAAACTCAACGCGACCGCGGAAATGTTCCCGATTTCATGGCCGGAGATTTCCAAACTGCATCCGTTCGCTCCTAGCCGAACAGACGGCGGGCTACATGGAAATTTTCCAGCAACTGGAAGACTGGCTGGCGGAAATCACCGGCTTCGCCGCGGTTTCATTGCAACCGAATGCCGGATCGCAGGGCGAATTCGCGGGTCTGCTGGCCATTCGCGAATATCATGCATCGCGCGGCGAAGCGCATCGCAACGTTTGTCTCATTCCGACATCGGCACACGGCACGAATCCAGCCAGCGCGATAATGGCAGGATTCAAGGTTGTGTCGGTCGCCTGCTTGAAAGATGGAGACATCGACCTTGCAGATCTTCGCGCGAAAGCAGACGAACACGCGCGCGATCTCGCCGCGCTCATGGTGACTTATCCATCAACGCACGGCGTATTCGAGCCGACGATTCGCGAAATTTGCGACATCGTTCACGCGCATGGCGGCCAGGTTTACATGGACGGCGCGAACATGAACGCGCAAGTCGGTCTTTGTCGCCCCGGCGATTACGGCGCCGATGTTTGTCATCTGAATCTGCACAAGACGTTTTGCATCCCACACGGCGGCGGCGGACCGGGCGTGGGACCGATCGGCGTGGCCAAACATCTCGTACGAATTTCTGCCGGCCAACGAACATCGCAACGCCCAACGCCGAACGCCCAAGCGTGCGATACGCTGTCGGCCCGGTCGCCGCGGCGCCCTGGGGCAGCGCCAGCATTCTGACGATCACGTGGATGTACATTCGCATGATGGGCGCCGCCGGGTTGAAACGCGCCAGCGAGGTGGCGATTCTCAACGCCAATTACATCGCTAAACGGCTCGATCCGTACTTTCCCGTTCTTTTCAAAGGCAAGCATGGTCTCGTCGCGCACGAATGCATCATCGATCTGCGCCAGTGGAAAAGCGCAGGCATCGAAGTCGAAGATGTGGCAAAACGTCTGATGGATTACGGCTTTCATGCGCCGACCGTTTCCTGGCCGGTTGGCGGGACGATGATGATCGAGCCGACCGAGAGCGAACCGAAACACGAGCTCGATCGTTTCTGCGACGCGATGATCTCCATTCACGCGGAGATGCAAGCAATCGCCGACGGAAAACAGGATCGGCAAAACAATCTGCTCAAGAACGCACCGCACACCGCGCGACAAATCGCGTCCGACAAATGGGACCGCCCCTACTCGCGCGAACAGGCAGCGTTTCCCGCGCCGTGGACGCGCGACCACAAATTCTGGCCCGCGGTCGCTCGCATCGACAACGTCTACGGCGATCGGAATCTGTTCTGCTCCTGCCCGCCAGTGGAAGAGTTCGAAAAGGCGATAGCTCGCGGCGCTATGCTTCCGGCGCTAGCTCCGGGGCACCGACGCGAGCCAGGAACAAGGCGGAGCGCGCTACCGTTCGTTTCCTCGGCTGCAGCGGACCGGCCTTCGTGATATTCGGCGTCGCTGTTCACCTGCCAGAGATCGTAAAGCTTTGTGTCAGCCAGAATATTTTCCGCGCACAACATCGCCGTCATCATGGCGTGGTCCTGGTTGTTGTATTTGTGCATTCCGTTACGGCCAACCAGATGCAGGTTCGGGTAACGCGTGTCCAGCTCCTGACGAATCGTGGCGACGTGCCGCGCGTAGTCGTCATCGTAAACCGGATACGCTTTTTTCTGGCGAACGACGCAGCCATCGACGAAATCGCCTTCCTTCGCCAACCCGATTTGAATCAGCTCGCGCTTTGCGAGCTCGATCAAGTCGTTGTCGCTTGAGTCCCAAAGACCGTCGTGTTCGAAACAGAAATACTCCAGGCCGTAACAAACCTTGTCCGGCTCGGGCACCATTTCGGGCGACCAGGAACGGAAATTCTGAACACGGCCGACTTTAACGCTGGGATCGTGAATGTAGATCCAGTTGTCATCGAACATCTCTCGATCTTTCAAGATCAGCATGACGGTGAGGAAATCGCGATACTTGAGGCTCTCAGCTGCGCGCTTGGTTCGTTCACTCAACGGCCGGTGACAAACCGCAGACCAGTTCCCGCATCGGCGCGGATGAAATGACGTGTTCGGCTTCGATTATTTGGCGATCTCCGTTGCCGTTTTTGTATTCCACTTTCCATTGGGCCGACAAATCGTCGTAAGAACAGCGCGTCACTCTGCAGCCCATCTCCAATTTGCCGCCCAGCGCCGTCATCTTTTCGGCACACGCCTCCCACATCATTCCCGGACCTCGCCGCGGATAACGGAAAGAATTGATCAGCGTCTTGATGACTTTGCTCCGGTCGCCGTTGTAACGCTGCGGAATAAGCGCGTTCTTGATTGCGCTGCCTAACGAAAGGCCTTTGATCCGTTGCGCTGCCCAGTCGGCGGAAATTTCCTTGCAGCTCATCCCCCAGACTTTTTCGGTGTAGCTCTTGAAGAACGTGTTGAACAATCGTTTGCCGAATTGATTGCTAACCCATTCTTCGAAATTTCGTGGATTCTGGATCGGAAACAGACGCGCCTTCAGCCAGGAAAGAACGCACAAAATCGATTTGAAAACGCCGAGCTTCAGCAGCGCTTCAAATGGCTTGAGCGGATAGGAGAAAAATTTGCCGCCGTAAAAAATGCGCGATGAGCGCGGGCGCGTGAGCATGTCGTTCGGCAAAATCTCGGTCCACAAATCTTCGACCGCTTTGGATTTTGAGAAGAAACGGTGACCGCCGATGTCGAAATGAAAGCCCTTGTAAGTCGCGGTGCGCGAAATGCCGCCGACGTAAACGGGATCGGCTTCCAGAACGACGACATCGACGTCGTTTTTCGAAAGCAAATAGCCGGCCGTTAGACCGGCCGGGCCTGCACCGATGATGACGACCTTTGGCTTCATGTTCTGCTACGCAACCCAGTTGCCCCGGGTAAAATTCCAGACATACCAGCCCTGCACGCATAGCCCCGCAGCGCTGACCAACGCTACCGCCGCCGTCCCAAAGGCCCGCACCCACATTGGCGGCGTGCGAAATTGACGCAGAAAATTCAAAAACGCCAGCACGATCAAAGCGTACACGCTGAATTCGTAGCGCAGCATGCTTTCCATGTCGACGCAGGCGACGCCGCTCACCGAGAGGTAGTAAATCGTAGCCGCGCAGAAATAGATCCCAGCACGTGCGGGCAAGCCGGCGCGGCACCGAATCGCTGGAACGAGTTCGCAAGCCGCGATGGCGACGAAAAGTATGGCACCCAGTGTCATTGATAACTGGCTCATTTCGGTGGGATTATTTAGTGCCGGAACGAGCCAGCGATAACTTTCGGGCCTAACCACTGCAAGATAATCGGGCACGATGCCCCAGCCAGCCGCCTGCGTGAGCATGTAAAGGTCCCAGTGACCCCAGCGCAGTTGGCATAAAGCGAAAAAAGCGATCCCGCCGCAGGCCGCCACAAACAGTTAATCCAACAGATGCCCGGTTCTCCCGAAGCCACTTGCGTGGCTTAAGCAAACCGTGCCATCCCGTTTGAAAAGCCGAACGCACCAAAGGAAACGCAGCGCACACAATTCCGACAATTCGCGTCGCGGACATAACCATTCCGTGCATAGCCGCCAGCACTCTGCGCCGTGCGCCCCTCCGCGGTGCTCCAATAGATAAAGCCGAGCAGCGCCATCAGAAAGAGCGATTCCGAGTAAGCGGCGACGAGAAAGAACGCCGCCGGATTCGCCAGGATGAGGAGTGTCCCGCAAATCTGAAGCGAAGCCGCAACTTTCCATCGCCTGCAGAACAGGAAGAAATAACTCCAAAAACCCCACGCAGCGAGCTGAGCGGTGATCAAAAGCGCTGTGCCGGTGCTGATGTTGAATGCATTTCGGAGCAACGCGGCAATCGCGGGATATGCCGGAAAAAATGCAACATTTGAGATTTCCATCACTTTGTGATCGATCGGGGGGACAATGGTCTGGTATCCGCGATCGATAATGTTCATGAACCAATAACTGTCGTGCTGAACTAACGCGGAGTAGCGCTCAGTGATCGGCTTTTCCGGAGCAAGCAGAGCCACCGCCATTACCACCTGCAAAAGCGTGACAGCGGCATCCCGCGAGCAATGGCGTTAGAGAACCGTGGCAGGCGGATCATCACTTGATAATCGCAGAAGCTCGCCCAGTCTGCTCGCGAAAGTCGCGTCACCATGCCAGCGTCTCCGAGGCGGTTGGCGATCAGATCGGCGATATTCAACGGTGAGCGAGTCAGCAGAAGCCAACGATTTGTGAAGTTTCCCGGAAAAGCAATGTCCGATCGCATAGTTTCCAACTGATTTCAGCGGCAGGATTGGACGACGATTCGATTCGTTTATTCGCATCGACGTTTTCTGCGTCTTGCCCGCGCTATTGACCCGGGAAATTTTCGTCTCTGCATTGAACTACGCCTGCGATCCAACTACGCGCCAGAGACAATTAAGCACGATTTCGCCTTTCGCCGGATGTGCCTCGTAGTGGGCAAGCAGTTCGGCAGCACTGCCGCGGCGAAATTCCTCAAATTTCTTTGTCAGCTCACGTGCGATGCACAGTTGCCGGTCCGGCATAGATCGTAATGCAAGCGTGAAGAGTTTTAAGAAGCCGGTAAGGAGATTCAAAAAAAATCGTCGTTTCCTCGCGTTCAGCTGCTATCCGCAATTCGCGCTCGCGTCGGCCGCTTTTCACCGGAAGAAATCCACGGAAAGAGAATTTCTCGGTCGAAAATCCGGAACCGAGCACAGCAGCCGTGAGATCGACGATGGTCCGGGGACGATCGTAAACGGCAGTTCGCGATTAATGCATTCGCGAATAAGGCGCAGCCCTGGATCGGAAAGGCCGGGCGTCCCAGCGTCTGTAATCAACGCAACGTTTTCGCCTCGAGCAAGACGCTCCACCAACTCAGCCGTGCGGGCCGCTTCATTATGTTCGTGATAGCTGACAAAGGGCTTTTTGATTTCGAAATGTTTTAGCAGCAACCCGGAATGCCGCGTGTCTTCCGCCGCCACAAGATCAACGCCTTTCAGCACCTCAAGAGCCCGCAAGGTGATGTCGCCCAGATTACCAATCGGCGTCGCCACCACGTAAAGCATTCAATATCCTCGGTTCAAAGCTTGCTCATGCCATCGAATCGATGACGGAAGCTGATAACGCAGCTGACGCGCTGTTGGTCACCAGCCTAAAATCTTCGCAAAAATCAACGGCGCAACGATTGTCGCGTCAGATTCGATCACGAACCGTCGGAGTATCGACATTCAGTTTTCCCCACGTGATCTTTTCATTGGGCACGGCGCCGGAATATGATCCGAAACTGGTGGTGGAATCGCTGATTTGGCAAAAATACCCCCACTCGGGCACGGGCGTGCTGACCACGTCCTGATTCAACATGGGCACAACGCAAATGGGGAAATCGCCTGCAATGCCGCCGCCAATTTGGAAGAAACCAATGGACGAATCCTTCGATACCCGGCGATACCACGCCGCAAGCTCGATCATGTATTCGATACCCGAGCGGACCGCTTGCACATTGCCGATCGCCCCAGTGATGCAGCGCGCAGCGTAAATATTTCCCAAGGTCGAATCCTCCCAGCCCGGCACAAACAACGGAAGGCCATTGTTCGCAGCGGCAACCATCCAACTATCGGCTGGATCGATCTCATAGAATTGTTTGAGGCGGCATTCGCGCAAGATTTTGTAAAGAAACTCATGGGGAAACTTTCTCTGATTGTTTTGTGAAGCGGCCGACCACTCGTCGAGCACGACCCGCTCGATCCGTCGCATCGCTTCCTCCTCGGGAATGCAAGTGTCGGTAACGCGATTGAGGTGCCGCCGCAGCAGCTCCTGCTCTTGTTGCGGACTTAGCTCGCGATAATTAGGAATTCGTTCGTATTTGCTTCGCGCAACGAGATTGAAGAGGTCTTCCTCGAGGTTCGCACCCGTGCAGGTAATGGCGTGCACTTTGTCGCGGCGAATCATTTCTGCGAGCGAAACGCCCAGTTCGGCGGTGCTCATCGCACCCGCCAGCGTGATCATCATCTTTCCGCCGCGATCGAGATGCGCGATATACGCGTCGGCTGCGTCTTTCAGCACCGCCGCGTTGAAATGCCGGAAATGGCGCTCAATGAACTCGCTGATGCTGCCCATCTTTACATCACCAACTTCGCAATGGGGACTATCGCTTTTGATGCAAAACTTACTGTGCGCGGGTCAAGCGTTAATTGCATTTTTATTGAAATTTCTTAAGGAATCGCGGCCAGAATGTGCGCTGCCAAAATGTTCGGCATCACGCCGAGCAAAACAACTGCTGCGGCAAGTAAGGTGACCGTGCTTTCCTGCAAAAAAGCGACTCGCATGCGCTCCATCGGTTCCGTTATCCGCAGATGACGGCGCATCCACAAAAATCGCTTTCAATATGAGAAGGTAATAATAGAGACGAGACGAAACTGCCAACGAGCCCAAGCGCGACGAGCCAAAGAAGCGCGTGATTTGCGCCAGCGTGTAGCGCGGCGCTGAACAAATAGAATTTTCCGAAAAATCCAGCCAACGGCGGGATGCCTGCGAGGGACAACATAAAGATTGCCATGCATCCTGCGAGCAAAGGAGAACGTGAAGAGAGTCCGGAAAATTAGAGAAATTGTCGCCGCCTGTTTCGCGCCGCACGACGCCGACGACGCCAAATGCGCCGATGAGCGTAATCGCATAAACGGTCGTGTAGAACAAGGCCGCGGAAAAGCCTTCGCGGCCGCCGGCGACGAACCCAATCAATGTGTAACCCGCGTGTGCGACTGCTGAGTAGGCAAGCAGTCTGCGTACGTTCGATTGCGCAAGCGCGACGAGATTCCCAATTACAATCGATAACGCTGCTAGTGCCGCAAGCACAGGCGACCAACCGGCCACCATCGCGTGCCATCCGGCGCTGCCATGCACCGGCGCGAACCCAACAAGCACGATTTTTCCCAGCACAACAAACGAGGCAACCTTCGAACCCGAAGCAATGAACGCCGCGCTCGGAACAGGTGCGCCTTGATACGCGTCAGGCGCCCATAGATGGAACGGCGCGGCAGCGATTTTGAATGCGAAGCCGACGAGTGTCATGACGATTCCAACCGCAAGCAGCGGCTGCTACTGACATTGTTGCCAACTTAGCTGAAATCGCGGCGAGACCGGTTGCCCCGGACATGCCGTAAATCAGACTGATCCCGAAAAGTGTGAACGCGCTCGACGTGCTACCGAACAGAAAATATTTCAGACCCGCTTCGGCTGAGCGCACGTCGGTTTTATCGAATGCGGCCAAGACGTAAAGCGAAAGTCCCAGCAACTCGAGGCCGATGAAAATCATCAGCAGTTCTTCACTCCCGACGAGCAACATCAGGCCAACGGTTGCCAGAAGAACCAGCGCCAGATATTCCCCGGGATGTCGCGGCGCCTTTTCTGCGTGCGTCAGCAGAATCGTTAAAGCTGCGAGAGCGAGGCAAATGATTTTGAACAGTGACGTCAGCGGGGAGATCACCAGCATTCCGCCAAACAGCGTTTCGTCGCGCGGCAAGAACAGGACTGCCACGATTGCGATCACAAGTCCGAGCGCTGCAACAAATGCGCACGCCGCAGCTGCGCGTTTCGTGACCAGACTCATCGAAAGAACTACCAGAGCCGTCACAACTACGACCGCCTCAGGCGATGCAAGTCGAAGAAGATCGAGGTAACTCATGTTGATCTTGTGCCGCGCGCGGCGAAGCGGAAGTTCTGGGGAGCGCGACGCGCCTCGCGTGCTGATTTCGGTGCCCTCGCCGAAATCCTCTTCGCCCCCACAGCTAGCGTCGCTTGAAAAGTTCGCGGTCGCGAGGGCGCGATCGCCAGCACGCGAGGCGCGTGCACTCCCCAGACAGATTCGGGTCACGCACAGGTTTCATTTCAAAAACCTCATCGTTTCGACTGCGGGCATGATGCGGTCGAGCAGCAGTTTTGGATAAATGCCGATCGCGACTGTTGTGAGCATCAGCATGCAGGCGCCGATTTTCTCCGGGATCGTGATCGGGTTGGAAACTTCCCGACTTGACGTTGTAGTCGTAGTGACTTCGGCTTGTACACTTTTCTCACCGAAAAACGAAAGCTTTAGCGCGCGCAATGTGAATGCAGCGACAAGAACTATCCCAGCTCCCGCGATCCAAACAGCGATCGGGTAAGTTTTCCATGCGCCTATAAGAATCGTAATCTCGGCCGCGAATCCACTGAACCCCGGAATGCCCATTGATGCAGCTGCCGCGACGACAAAAGCGAAAGCCGCGAAGGGCAATGCGTGGCTCAGGTTCATCCCAGAAAGAGCATCAAGTTCACGCGTATGCGTACGCCGGTAGATCATGCGTCCGGCGATGGCGAACAAGAGACACGCGATAATGCCGTGCGAGAACATTTGCAGCACCGCACCGGAAACGCCGAGCGCGTTAGCCGTTGCAAACCCGAGTAGCACAAACCCCATGTGGCTAACGCTGGAATAACCGATTACAAATTTCAGATCACGTTGGCGAAGCGCTACTGCCGCGGCATACACGATCCCGATCAATGCCAGCACAGCGATCCATTTGCTCCACATCTGAAATCCCTGCGGAAATAGATTCATCGCCACGCGCAGAGCGGCGTAAGAGCCGAGCTTCATCACAATTCCCGCGAGCAACATCGATCCCGCAGTCGGAGCAGCGGCATGACCAGTCGGCGCCCACGTGTGCAGCGGCCAGATGCCAGCCAGCACAGCAAAACCGAGAAACAATATTGGAAACGCCCAGGATTGCAGCTGAGGTGAAAATTGGAAGTGCGACAGCTGATTCAGGTCCAATGACCCCCCACTGACATAAGCGACCAATATTCCAACGAAAACGAACATCCCGCCAAAGAAGGAATACAGCGTGAGCTTCATCGCGCCGTATTCCTTGTTAGTCGAGCCGAAGATGGCGATGAGAAAATATTTCGGCACGATCACCAACTCGTAGAAAACGAACAACAAAAACAGATCTGCGCTGAGGAACACGCCGTAGCACCCGGCCACCACTAGCAGAAGCCAGAAAAAGAATTCATTCTGCCGTTTCTCCACATCCCACGAAAACAGCACCGTGCTTACCGATGAAATGCCAGTGACAAGAACCATCGTAAGACTCACGCCATCGAGCGCGAGTTGGTAATTCATCCCGAGCGCCGGGACCCACGGGACGCGCATGATCGTTGTAAAATGCGCCAGATCCGGAATCGGCGTGCCGGCGAACACGATCACACCAAGCGCTAAGCCTGCGATTGTCGTCAGCAGCGCGATCCAGCGAGCACACCCGCGCGGCAAGAGCAGCGACAGAACTGCGCCGGCAAACGTGAGGTAAATTGTCCAGGCGATCATGCGCGTGTACGCACCCGATAGCGCGGCGCCTTTTCGCGTACATGAAAGCCAATTTCGCGCCGTGCCTTTTTCGGAGCGGCCATCAACTGCCGTATCGCTTCCAAAATCGCAGCGATTTCCTCGTCGTGCTTGCCGACACGTTGCTCGAGTTCCGAAAATTTTCGCGCTAACTCGCGATTTGTTTCGAGCATCTCGCGCAGCTTCACAAACGCGCGCATGATGGCGATATTGATTTTCCCCGCACGCTCGCTTTGCAGAACGCTCGAGAGCATCGCGACGCCTTGTTCAGTGAAGACGAAGGGTCTCAACCGTCGACGGCCGCCGCGACTGGGCTTTGAAATGCCAAATTGGCATTTCAAAAAATGAACCTCTTCCAAGCTGAGTTGGAACATGAAATCAGGCGGAAACGATCTGCATTTCGTTTCACTGCGCGATTTAGATGACCTGTGGATACGCCGTAGAGGGCCGCGAAATCAGAGTCCAGCATCACCTTCTGTGCGCGGAAAACGAAAATCAGGTGTGCAATTCGCTTGCTGGGAATGATCGCCTTGCTCATTCGCCAGAAACTTACCCAAACAGCCGCGCCATATGAACGACGGTCGTGTTGAAAATGTTAAATATGAATTGCGGTGCGATGCCAATGGCGAACATCAGCAATGTCACAGGAACCACGACAAGTTTTTCCCTGTCGCAAAAGGTCAGGGAACGCGCTGCAATTTTCTGCAAGCGGTCCGCTAAACACCGATTGCATCGCTCGCAAAAAGACGATGGCCGTCACCAAAAGGCCAACCACGGCGATGGCTGTAAATGCCGCTGCCATCGCGAATGAGGCTTTAAAAATAAGAAACTCGCCGATAAATCCGTTCAGACCTGGCAAACCGAGCGACGAAAACATGGCGACACTCATCCAACCGCAGAGCAGCGGTGTCCGCTGCATCAGTCCGCCGAAATCGTCGATGCCACGCAGACCGCGCCGTTGTTCGAGCAGGCCTACAAAGTAGAAAAGTGTCGCCGCGGTAATGCCGTGATTGAAGATTTGCATGAACACACCACTCAGTGCTGCCTGGGTATCGATCGTCGCAGCAACAGCGGGCGACGCCGCCAGCGCGAAAAGACCCAGCATGCAGTAGCCGAGATGGTTGATCGACAGGTAGGCGATCATTCGTTTCAAATCGCGCTGCGCCCATGCAGACAGTGGAGCGAAAACGATCGAGCAAACCACCAGTCCAAGCAGCCACGGACCGATGATCTTGATTTCGTTAGGGAATAACGGAAGCAACAGCCGCACGAAACCGTAAACGCCCATTTTCGACAGCACGCCAGTGAGCACCATCGACACGCCCGTCGGGGCAGTTTGATAGGCGTCCGGCAGCCAGGTGTGAAACGGAAATAGCGGCACCTTCACCGCAAGCCCAACAAAAATTCCAGCGAAGGCGACCCAGGCGACGTTTCCCGTGAGCAGGCCGGTTTTTCCAAGACTCGCCAGCGTCGCGAAGTCGAATGTCCCTTTCGCTAGATAAATCCCGAGGAACGAAAGCAACATGGCAACGCTTCCGAGAAATGTGTAGAGAAAAAACTTGGTCGCGGCGCGATCGCGATTTTCACCGCCCCAGATTTTGATCAGCAGAAAACCGGGAATCAGACTCATTTCGTAGAATAGGAACCAGAGGACGAAATTCTGCGCGGTGAACGTGCCGTAGAGCGCAGACTGCATGACGAGCATCGTCGCGTAGAACGCGCGACTCCGATCGGGAGGGGGTTGCGCAAGCAATGCGAACGGAATGATCAGGGATGTGAGCAATACGAGCAGCAGGCTCAAGCCGTCGACGCCGACCAGATAATCGGCATTGATAGCCGGAATCCACGCATGACGTTCCACGAACTGGAGCCCAGTCGCGGTGGCATCGAAATTTCGCCACAGCGCAAGAGCGCATCCGGCAGAGATTATATTAAACATCAGCGCAATTGGCCGACCATTGCGCAGCCTATCCGCCGTAGCTTCAGCGGAGGCGGGCGGCCATGTGCACACCGCCACCGCGCCGAGCAGCGGAATCAAAATAATAACCGTGACTAAGCCAACCATGCGTAGAGAAGAAGAAGCGCCAGCATTCCAACAGCCACGACGCCGAGGTAAATTTGAATCTGTCCAGAGTGCGCGCTCGACAAAAGACGGCCCAAACCACGAGCGCCAACTGTCGTTTCATTTACTCCGGCGTTGATACCGCGCTCGTCCACATCCGCTGTAAATATTCCAAAGAGTTGGCCGATTGCGCCGAAGCCGCGCACCATACCATCCCAGAAATAACGATCCATCCAGTCGGACAAACGCGCGCTCGCCCATGCGAAAGCGATGATCGTCCGCGCATACAGTTCATCGATCCACATCTTGTTTGCGAGGAACCGGAACAACGCCGGTTGAGCGTACTCAAGTGGATCAACTTCAGCGGATCGAGCTCGATCCTGCGCCCCAGCTTTCCGATAAAACCAGATGCCCAGCGCGATGCCACCGCAAACAAGCAAGAGCGAAAGGAAAAGCATGGGCTGGATCACGTGTGTAATGTCGAAATCAACCGGTTCACCCGTGAGATAACCGTGCAGCCATGGCCAGGCGGAGGTGAGCACGACGCTTAGAAAAACTGTGCCGATCGCCAGCACAATCAGCGGCATTGTCATCACACGCGGACTCTCGTGCGCGTGCTCAGCAGCGCTCCGGCGATTCCCGAAAAAAACGTAGATCATTTGCCGGGTCATATACAGCGCCGTGAGAACAACCCCGGCCAGCATCAGATAATACGGTGCATGCGATGGCGGCCAATGCGCGGTGGCGTCAAGGATTTCCTCCTTGGTCCAGCCGCCGGAAAAGAAGAGAGGCACGCCACTCAACGCCATCATACCGATGGCGTAAGTTCCAAATGTCACGGGCATCAGGTGTCGCAGGCCGCCCATTTTGCGAATGTCCTGTTCGCCATGGCATCCATGAATCACGGAGCCAGAGCCGAGGAACAGAAGCGCCTTGAAAAAACCGTGCGCCAGCAAATGCATGATCCCGGCCGCCACGCCACCGACGCCTAATGAAACCATCATCAAACCGAGCTGCGACACGGTTGAGTAAGCGAGGATGCGTTTGATGTCAGCCTGCGCGATGGCGATGAGCGCAGCCATGAGCGCTGTCGTTACTCCAATCCAGACAACGACAGTGAGCGAGGATGTCACGCCGTTGATCGCGCCTAACGAAAACAGCGGATAAACGCGAGCGACGAGAAATACACCTGCGGCGACCATTGTGGCCGCGTGGATCAGCGCGCTGACCGGGGTCGGACCCTCCATCGCGTCGGGCAACCAGACGTGCAGCGGGAATTGTCCGGACTTGCCAACTGCGCCGCAGAAAATCAAAAGCGCGATGAAAGTGGCACTTGCGCCCAGCAAGGCCAGGCCGGCATTTTCAAGACAACCGTGGCCGCCATCGTAAAAAAGCAATGTGCCACTGCGATTGTAGAGCCAGAGCATTCCGAGAAAAAATCCCATGTCGCCGATGCGCGTGGTGATGAATGCTTTTTTTGCTGCCGCTGCAGCGCTCGGTCGCTCGATCCAGAAGCCGATCAGCAAATACGACGCGAGCCCTACGAGTTCCCAAAACATGAAAAGCAACAGCAAGCTGTTGGCTACAACTACGCCGAGCATCGCGCCCGAGAAGAACGATAGATACGCGAAAAAGCGGGAGAAATTCTTGTCGTCAGCCATGTAGCCGACGCTAAAGACAAAAATGCACAGACTGACCACTGAGATCATCACCAGCATGGCCGCTGCGAGCGGATCGAGAACAAATCCGAGCCGCAGGGTTTGTTCGCCGAACGTGAACCATGTGAAATTCTGGACAGCGCGGAAGCCGTGCGTTTGTAGCGTGGGAAGGAAGGCCACGATCGAGATTGCCAGCACAACGATTTGCGCGCTGATTGCGAGCGCAGCCGCGCCTTTGCGCAGCGTTGTTCCCAGCCCCAATATCAGGACCGCTGCCGCAAATGGCACCGCCGGTAATAGCCAGAGACTACTCACAATCCCTGGATTCATCCTTTGAGCTGGTCGTATTGATCGACGTTCGTTGTTCGGAAATGCCGGTAAACAGTAATCACCATCGCGAGGCCAACCGCAGCCTCTGCTGCAGAGATTGCGATGGCAAAAATTGCGATCATCACCCCAGTTGGAGGATGCGGCGGCGGAGCGAAACGCCAGAACGCGATAAAATTCAAGTTCGCCGCGGCGAGCATCATCTCGATCCCGATCAGGATAAAAATTGCGTGACGCCGGCTTAACGCAGCGAGCAGGCCGATAGAAAACAACGCCACAGAAACGATCAGGAAAAGTTGAAGTGTTGGTGTCATGGTGAGGTTATCTGACCCCTGGAGAGCGCACGCCTCCGGGGGGCTGGCAACTGGCTCCAGGCGATCGCGAACTTTCCTTGACACACCGCACGTCGAAAAAGTTCGTTTCCGCAGAATGTGGAGACCAGCACGGTGCAACCGTGCGCTCCCCAGGTCCGAGACTCCACACTCACCTTTTTTCCTCCATGACGAGCACGAGAGCGCCGATGAGAGCGGCGGTCAGGAGAAGCCCGACGCATTGCAATGGCCACACATAGCCAGTCATCAACGTCTGGCCGATTTGCTTAACCGTGAGCGCCCGAATGTGCGGCGGCACAATGGACAGCGACTGCGTCTTTAGAACCGCCCACGCCAAACCCGCAAAAACAGCAAGCGCGATCAGAACGCCGCTCCAGTTAATACCCTGATGTTCCTTCGGATCGCGGCGCGTCAGAAGAATCGTGAAAACGATCAACACCGCCACTGCGCCGATGTAAACGAATACCAGCGCAAGTCCCACGAATTCTGCACCGAGCAGGAAAAACAAGGATGCGAGCCCCAGCAACGCCAGTACCAGGCAGAACGCGGCATGCATGAGATTTGGCAACGTCGCGGCCGCCAGCCCCCCGGCGAGCATGAAGACGGAAATCAAAATGAATGCCGCGCCGTTCATTTAGCTGCTGTAGTGTCCGCTGCCCTCAGCGGACAAATGCATTGATCCAAGGTGGGTGCGCTGACGACAGCGCACGCTACAGCCCGCGAGGGGGATTGCGAAAATCGTCCGTTCATTCAGCGAAACGGTAAACACGCCGAGCGAACTTCCTTCGCGTATCGAGCAGGATCGATAGCCCGCTATAAACAAACACGATCACGAAGAACGACCACAGCCAGCCGCGCATACCGCGCCCGGTATAGTGCCAGACCGCCGCGGCAATGACGCACGTGAACGCCATCGGCAACATGAACTTCCAAGCGACATTCATCATTTGATCCACGCGCATGCGCGGGAGCGTTGCCCGCAACCAGATATAAACGAAGAGAAGCGCGCTCAGCTTTGAAAAAAACCAGATATAAGAGGGAACAAATTCAAGAAGGCGCACGGGCGCATGCCAGCCGCCGAGAAACAACGTCACCGCCAACCCGCTGACGGCGAACATCCCGAGATATTCCGCCAAGAAGAATGTGGCGTACTTAAATCCTGAATATTCTGTCATGTGCCCGGCAACAATTTCTGATTCGCCCTCCGGCACATCGAATGGTGTCCGGTTCGATTCGACGAGGCCGGACACGAAAAATAATAGGAACGCCGCGGCGCCCCATGGCGTGAACACAAACCAACGCGGCACGATGCCTAACGTGTATTCGCCTTGCGCGAAAACAATCGCGTCCGGCATAAGGGAGCCGACGATCATTACAACCGGGAGCACCGTGATGATCAGCGGCAATTCATAGCTGAACATCTGGGCGATCGCGCGCATGGCGCCAAGCATCGAAAATTTGTTATTGCTGGCCCAGCCAGCCATGAACACCGCGAGTTCCGTTGCCGATCCCACCGCGAAGAAAAAGAGTATGCCGCCATCGATTGTGAACGCGGTCATGTTTCGCCCGTACGGAATCACACCCAGCGTGAGGATTGCCACTGCGGCAAGCACAACTGGAGCGAGAAAATGGATGGTTTTGTCTGCACGCGCGGGCACGATGTCCTCTTTGATTAACATTTTGATTCCATCTGCGACCGGCTGGAAAAGACCGAACGGCCCGACGCGGTTTGGTCCGTAACGATTTTGCATTCGCCCTAAAATTTTACGCTCCAGCACCGACATAAGCGCGAAGAGCGTTAGAAACGCAGCGAGCAACGCGACAATGTTGATCAGGCTTGACGTGATTTGGATGACCCAATTCGGCGCGGCGGCAATCCAGGAAAGCAGCCATCGCTTTCCATGAACGAAGATTTGATCGAAAGCCGAACTCATCTTCGTGAAGAAAAGCGATTGCCGCTAATTTAATCAAGAGCGAATCACGACTGCGACGAAATGCCAAGCGTTACAGCGGTTTCGCGCGCAACGGGCGCGTTGGAGTGCTGCGGCTTGACCTCCGCTTTTAACGATTGCTGATTTAATGACGGAGCGGCAACTCGACAAGCTTCCAACTAACTTTTCCGTCCGCGATTTCCAACCAGGCCACACTTGGCGGGGCGCCCCGGTTGGGCCGAGTCACGCAGCCAGGGTTGAGAAACAGAACCCGGCCGAGCTTTTCGTTGCGCGGGACGTGCGTGTGCCCGTGCAAGAGAACATCGACATCATCCGGCGGTCGATCGGGTGGAATGTGTTGAAGGCGAACTTTCAATCCGCCGCGCTCAAGATCAACAACCAGCGGCCACTCGAAATTGCTGTCGCAATTTCCGCGCACAACCCTGACGCGCGGTCCGGTCGCCCGCAATTCATCAAGAATCGCCTCCGAGCAAATATCGCCAAGGTGCCAGATTTCCTCAGCGTCTTTGGCCATCTTTGCTACGCTCTCCGGCAGGTGATTATGAGTGTCCGCGACAACGAACACGCGCCCAGCCTTTTGAGATCTTCGGTCCATAGCCATATTACGCTTTGAGCTTTGAACGCTAAATTCGGGAAGAATATAGGCGGACTATCGAATTGCTGGAGGACAAAACCGGTAATACTTAAGGCCATGCTTGTCGCGCGTGACTACGTTTGGCCGAGGTTTAGACGATCGGCCGGTCATCGCATGCCTGGGGTCTGTTTATCTCCTCGGTTGAGTGGTTTTGCCTTTGCAGGGGAACGTTGGTGCAGTACGGTGGCGGTCGCCATGCGATCGCTGGTTTTCTTGCTGGCCGGCCTGCTTGCGACTGCCGGTTGGGTGCGCGGAGAAATCAAAACTCCGGAGAGCGCCCCAATTGAAATCACTTCGACCGGGCAAACTACATATGAAAATGGCATGGCGACCGCCCGCGACAACGTAGTGATTCACATCGGGAACACGGACATTTACTCCGACTACGCACAGTACAATTCCTCTACACATGACGTGGTGTTGAGGGGCCACGTCCGAATCTATCGCGATATCAGCCTCTACAACGCCGACAGCGGAGTTTACAACACTGAAACCAAAAAGATCCGGGCGATCGTCGGACGAACGGAGTCACAACCTTACTTTCTGGCCGGTAACGATGTGACCTCGCTTGAGGGGGACAATGCTTATCTTATCAAGAGCGGCACTTTCACGACGCACGATTCGTCGAGGCCCGATTTTCACCTGCACGCCCGTAAGATTCGGCTTTACGACAAGGATCGCGTAATCCTTCTGGACGTCACTGCATACGTCGGAAAGGTGCCGGTGTTTTGGTTTCCATATCTCTACCAGTCGCTCGACAACGCGTTTAGTTTTGCCGTCTCGCCCGCGTTTTACAGCACCTGGGGACCATCGCTTCTCACGCAGGTCACATTCCCGATCACAGACAATATTGAAACCCGGCTCCGGCTGGACTATTTCGGCAGGCGCGGACCAGCCATCGGTTTGGATCCGACAATTGAATACGGGAAAGACAAAAGCAGTGTGGCGCGGCTAAAGACTTTTTACATCGACGACCAAAACCCGGAGATTAATCAAACCGACATACCGCGAGTGGGTGTATCCAGACTCGCGATACCGGCTCGGCGTCGAGGACCACACGGAGTTCACCGACTCCATCTATGGCATGGCTAACATCACCAAGCTGAGTGACCAGTACGTGATGCAGGACTTTTTCCAGGGAGAATTTCGGATTGATCCTGTTCCGGACAATGTGGTAGCGCTGACAAAAATAAACCCGGTTTTTACCCTCACGGGAATCGAACGGTTTCAAGCAAACGATTTCTTCACCACAACCGAACGCCAGCCGGAAGTGGCGCTAGACATCAAACGGCACGCGCTTTTTGGCGGCCCGATATTTTACGAAGGCGAAACCGGATTTGCCAATTTGCGGCTACAATTCCCTGAGGGCTCAGGTGTCAAGAATTACGGCACGGAACGTTTCGACACGTACCATCAACTGATTTTTCCAAACACATATTTTGGTTGGCTGTCGATTGTGCCGCGGGCTGGATATCGAGGCACGTACTACGGAAAGACCTGGGATCTCGGTTCAACAATATTTGTGCCGCCTTCAAATCCGCTGGTGCCCGACACTATCCTGCCGCCACCATCAACGACTAATCCCATCAAATTTGATGGGGATACATTTCGAAGCGTTTTCGACACGGGCGTGGAAGCTTCGTTTAAGATCTCTCGAAAATGGGAGGATGTGCAGAGCCGTGCTTTCGGTTTGGACGGATTGATGCATGTAATCCAACCGTTTACCGACTTTTCCTATGTGAAAGAAGACGGACCTAATCCCCTCTCGGTTTTGCAATTCGATCGATTTGAACCTTCTACGCAGCTTCGGGCAATCGATTTTCCACAGTTCACGCGCGATTGATTCGATTGCCGATTGGACGGTGTTGCGCCTGGGCGTCCGTAACAAGTTGGAAACCCGGCGGGACGATTCAACGATGACGTGGCTGGAACTGGATACGTTTGTCGATAGAAATTTTGAGAATCCATACGACCGCACGGACTACTCAAATTTGTTCAACAATCTAAGGTTCACCCCCCTCCCCTGGATGTCCTTTTCTGTGAACTCTCAGTTGCCCGCTTTCGCGAAAGGTTTCACGGAAGTCGACACATACGCGACAGTCCAACCCTTCGCGAATTTGCAAGTGAACCTCGGGCACCGGTATCTGAATGGAAACCCCTTCTTCGACAATAGCAGCTTGTTTGTTGTAGGCGGATACCTTCGCGTTAACGACAACTGGGGCTTTGCCATTCAAGAGCAGTATGAAGGCGCCACCGATACTCTACAGGAACAGCGTTACGCGATTTACCGTGACCTAACAAGCTGGGTAGCTTCGTTCGGTGGAGTAATACGCGATAACTCGGGAGTGAAAGAGTACGGTCTCCTGTTCACCGTAACACTCAAGGCGTTCCCGAAATTTGGTTTCGATTTAAACTTCGATCCTTACTCGTCGGGCAACTGATCCTGGCTGAATCCCGACACTTGTGCTGGGGCTGATTCGCCCACACCGTTCCTGACTCATGGATATATCAATTATCGGCTCCGGATATGTCGGTTTGGTAACGGGCGCCTGTTTCGCTGACGTCGGCCATCATGTCATTTGCGTCGATAACGACTCCGAAAAAGTGAAACAACTCAAAGCCGGCGAGATACCGATCTACGAACCGGGTTTGGAAGAAATAATTCACCGCAATGTCTCGGCACAGCGACTACAGTTCACCGGCAACATTCAGGAAGGTGTCGAGCGCTCACAGATTATTTTCATCGCAGTCCCGACTCCGCCCCTGCCGGACGGCGATGTTGATCTGAGCTTCGTGGAGAAGGTCGCACGTGAGATCGCCGGCGTGTTGACCGATTATCGAGTGATCGTCGACAAGAGCACGGTGCCTGTGAAGACGGGCGAAAAAGTGGCGGAATCGATAAAACGATATAACCGCCACGGCGCAAAATTCGACGTAGTCAGTAATCCGGAATTTTTGCGGGAAGGCTGTGCAGTGGCCGACCTCATGCATCCCGACCGGATCGTAATCGGAGCGCAAAGCGAACACGCGATCGACTTGATGAAAAAGGTTTATGAACCTTTCATGGCGCCAATCCTGGTGACGGACGTTAGTAGCGCGGAGCTTATTAAACATTGCGCGAACTCATTCCTGGCTTTGAAAATTTCGTACATCAACGCGGTATCCGCGATTTGCGAAGCCAGCGGAGCCGATGTGGAAAAAGTGGCCGACGGGATTGGGATGGATCATCGCATCGGACGCGATTTTCTGAACGCTGGAATCGGGTATGGCGGCTCATGTTTTCCAAAAGACATTGCGGCGTTCATCGCCATCAGTGAGCAGCTTGGAAGGCCATTTACTCTGCTCAAAGAAGTGCAACGGATAAACGAGGGTCAAAAGGCGCGTTTCCTCAAGACCATCCGCGAAACGCTGTGGGTGTTACGTGAAAAACGAATCGGAGTCTGGGGTTTGACATTCAAGCCAGACACCGACGA
This sequence comes from uncultured Verrucomicrobiae bacterium, assembly GCA_963825355.1. Classification (GTDB taxonomy): domain Bacteria; phylum Verrucomicrobiota; class Verrucomicrobiia; order Chthoniobacterales; family UBA10450; genus Udaeobacter. Next base: position 90,451 of record CAWGSY010000005.1, on the reverse strand, counting down.
TTTGCGCTCATCAGTCGCAATCGAGATAGTCGAACAGCTTCTGCGCGAAGGAGCACATGTGGTCGCGTACGATCCGAAAGGAATGCACAAGGCGCGCAGCATCAAAGCGATCGCCGATGCGGAATTTGCCTCGTCAGCTCTGGAAGCCGTCACTGATGCCGAAGCGCTGATCATCGCGACCGATTGGAATGAATTTGCGAACGTTGATCTTGCGGAATTGAAAGACAAAATGCGGACGCCGATCGTCTTTGACGGACGAAATCTGTTGGACCCGGAGACGATGCGGCAATTCGGATTCAATTATTATTCCATTGGACGCGCAGGGGTGAGGCCGCAGTAACGAAATATGGCGCGGCGTTCTGCTCGCCAAACCGCGCTGGCGGCCTTGCGGCTGTGGCGAAAAGAAAAGTCCTTGGCGGATTCTATTATCTCAGGGCTTCTGGCTGATGCGGATCTGGCTGCGTCCGATCGTGCGTTTGCGTTAAAACTGTTCTATGGCGTTTTGCGTAACTTAACGCTGCTCGATTTTTGGATCGGCTGTCTGCGCGCTTCACAGATCGAGGCGAACGTCCGCGATATGTTGCGACTCGGCTTGTATCAACTTTTCCTGCTGAAAACGCCTGAGCACGCAGCCGTCAACGAGACTGTTACTATGGCCTCGCAAAAGCAGCGACCGATTATCAATGCCGTCTTACGTGCCGCGATCAGACAACGAAGCGAGCTGCTTCAAAGAACCAATGCACAGCCATTGTTCGTTCGGACATCTCATCCGCAATTTCTGGTCGAACGGTGGGAACAACACTTTGGCGCCGAGTACACCGAAGAGCTCTGCCAATGGGACAATCGGGCTGCGCCGCATTTACGGCAGGATTAATCGAACAAAGATCGATCCGGAGACTTTTCTGCGGCTGTATCCAGACGTACGACCGCTAGCTGGCAACTCAGATTTTGTAGAATTCAATAGTTTGCCAACAGCCGCTCTCGACTCTGGTCATTGCTACATTCAGGATCCCAGCACAACAATTGCCTGTCAGCTTCTCGATCCGCAGCCCGGAGAAACAATCCTCGACGCCTGCGCAGCGCCAGGCGGCAAAACGGCTTATCTCGCGCAGCTCATGCAAAACCGAGGAGTCATCATTGCCTGCGACCGCGACCGTGAACGACTCGAAATTCTCAAGGGTAATGTTGATCGGCTGGGCGCAACCATCGTTCGTCCTGTCCGCCACGATTGGACGCGTAATCATCCTCCAGAAGAAATTCTGTCAATCGCGCCATTTGATCGCGTGCTTTTGGATGCGCCATGCACAAATACCGGAGTCATGCGCCGACGGGTTGACGTGCGATGGCGACTGAGACCTGAAGATTTCAGTCGAATGTCCACCAAACAGTTGCTCATCTCGCGCGCTGTACTTCGCTTGCTGAAACCCGGCGGCATACTGGTCTACAGCACATGCAGCCTTGAGTGCGAAGAAAACGAACAGATCGTTCGCCACCTCCTTGCCCAGTTGCCAGCCCTGGCGCTTGAAACGGAAAAAAATTCACTTCCTTTCCGCGACGGTTTTGATGGCGCGTTCGCCGCGAAACTTAATGTAGCCGTCGCTCTGTGAGCGACGTGGATTTCATCGACAGGCAAGCGCAGTGCCGCGCTTCCACAGTAACATGGCCGCATTTGCATCGCGCCCCGCCGGTGGAATTATAAACGTCTATGCAAGATGAGCGATTCGATAAACTCGCAAAACTCCTGGTGGAATACTCCATTCGGCTAAAACGCAACGAAACGGTCCTGATCGAAGCATTCGACATTCCCGACGAAATGACAGCCGCGCTGATACGAGCGGCGCGCAATGCAGGAGGCGTTCCGTTTGCACAGGTATATCACGCGCGAGTGAACCGGGCGCTCGCTCTCGAAGCCTCTGATCGACAGCTAAAAATCGCGGCGAGCCATGAACTGGCGCGCATGAAAAAAATGGATGCGTATATCGCGATGCGCGGCAGTCACAACATCACTGAGATGGCGGACGTGCCGGCGGACAAGATGCAGCTGATTGGCAAAAAAATGCGCCCGGTGCAGGATCAGCGCGTCAAACGGACGAAGTGGGTCGTCTTACGCTGGCCTACGCCCTCGATGGCTCAGCTTGCTGGGATGAGCACGGAAGCGTTTGAAGACTTCTTTTTCAATGTCTGCACACTCGACTATCGCAAACTGCAGCCCGGCATGAAGGCGCTCAAGGGGCTTATGGAACAAACCGACCGCGTTCAAATCAAGGGTCCCGGCACAGATCTGAATTTTAGTATCAAAGGAATTCCAGCTGTCATTTGCGGTGGTGATCGCAACATTCCCGATGGCGAAGTTTTCACCGCTCCGGTGAAAGACTCGGTGGAAGGCCAACTCACCTTTAACGCACCGAGCATTTATCAGGGCACCGCTTTCGACGGCATCCAGCTTAATTTCCAGCGAGGTAAAATCGTCGAGGCTTCAAGCAACGACACCGAAAAACTCAACAAGATTCTCGACTCAGATACTGGCGCGCGTTACATCGGCGAATTTTCGCTCGGTTTTAATCCGCGAGTGTTTCAACCGATGCGCGACATTTTGTTCGACGAAAAAATCGCCGGCTCATTCCATTTCACTCCGGGGCAAGCCTACGAAGAAGCCGACAACGGAAACCGCAGCCAGGTTCACTGGGATATGGTCAACATCCAGCGCCCCGATTACGGCGGCGGCGAAATTTATTTCGACGGCAAATTGATCCGGAAAAATGGTGAATTTCTTCCGAAGCAATTACGCTCCCTAAACTGGCGCTGATTTTCGATCAGTCAGACTGATCGAGTTAGTCGTCGCTAAGCCCGCTTCAGCCCGCTAAGCAGGTTCAGTTGCATCATGACGATCTCTCCGCCTTCGTTCAATTCGAGATTAGCGATCTCGAACATTGGCGCGCCTTCGACGGGACCGGGCCCGGTCCCTGGCAACTGGACGACAACCTGCTTCGAATTTGAATTCATCGTAACCGATCCAATTTCGAGCGTCGGAGAAAACTCGAGCGTGCTGATCTGGAATGGCACGGTGATGAATACAGACGCGCGTCCCTGTGCCGATGGAGTGAGTTGAACCGGCGCTGTCTCGGAGTTCGGCACGACCTGCAAGCCGGCAACTGCAAACGAAGGCGTGCCTCCCATGGCAGGCCGCTGTTGCTGTGACGGAACAACGCGAATGGTGCCGAGCGCACCCGCGACGGGCTGGATTTTCACCATCTCGAAGGCAACCTGCAAATTCAACGGAGATTGTGCGCGCTGAGGCGAGGGCAAACGCATCGTGACGAGCTTCGATATGGGACGGACTTTCAATACTCCCATCTTGAAGCTCGGTGTTAACTGCATCGCTGCTATCTCGAACGAGAAAGTAAGCTGCACAGAGGTTTGCATCCCGGCTGCAGGTACTGGCGCTTGTGGTTGCGGTTTGGGTAAAGGGGGTGCCGGGGCTTTGGCTATCGGAGCAGGTGGTGTTTGAGTAGTTTCTGGCATGGTTGCAGGTATGGTTGGTTGAGGAAAAACTGGCCGGACGGTAACAGGCGGGGGCTGAAAATCAGAAGAGGGTTCGGCAATAACTTCGGCTGGCCGGAGCCTCCTGTTCTGCAAAGGATTCACGTTCGGAAAAAGCGTCAGGTTGATCAAAATTCTCTTGCTCAACAAAAGCTTCACGCTCGGCAAAAATCGTTTCGTGCGGTTGATCGTTCTCGTTAGACACAGCGGTTAACTCAGCCGCGGCTTCCGTACTGGGCCACGCATACTCGGCCTCGCTGGCAAAGAACTCGTTCGGTTGCTCGTACGCACCCACAGCTTCTGTCCTTGGATCTTCGGCAAATTCGTTAGTCTCTTGCTTGGCAAACACGGGTTCCTCCGGAACCTCCAGAATTTCATTTTCCACTGAGGGCGGCGTGGTCGGAGAAACTTCCGCAAATTCTGTCACCGGTTCGGAACCGTCGAGTCCAGCCTCCTGCGGAGCACCTGCCGACACAACCTCCGGCGCTTGTTCGATCACCGGTCCGACCCCCTCAGAGAACGGCTCCGTCACACGAGCTGATTTCTTAGGTTGCTGTGGCTCAACAGCCGTCACTACCGGGCCGACCGATTCAAACAATGGCTCACGCGCGGCAGCTGATTCGTCACGTTGCGGCTCAACAGGATCAGCAAGTCGAGAAGGATTCGGCGTCGGGCCTTTCAAGCGATTAAAAGCACCGCCAACTTTCGGCAACGGTAAGGCGCTGGATCGGACCGGAGAATTCCACGCTTTCAGTTCAAGTGAGACCTGACGCGGTCCGCCGGCGAAGCCATTGCCTTGAACGCCGATTGTGTGGGCGGGCGCTGTTTTGGCTTCAAAAACCGCAGTGTCGGCACGCGATTCTGGCGAGGAACCCGGGACCGAGAACTTATACCCCCGGCGAAGCGCTGGCAGGATAGCAACGGCTATCAGCACAATGGCCGCCAGGAGTAATCCGCCAACGATCCACAGCCTGCGACTCGATGCGCCAGCAAAAGTTGAGATCGACGCTTTGGCCGGCGCAGTTGCCGCGATTGCCTGTTCGGGGGGACTTGTTTGCGCGACAGGCTGCTGCTCGGTTTGATTTTGGTTGCTGGCGACAGTCGAAGCCATCGCCGCCTCAGACGCAGGAGGCTGCTGCTCGACTTGATTTTGGTCGGTGGCAACAGTCGAAGCGCTTGTCGTCGCGGGAGCGGCGGGCTGGGACGCAGTGGTTGATTCGGTGCTGGTCGAAGGCGATTGCGCCGCTGCCGGCTCCGCCGGCGAATTCGTCTCGGGCGCAGGCGCAGTGGAACCGGCTTGATTAACTGTCGCTCCCGCGCCGGCAAGTTCCATTCCGCCGTCTGGCGCACTGGTCGATGGCGCCAAGGAAAGCGTTCCTGCCTGTTTGTTTACGGCAGCGCCCTTGTCGGGGATTGGGCTCGGCTCTACAGCTGGGCCACCATCCGTCTGCGACGACGTGGCGACATTGCTCGTATCAAACGCGACCGCAGGAGATGTCGCCCCTTCTGGTCTTTGCAACCACCCGACATCATAGAAGGCATCGGCGAAAACGCCGTTGAGCGCCGGCGAATAAATCTTATTGGCGGAGTTCGTCCAATCCTCCGCCTTTTGCGCGTTATTGTGCTTGTACTCCCATGCTGCTTGCGCGTAATAGAGTGCGGGCGTATCGCCCGTGAATTGGAATTCCTCCATCATCGAGTGCGCCCGGCTCTCTTTGCCGTCCATCAAAAGTGCCATGAAAATTTTGAACTTGATTAGCTCGGCGGCCTGGTTCTTTTCGCCGCCGGGAATTCGTTTATACAACGTCTCGAAACGGTCGCGCGCTTTTGCGTATTCTTTCTTCTTAAATGGAATCTGCGCGAGGTTGTACTGAGCATCCCGAAGTTTGGGATCCAACTTTGCTGCCTTTTTGAAAGCAGCCTCGGCATTATCGAATTGCCCCTGCTGCATGAGGATTTCGCCTCGCAAATTCAATGTAGCAGGCTGATTAGGATCCACCTTGTCCGCTTCATCCACTAGCTTCAGCGCCGTGGCAAAATCACGCTGGCGAAACGCCTGCTGCGATTGTTCAAATTTGGACCTGGCAAACGCCTTCGTCTTTTCCGTGCGTTCGGCTGCGGTCATTAGCGGTAGCGAAGCCCGCCGTTGGCCAGATGGTTTTTCCATCCAACCGATTTCGTACAGCGATTCCACGAAAAGCTTGTTTAGCTGCGGTGAGTAGTTTTTTTCCGCTGCGGTGACCCAATCCTTCGCTTCCGTTTCGTTCTTCTGTTGGAGCGCGACCGCCGCCTTCACATAATCGACAGCGGGTGTATCGGGGGAAAGCTCCAGCTTGGCCAGAATGGAATCGACCATATTGCTTTTGCCCTCCATCAAATAAGTCAGCAAGATCTTGTATTGGATCAGCTGCGAAGCTTCTTTTGCCAGATCGGACTGTCCGGTGGAGAGCAATTGCTCGAAGCGCTTTCTGGCCTCCGGCCAATCCTTTTTCAGAAATGGAATCTCCGCCATGTTAAAGCGCGCATTCCAAAACTTAGGATCAATCCGCGCCGCCTCGGCCAATGCGGCTTCAGCCTGATCGTAATTGCCCTGTCGCATGAGGATGACGCCGCGCAGGTTTTTCGAAGCGGCAAGATCGGGCTGGCGCGCGTCAATGGCGTCGAGTTGTTTTAGCGCCTCGGGAAATTTGCCCGCGTCGAACGCGCGGTATGCGCTGTTGTACATCTCCTCCAACTCCGCTTTGGTCGGGGCAACATTATCCGCCGCAAAGCCCGTAAGTCCCAGCGCTGCGATCGCAGCGATCTTCCATATTTTCATGAACCACCGATTCAAGCCCTGATTAGCACCCCTGACAAGTCGAAATTGTGTTCGGCGCGAAGATTTTCGGTTCTGTTCGGAAAAAGATTTTGCGAAGAATGACGACTTTCGGAAGCTGTCACTCCTTAGTCTGCGAAAATCAATTCAAGTTCCCCACAATCCGCAATCCTTCGAGAGTCAGATGCGGATGAACCACCGCAACCTCCGGCACCCGGCTGGCAACAAGGCGCGCGTAACCACCAGTTGCTACGACGGCAACTTTTCTTCGCGAAAACTGCTCTGCTTTGATTCGCGCCAGAATCTCCCGAACCAATCCACGATAACCAAAGATGGCGCCGGACCGCATTGCCTCAACGGTCGATTTACCGACGGCACTGCGTGGCTCTTTCAGCGACAACTTCGGGAGCAACGCGGTGTTTTGATACAGGAAATCTGTCATCGCTTCCAGTCCCGGCGCAATCACGCCTCCAATGTACGTGCGCTCTCCCGAAACCACATCGAACGTCACCGCTGTGCCGAAGTCCACGACGATCGCTGGCCATCCATAAAGTTCGGCAACAGCTGCCACGTTCGCCAGGCGATCCGCGCCTATCGATTCGGGTTTGGGATAATCAATCGTAACACCCAGTTTCAGTTTCGAATTCAGCCAGAGCACCTGCGCTTTGTTGTGCGCGGCCTTCGAGATTGCAGAATTTTTTGTCGGCACCACTGATGAGACGACAACTTTATTTACGTGTCGTCGTCTTAAAAATTCCGCAACCACACTACTTGAAATTTCCGAGGTAAGGATTCGCGCAGGATTGGAGAGTCGGTCTCTCGATGCGAACGCAACTTTTGCATACGAGTTGCTAACATCGATCAACAAATAATCGGAACGCCGCGCCACGGGTAAGATGCAGACACCGAACGCTCCGCGCCGTCAAGCGTCCGTCACGCGCTTGAGGAGGGCCGGCTTGCGATAATCGCGCCGCTCAGGTAGCCTCGCCCCTGTGAGAAGACTGGTGCATCGACCGCGTCGCCTGCGGCGTTTCCCTGCCCTGCGGAACCTGATGCGCGAGACCCATTTGACGATTCACGATTTTATTTTGCCGCTCTTCGTGAGCGAAAAATTGGAGCAGCGACGGCTGGTCGGCAGTATGCCGGGAGTTTTTCAGTTGCCGGTAAAAGAGGTCGTGGATGAAGCGCGCCGAGCTCAGGATCTGGGGCTGCAAGCGATCCTGCTGTTCGGAATTCCCGCGCGTAAGGATGAGCAAGCAAGCGGCGCTTACGCCGAAGATGGAGTGGTTCAAAAAGCGCTACGGGCAATTAAATCGAAATGCCCGGAATTGATTGCGATCACCGACGTTTGCCTCTGCGAATACATGAGCCACGGCCACTGCGGTGTCACGCGAATTGACGGCAACCATTTTCATGTTCTGAATGACGAAAGCGTGGAACTTTTAGTGAAAACGGCTCTCTCTCACGCTGTTGCAGGCGCCGACGTTGTGGCACCCAGCGACATGATGGATGGCCGGATCGGCGCGATTCGCGAGGCGCTCGATGAGAGCGGGTTCGATCAAACAGGCATCATGAGTTATGCCGCGAAATTTGCTTCGGTCTTTTACGGGCCGTTTCGCGAGGCGGCGGAAAGCCCGCCGCAGTTCGGCGACCGCCGTTCGTACCAAATGGATTTTGCGAACGCAAACGAAGCGCTGCGCGAAGCGGCACTGGATGTCGAGGAAGGGGCGGACATTGTGATGGTGAAACCTGCCCTGCCGTATCTTGATATCTTATGGCGCGTGCGCGAACGCTTCGCAAAACCAACGGCCGTCTATCACGTCAGTGGCGAGTACGCCATGGTCAAAGCTGCAGTCGAGAAAGGGGTCTTTGATGAGCGTGCCGCCGTTCTCGAGATTATGACGGCGCTTAAGCGAGCCGGCGCAGACATCATCGTCACCTATTGGGCGCGTGAACTCGCGACATGGCTGCGAGAGTAATAAGCCGCCACGGCGAAACAACACAACACGCCAGGCTAAAGCAGCTCGCATTTATTTGGGCGCAGACGCACGGATTTTCCGCGTGTGCGATGGAAGTGAGTTTGCCCCGATGCCGATATCGCGCCGACGTGGCCGCGTACCGGTCTGTCCCGAAGCAAATTGGATCGACAGCAGTGTTCGAATGCAAACAGGCGCTGTGCGATTTGCGCCGAGACAACTGTCACAGCGAGTCAGCACGCAAGCGACTCGAGAGTATATGTGATCGTCGACAGGTTCTCGAAGCGCGCATCCGCACGCATTATCCAAATCTGCACAAGGGTGATTCGCTTTTCCCGGAGTTTGATTCCGAGAATTTCAGCGCGATCGGCCACCGCGGTTACGCCCGACTCATTCGTGAGTTACGGACGCTGCAAAATCGACTCTACGATTGCACAAAGTTCGAGAACACTAATTCGCTACTGCTGCGCCAATTTGTTTTTTATCGTGCTGCCCGAACAATTATTTCGCGAATCAGAAGTGCCCGTCGGCTGGGGCGCTCTGGTCGAATCAAACGGCAGACTGACACTCGTCCGTAAACCAATTTGGAACGACGCTGCAGCGGCTAATCGGCTTCACGTTTTGCACCGAATCGCCGTTGCGGGCACACGGAATTTGAATCGAGAACTCCCGCTAGACTGGCACGAGCAAATTGTGTCCGGTCATTTCTTTCGGTTGCGGCAAACCGAGCAGAAATAAGAGAGTCGGCGCGACATCCGCAAGAATGCCGTCTTCGCAACGGAACTTCGCCGCATCGTTGGCAACATAAATAAAGTGCACAAGGTAACTCGTGTGAGCAGTGTTTGGGGATCCGTCAGGGTTACGCATCTTCTCGCAATTGCCGTGGTCCGCGGTAACCAACGCTTTCCCGTCGACTTCTAAAAGTTTTGGAATGATGCGGGCGCAGCATGCGTCCACCGCCTCGACTGCTTTGATCCCAGCTTCGACAACGCCGGTATGACCTACCATGTCGGGGTTGGCGAAGTTCAAAATGATCAAATCGTAGTCCGTCATGTGCGCGAGTAATTGGTCGGTGAGTTCGAACGCGCTCATCTCGGGTTTCAAATCGTAAGTGGCGACTTTGGGCGAAGAAATGAGTTTGCGGTCTTCACCGGAAAAGCACTTTTCGATTCCGCCGTTGAAAAAGTAAGTCACGTGCGCGTACTTCTCCGTCTCGGCAACACGCAATTGGCGTTTGCCCGCAGCGCTAACGATCTCCCCTAAAATGTGTTTGAGTTCTTCGGGCGCAAAAATGAACGGCGAAGAATACCGAACATCATACTGAGTGAGCGACACGAAATGAACTTGTGGCCACACTTCGCGATCGAATCCGTCGAAGTCTTTTAGCAAAAAGGCTTGTGAGAGCTGGCGCGCACGGTCGGCACGAAAATTGAAAAACAAAACCGTGTCCCCGGCGCGGATACGCTGTTCATTAGGAAAGGCGAAAATGAGCGGAGGCATGAATTCGTCCGTCTTGCCAAGCGAGTATTGCCGCTCCACAGCGGCGGCCGGTGATGATTCGCAAAATTCACCACGACCAAGAACGATCGCGTCCCAGGCTTTTTTTGTGCGGTCCCAGCGGCGGTCCCGGTCCATCGCGTAATAGCGCCCGACTACCGTGATGATTTTAGCGCCGCTGTTCTCAAGTTCCTTTTCGCAGGTTCTTAGAAAACCCGCGCCACCAGTGGGCGACGTGTCTCGTCCATCCGTGAACGCATGCACAAGAATTTCTGTAACGCCTGCTGCATGGGCTGCGTTCGCAAGCGCAATCATGTGCGAGTAATGGCTGTGCACCCCCCCGTCGGAAACCAACCCCAACAGATGCAATCGATGTCCACGCGCAGGGACAAGCGCGTCCTGCAAAACACGATTGTGTTTCAGTTCGCCATCCGCGATCGCCTTATTAATCCGCGTGAGGTCCTGATAAACAATCCTGCCAGCTCCGAGATTGAGATGCCCAACCTCGGAGTTTCCCATCTGTCCTTCTGGTAAACCGACGTCCGTGCCGCTCGCGCTCAATCGCGACGAGGGATAATCGCGATACAGCTGATCGTGAAATGGCGTGGATGCGAGCAGCGTCGCGTTGCCGTTCTCTTCACGCTTCTCCGGTCCGTCAGGATTAATACCCCACCCGTCACGAATGATGAGCATCACCGGACCAGCCATGTTCCCGCACTTTGCTGATGAACGAGAACGTCCACAAGCAGTTCTTTGAAAGAAGATAGCGCGTGCCTACGGCTTGCCATTTTCGCTGCGCAAGCGAGGACGCTTACGCTACACTAGGCGAAAATGAAGTGGCGCAACCAGTTGCTGGCGCTCGTCTGTCTCCTCGCTTTTGCAGGCTTGGGCGTTATTTATTTTCAACATTGGGTTATCCGAAAACCGTTCGGGATTATCTTGTTTGTCGGAGAAGGCCTATCGCCCGCAAGGCTCGCGCCTACTCGCACCTATGCCGGAGGAGCGGGCACACGTTTGAATGTCGACTCGATGCCGTACGCGGCGCTGGTAATGAACTACTCGAAAGACTTCGCTGCCCCCGATCAGGCAGCGGCCGCGACTGCTATCGCCACCGGTGAGCGTGTAATCAATCGCGCGATCGCGATTAAAGGCGACGGCAAACCTATCAAGAGCATCATTGAACTGGCGCGCGAATACGGACGAGCTACAGGCTTAGTCACGGATGGAAAGCTCACCGACTCGACAAGCGCAGCGTTCTACGCGCACACGGCGGACCCCGGCGACCTGGAGAAGATCGCAGCGGAGTTTGTGGATCGCGGGAACATTGACATCGCCATGGGAGGGGGCGCTGCCGAATTTATTCCCACCACAAAAGGCGGCGAGCGGCAAGACACGCGCGATCTGTTGCTCGAGCTTGGTGGCAACGGCTTCGACATCGTCCGCACACGCGCGGATTTAGACGCAGTTCCAGCGTGGCGCCGGCCAAAACTTTTCGGAATCTTCAGTAACGACGATCTTGCTTTCGCAAATCAGGTGGAAGAACGAGGCCAGCAGCCCAGTCTTTCCGACATGGTGAGGCGAGCCATCCAGTTGTTACAGTATAACGCCGGAGGCTATTTACTCATCGTAGACGCAGGCTTAATGCGGATGGCGGCTGAAGAAAACAATGGGGAGCGAACTCTGACGCAAACGCTCGAACTGGACCGCGCCGTTGGCGTCGCACGAAGTTATGGCGGTCCAAAATCCACGATCATTGTCTGCGGTGATGTGGCCATTGGCGGAATGAGTCTGAATGGGTTTCCTTTCCGGAAGGACAGTGGAATCGCGCTACTGGGGTTAAATTCAGCTGGTCAGCCATGGATTACGTGGGCAACCGGACCGCACGGAATGAAATCATACGGCGCGGCGAAACTACCGGTGAACCAGGACCCGGCAGAAGTCAAAGAGCCTGCACAGGAACAGCCCGAGCCGGCGACGATTTACACAAAATCAGCGCTGGTCACGGTTGAAGATGTCGTTGCATTTGGCAGCGGTCCCGGAACAGATGCGCTACAAGGCGTCCTAGAGAACACGGACGTTTTCAAAATCCTGCATGACGAGCTGTAACGGCGTCGGCGCGTAAATCGAAAATCGCTGAACCGATTCACATTCCCCCCGCCTTGGCACTATTTCACCGTTTCGCGGTAGGGCATTCCGAGTTGATACAACGCGATCTGTTGATCGAGATCCGTCATCACAGCGTTCTCGCCGTGCATCCGCGCAAGTTGCATCGCGGAACGGGCTGTTCTGATTGCATTCGCGAATTCGCCGTTCTCCGCATACGCGGCTGCCAGGGTGCGCAAGACGAGGGTATTCGTGCCTCCGGCCAGTCGATCAGCTTGTTTCGCAAGCTCAATCGCTTTCTGACCATTTCGAAGTGACGCGTCGTAGGATGTCGCCAGCAGCCACGCTAAATTGGTAAGCGTGGGAATGGAGCTCGGTGCAAGGTCCAACGCTCTCCGGTAATGCTCGATTGCTTCCGCAGGATTGCCCCTTTCCTCGAGAGCGATCGCGAGCGTCGTCTGACAATCCACATCCGAAGGGCGGAGCAAAAGTGCACTGCGGCAAACCTGGATGGCACCGTCGAGTTCGCCCTTCTCCAGTAACGCATGACCGAGACTATAACGAGCGAGAAAGTGCTCGGGATGTGCCGTGATTGCCTTTTGATAATTGGCGATTGCTTCGTCAACGCGGCCCTTTTGAAAAAGTGCATTGCCCAAAGAAACCAGAGCATCCGGATCCGTTGGTCGCATGCGCACCGCCCTTTCACAGTGAAGGATCGCCTCGTCCACCTCAGCCTTTCCCAGAAGCGCAGTACCGAGATTGTATTCGGCATCCCATGAGTCAGGCTGCATTTGCAAAGCAGATCGATAATGAGCGATGCCATCGTCAATCTTTCCTTGTTGGAGAAGGACAAGACCGAGATTCGTGTGGGCCATCCAGCATTCGGGATTTCTCGCGAGTGTAGTGCGCCAAAGGGTTTCAATATCGCTGTACGTCGCTGCTTGCCGCCACGTCAACAACCCCAAGCTTGCAATGACTAACAACGCAGCGCTTACAATGACGGCGCGGTACCGCGCAAATTTTCCGGACAAACTCACTGCGCCCGCGCTCGCAAGCGCGATTGGTCCGATGCAGGCCAGATATTGATAATGATCTGCCACGAAAGTGTAGCGAAATGTGAACAGCATGATAAATCCCAGCACCGGGCCAAGCGTGGCAACGAAAAAGGCGGCCGCGACCTCGACGCTGCGCCCGGCGTATCGCCTAAGGAAGTAGATGGCCACGCATGCCGCGAGGCACGCGACCAACCAGATGTAGTGCACTAAATCGGCCGGTGAAATATTCCATCTCGGGTAAATGAAGGTGAGATTGGATGGCCAAAAAATTTTGCTTAGATAAAACCAAACAGCCCGGCTCGCGACTAGGATTCGTTCGATCGGGCTGAGGAAGGTGAACACGTCGCGGTTCGTTCCCTGATGATAGCGTTCCCACCAAACCGCGAGTAAGCCAAAGCCCACGCCGAGGACGACAAAAGGAACGATTTGCATCAGACGGCGGATCGTGATCGGTTTTTTTTGTAACCAAAGAATCAAGAACAATGCAGCCGGGAGAGTGCAGGCGGTTGCTTTCGCCGACAGTGCCAACACATAAAAAATCAGCGCCAGGCAATAGAAGATCCATTGGCGCCGAGTTCGCTCATCAACAAATGCGATCCAGGCAAGGAGCGTCAGCAAAAAGAAAAAGCCCATCAGCACGTTCTTGCGTTCGGTAATCCATGCCACTGACTCCACCTGCACCGGGTGAAGCGCAAAAATTGCCGCAGCTAACCACGAACCGGGTACTCCTAACCGCGCCAGCACCGCCCATAGCAGAAGAGCGTTGCCAACATGAAGCAGAAGGTTCACCCAGTGGTAACCCGTCGTGTTCAGGCCCCACAACGCGTGCTCGATGCGAAATGTGCTGTAAGTCAGCGGGAAATATTGCGACGGCGAATCGAGAGAAAACCAAATCCGGTGCCAACCATGCGGCGCAGTTAATAATTCGTTATTGATGACATAGGCGTCGTCGTCCCACAGAAATCCGCCGTGCCAGGCAGGCCGATATGCCAAGATCGTCACGGCCGCCAAGACGACAGCGAAAATCAGCGCGCGACCACGCGGGGAAAAAATGCGCCTCGCGATTTCGTGCATAGCCTAGCCACAAGCGATTACAGTCCAAAGCGGTTCGACCGAAATTTCGGGCGCCACCTTGAGTTGCAACGTGCCGTTTCTCATCGAAATAGGAGCTTTCGTCGTGAGCAGGACCGACATCAACGGAAAGCTCGTGCAGTTTGCATGGTGCGCTCTGGCGATAATCGCTTTTACTCTCGTCATTGCAATCAGGATTCGTCTCTTGGGAATTCCGCTCGAACGCGACGAGGGCGAGTACGCTTATGCCGGCCAGCTCATATTGCAAGGCATCCCGCCTTACAAGCTTGCTTATAACATGAAGTTTCCGGGCACCTATGCCGCCTATGCGTTAATCATGTCGATCTTCGGACAAACCATTCATGCGATTCATCTCGGTTTACTTCTGATCAATATTGCCACGATCGCGCTTATCTTCCTGATAGGGCGCCGCTTGATCAACACGATGGCGGGACTTACTGCCGCAACGAGTTATGCCGTTCTGTCTGTCAGTCCGTCCGTCCTTGGCCTGGCTGCACACGCGACGAATTTTGTTATACCGCTTATTCTCGGCGGAATACTGCTCCTGCTCAAAGAACAACGAGTGACGGCTTTCGAGCCGTCTCGACCAAAGCAGCTCATGCGACTATTCGCCATTGGATTGCTGTTTGGTATTGCCGTCCTGATGAAGCAGCCTGGCCTCCTATTCATTCCACTCGGAGCAATCTACATTGTCTGGAATGATCTGAACCGCCGGCTTTCACTGAACAGAATGCTTCTACGAACTCTGATCTTCGTGACGGGTGCTGCTGTTCCACTTGGAGTTACTTCCTTGATCCTCTGGTACGCGGGCGTTTTCGATAAGTTTTGGTTTTGGACAGTCAATTATGCCTGGCGATATGGCAACCTCGTACCGCTCAGTCAGGCGTCACAAATTTTTTTCAGCAGCGCTCACGAAGTCGTTCTGACTAGTTGGCCAGTCTGGATACTGGCGGGGATCGGGGCGCTTACAGGTTTTTGGGATCCGCGCACACGTGCCAGCGTGCTGTTTCTCATTGGGTTTTTCTTCTTCTCAGCGTTGTCGGTGTGCCCGGGATTTTATTTTCGGACGCATTACTTCATCCTTGTTCTGCCGGCAGTATCGCTCCTTGCTGGCGCAGCAATCAGCAAACTCATGGAGATTCTGGAGGGTCGGATAATTCTGATTAGATTCGTCCCACTCCTCCTTTTTGCCGTCGTTCTGAGCGTCCCAATCCTGTCGGACAAAAAGATCTTCTTCGAGGTTTCTCCGAATGAAGCGTGCGGATTGATTTATCCCGACAATCCGTTTTTGGAATCTGTTCGGATTGGCACCTACATGCGCGAACATACGGAACCGAATGACACAATTGCCGTCTTGGGCTCCGAACCCGAGATTTATTTCTATTCACATCGGCATTCGGCGACCGGATACATTTACACTTATGGGTTAATGGAGCCCCAAAAATACGCGCAGCGGATGCAACAGGAGATGATTCGCGAGATCGAAGCGGCGCGCCCCAAGTATCTAATCTCGGTCGCGATGGTCTATTCCTGGCTGCAACGACCGGACTCCGCTAAAGCAATTTTCAATTGGGCGAACCAGTACGTGGCTCAAAATTACACGGCAGCCGGGTTCGTGAACATTACGACGACTAAGACCGATTACTTCTTCGGCGAAGTCCCGCAATCAGTGGAGACTCTGAAGAACTACATCCTGATTTATCGACGAAACCTTTAAACCGCTTCGCGCTTGCGAAATTGTAGGCCGCAAATGCACAGAATCAGCAAATCAACCGCTCTCCACAGGCCCAAAAATCTACGTCGGGTGATCGCCTGCATTTGCATCTGTCTCTTCGTACTAACGTGGGTCGTCTTTGGTCAAACAGTCCGGTACGATTTCGTTAACTACGACGATCCGCGTTATGTCTATCAGAACACAAGGATCACCAGCGGCATCAGCGTCGGCAATGTCATCTGGGCATTCTCTCATATCCATTCCGAGAACTGGCACCCGCTGACAACCATCACACACATGCTCGATTGCCAACTGCACGGGTTAAACGCAGGCTGGCACCACTTTACCAATGTCCTCCTGCACTCTTTCGCCGTCGTCCTGCTTTTTGTGGCGCTGGAGCGCATGACGGGCGCGTTGTGGCGAAGCGCGTTTGTGTCTGCGGTTTTCGCCGTGCATCCGTTGCATGTGGAATCGGTCGCGTGGATCGCGGAACGCAAAGACGTGCTGAGCGCGTTTTTCTTCATGCTTACTCTGCTCGCCTACTTACATTACACGCGCGCACCATCGATTGGCCGGTATTTAACCGTGGCAGTTGGCGTCGCCCTCGGGCTGATGTCCAAGCCGATGCTGGTTACATTGCCGTTCGTTCTTTTACTCCTGGATTATTGGCCGCTCGGAAGATTTGAAATCAAGAGAACAAAATCTGGACGTAAGGCGTTACAACTCGTTCTGGAGAAGATTCCGTTGATCGCGCTGTCTGTCGTTTCAAGCATCGTTACCTTTCTGGCTCAACGGGGAGCAATCGGTTGGACTGAGCAGTTACCAGTGTCGGCTCGACTAAGTAATGCGGTGGTCTCCTATGTTATTTACATCCGGCAAATGTTCTGGCCGGCAAACCTGGCCGTCTTCTACCCGCACCCGGAACACAGGCTGCCCGCACTGGAAATCACTCTTGCCTTGATTCTTCTCGTTGGAGTCACGTCGGCAGCATTTGTTCTTAGAACAAAAGCACCTTATTTCGTCACCGGTTGGTTGTGGTACCTCGGCATGCTCGTGCCAGTGATTGGATTGGTGCAAGTAGGATGGCAGGGACACGCAGATCGCTACACATACTTGCCGCAGATCGGCCTTTACATTGCGGTTACCTGGGCAGTAACAGATTTCACTCGGTCATGGCGCTTTCAAGGGGTGGCCCTGAGCGTCGCTGCTCTAATGATAGTTACTGCTTTAAGTTGGCGCTGCTGGCTGCAAACATCTTACTGGCGCGACAGCGAAACGTTGTTTACCCATGCACTTGCTGTCACCAGGAACAACGATGTTGCAATGAATAATCTTGGAATCATTTTTTTAGAAAAAGGACGATTGGACGATGCCATTTCCAACTTACAAGCAGCCATAGATGTGCGACCTGAAAATGCGCCGGCTCATGATAATCTCGCGAAGGCGCTACTGCGAAAAGGCGGGCATGCAGCGGAGGCGATGGTTCATTATCGCAAGCTTTTGGAGATAGAACCTGAGAACGTGGAGGCACGTAACACATTGGGAACAGCGCTCATTCAACAAGGCAAATTGAGAGAAGCCATCAGCCAATGGCAGGATGCGCTGGCGATGGATCCGGAAAACGGAAACGCCGCGAGTAATCTAGCCTGGGTGTTCGCAACGTGCCCCGACGACTCATTCCGGGATGGAACGCACGCGGTTGAACTGGCCGAGAAAGCGCTTCATATCTCTGGGGGCAAGATTCCGATGATTTACAAAGTGCTTGCCGCCGCGTACGCAGAGAGTGGACGCTTTGCTGACGCCATTGAAACTGCGCAGCGCGGCGCCGACTTAGCAACTAACCAGGGCAATCCTGCTTTGGCCACTGAACTGCAAAGTAATATTGCTCTTTACCAATCCGGCCGGGCGCTGCGAGATCCAAGCATAACAAATGGCAGCTCGTCGCCCTAGCACGCGCGGCACAAGGGAGCGGCCGCTGTCAAAATACCGAAAGCCTTCGACAGCTGTCGCTGACTTGAGTTTGCCTACCCGTCTCCAGCGTCCGAACTCACGGGTCATAAGCCTCCTCATCTGCCTTGGGCTGGTAACAATCACCTGGGCCGTATTCGGTCAAACATTAGCTCACGATTTTGTCAATTTTGATGATCACGTTTACGTCTATGAAAATCCGCTGGTCGTAAGAGGCCTTACCACTGAAGGAATAATCCGCGCTTTCACGCATACTCACGCACTGAACTGGCATCCGTTGACCACACTTTCCCACATGCTCGATTGCCAACTTTACGGACTAAAGGCCGGCGGCCATCACTTCACCAACGTGATTCTTCATACAATCTCCGTGCTGTTACTCTTTCTCCTACTTAAACAAACAACCAATGCGCTTTGGCAGAGCGCCTTTGTAGCTGCGCTCTTTGCCATTCATCCGCTACACGTTGAATCGGTCGCGTGGATAGCTGAGCGAAAGGACGTACTGAGCGCCGTGTTTTTTCTGCTGACGCTGGCCGCGTATGTCCGGTATGCCCGAGCGCCCTCACCACCTCGATATCTACTCGTGGCGTTGCTCTTGGCTTGTGGGCTGATGTCAAAACCGATGCTCGTGACGCTGCCGTTCGTGCTGTTGCTGTTGGATTATTGGCCTCTCGGCAGACTTGAAGTTCAGAGATCAGAGGTGGAAAGTCGGCTGCGAAAATTGATTGTTGAAAAAGTTCCGTTGTTAGCCCTCTCCATCTGTTCGTGCATCGTGACGTTGTTTGTACAAAGGCAAGGTCCGAACGCCATCGATCAACTGCCTTTCCTATGGAGATTGAACAATATGTTTGTGAGTTACGTTACTTACATCTGGCAGATGTTATGGCCCGTCCGGCTGGCGGTGTTTTATCCGCATCCAAACGACCGTTTGCCACTTTTTGATGTTATCGCGGCGATCGCCCTCATGGCTGGTATCAGCCTGCTAGTCATTTATCTGCGACGGACAAAACCTTATCTTGTTACCGGCTGGTTTTGGTATCTGGGAATGCTCGTTCCAGTGATTGGTCTCGTTCAGGTCGGCGAGCAAGCGCATGCAGATCGTTATACGTACCTGCCACAGATCGGCCTTTACATCATGATTGCGTGGGCGGCCGGCGATCTCTTCTCAAAATCAACGTCGCGTATTCGTCGAGCACTAATCGGTGCTGCCGCCGCTATAACAATCCTGAGCCTGAGCGTGCGCGCTTTTGCCCAAGCCTCTTATTGGGAAAACAGTGAGACACTATGGGGCCACACGCTTGCCGTTACGAGGGACAACGACGTCGCGCATAATAACCTGGGCTTTCTTTTTATGAGGAGAGGAGAGTTAGATAAAGCAATTTTAGAGTTTGAGGCAGCACTAAGTATACGATCCAGAAGCACTCAGGCCCATTACAGCCTTGGTGCGGCACTCATCCAAAATAATCTTGGTAACGCTTTTGCCAGGAAGCAGCTTTGGGATGAAGCAATCGACCATCTTCAGGAAGCCGTAAGACTGCGTCCTGATTACGCGGATGCTTATTTCAATCTTGGAAGTGTGCTCTTTTACCAGGGACAGATCGACGAAGCGGTCGCCCAATGGCAAAAAGTGCTCGCGATACGGCCAACCGACGCAGAAGCTCACAGGGATATCGGCAACGCCCTTCGCAAACAGGGAAATGTCAAGGGAGCAATCGCGGAGTATCAGGAAACGCTGAATATAACGCCAGAGGACAGTATGGCACTCAACAACCTTGCGTGGATTTTGGCGACTTCTTCCGATGCGTCAGTGCGCGACGGCGCACGAGCAGTCACACTGGCAGTAAAAGCGGTTCAAGCCTCAGGAGGCAAAAATCCAAATCTCGTTCGTACGCTTGCCGCTGCGCGTGCAGAGGCCGGACAATTCGCCGAAGCCGTCGCGACAGCCGAGACAGCAAAGGCATTAGCCAGCGCAAAGAAAAACCCGCGAGCTCGCAAGCAGACTGGAAGAAGAAATAGCTCGTTACCGCGCGCGCATCGCGCTTCGAGAATGACGGAAACGCATCCTCGAATGCGATTCTATCTCTTTTACTTATGGTACGGCAAACCCAAGTCATAAAGAGCGAGCTCGCCCTGTAGTGCGTCGGCCAAAGTCGTGTTGCCCTGGATGTTTGCGGCTTCCAAGGCGTGTTGGGCCGTCTCTTTAGCCTCGGAGAACTGGCCGGCTTCGGCATAGGCTGCAGCCAAAATCCGTAGGACCGCAGGGTGCTTGTCGCTTCTGGAACTTGCGGAGTCGGCCCGCTCAGCCAACTGCACAGCCTCGGATCCGTTCCGCAAAGTGGCATCAGAAGATGTCGCAAGCAACCATGCCAGATTGCTTAGCGCAGCCAAGTTTTCGGGCGAAATTTGGAGAGCCTTTGTATACTCAGCCATTGCATCTTGAACGCGTTCTTTTGTGAGGAAAGCGATGCCTAAATTAGCATGAGCGTCTGCGCTCTCAGGATGCATTTTGAGCACTTTTTGGTACTCGACAATTGCCTCGTCAGCGCGGCCTGTATGCAGAAGAGCGCCGGCCAGATTGTATTGCGCTTCTTCCTGGTCGGGCATGATCGCGAGGCACGCCGTGTATCGGGCGATCGCACCTTCGAAATCACCTTTGGCTATAAGTACGTTCGCAAGATTACAGGAGGCTTCGGCGTAATCGGGGCGGATTTCGAGCGCCTTCTGATAGTGGGCAATCGCATCATCAGCCCGCCCAATTCCAAAAAGCGTAACGCCGAGATTGTTTTGTGCTTCTGCATCAGCGGGATTGATCGCAGCAGCTTTTTCGTAATGGACAATCGCGTCGTTAAGCTGACCTCGCTCAACCAAGAGCCGTCCCAAGTTATAATGCGCCTCCGCGTAGTCGGGCCGCAGGGCAACCGCTTGCCTGTAATGCTCGACCGCCTGATCCGCTTCTCCCTGTTCTTTGAGAACGATGCCGAGATTGTAATGCGCCATCCAGCAACGCGGATTTTTTTCTAACGTCGCTGTGTATAAGGCGAAGAGATTGTGATATTCCGCGGTTTGTCTCCACGTCAAAAAGCCGAGCAATACCAGAAAGAATCCGCAGAGGGCACTGCTTAAAATCAATCGCAGTGGTGGACTAGCGATGGTGTTGCCCGATCGCGGCACGGAGTTCGGGCGAGACACGAGCTCGTCCGGTGTATCACAAAAACGGACGAGAAGAGTTGCGATCCCTGCTCCTATCAACGCGAGCGGCCCCATACTGGCGAGATACTGAAAATGATCGCTTACAAATGAGTAACGAAAGAAATACACACTGAAAAAACCGAGCACAGGAAATAGGGAGATGCCGTAGTAGGCGGCGGCAAAGAAGAGAGCACGGCCCAATTGCGCGCGAACGAGCCAGCAGACAATCAGGGCAGCAATAGCTGCCATCAACGGCAGATATGCTACGGCTTTTGACGAATCAATGTGCCACCGTGGATAAATGAAGATCAGAGGATGTGGCCAGACCAATTTGCCGAGGTAAAACCAAATGGCTTTGCCGGCGATGATCAGGCGTTCCGGAAAAGTTTGTACCCAGTCCGCACCAACTGCGCGCGCATGAAATCTCTGTTCCCAGATCGTCCACGCGCTCGCCACGGCTGAGATGAGAGCGAATGGAACCAGAGCCAGCGTATCGCGCCAACTGATTTTTCTTCGCATCCACCAAACGCAGAGCGCGAGCACAAATGGCAGCATCACCACCGAAGGTTTACTTAGCGTCGCCAGAAGAAACGAAAGCAGCGATAACCCGAAAACTAATGAACGCCGCTTTCGAATCTGCCGCTGGGCCGATCCAGGCATCGCAACTCCATGATTCTCCCAGTTCAAAAAGAAAAGGATCGAGAGCAAATAAAACAGGCACGACTGTGTGTTCTTTAGTTCAGTAATCCATGCGACGGATTGCACCATTACCGGATGCAAAGCCCAGAGTGCAGCGCCGAGCCATGCGCCGCGGACTTGGAGTAGTCGCAGCACCCGCCAAAGCAGAATCGCAGAGACGGCGTGCAACAAAACATTGAGAGCGTGGTATGGCAGCGGGTTTAGGCCTACAAACTTATGCAGCGCCCAAAACGTCGTGAGAACGAGCGGATAGTAGACTGCCTGCGTCGTGGTCCAGATTTCTTTGAAGCCAAGTGGTCCAACCACGCACGGATTCTGCGTCAGATGCGATTCATCATCCCAAATGAAGTCCGCTCGAAAAACCTGGGTGTACGCAATCGAAACGAAAGCGATTAAGAGCAGCGCCCAAAACCAATCCCGTCTCCAGAGTACGGCACGAGTTTCACGAACTGGCACGAATTGATCCAAGACTTAGCCTCGACCTTACCGAAAAGGTGGCAATTCGTGTAATTTGCTCAAGGGGACTGAGCGCTGGTTCGTTTGGCAATGCGCAGGTTCTGTTCCGCCTCTGGAAAATCAGGATGTAGGCGTAACGCTTCTTCGAATTGTGCAATTGCTTGGGAAGTGTTGCCTTCGCGCATCAAAACTTTCCCAAGATAATTGTGCGGTTGAGCCAGCTTCGGATTCAGTTCCGACGCCCTCGCAAAATGCTCTCGGGCTTCGGCAAGGTCGCCTTTTTCCAAAAGCAAACCACCCAGATCGAGATGAGCGTCGACGTGGGCAGGATCCAACTGCAGAGTCTGTCGATATCTCGCGATTGCCTCTTCCGGTTCTCCATGTTTCTCCAAAAACGCGCCATAGCCGTAGTGCGCTTGCGCGGACTTCGGCGCCAGACGAATAGCCGTCTCGCATTCAGCTGCGGCCAGGTCCTTTCGACCGAGTTGATCCAAAAGATATGCGTAGCCGGAATGATATTCAGCGTTCTTCGGCTCGATGCGTAATGCTTGCTCAAAATGAGTTTCTGCTGCATCGAGCTCTCCCGTCGCCGTCAACAGTGATCCGAGGTTGACGTGCGCCTTCGCGGAGCCAGGATTTAAACGTATCGCTTCCGAGAATTCCTTCGCTGCTTCATCGGCTCGCCCGGCGTCCTGCAGCTCGGTAGCGTAGTTAACATGGGCCCGCACGCTTGTCGGAAGATCTGCAACAATCGCGCCCAAACGTTCCAATTTACCTCGGCCACTTTGTGTTTCGGCATACCAAAGCATCGCCAGGGGAATGACAAAAATAGCGACCCATTTTATACCATGCAAAGCCCAGCCGGGGAGAAAACCACCTAACGAAACATCTGTTGTACCACCAGCGATACCCAAAGATTGCCGCGTCGACTTCTCGCGAACTTTCCAAATAAATCCGTCGTAATAGAAATGGAGGAGTGCCGATGCAGTCACGACGCCGGTAAGAATATTTTTAACGGCGTCGGTGCCGACATAGGATTTGGACAAACTCAGTCCACCGTAGGCCAGCACCAAGCCTATGTACACTCCCACAAGCGCGCCACTGCGCCGGAACACAAAGCGCATGAACCCACCAATAGAGCTGTCGCTCTCGACTCGCTTCCGATTATAAATCCAAACCAGCGAAAGGTACTGCACATCATGAAAAACCTCGAATAACGCAATGCCAACCAGAACGCTCGCCACGATGTTATTGCAATACCACCAGAACGAGATGCTCGTGATGAGCAGCACCAGTTTCACCGGACTGGGCCGCTTTCCAGTGCTCCACAACCAAATAAAATTTGCCAGAAACAGCGCTGAAATTAGAAGTGCCAGCGCAAGCAAACTTTGTTGTCCCGCGCGAAGAACTGCTGGCGGAATAAACGGTGCGCCGGCGGAATAGTACGTTTCAAGCGTATCGGTCATCCGTTGCGGTGAAAGAAGAACTGCTGTTGCAAACCAAATCCCGCACAAAGCGAAATCGAGGCGACGCGTTACCTCAGCGAAGGATCCGACTTTAGCATCATAAATCCGGCAGAACCCATATGTTTGCATCATTCCGTGCCAGACTCCCCAAACAAACGCCACGAGCACAATTCCTTTCAGGTCCCACACGGAAAAAGCAGCGCAGACAACGACCAAAAAAATCGGCGCACAAATGAAACGCCATCGAAAACGCTGAAAGAGCGAGCGATCGCCATACGCTCGAATCATTCCCGGCAAGTGGTGTCCCATCGCGCCAAAGGCGGCGACGAAGAGATAAATATCCTCCGCAGCCCAGACGCCCTGCGCCGCGATGAACATCGGCACCAGTAACAACGGTGTGCAGACGTAAAGAGCGAGGTCGCGCCAACTGTCGAGAATCCATAAGCTGGGCTTGCGGCCGGCGGCCGGCGGCACCGATGCAGCCGGCATCGTTTGTGCAGATGAAATCCCCGAGACGAACTGCATGCCTTTTTGTTAGCGGAACCAAGTCTCTGCCAAAGCGCAGCGAAAATCAATCCTGAGATGATTTGTGCAGCGCGAAACTCACAATCCTAAAACTGCGAAGGTTAGCTAAAGCAGCTTTGTGGGGATGTCTCGACAATACCAAATATCATCTCAGTCGCGGGAAGCAAAACGGCCGAGCTCCTTTCAGAGCCCGGCCGCTGCGAAACCTACCTTACTTCTTAGAATCGTTTCTTCAGTCCAACGTACCAGAACCGGCCCTTAATCGTGGTAAGCGATTCGTCGTAGCCGTTCTCGAAGCTGCCAGCCACGAACGGTGGATCTTCATCCAAAACGTTCTGCATGCCCAATGTGACCGTGGTGTTGTTGAGCCACCACTTCCAATTGCTGCAGCCGTACTCAGCCGTGGAAACTGGGACGACGTTCTTCTCCTTGCCGTCTTTGCCGCTCACCACATTTTTGCCGCCGTCCTTGGCAAAGCCAGGTACTTCGGCGGGCGCGGGCGGTGGCAGATTAAACGTGTAGTTTGCGATGAGGTCGAGCGTGGCATACGAGGATACTTTCCGAGCGCGTTGGGATTCCGGGCCGCTTCTGGGTTCTTGTAGCTTGGTCGCACCTGTCAGACTGGCGTTGTCATCCTCATACTGACCAGTCCAGTGAACGACGGCACCGACATCGAGGCCCTGCATCCACGAATCAGCTGGGCCGTCGTAGAAGACACTGGCGTTAGCCCGATTCCATGGCAGAGAACTGGTCAACGCAAATGCCGGCGGCAAGAATTCGCCTGCGATGCCCACCCGCTTTGTGTTAGGGGTAGCTTGAAACTCAGCACGTGACAGCCACGTGCCGTTGATCGTCGTCGTTATCCTACCCCAATCCCCGTTGCCGAAGACCGTCGAATCCAAAATGTAGATTGCTTCGTAGTCGAGACCTTCGAAGATCGCGCCGGAAAGGTTTTGGCTGGGATCGATGACCAGTGAGACTGCTCCTGGCACTAGCACCCCATTAACCACCTGGCTAGGCCCACGGAAAACATTGGGCCCGTTCTGTGGTGGCCCGCTTGCTGGCCCCGGAGGATTCTCCAGGATGAGCGTTTGCGCGCCGGGGGCTGCCACGATGTCGCGCATATCGATATGCCACCAGTCGGCACTGAGTGTCAGGCCCTTGACCCATTTCGGGCTGTAAACAGCTCCGTAGGTCCATTCGTAGGCCGTTTCCGGATGCAGATTGGGATTGCCGATGATGCGTTCCTCAATCTGAGGCTCAGTAAGGGGCGAGAACGGATCGGCCACAATCGGGAAGTTTTGCGTGCTAGCAGGAGTAATTTCTCCCAGTGTCGGTGCATGGAACGCTTCGGTATAGCTACCGCGCAGTGTGACCGCCCCGATATACTTGGGATCAAGTGGTTGCCACCGGATCGAAAACTTCGGCTTCTGCGCATTGTACTGGCTGTGTGTCGCCCCCTGACCGGGGAACACTCCTGAAGGCAGCACCGTTGAAGTGTTGTTGCTATACCATTCTTCTCGTTCGGCAAAGTCTATCTCGAAGCTGTAGAAGCCCCAAAAGTTCCATGTCGGACTGGTGACTGGTATGCGCACTTCTTCGTAGATGCCCCAGATATCCCGATTAGTACGGAAGCTTTGGCCATCTGTCGAACCGATGGTGTTAAAGGTGTTATTGAGTGCGTCACGATCACGTGTAAATCTCGGCGCATCGTACTCACCACCAATCGCGAACGAGATCGGTCCAGCGGGAAGATTGAACAGGTCACCGTTAAAGGTGGCATAGTAGATAGGCAGTTCGTACTCACCGGAGTTGTGCAGGGTCACATAAACTTGTTGCCTGGCTCTTCCGCTGTTTTCGTGCGACACGCCACCGAACGGATCAAATGCCGTGGCCGGATCTGTGCTCAACAAGGCATCTCTCAACCCTGGTTGACTCACTTCGCCGATGGACAGGTCCTGGCCTTCGTTCCTTGAATAACGGAAACCAGTTTCCCAGTTCCACGTCTTCAGGTAATCGGCAAATTCTCCCAGCTCGCCCCGCAGACCGAAATCGAATAGTTGATCCCAGTAAGTGAACTTCTCACTTCTGCTGCCGGTGTCAGCAATGCCGCGATACCGAACACCAGTCGTTACAGGGATTAACGTTCCACCAGGACCTACCCAGGTCGCGTCTCCGACTGTGAAAGGATTAAACGGATTCTGGATCGGCACACTGATTCCGCTGGGACCGCTCAAACCAACAGTCTGGCCTGGGTTCCTGAACGGATCTGGCGTAAACGGCACCGCTGCCAATGACGAATCGAAATACGAGCGCGCATATTTAAAGTCGCCAAATACTGTCAGGTACTTGTCGCACAGATCGCGTGTGAACGAGCCGTAATATACTTGACGGTCTCCCGGCGGCAACGCGGGCGTAACAGTGGCGAAGTTGTAGAAGAAATAGTTACCATCCCCTAAATGCCCATTCGGAGGATTGAAGTATGAATTGCCAGCAATCACGAAGGGGTTTTTGTACAATGGAGAGGTCGCGGCATTAGGAGCCGAATGTGGCTTAGGGGTTTGATCGCTGAAAAACAATTTTGGGAGCAAACGGAAACCTTGCACGCGGCCAGGAAAATTGCCGCTGCGAGCATCGAATCCGCCGAACTGGGTGAAATTCCCGTTGGAAGAAATATCGCGGTCACGACTGAAAACGCCACCGGTGGTCTGCTGGAAATCGGCAATGACCACGATGTCGGTCTTGTCATCTCCGGTGCCGGCTTTGATCCATCCCTCCCACTCGCCCATTTCATTGGAGGCTCCCATGTTTGTATTTCCGTAAGTGCCGCCAATTTCCAATCCACGGAATTTGTGGATCAGGAAGAAGTTGACCACACCTGCGATCGCGTCAGATCCATATACAGCCGAGGCGCCATCTTTAAGGATGTCGACGTGATCGATCATTGAGAACGGTATCAGGTTAATGTCCGGGCCTCCGCTGAACCCGGAAACGCCCAACGAACCGTAAGCGACGCGTTTTCCATCGATTAGGATTAAGGTTTCCTTGGGCAGAAGGCCGCGCAGGTTAAATTGGATGGTACCGTCGCCGCCGTTGCCAATGTTCAGGTTAACAGTTCCGCCCGCCTGCTGCGGGATGAACTGCTGAAGGTCGGTGGCGCTGCGGATACCGAGCTTCTCGATATCCTGCGGGCGGTAGGTGTCGACTGGGTTCGGGCCGGTCTCTTCCGCAGTGGGAATGTTTGAACCGGTCACGACGACGCGCTCGACCTCAGCCGTAGACGGCGGAGGAGCTCCAGGCTCGGCAGGCACAGCCGGAGCCGGTAGTTGCGCGAACGCGTTCGACGCAAGGATTAAGGGAAATCCGACGCTCGCGATCAAAGCGAGACGAACGAATCTAAACGTTTTTAGTGCGTTTTGTGTCATTAGTTTCTCCGTTGGTTTGGTTAGGTTTCAGCACGCTTATTAAATTTCTAACGCCCTGACAAGCTTTTTTTTCACTTTTCTGAATTTTTTTTGAACGACGAAATGAGGGCATTTGTCGCTCGCAATTCCTCTAGCGGAAGCCCCAAGGTGCTGACAAGCTTTTTTTTAAGATTTTTTCGGCCCAAAAACGTCGCGCGAAACCGCAGATAACGCAGTGGACAGTTATTCGCGCTTCCCGGGGGGATGGAATCCGAAATCGGTTTGCAGTTTTTCCCACAGCCAATCCACAAACCAATCCTGCTTGATTGAAGCAAGATTGTCGGCAACCAACGTCTCCGCCTTTCCGACGTTGCCGTTCAAGCAATAGAGATAGCTCAGCAGAAAAATCTCGTTGACGCCGAAGCCGCCGCGATCTTTCTCGCCCTCCAACAACTTAATCGCCCGGTCGATATTCCGTTGTGCCAGCGCTCCCGCGATCAAGTCGGGCATTACTTCCAGCGGCGGCGTGTCGGAACCCCCGGCCACTCGTTCGGCGATGGAAACGCGGAATGCATCGCTATTCAACACTTCCAAGACGGGTATCCGTAAACGGGAGTGGCGAAGATAAAGATCGAGCTCAGCGAGTTTGTTGCTTCCAGCAATTTCAGAAAGGTACCGCGTCTGCCTGATCGTGAAAAACGCCTCGAGCTCAGCAGTCGCCGGATCCAAGGTTTCGGGCCAAACTTGATTAATCAACGAAGAATGAATGAAACGTTGAAACGCAGCGGGCGCTGTAAAATAGGTTAACGCGAACCGGTGACTTGCGTCGTTATCCCACGGGCTATCCGTTAGGCGCTTGGGGTGAAGATCGGTCAGTGGCGCTATGTTGTGCGTAATTCGATCGATTTCGTCGCCGTCCATCAAAAACAGGGCGCCTAGTTGCTGGGGAACCTCAATTCCAATGCGTCGCAAATCTGAGCCCGTGGCCGGATCGTTCCAAAACTGACGAAGCCCATCTTCACTTGCTCTGCGGACTGGCCCATTGATCCCCATCATGATCCAGTCCTGATCGGCGCTGCCCCATACCAATGCGTTTGGAAAGGCGTTGTGGAAGGCGCGCAGGATCGCCTTGGCTTCGTTCACTTTTAGTTGATTGATCGGAAGCCAAAAAGTGGCGATTCCGCCTTCGTTCAGCCGACTTCGCATGAGTGAAAAAAACTCCTGAGTGTAAAGATTCACCGCGCCGGCGACTTTCGGCGGTGGCGGTTCGCCCGAGATGATGTCGTATTTTCTCGCGCTCGCCTGTAGGAAAAACCGCCCATCTTGGACAATAGGATGCACGCGCGGATCCCGAAGCGGGTTGGAGTAATTGATTCCGGTATAAGAATCAGCCAGGGAGAATACTTCCTTCGAGATGTCTACAATATCGATTCTTTCGACACTTGATCTGCGAGTAAACGCATCGGCAGTCACCCCGCACCCGTAACAAATGAGCAGCACCTCTTTCGCTCCGGGATTTAGAGCCAGCGGAAGATAGGCGAATAATCGCATGTAGCGCTGATTGCGCGGATTTGTAGCCGACATCGAGAACGAGTCGCTCAGCAGCCGATAATAGTAAGCTTGCCCGAACAAGTCGCGCCGTAGCAACTGCCAGGTGTCCGACGTTCCCTCGATTCGTTTCACCACGCGCGCCAGCACATGCCCTTGATCGTCCCTTTCGTATGGACGGCTCGCATGCTCGAAATGCGCTTCCGTGCGTCGATATGGAAAAAATACAAGGCCAAGAAGCAATGCGATCCAAAGCGTAACCAGCGTGATCACGGTTGGCCGGCGCAGCGACCAGACTGCGCGGTCGGTGACGATAATGCTAAGCAAACCATACCCGGCAGCACAGCAAATGAGACTCGTTTGATAGCCGAGAGACGGCAGCAAAACGAAAGTTGCGAGCAACGGACCGATCGCCGCACCACTCGTATTCACCAGCGTTGCGATTCCAGTGCTATTCATTCGGTCTGTCACCTCAACTTGAATGCGAGCGACAATGGTCGGGAACATCATCCCCGATAAAAACGACACCGGGAACATCAGAGCCAGACACAGCAATGCGATCTGCGGCCATGAAGCAAGACTGAAGGCGCCCGCAGCGGTTTTTACCGCTTCGCCAGGGAACAACAGATAAGACAAAAGCACCGCGATGGCAGCCAGTAGTAACAGGACAGAAACCAAGTGATTCATTCCAGTTGAGCGGCGGGAAATCGCGCCGGCCGCAATTCCGCCCAAACCTATGCCGGCAAGCACGACTGCCAGCATCACCGCGAAGGCGGTAGGTAATGACACGACATACAGACGTAGAAATCGAAACCAAATCACTTCCAGCGCGAGAAGAATCAGACCCGTGCCAAAGCTGACCAGAAGCAAACGCCACGGTGGCCGGTAACTCGCGCCGAAACTGAGCGGAAATTTAGAGCGTATGGCCAACTCGGGAGCTTTGAAATCTGCAATGTATTGCGTCGCTCCAAATCTCGCGACTAACAAGGCAATCCCCGCAGCAATGCACACCGTCGCCGCGGCCGCCAAACTTGTGCCGTACAGTCCAAACGCGCCGATCAAATAAGCTTCGCCGAGAATCGCGCCAAGCATCGCTCCCAGCGTGTTTGACCCGTAAAGAAAACCAATCGCGCGGCCGAACTCTGTTTGTCGCAGCAGGGGGTCCTCAATGAGCACCGGCAGCGTCAAACCCATGGCTGTTGTTGGCACCAGCAAAATCAGGAACGAAAACACGAACCGCAGGCCCAGCAGCGTCGGCTGATAATTCCACAGCATTTGCCACACGGGCCGCATCAAATCGCCAAGGAGGGGAAGGCCAAAAACAATCGTGCAACCAAAGAGTGCGACGAAGAGCTCCAGGACAACGTAGAAATGCAGCGGTCGCCACCGCCGGATTCTCGATGACGCAGCCAATGCGTTTCCCAAAGCCAGGCCCGCCATGAAACTGGAGAGAATCAACGCTGCGGCCCAGGTCGAGTTACCAAAGGCCAAGCCACTAAGTCGTAGCCACAGTGTTTCGAAAATGAGGGCGCCCGTGCCGGAGAGGAAAAGAACACCGCACAGAATGGCAACGCGCCCGCCTTGCCACCCCACCACGTGAGACGCCTGTCTTTCACGAGACACGTGGGATTTTTGCGAACTACTTGGCATCGCGCAAAACTCGACCCGTCCGCAGCATCACTGCCCCGGCAACTCCGGCTAGAAGGGAAGCAATGATAATGCCTCGTTTAGCTGCATTCACCGAAGCGGTATCGTCGAACGCCAGCATGGCAATGAATAGTGACATCGTGAAACCGATTCCGGCGAGAAGGCCGTACCCGAGCAAAGATCTCCAGTTCACACCCTGAGGAAGCCTCGCAATCCCCGTCTTCACAGCAATCAACGCAAACATCATAATCCCAAGTGGTTTGCCGAACAATAGCCCCGCCAATATTCCGAACCCAATCTCTGAATGCTGGAGTGACATATCAATTTTGACTCCAGCATTCGCAAAAGCGAACAACGGCATCACCACGAACGCCGAGATATTGTGCAACGCGTGCTCGAGTCTGAGGAGCGGGGCCGTCACACCTTCGCTCGCGCGCTCAAGCGCAAACACTGCTTCCTGTTGACTTTTGCTGGTCAAAACAACAAGGTCGCCGGTTTCCGTACGATCGAATTGATTCAGCAGCGAGCGCGCTTCTCTGGAGAATTCCCGCGCGTTGATGCGCGAGCGTGTAGGAATGATGAAAGCGAGGGCAACGCCTGCGATGGTGGCGTGGACGCCAGAGGCATGAACAAAATACCATAGGACGATTCCAACCAGCAGGTATGGCCACAGACGACGAATACCGATTAGATTGAATCCAATCAACACGAACAGAGTAACCGCCGCGCCGCCCAGCGCGCTCCAGACGATCCCGTTGGAATAAAAAAGTGAGATAACAAGCACCGCTCCCATGTCGTCGACGATGGCCAGGGCGGTCAGCAGCACTTTTGCGCCGATTGGCGCCTGTGGAGCGATCAAATTGAGTGCACCCAGGGCAAATGCTATGTCGGTTGCCATCGGAATTCCCCAACCGTGCGCACCCGGTCCGCGCAGATTGAAAATCAAATAAATCAGCGCGGGCACAACCATTCCACCAATTGCGCACGCGACTGGGAGCGCTGCCTGCCGGCCAGAGGACAGCTCACCCGCCAGCAATTCGCGTTTGATTTCAAGGCCGACCAGAAGAAAAAACACGGCCATCAGGCCATCATTAATCCAATCGTGCAGGCTCAACGAAAGCTCGTGAGAAGAAATCCCGAGTGTCAGCGGTATTTCCCAAAGATGGTTGTAAGCTGCGGACAACGGCGAATTGGCAATCGCGAGTGCGGCCAAACCAAATCCCAGCAAAACCAGACCGCCGAGCGTCTCCGTGCGGAAAAAGCGCTGGAAGGTCGTATGCGGGATTTTCTTTAAAGGATCTGCCATCTCGCTTTCCTTGATTCAACAGAAGTCAATGGCTCAGCCAGCTGTTCGGGTCGCCCGTGCTTGGACCGCTCCGTTGGATCAGGATGCCACCCGATCACCGCGAGCATCGCAGCGAACCCGACCAAATATGCCAAAACCACAAACCACCCGCGCTTGATCCAGGCGAACGCCAATTTGGCCTCTGGAAAAATACTCGAAATTGCGACGCCTGCCGACGATCCAAACCAAATCATCGAGCCGCCTCCGACATGAGAAATAAAACCCAGCACCCCTTGACCGGTTTTGAAACCCGTGAACGCAATTTTGTAAACAACGATCGTGCCCAATCCCGTCAGAGCGACAGGCATCGTGCACTTATGGAAAACGGCGACACCGGCCAATGTTAGTCCAAACAAAATGAAATCGACTGGGATACCGAACACCGACGGAGTTTGCATGCGCGAAAGGCGATAGCTGATTCGTCCTGTGTCGGCAATCAGCAATTCGGTATTGGCTATTGGCCGTCGACCATTACGCTAGGTTCGTGTTTACCGGATTAATCGAAGAAGTCGGCACAGTTGTCGCGACGATCGCGAGTGATCGCGGCACAACTTTACAGATAGCTGCGCCGCGCACCGCGCGAGAGACGCAACCCGGTGAGAGTATCGCTGTGAATGGCTGTTGTCTTACGTTGACTTCGCGCTGCGGTGACGGGCTGACTTTCGATTTGCTCGAGGAAACAATTGCTCGCACTAATTTGAAGCAACTACGCGAAAACAGCCGCTTAAATCTGGAGAAGGCTTTGCGCGCCAACGGACGCCTCGGCGGACATTTCGTTCAAGGTCACGTCGATTGTGTCTCGCGCATCATTGCGTTCGATACAAAAGGCGCAGACGTCCGGCTGGAGGTCGAATTACCCGAAAACTCCAAGCATTATGTGGCTTCCAAGGGTTCGATCACTGTCAATGGAATCAGTCTTACCGTTGCCGCAGTCCTTCCGAGGAGCTTTGCGGTATGGGTCATTCCCTACACTAAACGCCATACGAACCTCGATGATGCAAACACCGGCGATCTCGTAAATCTCGAGTTCGATATTTTGGCCAAGTATGTCGAGAGAATGGTTGCGCCGTCAGTGACGAAAGAATGATGGCGGGTCACTCGACCAAGAGGCGACCGCGGGTTGTCGGTGTGATCGCATCGGGCGACGATTTGGAACTCGCCGTGCGGATGCGCAAGCCGCCGGATTTATTTGAAGTGCGATTGGATCGTCTGGCAGGCATGACCGATCAAGTGGAAAAGGTGTTACCAAGCCTGCGCAGTCCGGTCATTATCACAGCACGAGACCCGCGCGAAGGTGGCGCTAACAAACTTCCACTGCGGCAACGGCGGGATCTGCTCGCTCGATTCTTGAATCACGCCGATTATATCGACATCGAGTTACGCTCAGCCAGTGCACTGCGAGCGTTGCTCGCGATCGCCAAAGCGAAAAAGGTCCGGCGAATCATTTCATTGCACGATCTGAAATCGACACCGACCGCGCGATTACTCGAGACCAAAGCGCACGAAGCGGCAGCGCTTCGCGCGGACATTTTCAAAGTTGCTACACGCACGGAAACGCCAATGGAACTTGGACGTTTGCTCGAATTCATGACAAGCAGCCGTTTGAATCTTTCACTTGCCGTTATGGGCATCGGCAAACTCGGCGCGATTTCTCGGGTCCTGCTGGCGCGCGCCGGCTCTGTATTGATTTACGCATCACTCCGTGCGGCGACCGACATCGAAGGACAACTGTCGATAGAACAACTCCGCGCGTTGGGCTTTAGTGCGTGAACTTGTGAACCGTCCGAGGCTGTTCACCCGCGACACTTGCCCTTTGCTCGACACGCATAAGGTACAGAAGCCGAACATGTCCTCATCCGTAACTTTACCCGAGCAATTGCCCATTATGCCGCTTCCGGGAGCCGTGCTGTTTCCGCATGCGCTGCTGCCGCTTTACATTTTCGAGGCTCGCTATCGCAAGATGCTGGAGCACGCGCTTCGAGAGCATCGGATGTTTTGCGTGACATTGATCAAGCCGATCTGCCCGGATTGGCATGACCGTGAGGATTTTTTCCATCTCGCCACCGCCGGATTGATCCGTGCCTGTGTCGAACGCAATGACGGCACGTCGAATTTGGTCCTGCAAGGTCTGCAACGTGTGCGCTTCACCAGCTTCGAACGGGAGAAGCCGTTTCCGATCGCCAACATCGAGATCATAGAATCGCGCGATGCCACTACCGTGGAGACTGAAGCCCTGGGCGCAAAAGTGCTCGAGCTTTACGCCAGCCTAAAACAAGATCGCCGTCAGCTTCCCGCAAAACTGGATCGGTACCTTTCCGAATTGCGTGATCTGCAAATGCTGGCGGACCTGATGGCTTCGACGTTCGTGAACGATCCATTGCGTCGGCAACGCCTGCTCGAAGAGCGCTCGCTCAATCAGCGTCTCCGTTTTCTCATCAGATATTTACGCGATGAGATCGGCAATGCCGCCGCGTAGGTAGGGGCGATTGACCTCAATCGCCTGTTCATTGCGTGATCACATTCGCGAGGGCGGCTCGGGTGACCCGCCCCGACCGGCAATGCGTGCATATTCTTCCATTACATAACGATCGGTCATTCCCGCGATGTAATCACAAACTGTGCGATGCAGCCCCTCCCTCTCGACTCTTCGCATCGCGGCTTCGCCCAGTCTATCGGGATCGGCAAGGTACGTTTCAAAAACGCGCCGCAGCATCTCGCAAGCGCGTTGGTTCACTTCCGCAACACGGGGATGGTAATAGACATTTTGATACAAAAATTTCCGGAGCGCGCGATTCGCCTCGGCCAATTCATCGCTATAACGAATAAGCGGGGTGGTTTGCCGGCGCACTTCGTCTGCGCTCTGCACGCGTGATTCTGCGATCGATTCCGCGCTCGTAGCAACCAGGTCGTGCACTTCGCGATCAATAATGTCGCGAATAACCAGTTTGTGCAGGTCCGGTTCGTGGGCGTTCGTGTAACGCGCAAGCACTGCGCGATGACTGTTGCGCCAGACCTCGTTCTCTTCCAGTCGCGCTGGCGTCAAAATTTCAAAATCAAGCGCGTCATCGAGGTCGTGACTGTAATACGTGATCTCATCTGCCAGATCGGCAACCTGCCCCTCCAGCGAGGCACTAGCGTATTCCTCTCTTGATGGAGCGGGAAATTTGTAAGGGCGCTCATGTTTACGCAAACCTTCACGCACTTCGAATGTGAGGTTCAAGCCTGGAAAATCTGGATAAGGCGTTTCAAGCAATTCGACCACGCGTACACTTTGACGATTGTGATCGAAACCGCCTTGGTCGCGCATGCATTCGGCCAGCATCTCCTCGCCCGAATGTCCAAACGGTGGATGGCCAAGATCGTGGGCAAGCGCGATTGCTTCCGCCAGATCTTCGTTCAACCGCAACGCACGCGCGATGGTACGACTGATTGACGCCACCTCGATCGAATGTGTCAGGCGCGTGCGCAAATGGTCGCCGGTGCCGTTGAGAAAAACCTGCGTTTTGTATTCCAGGCGGCGAAACGCGCGCGAATGAATGATGCGTGCACGATCCCGCTGAAATTCGGTGCGATACGCGTGACTCGCCTCACTATGTTGTCGTCCGCGCGATTCGCCGGATTTTTGAGCAGCAGACGCGAGCGCTGTGTGCTCCCCCTCCTCCATTTGTTTGCGCGTTTTCCATTTTGCGCTCATCCAGTTCCTAGAGTGTAGAGGAACCCAGCAACTTCGGCTAGATCGACTGGACGAAAGTGCATTTCCAATTATTTGTCGATTTCATCTATGAAAAAACGCGAAACGAAAAAGCTCACGCCCGAACGGCTGCAGCAGTTCGGGTTCGGTTATGCGCCGCCGTTAATCATCAGCGCGGCGGTGAACAACAAAGTTTTCGATACGTTACATGGCGGACCGAAGACGGTTGAGCAGATCAAAAAAGAAACTGGCGCGTCCCCACGAGGCTTGCGTGCAATCATGGACGCACTTGTCGGCTTGGAACTGCTAAAGAAAGATCGACAATCGAGATACTCCCTGGCCCCGGAGAGCCAGGCATTTCTTATTAGCGAAAAACCGGGCACGCTGGCCGGATTCTTCGGATCGATTTTGCCGGTAATGATTTCGCGTTGGCTGCGATTGACCGACGTTGTGCGCGACGGACGACCGGCGGTCGCCGTGAATCAGGAAACCGAGGGCACCGAATTCTTCAGCCAACTCGTGGAAACGATCATCCCGATGAGCTATCCCGGCGCGCAAAAGCTGGGCGATCACTTGAAAATCGCGAAAGCGAAAAAACCACTACGCGTGATCGATCTAGCAGCCGGTTCCGGAATCTGGGGAATCGCAGTGGCTCAGAGATCGCCGCACGTGCGGGTTACGGCAGTCGATTGGCCAGGGATGATACCCACAACGAAACGCATCACAGAAAAATTTGGAGTGCGCGATCGTTTCGATTTCATTGAAGGCGACCTGTTGGAAGCGAACTTTGGCAGCGGGTACGATCTTGCGTCGCTGGGCCATATTCTCCACAGCGAAGGGGAACAGCGCGGTCGTCAATTGCTCAAGAAAACTTTTCGCGCTGTAAAGTCCGGCGGCACAATCGCCATCGCAGAATGGCTCGTGAATGATGACCGCACTAAACCGCTCCCTTCCCTGATGTTTTCGGTGCAAATGCTCGTCAACACCGAAAGAGGCGGCACGTTTAGCTTTAACGAAATCAAAAAATGGCTGGAGGACGCTGGCTTTACAAAAGTGCGGAAACTCGCAGCGCCTGGACCGTCACCGCTCATTCTGGCAACAAAACCGTAGCAGTGGCGTATTACGAATCTGCTTCTCATCTGCGCGTCGAAGTGTTTTGATTCGTGAGATGAAAACACGGAAAACAAAGTCGCGTTCACAACCAAAATCCCGGCCCGCGGCGAGAAATTCTGAGCGAAACGTTCCCTACCGTAAACCGGCGCTTCGCAGCGACGCATTCGCCAGGGCTCTGATCGACGCACAAGCCTGTCTCAATGATTCTGCGACTCTGTTAGCGCTTTTCAACGACGCTGCAAAAAAGGCAGCGACAGTGCCAAGGGAGCCGTTCAAAGAATATTGGCCTTATCTGCAAACCATGCTGCGCTTGGTTCGCGCCTATCATCGCGGCGAATACGATCGAATTCCTGACAACGCACTGTTGTGGATTGTTGCCGCTCTCAGTTACCTAATGGATCCCTTCGATTTGATTCCGGACGCAACACCGGTCCTCGGCTTCATCGATGATGCAACCGTCATCGAGTTTGTTGCCGACAAAAGCCGCCAAACGCTGGACGATTTCATGATGTGGGAAACTGCCGCACTGTAGCTGTCGCCCTGTGGGCGACGCATTTTTTGCGAGCCGCTCGCCTGGGCGACGCGCTTCGCACAGCGAAGCGGCTACAGATCAGACCATTAGCAGCGCTGGGTTTTCCAACAAGTGACGCAATTCCTTGAGATATTCGGCGCCGAGAGCGCCGTCGATGACGCGATGATCGCAGCTCATCGTGATGGACATGCGATGTCCCACCATCACTTGATCGCAGTCGTCAACGAGAGGGATTTTTGTGACTTTGCCTATGGCGAGAATGAAGCCTTGAGGTGGATTAATGACAGCTGAGAAATTGTCGATGCCGAGGCCGCCGAGATTTGAGACGGTGAATGTGCCGCCCTGAAATTCTTCCGGTTTCATTCTCTTGTTACGGGCCCGATGCGCCAGGTCCTTGGCCAAAGCGCTAATCTCGCGAAGCGATTTGTCTTGCGCTGCGCGAATGACCGGTGTCAGCAGTCCGTCTTCGATCGCAACCGCGACGCCCAGATCGACATCCGCGTACTGCACGATTGCGTCGTTGTCGAACGAAGCATTCACACGCGGAACCTTCGCCGCAGCCATCACTGCGGCTTTTAAAACAAAATCGTTCACCGTGATCTTCGCCGCATCCGCGCCTTCGCCCGCGGATTTCAATTCCTCGCGCGCTTCCATCAGTGGTCCCGCATTAATGTCGATCGTGAGGTAGAAATGTGGAACCGGGCCCAGACTCTCGACCAGCCGTTGCGCGATGACTTTGCGCATCCCGGAAAGTTGAATGCGCGCAGACGTTGGAGCCGGGACGCCCTCGTCCCGATTATGTCCGGCGCGGGGGCGCGCCGGCTCCAGAGTTTTGATTTTCGCCGCTGCGCGAACGTCGGTTTCGGTCACACGCCCGTCCGGTCCTGTTCCTTTGACGGTGGAGAGATCCACACCCA
This sequence comes from uncultured Verrucomicrobiae bacterium, assembly GCA_963825355.1. Lineage (GTDB taxonomy): Bacteria > Verrucomicrobiota > Verrucomicrobiia > Chthoniobacterales > UBA10450 > Udaeobacter. The sequence goes on along the minus strand of CAWGSY010000005.1, from coordinate 52,159 downwards.
GTTCACCGGCGAGACGGCGCGCAACCGGCGACGCTTTCACGCGGGCTTCTTCGGGTTTCTGTTCTCTCGCCTGAGGCTTTTGTTGCGTCGTCTCAACTCGGGCGGCTGACACAGCCGTCTCTCCACCTTTTTCCTGTGAGGGCGCAGTTTCTTTTTCTGCGGCCTCTGCCGCGGCGGGTTTTTCCGTTTCCGATTGCGGCTTCTTTTCGGGCGCGGCTTCCGTCTTCTGTTTCTGTGTGGCCGCTTCCTGTTTTGGCGCTTCTTCACCTTCTCCGCGAATGAATGCGATTTTGTCGCCGACATTCACCTTGCCGCCTTCCTGGACATAAATTTCGGCGAGTGTCCCGTCCTCGGGTGATTCCCACTCCATCGTCGCCTTGTCTGTTTCGATCTCGGCGAGCAATTCGCCAGCCGAGACCTGATCACCTTTCTTTTTCTTCCACACGACAAGAGTCCCTTCGGTCATCGTGTCGCTCAGCTTCGGCATCTCGATTTCAGGCATGTTAAGAAGTTAAACGGTTACAAGTGTTACATCGTTACAATGAGGCTGCTTTTGACCTTGTAACTCTTTAATTAATCTCACGCGTAGCAGACCTGTTTCACGGCGGCCACCAGTTTTTCAGCGTTCGGCAGTACAGCGTGTTCCAAGTCTTCATTGTATGGCATCGGAACATCTTCCTGTGATACGCGCAGAACCGGCGCATCCAGCTCATCGAACAGATTCTTTTGAATCCGGTAGCAAATCTCTGCGCCGACACCGCAGAACGGATGGTCCTGTTCAACAATCACGACGCGGTGCGTCTTTGCGACAGACTCGAAAATCGCCTTCTCGTCGAGCGGTTTAATCGAGCGCAGATCAACAATTTCGGCGGAAATATCTTCCTCTTCGAGTTGCGCCGCGACTTTCAGCGCGATCGGGACAGTCTGCGCGTAACAAACGACGGTGACATCGCTGCCTTCGCGTTTCACCTCCGCCTTGCCCAACGGGATGAGAAGTTCTTCATCGGGCGGCTCGACCATTCCCTTCGAGCTGTAAAGCAATTCCGCTTCGAGGACCAACACCGGATTGTCGTCGCGCACCGCGGTTTTCAACAAGCCCTTGGCATCGCGCGGTGTCGCCGGTGTGCAAACTTTCAACCCTGGCACACTGGCATAAAAATTCTCCGTGGCGTGCGAGTGGGTCGCTCCGAGCTGATGCGCCGGGCCATTGGGTCCACGAAACGTAATCGGGATATTAAATTGGCCGCCTGACATCATGAACATGTTTGGCGCGTTGTTCACCACCTGATCAAAAGCCACGAGCGAAAAGCTGAACGTCATGAACTCAATAATTGGTCGCAGCCCAACCATTGCTGCGCCGATGCCCAAGCCGGCGAATCCGTTTTCGCTAATTGGAGTATCGATGATGCGTCCCGACCCAAAGCGCTGCAACAAACCGGCGCTCACTTTGTACGCTCCCTGATATTCGGCGACTTCTTCGCCCATCAAGAAAACATTGGGATCACGCTCTAGCTCTTCAGCGAGCGCCTCGTTCAATGCCTGGCGATACGTGATTTCTCTCATGTGCTTCTCTGAGATGGAGCTGGCGCGCCCTCGCGCCGTTCTTTTACTGCGGGCTGAGGGCCGTCCGTCTCCATCGCTCCGTTGAAATACACATAATCGTAGAGTTTCTCGGCCGGTAGCTCCGGACTTTCTTCTGCGAACTTTACAGCATCCAACACTGTTTGCTTCGCGCCTTTGTCGAGCTGATCGAACTTTTCGTTCGTCAATTTTCCCTCGCGCGTAAGCTGCGCGCGTAGACGAATGATTGGATCATCAAGCCGATATTTCTCGAGCTCGTCCTTGGTTCGGTAACTTGCGGGATCCGACATGGAATGTCCACGATAGCGATACGTACGCACTTCCAGAAAAGCCGGGTGCGATTCTTTGCGGATCGAATCGGCGACCTCAGCAACTTTGTCGCGCACTTCGCGGAAGTTCATTCCGTCGACGATCTCACCGGGGATATCGTAACCCTCCGCCCGATCCACGATCTGCTTGAGCGACGTTGATCGTTTCACCGACGTGCCCATGGCGAAGAGATTATTTTCACAAATGAAAATAATCGGCAGCCTGTACAACGCGGCGAGATTCAACGCTTCATGGAAGGATCCTTGATTAATCGCGCCGTCGCCGAAGAAGCAAAGCGTGACTCGATCTTCGCTTCGGTACTTGATTGCAAAGGCCAACCCAACCCCGAGCGGCACATGCGCGGCTACGATCGCGTGACCGCCATACATGTTGTGTCGCTTGTCAAAAAAATGCATCGACCCACCGAGTCCACGCGAGCAACCGGTCTCTTTTCCAAAAAGCTCCGCCATGCATGCATTGGCACTTGTACCCCGGGCCAGGGCATGCCCGTGATCACGGTAAGCAGTGATTACATAATCATCCGGTCGGACGGCAGCGATCGCCCCCACTACGACGGCTTCCTGACCGATGTAAAGGTGACAAAAGCCGCCAATCTTCTGCGCTTGATACTGCTGACTGGCGCGTTCTTCGAAGCGCCGGATCAACAGCATTAGCGAGAGCATCTCGACTTCGTCGCGCTGCTCCACCGGCTGCATAATCACTTATCCAGTGGCAACAGGACGGAACTGCGAAGGGCGTTCCGGCGATCTTCCCATGCTTCGGCCGGCGCTCATGCAAACAACAAAAAGACCAGTAAAGATAAGATCGCTGACGAGTGAATTGCGGAAAAACATCCAGGTAGGTGTCGCGCTGTATTGAGGCAAACCAACGGTCAGTGACTGAATCAGCCCTGCAAAATTTTTCGCGTACCCGGGATCGCTCAACCACGAGAACGCATTCGTGATGACGTAGAACATCGTCGAAGCAACAATCGATGCAGGCAAAAGCGTCTTTAGCGACGCTCGATTTTGCAAAAGAAGTCCGATCCATCCGACAAGCGCCAGGGCGCCGTAGCGGACGAGAATTTGCGGGTCGAGCAGCGGCGCACCATAACGAAGATTAATGATCACGTCGGAAATCAACAACGTCAGCAGCGGGACGGAGAACTTATATTTTCGGGGAAAATAAGCAGCGCCACACAAAGCAATCGCGGCGAGTGGAGCGAAGTTAGAAAGCCAGCCCGCCCCGGAATGAATCAGCAAAGCTGTCGTAACCCGATAAACGACAACTGACAAAACGAGTAGAAGAGCGGGAATCATTTCACAGAATCTATCCGGCCAGTAAGATATGCAACGAGCATTTGGAACTCGTTATTCCGAGCGCAGTCGAGAAATCCCATAGCATGACTCTAAGTAAACTCTCGCGGGATTCTTCGGCTCCGCTTCGTTCCGCTCAGGATGACAGCTGACCTATTTTGCCGCCAGCGTCCTGTTCAGCCGGGCCTTGCGACGATTGGCGGCGTTGCGATGAATGACGCCATTTTTGGCTGCTCTATCGATAGCAGAAATCGCCGCGCGAATCTGTTCGGCGGAGCGCTCTGGCGCTAAACGAATTTGTTTTTGCAGTCCGCGCAGGTGCGTTTTAACGCTTCGATTATGTGCGGCTCGTTTGAGCGTTTGTCGAGCACGTTTGTCGGCTGATGTCGTGTTGGCCATTGGCGATCAAAAATTTTATTGAGCGAACGCTGCTACTGCGCTGGTTATAAGCGTTTGTTCGCTGCTAGTTTCGCTCTTTGCCGGGCGCCAGCAAGCGCTCCAGCCGTCCGCATTTGTTCCAAACTGAGTGAGCTGGCAGGTGGCATCGCGAGCATAGAAGCACTTATCTGCGGCGGCGGCTCCGGCGTCACGTTTGCCGCCTTGGTCGCAGCGACCTTCGGTGGCGCCTCCGTCGTTACCTTTGCAACGTTCGTGGCAGATATGTGCGGTGGCGATGGCGGTGTGATCTTCGCAACCTTCGTGGTAGTTATCTGCGGTGGCGGCTGCGGCGCTACCTTTGCAACGTTCGTAGCAGCTACCTGCGGCGGCAGTTGCGTCGTTGTGTTCGCAACGACGACACCGCCGCTCATTTCCTGACGCGGCTTCGTCTTTTCCATTTTTGGCAGCCGATCAGGAATAATTTGTACCACAGCACCAACTGGCAGCTGATCGTAAAGCTCGGCGACGTCCTTCGATTTCATGCGAATGCAGCCGTAACTTGCGGGGCGACCAATTTTATTTTCCTCCGGTGTGCCGTGAATATAAATGCAGCGTTGAAACGCATGCGCGTTCTGCGCCTCGAGTCCTCGAAGCCAAATGATGCGCGTGGTGATCGGGTCACGGCCAGGAGCGTTGGGCTGAAGAACTTCACCCGTCAACCGCCGCTTATGAAAAACAGCTCCAACCGGCACGTTATCACCGATCTTTTTTTCTACCGCCAGATAACCGAGAGGAGTGGTCATTCGCCCCCACGCGTCGCCCAAACCGAACATTGACGTCGATATGGGGTAGGTCGCGACTTTGCTGCCGTTGCGCAGAAGCACCAGTTTCTGATCACGGACGCTGATGATCACCTGGTTCGAAGTGTCCAGCGGCGCGACCGCAAACGCGGAGGTCGCTGCGAGTACACAAAGACTGAATGCAAGGGGCCTAAGCATTGGCCGAATCTTGTACTCGACAATTTCGATTTGTCACGCAGGAATTGTGGCCCGCGCCCGTGAACTGCCAATATTAAATTTCGACCAACCACTCAAGAAAGAGCTGAGACAGACGTAGAGGAATCCTGCCTGAAACATTATCAAAAACGGCACCGATAAAAATTGCCGGTGCATGATGGCATACACGACGAAGTAGGTGAAATAGATGGCGAACGCCAGTTCAGCGAGCGGGAGCGCCGATCTGAGCGGACGGTACTTACAGCTTCGCCATGGCTGCGACTTGCGTTCAATTCCGTACTTTGGCGTCCGCGTAAAATCCGATTGGTGGTTGATCATCGCTTCGAGCACAGCTCGCGCGTTGTTGAGCGAGAGACCTATTCCTAATGCAAGCAAACATGGAAGAAAAAGAAGTTCCTTGATCCATGTTCGGGGATGCAATTCGCGCTGGGCACAAATGTAAAAAAGCCCCACTGACGCCGACGCTGCGATAAAAATTGGAATGTCGACCAGCAGTGTGCGAACCCAGCCAACCGGAGGTCCGCCCGTGGCAGGATATAAAAGCACGCAAAGAATTGCGAGCAGCAGGTATGCGAAATTCGACATCAGATGTCCGGTTGCTTCGAGCTTGATTGGAAAGGGCAGCTGGCTCCGCCAAACGCTCGGCAATAACTTCTTGCACGTCTGGACTGAACCCTTCGTCCAGCGATGCTGCTGAGATTTGAACCCATTCATGTCTACCGGCAGCTCCGCCGGAGTGACGACGTCAGAGAGATAAATGAACTTCCAGCCTACAAGTTGCGCGCGATAGCTCAGATCGAGGTCCTCACACAACGTATCGTGTTGCCATCCGCCGCTCTGCTCGATGCATGAACGCCGCCACAAGCCAGCTGTCCCGTTGAAATTGAAAAACCGGCCGCTGCGGCTACGCGCGATTTGCTCAAGCAAAAGATGTCCATCCAAGAAAATCGCCTGCATGCGTGTAAGCATTGAATAGCCACGGTTTAAATGGCCCCACCGCGTTTGGATCATTCCGACTTTCGGATCGGTAAAGAAATGAACGGTGCGTTGGAGCAGGTCTTTTTCCGGAACAAAATCGGCGTCCAGGATGCACAGAAATTCGCCTTCTGCGGCAGCGAGTCCCACCGAGAGGGCGCCAGCTTTAAAGCCGGTCCGGTCAGTTCGATGGATCCGTTGGACGTTGAAGCCGCGCTGGCGCAATTCGTCAGCACAGGTTGCGGTAATCTCGCGTGTCTCGTCCGTTGAATCGTCCAGCACCTGGATTTCCAAAAGCTCCTGGGGATAATCAAGTTCACTCACGGAACGGAGCAGCCGCTCGGCAACGTACACTTCATTGAAAATCGGCAACTGCACCGTCACTTTCGGCAGTTTCTCAAAGTGGCTTGCCGGAACCGGCGGCCGGTTACGGTTTTTCAAATACAAATAAATGATGAAATAGCGATGAATCCCATAAGCGGAGAGCCCGATGAGCACGCTTAAGTAACAAGTCGACCAGATAATATGTCCGATGCTTTCTTGCATGGAGATTGCTATGGCTGCGAATGGATGCCGCAGTCAGGCCGACATGATGCTGTTTCCATCGGTTGCGTCAATGCAAAAATCAAACGGGCTACCGGTGAAACCGCCGTCACATCGTGTTGATATACAGCAATCTCTTAACGGTTCGTAATTGCGATGCCACTCGGTTTGGCGATATCGCTGGTCGCCGTCTGAAAATCGGCTGACTCTCCGCGGCAATTCCTCCTTGCCTGCGACGAGCAGCAGGTTGACGGTGACTCAGTCGGTTTTCTGCTAAACACCGGCATTTTTATTGGGAAATTTCATGACGAAACGAAGGCGCGAGCGTTTCGAGCGTTCAAAGATCATTATTCCGATTCTGCTGGCGGGATGGATTCCGTCAGTCCTGACGCTGATCGTTTCCTACACGATTCTGCGCGACACGTTGGAATCACGCATTTTGCGAGACCGGCAAACGTTGGTGCAATTGCTTGGACACGTCGTCAGAATCGATCTCAGTCGTAGCAGCGAAATTATCAACTATTACGAGAGCCTTCCTGAGGTCGCCCGGATTTTCAGTGCGCCAAATCCTGCGCCCGCCGCCCTGCAATGGGTCAACTCCGCTTTCTATTCGCATCCAAATGTCGATGGAATGTTCCTCGCTGGGCCGGATGGCGCTCTGCTCGCATCAATCCCCGCCACGCCAGAGCTGGTCGGCAAAGACTTTGGGGCGAATTACTGGCGCGAAGAAGCGACTGCGTCGGAGCAACCGATCGTGTCGTCCATTCACCCCAGGTTCTCCGATAACCGCCTCGTAGCCAACATCGTCGCTGCTATTCGCGCTCCTGACAAAACGCTTCTTGGATTCGTCGGCGACTCGGTTCTTATAGAGAGAATTGGCAAGCGGTTGTCCACCATCGAGTTTTCCGATCACTTCGTTTTTCAGGTCCTCGACCAAAACGGTGCAGCCCTTTTTTCCAGCGAGTTCAAGCCAAATTCGAATACGAGCACGCCCGAGAGCAGCGAGTTACTCAACAAAATTGGCCAAAGCAAGAGTGGACACTTCGAATACCGGAACAACCTTTATTCCTTCAGCCGTATAGAATCGACCGGTTGGACCGCATTAGTCCAGCAACCGCTCTCCGTGGCGTACAAACCGGTTCATGATCTTCTCGGGCGAATGACGATCTTAACCGCTTGGTTGGTTGTTCTGACGGGTGTATTCGCATGGTTAGGCAGCCGGTTCTACGAACGGCAACTGGAATCAAAGCAGCAACTTGAGCGTGAAGTAATCTTCAACGAGAAAATGCTTGCGAACATGCCTGGTGGAATCGCTCTGGTCGATCCTATTTCTCGCCGGTTTTTGCATGCCAACGATGCATTTGCCCGGATGGCTGAACGTTTCGGAGATCTGCCGGCCGGTCGCGACATTACCGAAATCACCTGCGATGATGTAAGAATTGCGCCTCCAGGGGCGGTCGAACGGGTCCTTAACTTTGGAACGCCGTTTCAACTCATCGAACACCCGTTGAAAAATAAATCAGGCGTAACGCATTTCCTCGACATTAACCTGCTGCGATTGCAAGGGGCGAAGGACACGGTCCAAGGCGTACTTTACCTGGTGGAAGACAAGACGCGCGATGTCACGCTGCGTCAGGAGTTAATTGCCGCAAACGCAGCGAAGGACCAGTTCCTGGCACAACTATCTCACGAGTTGCGCAGCCCTCTCACGCCCGTGATCGCCATGGTGGGAGAACTCGAAGCGGAGGTGCCGGATTCCAAGCCCGTCAGAGAAGCGCTCGAAGTGGTCCGGCGAAATGTCGAATTGGAAGCACGCCTCATCGACGATTTGCTGGACATCACTCGCATCTCAAAAGGGAAACTCCAACTAAGCTTCGAACCGATTTCGATTCATCAAATCCTCCAGCGCGCTTACGAGATATGCCGCAACGAAATCGAGGAAAAAGACTTGGACGTGAACTTTGGACTTCGCGCGGATCGTACCTACGTCGAGGGCGACCCGGCACGGTTGCAGCAGGTTTTTTGGAACCTGATTAAGAACAGCGTCAAGTTCACCCCAGAGAAAGGTCACATCAGCATCGAAACTGTGAATCCGTCTCCGGACAAAATCGAAATACGCGTTACCGACACCGGGATTGGCATCGAGTCCGAAACAATCGACAAAATTTTTGACGCATTTGAACAGGGACAGAGTGACATCACTCGCCGATTTGGGGGACTCGGGCTCGGCCTGACCATTTCAAAGACGTTAATCGATGCACATGGCGGACAGATTCGCGTCCAAAGCGCCGGGAAAAATCAGGGCGCAATTTTTACAGTCGAGCTAAACACCATTGAAAGCCCGATTGAGCGCGATGGGCATGGAGAGGATCGACCAACTGATCGCAAACCCGAGGCCACTGTAGCGAATCACCGGCGCGTTCTGCTGGTTGATGACCATTACGATACCTGTCTCGGCATGAAGAGGATGTTGGAACGTCGCGGCTACCAGATAACTGTTGCCCATTCCGCAGAGCAGGCTGTGGAGAAGGTCCGCACACAGGATTTCGACTTGCTGATCAGCGACATCGGACTGCCTGATCGCAGCGGCTACGAATTAATGCGCGAAGTGCGGCTTAACAAACCTTTGCCGGGGATCGCTTTGACCGGTTTCGGCAGCGAACAGGATGTTAATCAGGCCAGAGAAGCAGGGTTCGCTGAACATCTGACGAAGCCAATTAATTTTGAGCGCTTGGAGCAAACGATTCAGAGCTTGCTCTCGTGAGTCGTGAAGGACACACATCCGAGCCTGTGAACTGGATTACAGGCGCAATCGTCCGATTAGATCCAGTTATTCGCCAGCGTGCGCGCCGACCTCTGCGTTGACCCTTCGCTCTTCCGCTTCTTTTAACTGGCGAGAGAGCTTTTCCACGCGTTGCCGCATGATTTTACCCGCCTTGAACTTCACCGTCGCACGCGGCGGAATAACGAAACTGCTGCCCGGTTGATTAGGGTTTCGTCCGATCCGTGGTCGCGTAAGGCGAGGGAGGAACACGCCGAAGTTCCTTAACTCAACCGGTATGTTGTTGGCAAGGCTGTCGGTGATTTTATCGAGGGTCTTTTGCACCACATCGAAGACCTGATGCTGAACCATCCCGGTCTGATTGCTGATCGACACCACAATGTCGCGCTTGGTTAATTTCGCCATATCTATTTAACTATTCGTTCCTTGTGACTCCGCCGGTGGCCAAAATGAAGCACAAAAACGCAATTTTTTGAATCCCGAACTTCAACGCTTCAATTGGTGACGTTTGAGGAGGTGCGCCGACGCCAATCTTCGCGAGCTGGCGGCGCGGCGTAATGGTCCGGAGCAATTTCATGCGCGGTGCGGAAATGGACTTTCGCCACTTCGCGCAGTGCCTGTGGCCCGTTCCGTTCGACCAGCCTTTTTGCAGTCTCTTTCACTCCAGGAGATACACCGCGTTCCAAGCGCACACCGAGTTCTTTGCCTTTGCGTTCGAGCCAATTGATGAATCCCTCACGCGCTATGATCGATGCCGCCGCCACGGCAATGTCGGATTCCGCTCGCGGCCTTTGTTCAAGAACAATGTTACGCCCGTTCCTCATCAATGACTCCTTGATTACACGCGCGTTGGCGAACTGGTCGGATAAAGACCGCGGGCAACCCGGCTTTCGCGCCAGCAAATTTTCGATCACCCGTGCATGACCCCACCCGAGAAGTAGATTCAAATTGCCGAACTTCTCGTATAACTCGTTGTACTTGGCCGGGCCGATCAGAACGATTTCCACCAGGCCTTGGGACGTTTTCCGAATCGTGTCTGCCAGTGCGCGAATCCGCGTATCGGAGCTAACCCGTTTGCTGTCCACCACGCCGCCGTCGAGGAGCTTGCGCGCGATACCACGATCCACGTACACCCCCGATATAACCAAGGGGCCGAAGAAATCGCCTTTCCCGCTTTCGTCCACACCGAAATGCGGCTCGAACATTTCGGGCGAGTGCACTTCTTCATAGCCGAGTTGCGCTTCGCCCAAAACTTTAGGTTCCAATTCAAATTGCACGAACTCCTCGACACCCCTGCCCTGCACCAGAATCTTTGGTCCTTTCTCGTAGACCGCCACGCTCAGCTTGTTCTTCTGCGCAAAAAAAATAGTCCACGCTTTCGGCGCGAACTCGAAGCCTGACTCCTCAAGCAAAGCGCGAAGCTTTCTCACTTGCTCAGGCGAAAGTAGATGAGTGTAAGAATTCATTTCGGAAAACGCCGAACGCTCAACGCTCAACGCCCGATGCTCAACTCTGAATTCGGCGTTGGACGTTCAGCGTTCAGCGTTGGACGTTCGCTTCCAAATCGTGACATTGCCAGAAAACCTTCCTGCTTTTCGCCGGTCTCTTGTTCGCTGGTATCGGCGGCATGGGCGCGATCTCCCCTGGCGTCGCACCCGTGATCCGTACGCGGTGCTCGTTTCCGAGTTCATGCTCCAGCAAACCCAGGTCGCTACCGTTATCCCGTATTATCACGACTGGCTACGCAGGTTCCCCGATTTCGATTCACTGGCGCGCGCTTCGGAGAATGAAGTGCTTCACGCGTGGCAAGGCCTCGGCTATTACGCTCGCGCGCGAAATCTCCATGCTACCGCTAAAATGGTTATGGATCGATATGGCGGAAATTTCCCACGGGGAATCGAGCAAATGCGACAACTTTCCGGAATCGGGAAATACACCGCGCATGCAGTGGCCAGCTTTGCCTTTGATCAACCGGTTCCGATCGTCGAAGCAAACACTGGTCGCGTTTTGGCCCGGCTTTTCAATTTGCATGAATCAATCGATTCCAATCCGGGCCGGCGAATGCTTTGGCAACACGCAGCCATTCTTCTCCCAAAATCCGACGCCGCGATTTTTAACTCCGCGCTCCTCGATCTTGGCGCGCTCATTTGCGTACCCAGGAAGCCAAAATGCGATCTGTGCGCAGTGAAAAATTTTTGCAGTGCAAAAAATCCGGCTGCACTCCCAACAAAGAAGTCGACACCCGAAACTAAACGACTCATCGAAACGCATGCGTTAATCATTAGCCGCGGCCGGATTCTCCTTGAGCAATCCCGCCAGCGCTGGCGTGGAATGTGGATCTTGCCGCCGGTCGAACTTAACTGTTTGGAGCAACCTCGATTCCAAGGACGGCGCGTTTATGAGTCGGTGTTCCCATTCACCCATCATTTAGTCACGCTATCTGTCTATCGACGCACCGCGCCAAAGCGCATCGCTCCCGGACAGCATTGGTTTGGATCGATCGATGAGGTCGCAATGCCGTCACCTCACCGGCGCGCGATAGAGGCGGTCATACGGAACGATGCCAATTTGTCAGTGTAACAGGAGCAGCATAAAAGTTCCGGCAGGGGTAGTTAGGATCGTGATCGGAATGCCAAACCGCGCGTCCAATCATCATGTTTTGCGGATCCCCAACCAGTGTCGCTACGCTGCCGATATTGGCACTGGTCGCGAGCGCGATGAGAAACGGAAGGAGCGGAAGTTTACCGCGACGGATGACTGCAACCACCAGCGGCGTCAGCATCAAACAAATCGTATCATTGACCAGCAGCGCGGACAGGAATCCCGACGTAAGCGTCAGAAAAAGCAATAGTCGTTGTGGCGTGTGCGAGAACCTCAGGACGACGTCGGCAGCCCATTCGAAAAAATGTGCCAGATAAAGATATGACGAGATTAGCATCATACCGAGCAACAGGACCAGCGTGTCGTAGTTAACCGCGCGATACGCGCGCTCCGGGGTCATTACCCCTCTCGAACCATCAACACCGCCCCAAGCAAAGCAGCAGCTGGCCGGTTCAAAGGCAGAATCTTCAGCTGTCGCCCGCTGATCAGCACATATGTAATCGCAAAGATAACCGTCGCGACGATTTCCTTTTGCCAGTGATTCACGCGCGTCCATAGCGGATGGCGTGGTGCTTTTCAATTCATCTGCCGCGTCGTGTTGCCGTGAGCGTTGAGCGTTGAAACGTTTCCATTTCTCTGCGATAAGCTGTGCACCGAGATATGCGAAGCATGACTGGATACGGTCGTGGCGAGACCGATCACGACGGAACAAAATTTACTGTCGAGCTCAATTCCGTGAACCGGAAACAGAGCGACGTCGTCGTCAATTTGCCGCGCGATCTAGTTGAACTCGAGCCGCGCATTCGTCAGACAATCAACGAAAATATTTCACGTGGTCGCACCAACGCAACGGTCAGTCTTCACAGTGGCGCGAATGGCGCGCGGAATCTCGCGCTCAACACGGAACTCGCTCGTTCGTATCACGACGCGATGCGGTCGTTGCAACAAGAATTGAAGGCGCCCGGCGAGATCACCATCGCCACAATCCTGCAAGCGCCCGGCGTGATGCGGTTCCCCGAAGAAGCGTTGGATCCCGAAAATACATGGCCTGCAGTCGAACGCGCTCTGCGTGCGGCGCTCGCAGATCTAATCAAAATGCGCGAACGCGAGGGCAAGCATCTGGCCAAAGATTTGATTCACCGTCTCAAAGCAATTCGAAAAAAACTGAAGGAAGTCCGTGCCCTGCATCCCGACGTGGTCAAACGCTACCGCGCGGCGCTGCTCGATCGCATACAAAAAGCCGGGCTGCCGCTGCCTAACGAGGACGAGCGCGTGTTGAAAGAAATCACATTCTTTGCCGATCGCGCTGATGTATCGGAGGAGCTGACGCGACTTGAAAGTCATCTCGCTCAATTTGCCCATCACCTGCGCAGCAAAGAGCCGGTCGGGCGCACACTGGAATTCATCACGCAGGAGATTTTTCGCGAACTCAACACGCTCGGAGCCAAAGCAAACGATGCTGCAATTTCGCAACGCGTCATCGGCTGCAAGGCCGAACTGGAGAAGATCCGCGAGCAAATTCAAAATCTTGAATAAGCAATGCCCCTGGCCCAAATGAACCACTCGCGCCTCATAATCGATCGCGACCTGTTGAAGCGAACATTCTCTTCGTCATGTTGAGCGAAGCGAGACATCTCTGACTATCGGCTTGGCGAGCGAGGAGAGAGGAAGTCTGAGAATCTTCGCTTCACTCAGAATGACAAGCTAATGAGATTAAGCCGGCACGGAATTCTGTTCGTTATTTCCGCCCCATCGGGCGCGGGGAAGACGACCGTCGTTCAAGCTTTGAGAAAAACGGGGAACTTTTTTTATTCGGTCTCTTGCACGACACGAGCGCCACGGGCCGGTGAGATTGATGCCACGCATTATCATTTTGTTTCACACGCAGATTTTCTCGCAAAATTGGAAGTCGGCGATTTTTTGGAGCACGCTCAGGTGCATGGGGATTATTACGGCACGTTACGTAAGCCTGTGCTGTCGAATCTGAAAAAAGGCGTCGACGTCCTGATCGACATCGACACGCAAGGAGCCGCTACCATACGAAATTTCGACGATCCGATTGTTCGGAAGGCATTGGCGGACATCTTCATCATGCCTCCTGATGTTGAAGAGTTGCGGAGACGATTGGTGAAGCGGGGAACCGAAACGGAGCAGCAAATTGAGTCGCGCCTCGCCACCGCCATGCGAGAAATGGAATCATGGCGCGATTACCGTTACACTATCGTAAGCGGTTCAGCCGAAGAAGATCTCGAAAACGTGCGCAATATCATATCTGCTGAAACGTTCTTGAGCAGGCGGCTGACGCCAAATTGATCGATATCGCTGCCATGGAGAAAAATTCCAGAAATAAGTTGGAGAAAACCAAGCCTCGGAAAGTGGTAAACATTCGCGCTGGCAGGAAATCCGTCGTTCTCGGCGTCACTGGATCAATCGCCGCGTACAAATCCGCAGAGCTTGCCAGTCTGCTGGTCAAACAAGGTCACGAAGTTTTCACAGTGATGACACATGACGCGACCGAGTTTATTTCGCCGCTCACGTTGCAGACGCTGTCGAAAAATCCCGTTATAACGAGCTTCTTCGACGAAAAAGAAAGCTGGCGGCCGGGCCACATTGATCTCGCGGACCGCGCGAACCTTTTGCTGATCGCTCCCGCAACTGCGCACATAATCGCCGAACTCGCACAGGGTTTGGCGAGTCACCCGCTGGCGGCGATCGCGCTCGCCACACGCGCGCCCATTCTGATCGCACCGGCGATGAACGGCAAAATGTGGGCGCATCCCGCGACCCAGGAGAACGTGGAAAAACTCAAGGCGCGCGGCGTAGAATTCATCGGACCGGAAGAAGGAATGCTGGCATGCGGATACGAAGGACTCGGCCGGTTGTGGAAAGTGAACGAGATCGCGTTCCGTGCGGAATTTCTTCTCACCCGGCACGACAAACTGATCGCGTGACATTTCTCATCACCGCCGGCCCGACGCGCGAGCCGATCGATCCAGTCCGTTACATCTCGAATCGCTCGTCCGGGAAAATGGGGTACGCCATCGCAGAAGCAGCATTGGATGCCGGACACGACGTGATTCTCATTTCCGGTCCGGTGAATCTCGCGCCGCCGCGCAATGCCAAATTCATTTCCGTTTCCACAAGTGACGAAATGTTTGAAGCTGTTCATCAACAAGCCGACAGCTCGGACGTTTGCGTCCTCTGTGCTGCAGTGGCGGATTACAAGCCGGCTGAAGTCTCATCGGGAAAAATCAAAAAATCCGCCGCTCGAGTTTCGCTCGCATTAATTCCGACGCGAGACATTCTCGAATCGTTAGGCCGGCGACAGAGTCGCAAATTTCTGCTCGTCGGCTTTGCGGCGGAGACGGATCACCTCGAAGCAAACGCCGCGAAAAAACTGCGTGAAAAGAATTGCGATATCATCGTCGCCAACGATGCGCGCATCGGAATGGAGACGGACGAAAATGAGTTGCTAATTCTGTTTCGCGATGGCGAAACGAAGAATATTTCGCGAGCGCCAAAAAACAATCTTGCGCGCGATCTGGTGAAAATTTTTTTAAATTCGCAACAAAAAGGTTTGACAAAAAAGATGTGATGATTACTGAACGCACATAAGTGAAGTCATTCCCAACTCTTCACAATGCCCCGCGCGTTGCGGATTGAAAGGGGGGAATTAGTCGATGGCAAAGAAAAAAGCAGCAAAGAAAAAAACAGCGAAGAAAAAGAGGCATTAAGCCCGTCGCTGTGTTAACGGCCCCGAATTTCTTCGAGGTCACAATCCTAAATTCAACCCGGGAGGAGAATTTATTTTCCTCCCGGTTTTTTTTGTTGTCGATTAACATCTCGCTTTAGCCAGGTGCAGTCGTGACGCTTTCTTGATTAGCCGTCTTAACGGCTTCGTTGTCTTGATTAAGCCGTTGAAGCGGCTCGCGGTTTTCATCGACCAGAGCACTGGGCTGAAGCCCAGTGTTAATGAAAGAACACAGATAAGGATTGGTCGGTCGCTTGCGTCACTTCAATTCAATCGTGCACTTTGTATTCTTTGTGCGACGTAATGCGTCCCGATGAAGCATTACCTCGATGCAGCGGAGAACGCCGCCCGTGCTGCCGGTGAATTATTGCGCGAGAATTTCCAGGAGCCTCGGCGCGTCAATGCTTTTGCGGCGCATGACATCAAATTGGAGATCGATGTTCAGGCGCAGGAACTGATTGGCAAATTGCTCCTCGCGGAATTTCCACCGCACGCGCTTTACGGCGAAGAAGGGATAGTGGGAGATCAGTCCAGCGACCATCAATGGGTTGTCGATCCGCTGGATGGAACGGTGAATTATTTTTACGGCATTCCTCATTTTTGCGTTTCGATCGCGCTGCGCCTGCACAAGCAGATCGTCGTTGGCGTTATTTACGATCCAATTCGTGACGAGATGTGGACGGGACAACGAGGCGAGGTTTCGAAATTGAATGGCGCGCCGATCCATGTGAGCGATCGTGCGGACCTCGGCGAAACCGTTGTCTCAATCGGTCTCGCCAAAACCGGCGAGACGATCAACACGAATTTCCCTCTGCTTCAGCAAATGATTCATCGGGTCCGCAAATGCCGCGTGCTCGGCAGCGCGGCGCTCGACATGGCGTACGTCGCGTGCGGACGATTCGACGCATACATTGAAACAGGAATCAGTTTGTGGGACATCGCCGCCGGTTCGCTCCTGGTTGAAAACGCGGGTGGAACTGTCGATCTTCGCCCGCGAGAGAACATGAAAGACAAATACAGCATCGTCGCGTCAAACGGCCTGATCGATTTGAACCTGTAATGAGTGGCAAATTTTTCGCGCGCGCAGCGCGCTTTGGAGTGCGGCGGCTTGACGCCGCTTTAACGGTTCGGTACCCCGTTAGGCTAAGCCCATGATCCGCTCCGGCATCGGTTACGACATCCATCGTTTCGGCGACGGACTGAAGCTGATATTAGGCGGCCTCGAGATCGCTCACGCCCGCGGACTTGAGGGACACTCAGACGCCGATGTTCTCTCGCACGCGATCGCAGACGCGCTACTTGGCGCGATCGGCGCCGGCGATATTGGCCAGCATTTTCCAAACACCGATGAATCGATCCGCGGCATCAGCAGCATGGAGATTTTGAAGCGCGTGGGTAATTTGCTAGCAGAGAAAAACGCGCGGATCATCAATGTTGATGCAACGGTGATTGCCGAGGCACCCAAACTCGCGCCGCATGTTCCGGCGATGCGACAACAAATTGCGGCAGCACTCGGTATAAGCGAGTCCGACGTGAGCGTGAAAGCGACAACGAACGAAAAACTCGGCGCAATCGGACAAGGCGAAGGCATCGCCGCAATCGCCATCGCCACGGTGGATATACTCGGTAGCGGCGATTGACCTCAATCGCCGTGGCGGTTCAGGTGAACCGCCGCTACCGTACTGCACATGGCGTTGCGATTCTTTAATACCTACTCGCGCCAAACTGAAGAATTCGAGCCACGCGATGCGACGGCGCGTCTAGTCAGAATGTACACATGCGGCCCGACTGTTTACAGCCGGGCGCACATTGGAAATTTCCGCGCCTACATCTTCGAAGATCTGCTTCAGCGGCACTTGGAACTGCGCGGCTACAAAGTGCATCGCGTGATGAACATCACAGATGTGGAGGACAAGACGATTCGCGGCGCGCGCGAAGCCGGCGTTCCGCTGCAAAAGTTCACAGAACAATTCAAAGAGGCTTTCTTCGAAGACGCCGACACATTGCGTATTAAGCGCGCGGACGAGTACCCGGCCGCGACCGATCAACGTTACATCGACCGAATGATTGAGATGATCAGCGTGTTGATTTCAAAAGGGCTCGCTTATCAGGCCGATGACAAATCAGTTTACTTTCGGATCAATAAATTTCCGGATTATGGAAAGCTCGCGCACTTCGATTTGACGCAATTGCAATCGACAGGCCGGGTGAAGCATGACGAATACGACAAGGAACACATCGGCGATTTCGCGTTGTGGAAAGCGTGGGACGAAGCAGACGGCGACGTGAAATGGGATTCGCCGTGGGGCCCGGGCCGTCCCGGCTGGCACATCGAGTGCAGCGCGATGTCCATGGCCTTGCTGGGCGATCAGATCGACATCCATTGTGGCGGCGTCGATAACATTTTCCCCCATCACGAAGCGGAGATCGCTCAGAGCGAAGGCGTCACCGGCCAGAAGTTCGTGCGCTACTGGCTGCATTGCGCGCATTTGCTGGTGGACGGGCAGAAAATGGCAAAGTCGTTAGGCAATTTTTACACCGTCCCGGATGTTCTGGCTAAAGGTTACACAGGACGCGAGCTGCGTTACGCCCTTCTGCGGGTGCATTACCGCGTGCCGTTGAATTTCACCTGGGAAGGAATGAATGAGGCCCGCGAGTCGTTAGCCCGAATCGATGAATGGTTGGCGCGGCTGAGACAAATCGCAAAAACTGGAAACGCCCAACGCCCAACGTCCAACACCCAACGCCCAACCACTGATTTTGAAGACGCGCTCGATGACGATCTTAACATTTCTGCTGCGCTCGGTTTTCTATTCGAATCCATAAGGGAAACCAATCGCGCGATGGATCACAAGGAAATGGACGCGGCTTCGGCAAGTGCATGGCTGGACTGGTGGAACCGGATCAACACCGTTTTTGATCTCGAAGCTGCAGTTGACACCGCCATTCCAGACGAAGTGGCGCAGCTCGCACAACAACGCGAGGACGCACGGCGCGAAAAGAATTGGAAACGCAGCGACGAACTGCGCGAACAGATCTCTACGCTCGGCTGGGAAGTGCGCGACACGAAAGACGGGCCAAAGCTCACCCGCGGCGCTGGATCCGTGTAGGAAATTTTCCGTTCATTGCTTTTCGAACGCGTAATTAAACCGCTTGATCTCCGCAGCGAACCGGCTGCGCACTAATTCGCGAAGTTCGTCATCATAATATTTCGAGTAATGCTCGCGGCTTGAGCGGTTGTATTGCGGCAGAGTTGGTGGCGAAATGCCAATCGCCGCGCACACAGCACGAAAGTCGTCGGCCAGATTTTCGAATCGCATAATGTAATCGGCATTGCCGAACGGATCCTCTTCGCCGTCCTCCAATCGCAAATAGTCCGGCACCGACACAGCTTTGGAAATTATCCCGCGGAATTTTTTGGTATTCCAAGTTTCGGGATTTTGCGTCGGCGTGAAATAATACGACACCATTCGATCCCATGGATTCCGCACGCAGGTGAACTTATAGAGATTCTGAAACTGCTCGTTCCCCAAAGCATCATGATACTCGCTCAGCGTCGAGTGTTTCTTGATCTTGTACTCTGGATTGCGCAGTCCGAAACGCTCGATCCCGTCTTGCTCTTTTCGTAGAGCAACTAGTTGATCCTCCGAGTAATCGCGCAGGACGCTCTGAATCGAATTACCGGCTGTCTTTGGGATGTGAACGAACAGGAAACGTTTCTGCAGCGAGATCATCCCTAGCCTCAATCTATCTCATATTGGTTATGCCTTGCCACCAACCAGCCTGTTACTTATTGTTGTTCGCACGTGAAAACATCGCCGGTCCCCCCTCGCGGCGAGGCGGAAAGTCGGTATGAATCATTCGCCTCGACTCGTTGGTCAATAGTCATCGAGGCGGGAAATTCGGCGACCGTTTCCGCTCACGCATTCAATGCGCTGTCGGAATTATGCCAAATCTATTGGCGTCCGCTCTATTCCTTCCTGCGCCGACAAGGATGTGGTGCCGAGGACGCGCGGGATTTGATCCAGGGATTTTTCGCTGACCTGATCGAGAATCGCGCGTACGCGCGGGCCGACCGCGAGAAAGGACGGTTTCGTTCTTTTCTCCTAGGCACACTGAAACATTTCGCCGCCGATGTGCATGATCGGGGACGCGCATTGAAACGCGGCGGCGGCATGATCCTTACCAATCTCGACGATCAAGCTACCGCAGCGGCAGAGGCACAAATTGCACGCGAAACAAAATGGCAACCGGAGGAAGTCTATGACCGGGAGTGGGCAGCTCTGCTTTTGAGGCAAGCTCTGGATCGGCTTACGGAAGAGTGCGCGCTCGCCGGCAGAGCAGACCTGCTTGCCCATTTGATGCCATATCTTTCAGCCACCGAAGAATCGGTAATCCCGTACGAAGAGATGGCGCAACGAACACATCGGCCAGTTGCAACCTTGCGCAGCGATGTTGCCCGATTGCGCAAGCGCTATCGCGCGATTC
Source organism: uncultured Verrucomicrobiae bacterium (assembly GCA_963825355.1). Taxonomy (GTDB): domain Bacteria; phylum Verrucomicrobiota; class Verrucomicrobiia; order Chthoniobacterales; family UBA10450; genus Udaeobacter. Next base: position 32,419 of record CAWGSY010000005.1, on the reverse strand, counting down.
TCCGCGAAGTCGTGCGCGATACGGTGTTTCAAACCGAAGACGTGGACGAAGAACTGCGATATTTGTGCCGCGTCTTAGCCGCGCGGTAGCCGAGCGTGCATTCACCTGCCTTATAGTCTGGCTTTCCTTTGCGTCGTAAGAATAGGCGCAACGCTTGCTATTAACTGGGCGGCTTCACTGCCTTCTGCGAGTCGATAAATTTCTTTTCAAAATTTCCTGCAACATCGCGCCGAATCTCCCGAAGTACGTCACTGAAGATCAAAATCACAAACAACTGAAAGGAAATTTGAATCATGAAAACTTTTATCGTTTACGATTTGGATACGGGATTACCGATCGCAGTTGGCGAAGCGATTAAGGCGGAGTGGGCACGTGTTGAGACGGCGGAGGAAACAGACATTCGCGCCGAAAACTTGATCGCAGAGGAAATCAGCTTCGGAAAGGAGTTTGAACTTCCATGAAAATAGTCGCTGCAAGGAAAATGAAATGCGCGGTGGTGGCTACCTTGGTTTCGCTTGTGTTTTTGTCGCAAGCATCCGCAGTGTTACGACCGCTGTTTCCAATCAAACCCTCGGCGCCATTTAACGGTGAACTCATTGTCATAGGAGACGATTTAGTGTTGCGATCCACAAAAAAACCCTCCGATGCATCAACCCGTTCAGGCACACTAGGCAGTGCTCGGACACGAGCTATCGCCAGCTTTATTCTCGACATAGGCTGGCAGCGGGCTTATGAAAGATTTGTAGTTAGTAGCTCCACATGTCCCCCGAGGCGCAAGAAGAGGTTGAGCGCAAGATCGGGCAATCGCTGACCCGATGTCGCCTAACTAAGCTGGCGACTTAGGCCAAACAAATGCAACCTTCCCCGCAGCAGATATCGACCTGTCCGACCTGCGGCACTGCGCTTGAGGAAACATTCGGTGGCGGAGGCGGCTGCATGTTTTGTCTATTGCAGGCGGGAATCGGCAGCGAAAAAGAAACGGTGCAAGATTCAACCGGGGACGCTCTCGGGGGCGGCACGCGCTTTGGTGTGTATGAAATCGATTGTCACGCGGACGGAAGTTTCTGCGAGCTTGGCCGTGGAGCGATGGGCGTCACTTATCGCGCCACCGACACGTCGCTCCGACGCAAAGTCGCCTTAAAGATCATCAAAACCGATATCGCCGAGCGAAGCGCCGACGCCCGCGAACGCTTTGTCCGCGAAGCGCGCGCGGCTGCGGCACTGCGACACGAACACATCGCCACTGTCTACCAATTCGGAATGCGTCTTGAGACAGGCCAATACTTTTACGCAATGGAATTAATCGAGGGCGAGACTCTCGATGAACGTGTTCACCGCGCCGGGCCACTCGATGCGCGTTCGACCATCGGAATTGCACAGCAAGTCACCTCCGCCCTCGCCGCCGCAGAAAAACACGGGCTAGTGCACCGCGATTTAAAGCCAGCAAACCTGATGCTTATGAATGCGGACGATCCGGAAGTGATAAAAACCGATCAAGCCCGGTCTAAGCGAAGTAGAATACGCGCGCTCCGAAAGAGCGGGATTCCAGTAGTAAAAATAATCGATTTCGGTTTGGCCAAAGCTTTTCACACCGCAACGGATTCGAAGTCGCTGACACATGACAGATTCGTGGGCACCCCAGCATTCGCGAGCCCCGAACAATTTGCCCCGAAGGCATTCGGGGCTGCGCTCGACGTGCGCTCCGACATTTATTCGTTAGGCGAAACGCTCTGGTTTGCCCTTACCGGAAAAACACCATTTGCCGGCCATACCTTATCGGAGATCCACCGCGCTCAAGAATCAAATCGGCTTCCAGTCGAACAACTCAAAGGAGCGCATATTCCGCATCGCCTGAAATCGCTGCTCGAATCGATGCTCGCATTCGAACCGGTCTCGCGCCCCGGCACCCGCGAGTTAGCAACGCGCCTGCAACGTTGCTCCCCGGAAGCACGCAGCGTGCGACGCACGCGCGCTCGCGCTCGCAGCGGCGGCGATCCTGCATATTTGCAATTTTGCTTGCCATCCGCTCACGAGTCAACATCCGACTTTGAATGCCTGCGTCTGAGAAAAGCATCGCAGTGCTGCCGTTTGAAAATCGCAGCGAAGACAAAGCGAATGCGTACATTGCCGATAGCATTCAGGACGAGATTCTGACCCGCTTATCCAAGATCGCTGATTTAAAAGTGATCTCCCGCACATCGACGCAGCAGTATAAGAGCGCACAGGAGAACCTGCCCGAGATCGCAAAGCAACTTGGTGTAGCCCACATTTTGGAGGGAAGCGTACAAAAGAGTGGCGATTCCGTTCGGGTGAATGTTCAGCTGATCAAGGCCGCTAACGATTCTCACGTGTGGGCCGACACGTTTGATCGAAAACTAACGGACATTTTTTCGGTCGAAAGTGAAGTCGCCAGGGCCATCGCGGAGCAATTACGAGCAACACTCACCGGCCAAGAACAGCAACTCATTGCCGCCAAACCGACGGATAATCCTGAGGCGTACGATGCCTACCTCCGTGGCTTGGCCTACACGTTAAAGACAGAAGACACCCCCGCCCAATACCTCGGCGCACAGAAATATCTCAAAGAAGCAGTACGTTTGGATCCAAAGTTCGCGCTCGCATGGGCGCTGCTGTCATACACGGATGCACTCGGATACGTCACAAGAGTTCTTCAACCAACCGACGCTCTCCGTGAAGAGGCGCGGCAGGCGGCCGACACTGCGCTGTCTCTTCAACCAAATCTCGGGGAAGCGTTGATGGCCAAGGGCTATTATCACTACGCCTGCCTGAAGGATTACGATAGTGCAATGCGTTACCTCGAGCAGGCACGTCAGCTACTGCCGAATGACAGCCGCATTCCAGAATTACTGGCCTACGTTACACGCAGGCGCGGCCAGTGGGACCGGAGCGAAACATACTTTAAGGAAGCCGAGCGGCTCAATGCACGCGATGCGAACCTCCTTATACAACACGCGATTTCTCTAATTGCCTTGCGTCGTTTCCCGCAGGCACTCCGGCAGCTTGATCAAGTTTTAAATATTACACCCGACGATGTCAGTATTCTCGCTATGAAGGCGTCTATCGCACAGGCGGAAGGCGATCTTCCACGAGCTGCCACGCTCCTTGCATCACCGCAGTCAAATGCCGATGACTCCAGCACTTTGTCAGCACGAATCTACCAGGCAATCCTGGAGCGCAATCCCGGACAAATCATCCCGCGGGTAAAGGAAGAACTAGCCAGGCTTGATCAAGCGTCAGATTTTCATAAGGGCGACCGGCGCTTCTTTTTAGGCTGGTTGCAGGAGCTCGCCGGCGATCATGCCGCCGCCCGTACAACTTGGCGTGAGGCGCGCAGCGAATTGGAATTTTTTCTTAACGAACAGCCTGAAAATTGGCAACTGATGGATACTCTTGCACTAACGAACATGGGTCTTGGTGACAAAGCCGCTGCATTTGGTTGGGTGAAACGAGCCGCGGCCACGATGCCGGTCGAGAAAGACGCATTAGATGGTCCTGTTGCGATCGAGACGCTAGGACAGATTGCGGCGCGCATGGGAGAACCCGACCGCGCCATTGCCGCTTTACGACAAGCAATCTCGCTCCCTACCCGAACCCAGCCTCCATACACTCCTGCGCTGCTCCGCCTCGATCCCATGTTTGATCCGCTGCGCGGCGATCCACGCTTTCAAGAATTGTGCAAGGAGAAGCAGCCGTGAACCCGCACAGCTTCTCACGGACATGTGCGCACTATTTTCGGCTTGCCGAGACCAAAACAATTTAATATCCAGAAGTGTCAGCCCAACGAAACTATAAACAAAGCTATTCACAATGAACTCTTCCACAATTGTACCTCGTGTACAAAATAATAAAGAAGTGGTTTTTAATCTAAAACCAATTCAGACAAGGATTCAGAAAGCGGTTTTGTCATTCAAACGGAACTCTGGAGCCTACGTTGTTGAGAACGGAAAGCTCAGTACAAATATTAAGATAACACATACGACCAATAACATCAGCGCCAGCTCCGTCGAAGTCACGATTCTTGTGGACGTCGTCGTCCCCAGGGCCCCGGATGGGGGTCCCCCTCCGCATCCACCCAAAATAACGTTTCAGCCGCCTTTGAATTAAACTCTAACTACGGTCGACCTCGGAACGCCTGGCATCGCTGCCGAAACCTACGGCGGGAAATCGGTGACCCACGTGTTAAAGTTAAGGAGGGCCAACGGTCGGCTTGGGAATGGGCCTCAGTACGCTCTGATTGTTTGTAATAATTGCCCGGAGGTTCGGCATCACGCCAATCCTATCGCTTGCAGGAGTTTTCGACGGTGTTCCATTCCTGATGAGGAGGTCACGTAACTCTTGCGGGCTAAGTCCGTGTCCTAGCCCCGCCTGCGCAATTCCCTGCACAATCAATGCAGCTCCAGCGACAATGGACGACGCGCCTGACGTACCGCCGAAATTCGACGTATACCTCGTATTGCTTGTACCCGCTTTGTTAGTGGTTGTCGTCGCGATGTTCTCTCCCCACGCATAGCAGTCGATACGATTTCCATGATTCGAGAAAGAGAGCCTGCTGCGTTCTTCCGAAGATCCCGCACCGACCATGATCGCCCCGGAATCCTCGCGAAAATCAGCAGATCCACGCCTAAGGATTTTCTTATGTGCGTTGTCGGTGTAAGCGTCCAAGTTGTAGCTGCCGTTACCGGCGGCCTCCACTACGACAATACCCAGCGCGGTTGCCAGACGGATCGCTTCGTAGTTCGCCTCCGCGATTTCAACCGGCCAATAGTAAGTCTCACTTGCCTGATCGTATTCCTGTGCTTCTAGCAAAAGTACATCGCCTTTAACATTGCCCAATGACATTTTCGCGGCAGCGTCCGCAATTGCATCCGCGATGTTAGAGGTCCCGTCGGCGCGCCATTGCGAAATAACGCGGCCTGTGGCGGATGGCGCAATCCCTTTACCACCTTTTGTGTTCTCTACCATCAACACCCCACCAAGCACCTCTGTTCCATGCGGGTAGCTCTCCTTATTCATGCCGGAGATAATCGTAATGTTGGCATCCTTAAGATCTGCATGATTTAAGTTCCAGCCCTGCTCCAGGTCTACGAAACCAATGCCGGCACCATCGCCACCTGCGAACCCCCAAGCGTATCGAGCGTCGATGCCTTTGGGTGCTGGATCTTGATAACATTGGTCCAAATTGCGCGGATCTTTTTTGAGGCTACTCGGTGGAGGACCAGGTCGCATCACATAGGCAGTTTCGACATTATCAAGTTTTCTCAATGGTGTGACCAGTTCATAAGCTTTCACTCCCGCAGGCGTTTCGACTTGGAACCAGGCCGAGAAGTCTGGCGGCTTATAACGCGAATCGTTTCTCTGTGCGCGAGCAACCAGTTCACTGAGAAGGGTTGAATCCAGCGATTGAAAAAGGGGCAATAGCCGCAATGGCGCCAACCGTTTCGCGGTCCCTCCCAACGACGCTTGCCAACCGTCCAACTCCTCCGGCAGTTTGCCGCCGCCACTTTTGAACTTGATCGCTATACGAAGAGGATAAAGCGGAGGGTTATAGCTCTTGTCGCGGGGCCAGGTTGGCCCGCGTCGCAGAATTCTCACAATAACAATCAGGGCAATCACAAAACCAATCAGGGCGATCACAAAACCAATGTGATCTTCGAAAGGAACAGGCTTTGCGGCTTCCGTGGCGGTTGGGGTTGTTGTTCGTTCCGGCGTCGTTCGTTCCGGGGTTGTTCGTTCCGGGGTGGCCGACTCGTGTTCTTGCCGATGGACAGGGGAAAGGACGGAAGTGCGTGTAGTGGGAGTTTCGGCGGAGGCGCCACCACCGGGATGTTGTTGCGGAACGGTCTCTCCGGGCCCTCTGTCGTCGAGGCGAACTTTCAGAATAGCACCCACGAAGGCGGAATCGCGGACGGGATCGATTCGATCTTTAAGGCGATTCGAGCTGAGTGACGCAGACTGCACGAGCTCTTGATTGGAACGATACGCAGCTCCCTTTGAAACAACGCCAGCGTTATCGTTGAAATAGAGATCTGGTTTCGGTGGAATCAATTCCGCGGATCGGGATTCCATTGCTAGCGACGTAATGAGTGCCGCGATGAAAAAAGCGGCTTGTTTTGCGCGCGATATGTTAGTCACACGTGATGTAGGCATAGGCCCTCGCTTTCTGCGAACCTGTCGCAAAGGGAAAGGTTACGTGATTGAAAAGAATTTGTTGCAATTACGTTTCTTTTTGCGAACGAACCCGTTCGCGTTTTCCCCGGGGCGGGAAGAGGGTCAATGTCTAATTAGAGACCATTGGCGGACTTGACGCTGAACTAGCTTTTTAAGATTCGAGCCACCAAGTCAATGTTTTTCGATAGCGAATAGGCTGTGGAACGTCCGCTTCGCGATTTCAAGACATCCGGCTTCGGCCGTGTCGTTGTAGAGGCACAGCAGACGAAATCACTCAAAGTTAGGATTTCAAGGATTTCGAAATCTTTTTGCCACGCCAGCTAACAATTTCCGAAGGAACAGGTAAATGAACAATCCGGTCCAAAACGAAGCTGAAACGCAAGAGCTGAGGCGTGAGATACCTTTTCGGTCCGCACTGGAGGACAAAACAAACGAGGGAACAAGTATGTCTATCAAAGATCCAGATAGGATCCTCAGCATCATTGTGCTTCTGCTTGCCTGCCTCGGGCCTTGCGCTCCTGGCGCATGTAGTTGTTTAGTAACTAACTAAATGGTAAGCCATTTGTTCTACATGCGGCAGTAACCCAACTGTCGAAGAAAGCCGTCACGGCCACTGCGTGACGGCTTTTTTGTTTTATCAGCATCACACCCAGCAAAGCGGTGCGCTGACCGGCATGGTCAGCGTCTGTCGATAGCTAACACCAGGTATCACTTTCTACTGAAGAGCCTCGTGGGCGAGGCGCGTAAAGACCCACTGTCTTCCACCGTATATTCCTTGTTAGGTCTTTGAGATACAGGCTCATCGCATTTTGTCTGCCACGTCCGACAAAGGTTTCCGAAGGAACGGGCATGAACGCAAAATGCCTGAATCCAAAAAGATATCTTTTTGCAGCGTCATTGATGCTCATGGGCGTGTTACTAATGTCGTATAGCGCGATCGCTGATGCACAGCGCCGCGATAAGCTAGACGCCGACCAGCACGGTTGATGGCGAGCCGGGGGAGCGCGATAGAGATCCCGGACTACATCGAAAAGCGTAGTGAATTCCTTAACCGGTTTTTTGGCACCGGGCCAGGAGGCGTGTCGCCGGCCGCGTACGAAGCGGGGCGCGCGATGGCACGAGTGTTGCCTCCAAGTCCGCTCTTGCAAAATGAGAGTTTCAGGTCGCCCGGAGCGCCGGAGATATCGCAGTTGTGGACCTGGCCAATAGCGCTTCCCATTGAGCATAGCTACGGTGGAAATGCAGGCGCAATGGTCCAGACGTTGGCGGTCGATCCCTTTAACGCGAGCGTCGTTTATACGGGAAGCTTCGGCGGCTTGGCCAAGACAACCGACGCCGGCTTCACGTGGCAATATTTGTCCGAGGCGTGGGCTTCGCAGAGTGTTAGTGCTATTGCCATTGATCCTAATGCGTCCAGGATAGTTTACGCAGGCACCGGAAGAGAGGACTACGGACCTTATGGCGTCGGTCTCTACCGCTCGTTCGACGGAGGGTTAACGTGGAGTAGGCCACAGGGCGACGCTCATTTTGCAGGGACGTACGTCAGGGCAATTGCTATCGATCCGAACGCTTCAGGCTCGGAGTTGAGCACGACGCTATACGTTGCGAATACCAGCGGGTTGTGGCGCTCGACTGACAGTGGCACGACCTTCAGTCAAAAGCGCCAGCAGGGAATCTACGATGTTGCCATCGATCCCTCTACCTTGCCGTCTACGCTTTACGTTACCGATAACAGCGGAACGCTTAAGAGCACTGATTCAGGCAACTCCTGGATTAGCATACACAACGTCCTGTTACACTCACACAATCGACTACGCGTAGTGAAGTCGACATCGTATCGGCGAAGGTCTTCGCTTTACCTTCTGGGGCCACAAGACCCAGACCATAACCTGTATAAGTCTACAGACCGCGGCGTGACTTGGCTCCAAATCCCAACGCGATGCTTTGCCGGGGCTGATAGCTGCAACGATCCTGATGGAAACATCGGCTTCCAAGTGTTCGCAGTAGATCCTGCTAACCCACGAATCATTCTCGGAGGCAACATGGCTCTTTACCGCACTACCGACGAAGGCACGACCTGGATGGAAATAGGTCACTGGTATGGCGATATTGATCCGAGACGCTCGATACACACCGATCAACGAGTTATCGCCTTTTCGAATACTGTTTCTGGCGTCGTCTATGGCGGCAATGATGGAGGGGTGGTCAGCTCGGCGAACCACGGACTGGATTGGACAAACCTCAATCAAAACCTCCCTGGGGCGCTAATGTATAGTGTAGCTCTAAGCGAAGACGGCAGCATGATGGCAGGAACACAAGATAACGGCGCTGTGTTCAGCAGCGTAAGCGCTCATTGGGACATGCTCTCCGGCGGAGATTCCAGTTACGATCTCATCGATCCAACTGACAGCACGTGGGCATATTACGTCATATACGATCGGAATTCGTTTACGAGGTTCAACACGCGGACCCACGAATCGACGAATATCGCTCCACCTGAGTTAGAGGGAGATGCTGACTGCGCTTTCTTTCCACCATTCAGCATGAATCCATCGTTTCCAACACATCTCCTCGCGTCTTGCCAGCATGTGGTTCGCACCGTGGATGCCACGGCTTCGCCCGTCGTTTGGACAACAATCGGAGGACCGCTTGCGCAGTACGGTGGCAACTATATTACCGCAGCCACCGAAGCTCCAAGTAACCCGGATGTGATTTACGCCGTCAGAAATGAGAATGCCGTTTTTGTGACATCCAATGCGGGCGAAGGTGATGGCGCTACGTGGCTCCAAGTGATACACACGGACAGCCTGTCCGCCATTCATGCCGTGAGCGTCCATCCCAGCGATCCGCGGACGGCGTATCTCGCCTGCAATTCAGGTATCTATAAGACTACCGACATGGGAACAACCTGGGTTCAAGAGGGAGTCCACGACCTGATCTATCGAGATGTGGCGATCGATGCGGCGAATCCTGAACATATCTTCGCCGCTTCTAATGCGGGCGTTTTTGCCAGCACCAATGGCGGATTGACATGGGGCAACATGAGCGATGGCATACCGACGGGAATCGTGGTCACCGCACTGTCATTCAACGCCGCGAGCCGGCAGCTTGCCGCTTCCACGTATGGCCGCGGAGTTTATATGTGCAACGTCGGCGGATCCGTGCAGCCGCATCCCAGGCGGCATCTCACTCCAGGTGCAAGGTCATGAGTCCGGAGGAACGTATGCTCAATTCAGTCTCGATAACTCCAAGCTCGCAGAATGAAATGACATCTTCTGCCGACGGCATGAGTTGGAATGCTATCACTTCCGGAAACGGCACTCCCGCCGGCAACAAAAGCGCGCGAACCTTCCTGAAGAGCGCGAGTAGGTTTTTTGCCGAGCTGAAACGGCGGAAGGTTTACAAAGTTGAAGTCGCTTATGCTGTTGCCTCATGGCTACTGATACAGGCGGCATCGATTTTTCTGCCGACGTTTGATGCACCGCCGTGTATGATGAAAGCAGTCGTCGTGTTTCTCGCGCTGGGTTTCATACTTTCCGCAATTCTTTCATGGGTTTTTGACATCACGCCGCAAGGAATAAAGCGAACGGCGGATATTTCACCGGACGACGCCATTGACATTGTTCGCCAGATTGAAGCGCAGGCGCGGCAGGAATTTGTCCGCGGTTATTTATCCGCCTTGATTTACGCAGGACTGGGGGACAAAACCAAAGCAATTGAATTTCTTAAACGCGAGTACCTCAATCACGGCAACATCGATGCTACGGCGATGTCAGTCGATGCTATGCTTAATGAGCTTCGAGGCCATCCCCGCTTCGAGGCATTCGCGGAAAGGCCGCAGTAATAGATTCGCAATTAACGTGACAGCGTTGGCCGACGTTCGATGATCCTGTCCCGCAAATACAAATTCATCTTCATCAAAACCGCGAAGACTGCCGGCACCAGCATCGAAGTGTTTCTGTCCAAACATTGCGGTCCGCAGGACGTCGTGACCCCAATTGTTCCTAGTGTTCAAGGACATCGACCACGTAATTACGAGGGCCTAATTAATCCGGTTCCCGAAATCCTCGAGCGACCAGGCAAATTTTTCTCGGCGTTGCACCACACAATGACGACCCGCACGAAATTTTATAATCACATGCCCGCGCGTGAGGTGAAGCAACGCGTTCCCGTGGATGTCTGGAATGGCTACTTCAAATTTTGTGTAGAACGAAATCCGTGGGACAAGGTTTTGTCTCATTACAACATGCACGCCGCACGCGAAGGCGGCAGACTTTCGTTCGACGAATATCTCGCGCGGGGACGATTTCCCATTAACGATTTCCGGTACCTGGACCGTTCACGAAGCAAAATCATCGTCGATCGAATCATCCGCTTTGAGAATCTTCTTCCGGAGCTGAGTGAACTTTTTGCCGAGTTTAAGATTCCTTTTGATGGAACGCTCGGTGTCGCAGCGAAGTCGGAATATCGCGCCGACCGGCGGCCGTACCAGGAAGTGTTCAACGACCAACAACGGCGAATCGTAGAAAAGGCGTTCGCCAAAGAAATTGAACTACACGGTTATCGATTTGAGGCATAACTCGAAACAGATTTGCGCTCGGGCAGTACAGGCTTGCCTTTCATGCCGTCGTTTGTTTGCATGGTAATATGCCTCCTACGGAACATTCGTTGACGTCACTGAGCGCGACCGACGAGGCGGCCCGGGGTCCTGGGATCTTTGCTACTACGCATTGGAGCGTGGTGCTCGAGGCGCAGGGGGAATCGCCGGCGGCACAGAAGGCTCTCGAAAAACTTTGCCGCACATATTGGCGGCCGATCTATGGTTACGTGCGGCGGCATGGTGCCAGCGCTGAAGACGCCGAAGATCTTACCCAGGGCTTCTTCGCGTTGTTACTCGAGCGCAAAGATCTAAACAGTGTGTGCAAGGAAAAAGGACGACTTCGTTCGTACCTGCTTGTCTCAGTGAAACATTTTCTTGCTGACGAGGCGCGTCATGCCATGGCGGTCAAACGCGGTAAGGGACAACGCCTGATTCCATTCGACGACATTCAGGAGGGAGAGCGCATTGAGATCGAACGCTGCGATCGACTCACAGCTGACCAAATCTACGAACGGCGCTGGGCGTTCACGGTGTTGGAGCAAGTGATGGCGCGATTGCGAGAAGAGTATCGCAGCGCCGGGAATGTGCAGTTCTTTGATCAGATGAAGAAAATGCTCATGGACGAACCAGACCGTCCGTCGCAAGCCCAGGTCGCCATCGAATTCGGCATGACCGAGAACGCAGTCAAACAGGCGTTCTACCGATTTCGTCAGCGTTACCAAACCTTGTTGCGCGATGAGATCGCCCATACTGTCGCCATGCCGGGCGACGTCGAAGACGAACTGCGCTATCTGATCTCTGTAGTTCGGACGTAGCGTTTAAAACAATCTAACGCGGTAACAGAGAGCGGTCGCGCCTGCCGAAGATAAGACTACGAATCAGGTGATACTGGCTTTTGCCCAACGCCTTGCCGGTGACATTGCGGCAGCAAAAGCAACTGGTGAGCAAGCGGAAGATTCTAAGCAGCTCGGCCACGATCAACGGAAATCCTTTTGCTCAACAACTGGCGCTTGCTAACGCTGCGCTAGGGGAAAAACGACAGCCTTAAGTGAGGCGAAACGCGCCACTACGCTTTTGCCGAGCGCCACGGATCCTTTATCCGGTCCGACCCGCGAAAAGTAATGGCGTTGATTCAAATGATGTTTGGCGACAATCCCAACTCCATCTCAACTCAGCCGGCTGTTACAAAGCCGTACATTAGTTGGCTTTACGGCCCAATGCCAGCTACACCAGCGCTCCCTAGGCTTGATCCGATCTGGGCTCCTTTGTGCGCTGATCCCGTCTTCACACTCTGGAGGAGAAGCACAAATAATCTTCCTCGGATTACGGGTACTCGATTCACCAGCGCGATCTTATAGGCTAACGCAAATCAGGTTGCGCTGAGTCGTGCACACAACCGTAGCGTGTGTCTAGCCGACATCCCGGTCTCTCCGCTTGAACTCTTTAACTCTTCTACCATTTAACGATTCAGCCTCGCGAAGCGAACTCTCCGCGTAACCTCGTGCCAAATCTTACGCAGTACGGGATGAATACAGAAAGGAAGGATCGAACCTATGAACAATCAAGATAGCGGAACGATGATCATTACTTTTCTGCTTCTCCTTCCCTGGCTTGGACGCGCGGCGGTATCGGCTGTGGCGATATGGCGAGAGCACATCGAAACGCAAAGCAGGAAAGCAAAACAAGACCTGTGAAGCTAGTTAGGCTCCGTTTTGTTATCCCGACGCGGACCTAACTGCTCCTGGAGTTATCTCTAGACGCTCGTGCGTCTGCACGGCGACGTCAGATCTGCCTCTGACCCACAGCGCGTGCTCCAATTTTCGAAGAAACATGAGGCTATTCTTAGAAGGCCAATATTTACGCGCTTCAATGCTTCACCGTCTAACGGTTCAACCTTGCGAAGCGAACTTCCGCGTAACCTCGCCCCGGCTTTTACGCATTACCTCAGTGAACGGCCGGAAATGACTTCCCAATAACGAGAGCTCACCGAAGGCCAAAACAAAAAAGGAAAGTAAATAAGATGAAACATCAAAAGACTGTAGTCATAACCGTAATGTCTGCGCTTGCGTTCGCGCTTGCGACAGTGACCAATGCGGCGCAGAGCCTTGAGGGTGGCCCTAGTGTTGATCCCATATTAGCGACCGCACCACCGGTTATCACTGTCCACAGCACCGACAATGTCACTCGGGGAAACACCGGTTCATTCGTCCTGGTGCGCGGGCTTGGGAACACACCTGAGGACATGAGGTTCTCACTCATGTCCAGTGCAACGTACGTAAACTTCAAGGTCAGCGGCACCGCTATCGCTGGAGTTGACTACGAACTGCTCGTGTCGCCAGCCTATGTCGGACGCTCCGGCTACGGAGTAATCCAGGTAAAAACGTTGCGTGACCAAAGGGGATTAGCCTCGAACAAAGCATACAGCGTTACGGTAACCCTGGAACCTGGCGCAGGGTATGGAATAGGCGCAGCTCGCTCAGCCACAATGTGGATTAAACCTTCGTTTGAACCGTCACACTGACGGTGCGCGAACCGCGCGTCACGCTGTCTCCGAGAACCTTTCGGGGGCAGCGTGGCTTCGCGCCTGGGGCCGTACGCCGGTGAAGCCGCGGTCTCTCAGCTTCAACTCTTTAAGGCTTCAACCCTTTAACAGTTCAACCTCGTTAAACGAACTTTCCGCGTAACCTCGCTCCGGCTTTTACGCATTACCTCAGCGAATGGCCGGAAATGAGTTCTCAATGAGGAGGGTTCATCGAAGGCCTAACAAAGAAAGAAGATAAACACATGAAAAACAAAAATAACATATGCACAAGCATACTGGTCGCGATTGCATTTGCATTTGCACCAATTCTCCAGGCGGGGCAGCATCTGGAGGGTGGGCCTGATCCCACACTAGCGGACCTCGGCCCCCGTACAAGCGGTTATCACTGTCCACAGCACCGACAATGTCACCCGGGGAAAAACCGGTTCATTCGTCCTGGTGCGCGGGCTTGGGAAAATAGCTGAGGAGGACAATGACATGAGCGCCGCACTCGGGTTCGCCGGAACGTACGTAAACTTCAAGGTCAGCGGCACCGCTATCGCTGGAGTGGATTACGTTATAATGGTGTCTCCGGCTTACATCGGACAATCCGGCTTCGGATTAATCCAAGTCAAAACGTTGCCTGACCAAAGGGCATCATCCTCGCGCCAAGCGTACAGCGTTATAGTAACTCTGGAACCTGGCGCCGGATATGCACTAGGCGCAGCTCGCTCAGCCACGATGTGGATTAAACCTTCGGTTCAGCAGTCGCCAACCTCAAACTGACGGTGCACGAACCGCGCGCTACGCTGTCTCCGAGAACCTTTCGGGGCAGCGTAGCTTCGCGTCTGGAGCCGGACCGCAGTGAATTCGCGCTCTCTCCGCTTCCACTCTTTAACGCTTCCACCGTTTAACGGTTCGACCTCGCGAAGCGAACTTCCTGCGTAACCTGGCGCCGGCTTTTACGCATTACCTCAGCGAACGGCCGGAAATGACTTCTCAATGACGAGAGTTCATCGAAGGCCTAACAAAGAAAGAAGATAAAACACATGAAAAATCGAAACACCGTATTCATAACCGTAGTGTCTGCACTTGCGTTTGCGCTTGCGCCAGTCACCAATGCGAAGCAGGGCCCTGTGAAGTGGCCCCCTCCCCCAACGGGCCCTGACATTGCGGAATCCCCGATTATCACTATCCATAGCACCGATAATGTTACCCGTGGGAAGACAGGTTCATTCGTCCTAGAGATGAAGCCTGTAATGGAGCCTGCACTGGACACGACGCCTGCACTCAGGTTCGATGGAAGGTATGTAAACTTCAAGGTCAGCGGGACCGCTATCGCTGGAGTTGATTACGTTCTGCTTGTGTCTCCGGCCCGCATCGGACAATCCGGCTATGGAGTAATCCAAGTAAAAACGTTGCCTGACCAAAGGGGATCATCCTTCCGTCAGGCCTACAGCGTTGTGGTAACTCTGGAGCCTGGCCCAGGATATGAAGTAGGCGCAGCTAGCTCAGCCACAATGTGGATTAAGCCTTGAGCTTGATCTTTCGACGGCGGAACTACAACGCGAAGGGGCGCCCGGAAAGGCGCCCCTGCTCGTTTGGCGGAACTTCCCGTTGCGCCTTACTCCATCGCAGTGCCGCGATTACTCATAACTTGAGCTTGTCATTGGTCGCATCCTGCCATCGACAAATCTCGTTTTTGAAACGAGACACTACTGACGCGTATTGCGGATCCGAGTAAAGATTACGCGTTTCGAATGAATCCTCATTCAAGTTGTATAATTCATTCGAATCTTTATCGCGCAGGCAGAGCTTCCAGCCGTCGGCAGAAACAAGGGTCCGCGTGGATTCTTCGACCGCGCGCTTGATCATGCGCCGCCGAGCGAGCTTGCTGCCCTTTTTCACTTTTGTCCGGTTCGGAGCCCACTCGAGAAACACGGATCCTGTAGCGTCCGCTGTCCTCAGCGGACTTCCCGCCGCAACCTCGTCATTGATCAATGGCAACAGACTTTTGCCGGCGCACTGCGGATGATTTGGTTGACCGAGAAGATCGAGCAGCGTCGGCACAAAATCGATGTGACTTACTGGATGTGAAATTATCTTCTGCCGCGTCTGGCCCGGCAACCGAATCAGCCATGGAACGCGCGTGGCTTCTTCAAACATCGTCTCTTTACCGAAGAGATGATGTGCGCCCAGACTGTCGCCGTGGTCGCTCGTATGCATCACGATCGTGTGCTGCGTAAGGCCGCATCTTTCTACATAACCAAGAATTGCGCCGATGCTTTGATCGACCAACGTGACCAGACCGAGATAACGTTGTTTGATGCTACGGTATTCGTCAGGTGTAATCCCGAAGAACAACTGAATCGGCAGCCGCTCCCGGTCCAACAACGCTTCAGCCTGCTGCCATTCGCGCATCAAACGGTAGCGCAACGGAATGTCTTGGCGTTCGGGAAGCATGGCCGTCGCGTCGAGCTCCACCTTGTCGAGCGGATTCACATCGTTGAGCGGACCGTTGTAGGGCGAATGCGGTTCCACGAACGCAACCACCAAAATAAACGGATCGCGCTGATGTTTTTCAATGAAGTCGCATGCGTGTTTCTCGAGAAACTTTGGCCGCGACAACTCGATCGGCAGATTGCTGACGGCTACTTCCGAGAATCGTCCGTTCGCTTTGTCCGGCGCAATGCTTTTTGAAATCAGAAAATTGCTGTAGTCGCCGTGACCATCGGTGGAAATCCAATGCTGAAATCCGCGGACGGCAGGCCCCTCCTCGCCGAGGTGCCATTTGCCGACGTAAGCGGTCCGATAATCCTCGTCTTGCATTAGCTCTGGGAAAACCCGGAACCGCCGATCGAGCGGCACGCTGTTGTGCGTGCACCCGTTGATGTGCGGCCACGTTCCCGTCATGAGCGATGACCGCGAAGGCGTACAAACCGGATGCGTGACATACGTGCGCTCGAAAATCACAGACTTAGAAGCGAGCTTGTTCAGATTTGGTGCGCGAACCTTCACGCCCCCGTAGCAAGCGAGCGTATCCGCGCGTTGTTGGTCGGGAAGAAACAGGATTAAGTTCGGCTTTCGGTTACCGGCCATGGATATTAGTGCGCACTAAATCAGTGGTGGCCATTCGACTGCAATGGCCTAGCTCCGTTCGCCTCTCCCTTCTCAAGGGAGAGGGTTAGGGTGAGGGTTGCATCTGAGCACTCCGCAAGTCTGAATCCCCTCACCTCAATCCTCTCCCCTTTGGAGGGGAGAGGCGGATTGTCTGCGTAAGAGTACACGCGCGCCGACCGCTCCCCGGAAATTTCGCGTCGCAACGTTGACCGATTCAGTGTTTCATCATCCGCATGAAACGTCTTTTGATTTTACACGTTTTCGGCTCGTTACTCGTTACGATGGCGCAGGGCGCGACAAGTTTTGAATTGGCGGCAAAAGCGACGAACGAGCTCGGGGTCGACCTTCACCGGCAACTCGCGACCGGTGACGAAAACCTCTGCATCTCGCCGTACTCAATCGATAGCGCGCTGGCAATGACGTTCGCCGGCGCCGACGGCGAAACGCGCACGGAGATGGCGCGTGTTCTGCATTTTCCAGCTAGCGGCGATGTGCCCGCCTCGTTCTCCGCGCTTCAGAAGGCGCTCGAAGAAATGAGCGCGAAAACAGCCGAGTTGGCAAAAAATTCCAAAAAATTCGGCTGGCCCTAGCGAACCGATCATGTTGAGCATCGCCAACCGGCTCTTTGCGCAGAAGAGTTACCATTTTCGGGAGACGTTTCTATCATTGGTAAAACAAAATTTCGGCGGGGCATTCGAGCCGCTCGATTTCATAGCTGATCCCGCGGCGGCCACACAGCGCATTAACAAGTGGGTGGCAGACCAGACGCACGATCGAATTCGTGATCTCATTCCCGGAGGCGCGTTGGATAAGACAACTCGACTTGTCCTGGCGAACGCGCTTTACCTGAAAGCGCCGTGGGCTAGTGAATTTTCTCAAAGCGCGACGCAATCGGAGCCGTTCTTTGTTAGCGGCGCACCTGTCGATGTGCCGATGATGCGAAAGACTGATAAGAATTTCGGTTATGCAAGGCACGAAGGATTCACTGTCGTAACCCTTCCGTACGCAGGCAACGAGCTACAGTTCGTCGTTCTTTTACCCGACGACATAAATGGACTACCCGGGCTGGAATCGAAACTGACCGCCGATGTCCTTACCGGCTGCGCAAAACTCGAAAAGCGCGACGTCGATCTGTATCTGCCGAAGTTTAAGCTTCAGCCGCCAACTATTACTTTGGCCAAACAATTCGAAGCGCTCGGGATGAAGACTGCGTTCAATCAACCAAAGGGCAGCGCGAATTTCGATAAGATCGCGCCGCGAACGCCCGACGATTACCTCTACATCTCGCAGATTTTTCACAAAACGTTCATCGCGGTGGACGAAAAAGGAACCGAAGCGGCTGCGGCAACCGCCGTGGCAATGATGGCAGCCACTGCATTGCGATCGCCTCCTCCGCCGCCGATCGAAGTGAAAGTCGATCGCCCATTCGTTTATGCTATTCAGCACGTGCCCAGCGGCGTCTGTTTGTTCCTCGGGCGCGTGACTGACCCGCGCTGAAAATTGTAGGGCGTCTGCCGCGGCGGACGCCAATTGGCAATGGCGTTTCGCAGAAACGCCCT
Organism: uncultured Verrucomicrobiae bacterium; assembly: GCA_963825355.1. Taxonomy (GTDB): domain Bacteria; phylum Verrucomicrobiota; class Verrucomicrobiia; order Chthoniobacterales; family UBA10450; genus Udaeobacter. The sequence goes on along the minus strand of CAWGSY010000005.1, from coordinate 14,430 downwards.
ACAGAAGCGAATCGGCCCCATAACTCAATTCGCCGTTCACAATCCGCGCCGGCGGTGTGTACGGATGCGGATCGACTTTGTTTGCGCTGAGAACGTGCAGCACTTCAACCCCGCGTGCTTTGAGGTAATCCGCGATCAACGAGCGATGGCAACGCCACCAGACTGCTTCTGCGCACATGATTGCTGTGGGGCCCGCGTTCGCAGCAACGTCAAGCAGTCGCTCGATTCCTTTTTGGAATTGCTCCGTCTCCATGTAATCGGCGTATCCGCGGAACGACGCATTGCGCCACGCGGTGTTGCGCGAGTCAGGTTTGGATTTTCGTTTGCCGCCCAGCTCCGGGAAATGTTCGTAACGGATTCCTTGCGCGCTCAGTGATTCCGCGAGCGCGTCCTTGTTGAAGTGCGGATAACGCTTGGAGCCTGGCCATGCGCGCACGTCGGCAAGCAACTTGATCTCGTTTTCCTGCAGCAATGAAATGAAGTCATCGATCGTTCGTGTCGAGTGCCCGATGGTCCAGATTTGCATGGTTCCAGTAAAGGACGTCTCGGCGTTTTCGCGAATCGAGCGCCTGCTCTAGCGGCGATCTCAGACCACCGAACGCGAGCGGGTGCGATTACGTTCCGGCGAGCAAATGGGGAGCGCGTGCGCCTCGCACGCTGGCGATGGCGCCCTCGCCATCGCGAACTTTTACAGATGCGCGTACCCTTGCGTTGTTACTTATATGTCATTTCGGCGAGGCGCCGAAATGTGCGGGCGAGGCGCCCGCGCTCCCCGAACTTGCTGCTGAGCGCGCGTAGTTGCACAATCTCTGCGTGAGCGAATTTCAATTTGGCGGCGATTCGTCCATGTTATTCGTGTAATCGTGATTCAAATTTCCTCGACATGAGCAAAGTTTATCCTAACGCCACCGCCGCGCTTAACGGCCTGCTTCACGACAACATGACGATCGCTGCGGGCGGGTTCGGGCTGTGCGGCATTCCGGAAAATCTAATCGCGGCGTTGCACGACAGCGGCGTGAAGGGCCTGACCATTGTTGGTAACAACGCTGGTGTCGATGGTTTCGGAATGGGAGTTCTGCTCACCACACGGCAGGTGAAAAAAGTCCTGGCCTCGTACGTTGGCGAGAACAAGGAGTTCGAGCGCCAGGTGTTGGCGGGTGAACTTGAACTCGAGCTCATTCCCCAGGGCACGCTCGCGGAGCGGTTGCGTGCGGGTGGCGCGGGGATCCCGGGATTCTACACACGCACCGGCTTCGGCACCAAACTGACTGAGGGCAAGGAAACCAAAGTTTTCGACGGCAAGGAATACGTGCTCGAACCCGGCATCACGGCCGAGCTTTCGCTCGTGAAGGCGTGGAAGGGCGACAAGTCCGGCAACCTCATTTTCCGGAAAACCTCACGGAACTTTAATCCGATGATCGCCAGCTGCGGCAAAGTCTGCGTCGCTGAGGTGGAGCAACTCGTCGAGATTGGCGAGCTTGATCCCGACCAGATCCACACGCCGGGCATTTTCGTCGACCGCATCATCCAGGGAGAAAAGTACGAAAAACGGATTGAATTCCGCACCGTACGAGGCAGCACGACCGCAAAAAAAGAAAATCCGATCCGCGAGTTGATGGCGAAGCGCGCTGCGCAGGAGTTGCGCGACGGTTACTACGTCAATCTCGGCATCGGCATCCCGACGCTGGTGGCGAACTACATCCCCGAAGGCATGAACGTTACGTTGCAATCCGAGAATGGCCTGCTTGGCATCGGCCCGTTCCCAACTGAGGATGAAGTGGACGCCGACTTGATCAACGCCGGCAAACAAACCATCACGACGATGCCTGGCTCGGCCTTTTTCTCCAGCGCCGACTCATTCACGATGATTCGTGGCGGCCACATCGATCTTGCTATTCTCGGCGCGTTCGAAGTGACGGACAAAGGCGACATCGCAAACTGGATGATTCCCGGCAAGATGGTCAAAGGACCAGGTGGCGCGATGGACCTGGTCGCCGGGGTGAAGCGTGTCGTCGCGGTGATGGAGCACACCTCGAAGGACGGCAGCCCAAAAATTTTGAAACAATGCACGCTGCCCATCACTGGCTTGGGAGTCGTCAACCTCATCATCACCGATCTCTGCGTGTTCGAGGTGAAACAAGGCGGCGGCCTCGTTCTCATTGAATTGCATCCTGGCGTTACGGTGGACGACGTCCGCGCAAAGACTGGCGCGCCGTTCGATGTTGCGCTCAGACGACCGCGGACTTCCTCTTAGCGCCGCCGCCATCAGCAATCGGATGACATGGACACGACGCAGATGCCAACAGTGATTTGGCCGCAACAAAATGTCGGGCCGAGTCTTATTGTCATTCTGAGCAAAGCGAAGAATCTCGGATCAATTTTGAATCGTTGCCCGAACAGAAACGATCAGAGATGTTTCGCTCCGCTCAACATGACAGCGATATGGACTACCAGCGCGTAAGCTAGAGGCACCCTACAGCCCGTTCCGCACTGCTCCAGTCCTCTACTCAAGTCTGTCGCTATAAGGGTGCATTTGGCCATGTTACGTCGTCCGCTCGCGCGGGCATAGCAGCACCAGCAGTGATGCGATTATCCAGCACGCGACCATAAAAATAAATCCGCTGCGGAATGAGCCGGTGCGCTGGCTCAGATCCCCAATGATCTTAGGACCAACAAATCCGCCAATGCTGGCCGTGCAATTGATGAAGCCGACCGCTGCTGCAGCCGCCGAGCTGGTGAGAAATGAAGACGGGAGCGCCCAGAACGATGGCAGATATGCCACCGTTCCGAAGCCGATCAGCGTGAACACCACGATTAGCAGTACGATCGAATGCGGAGCAAGGAACCACGCGCCCAACGCTAGCGCAGCGGTTAATTGTGGGACGGCAAAATGCCAGCGGCGCTCGCGCGTGCGATCGGAGTTCCAGCCAAGCAGCAGCATTCCGATGAGACCCGCAACAAACGGAATCGCGCCGATCCAGCCAATGCGCTGAACATCAGTCCAACCGGTGAGCCGCTGAAGCATGGTCGGCATCCAAAACCAAAAGGCGTAGCCGCCGGTATAACAGAAGAACAACCCGGCAGTGAGCATCAACACCGCCGGATGCCGAAGCGCCTGCCAAATCGTAACGTGCTGTGCTTTGGCGCGCCGCTCCTCAGCAAGACGAGCACTTAACCAACCTTGCTCGTTAGGCTGCAACCATCGCACTTCGTTAGGCCGATCCGGCAGCACGAACAATGTCGCGATTCCAAGTAAGATCGCGGGCAGGCCTTCCAGCAGGAAGAGCCATCGCCATCCGGCAGTGTCGAGCCAATGAACACGCAGGATCATGCCGGCAAGAGGCCCGCCGAGAATGTAAGCAATGGGAATAGCCGACATAAACCGCGCCACCGCCTTGGCCCGATCCTGATAAACGAACCAGTGCGAAAGATAAACAATCACACCGGGGAAAAAGCCTGCCTCGGCTGCGCCGAGCAGGAAACGCGCGCCGTAAAGCTCCAGCGGCGTGCGGACAAAACCAGTGAGTGTTGTGAGTGCGCCCCAGATTATCAGCGTTGTCGCGAGGAGAAGCCTGGCGCTCCAGCGTTCCACCAGCAGCGCCCCGGGAATTTGCAGCGCAAAATATCCAATAAAAAAAATTCCGCTGGCCGTGCCAAACACTGAATCGCTAAGACCCAGGTCGCCTTTCATTCCAAGCGTCGCATACGCGATGTTTGTGCGATCGAGGTAATTCGCGACGTAAAGCAGAAACAGAAACGGCAGAAGCCGCCACGCGATTCGACTGCGCGCACTTTCGCCGGCGTCTGCTTGCAAAGAAACCATCGTTGCGCGCATCATAACGCCGTTCGAAACGCTCACAATTTAGAAAACGCGTTCGCCGCCCAACTCGGCAAAGCGCTCGCTCCCAAGGAAGTTTTGTTCGTCGGCGACATACCAAAAACGCGAAATGCAAAAGTGATGCGCCGCATCGTTCGCGCCGCGTATCTCGGCGAAAAACTCGGCGACACATCTGCGTTGGAAAACCCGGCAGTCGCTGGATCAAATCAAGCGCGCAGCTCAAGGTAGGGCGCGTTGGTAGGGCGATCACTCCGTGAGCGCCGTGTCTTAGGTAGGGCTCGCACTCCCGTGCGAGCCGCGGGTCCAGACGGCGTGCAGAGGATTGCCCGCCCTACCTAATTGCGTTTGTTGCCGGCGAGCGTCTCGATAGCCTGGATCTATGGATCTCCCGGTCCGCAAAAAGCTACCTCACACAATCCCGCAATGGGTAGCCGATGGCAGTTGGTTCTTTATCACAATCAACTGCGTGCCGCCGGGCAAAAACCAATTGTGTCGTGCAGACACTGGCGATGCCGTGCTCGCCGCGATGAAGTTTAACCACGAGAGATTCGTCTGGCATTGCCGCCTGTGCCTGCTTATGCCGGATCATCTGCACGCGATTATGGCATTCCCGCGTGAACCGGGAATGGCAACAACCATCAAGAACTGGAAAAAGTTCGTCGCTGGAAAACATGGTATCGCTTGGCAACGCGATTTTTTCGATCACCGGTTGCGCGACCATCACGAACGCGAAGAGAAAACCAGCCACATCCTGATGAATCCGGTTCGCAAGGGATTGTGCCAGCAACCGGAGGATTGGAAGTGGGTTTATCGTCCGAACGACCGCCCGCCGCCGCGCTGGTAGGGCGCGTCACTCCTGTGCGCGATGCCCCTACCTGTAACGCGCCCTATCATTGACCGCTGCGAGATTCGTGAAAATTCGTGTAGTTCGTGTCTTATCCGCCGCAGCCGGCGTCAGCATGCCTCTGTTGAATGAGCTTCCAGCCCACGCGATCCCTCTTGAGTCTTAGGTAGGGCTCGCACTCCCGTGCGAGCCGAGCGTGTCCAGAAACGGCGTGCCCCGATCCATTGGGACCCGCCCTACCAGCTAATTACTGTTTGACGAGATTGAGCCCTTGAGCCGACCCAGACACGCCGGTCGTCGAATAGCTGTAGCCGACGGTCGCAGGCGTCGGAGCGGTTTTACCGTCTACACTCGATGTCTGGAACTTGATGCCAATGTAGATTGTGACTGGTGACGAACGCGCAATTGCGGCAAAGATTTTTGAAATCGCGACCTAACGAGGCCTCGAGGTTCGGATCGCCTACGATGGCATGAAGGTGCGAGTATGAATGAAAAGCGACGCGTGCGCACTCCAAAAGCTTTGCGAAATCTGCATGCGCTTTCGGATCGGTTTCGCACGAAGTGCTTCGGAGTGCAGTGAGTCCTCCCACCGGTCCTTGCAGGGCATAGAAAAAGGCGCGAGCTGGAGCTTTTAGATCCAGCTCGTATTTGTAACTGCCCTGATCTAGCGCGTCGACTTCGTAGCAGTTGTGTCACGGACTGAAATTACCCATCTCGCTAATTGGCCCATTCATGGTGATTGAAACTGGGTTGTTCGGGCCAGTGTAAGAACCCGTGCCGCTGCCTACCCAGCCGGAAAAACTGAAGCCATGACTGACTCTTGCCTTAATGGTCACATTCGATCCGGCGTTATGCCAGCCGCTGGCTGGTGTCACTGTCCCGCCAGTTCCCGCATTCATCGTCAGGAAGTATTGCGTTTGGAATTGCGCCGTATAGGTCTTGTTGGTCGTCGGAGCAACAACATGCGAGATCGCTCCATTGTCACTCCACTTCTTCCACACATACTGCACACCGGAGCCACCGGTTTGCGGTGAAGTGGTAGCAATGGTGTGATTCGAACCCGCTACCCAGGTGAACTGTTGCTGGGAGCTATACGTCATGCCATCAACCGAGAAGGTGGGGCCAACGGGGGTTGTTAACACTGTTACCGTGACCATTGCTGCTGTGGCCGTTGGCGTAGCTAGCTGTAGCTGTGGGAGTAAATGTGGCGGTAGCTGTAGGCGTAGGTGTAAAGGTCGCTGTAGCCGTTGCGGTCGGAGTAAACGTGGCCGTAGCTGTCGCTGTCGCCGTTGCCGTGGGGGTAAAGGTAGCGGTTGCTGTCGGTGTTGGACTCTCCTCCGGAGTTGGTGTCGGCGTAAATGTCGCCGTAGCGGTGGGAGTTGGAGTAAAGGTAGCAGTAGCCGTAGGCGCGAACGTGGCTGTCGCAGTCGGGGTAAAGGTCGCCGTAGCCGTCGGCGTCGGGGTAAATGTCGCTGTAGGTGTAAACGTAGCTGTTGCTGTGCTGTTGCTGTTGCCGTCGCTACGGCTGTGGCTGTAGGTGTAGGGGTGGGCGATGGTGCAACGCAACCGGGGAACTTGAACGACCCAATGCGGGTGGCCCAACTCGCGCTACTTGTCGCGGTATAATATTCGTTCACATGCCAGAACGTACAACTGTCAGTCGGATCGACGAACATCGTGCTATAGTCGCCCCAGCGACCACTGGTGCTGGTCTGATGTCCGCCAGACGTGATGAGCGTCGCTTCGCCTTGCGCCATGTTATTGGGAGGATCACCGGCTAAACGACCGGCATAACGGATCTCAGGGTTAAGGGTCGTGCTGGAGGTGGAATAACCGATAGCGACGTTGCCCTGCCAGTCCACGTTGATGCTGGGCATCCAGCGAAACAACCCGTCGGCTCCATTGTTCCAATCTTGCTGTTGTGCCGGTGTAGCCGGAATCGTGTTACCAGTCATGTTGAACTGGTACCAGCGCACAGCCGTCGGCCCTGTCAGGGTGTTATCGGTGCGGAGCAGAATCGTTTGGTCGGCGTAAATGGATTCGGTGCCACCGCGGTTCTGGTAGATCAGGGGATACATGATCTTGTCACCCAAGGTGTCCAGGCGCTGGGTGGTGTTGGTGGTTCCGTTGGGACACAAATGGCTGGTGGTAGCGCTAAATGCGTCCTTGAAGCCGTTCACGGTGATGATCCCGTCCGGTGAATGCGTGGCTCCAACACCGAAGGTGGAATTGGCAGGTGTCGTAAAATCAACATGAAAACGCCTAACGAAGACTTGGGTCTCAACTGTGCCTGCAGTCGCGGAGCTGTTCACGTCCATGAACCACTCCGGTTGACCCGCTGGCGGCGGACCGCCGGTCCGGAAGCTCGCTGGAACCAAGCTGTATTGATCGCCCAAGTTGGCAGGGAGGATCGAGAACCCGATCGCATTAGCCGAGCCGCCATTGATCATGCTGCTACGGTTAAGCGCATATACGCGGACGCCATTGAACGTCGTGGGGCTAGAAAATTCATTCATCGACAGGTAGTAGGCGTCGGGCCATATACCGAACTTCGGATAATCACCGAGAAAGGTCGGGTTAGCCGGATCCACCTGTATCGCGTACAACCACCAACCGCCATCAACAGGATCACTGGTTTTTGACACACCAATGCACTGCCAGAACGAAGTGCCGGGAAATGCGGGAAACGCAAAGTCGCTAACCACCCAGCGATCGGCCATATGATCGTAGAAAGCTATCCCGTCTCCGTCATTCTGATTGTTGCCGCAGGGATTACCCGTGCCCAGCCCGGAAAAGAATGAATTGTAAGTTGTACCATTGGCGCCGTTCAGCGGGCTACCCAATTTGTTAAAGATCTTGATCGAGGAATTGACCGAATTGACGTAGTGGTTCGGTCCCACGTCGCCATCGGAATCGGGCGGAAGGCAACCGCACCCGCTCTGGGTTGAGTTCATCCCGGCGAACGTCAGCATTGGAGAAGGCATGTTGGGAATTGGCGCCAGCACACGCTGCATTAACTGCTCCGTGAATGGCGACTGCTGGATCTGGCCTCCGGCCAAGGGGAAAGGATGGCGCCTGAGAGGAATCTCGTCTTCTTCGGACGTTGGCGGGACGTATCGGAGCGCTCTCAGGTCGACGTCCTGCGACACAGGACCAACCAACGCCACGACATCGGGCACTGGTCTGTCGGGTTGCGGCCCAGCCACAGGCGGCCGGAGTGTGGAGGCCAGTAGAATCGCCGAGATCGACGTCAGAGCGAGACCGAGAGCAATTCGAAGGGCAAACGCGTGCGCGGAGTTGTTTTGCTGTTTCTTCATGTAGAGTTGGGGAGTGGGGGTTTGAGGAGTTGGAAGTTAGCGGTCCTAACTTTTTTACGGAGGAGGAGCTTCTTAGGCACTTGTCAACTTGAGTCAAGCGAAATCGAGAATCGCGATCTCGAGCAAGCACGCCACAACTTGAGGGCTGATGCAGGCTTGTGGTTGTCGCGCAAAGCTCTTTGAGAAACTCATCGAAACAAGAGCTCGGAGAATTGCTAATACTACTAAGTGCGCAATCCGAGAAGCGTCTTTCTGAGGCTCGATCAGATTGCCCGGCACAGCAGACTGGGCCTGAGTTCTACGCATGGCGAGTCCCCGGCAAGAGCAAGCTCCTCGGGCGCCCGAATAATCGAGGTGGCCTACAATTCCGCCGTGTGCAGACAATCATTGATCTTTTGCAGGAAGCGCTCAACTTCTTCGGGATTGTTTAGGCAATAACTCGCTGCTGTTTCCTGCGGGTACTCACTCACGAGAATCCCGACCCCGCGCTTTTCGAGCGCGCGCAAGGCGTCTTCGTCGGTGCGATCGTCGCCGACGTAGATCGGCAGCACGTTCTGGCCATCAAGACCCAGAGTTTCCAACAGCCAGAGCATTGCTTTGCCCTTATTCCAATCAATATCGGGCAGCAGTTCGTACACTTTTTTGCCGTCCATCCTGCGCAGCTCGCGGTGTCTTGCTCCCACTGCGTCCATAGCCAGTGCAACTTTGAATGCGTCGTTTTCATTCACATTGCGATAATGCGCGGCGACAGAAAAATGTTTCCGTTCCAACTGCGCACCTGGAATTTCATCGAGCGCTTCGCGCAGTTCCATCTCTGCTTTGTCGAGAACGGGCAGATACGCGGCACTGAGTTCCCTGCGTAATCCGCCCGCAGCCGCGATATCAAATCCATGGCTGCCGGCGTAAACGATGCCATCAATGTACACGCGACCCCGAACGTCATCCAAATCGCGTCCGCTGAGGATGGCGACCGGCACACGCGCAGTCAGGGATCGCAGCGTCTGTCGCATTGATTCTGAGAGCCACGCGTCCTCCGGATGACTAACAATAGGCGTAAGCGTGCCATCGTAGTCGAGAAAAATGGCCATGCGATGGCCGGCTCCGCGCGATCTCCTGAATGTGTTCGAGCGCCGATGGAATCATACTTGTTATATCGTTGACTCGTTGGTTCGTTGAATCGTTAGAATCCATTTCTTGAACGGCGCTGTCATGTTGAGCTAAGCGAAACATCTGTGGCTTATCTCCGTTAATGGCGATCCAGAAATAATCAGAGATTCTTCGCTTCGCTCAGAATGACAATTTAGGATGGCTTGCAGAATGAATCGCCTGATAATTGTTTCCAATCGGTTGCCGTTCGCGCTCGATTCGTCAGGCGCGGATCTTTGGACAGTCACCCCTGCTGTTGGCGGACTTGTTTCCGCAGTTGAGCCGGTGCTGCGCGAACGCGGTGGCACGTGGATTGGCTGGCCGGGAATCGCGGGCGAAATCCCTAACGAGCCGCTGACCAAAGCCACTCGCGACGCCGGTTACAATGTCGTGCCAGTAGCCCTGAGTGAGAGTGAGCGCGACGAATTCTATTACGGTTATTCCAACGAGGTGATCTGGCCGCTGTTTCATGACCTCCAGAATTTTTGTAATTTCGAGCCGTCGTATTGGCAGGCTTACAAGCAAGTAAACGAAAGGTATGCGGACGCAATCATCCGCAACGCGCAACCGGACGATTTCATTTGGGTCCACGATTATCACCTGATGTGCGTCGCCCAGACGTTGAGAGAACGAACCGCGCCGCAACAGTTGTCGGCATATGCTCCTGTCGCAACGGAGCGCTGATCGGGCCAATCAATAGAATGCCGCTGTAGCCGCGTCTCTGTGAGACGCGTCAACCGCACTTACAGTCGTTCCACGCTTGCGCCTCGCACGCCGAAGCGGCTGCGGGCGTTATGGACGAGGCGGTGGTGTCGGCCGAGCACGTGGTGTTGGCGTAGCTCGAACTCCTGGTGGTAGTGTCGCCGTAGGCGATGCCGTGGCCGTGGCGCTAGCTGTCGGAGACGCTGTGGCAGTGCCCGTCGCACTTGGGGACGCTGTGGCGGTGGCGGTGGCTGTTGCACTTGCAGTCGAAGTCACAGTCGCGGTGGCCGTAGCGGTAACAGTTGCTGTCGCACTCGCAGTCGAACTCGCCGTGGCGGTTGCTGTAGCGGCTGCAGTTGCAGTTGCCGTCGGGGTTGGCGTTGGCGTTCCGCTGCCTTGGCAGAAGATTTCCATCGATGCCAACGGTGTTACGCCGTCAACATCGTAGCCGCCTGATAGCCAGATGTGTGTAGTGCCGTCAGTATCGGTCGGGAAGTTGCGCCGTGCGGTGACGAATGGAATCCCTATTGACCAACAGCAGACGTCCACCTCGTTGGAGGGGTTGGGCGCGACCCTGCCACCGCCCATGACATACATCTGCCCGTTGAAGGTCAGCCCACGCGTCTCACCTGTAGCCCTCGGTATCGCTGGGATGGACCCGATGGTGTTGATGCCAGGGTCGAAGCTGAACGAGTTGGTCGTGTCCACCACTGCGCCACCCTGGTAGTCCGATGCTCCTCCTACGTAAATGATGCCACCTAGGGCGGTTGTCGGCGCATACATGATCCCCACGGGCGTGTTTGTCATTTGTGTCCACTTGGCTCCTACTGGAGCGTTGGGATCAAATTCCCAGATCTGGTTGGTTGATGCTACATTGATATTGAACCCGCCCAGGATGTAGAGCTTGTTGTTAGCCACCGTAAACCCACCCGGTAGAATCGTTCCCATGGCGCCGGGCCAATCATCTCCGGTCAAGGTGGCCGCAGTATCGCTCACAGGGTTGTAGGAGAACACGCGCCCGGTGGATGTGGCAGCCCCGGCAGCAGAACCGCCTACGCAATAGATCGAAGGCGTCCCTGAAACGGTTAACACGCCGCAAGCCATGTTGTTCATTTGGTTGTCGGGCAATGTCACACCCTTCTGCGTCCAGCTGTTGGAACCTGGCGAGTATTGAAGGACGTGCTGGAAGTCGTCCCCCGCGGTGTCCGAGGTGCGGCCGCCTACAGTATAAAAGTTCCCCTCAGGCTGGAAATAAACCCCAACTGCTCTGACCAGCACGGTGGGCATGGCCGGACCGGCAGACCAGCCCGACTGTCCGCAACTACCCGTGACATTGACCACGCCAGCCATGCCAAGGAAACAGTGTGCAAAGCAGATGTAGGAATAACTACCAGCCGTGTTAAACGTGTGCTGATAAACAGTGCCAGCGTTGGAAAGAGTCCCTGGGAAACAACTCATGTCGTTAGGCGAACAAAATTGCGAATCAGCGAAGCACTGAGGACCACTGCTAACGCTGTGGCCGCTACTGGCCCAGGTCCACCGCACCGTGTCACCAACCGAGATGTTGACGGTGTCCGGCGAAAACGTGAAACCCGGCCCCACCATGACGTCGACAATTTGGCTGGTAGCCGATGGCACGCCATTGATAGCCGGCCGACCGTTTTGATCGACAATGCGCAAGGGCGCCCTCTTCGTGTTCGCCGGATTCGCTTGTTTCTCGCTGGATTCAGCCCGCACTAAAATTCCAATCGCAAAAATAGCAGCGAGCCAAAAAATCAACCGTGCTGCAGTAGATATTTTCATACTGTTGGGCCTTTTTCTATGCGCCAACATTGGGGATTTCGTTGTGTCGAAACGCAGCTGACGCTCTCGGCTCAGTACCCGGAATTTGCGCAGGCGGTTGTAAACAACGCAAGCAGAATTTTTAGCCAAACAAAGGAACGTTCGATCTATCGGTAATCCGTGACTGATTTTCTCCTAACGGCGCATGTTATAGTCCGGGGCGGCCTCGGTGTCACCCGTCGGGCGAGCCATCGAGTAGAATGCAACCGTAGCCGCGTCTCTGTGAGACGTGTCGACCACACTTATAGTCGTTCAACGCTTGCGCTTCGCACCCCGAAGCGGCTACGGACGTTATGGACGAGGCGCTGGTGTCGGCCGAGCACGTGGTGTTGGCGTAGGTCGAACTCCTGGTGGTAGTGTCGCCGTTGGAGATGGCGTGGCGGTCGCCGTCGGAGACGCCGTGGCAGTGCCTGTCGCCGTTGGCGATGCTGAGGCGGTAGCTGTTGCCGTTGCGGTCGCAGTGGCAGTGGCGGTTGCAGTCGCAGTAGCCGTTGCCGTCGGTGTTGGCGTTGGCGTTCCTCCACCGCCTTGGCAGAAGATTTCCATAGACCCTAGCGGCGTGATCCCGTCAACATCGTAGCCGCCTGATAGCCAGATGTGGGTCGTGCCGTCTGTATCGGTCGGGAAGTTGCGCCGCGCATTGTTGAACGGCAAGCCTGTGCTCCAGGTGTTCGTGCCCGGATCGTAGATGTCAATTTCATTAGAAGGATTGGGCGCAACTCTGCCGCCTCCTATAACATACAACCTTCCATTGAGGTTAAGCCCTCTCGTCTCACCGGTCGCTCTCGGTATAGCCGCAATCGTGCCAATGGTATTAGCTACTGGATTGAAGCTAAACGAGTTGGTCGTGTCCACCACCGTGCCACCTTGATAATCCGATGCTCCTCCCACGTAAATGATGCCACCTATTGTGGTTGTCGGCGCATACATGATGCCTTCCGGCGTGTTTGTCTTCTGTGTCCATTTGGCCCCTACAGCAGCGGTAGGATCAAACTCCCAGATCTGGTTGGTTGACGCTACGTTGATATTGAACCCGCCCAGGATGTAGAGCTTGTTGTTAGCCACCGTAAACCCACCCGGTAGAATCGTTCCCATGGCGCCGGGCCAATCATCTCCGGTCAAGGTGGCCGCAGTATCGCTCACAGGGTTGTAGGAGAACACGCGCCCGGTGGATGTGGCAGCCCCGGCAGCAGAACCGCCTACGCAATAGATCGAAGGCGTCCCCGAAACGGTTAACACGCCGCAAGCCATGTTGTTCATTTGGTTGTCGGGCAATGTCACACCCTTCTGCGTCCAGCTGTTGGAACCTGGCGAGTATTGAAGGACGTGCTGGAAGTCGTCCCCCGCGGTGTCCGAGGTGCGGCCGCCTACAGTATAAAATTCCCCTCAGGCTGGAAATAAACGCCAACTGCTCTGACCAGCACCGTGGGCATGGCCGGACCGGCAGACCAGCCCGACTGTCCGCAATTACCCGAAACGATGACCACGCCGGTCATGCCAAAAAGACAGTGCGCTAAACAGTGATATGAGTAACTACCAGCATTCGTAAATGTATGCGTATAGACCGTCCCTAAATTGGAAAGGACTCCCGGAGAGCAACTCATGTCGTTAGGCGAGCAATATTGTGAATCGGCCTGGCAAGGAGGTCCACTGGTGACGCTGTGTCCGCTACTACCCCAGGTCCATTGCACCGTGTCACCCACCGAGATGTTGACTGTGTCCGGGTCGAACGTGAACCCGCCACCCGGCCCCACCGTCACATTAACGGTCGTGCCGTTAGGCGATGGGATACCGCTCACAGCTGGCTGGCCGTTCTGATCCAATATTTGGATCGGTGGCGCGGCCTGTTTTTGCGCAGGTATACTTGTCCGCCTCTGGCCAGATTCAGCTCGCACCAAAAATCCGAGTGCAAAAATGGCCGTGACCCAAAAAATCAAGCGTGCTCCATTAGATATTTTCATATTATTGGTCCTCTTCTACGTGCCAGCATTCACGATATCGTGTATCGAAACGCAGCTGACACTCTGCGGTTCGACAACCGAAATATTGCGCAGTCGCCCGCGAAGAAGGCAAGCGGAATCTTTCAGCAACAGCGGCAAAACCTATCAAACACTGCAATAAAAAGGTAACAGATCTGTTACTTACGAGGTGTGAGCCGGAAGCTAATCAATTCGATAAAAGCGCGTGATGCGGTTTAGCGCCCCATCGGTAGCACTGATCCCCTTCGCTGCCAAAATCACTACGGGCAAGCCCGCGACAGAATTTAAAGTGTCGGCCGAGGCGCGAGTGTCGGACGCGGGCGTGGAATGGAGTAGATCGTGGAGTTGCTGAAGGCGTTGCGATGGGTGTTGGCGTTGGCGTCGGGCTTTGATCTGGCTGAAAATCGATTTCAACGTTGTCGATTCCGAGTATCCAAGTGCCGAGACTGGGGTAAGCAAATCCTGGCTTGTAAAACCCAATGCTGGTCAAATCAATACGATGAAGGAATGGAGACCATTCTGTATCGGTACCTGGGGTGCCGTCGCCGCGTGTGAAGATCCATCCCTGTGGAATGGTCGGTGAATTGGCATCGACTGGGAACGAGTATGTCTGCCAGCCAATGGGCGGTTCAGGGAGGTCAGGTAGCGTATACGTGGCGTCATAATTAACGTTAAAGCCAGTCTGATCCATCTGTAGCAGCTCGAGCGTTACAGCGCGATCTGTCGCCCAGGTGGCAACTTGAATGACGTTCAGATCGGCCG
>CAWGSY010000004.1:0-228376 GCA_963825355.1 uncultured Verrucomicrobiae bacterium | reverse complement strand
AACTAACGAAGGCCGACCAATATCAGCCGATCATCGTCGCGAATCACAATGGCGCGGCCGTGCCCTTACGCGATGTCGGTACGGCGATCGATGCACAGGCAAATCGCGACCAGGCCGGCCTCTTCAATAATAAGCGCGCCGTTCTGTTGATCATTTTCAAACAGCCGGACGCGAACGTCGTTCGTACGACTGACCAGATTCACGCGATCCTTCCGCAACTCCGCACCTGGCTGCCGCCGAGTGTGCATCTTGATGTAATGAGCGACCGCACGATAACGATCCGCTCGTCAGTGCACGATGTGCAACTAACGCTCCTTATCACGATGGCGCTCGTCGTGATGGTGATGTTTCTCTTCCTGCGCCGGTTCTGGCCGACGTTCATCTCCGGTATTACGATGCCGCTCGCCTTCGCGGGCACCTTCGGCGTGATGTGGCTGTGCAGTTACAGCCTCGACAACCTCTCGCTAATGGCGTTGACGGTTTCCACCGGATTCGTTGTCGATGACGCGATTGTCGTGATCGAAAACATCGTGCGCTTCATTGAAAAGGGCGAGCCACCGCTTCAAGCCGCGTTGAAAGGCGCGCGTCAGATTGGTTTCACCGTCATTTCGATTAGTCTTTCGCTCGTCGCGGTTTTCATTCCGCTTTTGTTTATGAGCGGCTTGATCGGGCGTTTGTTTCATGAATTCGCGGTGACGTTGAGCGCGGCGATTCTCGTTTCCGGTGTCGTTTCGTTAACGCTTACGCCCATGCTCTGCGGCCGGTTTTTGAAAAGCGAGGAGCGACATCGGCAGCGCGGCGTGTTCGACCGATTGAGCGAGCGCGGTTTCAACGCAATGCAGAATTTTTACGAACGCGGCTTGAAGTGGGTCCTCAAACACGAATACACCATGCTCATTGTCACCGGGCTGGTGATCATCGCGACCGTTTACCTTTACTTCATCGTGCCAAAGGGATTTTTCCCGCAACAGGACACGGGACAGATGATGGGCACCACAGAGGCCGCGCAGGACATTTCCTTTGAGGCGATGAAAGAAAAGCAAGAGCAGGTCGTGAAAACTGTCATGGCCGATCCCGCGGTCCAGGCCGTCGGCTCGTTCTTCGGCGGCGGGAACGGCTCGGCATTGAATAACGGCCGCATGTTCATCAGTTTGAAGCCGAAAGGTTTGGGCAAAGGAGAACGCAAAGATGACGCGGGCACAGTTATCGCGCGTCTGAGGGGAAAGCTCTCGAAAATTCCCGGCGCGCAACTTTTTCTTACCGCGAATCAAGACATTCGTGTCGGCGGACGATCGTCAAAAGCGCAGTACCAGTATGCGTTGTCCGATCAAAACATCGACGAGCTCAATTCGTGGGCGCCGAAGCTCGTGAACAAGCTTCACGAATATCCGCAGATCAAGGACGCCACGAGCGACCAGCAATTTCGCGGATTGCAGGAAACCGTGGTAATCGATCGCGACGCGGCTGCGCGCCTCGGTATTCAACCGCAGGCCGTCGACAGCACGCTCTACAGTGCATTCGGCCAGCGGCAGGTCTCGATCATTTACACGCAGCAGAATCAATATCACGTCATTCTCGAGGTCGATCCAAAATTCCAGCTCGATCCGAGCTCGCTCGACAAGATCTACGTCAAATCAAATTCCGGAAGCCAGGTGCCGCTGAGCACGATCGCACATTTTCAGTTGGACAACACGCCGCTCTCAGTCAATCACCAGGGCCAGTTTCCCAGCGTGACAATCTCCTTTAACACTGCGCAAGGCGTTTCGTTAAGCGAGGCAACGCAAATCGTCGAGCAGGCGAAACGTGATCTCGGTATGCCCTCAACCATTCGCGGAAGTTTCGCTGGCACTGCGCAGGTTGCTCAAGCCTCGTGGGCGACGATGCCGTGGTTGTTTTTCACGGCGCTCCTGGCCGTTTACATCATCCTGGGAATGCTTTACGAGAGCCTGATCCACCCGCTCACGATTCTTTCTACAATACCATCCGCCGGCCTCGGGGCTCTCCTGGCCATGCTGGTAACCGGCAATGAGCTGGATCTCGTTTCGGTCATCGGAATCATCCTGCTCATCGGCATCGTGAAAAAGAACGCGATTATGATGGTCGATTTCGCTCTCGATGCTGAGCGTAACGAAGGACTCAGTCCCGAAGAATCGATCTACCAGGCCTGTCTCGTTAGGTTCCGGCCGATCATGATGACAACGATGGCCGCGATGTTCGGCGCGCTGCCGCTCGCCATTGGAATGGGTATTGGCAGCGAACTGCGCAAGCCGCTCGGCGTGGCTATCGTGGGTGGCTTGATCGTTTCGCAGATCCTGACGCTTTACACGACTCCAGTAATCTATCTCGCGCTTGACCAGTTGCGGCAACGGAAACGAAAACCAGTTTCGGGTGCGACGGAACTGCGGCCGATCGGGTGGCCTCCGCTTTCCGGATCGCCAGCAAAGTAAAGCTAACGTGTTAGCGCAAGGCACGGTGTCGTGCAAAGCAAGCCCTGCCGTCTGGTTAAAGTCCGAGAATGCATCCCGGAATCGGGACGAGCAAATCCCACAAGCGGCGATACAAAGGAAATTCTTTGAGTGAACACAGATCGCTGCCTGAGCTGAATAAGAGAGAGGATTGTTGGCACGGGCATTGCAAAGGAATTGACACTGCCGCAAACAAGCGGTTGAGAAAGAGTCAGTGACAAAAATCCTAATCGCAGACGACCAGCGCGACGTGCTCGAAGCACTGCGCATTTTGCTGAAGAGCGAAGGTTATCAAACCGAAGGAGTCACCTCGCTGGCCGGCGTCTTTCATGCGCTGGAAAAGAAAGAGTACGCGCTGTTGCTAATGGACCTGAATTACACGCGCGACACGACGTCGGGCCAGGAGGGGCTGTCGGCGATTTCGAAATTTCAGGAAATCGATTCGACGCTGCCAATCGTGGTGATGACGGCCTGGGCGACCATTGAACTCGCCGTCGAAGCAATGAAGCGCGGCGCGCGCGATTTCGTGACCAAGCCTTGGGACAACCAGCGATTGGTAACGATCGTCAAGACGCAGATCGAGCTCGCTGCCGCGCTTCGTCGGGAGCGGAAACTTGAAGCGGAAAATGAAATGCTGCGCGGCACCATGCCGGATTTGATTGCCCAATCCCCTACAATGCGGCCTGTCGTTGAAATGATTTCTCGCGTCGCGCCATCGGATGCGAACGTGCTGATTACCGGCGAAAATGGCACAGGGAAAAGTTTGATTGCGCAGGCGATTCACGCTCTGTCGCCGCGCGCGACCCGAACGATGATTACCGTCAACATGGGCGGTCTGTCCGAGACACTATTCGAGAGCGAACTGTTCGGTCACGTGAAAGGTGCGTTCACCGATGCAAAGACGGATCGGGCAGGACGCTTCGAGCTCGCGGATGAGAGCACGCTGTTCATGGATGAGATCGCGAATATCCCGCTTGCTCAACAGGCAAAACTTTTGCGGGTCATCGAAACCGGCGATTTCGAGCGCGTCGGCTCCTCAAAGACACTTCACGCCAACGTGCGAATCATCTCCGCTACAAACGCAAATCTGGAGAATGAGATCGCAGCCGGCCGTTTTCGGCAGGATCTTCTGTTTCGGCTTAACACAATTCAGATCGAATTGCCGCCGTTGCGCGATCGGCGTGAGGACATCATGCCGCTGGCGAACAGCTTTCTTCGTCAACATGCAGAGCGTTATCGCAAACAGGTAGGCGGTTTCGATGAAACCGCGCGTGAGCGTCTATTACAGCATCGGTTTCCCGGAAACATCCGTGAGCTCGACCACGTCGTAGAGCGCGCGGTGCTGATGACGAAAGACCGGCAAGTTCACGCAGCCGATCTTGGCCTAACGACTGGCGGCTCCGAATCGCGGAACGTTGAGGAGATGAGTCTCGAAGAGGTCGAAGCGTTTCTGATCAAAAAAGCGTTGGCCCGAAACGACGGTAACGCGCGCAAGGCCGCAGAGGCACTCGGCTTGAGCAGAAGCGCGTTCTACCGGCGCCTGCAACAATATGGTTTATGATTGGGTAGCGCACGCATTTCGTCCCACGTCTGCGGGAGCGAGCGCGTCCTCGCGATCGCGAACTTTTCTTTCACGTTCGGAATGGCCAATGCTGCGACACATAACGAAAGATTGTTTCGGCGCGACGCCGAAACCAGCACGCGAGATGCGTGCGCTACCCGGACGCGGCGAAGCGGCATGAGTCGCAAAATAAAAGGACCAGCGCGGCTTTCCTACGAAGGGAAGATTACCTGGCTCACGTTTCTCGCGGTGGCGCCAGCGGTCATAGTTGCACTTGCGCTACTTTGGTTCGGCGATCACACCCCGAAAGTGCAGTGGACACTTACGATTCTGATTGTCGGCTGTTTAACTGCATTCATTTGGAGCACGCGCGAACACGCTGTTCGTCCATTACAAACGCTTTCCAACCTGCTCGCAGCATTACGGGAGGGCGACTACTCCATTCGCGCGAGGGGCGCTCGTGAAGGCACCGCGTTGGGCGAAGTCCTGCTCGAAGTGAATTCCCTCGGCGAAACGTTGCGTCAGCAGCGCCTGGGCGCCTTTGAAGCGACCGCGCTATTGCGCACGATCATGAGCGAAATCGATGTGGCAATTTTTACGTTTGATCCCGAACGGCGTCTCCGGCTCATCAATCGCGCCGGTGAAACTTTACTGGGACGACCGATGGACAAGTTGTTAGGCAAAACCGCGCAGGAACTCGGACTTCATGCTTGTTTCGATGCGGACGACGATGAACCGATCACCTTGAATTTTCCGGGCGGATCGGGTCGTTGGGGCATTCGCCGGAGCACATTTCGCGAACAAGGTTTACCGCACGAACTGCTCGTGCTGACGGATCTGAGTCGCACGCTGCGTGAAGAGGAGCGGCGAGCGTGGCAGCGACTCGTGCGCGTGCTTGGCCATGAGATGAACAACTCGTTGGCGCCGATCAAATCGCTCGCGGCCAGTCTGGAATCGCTGCTGCGGCGCGAGTCTCTGCCAGCGGACT
Source organism: uncultured Verrucomicrobiae bacterium (assembly GCA_963825355.1). GTDB lineage: Bacteria > Verrucomicrobiota > Verrucomicrobiia > Chthoniobacterales > UBA10450 > Udaeobacter. The sequence continues at coordinate 223,362 of CAWGSY010000004.1, read as the reverse complement.
GGAAAGAGGATGCAAAATCCGGATTGAATTCCATCGCTTCGCGCGCCGATTCGCTGAGCCGTTTCCTGCAAGCTTACACGCGGCTGACAAAGCTTCCGCCGCCTCAAAAGCAAGACATCGATCTTGGTCCGCTGATACAGCGTGTGGTGGATTTGGAACCTAGGCTCGCGGTTCAAGTCCGGCTGGGTCCGAAAGTGACGATTCGCGTAGACGCGGCGCAGATTGAACAATTACTGATCAATCTGGTGCACAACGCTGTTGATGCCGCGCTTGAAACAGATGGAAACGTCACGCTTGGCTGGCGCGAGAAAGGAAATTGTGTCGAGATCCTTGTTGAAGACGAAGGTCCGGGCATCATGAATCCCGCCAATCTCTTTGTTCCGTTTTTTACCACGAAGCCCGAGGGCTCCGGGATTGGTCTGCCATTGAGCCGTCAAATTGCCGAAGCGCACGACGGCACGTTGGTGCTCATGAACCGGGACGATCGCCAGGGCGTGCAAGCTTTGCTGCGCCTGCCGCTCAATTGAGTAGCGCATGCGTCCCGCTTGGACTGTTGAAGGCGCAAGCCGAAAGCTCACGCTAGATTTTCCCAAAGTTGGGACGATGCAGTCCCGGAAGCGGATAATTCAAAAGAGCGCGCCGGAAAGGTCGACAAATTTTAACTGCTGAGCATCAGCAGTTTATGACTTTGTTTTTTAGCTTGGCATGGCCATTGCATTAGCTCGGGGAAGTTACAGGAAAAGTTGAATCCAATGAATGTGGCTAACACCTCTAACTAATAGGAGCTGAAAGAAAATGAAATCATTGCCAAACACCAAACCGAACGGGCGCAAGTTTCCGCTCGTCGAATATCATTATCAGGCGCCGATGCTCAACCGTTCGAGCGCGCGATGCGTTCAGACATCGAAATCATTGCGCGATATCACCCGCGATTACTTCGACGCTGAAGCGAACCGCGAATTCCTCTGCGAAGCGGGTGTGTTCACTGCGCTCATTGGCATGGCAATCGTGCCAATTGTGGCCGGGATATCCGCGATGCTCCAACTCCTAAACACTCTTCCCCTGTTCTGACCTAACGAAACCGTGATTCCTGACCGAAAACCAACAGACCAAACAATTGTGCGTCCGGCCGGCTTTGCGCCGAATCTTTCAAAAATGGACGTGCCGCGCACAGGCGTCGCTGCTAAAAAACGCAAGCGGCGCATCATGATCATCGCGGCGTCTCTACTGGGTTTGATTCTCGCCACGGTTGCAATTTCGCGTTTGAAACCTGCAGTGCCGAGCGTCGATCGGTCGACCGTCTGGGTTGATACCGTTAAGCGCGGTCCAATGGTGCGACAGGTGCGCGGCCTCGGCACTCTTATACCGGAAGACATTCGCTGGATTCCGGTGAACACCGAAGGACGGGTGGAAAAAATAAATATCTGGCCTGGGACACACGTGGAAGCGGACTCGGTGATTTTGGAGCTAACAAGTCCTGAGCTGGAGCAAGCCGCTCACGATGCCACTCTTCAGGCCACGGCCGCCGAAGCGGAACTAACAACTTTGCGCGCGACTCTGCAGCGCGAGTTGCTCGATCAGGAAGCAACGACAGCGAAAGTTAAATCAGATTACGAGCAGGCGAAGATGGAGCGGGAGACTAACGATCAGTTGGCGAAAAACGGTTTGGTCGCCGTGTTACAGTACAAAACTTCACAGGTAAAAGAGGCCGAGCTGGCGAATCGCCACGAGATCGAAAAAAAGCGGCTGCAGTTTGCGCACGAATCCATTGATCCACAGTTAGCGTCGAAGCAGGCCGCGGTCGATCAAGCCAAACAACTCGCCAAGTTGAAAGCTGACCAGGTGGAAGCGTTGCACGTGCGCGCCGGCATGTCGGGCGTCCTGCAGCAGCTGCCTGTGCAAATCGGACAGCGTGTGAAGGTCGGCGATAATCTCGCGCGCGTTGCGGACCCGACGAAACTGAAAGCGCAGGTCAAGATCGCTGAGACACAGGCAAAGGACATTCAGATCGGCCAGAAAGCCGTGATCGACACTCGCAACGGAGTCGCGAATGGCCATGTCACGCGCGTTGATCCCGCGGTTGAACAGGGGACTGTAAATGTCGAAGTCGCCTTCGATGAAGCGCTGCCTAAAGGCGCGCGGCCCGATCTGAGCGTTGACGGAACAATCGAGCTCGAACATCTCGATGATGTCATTTACGTGGGGCGTCCGGCGTTCGGGCAGGAAAACAATACCGTCGGAATGTTCAAAATCGTCAGCGGCACTTCGGAAGCTGTGCGTACTCCGGTGAAGCTGGGCAAAAGCTCAGTGAACACCATTCAGATCGTAGATGGACTGCAGCCAGGCGATCAGGTGATCCTGTCTGACACCAGCGCCTGGGACTCACACGACCGAATTCGACTGAACTAAGTGCTGATTTCTGAATCTGATTTTCTGATTTGAAACATCAAAGCAATAAACAACATGAAATCGACTGAACTAACTGCAGAGGAAACGACCACCGAGTTTGATGGAAACGGCTACGCGCCATTGATCCGGCTCGCCAGTGTAACCAAAGTGTTTCTCACTGACGAAGTAGAGACGCACGCGCTTTCGGGAATTCACCTGGACATTCGCGAGGGCGAATATTGTTCCATTGCGGGACCATCAGGTTGCGGCAAGACGACGCTGCTTTCGATTCTCGGTCTGCTGGATACTCCTTCCGATGGCAGCTACGCGCTAAAAGGTCACGAGGTTGCGAATCTTTCGTTCGCGGAGCGGGCGCGCGTTCGCAATCGCGAAATCGGTTTCATCTTTCAAAGTTTTAATTTGATTGGCGACCTCACCGTTTTCGAGAATGTCGAATTACCGCTCACGTATCGCGGCACGAGTGCCAGCGATCGCAAAGCACTTGTGACAGAAGCGCTGGAGCGCGTCGGCATGGCGCATCGGGCAAAACATCTGCCGAGCCAGCTATCCGGCGGACAACAACAGCGCGTCGCAGTGGCTCGCGCACTGGCCGGCAGGCCGGCGATTCTGCTGGCGGACGAGCCGACCGGTAACCTGGATTCGCATAATGGCGAAGCTGTGATGCACCTGCTCCGCGAACTCCATCAGGGCGGCGCTACGATTTGCATGGTTACGCACGACGATCGTTTCGCTCAGCACGCAGATCGCACCGTGCATTTGTTCGACGGCCGTATCGTCGAGGACCGCATGGCCGCATAAAACTTAAATTCGGGAACGAAGCGAAAATGCAGACGTTTTTCCAGGACCTTCGCTTCGGTTTTCGGATGCTTCGGCGCAGTCCTGGATTCTCAATCCTTGCAGTGCTTTGTCTAACACTCGGCATCGGGACAAACGCCGCGGTGCTCAGTTGGATCGAAGGAATTCTGATTCGGCCGTATCCGCTTGTGCCACATCAGGACCGGATGTTCGCGCTCATTGGTACGACGCGCGGGGTTCCCGGGCACAACGGGCTGTCCTATCCGGACTTCGTTGATCTGGAAAAAAACACAACGCTCTTTGAGTCGCTCATCATCGATCGCATCACCGGTACGACGCTCAGCGTCGGCGACCGCGCCGAACGCGCATCAGTAGGAATAGTGTCGGCGAATTATTTCGACGCACTCGGAGTAAAACCAATCCTCGGTCGCGGATTTACACCCGAAGAAGGAACTGGACGCAATGCGCATCCCGTCACGGTGATCGCTTATCGGACGTGGAAAGATCGCTACAATTTCGATCCGACTGTTATCGGGCGAACGCAATTACTGAACGGCGTTCAGCATACGATCATCGGCGTCGCGCCTGAAAGATTCCACGGCACGTTCGTAGGATACTCATTCAGTTTCTGGGTGCCGACATCGATGCAGGAAACGTTCGACACTACGGGCTACAAATTAGAAGACCGCGGGGCGCGGTGGATCGAGGGGTACGCAATTTTGAAACCTGGCGTATCACGGCAGCAAGGGCAGGCCGAGCTGAATTCCATCTCGCAACGTCTGGAAAAAGATTTCCCGGATACTGATCGCGGACACGAGAACGAGCTCGTCCCATTGTGGAAAACGCCTTTCAACGGCGCCGGAAACATGACGCCCACGCTGGCGATCACAATGGCAGTAGTGTTTTTGGTTTTGCTGATCGCGTGCGCCAACGTCAGTAATCTTATGCTCGCGCGTTCGCTGTTGCGCCGGCATGAGATGGCGATGCGCCTCGCGCTTGGCGCCGGCCGAGGTCGGTTGGTCAGGCAATTGGTGAGCGAAGGACTGTTGCTTTCGCTGATCGCAGCGATCGGCGGAATTGCGGTCGCCTATTGGTGCCGTAATGCGCTGGTGCTTGCGTTTCCCCCACCGTTGCCTGGAACCGTGATCGACTACCCTGGCCAAATCGATTGGCGCGTGCTCGCCACGAGCGCCGGAATTTGCATGGCGTCGACTCTGTTATTTGCGCTTGTGCCCGCGATTCGCGCGAGCGATGTCGATCTTTCAAACGCGCTCAAAACGGAAGCGGGTGGCGTTCTCGGCGGCACTGGTCGATCACGATTGCGTTCTGCGCTTGTACTCGTGCAGGTTTCGCTCAGTTTCATTTTGCTCGCCGGTACCGGCTTGCTTTTGCAAAGCCTGATTAAAATGCGAAACGCGAGTCCTGGCTTTAATACCAGCGTCGTTTCCTCGGTAGTCGATCTGTTTTCGGCCGGCTACAATCCTGACCGCGCCAAGGTTTTTCACACCCAATTGCTGGATCGCGTACGGACACTATCAGGCGTTGAATCGGCCGCGCTTACGCGTGTGATTCCGTTTAGTTACAACACCTTTTCTTCGGCACCCATTGAGATCGACGGTTACCAGCCGCCGCCTAACGAACAGCCGACAGCGGAGTATAACGAAGTCACGGAAGGTTACTTCACGACGCTTGGAATCCCGATTGTTTCCGGCCGCGAGTTTATGCGCACCGATGACGAGAACGCGCCGCCGCTGGCAATTATCAACGAAACGATGGGCGCGAAATATTGGCCAGGAAAGGATCCCGTCGGCCAACGGCTCAAGGCCAAAGATCGTTGGCTTCAGATCGTGGGCGTCGCCAAAAATTCCAACTACCACAGTAAAACTGAGACGCCCATTCCATTCTTTTACGTACCGCTCCGGCAGAATTTTCGCGTGCAAAACAGTTTAGTCATTCGGACACGTGAAACTCCTGGCGCGATGATGACAGCGCTTGCGCGTGAGGTCCACGCTCTCGACCCGAATCTGGCGCCGCTGATCACTGAGCGGCTCCAGGAGCAAATTGATCTAATCAGTTACAGTCAACGATTAGCAGTCAGCCTTGTTGCGCTTTTCGGTGGGATGGCACTGTTCCTCGCTGCAATAGGCCTTTACGCGGTGGTGTCGTACACCGTTTCTCAGGGGACGCGAGAGCTCGGTTTACGCATGGCTCTCGGCGCAGGCACAAAAGATCTCATGCGGCTGGTAATGTCACGCGGACTGTTCCTGACTGCTTCGGGCGTCGCCGTCGGCGTCCTCGCGGCGTTCATGCTCACGCGCTTGATGAGCAACATGCTCTATAAAATAAGTCCACACGATCCGCTCGCGTTCGGGTCGGCAATCGCGGTGATCACAATTGCGTCGCTGGCTGCTTGTTTCTTCCCCGCCTGGCGCGCGACTCGCATCGATCCCATTCAAGCTCTCCGCGAACAATGATGAATTAACCGCGACGTTTTTATGCTCAAGGAAATTCGACTTTCGTTACGCCAGCTAATCAAGCAACCGGCCTTCACTGCGATCGCCGTTCTCACCATTGCCCTCGCCATCGGCGCGACGACCGCGGTGCTGAGTTTGGTCAATGGCTTGTTGGTTCGGCCGTTGCCATATCGCGAGCCGCAGCAGCTCATCCTGCTACTTCAACATTTCAAATCGCAAAATCTTGAGCGAATTCCGGTCTCGCCGGCAGAGTTCAAAGATTACGAAACGCGTGCGCACAGCTTTGAAAAGCTCGGCGCGTTCGGTTACACCAATTTCAATCTCGACAACGAAGATCGACCGGAGCGGATTGCCGGTGCGACTGTCACCGCAGGCGTACTGCCGTTGCTTGGTGTTTCACCGGTTAAAGGCCGATTCTTCGAGCCGGAAGAATGCACCTTTGGTCGCGATGATGTTGTGATCATTAGCGCGCGACTATGGCAACGCCGATTCAATAGCGACCCGCAAATCATCGGGACTAAGCTTCTCCTGAACGGCAAAAGTTTCACCGTCGTGGGCGTCATGCCGCCAGGTTTCGATTTTCCGCTTCAGCTTTTCAATCTCGGCAGCGGAGGTCAATTTGGCGGGCGCGCCGAAATTTGGAAGCCACTCGCGTTCACCAATGACGAGATGAAAGCGCGTTCCTCGCGGGGTTTCTGGATTATCGGACGGCTCGCGCCGGGGACCTCAGCCGCGCAAGCACAAGCGGAAATCGAAACGATCAATGCGCAGATGCGCCGGGAACATTCGGACAATTACAGTCAGGACAACAGTTTTGGCGGCGACACATTGTCGTTGCAGGATTTGGCCGTCGCCGGGATGCGTCCGGCGCTGCTCATCCTGCTTGGCGCTGTGTTTCTGGTTCTGTTGATCGCGTGCGCGAATCTCACCACGATGTTGCTGGCGCGTGCGGCCGCTCGCGAACGGGAGATCGCGATTCGCGTGGCGCTCGGCGCTGGTCGGATGCGACTGTTGAAACAGGTATTCACTGAGAGCGTTTTGCTGGCGCTGATCGGTGGCGCGGCTGGTGTTCTTCTCGCGTTGTGGGGAGTTGAGTTATTGAAAACAATCGGTGCGCAAACCGTGCCACGGCTGCACGAAGTGAATGTCGATCTCACGGTTTTGGGCGTAACGCTGGCGATCTGCGTCGGGACCGGAATCATCTTCGGCCTTGCCCCCGGCCTGGTCAGCTCGCGGCCGGAACTTACCGAGGCACTCAAGGAGGGCGGTCGAGGTTCGACCGTAGGCACGCGGCGCAATCGTTTGCGCAACGGACTGGTTATCGCCGAAGTCGCGCTTGCACTGGTGCTGCTCAGCGGCGCCGGGCTTCTCATCAAGAGTTTCGCGCGCCTTCAAAACGTGAATCCCGGTTTCAATCCGCGCAACGCACTGACGTTCGAGATTTCGCTCCCTAAAAAGCAATATTCCGACGACGCATCGATCGTCCGTTTCAACAACGAAGCGCAACGCCGAATCGGTGCGCTACCCGGAGTGCAGGCTGCCGGGTTCAGCACGATCCTGCCGCTTGCCGGGACGAACAGCGATTCGTCTTTTGCCATTGAAGGGCGCCCTTCAGACAAAAGCAACCCGAACCCTGATGAAGAAAGGCGGGAGGTTTCTCCAGAATACTTTCGCGCGCTCGAGACGCCTTTGATCAAAGGTCGTTTTTTTACCGATGCGGACAACGCAGATGCGCCACTCGTTATAATCGTCAATCAGGCGTTCGCGAAAAAATTCTGGCCTAACGAGGATGCACTCGGCAAACGAATCGTAATGGGGAACATGTCTGCCGACCCGAAGTGGATCACGATCGTAGGAATTGTCGGTGACATGCGCCATTTCGGATTGGATGTCGATCCCAAACCGGAGATGTACGTTCCATTCGCGCAGAGCGCATACTTCACCACGATTTACGTAGTCAGGAGTAATCAGGACCCGCGAATCTTACTCGCAGCGATCCGGCGCGAAATCCAGGCAATCGATCCTGCGGTCCCCCTGGCGAATGTGCGCACATTCGAGAATGTAATCGGCGATTCAATCGCGCCGAGACGGCTTTCAGTCGTCTTGCTCGGAGTCTTTGCGGCCGTCGCGGTTCTGCTCGCGAGCGTGGGAATTTATGGTGTGATGTCATTTCTTGTCGTTCAACGGACACACGAAATCGGTGTCCGAATGGCGCTCGGCGCGCAACGCAGTGATGTACTGAAACTGGTTCTCGGCCGCTCGCTCAAGCTGATTTCAGCCGGAACAATCATTGGACTCATTGTCGCCTTACTGAGTACCCACACCTTGCGAGCATTGCTCTATAGCGTGAGCGCATTCGACACGACGACATTCGCACTGGTCACGGTTCTGCTTGGGGCGATCGCATTGGCGGCAAGTTATCTGCCGGCGATGCGCGCGACCAGGGCCGACCCAATGGTCGTGCTCGGTCACAACACCTGACCATGATACGTGATCTTAAATTTGCGTTCCGCCAGCTGTTCAAGGCGCCAGCCTTTACGATTGCAGCGGTAACGGTGCTCGCGCTCGGGATTGGCGTGAATACCGCCGTATTCACTCTGGTGAACACGGTTTTCTTTGCCTCGCCGGCTTATGCCAAGCCGCATGAAATGGTGCAGCTCTTTTCTCAGGACCAGAAGGATCCGAAGAAATTTCGTGGTTTTTCCTATCCCACTTATCTCGACATCCGCGAGCAGAACACGGTGTTCAGCGATGTAATGGCTTTCAATCTCTCATTGATCGGCCTCGGCCAGAAAGGCGATACGCGGCGCGCATTCGGTGCCATCGTCACCTCAAACTATTTCTCCGTTCTGGGTGTCCCATTGGCACGCGGCCGTGCATTTTTGCCGGAAGAAGAAATTCCCGGCCACAGCACGCCGGTCGCGATTGCCAGCTACAGTTACTGGCAGAAACACGGTCTCAATCCAAACGTCCTCGGCTCTCAGGTGTTCATTAACGCGCGCGCGTTCACGATCGTCGGAATTACGCCGAAAGGTTTTGTGGGCACGATGCAAATTTTGTCACCGGAAGTTTGGCTGCCGATGAGTGTTTACGACCAAGTCGCTAACGATTTTAGGTCGGAAAACAGGACTACCATTGACGATCGCAAAGGAACGCAGTTGCGCATCATGGGCCGGCTTAAACCTGGGCTAACCGCGGCCGCAGCCAAACCTGAACTTGCGGGGTTGGCGTCCAATTTGGAAAAAGCGTACCCGGTCGAGCAAAAGGACCAGACGTTCATGGCCGAACGAGTGTCGCGTAATACGATCAGTAACACGCCGCGGTCCGACAGCAAGATAATCGCGATCGCGCCATTGGTGCTCGGCATGGCGGTGGTGGTGCTCTTGGTGGCATGCCTCAACCTGGCGAACATGCTGCTCGCTCGCAGCACCGCACGACGCAAGGAAATCGCGATCCGCCTTGCGCTTGGTTGCAGTCGTTGGCGAATTATTCGGCAGCTTCTTACTGAAGGTTTTGTGCTGGCGCTCCTTGGAGGCGTGGGCGGACTCATTCTCGGACTCTGGTCGTCCGATTTGCTTGTCGGCTCAATGCGCAAGTTGATGCCTCTCGATATCGTCTGGTTGACTGGACCGAATCCCGCAATTTTGGCGGCGACCTTTGGATTTTGTCTGCTCGGCACGCTCATGTTCGCGCTCGTCCCGGCCTTGAAAATTTCGCGTAGCGCGGTGGTGACCGATTTGAAAGAGCAGGCCGGAGAGGATGTGGTGCGCCGAAGATGGAAATTCTTGCCTCGTCATCCCCTCGTGATTGTGCAAATCGCGTTCTCGCTTGCGCTCATTACTGCTGCTGCCTTGTTCATTCGGGGTGCAGGTAAAGCCGCGTCCGTCGATACCGGATTAAGGCCCGGCGCAAGCTACATTCTCGAAGTCGATGCGAGCCTGGCGGGTTACGAACCAAAGCGCGCTCAGGAACTTTATCGCAACTTGAATGAGAGACTGGCGGCGCTGCCGGGCGTGGAGCACGCGAGCATCTCTTCAATCGTTCCGTTCGGGATGTTTGAGCTGAGCAGAAAAGTGCAACGCGCCGGCTTCCGTCTCGCCGCTGATGCTAAGCCGGCGACCGCCGCAGAAGGTCTCGCCTTCGAGGTGGCTTGGAACAGCATCGGCGCGGATTATTTTTCAACCGTCGGATTGCCGGTGACTCGGGGTCGCGGCTTCACCGAAGCGGAAACAACCCAGCCCGGTCCAAAGGTCGCGATAATCGACGAAGTTCTGGCAAAGAAACTCTGGCCGGATGGTGAGGCGCTTGGACAACGTATCCAATATGCGGACCAAAAGAGTGGAACGAGCGCCGATTCGAACAGCGAAGAGAAAGAGAGCATGGAAATAGTCGGTATCGTTCCGGCAACGCGCCACGCGCTGTTTGAAACGGAGGAGCCGATCGGCGGAATTTACTTGCCGTTTGCACGTGGATTCCAAAATGACGTTTCCTTTTTTGTTCGGTTTCGTTCGCTCGCTCCCGGAAGGGAAGCCGCCACAGCCGATTTGCTTCGGCGCGCTGTACGCGATATCGATCCATCAATCCCGATTCTTGCGCTGCAGACATTCACGCAGCATCTCGATTCGAACCTAGACCTCTGGCTCGTTCGCGCGGGCGCGGCGTTGTTCTCCGTCTTCGGGGCACTTGCGCTCGGTCTCGCCGTCGTTGGTCTTTACGGAGTCAAAGCTTACTCAGTCGCTCGACGCACGCGCGAGATCGGGATCCGGATGGCGCTGGGTGCTCAGGCCGGAGCGGTGTTGCGAATGTTAATGCGGGAAGGTCTCGTCATGCTGTTCAGTGGAGTCACCATTGGGCTCTTGCTTGCGATGGGCACCGCAAAAATTGTAAGCGGAATTCTTTACGGAGTTCGTGCGCTTGATCCGATCGCATTCACCGTCGCTGCACTGGTAATGACTAGCGGCGCGCTTATTGCCACATGGTTCCCCGCGAGACGCGCCACGCGGATCAATCCACTCCAAGCATTACGGAGCGAGTAAACCTATGATCAAACTCAAAAACCTCGAACGCAGATACTCGTTAGGCAAAGAGAAGTTTTTCTACGTCCTGCGCGATATCAATCTGGATATCGCTGAAGGCGAATTTGTTTCGATCATGGGCCCCTCTGGCGCGGGTAAATCGACGCTCTTGCACATTCTCGGGATGCACGATCACGGGTGGGAGGGCGAATATTCCTTAAACGAAACGGCCGTTCATCATCTGAAGCCGAAAGAACGCGCCACACTCCGGAACGAGCAGGTCGGTTTTGTATTTCAGCAGTACCATTTGCTCGATGATCTCACGGTTTACGAAAACCTGGAGATCCCGCTGTCGTATCGTCGTTACAGCAGAAGCGAGCGCGCCGCCCTCGTGGCGGACACGCTCGACCGTTTTCAGATCGTCGGAAAAAAGGATTTGTATCCGCGTCAGTTATCTGGCGGGCAACAGCAACTCGTAGGTGTCGCCCGGGCGATCATCGCTGAGCCCAAGCTTCTACTCGCTGATGAGCCCACGGGAAACCTGCACTCGAGTCAGGGCGAAGAAATCATGGAGCTGTTTCGCAAACTCAACAATGAAGGCGTGACCATCGTGCAGGTGACGCACTCGGACAAAAACGCTTCATATGGGAAACGCGTTATTCAATTACGCGATGGGTGGATCGTTAACGAATAGCAGGAGAAATTTGCCATGATTCTAGATTCATTTCGGCAGGACTTTCGGGTCGGGTTGCGTGTCTTATTTAAAGACAAAACGTTTTGTTTTCTGTCAGTGCTCGTGCTTGGCCTTGGCATTGGCGGTGCGGCAACCCAATTCACCATCGTTAACGCGATCGTGTTGCGCGGATTCTCCTTCCCGCATCCGGAACAGTTAATGAGCGTCGGCCTGATTGATCCCAAGGCGAGCGATCAAAACAACAATTTCGGTCTCGGTAATATTCCGACCGCTCAGGATTACGAGGACCTGAAAGTGACGCAGAAATCATTCTCGATGATGGCCGGCTATCTCAATGGATCGACAGTCAACGTCACTTACAAAAATAATCCGCAACGTTATACCGGTGGCTACGTAACCGAAGATTTTTTCAAGATTATCGGTGTCTCGCCGGTGCTTGGTCGCGATTTCACCGCCGCGGACAATAAACCGGGCGCGGAAAAGGTCACCATCCTCGGCGACGAAGTCTGGCGACGCGATTTCGGCGCCGACCCGAACGTTGTCGGACAAAGCGTCCGAATTAACGGAAAAGCCGCGACCATCATCGGGGTGATGCCGCCGAATTTTAAGTTCCCGATTTCAGAGGAGCTGTGGACGCCTTTATACAATGAGTTTCCGCCACAGCCGCGCGGCGACTTGCGGCTGGGAGCGAGTAATAATGCGCCCGCAGTCATGGGCCGGCTCAGGGCGGATGTGACTATTGATCAGGCGAATGCGGAGTTTATCGCTCTTGCTCGCCATTTGGCAGAGGACAATCCCAAGACAAATCAGAATCTGACGTCGGCCAGCGTGCAACCGCTGCTGAATACATTCACGGGCGTCCAATTTCGTCAGACCGTTTGGGCAATGCTCGCCGCGGTCGTTCTGGTATTGCTGATCGCCTGTGTAAACGTGATGAACATGCAGTTCGGCCGTGCTGCATTGCGCGCAAAGGAATTGGCGATTCGCGGCGCACTCGGCGCGACGCAGTGGAGACTCGTGCGGCAAATGTTAACCGAGAGTCTGGTGGTCGCAGTGTTCGGGGCTATCGCGGGCATAACCATCGCTTATTGGGCCATCGATTTTTACGTTCGGTCGATTAACGCGTTGCCCTTTCCGGCACCTTATTATTGGAAATTCTCGATCGATGGATCGGTGCTTGTTTTCACCGTCGCGATCACTCTGCTGGCCACGATCGTCTCCGGTCTCGTCCCGGCATTCCTGAGCGCCAGAGGCAACGCAGCGGAGATCATGAAAGAAGGCGGCCGCGGCAATAGCAGTCGATTGGTCAACACCATCACCCGCGTGCTGGTGGTCGGGCAAATCGCGCTGACTGCAGCCCTATTGATCGCCGCGACGCTCGAAATCAAATCGATCCGAAATCAGATGAAGCTGGATTACGGGTACGACGAAAATGGAATTTATGCTGCGCGGATGGCTTTGATGGAGGGCGCGTATCCAAGTGAAGATTCGCGGCGCGAATTTTTCCAGCATGCAGTGCGCGCTCTACAGGCCAATTCCCAGTTCGAGTCCGCCGCAATGAGCAGTCGCTTCCGCATGACATTCGACGGCCAGGGCCAATACGAAGTTGACGGTCAAAATTATCTCACCGATCGGGATCGCCCGCGCGGAAATTTCGAATCTGTCTCGAACAATTATTTCACGACGCTTGGTTTGAAAATTCTCGAAGGCCGTGATTTCACCGTCGATGATGTCGATTCGAAACAACCGGTGGCAATTGTGAATGCGAGTTTTGCCCGAAAATATTGGGGCAACCAGAGCGCGATCGGTCACCAGGTCCGAATCTTCAATCCCGGTCAGCCGCAGCCGTGGCGAACTGTTGTCGGCGTCGTGCCGGACACGTTGATGCAAGGTCCGTTCGATCAGCAAACCGAGAGCGTAGGATTTTATATGCCATTGCTGGGCGCATCTCCCACTCCTCAATTTTGTACGATCCTTGTTCGTCCGCGCGCGGGTCAACGGGCTGACACGCTTGGCCCAGCTTTGAGCAGGGCGGTTGCTGAGCTCGATTCGAACCTCCCGACTTATTTTGCCGGAACGCCGGGACGATTTCACAATGAAATTCTCTCCGCCAATCGTGTCATTGCGACTTTGTTCACGATTTTCGGAATCGTCGCGTTCATTCTTTCCGCCGTTGGACTTTATGGTGTGATGAGTTTTTCGGTGAACCAGCGCACGCAGGAGTTCGGAATTCGAATGGCGTTAGGAGCGGATGCGCGACGGATTTTCCGAATGGTGATGACGCAGGGCGCTTGGCAGCTTGCGATTGGTCTTTTACTTGGCGCTGGCGGAATTGCGCTATTGCTCGGAGTCATTGCGGCCGCTGCCTTGAAAAACATTTTGTTCAAGGTGAACGCGCTCGACCCGACGATTTATTTCGCGGTGGCGGGATTACTCGCACTCGTTGCAGCTCTTTCTTGTTTCATTCCCGCGCGCCGCGCTACACGCGTCGATCCTGTGGCGGCGCTTCGTTATGAATAACCAGCGTAGATCAATCAGATGGTAGACGATCTTCGCTACGCGGTTCGGCTATTGCTGAAAAATCCGAGCGTTACGATCGTCGCAATCTTCGCGCTTGCACTCGGGATCGGAGCGAACACTGCCATCTTCAGCGTTATAAACGCGGTGTTGTTGCGGCCGCTGCCCTATCCGGATGCAGGCAAACTGATCGTACTGCGCGAATATTCGCATACCTTCGAGCGCGGTGCGGTCGGTTACATGAACTGGCTCGACTGGCACGCCAGTCAGAAAAGCTTTACCGACCTGACGCTCGTTAGGCGCGAAGCGGCGAATTTTTCGGCGGGCAGTGGCGTCAGCTCGCCAGATCGCCTTCCCGGTTTGCGAGCGAGCTCCGGATTTCTTGCCGTGATGGGTTTAAGCCCGAAGATCGGCCGCGATTTAAGTGTGGCTGACGACGTGGCAGGCTCGCCGAATGTTGCGCTCATCAGCGAAAAGCTCTGGCGAAAGCATTTTGCTGGTTCTCCCTCTGTCCTTGGCCGCCGCGCGCTAATTAATGGATTGGAGCGCGAGATCATTGGCGTGTTTCCGGCTGAACTTCAATTTGGTCGCAATCCTGACGTGCTCCTTCCGCTCAGCGAGATAGCGAACGAACCGTGGATGCGGAATCGCGATAGTCACCAGGGTTTTTGGGGCATCGGCCGCCTGAAACCCGGTGTGACGTTATCTCAGGCGGAGAGTGATCTGAACGCGACCGCGATCGATCTGGAGAAAAAATATCCTGACACGAACACGGGCCGGCGCGTCAATATGCGCCCATTATTCGAAACAACAGTTGGCGATTATCGCGCCAGCTTGAATTTGTTGCTCGGCGCTGTCGTCTGCGTGCTGTTGATCGCCTGCGCGAATGTTGCGAATCTGCAATTCGCGCGCGCCCTGGCGCGCTCCAGAGAACTGGCGATGCGGGCGGCGCTCGGCGCCAGCCGATGGGCCATTGCGCGGCAGCTCCTTGTGGAGAGCACGTTGCTCGCGGTAATCGGTGCCATTGCCGGAGTTTTTCTGACGCTATGGAGCATGGATGCGATCTTGGCGCTGACTCCGCCAAGGTTGCCACGATTTCACGAAGCAAGGGTCGATCTCCCCGTGCTTGCTTTCACCATATTCGCAGGTTTGCTGGCGGGAGTTCTCGTCGGTGTCTGGCCCGCATGGCGAATCTCGAACTCAAAATCGATTTCGCTCGCGTTACACGAAGCAGGCGGGCGCAGCGCCAGCGATGGCCCAGGGCGACAACGGATGCGCTCCGGTCTCGTGATTACGCAGGTGGCACTCGCAATCGTCTTGCTCGCCGGCGCAGGATTAACTTTAAAAAGCTTCTGGCACGCAGAAAACGCGCCGCTGGGTTTTAACCCGCATGGCGTGGTGAACTTCGAAATTTCGCTGCCTGAAGCGAAGTACAAGGCGGACGGGCAAAAGGACGCGTTCTGGACGCAGCTGTTAGAGCGCGTGCAACGCATTCCGGGCATCGAAGCCGCTGCTGTCAGCGCGAACAGCCCCTTCGACGACTGGGAAGAGGACAGTTATTTTCACGTGACCGGCACGCCGCCGATTCCGCCTGGGCAACAGCCTTCGGCGGAAGTGAGTGTAGTGTCGCCCGAATATTTTCGCGTGATGGGAATGCCCTTCCTTGGGGGTCGCGGATTTGGTCCGGAAGATTTGCCGGGCGAAAAAGGCCACTCTCGTTCAATCATCATCGACGAATCTTTCGCACAGAAATTTTTTGCGGAAAAAGATCCTATTGGCCAGCACATCGATGACAACCAGACATTAGACAAAAACGCGCCGCCGATGACGATCATCGGAGTCGTGCCGCGCACGCGCAATGAAGCTCCTGGCGAATACAACGTGGAGTCGTTGCATCTCGTGCAGGAGTACGTGTTGGCATCGCAGAATCCTCAGGCCGAAAACCACCTGCACGTTCGCACGAAGCTGCGCGACATCGGACCGCTGGTGGCTGCGGTGAAACATGAAGTCCAGGCCCTCGATTCGGATCAACCGATCGGGCAAATCACTACGATGGATCAGGACATCGCGTCGAGTCTGGCGGCACGTCGTTTGACCATGGTATTGTTAGGCGCATTTGCGGTGCTCGCGCTAGTGCTCGCAAGTGTGGGCCTTTACGGTGTGATGGCGCTCACTGTGACACAACGCACTCGCGAGCTCGGGATTCGCATGGCGCTCGGAGCGGAGCGCAGAAATATTTTCAAGCTCGTGCTCAGCCAGGGCATGACACTGATTGCAATCGGTATCGGAATTGGACTGATCGGTGCGATTGCTGCCGGCCGCGCGTTGATGTCGCTGCTTTACAACGTTGGCGCAATCGATGCCGGGGCTGTGATCACAGCGATAGTTTCGCTGGTGATCGTCGCGCTGATCGCCTGCTGCGTGCCAGCTCGCCGTGCCACGCGCGTCGATCCGATCGTGGCACTGCGAACCGAATGAACCAGATGGCGGAATCACTTCCATGTTAAACGACATTCGTTTCGCTTTTCGCCAGCTCTGCAAATCGCCGGGGTTTACTTTGATCGCTGCACTAACGCTGGCGCTCGGGATCGGCGCGAACACTGCCGTGTTCAGTTTGATTCACGATTTGTTTCTGCGTGGGCTTCCGTTCAGCGAGCCGGAAAATATCGTTCATGTTTACGGCGAAGCGAAAGAGCGCGATCTGCACCAACTTCCATTTTCCATTCCGAAATTCTGGCATTATCGCGACGGACAAGGTGTTTTCACCGCGGTCGCTGCCGATTGGAATAACGGCTACATCCTCACTGGCTCAGGCGAGCCGGTGCAAGTGCTCGGCGCAAACGTCACCGCCAATTATTTCGACTTGTTAGGCGTCCATCCGATTCTTGGCCGCAACTTTCTTCAACAAGAAGAAATGAAAGACAACGTCGCACTTGTTACAGAAAGTTTTTGGCGCAAACGCCTGGGCTCCGATCCGGGCGTAATCGGGCGAAGCATTGCACTGAACGATGTGGCTCACACGATCGTTGGCGTTTTGCCGAACCTGCCGATCTCGTGGTTCGGCCGCGACTCGGAGGTTTTCATCGCGACGCCGTTCGATAATCCAAACGCCACGAAAGAGCGCATCATGCGTGGCTACAGTTTCATGCGCTGCATAGGCCGATTGAAGCCCGGCGTCACGATGCAACAAGCGCAAGCTGCGATGCCTGCGCTCGAGCAAAGTTATCGCGAGCAGCATGGAGAAGCAGCCGATTCGACATGGACGTCAGTCCTTGTCGGCGCGAACGAAGATGCAACCGGCGACCTGCGGCCGGCTTTTGTGACGTTGCTCATCGCGGTCGGCGCGGTTTTGCTGATTGCGTGCAGCAACGTTGCGAACCTATTGCTCGTTCGCTTCACCGGACGACGCCGCGAAATCGCGATGCGAATGGCGCTCGGTGGCGATCGCCGCAGTGTCGTGCGGCTCTTTGTGCTCGAAAGCACGACGATCAGCGTCGTTGCCGGCGTTATTGGATTGCTTCTCGCGCTTTGGGTTATCGAAATCGTTCCGAAAATTGCCGGCGACAATGTCCCACTGCAAGCCGGGATTACGCTGCATTTGCCGGTGCTTCTGTTCACGCTCGGGCTTTCGTTAGTCACGGGACTTATCATGGGAGTTTACCCGGCGTGGCAAAGTTCGCGCGGCGATCTGGTTGAAGGTTTAAAAGAAAGCGGACGCTCCGTTAGCGGAAGTCGCGGCCAACATCGATTTCGCCGCGGACTTGTCTCGGCTCAAGTTGCGTTGTCGATGATCTTGCTCGCGGCGGCGGCGATGCTCGTTTCGAGCTTTATTCGATTGAGCAATCAAGCAACGGGTTTCCGGTCGGACCACGTTTGGGCGGGTGCGATTGGATTGCCTGCAGCACGATATCCCGACAGCACCGCGCGCGGCAATTTCGTGGAGCATCTGCTCGATGCATTGAAAATTGCGCCCGGCGTTGAAAATGTCGCGACCACCGAAGCAGTGCCGATGAGCGGCAATTATTCGCAGACTCCGTACGCTCGAGTGGACGGAAATCCGTTACCAGTTGTTCAACGCCCGCTCGGTTTAACGCGCAGTGTTTCGCCGGGATATTTTCGCGTTCTCAACATTCCGCTTCTGGCGGGCCGCGACTTCAATGAACACGACAAGGCCGATTCGCCTCTGGTTGCAATTTTGAGTCACTCAACAGCAAAGAAATTATTCCCGAATGAGGATCCGCTGGGTCGACAAATTTTCTTCGGGGTCGACAACGGCACCGGTCTTCCGGCCGAAGTCATCGGCATCGTTGGCGATGTGCGGTCGCGACAGCTTGCGAAACCGAACGATGTCGAATTTTACCGGCCGTGGCCGCAACGCAGTTTCTCATTTTTCAACGTCCTCGTGCGCACTTCGATGAAACCGGAGGCTGCGCAGACGATCGTCCGCGGCGCGCTCGACAAGATCGACAAAGAAATTCCAATTCTGCAACCAGACACGCTTGATGCAATCGTTAGGCAGTCGCTCGGTCAACAACGGTTGACGATGGGATTGCTCGGCGCGTTTGCCGGTGTCGCGTTGCTGCTCGCGATCGTCGGAATTTACGGCGCGGTTGCTTACACAGTCGAACAACGAACGTCCGAAATCGGAGTGCGCATGGCGCTCGGCGCGCAGGTCACAGATGTTTTGCGACTCGTGGTGAAACAAGGGATGAATCCGGTTTTGCTCGGGTTGGGAATCGGCCTAGCCGCCACGTTTGGCGCTGGTCACCTCATCGCGTCTCAGCTTTACCAAATTTCACCGCACAATCCGCTTTTGATTACCGTTACCGCCGCAGCTCTTGCTGTCGCCGCTCTGCTTGCATGTCTGATACCAGCCCGCCGCGCCACACGCGTCGATCCGATAGTCGCGCTACGCACAGAATAATATGAGCGATCTTAAGTTTGCTCTTCGGCAGCATCGCAAATCGCCCGGGTTCACTCTTGTCGCGGTGCTCACACTGGCGCTTGGTATCGGGGCGAACACCGCCATCTTCAGCGTGGTCAATGCGGTGTTGTTAAAGCCACTGCCGTTTCCGTCGCCGGACCGGCTTGTTGCTATTGGCAGCACAAATCTGAAGGACCCGGACAGATCCCACCAGTTCAACGCACTTTCTTACCCGGACTTCTTCGATTTCCGAAATCAAAACCGGACTTTCGATTCCATGTCGAGCTATCGCGGTGGCAGTTATGCGCTCGTCAACGAACAAGGCGCGCAAAATGTCCAGGGATTAAAGGTCAGTGCGGAATTCTTCGACGTCCTTGGCGTGAAGCCGGCGATCGGCAGGGCGTTTGTTCGCGAGGATGAACAAGCGGGGGGCGGACCGGGCGGATTCAAGGTTATTCTGACTCACAATTTATGGATGCGGCTTTTTAATGGCGATAAGTCCGCGGTCGGTCGCACACTGCGCATCCAGGGCCATCCCTACACCGTCATCGGAATCATGCCGCGCGGATTTCAATTTCCTTTCGAAACGCCGGCCACCGAAATGTACGTCACGTCTGCGGAGGACGCAGCGACCGCGGACGGAACGAAGCCGAATACAGAACAGCGCGGCAACCACATGCTTTTGGCATTTGGCCGGCTTAAGCCGGGCGTGAACGTGGCGCAGGCCGAAGCCGATCTGCGAACGATCGCGGCCACGTTAGAAAAACAATATCCGGACACGAACACGAAATTTGGTCTCGCCGTCGCCCCGTTTCGCGATGAGCTGATTGGGGATGTGCGCACTGCGCTTTACGTGCTCTTCGGTGCGGTCGTTTGCGTATTGCTCATCGCCAATGCCAACGTTGCGAATCTGATGCTCGCACGCGCGTCCGTGCGCGGAAAGGAGATCGCTTTGCGCGCGGCGCTGGGCGCGAGTCGCAGGCGAATCATTCGTCAATTACTCACGGAAAGTTTGTTGCTTGCTGGAATTGGCGGCTTGTTCGGTTTGCTCATCGCGAAGTGGGGAACGGAGGCGCTCATCGTGGGGGTGCCGCAAAATATACCGCGCATCGGCGCGATCCAACTTGATGGCGCGGTGCTTGCCTTCACTCTGTTCGTTTCCATCGCCACTGGCGTTATTTTCGGATTGGTGCCGGCGTGGCACGCGTCGCATGTCGATCTTAACAGCGCACTCAAGACAGGTGCGCGAATCGGCACCGGAGGGGAACATAAGGTTCGTCTCCGTAATGGGCTCGTCATGGGTGAAATCGCGCTCGCTTTGATTCTGCTGGTTTGTGCCGGTTTATTGATTCAAACATTCGCCCGGCTTGGTCGCGTCCACACGGGTCTGCGCACCGAAAATCTTTTCACCGCGCGCGTCAATTTGCCGGACGCATCCTATCCGCGACCAGCGAATGTGAACGCATTTTTTGATCAATTACTTGCGAAACTCCGAGCCATTCCCGGAGTCAATTCCGCCAGTATCATCCTGCCTCTGCCGCTGACTGGAAGTAACATAACGACTGATTTCGACATGGAAGAGCATCCGCTGCCGGAAGGACAACGGAACGATGCTCCCATGCGCATCACCGGGCTGGATTATTTCGAGACAATGGGCATCCCGCTGTTACACGGCAGAGTTTTCAAGGAGACGGACAAATTTGATTCGCTGCCGGTCGTCATAGTGAATGAGCGCTTCGCCCAGAAATTTTTTCCGGGCCAAAATGTGGTTGGCAAACACATCCAGCCCGGCTGGGGCGTCGGCAATGACAAGCCCAAGATGCGTGAGATCGTCGGCGTTGTTGGGAACGTGAAACATCTTTCGCTCCAGAAAGATTTCACGCCGGAAATGTACGTCCCAGCCACGCAAATTCCGATTAACCTCGTCTTTGTCGTAGCGCGCACCAGCCTCTCTGATCCGGCCGCCCTTACCACCGCCGTGCGCGATCAGCTCGCTTCGCTTGATCGCGATGTTCCGCTCACTCACGTTCGGGTTTTCGACGAATACATATCGCGAACCCTCGCCAAGCCACGCTTCAACGCCTTGCTATTATCGATCTTCGCGGGAACTGCGCTGCTTCTCACGGCGATTGGAATTTACGGCGTGCTTGCCTATTCCGTCTCGCAACGCACAAACGAAATCGGAATCCGGATCGCACTCGGCGCCGCGCAATCGAACATTTTCCGATTGATAGTTGGCCAGGCGATGCTGCTGGTCGCAATCAGCATGGCGATCGGGCTGCTCGGCGCATTCATGGCAACGCGCCTATTGAGCAGCATGCTTTACGGCGTCGGCGCGTCTGATCCGATCACTTTCGCTTCAATTGCGACGCTTATTGCGGGCGTTGCGTTTCTCGCTTGCTGGCTCCCGGCCCGCCGTGCCGCGCGTGTTGATCCTGTTATTGCTCTTCGTGCTGAATGAAAACGCTGCGACAACTTCCGGGGAGCGCGGGCGCCTCGCCCGCTGTGTCGTGCGCCTCGCGCGACACGATTGGAACGCGTGTAAGACACATAGACATTGGACCGGTCGTAGGTTTTTGGCGGGGCGCCAAAAACAGCGGGCGAGGCGCCCGCGCTCCCCATCATGATCGCCTAACGAATCGTAACGAATCATTATGATCTCCGACTTCAAATATGCGCTGCGGACACTGGCTAAATCTCCGGCGTTCACTCTGGTCGCTGTCCTGACGCTCGCGCTGGGGATCGGTGCAAATACCGCGATCTTCTCTGTGGTCGAAGGCGTGCTCCTGCGTCCGTTGCCCTTCCCGAATGCGGAACGACTCGTTAGGATCTACGAAGCCCAGGATGAAAATGGCGCGCGTTCCGGGACGTTGAACCTGAGCGACCGCACGGTTGCGCGGTTCAAGGAGTTCGGGCGCGATATTTTCGAAGATGTGGCCGGTGGAACCGGCGGCGCATCAGTCGTTAGTGCAAAGGCTGGTTCACCAGCTCAAACCGTCCCCGCCGCGCTTGTCACCTACAACTTTTTTGATGTCCTCGGATTACCGCTGTCGCAGGGCCGCAACTTCACTACACAAGAGGGGAGCGATAAAGCAGCGAACGTCGTCATCATCAGCGACGACTTTTGGCGCAACACGCTTAATTCACGTCGCGACGTGCTCGGCAGCACGATTGTGATCGATGGGATACCACGGACGATCATTGGTGTGATGCCGAAAGCATTCCGGCATCCGTATCGCGCGAGTTTATGGTTGCCGCTCGCGCTCGAGCCTAACAACCCGGTGATGATCAATAATCATTATCTGTATGGCGTCGCGCGACTCCGACCCGGCATCACGCCGATGAAAGCAGAAGAAGCGGTGAAGCGCATGTGCGCCAGGATTAATCGCGACGACCCGAATCCGGCGAATGTCCGCGCCGCTTACATCCCGCCGTTGCGCGAAAGTTTTGTGATGGATTTGCGGCCGAAAATTCTGGTCATTGTCGGGGCCGCAGTTTGTGCGTTGCTGATCGCAGCGGCGAATTTCGCTGGTCTGCTGCTCGCCCGCGTGATCGACAGGGAAGGGGAATTTGCCTTGCGCGCCGCGCTCGGTGCGAGCAGGCGACGACTTGTTCGGCAGCAACTTATTCAGGCCCTTTTGCTCGCTTTGCTCGGAACTGCGCTGGGTTTGCTTATCGCACTCTGGATCACGCCAACGCTGTTCGCGTTGAGTCCGGAAGGTGCGGACGCGACCGGCAGCGCGATGCGCGAATTCGACTACGCAGCCCGGCTCGATCTGCCGGTGTTCGCGTTTGCTGCCGGTGTCATGACGCTAGTCGGTTTGGGTTTTGGTTTGCTGCCTGCAATCCGCGCAGCGCGCACAGATTTGCGCGGTGCAATGAGTGTCACATCACGTG
This sequence comes from uncultured Verrucomicrobiae bacterium, assembly GCA_963825355.1. GTDB lineage: Bacteria > Verrucomicrobiota > Verrucomicrobiia > Chthoniobacterales > UBA10450 > Udaeobacter. Next base: position 200,637 of record CAWGSY010000004.1, on the reverse strand, counting down.
GCGCGACACTCGATCGCAGAGCGCGCAGATTGCTCGGTTCCTTTGTTGTGATCGAACTCGCGATTGCCGCTGCCCTTCTGACAGCGAGCGTCACCGCGACGCAATATTTCCGAAAGGTCATCGACGAGCCATGGGGCTTCGAGACGAAAGACCGCCTCGCCTTTAGCGTCACCGTTCCCGATCGATTCTTTCCCAGCGCCGCTGCGAAACAGAGCGCGCTCGAAACTTCGCTCGCTCAACTGCTGCAGGTGCCCGGAGTCAAATCCGCCACCGTCGTGTCGCCGTCGCCCATGGATGCGCCGTGGACATTGATACCATTCAACGCGGAAGGCGCTCCCGCACCGGAGCCGCGCGGGACTTATACCGCGTACTCGCGCATTCCAGTGCCCGGGTATTTCCGGAGCATGGGGGAGCCGTTGTTACAGGGCCGCGATTTCAATGCGAGCGATACTGCCGACGCGCCGCTCGTCTGTATCATCAGCCAAAGTATTGCGAAAAAGTTTTGGCCTAACGATTCACCGATTGGTAAACGCATTCGCTGGGGGCGACTCGATGGAATTCGTCCCTGGTTCACGATTGTCGGCGTCGTTGGCGACATGAAAGCCATCGCGGATCCGCGCGACGGTGAAGTGCTCGGCATGATCGCGCGGCCGCTCGCGCAAATGCTCGTGCACGCTACGACACCGCTTGAAGACATCACCTTCGTTCTGCACACCGATGGCCGTTCGGTGAACGAGTCGACGATCCGCGCCGCGCTCGCGCGTGCGAATGCGAATCTCGCCGCATACAACTTTGTCTCGCTACAGGATGCAGCCGCGCGCTCGCGTACGACCGAGCGATTCATTTTCATTCTGGTCTCATCATTCGGACTCGTGGGGCTCGTTCTCGCTGCAGTGGGTTTGTATGGTTTGCTCGCGCTCCAGGTCGCGCGACGCGAACGCGAGTTCGGCATCCGCAGCGCGCTGGGCGCCACCGCGCGTCAGATCATTCAGCTCGTCGCGCGGCAAGGCGCAGTCTTGCTTTCGTTAGGCTTCACTGCCGGCGCGCTCGCGACTTACGGAGTCGTGCGCCTGGTCAAAAATCAGTGGGCCGAAATGCCGGCGCCGAATCTGATCGCGTGCATTTGCGCGGCATTCGTGCTCGGCATCGCGGTGATGATCGCGTGTTGGCTACCCGCGCGCAGAGCTGCGCGAGTTGATCCCGTTATTGCTCTTCGTGCCGAATGAAAAGGATGCGACAACTTCTGGGGAGCGCGGGCGCCTCGCCCGCTGTGTCGTGCGCCTCGCGCGACACGATTCGAACCCGTGCAAGACACACAGACCTTCGATCGATCGTAAGTTTTTGGCGGGCGCCAAAAACAGCGGGCGAGGCGCCCACGCTCCCCATCATGAATCGCCTAACGGATAATAAGGAATTCTTATGATCTCCGACTTCAAATACGCATTTCGGACCCTGACGAAAACGCCGGGATTCACCATCATCGCTGTCATTACGCTCGCGCTCGCAATCGGCGCAAACACGGCAATCTTCAGCCTGATCAACGATTTGTTCCTGCGGGGTCTGTCGTTTAAAGAACCGCGCCGCGTTGTGCACTTCTTTTCCAACGCGCCGGACGGCAAATTGATCGACCTTCCTCTGTCGCTACCGCGGTTTCAGCATTATCGCGCCGGCCAGACAATTTGTGACGACCTTGCTGCCGAAAACGTGTTTGCGTTCACGTTGACGGGACTTGGCGACGCTGTGCAACTATTCGGTGGCAGAGTGACGTCGAACTATTTCGACACGCTCGGTGTGCGTCCGATTCGTGGCCGCAACTTTTTGCCTAACGAAGAGGAAGGCGCGGATGTGGCAATGGTGACGGAAAATTTCTGGCGGAAACGGATGGGCGGGGACCCGAGCGTCCTTGGCCGCAGCATCACGCTTGACGGCTTGGCGCACACGATTGTTGGCGTGTTACCGAACCTGCCTTTTGCCTGGGTCGGTCCGAACGCCGAGGTCTGGACAACCAAGCCTTACGTGATTCCCGGTTTTACGTACGAGCGAATGATGCGCGGCACCACCTTTTTGCGCGTCGTAGGCCGGTTGAAGCCGGGAATGACCGTAGAACAATCGCGAGCCGCGTTAACTGCGCTAGATCAAAGCTATCGCGGTGAATTTCCGGGCAAGATCGATAGCGGGTTGAGTACGACGTTAAAGACGCTTCCGGAGGACATGAGCGGAAATTTGCGCCCCGCGTTTGCGACGCTGTTCGCCGCGGTGGGTTTTGTCTTGCTCATCGCCTGCAGCAACGTTGCAAATCTGCTATTGGTTCGGTTCAGCGGCCGCCGCCGTGAGATCGCGTTGCGAATGGCGATTGGCGCGTCCCGCACGAGTATCGTGCGGCTGTTCGTATTTGAGAGTTTGCTCGTTAGTTTTCTCGCTGGAATCGTCGGCGCCGTGTTCGCCTGGCAGTTGGTCCCGCTCGTCCCGAAAATGGCCGCGAATTTTTTGCCGTTCGATCCCAACACACGCGTTAACCTCTCTTTTCCGGTGCTCGGTTTCACAGTTGCATTGTCGATTTTGACCGGGCTGCTGATGGGAATTTATCCTGCGCTTCAAAGCTCGCACGCCGATCTGGTAGATGGACTTAAGGAAGGCGGCCGCGGAATGACCGGCAGCGTGAGGCAACAGCGCTTCCGAAAAATCCTCGTCGGCGCGCAAGTGGCGCTCTCGGTGACGCTGCTCGCCGGCGCCGCATTGCTGATCACGAGTTTTGTGCGTCTCAATCAGCAAAATGTCGGCTACCAGTACAGAAATGTTTGGATTGGCTTCGTCACTTTACCAACAACACAATACTCTGATCTCGGGACGCGGCAGCGTTTCGTAGAGCATTTGCTCGCCTCGTTGCGCGCGGTTCCAGGTTTTCAAAATGTCGCTATCAGCGGTGATATTCCGCTGTTGCCCGGCGGCGGTAACGCGACGCTTTATTCGCGCGCTGATGGCGAGGTCCTGCCTGTGGACAGGCGGGCGACGGCCCCAAGCCACGACGTTTCGCCCGGTTATTTCAAGACCTGGGGCATTCCTGTTCTAGCGGGACGCGATTTCGATGAGCACGATACCGCCGATCATCAGAACGTCGTTCTCATCAGTCAGTCAGGGGCGAAGAAGGTTTTCGGCAACGAAAATCCGATCGGCAAAACCCTTTTGGTCACGAGTTTCGGCACGCCGTGCGAGATCGTCGGCATCGTCGGCGACGTTCGCTCGCGAAAAGTCAACGAGCCTGACGACATGGAATTTTATCGTCCCTGGGCGCAGGAGAACTTTCCCTTCCCGACGATTGTAGTGCGCAGCAATTTAAGAGAGGACGCCGTCACAAAATTGGTGCGATCAACGCTTGCGACTATTGATCCGGGTCTTGCAATCGCGCTGCCACAATCAATGGAGAAAATCATCGCACAAGCCGTCGGCCAGACTCGGCTGATGACCTGGCTACTCGGAATTTTTGCCTGCATTGCTTTGTTGCTCGCAGCAATCGGGATCTATGGCGCAGTGGCATACACTGTCGAGCAACGCACCGGCGAGATAGGAGTGCGGATGGCACTCGGCGCGCAAACCCGCGACGTCCTGCGTTTGGTTGTGAACCAGGGAATGAGACCAGTGGTTATTGGGCTGGCGATCGGAATTGTGTCGGCCATCGCCCTTGGCCGTCTCCTCACAACGCAGCTTTACGAAGTTTCAGCGCACAATCCGGCGCTGCTTGCTGCTTCAACAGTGTTGCTCGCGACGATCGCTCTGATTGCATGTCTGGTCCCGGCACGGCGAGCTGCACACGTTAATCCAATTCAGGCGCTACGCGCGGAGTGACATGCACGATCTCAAATTCGCTCTGCGCCAGCTCCGGAAATGGCCGGGATTCACTTTGATCGCTGTAATTACAATCGCGCTCGGCATTGGGGCCACAACGGCCATCTTTACTGTTGTTGATGCCACGCTTTTGAAGCCTTTGCCGTACCCCCAGCCCGAACAATTGGTAACCGTTCAGGACGATCTTCCGGGTCTCGGTGCGCGCGATGTTGGAATGTCTCAGCCGGAATGGGAGGATCTGCAGCGTTCTGGAATTTTCGAGTACGTGTCGCCGACATGGTTTGACGAAAATAATCTCACAGGATCGGAACAACCTGCGCGGGTTCGGTTGTTAATCGTCGCGCCGAATTATTTTGAGTTGCTGAGAGTAAAGCCGCAGTTGGGTCGTGGATTCAATCCGCACGATCATTCGCCGGGATTTGTTGGGGAAATTGTGATCAGCGATAGCCTTTGGAAACGAGCCTTCGGCGCCAATCCACACATTCTGGACAGAAGCGTGCGAATGGACACCGACCTGTATCGCATCGTCGGCGTAATGCCTCCCGCTTTTGACGCTCCCGGACGAACGGCCGAAGAAAGGAACATCGAGATCTGGGCAGCGACCAGTTTTTACGGCGCGCCGATGGATGATCATCCACGACGCAGCGGACGGAATCTGCCAACAGCAATTGCGCGACTGAAACCCGGCTTAACTATTGCGGCGGCGCAGAAACGGATAGACGCAGTCGTCGACTCCTTACAAAAACAATTTTCCGCGGATTATCCGGAGCAAAATGCGTGGCGAATTCAATTGGTGCCGCTAAAAGACAAAATTGTGGGGAACGTCCGGCAATCAGTCGTTTTACTGTTTGCCGCAGTCGGACTGGTTCTTCTGATCAGCTGTGTAAACATCGCGAACCTGTTGCTTGCGCGAGCCAGCGCGCGCGGACGCGAAATGGCGCTTCGCCAGGCGCTCGGTGCAAATCAGGCGCGCCTGATGCGACAATTGCTAACGGAAAGTTTGCTCCTTTTCCTGTTAGGCGGAGTAGCAGGTCTGGCGATTTTATTCGCTCTGAAAGATCTTCTGCTGCGATTCGTGCCGGACGATCTCCCGCGACTCAATGAAATTTCAATCAGTTGGAGTGTTCTAGTTTTTGCCCTCTGCGCTTCAGTTTTTTCGGGCGTAATCTTCGGTCTCGCTCCGGCGTTCCAAGCCAGCCGCCTGGACTTGCAACAGGCATTAAAACAGGAAGGCCAGGGCTCAGCGGGTTCGGCTCAGCGCGCACGAACGCGTCGCGGACTGGTGATTACTGAATTCGCGCTGTCTTTGGTCCTGATGATTGCTGCGGCTCTGCTGCTACACAGTTTTTGGGATTTGCTGAACGTGAGGACCGGGTTCAACGCGCGCAACATAACGACGGTCCGGACAAGAATGCCTTACCCTAACGACGCGAGCGTCGACAAATACGCGACGGCTTCGCAGGAAGCACCGTTCGTGCGGGAACTCATTCGCCGTTGCGCGAGTTTGCCGGGAGTAGAAGAAGTTGCAGTCGGTGATCCAGCGACTATTCCGCTCGACCAAACCGGACACGAACTCAACGTTCTCGAAGGCCACGTTTATGTGACGTTTGAAGGGCAAAAGGTTGATCAACAAAAGCCGACCCTTGTCCAAAGAGCCAGAGTTACGCCCGCGTACTTTCATCTGCTGGGGCTTACGTTGACTCGTGGCCGTCTGTTTAATGAATTCGACAAAGACACGGCCCCGCAAGTGGCGGTGGTGAATGAAGCATTCGCGCGCGCTTATTGGCCTAACGAGGAGACTTTGGGCAAGCGCTTCAAATCAACGAGACCCGATGCTCCGTGGATAACCGTGGTTGGTGTCATCGCCAATGCGCGGACAGAATCGCTCGCGCAAGCTGATGTGCCGCAACTTTATCTAAACCTGTATCAGACCGGTGCGAAACATTTGGCAATATTCTTGCGCGGCCATCTTAACACCGCGGGAATTGCGGATGACGTTCGCAACCAAGTGCAGTCGTTGGATCCAACGCTTCCGGTTTTCGGTGCACAAACGTTAACCGAAACCGTCTCTGCGTCGCTGTCGCAGAGACGCTTCTCGCTGGAGATAATCGCATTGTTTGCACTGACAGCATTACTGCTTGCGTCGATCGGCATTTACGGAGTGATCTCATACCTCGTTACAGAGCGCACTCGCGAGATCGGTATTCGGCTCGCACTAGGGGCGCAAAAGAGAAACATCCTGCGGGTTATTCTGCAGCAAGGATTTCAACTCGCAGTCGCGGGCGCCGCCATTGGCATTGTTTGCTCGGTGATCGTGTCGCATTTGATGGCAAGTTTGCTTTATGAGGTGAAGCCGACCGACCCGGTCAGCTTCGGTGGCGTCGCTGCGCTTTTCGTCGGTGTTGCGCTGCTCGCCTGTTATCTTCCAGCCCGCCGCGCAATGAAAATCGATCCGATGGTTGCTTTGCGGCACGACTAATTACTCATGCATTTACCTTCCGACTTCGTTTGAATATCCGTGGCGCTCCGCTGTCTCATATCTGTCTCAGAAAACTACATATACATATACATATGCATTTGCGTTTCGTAATTCTTCTCATCGTTGTCTCGCTCAGCACTCCGGCAATTTTCGCGCAAGGAACGAATCAGCCGACAGTCGACGAACTCGTTGCCAAGAACACCGAGGCTAAGGGCGGCGCAGCCGCGCTGAACAGCCTTCAAACACTGCGCTCGACCGGCAAATTGCTGGTGCCCGTTGAGGGGCAGATCGAACTTGGCTATGTCCAGATACAAAAGCGACCGGATCAAGTGCGTACCGAGGCTTCGCTTCAAGGCATGACGCAGATCGAGGCGTATGACGGCAAGGACGGCTGGAAAGTGTCACCGTTTTTCGGACGCAAAGATCCGGAGCGGATGTCGGCTGATGATGTGAAAGCGCTGGTCGAAGATACCGAGATCGATGGTCCGTTGGCCGATTGGAAGGCGAAAGGGAGCACTGTTGAGTATCTCGGAACCGAGGATGTCGACGGCACGCCTGCGCACAAACTGAAAGTTGTACGAAAGAACGGCGACGTCAGTTTTGTCTATTTGGATCCTGATCATTTTCTTGAGATTCGAATCGTGACGCAACGAGTGCGACACGGGGCGTACGAGGAAGTCGAAACGGATCTCGGCGACTATGAAAAAGCCGGCGGCGTATTTGTTCCGACGTCAATTGCAGTCGGAGCCAAGGGCTCAACCGACAAACAAGTGGTCGTCGTCGATAAAGTGGAAGCCAACGTGCCAGTGGACGACACGATATTTCATTTCCCCGGCCAAATAAACATTCCCCAACCACAGCGTTGAGTAATAGATGAAGATATTTGATTATAAAACACGATGCGATGCCGCGGTCGTGCGCCTAAAGCTTTCCGATCTCATTAACACCTGGCTTCAGCCAGGTGCGAGTAGCAATGAGACGCACCAGCCGTTTCAACGGCTTGCCTCTGAATCGAAAACCGTTAAAACGGTTTCCCGTTTTTATTCTCCCGGCACCGGGCTGAAGCCCGGTGTCAATGAAAAAAAGGCATGCATTTTCCACGCTCTATGAATCGACTACCGACGCGTTCGCAGACATTTGTTTTTATCGCGGCGCTGCTTTGCAACGCGAACGTATTGCACGCGGCTGACGCTCCATTTAATTCCTCAACCATTTCCGGACTCGGAGCGCGGAACATCGGCTCAGCGGCAATGAGCGGACGGATCTCCTGCATCGCGGGAGTGCGCGAGCCGTCGGGCAAGATCACGCTCTTCGTGGGTTCGGCCAGTGGCGGCGTTTGGAAATCCGACGACAGCGGAACACGGTACCACCCGATATTTGACGAACAAGCTGTGCAATCGATCGGCGCGATCGCGCTCGATCCGAAGAATTCTAAAAACGTTTGGATCGGCACTGGTGAAACGTGGACGCGCAACAGCGTCTCGATTGGTGATGGAATCTATAAATCAACCGATGGCGGCGAAACATGGTCGCGCGCTGGCTTGGAGAAATCGGAACGCATCGGACGGATTGCGGTTGATCCGAGAAATAGCGACACGGTGTTCGCCGCGGTGCCCGGTGCATTGTGGAGTGATTCGCCCGATCGCGGTTTGTACAAGACAACCGATGGCGGGAACACGTGGCAACAAGTCCTTAAAGGCGCGAATCTTTCGACCGGTTGCACCGATGTGAAAATTGATCCGAGCAACCCCGACATCATGTTTGCCGCGATGTGGGATTTCCGGCGCAAAGGCTGGGAATACCGCTCGGGTGGCGCAGTTCCGACGGCGCCTTCAGCCAGTGGATTGTTTCGGTCGACCGATGGTGGCAACACCTGGACGGAGATTACGGAGCAGGCTAACAAAGGTTTCCCCAAAAAACCGTATGGACGTTTGGCGGTGGCGATTGCGCCATCGAAATCGCAACGTGTTTACGCATTTGTCGAATCGCCGGAGAGCGCGTTGTTCGTGTCGGACGACGGCGGCGCGACATGGGACAAACGCGACAAGAGTCAGTGGATGGTCTGGCGTCCTTTTTACTTTGCGAACCTGATCGTTGATCCCAAAAACCCAGACCGTCTGTTCAAGCCCGATGGTTCATTGATTGTTAGCGAGGATGGCGGAAAGAGTTTTTCGGTAGTAGGCGGTTTTCAAGGCGCGCACGGTGACGCGCACGATGTCTGGATCGATCCGACCAACTCACAAGTCGTGTTCTCGGGAGACGATGGCGGGATGTGGTACTGGTACAACGGCGGCAGCAAATGGTGGAAAGGCGAAAACCTGCCAGTGTCGCAGTTTTATCATGTGAGCGTCGATGGCAGCGACCCGTATCATGTGTATGGCGGGTTGCAGGACAATAGTTCGTGGGTCGGCGACTCGGAGTACCCTGGCGGCATCACCAATCATCGTTGGGAAAACATGTTCAACGGCGATGGATTCTGGATGTTCCAGGATCCGGCTGACCCTGATTACATCTACGCGGAATACCAGGGCGGCGAGATTGGCCGGGTCAATCGCAACACGCACGAGGCTCGCGACATCAAGCCACGACCGAACTACAACGAGAAACTGCGGTTCAACTGGAATACGCCGATCGCACTTTCGCCTAACGAAAAGGGAACAATCTATATCGGCGCACAATTTTTATTCCGTTCGCGCGATCACGGGCAGACATGGGACCGCATTTCACCGGACCTGACGACCAACGATCCGCAAAAGCAGAAGCAAGAACAATCCGGCGGGGTAACGGTCGATAATTCGTCGGCCGAAATGCACACCACGATTTATTCCATTAGCGAATCGCCCAAGCAAAAAGGACTGATCTGGGTCGGCACTGATGATGGCAATCTTCAGCTTACGCGCGACGGCGGTAAAAACTGGACCAATGTCATCGGCAACGTTCCGGGGTTGCCGAAGAATTCATGGGTAAACTGGGTGCAGGCCAGCAACTTCAATCCCGGCACGGCTTACGCCGCTTTTGATCGGCATACTTTTGGCGATATGGCGCCGTACGTTTTTAAGACCACTGATTTCGGTAAGACCTGGACGCCTCTCGCTACACCTCAGGATCTGAAGAGCGTTCGCGGCTACGCACACGTGATTAAGGAGGATTTGGTTAAGCCCGATCTTCTTTTTCTCGGCACGGAATTCGGTCTCTGGGTTTCGATTGATGGCGGAAAAAGCTGGGCGCAATTCAAGGGCAACCATTTTCCTGCCGTTGCCGTTCGCGACTTGGCGATTCACCCGCGGGACAACGATCTGGTTCTAGCTACGCACGGCCGCGGGATCTGGATAATAGACGACATCACGCCGCTGCGCACGTTGACGCCGGATTTGTTGAAGCAGGATGTTGCTTTCGTTTCGGCGCGGCCGGTCCAACAACGCATCGAAGGCCAGGGTGGATGGGCCAATGGTGACGCGGTTTTCGTTGGCGAGAATCCGCCTGACGCCGCCGTGATCAACTATTATCAGCGCGAGCGGCATTTGTTTGGAAAAATGAAGCTCGAAATTTTGGATTCGTCCGGGCGTGTTGTTGACCAATTGCCTGCGAGTAAACGGCCGGGATTGAATCGGGTGATGTGGACGATGCGAGCAAAACCGCCGCATGTCCCACCTGCCGCGCAAATCGCCGTTGCGGGAATACGTGGCCCGCGGCTTGTGCCCGGCGATTATACGGTGCGCCTAACGAAGGCAGGAAAAGTTTACGACACGAAACTGACGGTCGGGCTTGATCGCCGTGCGAAATTCAACACGGCAGATCGCAAGGCGCAGTTCGATGCGGCGATGCGCGTTGTTGCGCTGTTTGACGACGAAAGCGCATTAATGGCTCGAATTATCGGCTTGCGGCAGGCGCTTGCCCAGACGGGTGCGGCAGCGCCCGAAGACGATCCGCTTCGCAAGCAGATCTCCGATTTCGACGGGAAAGTGGACGCAGTCCGAAAAAAGATCGTCGCCACGACCGAAGGCGGCGCAATCACGGGCGAGGAGCGCTTGCGTGAGCACACCGACCAGCTTTACGGAGCAATTCTCAGTTACGAAGGGAAACCGGCCGACTACCAAATCGCTTACATTGATACTCTCCGACGCGAACTCGATGACGTGACAAAACAATTCGATCAGCTCTTGGCGCAGGACCTGCCGGCATTGAATGAATCGCTCAAGTCCAAAGGCCAACAACCACTGTCGCCGCCGTCTGCCAAAGTCGGCACGAACGACGCGGCGTATGGATCGGGCGGCGTTGCAGGTGGAAGCTCGTCCCTTCCAGCGGATTTTCGTATTTCGGTACTCAGGCGGTCGGGGAGTCCATATTCGAAAACATTCGAGTGGTTCTGCGGAAGATTGGAAGTTAGTCTTTCGTGCGCCAATGGAGCGCAAGCCTTCTGTCGCGGTTGTTTTTCATCACATCGGTCCTTATCACCACGCTCGGCTGAATGCTGCGGCTGACACATTGTCGGTGACCGGTATCGAATGGTCAGCCAAGGGTTATGACGCATGGGGCAGTGCGGCGACGCCTGCACGGTATGCGCGACTTTCGCTCTTCGCCGAAGCAACAGACCGCTACCCGGGTAAGGCCGAGCTTCGACGTGCGCTCTGGTCGGCTTTGGAGGAGGTGAATCCTGATGTGGTGGCGGTTAACGGCTGGAACAATTTCGGATCGGTCATTGCTGCGAACTGCTGCACGCGCCGCGGAATACCCATGATCGTAATGTCTGAGAGTTCTCGCCAGGATGAACTTCGCACTTGGTGGAAGGAAATTATCAAGCGGCGAATCGCCGGGTTGTACTCTGCCGCACTCGTCGGCGGGCAGCGTCACGTCGAGTATCTCGTTGAACTCGGGATGCCGCGGGAACGAATCTTTACCGGATACAACGTAGTCGATAACCACTATTTCCGCCAAAAGGTGGAAGAGATCAGAAGCCAGCGTTTGGAGGTCACACAGAAATACGCGCTTCCTGAAAATTACTTCCTAGCCTCAGCCCGATTCGTCGAGAAGAAGAACCTAGCAAGGCTTGTTCAAGCTTACGCGGAATATAGGCGTCGATCGGAAGTCGGAAGTCGGAAGTCGGAAGTCAGTGATGACAAGGCGCCGTGGGACCTCGTTGTATTAGGCGACGGCCCGCTGAAGGCCGACCTCTGTCGTCTGATTTCCGATCTCCAAATAGGCGATCACGTATATTTGCCAGGCTTCAGGCCGTACGACCAATTGCCGGTTTACTACGCATTAGCGAATGCATTCGTGCATGCCAGCACGACTGAGCAATGGGGCTTGGTCGTGAATGAAGCCATCGCGTCGGGCTTACCAGTGATTGTATCGAACCGTTGTGGATGTGCACCGGAGTTGGTGAATGGCAACGGGTTTACGTTTGATCCAACTAACGAGGATGAATTGGCGACGCGGCTGTCAGAGATGGCCTTATTATCGGATCAGGAGCGAAAGCACCTCGGCGACACCAGCTACAGGATCGCGGCGAACTTTGCGCCGGAACGTTTTGGTGAAGGCTTGGAGAGCGCAGCCAGCAGTGGCGATGGAAGTTCCGCAAAAGAGATTTGGAGTAATGGATCGCGCGCTGTTACTCGTCACAGCAAGTTACGCGCGATGAAAGAGAATGGTCCGGTAGCAGCATATTTCGACAAGCTCCCGGAGACTCATAAGCGCCAGTTCGAGGAACGCGCATCGGGTGCAAACTTTAATTTCCAACAACGTCTGGCACTCGCGTGTGAATTGGGCGGCGCATCGTCAGGGCGGCTGCTCGACTGCGCGGCGGGCACCGGTGAGATAACATGCGCGTTGCTAAAGTCGGGAAGATTCAATTACGCGACCGTCGTCGACGTTTCGCCGGCTATGCTGCAGGGCGCAAAGGATCTTCTCACTTCGCAAATCAAAAACGCGGAACTTGAATTTGTTCAGGCAGACGTGTTCAACTTCAAGCCGTCTGATTCGCGTTTCGATCTTATTCTTTGCCTGGGATTGATTGCGCACACCGGACGGCTGGACATTTTACTGGCGCATTTAAAATCTATGCTCACGCCTGGCGGGCGAATCATTTTGCAGACTACACTGACGGATCATGTCGGAACACGCATTGTCCGCGCGCTTACTTCGCGAAGTGAACTGGCCCGGCGCGGATACAGAATTTCCTGGTTCTCCCAACGAAACATCTCCGACGCGTGCGACCGCGCCGGGTTGCAGATTCTGGAGGCACGACGGCACACCGTTGGTGTTCCGTTCGGCGATCGCTTCTGGCCTTGGGCAAATTTTCAAATCGAAACTCGGCTGGAGAAATGGGCGAGCCACCACGGAGCCGACGCAATTTATCTGCTCGGAGCTGGATGAGAGTCGGTTTTCTGGTCAGCAGCGTTTCCCGCAAAGCGGGCGGACTGTTTCAAAGCGTACGCGGACTTGCCAAAGCGGTAGCGTCCACGAATGCGGATGTGCGAGTGTTTGGGATCCGCGACGAACAGAGTGCTGTCGATTCGGAGGAGTGGCAGCCGCTTTCGGTTCAGACGTTTCGTCCGCGAGTGCGCGTGTGGGGTTACTCAAACGAGCTCGTCCCTGCGATGCTCGACGCCGATTTGGACATTCTGTCCGTGCACGGTTTGTGGAAATATTGCTCTGTCGGCTCGCATCGTTGGCATCGTCAGACGGGTCGCCCTTATGTGGTTCATCCGCACGGAATGTTGGAACCTTGGGCGGTGCGAAACGCAATGTGGAAAAAACGAATCGCTGCGCTTCTTTATGAAAATCAACATTTGCGCGGGGCCGCTTGCGTGCGCGCCCTCTCGGAAGCTGAAGCAGAATCGATCCGCAGTTATGGATTACGCAACCCGATTTGCGTGATTCCCAATGGGGTTGATTTGCCGGATCTTGGCGAAGGCAACGCGAAAAGTCAGCCGACCCATCGAAAAACTCTTCTCTACCTTGGCCGACTTCACCCGAAGAAAAACATCTCGAATCTGATCCGCGCCTGGAACGAAACTTTCAACCCTGAACGCGGCAGCGGCGACAGTTGGGTCCTCGCAATCGCCGGATGGGATCAGGGCGGGTACGAGAGCGAACTCAAGCGTATTGTAGCTGGGACTTCGGTCGTTTTTCTCGGCCCGAAATTCGGCGCCGGCAAAAGCGAATGCTATCGCAAGTGCGACGCATTTATCCTGCCGTCATTGAGTGAAGGGCTTCCGATGGCGGTGCTTGAAGCGTGGTCATACGCGAAGCCCGTACTCATGACTCCCGAGTGTAATCTGCCGGAAGGTTTCAAGGCCGATGCAGCGCTGCGAATTGGAACAACTCGCGAGGAAATTGCCGCCGGTCTGAAAGTACTGATCGAAATGAGTGACAATGATCGAAGCCAAATGGGAAATCGCGGGCGAGCCCTCGTCGCAACAAATTTTTCATGGCCACGAATTGGCGACCAAATGCGCTCGGTCTATGAGTGGATGCTTGGCGGGCCGACGCCGGAGACGATCAGGCTTGACTGAGCCTCGCATTGGAGGTCAGAAGTCGGACGTCGAAAATATGTTTTGGACGCAGCAGACGACGAATCGCACGCCATCTCATGCTGTCATTCTGAGCGAAGCGAAGAATCTCGAATCAGGTCTTGATTAGTGACCCGCACGGAAAATAACTAGAGATGTTTCGCTTCGCTCAACATGACAGCGTGACATCTGAACCTGTGCTCTAAGGCCTCTTTATGATAGCTAATATCGTCCGAGATTTGACTTGCCATGCCGGATGTTGAGCAGAATCGCCGAGCGCAGAAGTACACACCGGGCGAGATGACTCGCCGCGTGCTATGGACATTTGCGCAGCCGCTTTTCCGATTCAGTCCCAGGCCTTGTTTCGGTTGGAGACGATTTCTGCTTCGTTGTTTTGGAGCAAAGATTGGTCGAAGTGTGCATGTCTATCCATCGGCGACAATTTATTTCCCGTGGAATCTCGAGGCTGGAGATGAAAGCGCGATCAGCGAACACGTCTTTATTTATAATCTTGGCCGCGTGACGCTGGGGTCGCGCGTCACGATCTCGCATCGCGCGCATCTTTGCGCGGGAACACACGATCACACTAAGCCGGATTTTCCGCTGCTGCGTCCGCCGATTGTGATTGGCTCCGACGCATGGATTTGTGCGGATGCGTTCGTAGGTCCAGGTGTCACAATTGGCGAGGGAGCAATTGTTGGTGCACGAGCGGTTGCGATAAAGGATGTGAAACCGCGAAGCATCGTCGTCGGAAATCCAGCGCGTGAAACGAAGCAGCGTGAGAGCAATTAATGAGCAGCTTTGCAGAGTCAGAAGTCGGCGTTTGACACAAACGCCCCGCAATCTTGTGCCGGCGCGAAATTTGGTTTCTGCTAGGCACGCTACATACCTTCCACCAAAATCATGTTTGTTCTGGCGGTGCGGTGACGCATTTTGCGCGGCTCTCGATATTCTTCGCAGTTCAGCCAATCTTTGGCGCGCTGCGTTGAGTCGAACTCGAGTACAACAATGCGCTTGGGTTGCCAATCGCCTTCGAGCACTTCGGTTTTGCCGCCGCGCATGATGTATTTTCCGCCGTACTTCTCCACACTCGCACCGGCGAGCTTTTTATATTCTTCGTAGCCAACCGGATCGAGGATCTCGATCTCGACGATGATGTAAGCAGGCATAGTTAAATTGAAGGCGAGTGTTGAAGGGTTTAAGCCAAAAGCGGGGTCAAGCCGCCGCACTCAGAGCGCGCTGAGCGCGCGAAAAATTCGCAGTGTCGCCGGTTCGCGGACTCGCCTTGCGTGGTCATTGGTTGCTGTCCAGCGTAGGAATTCAGTGACCGTTAGCGCTCCGGTCTTTTGCTGCAAGCTCTGGAATTTTCCTCCGCCGCCGCAGTCGCAACCAGTTGTTCCAGGTTTTACGCAAGCTGTCTCGTGGAGTCTGGTATTGCTGGTTTAGTTCGTTGCTCTTCACAAGCTGCGCGAGAATTCCTCTCACGGAAAAGTCGTCCGTATTGATGATCGTATAAGCTGCGCCAATCGCGGCTGCGTGATGTGCGTCGCTGGCCGCAGTCATCGGCAGACCGCGGATCTGCGCGTATTTGAAAGCGTAACGGTTGTAACGGCGAAGCGTCGTTGCCGCGTTAAAAACTTCAATCGCGTCCACCGGAAGCGTCTCTAGAGTGGCGAACCGGATCCCAGCGCGAAACAAATCGTAGGGATGCGGTGGAATGGCGAGACCGCCGCGCTCATGAATCATATCGCAGACTTCGCGCGCCGGTTTTCCCTTCAGGTAGGGCAACTCCGCACCGATACAAAGGAGGTGCCCGTCCGCGGTCGTGACCTCGACTCCAGGCAGAATGAGAAAATCGTCGACCGGCATACCATCAAGTCGCATCAGCCCTTTCTCGAGCAGGTAATTGACCGCGTCACAGGTGTTGTGATCGGTGATGGCGATCCCGCTCAAACCTTTGGCGCGCGCGGCCGCGATCATATCTTCCGGGCTGGAGATTCCGTCGCCGGAAAAAAACGAATGCGTGTGCAGATCGATGTTAAGCGGCATGGCGGTCGGCAGAATTAAATAGTTATAAAAGTCACAAGGTTAAAAAGGAATATACGCTTCGCACTCTTCACTCATTTGACTGTTTAACGGTTTAACTTTTCAACCTTGTTGTTAAACCAGCTCTTCAATAAGAATCCCTGCCTCAGCTTCGCTTTCAATTGGAATGCGATTGAATTGGTGATCGTATAACCGGCGATAGTAGCCGGATTTTTCGAGAAGCTCGGCGTGTGTGCCGATCTCCTTGATGTGCCCCCCGTCCATTACGATGATTTGGTCGGCAGACAAAACAGTGGATAGCCGATGGGCAATGGCGATTACTGTGCGGCCAGTTGCAAGTTCAGCGAGAGCCTTCTGAATTTGCTGTTCCGATTCGGAATCGAGCGATGAAGTAGCTTCATCGAGTAACAGAATTGGCGCGTTCTTGAGAACAGCGCGTGCGATAGCAAGACGCTGTTGCTGGCCTCCGGAAAGAAGGCAGCCTTTGTCGCCAATTACTGTTTCGTACCCCTTGGGCTGGGCGACAATAAAATCGTGCGCGTAGGCCGCTCGCGCCGCTTCGCGAACTTCTTCCGGCGTCGCATCGAGCCGGCCGAACTTGATGTTGCTGAAGATTGTGTCGTGAAACAGGAACGTCTCCTGCGTGACGAGCCCCATCTGTTCGCGCAACGATTTCTGTGTCACGGAACGCAGATCGCGACCATCGATTTTTACCGCTCCGGAAGTCGGATCGTATAAGCGCAGGATCAGCGAAAGAATTGTGCTTTTTCCTGCACCGCTGGCGCCGACCAGTGCATAGGTCTTCCCGGGCTCGATATGCAAAGTCAGGTTCCTAACCGCATCCGTGACTGTGTTCGCATAACGGAACGTCACATTTTCAAAGTCGATCTGGCCAGTTGCCGAAGTAAGCTTGGAGGCATCTGGTGAATCTCGTACCGTCGGCTCGGTATCGAGGAGAGCGAAAATCGCTGTTGTCGCGGCGATTGATTGCTGCATCACAATCTGAAGCTTACTAAGCGTCTTGATCGGATCGTAGAGAAGAAAAATTCCTGAAATCAGTCCGAAAAATCGCCCTGCGCTCAGGTTCGCAGCATAAACATAGAGCAACGCCAGGCCGATGCCGATAGCGGCGATGGTTTCGACCAAAGGGCCAGTAGCTTCCATCGACCGGATAATGCGCATCATCTGCGAAAATTGCATTTGATTGCTGCGCTTGAATTCCTTTTCCTGGTGGGCTTCACGCGCGAATGATTTGATCACCCGAATACCAGCGAATGTCTCCTGCATCGTCACAACCATTTCGCCCATGCCTTCAAACTGACCCTTGAGCGCTTTGCGCGCGCGTCGCCCGTAGATGCGAAGCGGCACCAAACAGGTTGGAAACAGAACCAGTGTGATCAGCGTGAATTTCCAATCCATCAGAAATAGAACGCTGATTGCGCCCACGATCAGTACTGGTTGCTTAAAAATGTCGCTGCCGACTGCAGTCAAAGCCATTTGCACGACACGGGTCTCGTTGGTGATGCGCGAGATTAGGAGCCCTGAACGCATCTTGTTAAAGAAATCCATCGACGAGCGCACCATCTTGTTGAAAAGCTGACCGCGAATATCAGTGACGACCTTGTTGCTCACCCATTGCATGCAGTAGGTATTTCCGTACGAGCAAAGGCTGCGCAGGGTCATGATCGCTGGAATGGCGAGGCAAATCAGAACAATTGAATTGATCTTTGGTCCTGAATCCAGGGCTCCTAAATTAGAGCGCAGATCCGTTGGATTAGGAGCGGCCCCATGGAAAATCGTGCCTGTCACCCGGGAAATGGCGAGCGGCAAAAGCGAACTGACTCCGCCGTACGCAAAGCCCAAAAGCAAACCCACGATAAAACGGACCTTGTACGGCTTTACGTAGCCGAGGAGCCGCCGGTACGGACCGGAGGCTGCGCGCAACGTTTTCCAGAATGACTGTTTCTTCTTAGCCGGTTTTGCGTCGCTCATGACGTTCGGGCCGTCGCATGCTGCGACAGCAGCAAATCCATAGCACCGATCACCGCTTCCGTCGAGATTTCGCTCATTGGGAAGCGAGGACGAACCGGCGCAAACTCGATCACAGGCGCGCCCGATTTTCCGTGTAAAATTAGTGCCGGGCTATCCGTTGGCCGCCAATGAAACGGATTCGTCGGCCCGAAGAGGATCACCTGGGGCGTGTGTGAGGTAGCCGCGAAGTGCACAGGCGCCGAATCGACTGTCACAAGCAACTGCGCCTGACCAACTAACGCCGCCAGTGTGAGCAAATCTGTCCTTCCAGAGAGGTCAATGAATTTTCGCCGCGTGCGGTGTGTAATTGCTGCGATATGCGTTTGCTCATGGGCGGCTGGTCCACTCGTCAAAACAAAATCGAATTCGTTGACTTGATGGAAGTGATCGATGACCTCTGCCCATCGCGCAGTGTCCCACAGTTTCTCCGGGCGAGCCGAGCCGGGATGCAAAATCACGTAAGGTCGATCGATTTTCCAATCACGCCGAATCCTGTCAGCTTTTTCGCGCGCCGTTCGCGGAAGTTCGAGCTGCGGAGCGGAAGAAGCAGCACGGACGTCGAGTGGCCCAAGCAAAGCCAGATTGTAGTCGATCGTGTGCATATCCCGCACCCGGACTCCAATAAGATCAGTATAAACTCGCGCGCGCGTCTTGGATTGCTCGCGGACCCGGTACGAGGCAACCCGTCGCCGCGCAGCGGACAGCAGGGTCAAAAAAGCCGACCGATCGTTTCGTGTAAAGTCGACGCAATAATCAAATCTCTGGCCTGCGACGGAAGAAACCATCGCGACGTCGCGCAGATTGCGTCGCGCGATTAGAACGCGATCGACATTCGAGATGGCAGGAAGCAGTTCGGCGCATTCGTTAGAAACGGCGAGGGTGATGTGCGCATCCGGATAGCTGGCACGCAGGGCAGCAATCGCTGGCGTGGTCAAAATCAAATCGCCGATTCGTTTGAGTTGCAGGAGAAGAATTTTCATCCGCGTTTAACAAGGAGCGGCGGTTTCCAAACCGCTGCGGGCGATGTGGAGATCGCCCCTCCTTGAACAAATCATCGCGCCATGCGCATTGCGGTTTCGTATGCGTCCAGTAATCGCGTTCGAAAATGGTCCCAGGTAAAATTCTCCACGACCCGACGTCTGGCGGCAGTGCTCATTTGCTTCACTATTTCAGGATGCCGATACAAATGCTCCAGCGCCGCCGCAATTGCGTTCACGTCTCCCGGCTTTACGATGATTCCCTCAATCCCATCACGCACTACATCGCCAGCCTCGTGCGTGGTGATCTGCGGCAATCCGCACGCTGCCGCTTCGTAGGTGACTTTCGCGCTGCCTTCCCATTGCGAAGGGAAAATGTGGATGCTCCCCTGGTTGAGATAATTCTCCGGATCGCGAACGAACCCGACAACGCGAATATTATCGCGCCAGAACTGCTTTAGAAATGGCTTCGCTTCCTCGTGCACAAACCCGACCAGCCACAGCTCGGCATTTGACAGATTGAGGCGGTGCCACGCTTCGAGCACGTGTTGAATTCCCTTTCGTTTGATCAATGCGCCGGCGAACACGGCTCGGAATGTCCCCGGATGCGTGCCTGGCCTGAAGCGCTCCACATCCACGCCGCGGGGAAGATAAAACAGTTTTTCGTGTGGAAAACCGCGCACCCGAAATGTGTGGGCTGCTTTGTTTGATAGGACCAGCAGGAGATCAGCCAGCTCATATTCCCTCACAAACCGCTTTCGCTGGAGTAACAACCGATTTTTCCATCTCTCAACCGTGGAAACCTCGCCTGTTGTTGCTGGCTTGTCGGGGTGGATTTTCTGCTTGCCACCGTCGCGATGCCAGGTCGGGATCTCGACGATGGACGGGATGCCGAGTTGTTTGGCTACTTGCAGCGAACGCAAGCAATCACCCGACCAGCTATGAAACAGGTCGTAACGGCCAGTCGCCAATTGCCGTGAGGCGATCCAGTCGAGATATTTTTTCTTCGCTCCGTAATAATAAGGACGGTCCAGAAAAGAGATCAGTCGTACCGGATGCCACCGCAGGGAGTAGATGAATGAAGCAGGGATCTCCTTCTGCCGGTTATCGTAGGCAACCGCTTTTCCCAGGAATCTTCCGCGATATGATGCACGCAGTGTTTCGAATGCGTCGGTATCGAGACCAGAACCGCCAATCCGAGCAAAGATCGAATACAACAAACTTCGAGGTAAAGTACGCGCCACACGCGACGGGCAGATCGTTGCCGCAGGAGGATTTAGGGTTTCACCCAGCATCGGCTTACAAGTATTCTGGCGAACGTGGAGCGTGTAAAGTTGTCATTCCGAGCGGAGCGAAGCAAAGTCGCGGGATCGCGCGGGATGACCTGAATTAAATGCGACGGGGTTCCCCCACTTCGCTCGGGATGACAAAAAGACTCAGAATCACTTTCGTTCGCCGGGCGTACTCGCGCAGCGGCGGAGCTGAAGCGTACTTGAAGCGGCTTGCAGATGGTGTTGTAAAAGCCGGCCATGATGTCCAGCTTGTGACCACGAAAGAATGGCCTGAGGACGAATGGCCATTTGGATCGGTAAAACGCCTGGGCGGTACGACGGTCATCGGTTTTGCTGATGAGCTTGAGCAAGTCCGACCGCAGCTGCAGTGCGATGTTTTGTTTAGTCTCGAGCGCGTCTGGAGTTGCGATGTTTACCGGGCAGGGGACGGACTTCACCGCGCGTGGCTTGCACGTCGGCGAAAATTCGAGCTCCCCTTGAAGCGATTTGTCCGCGGCGCCAGCCGCAAGCATCGCGATTTATTACAACTGGAGGAATCGCTGTTCGAGAAGCGGAAGGCTGCGCGGGTGATCGCCGCTTCGCAAATGGTCGTGGACGAGATCACCGATGTTTACCGTTACCCGGCGGATAAAATCGATGTCGTCCGCAATGGCGTTCCGCTCGACAAATTCAGGTTCGATCCCGTACTTCGCGAGAAATCTCGCGCGGACTTGAAAATCAAGCAGGACCAAATTGCGCTCTTGTTTGTAGGTTCGGGCTGGGAACGCAAAGGCTTGTTGTTTGCGATCGAAGCGATGGCGCTCTGCAAAAATCGAAAAATGAGGCTGCTGGTCGCCGGACGTGGAGAAGCAAGGCCGTATAAAACTACGAGCCTGCGGTTCTGGCGCGAGGATCCCGTGCAATTTCTCGGCGAAGTTACAGATCTTGTGCCGGTCTACGCGGCAGCGGACATTTTTGTTTTGCCCACAATTTACGATCCCTTCTCCAACGCCTGTCTCGAGGCGCTGGCGAACGGATTGCCGGTAATCACAACGCGCTCCAATGGTTTCAGCGAAATCATCAAAGACGGCGTGCAAGGATCAATCGTCGACGACCCAGCAAATCTAGTCCGCTTACGTGACGCTATTCGATTTTGGTCCGATCAATCGCGTCGCGACGCAGCTCGCTCAGCGAACACCGAACGCGCATCGCAGTTCGATATCTCGAAGAATGTCGCGCAGACGCTTGAGATTCTGACACGCGTAGCGCTGTAGGGCGTCTGTGTCAGACGCCAACCCTTCGGCGTTTCACAGAAACGCCCTACAATTTCAGATGTGCGGTCGCGCTGGCTTCCGCTATCCTCGGCAATCTGCCGGTCAGATCACCCAGCCAGCGCGGCATCCGCGTCCGGGAAAATTTGAAAGACCTGATCGAGCCGGGAGATTTCGAAAATCGAACGCACGGTTTCCTGCAGTCCGGCCAGCATGAATTTGCCCCCGTAGCCTTCCACCTTTTGCATCGCTTGAATCAAGGCCGCGAGTCCCGCGCTGTCGATGTAGCTCACCTCGGTAAGATCTACGACTAACCGCTCGGGTTTTTTATCGATCATATCGTTGAGCGCTGCGGTGACCGTCGGGGATACGTGCAAATCGATTTCGCCCTTGAGCGGCACAACGTTGAAACGGCTTTGACGTGGCGTGATATCTGATGAGGCTGGGTCTTTTTTCATTGTTACGGTGCAATTCGTTAACGGATCACCATCCGAGTGTGTCCATAATTGTTTCCACGTTCGACAGATCATCAATCAGAAAATCCGGCCGATGCTTTGCAAGCTCATCCCGGCCCCATCTGCCTGTTGCGACAGCGATCGTGCGTGCACCGATGGCTTTGCCGCACGCGATGTCGCGCGGAGTGTCGCCAATGACGTCAATCTCGGACGCAACGAATTCTCGTCCGTGTTTCTCCTGCGCGCGGGCGCGAGCAAATCGGCCGAGCTCGTTTCGGTCGCGGTGATCATCGGCAAATGCGCCGAATTCGAAGAAATGCCAGACGCCGTAGTGCTCGAGTTTCAATCGGGCACCGCGGGATACGTTTCCCGTGAGAAGCGCCAGCACGACGTGTTGCCGCGATTTCAACCGTTCAAGCAATTCCAGCACCCCAGGAAGCAGTTTGCCTTTTCGGCGTGGCAACTCCAGCGAAAGGAAATGCACGTAGCTGTCGAGGAACCCGCTCACGTTTTCGTTAATTGCAGAAATTTTATGCTTCTTAAGAATGTTAAGAACAATTCCCGAGTCGGTCATACCCGCAATCTCGATGTCCTGGAAATCGTCATCGATTCCGAACCGCTCTTTAAACGCAAGTATCAGGGCGTGGACGCCCGCGCCGCCCGAGTGGATCAACGTGCCGTCAATGTCAAAGAGAAGAAGTCGCTGTGGCGTGTCTGTCATGTTTTAAGAATGACGAAATCCGAATGACGAATGACGAAAGAATGACGAAAATCAAATGAACGAAAAGCCTTTAACAAATAGCTGGATCGTTTTCCGTGGTTCGTCATTCGTGCTTCGTCATTAACTTTTGACTCTCTCGGCTCCGCCACGCTCCTACAGTGCAACGGTCAAAGGCTTGGCGCATGCATCATTAGCACCGCAATCATACTTCCCAGAAAAACGAACAGCACAATTCCCAGACCGATAAGAATTCCAGTGCGCACCGGGTCCTTCTGCTGTTCCTGGCGGCGAAGTGGAGACGCGCTGCTCAAATGAGGCAATTCTGTGCCAGCTTCTGCGAAATGAGCCTTAATCTCCTCAGGTTTCGGCAGCGGTTTTGAACCGCCGACTTCCAACGACTGATATTTTGCTTCGGCTGCGCCAAACCGAATCCGATCATCAAAGCGCAGCACCGCTTCTGTCACAGGCTTACCGTTAACGCGCGTGCCATTGGTCGAATCAAGATCCTTCAATCGATAGGTGTCGCCTTCCAGCAGCAACTGCGCATGATGCGTCGAGATCGACGGATCGTTAACGGCAATGGTGTTATCCGGCCCGCGCCCGATCGTGATCGCTTCGTCCACGAGTTCGTGAGTAACGCCTGAAATAACGAGCTTTGGCATGCCGCTGACCTTAACTAAATAAGGTGAAAGGGACAATAGCGCCGGCATGGCGATTGACCACGCACAACCAGACTCGATAGTGGCGCTTCCATGGCCACCGAGTTAACGCGCAATTTTTGCATCATCGCGCACATCGATCACGGCAAGACAACTTTGTCGGACCGGTTGCTGGAGCGCACCGGCACGATCCAGGATCGCGAGAGGCAGGACCAGCTTCTTGACTCGATGGATCTTGAAAGGGAGCGAGGGATCACAATTAAAGCGCATCCAGTGGCGATGCGTTACACAAGCAAATCGGGTGAGAAATATCGGCTTAATCTGCTCGATACGCCGGGGCACGTCGATTTTTCGTATGAAGTTTCGCGCAGCCTCGCTGCGTGCGAAGGCGCGTTGCTGGTGATCGATGCGGCGCAGGGCGTGGAAGCGCAAACGGTCGCGAATGTCCATCTCGCGCACAAGCAGGGGCTCACGATTGTTCCGATCATCAACAAGATTGATCTGCCGAATGCCGACGTCCCCTCTGTCCTACGGCAGGTGGAAGAGATCCTGGCAATCCCTGCCGAGGAAGCGATCCAGGCGAGCGCAAAGATGGGCTTGGGCATTGAGGAGATTTTGGAAGCGATCGTGAAGCGCATTCCTGCGCCGCAATCGCCGCCAGACGAAACGCTGCGCGCGCTGGTGTTTGATTCGGTGTTTGACGTTTATCGCGGCGTGATCGGCTATGTGCGTGTGGTCTCCGGAACGGTGGAAGCGGGCCACGGGATCATGTTGATGAGCAATAACGCCCGACATGAGATCAAGGAAGTGGGTGTGTTTACCCCGAAGATGCGTGTCCAGGAACGGCTGAATCCCGGTGACGTCGGTTATTTCATAGCGAATATCAAATCAACCGCCGACATTAAGATCGGGGACACGATCACTGACCAGCGGCATTCCGCGCGAGAGCCGCTACCGGGTTTCCAGGAAATCCATCCGATGGTTTTCAGCGGCATTTATCCGATTAACACTGCCGATTTTGAACATTTGAAGGCGGCGATTGGCAAGCTGCGCCTGAACGATTCCGCGTTCGTGTATCAACCGGAAAGCTCGGTTGCGCTGGGTTTCGGATTTCGCTGCGGGTTCCTCGGGTTGCTTCACATGGAAATCATCCAGGAGCGGCTCCGACGCGAGTACAACATGGACATCATAGCGACCAGCCCCAGCGTGATCTACGAGGTGCTAACAACACGCGATGAGAAACTCTTGATCGATAACCCGGCGCACCTTCCCGACCCGAGCCTGATCGCCGAAATCCGGGAGCCAATTGTAAAAGCCTACGTGCTTTGCCCGAATGAAAACATCGGTGACATCCTGCAATTGATTCTGGAAAAGCGCGGCCAGATGGACCGCACTGAATCCCTGGACACGCGCCGGGTAATGTTGCATTGCGAATTGCCGCTCAACGAAATTCTGGTCGATTTCAACGACAAAATTAAAAGCATTACGCGCGGTTACGGTTCGATGGATTACGAACATGCAGGCTACAGAGCGGCGAAACTGGTGAAGCTGGATCTGCTCGTTAACGGTGAACCTGTCGACGCGTTTTCTACCATCGTGCACAAGGACCGAGCAGAGGCGCGTGGACGCCAATTGGCGGCCAAACTGAAGGAAGTCATCCCGCGTCAGCTTTATGCTGTGGCCATTCAGGCTGCCATTGGCGGGAAAATTATTGCGCGCGAGAGTGTTTCGGCTTTACGAAAAAATGTCACCGCGAAATGCTACGGCGGCGATATTACCCGTAAACGAAAATTACTGGAGAAACAAAAAGAAGGAAAAAAACGGATGAAAAGCATCGGGAAAATCAACATTCCGCAGGAGGCGTTCATCGAAGTTTTGAAAGCGCAATGAGTCTGAAAATCAGAGATTCCTCGACTCCGCTTCGCTCCGCTCGAAATGACAAGGCGGCTGAAGGAAGTGTTTATCGAGGGCTCAAAGCGCAGTGACGCGCTTTGAAATGACCAAATACGAATGACGAAGGAAATCCCAATGCCTAAATCCGAAATAACAAGAGTCTGGCGTCGTCGTTTTCGTTCCTTCGAGCTTCGTCATTTATTCGTCATTCGTCATTCGAGCTTCGTCATTTAATCCATGTTTACGTCGCGCCATATCAAACACAGCCGGCTGCTTCTGCGGCACGCCCGGAAGTATCTTCGTTATAAACACGACAAACTTAGTGACGTCGACCGGGAACAAATCGTCTCCGAAATGCAGACGCTTCGCGAATCAATGCGCTCAAGGGACCGGGAGAAAATTCACGGCGCAGCGGAGACACTTGATAAGACGCTCCACAAACTCACACCGGTAACGTGGGAATCGCATTGGCGAGAAAACTGTGAAGTGATTTTGGTAGCAATCGTGATCGCGGTTGGGATTCGCTCCTATTTTCTGCAGCCGTTCAAAATTCCCACCGGCTCAATGCAACCGACGTTAAACGGAATTATTGGTCATCCGAGCACTGAGCCAAAGCCAAATATCCTGCGGCAAATCGTAGACTTTGTTCTTCTGGGTCGCAATTACATCGATGTAGTTTCGCGCGAGGATGACCAGATTTCCGAGATCGTGCCCAAGAAAATAGGCTTCTTTTTTACTTTTTCGCGCCTCGTATGTGAGCGGCAAAGTTTCCTCGTATACGCCCCGCCCGACACGCTTCGTCAGGATTTCAATGTCTTCCCCGGCCGGATTTGTCATCGCGGCGAAGTTATCGCACGGGGGGCGATCGACACGGGCGACCAGGTGTTTGTCGATAAATGCAGCTACAACTTTGTTAAGCCGAATAACGGGGATGTTTTTGTCTTCAGGACAAATAATATTCCGGCGATTCGTCCGGATCCCGTCGCCGGAGCGCCTTTTTATATTAAGCGATTGGCCGGTCTGCCTGGCGACCAATTGCGTATCGATTCGCCATTTCTTTACATCAACGGCAAAAAGGCCCAGCGCTACGGCTTCGAACGGGTGATGTCGATGCGACCGCCGTACCGCGGTTACGCACCCGGTCACGAGTATTTGGCGAAACCTGATCAGACGTACACGGTGCCGCGCGACGGTTATTTCGCCATGGGCGATAACAGTTATAACAGCTTCGACAGCCGCTATTGGGGACCGGTTCCGCTGGAGAACCTGGTAGGCCGAGGCTTATTTGTTTACTGGCCGTTTTACCCGCATTGGGGACTTATTCGTTAGGCCGATGATGGCGTAAATGGAATTTGGAGTGATGTTGTGACTCGCATTGCTCCATTGCCGATTTCTGTCGAAGTAGCGCAAACTTTGCCCGGCGTTTATGCGTGGCTAGGCCTTTGCGCCGGTTACGCCCTGGTAATGTTTTTTGCGCCTGTGCGGCGAGCGCTGATCGACGGCCTTCACTGCCTTAGCCGTTACCACCGGATTTGGATCACCTTCGCGATTCTTGGGTTTGGCTACTTCGTCTTTCAGTTTGTCACGTTCACGCCGATCCGGGACTGGACGGACTTGGAGCTGAGCCAAATCACTTCGTTGCCACAGTGGGCCTGGCCAAGATTGAGTGAGATATGGAGACAGGCTCTGTTGCCCGCTGTCGAGGGCGTTGCGGGAATTTTCGATAACGCCACCACCACGTATCCGCTCTCCGTCATCGCGGCGGTCATGATGATTACGAACTGGCGCGGATTGCACAGCGCCTTGTTGCGCGCGCTGCGGAAACGTTACGGCTTCTGGGGTCATCTGATTTATTTGGTTCTATTGCTGAGCGCGCTGGCGTCGCTCCTGAAGCCGATCGTCTTCTGGCAATTACCGGAATGGAGTGGGCTGTTGCCTGCGGCTGGTCTGCTGCGCGTGTCGGCTACCGTCGATGCGACCGCGTTTATTTTCGAATATCTCGTGGGCGTTTACATCCAGGTCTACCTCATCACTGTGTGTCTGGCTTGGATAAGAGGGTTGAGCTTTGAGGAAGGCGAATTGTTCCGGTTCGCCATGAGGCGGTTCAGTTATGTTTTGGAATGGGCAGGCATTGTGGTTGCGGTGAGCACGTTGATTCTCCGCGCGCCGCTCGTGCTCGCGTACTTCATCCAAATTCCGCGCGTCCTCGACTACCTGCCTATTGCGAGAGTCCTCATGAGCGGATTGATCATCGCGTTTTGTTCAGTCCAAATCTCGCTGGTGCTGCACAACGAAACACTGATCGCGGCGATGCGCGCGCACATTCATTTCATTCAAAGAAATGCCGGGCGTCTCGCATGGTTTCTGATGATTTGCGGCATCCACTTTTATGGCATCATGGCGTGCGACGCCATTTTGCGTGGCGCGATCGCCGATCGATTGGGCGCGCTGTTGCTATGGAAATTCATTTTTGCGTGTTTGAGAGGTTTCGTCACGGCTTGGCTGCTGGCTTCATGGGTCTGCCTGTTCCGACAATGCGAAACAAGGAGAATTCAGCAGGAGAAATGGATCCAATATTGATTATACAGGTTACGATAATGCGAACGTGAATGCCGCTGCCATTACGCGTCGGAGCAAATCAAATCTGGCCCTGGCTTTTGTTTCGTTAGGCCGAGAGCGCAAACGCGACATCACGATTTTCTACGCGTTCTGCCGCGTAGTTGATGACATTGCCGATTCGGCGGAACTAAGCGTCAACGAGAAACGAGTCCGTCTGGCGAATTGGCGTCAGATGCTTCGCGCAGGCACTCCAGACGAGCCGCTGCTCGCCCGCGACGTGCGGCAATTGATGGACAAATATTCGCTTTCCCCCGACATGCTCGAGGAAATCATCGCCGGAGTAGAAATGGATTTGAGCGTTGCGCGATATACCACCTTTGAAGAGCTTCGTGTTTATTGTTACCGGGTCGCCAGCGCCGTTGGGCTGGTTAGCATCGAGATCTTTGGTTATCGCAACCTACGTTGCCGGGAATATGCAATCGATCTCGGACTTGCGTTACAAATGACGAACATAATTCGGGACGTGTGGAAGGATTTTCAAGCCGGGCGCATTTACATCCCACAGGAAGATTTGACGCGATTTCACTATTCGGAAGGGGATCTGGCGAAACGGCAATACAACGAGCAATTCATCCAGTTGATGCAATTCGAAGCCTCGCGCGCGCGTGAATTCTTCGGCCGCGCGGTATCTGAGCTTCCGCCCGAGGATCGCCGCGCCATGGCGCCCGCAGAGATCATGCGGTCCATTTATTGGGCGCTGCTTCGACGAATTGAACTGGACAACTTTCGTGTTTTGGGAAAAGAATACCGGTTAAGCAAGCTGGAGAAAGCAGGACGGATCGCGGCGCAGTTGTTCAAATCTTTTTTGAATTGGCCCCATCGAGCATCCGTCTGAGTCCCTGGCTGCGAAATATTACCAAGAACAAACCTATGAAAAACAAATCTCTAATCATTCTGTCGGCGATCACGATTGCATTGGGTGTGCTCGGCACAAACCTGCACGCCCAAGGTACGGACTCGCGCATAGGCAGTATTGCGCGTGAACGGGGGGAGAAGGGGGCGATTGAAGCTACGCCGCTCACGAAAGCAGAGGCTGACAAGAAATATCCGTCAAAATCAAAAACCTATCCAGCGGGCACTCGCGACGCGCATGATGCTTCCGGCATTGTTTCCAGCCCATATCCGCCGCACGAGAAGTATAACTGCTCGAAGGTTAACCACGGCGGGTTGGTGCTCGACGTGCATGCCAAGCAAGTCTTTGTTTATCCCTAATACCGGTTCGGCGGACAAAGCCTGAATTGAGGCGGGTTCGCGACATCTGCCAGGGCTCCGCTGCAATGTCACAACTAAAAGCGAACTATGCGAACGACAATTCTCACGTTTAGTTCGGTCATTGCAGTCAGTTGCTGCATGCTTACCTCATGTGACACTCCAGTCGGCCAGGGCGCAGCCTGGGGTGCTGCTACCGGAGCCATAATCGGCGGCGCTGCGACTGGTAATGTGCGCGCCGCATCAATCGGCGCAGCCGCAGGAGCCGCCGCTGGCGCTTTAACGGGCAAGATTGTCCAGGAGAACCAAGCTGCGGGATATGGCCCGCCGCCGCCTGGCGGTTATCCGTATGCGCGCTGGGCGGGGACACCAGGGTTTTTCCACAGCCCTTATACAGGTCGCGTCTACGACCTGCGGGGCGTGCCGCCCGGTGGACTCACTCGCGACGTTGATACGGGGCGCCTTTTCCGCAGGCCATAAACGCAAGGAGTGACGGCTTCGCAGTCGTCGCTCCTTGAGAAATTTACCCCTTCGTGCTTTCCACTCTGCGCTGTAATTCATCCACCATCGTCCGCGCTTCGTCTGTCATGTTTAGTAATTCCGGCCACGGCCGGTGATAGTTTTCGCCCGGTAATTTGCGGGTCGCATCAAATCCCATATGCGAACCGATGTTTTGTTCGCTCGGCGCATGATCGAGTGAGTCGCTTGGGTTTTTAATGACGGTTGTGTCACGGGCGGGATCGGTGTTGGCGCACAATCGAAAAAGCACTTCGCTCGTGTTATGCACATCGCAATCTTCGTCCACTGCGATGATGTATTTACTGAACATCATTTGTCCCATTCCCCAGAGCCCATGCATCACTTTAAACGCCTGATATGGGTATTGCTTCCTGATGCTCACAAAAACCAAATTGTGAAATACGCCTTCGGGCGGCAACGTTATGTCCACAATTTCCGGGAAATTCATTTTGAACACCGGCAGAAGAATTCGAACTGACGCGTCGCCGATATAGAAATCTTCCATTGGCGGTTTTCCGACGATTGTGGTCGGATAAATCGCATCGCGCCGGTGCGTGATTCCGGTTAGGTGGAAAACGGGGTAGTTTTCGACTGCAGTGTAAAATCCGGTGTGATCGCCAAAGGGTCCTTCCGGACGCATATCGCCTGGCTGCACATAGCCTTCCAAAACAAAATCGACATCGGCTGGCACCTCCAGATCGATGGTCTTACACCTAACCAGCTCGATTGATTTCCTTCGCAGGAAGCCGGCAAATAACAGTTCGTCCAATCCGTCGGGCAACGGTGCGGTTGCCGCGAATGTGTAGACCGGATCTCCGCCCAGCGTCACAGCCACCGGCATTCGCTCGCCGCGTTCGTAATAGCGTTTGCCGTGGCGCGCGCCGACCTTGTGAAGTTGCCAATGCATCCCGGTCGTGCGCTCGTCGTACACTTGCATTCGGTAAATGCCTACATTGCGCGCGCCGGTCTCCGGATCGCGCGTATATACATTTGGCAGGGTAATAAAGCGCCCGCCGTCTTTCGGCCAGCATTTGAGAATCGGCAGATCGCGCAACGAAAAACCGTCGCCAGCCTCGATTTCGTGAACCACTTCCTGGCACGGCGCATTACGCACTGATTTCGGCCGCGCATGAAGCAGGTGGATTCCTTGCTTAAGCAAATTCCAGCCTTCGCGCAGATCCGTTGGCGGCTTTGCTTTCAGGATGAGTTGAATTTCGCGGGCAACATCTTCAACGTCGGGGACCTGTAACGCCATCGCCATGCGGCGGCGCGATCCCATGGTGTTAATGACGACGGGAAATTCCGATTTTTTCCCGTCCATAATCGGTTGCTCAAACAATAGAGCTTTTCCGCCGCCGGGGGATTTCATTTCGCGGTCCGCCCATTCGGCGACGAGCAGTTCGGTGTCGACGGGGATTGTGACGCGCCTCAGTTCGCCCGCTTGTTCAAGAGCATCGAGGAACTGTTGAAATGAGCGATAAGCCATAGATCAGACCCGTCGAAATACTCATCCGCCATGTGCGACAACGCGACAGAATTTTTTGATCTAGTGCGATGTGACGTATTGGAAAGAGACCGCTTTACCGTGTGCGAAAGTAACGAGCTTGCCGGGATAAGGGATGCTTGGCGGGAACCATGAATAACAAAACGGATTGTACAAAGGCGCCCCGAAATATTCATCCAATGGTTCATACGGATAGTACGGGTAGCTGGCGTAATAAGTGTAAACCCAAGTCTCCGTTGTGCCGCCACCCATGTTGCCGATGATTTTTCGGTCGGGCGAACCCCACGCCAGCCACACTGCGGGTCGCGACATGCCGATTCGAATTTGCCCCTGGTTTACCAGCGTCTGGTCTCTGTGTGAAATGCTCTGGTAAAAATCCGGATGATCAGAAATTCGCGTTTCTGGCGTTGAACAACTCGTGAGAACGAGCGCGCCTGCTGCGACAGCCAACGCCGAGGCGTAAAGGAAAGACCAACGCTTCACGCGGCGAGCAAACCATACCGGCCGCTAAATTGGCAAGCCAAACTCGTTACCGCGGAGTGAGGTATCGGAAGAACACCACTCTGCCGTTGGCGAATGTAACGCCTCTCGACGGATGCACGAATTTTGGAGGAATATATGTCCAGTCGTATGGCCCATAGGGGTACGGCCCGCCGTAGCTGGGAGGTGTTTCGTAACGCAGGTAGACCCACGTTTCAGTAACGCGACCGCCCATCATGTTGGGAATTTTTTGATCGGGTTTGCCCCAGGCTAGCCACACCGCATCCATCGTCATCCCTGCGCGAATCTGTCCCTGGCTGACTAATGCCTGATCTGTCGGCGAGAGGCTCTGATATAATTCCGGATGTTGGGAAATGCGGTGTCCTGTGCTTGCACAACCGCTGAAAATTAGCGCGCCGACGACTATCGCAAATGTTAGCGCGATGCGTGCCATCCCACCTTGCATTCGGTACGATGATACGTCCGCCGTATTGCGTCAATGAATGGGGTTGGTTGATTCGCGATCGGGTTCCCAGTAGCATATCGGTGCAATGCAGGACCGTTACGGCCACCGGATTTCCTATCTGCGCGTGTCGATCACAGATCGTTGTAACGAGCGATGCACCTATTGTATGCCGCAGGAATTGCAGGAGTGGTTGCCGCGGCACGAAATCCTGACGTACGAAGAGACCCTGCGACTCATTCGCGTCGCGGCCGAACTCGGCGTCTCGAAAGTGCGAATCACTGGCGGTGAACCGCTAACACGCCGGGGCATACTCGATTTCGTTAGGCAAATCCCCGAGATCCGAGGGATCACGAACATAGGTCTTTCAACGAACGGCACCTTGCTCGGACGCGAAATCGCGCCCGCCAGAACAATGGCGGAAGCGCTGCGCGACTCCGGTGTGCAGTCGGTGAATATTTCGCTCGATACATTGGAGGCCGCGGTTTATTCGCAGATCACGGGTCGGGATTTCCATGCACAGGTGCTTGATGGAATCGACGCGGCGATCGCCGCAGGCTTCGACCAGATCAAACTCAACGCAGTCCTCATGCGGGGCCGCAATGAAGATCAACTGCTGTCGCTAATCGAATTTGCTGCGGCGCGAAACCTTCTGCTTCGATTTATCGAACTTATGCCAGTAAGCACCACGGAAGTTCTAAGCGAGAGCAATTTCATGTCGGTAACGGAAGCGAAACGCTTGGTCGAATCGGCTTACGGGAGTCTGATTCCGGAGACGGAGTTTCGCACCAATGGTCCAGCCAGTTACTACCAGCTTCCCGGACGCTGCCAGCGCCTCGGTTTCATCGGTGCGATGACGAACATGCATTTCTGCGAGAATTGCAACAAGCTGCGGCTCACGTGCGATGGAAAATTGCGCCCATGTCTGGGGAGCTATTTGGAGTTTGACATTATGGGACCGCTGCGGGCGGGTGCGACTGATGAACAGCTCAAGCAGTTTTTTCTTAACGTGGTCGAACGAAAGCCGCAGGAACACGATTTTCGAAACAGTTACCAACCCAATCGCAAAATGATTGCGATCGGCGGCTGAGCTGCCGCGATGCCCTGCCTTTTTGGATTGTCATGTTGAGCGAATGACAGGGTGCTAAAAATGAAACGATTGAGTCACATCTCCTCCGATGGTCGCGCCCAAATGGTTGACGTTTCAGCGAAGCCGCTCAGTAAACGAAGAGCCGTTGCACACGGAAAGATTCGGCTTCAGCGGGAAACGCTCGATCTGATCGCAAAGGATCAAATCGCCAAAGGCAATGTCTTCGCGACGGCGCGCATTGCTGGGATCCAAGCCGCCAAGCAAACTGCACAACTCATTCCGCTTTGCCACACATTGCCGCTCGGTGATGTAAGCATCGATATCGTTGCTTCGGAGGATGGTGCGGAAGTGAAAGGTGCCGCGCAAACAATTGCCCAAACGGGCGTCGAGATGGAAGCCCTGGTCGGTGTGACTGTCGCGTTGCTGACGATTTACGACATGTGCAAGGCCGTAGACAAGGAGATGGCCATCACGGAAGTGCATCTGGTTGAAAAGACGAAGCAGGCGGTGCGGGCACTGGAGTAATGGAGTAGCGAAGGAATGAGGTCATGAGAGACAACCAGCACTCCCACACTCCAACACTCCAACACTCCAACCAGATAACAGTTGGCATCATCACGATTTCGGATCGCGCCAGTGCAGGTGATTACGATGACTTGGGCGGACCAGCTTTGAAACAAGTCGCGCAAAGGATTGGCTGGCTCGTTTCAGCCGAAGCGATCGTCCCAGACGAGGTGGATCGGATTCAGGAAACAATTCGATCGTTTGCCATGCAAGGCTGCGGATTAATTCTGACGACGGGGGGCACGGGTATCGCATCGCGTGATGTTACGCCCGAAGCGATACGTGCTGTTATGCGAGTAGAGTTGCCGGGATTCGGGGAAGTCATGCGCGCCGAATCGATGAAGATTACGCCGAACGCCATTTTGTCACGCAATCTCGCTGCGGTCGTCGACCGCGCCCTCGTGATCGCGCTGCCAGGAAAGCCGAGCGGCGCTGTGGAATGTCTCAGCTTTGTGCAAGGGGCAATCCCGCACGGTGTCGCGGTAGCGCAAGGCACGCCGACGTCGTGCTGAAACTTTCGGCACGCATTTAATTCGGCCAAATGAGCAAGCGCATCAGCTGCGCGCCATAGCTCGTGAGATGGGCGTTTGCTCCGCGACCCCCGACTACATCACGAGTCAGATAGGAACATTCCGCTGTGTTATTTTTAACGTAGTTTACCTCGGGCTGTGCGACTCGTCTGTCAGTTGGTTCAATTCTTAAGGGAACGCCGGAACTCGCGAACGAGACTTCCCATGATGACCCACTTCGTTTTCCGGTTGTAGACAGCCAGGGATACAGTGTTAACAAATCGAAGTGCTGCGCCCTCGGCAACGTGATCTTATAGAACGTCTCTTCACCGGCGAGAAATTCGGGAATCGTGAGTGCCGGATTTTTCCGGAGCGCCAAAAAGAGGCGCGCCACGTCGAGACCGGCGAGGTTCATGCCGTTGTAGAGACCATGGCGATTGGCATCGTTCCTAAAAAATGTGTTGTACCAGCCTTCGAATTGGCGACTGTACATCAGGCACAATTCCAGATGTAGATGTGCGCGTTCGCGGTTTATGCCCGTTCCGGTGTAACCCATCACCGCTATAGGTTGACCGCGCTTTACCGTCTCACCGGGCTGCACTGCGATCGAGCTGAGATGTGCGTACAGACTGTAGTAACTCGAGCCGCCCCACCGATGTTCGACTACGATGTACTTGCCATAATTTGAGTAGCCAGCCACGGGACTGATGTGCACAACTTCTCCATCGGCAATCGCGCGCACTTCGTCCTGCGGCTCGCCATTTGCATCGCGGTGCACGGACCGGATATCGATTCCTTCGTGAAACCGCGTATAAATGAGACCTCCCCCAATGCTTTTCGGATCACGGACAAAACCATATTGCCCGCCTTCCCATGGTGCCGCTTTCGCGCCTTCAGGGTCTCGATCGACTGACTGGTAAAACGCGGGGCCATCTCCCGAAAAGAGAGCTTCATTGTCCGTTGGCAGAACAAGATCGAGAACCTGCTTTTGTGCCGTTCGCAGTGTTATCGGAACAGAGAACAGCAGAGTGACAACAACTACGGCGAACAATAGTCGCATGGACGATGAATCTTAGCGCTTTGGCTGGCCGGGCAAGGGCCACTGTTTTTTCATTAGTTCAACATCCGCGGCAGTTAGCCCTGACGGGACATAAATTTTTCCATCCGACACTCGCTTGTCGATCTGCAGTTCGGTGATCATTCTGCCGTTGATGAGCACAAAGAGAAAACCGCCCCGGCGCTCGACGCTTAGAGTATCGAGGACGACGCGGCCGTGATCGTCGAGCTGAAACAACGCGCCAAAAGTTCCGTCCTTGGCTGGGTACGGAGAAAAGGCCATGACATCGTTCTCCGTAATCCACGACAGTTTTTCAATGGCGATATTTTTCCCGGAAGAAGTCGCGCGCGCGGGTATTGAGAACACATCCGTATCCTGAGGGTTTGCTTGCGCATGGACACGAAAAGTGCAGTGTCGTTCCTTCGCTGTT
This sequence comes from uncultured Verrucomicrobiae bacterium, assembly GCA_963825355.1. GTDB lineage: Bacteria > Verrucomicrobiota > Verrucomicrobiia > Chthoniobacterales > UBA10450 > Udaeobacter. The sequence continues at coordinate 165,036 of CAWGSY010000004.1, read as the reverse complement.
GCATCAATCAACGCAAAAGCCACGCAAAATACGAATACACAAAGACTTCTCATGCCGATTAACTGCGAAAACATTCGCGAGTTCATAAATGGTTTGACAGCAATTTTGCAACTCAGAAAAGTCTTCGGGCTGTTTAGGGCCTCATGAAGCGCCTTTTTTTGTTCGTTCTCATACTTCTAGTCGCTGGGGCCATGGTCGGTCAGGACGTTACACCCACGCCCACGCCGACGCGAAAACGAGGTTGGTTGAGCCGTATCCTTCATCCTTTTTCTCCCAATGTCGTTCCGCAATACAAAGATCAACGGCTGCGTGGGCTCGCCTTGGATCTGCAAATCACTCCCCAAACCGTGAAGTTATCCGAAGTCCGCCAGCTGAGCGTAAAAGTAACACTGGCAAATCTGTCCAAACGCCCCGTCTCACTCGATTTTCCCACGACTCAGCGCATTGAAATCTATCTCATGAATTCCGCGGGCGAGGTTCTGACAAAATGGTCTGAGAACCATGCGATCGCTGAAAAATCTGGGACAATTCTGATTAATCCGTCCGAGCGGATCGAGTACAACGAAACAATCTCGACCCGCGAGCTTACGCCCAACAAAGTTTTCATCGCCGAGGTTTTCTTTCCTCAGTTTGTGGAGCTGCGCATTCGGGAAAAGTTCCTGGCAGTGCCCTAACGAAGCGGCGGAGTAATGGAGTAATGCCTTCTGAACCACTTCCAATACTCCAGCACTCCAACACTCCATTACTCCTTTTCTCCGACTACCACATGCACCCCCAGGGACATCGCGTGCAGCGGTACACACAGGAATTGCTGCAGCCTTGGGCGGATTCGGCGCGCAGAATCGGGTTAACGGATATCGCATTCACCGATCATGACCGTTACCATGCGGGAATCGATTTCGATGAAATCAATCGGTTGCGGGACCGAAATCCTGATTTGCGCATCCGCGCGGGGATCGAGTTGGATAACGATCCCGTCCATTCACCGGCCGGCCAAAAATGGATCGAAAAAAATTGGGACGAGCTAGATTTCGTTCTGGGCTCGGTGCATTTCCTGGAGTGCGCCGATCAAATGTTCGACACCGTGCCGGCTGGCGCAGCGCAATTCGAGCTCAGAAACATTGATGAGATCTACGCCGATTACTTTGGGCGTATACGCGAACTAATTGCTAATGGATTGATCGATTGCCTTGCCCACTTGGATCTCGTCAAAATCCATGGACATCGCCCGACAGCAGACATTGGCGCGTTAGTTGATGAGACACTCAGATTCATACATACGCGAGGTCTTACGGTTGAACTTTCCACCGCCGGTTGGCGCAAGCCAGTGAACGAACTTTATCCCAGCGATTCAATAATCGAGTTGGCGATGGAAACGGGAATCCCATTCACAACCGCCTCGGACGCGCACTCACACGTCCAACTTGCCGAAAATTTTGTCAGGCTCGCAGACAAGATGGCCGAAATCGGCATTCGCCAGGTTTGCACTTTTGAAAAGCACAAACGTGCTGAGGTGCCGCTACAATTGTAGATCGAGCTGCGATTCTTTTTCCGCAGAAAACGCCTGTTCCGTTGCCCGCGCCAGCGGCAGATCGAAACCGAGCCGTTCAGCGAGACGTTGACACGTCTCCAGTGCAAACCCTTCAAAGTGATTACCGGCAAATGCCCAGACACTGCGCACGGCTGCAAGATGTTGTTGAATTTTCAGCGACCAACTTTCCAACGCGGCTTCGCGTTTCCAGAGTAATTTCCCGTAACGATGGATATGGCCACCATCGGCGTTGTATTTGGTTACGTAATCGCCAAGCAGGCGCAGGTAAAGGAAATCAGTCGTGCATGGCAGAAATTCGAAGGGCGCAAGATTCCGCTCGTTGAGCGGAGTGGTATCGGCCCAGACCCAGCAAACGCGGTACTTTTCCACCAGGCCAATAAATTGTGGCCGATGCCAGCCCGCGTGGCGAAATTCAATGGCAAACCGGAAATCCCGCGGCAATTGCGCCAGGAACTTCCGCAGTGCGTGTTTCCCGTCCGCTGGCGTGAGCGAAGGCGGGAGCTGAACGAGGATGACATGGAGCTTTGGCCCGAGTGGTCCGATGGCGCGGAAAAACGAAGTTAGCTCTGCCGCGCAATCCCGAAGGCGGCAAATGTGGGTAATTTGACGGGGAAGTTTGCAAGTAAACCGAAAGCTGGCCGGCGTGGTTTCTGCCCAGCGACGAACCGTTGCTTCGGTCGGCGCGGCGTGAAATGTAGAATCCACCTCGACGGCCGGAAAGTGGCCTGCATAGAATTCAAGCCAGTGCGACTCTGGCAAATCAGGCGGATAAAAGGTATCGCGCCAGTCACCAAAACTCCACGCGCACGAGCCGATGCGTATCTTCTGTTGATCCGTGAGATTCAAATGAATTCAAACATTAATCGGTTTTGCCCGTCCAAAAAGCTTCTGCCCTAACGAATGTCAGCTGGATTGGGGTCTGGAATGGCGCATGTCCAGGGTCTGTTGAAACTTGACTGGCAAGAGAAGTTAATTACCCTGCGACACCCGAATGCAATTCCTTATTCGAGTCGTTTTAGTCCTGATTGCGGTGGTGCTTTTTGTGCCCGAACCAAGCGGAGCCTCTATCGTCTTTAAACCGGGGCAGAAAGCGGAGTACGTGTCACCGGGCGAGGAACAAATAAATGGAAATGCGGCGGAGATCTATCAGACCGCGCAGAGTGCCGAAAAGGAAAACAACCTCAAGCGTGCGATCAGTGCTTACAAGACCCTTGTCAAGCGTCATCCAAAAGACGCGCTGGCTCCCACTGCTCTTTTTCGTGCTGCTCAGTTACAGGAACAGACCCATCAGTACACTCCAGCCGCCGAATCATATCTCCAGTTAGTTGAAAGATATGCCAGCAATACACATTTCGATGAAGCGATCGAGGGGCAATTTCGCGTCGGTGAGATTTATCTTAACGGGAAAAAATTGAAGATCTTGGGGATACCGCTCGCATCTGCCTTGGATCGAGCGGTAACTATTTTCGCTAATGTTGTCCGCACCGCACCATACGGAAGATACACCGCACGAGCGCAATTTAATATCGGGATGGCGCGTGAGAAGCAGGGAGCGAATGATGCAGCGATCCAGGCGTATCAAGCCGTCGTGGACAAGTTTCCTAACGAGCCAATAGCCGTCGATGCCCAATATCAAATCGGTTACATTTGGTTTTCGGCTTCGCAACTAGGAACAAATGACGCCGCAGCCGCAAATAACGCGAAAACGGCTTTTCAGGATTTCCTTTTCCATTACCCCAAGAGCGAGAAAGCAGCACAGGCGCGCAAGGATCTCGACATTCTTGAGCACAAGCAGACAAACAATTCCTTCAAGGTCGCGAAATTCTACGATAAGCAGAAATATTATCGCGCTGCAGTCATATACTACAATGAAGTGATTCGGCAGCAGCCGGGATCAGAGGAAAGCAACAAAGCTAAGAAACGGATTGACCAATTACGTGCCAAATACGGCGACGCTGCGCTGCAGCCGGCCATACCAGTTTCCGAGACCGCAAAGAAAAAGACCGAAACGCATGCGGGTAGAACTGCCGGAACTGTAGCCGCCAAGCCGGGTGCACCAAATAATGAAGCGCCGCTGCCTCCATCGGACGGCGAAAGCTCGCTTCCGCCACCAGCTTCGCTCGCGCCAGACACTACGACTGCGCCTGAACCTTTGCCGCCGCTGCCGGGTACGAGCACAAGCTCCGATCCTTCGGGCGCTCCCGCAGCATCATCCTCTCCCGAAGAGTCCGCCTTACCGGCGCCTTGAAAGCCTCACTCGCGACAATCCTTTGCCTCGCGATCTCCGGTTGCCTTGGATATCACGTCGGGCCGGTAAAGCCGTACTATCTTCGGGATATTCACAGCATTGCGGTACCCACGTTTAGGAATCGCACGCTTGTGCCGCGCATCGAAGTCTTGGTGACCGACACGTTGATTAAACAATTCCAACAGGATGGCACCTTTGTGATTACAAGCGACGATAAGGCGGATGCCACCTTGACGGGAGAGATATCGCGTATTAACCGGTCGCCGGCGCGCTCGGTGAACGGGAATGTGCTGGCCACAACAGAATTTAACCTAGGGCTAACTCTAAATTACACGCTGACCGCACGCGACGGCAAACTGCTGGCGGGTCCCGGCGAAGTAACTGGCACCACCAGTTTTTTCGTCAGCAGCGATGTTACAACAGACGAACGACAAGCTTTGCCACTCGCCACCGAGGACCTCGCCATCCGATTAGTTACTCAACTAAGCGAGGGATGGTGATGAGATGAAAGGCGAAGAGAAGCTATGGGTGATCCTCAATGAAAAGCTCGACAATCTGCGCGCCACCAACCGCCTGCCTCAGGCAATTCGCGTAGCCGAAACAGCCCTTGAAGTTGCCAGGCGTGCATTCAAAGGGAACCAAACGGCACTCGCCACGAGCTTTGAGAAACTAGGCCAACTGCTCGAACAAAAGGGAGATCACGCTGGCGCGGAGCCACATTTACTGAAGGCGCACGCAATCCTTGAGAAGGGAACCCCACCAGATCAGCGCGCCATCTACCGCTCGGCGCGACGATTGGCCCTACTGTTCGACGGCCTTGGCCAATCTGAAGAAGCGATCGATTTTTATCAGAAGGCAATAGCTGCTGGAACCGAGGTCGAAGACGTCCCGTATTCAGATATCGGAACCATGCTAAACAACGTCGCCCTGATTCTGCGCAAGTCAGGCCGACAAAAAGCAGCCGAACCATGTTACTTACGCGCTTTGGAGATTTATGAGAAGCAACTCGGACCCGACCACGTAGATGTGGCATCGGTGCTGAATAACCTGGCGGTCTTTTACACCAACGAACGCCGATACACCGAAGCCGAGAAACTACATCTTCGAGCGTTGGCAATCAGAGAGAACTTACAGCCTCGCCCGATTGCCGATATTGCTCAGTCCAAATGCAATCTGGCGGTGGTGTATCATTCTCGTGGTGATTATGCGAAGGCGGCGGAACTCTATCAATCGTCACTCAAGAGCTGGGAACAAGTCGAAGATAAACCCTCGAAAGACTACGAAATTGTCGTGTCCAACTATGCCGATCTCCTACGTTCCCTTGGGCAGGTGCGTAAAGCGCATCAATTAGAGGTGCGCGCACGCAAGAAACTGGCGAGCTGAGTTATCCCGCGGAATTGCTTCGATTTCAGCTTGCGGGCACGCTGTCACCCTCGCATTGTAAGACCCGTTTTCTTGCTCGCGTGGCGGAACTGGCAGACGCGTACGGCTCAGGACCGTATGGGGCAACCCGTGGAGGTTCGAGTCCTCTCGCGAGCAGTTACTCCTGTCGCGCAACCAACTGTTGGACCTACCAGCAACCGACCGCTGTTGGCAGCGACTTATAATTGCTTATTTCGAGCTGGCTTTCCTTCTGGCCGCCCATCGCGCTTTCATTAGCTCTGAGAGCCTCTTTCGGCCGGCAGCTGTAAGCACGCCCTTTTTCCGGGTCGAAACTTTTTGTTTTCCCCCCGCTTTCTTTCTTGCTGCCCAGCGAGCTTTCATCAACTGGGAAAGCTTCCTTCGGCCGGCCGGTGTAAGCTGACCTCTTCCTTTGGCAGGAGCTGCTGCTGCTGTTGTTGTTCCACCTATTCCAACTGCTCCAGTGCCTCGCCTTCTTGCCCAACGAGCTTTGGCGGCTGCCGCAAGCTTGGCTCTCGTGTTTGGCGAGAAGTAACGTCCGCTGGCGGTAGGAGCCGTTGGCGTTTGAGGCGCCCCCCGCAAAAGAGAGGAAAGGCGTCGTTGCAGATTATCGATTTGCTGGCGAATTGAGATCGCTTCCTGTAGATCTTTAACAGATATGTCCATCCCGGTAGATAGCCGTAGTTGCCATGTATGGCAATTAGTAATTTTAAAGCCACTTCCCGGCCTTGTTCCTCAACGTTAGCTTGTTAGCTATGTCATGACTCACCGGAGGGAGCGCCTTAACAGAACGGGCTGACGTTTCAATGAGATTTCTGACATGAGTACCAAACCTGCGCACGTTCGAGAAATGTTCGGATCGATTGCGACGCGTTATGATCTCGCGAATCACGTGCTTAGCTGCGGTCTCGATTTCTATTGGCGAGCGCGCGCGGCTGAGATCGTCCAGGCCTGGCACCCACATACCATCGCTGATCTTGCAACCGGCACCGGAGATCTGGCGCTGGCGATGCAAAAGATATTGCCGGACGCGGAACTGACCGGTGTCGATTTCCTGCCGGAGATGCTGGATCTTGCGCGGAGCAAAGGTGTGCAGCGGGTGGTACTGGCTGATGCGATGAAACTCCCGTTTCACGATGCGTCGTTCGACTGTGTCACTATCGCCTTCGGCCTGCGCAATCTGGAAAACTACCCGGCCGCGCTTACTGAAATGTGGCGCGTACTTAACACCAACGGTCACCTGCTCGTCCTGGAGTTCTCATTACCAACAACGCCGATCCTGCGCGCGGCATATCGTTTTTATTTGCATTGCTGCCTGCCATTGCTTGGGTCATTTCTAACACAAAAGAAAAGCGCCTATGACTACCTCGGTGATTCCATCGAGCAGTTTCCGAGTGGCAATGCAATGTGCGAATTGATGCGGGGAACCGGTTACGTTTCTCCAAGGTATAAACGTTTGACGGGAGGGATTGTTACAATTTATACCGCTGCAAAGCCGTAGACACCTCTGACAACCAGCCACGGAAAGTCCCTTGCCACACCGCGCAAAGAGAGGTACAAAACTCGGCGTGATTGATTACATCCAAAAAGGCGGATTGTTAATGTGGCCAATTTTGGCGTGCAGTATCATCTCAATTGCTGTTTTTGCTGAACGCCTTTTTTATTTTCACCGCGCGACCATTCATGTAGGCGAGTTCTTGAAAGGACTGTCGAACCTGATCCGACGTCGCAATTTCGCTGAGGCTTTGCACGAGTCTGCCGGGACGCCGGGCCCGGTGGCGCGAGTGATTCACGCTGCGATTATTCGCCATAATGCACCTCGAGCGGAATTACGCGACATCGTCCAGGAAGCCGCGCAACTGGAAGTCCCAAAGCTTGAACGGTTTCTGCCGGTGCTTGCTACCATTGCTTTCCTGACGCCGTTACTTGGGCTTCTCGGGACTGTCGCAGGAATGATCGACGCTTTTGGAACGATCGCCTCGAGCGGTGGTTACGCGACAGTGACGGAACTTTCGGGTGGCGTTTACAAAAGTTTGCTGACGACTGCGGCCGGGCTCGTTGTAGCAACACCGACATTTGTCGCCTACAGTTACCTTTCCTCGCGCGTAAATACCATGATGCATGACATGGAACGCGCAGGCATTGAGATTGTCCACATGTTGACCGAAAGCCGTCCAATCAGCGGCATCATTAGTTTCCAGCAACCTGATGAGACGGCGCGTGAGATTGAAGCACGGCAGGACCTTTGACGGACAATGGTTTCATGGGGCTGGGTCGTTGAAGCCGGAAACGTCAAGGGATTGAATTGTGAAACTCAGCCGAACAATAAACTATAACTTTAGTTGGCTTTTGCTCATTGGGCTACTCGATCTCGCTTTCCTGCTAGCGTTCTTTCTCTTGTTGAGTTCGAATTTTATCCTGCAACAAGGCATCTCAATCTCGATGCCGTTCTCGCGTTTTTCGCTCGGCCCGCAGAGCAATCAACAAATTATCAGTATTACGGGCGGGGCAGTTTCCGCGATTTATTTTCAGGACCAGCGGGTCAGCATGGAGCAGCTTGGGCCGTTACTCGATGCAGCCAAGCGCAAGGATCGGTCAATCATTATCAAGGCTGACCGTTCTGCTTCGTATGAAACAGTGGCTGAAGTGACCAATGCTGCGCTCGAACACGGCATCACGTCGGTTGCGCTCGCTGCAACCCCGCCACGATGAATAGCATCGCTTCTGAGATTGCAGCCGAACCGCTTCTTTTCAGCTGGGATTCTCCTCGGGGTCGGAAGACGATGCTCGCGGCTTTCCTGGTGCTGTCGCTATTGGCGCATGCCCTTTGCTTTTATATTTTCCAAATTGTTTACCCGACTCCGGTCGCGCTTCTGCCGCCGCCCGGTCGCGTCACATTTATAGCGCCCGACTCCGAAGAAGGCCGCACGTTACTTCGTTGGATCGATGCAGAAGATCCTGCGGTTGCTTTCACAACTCAACCAGCGCCGGGAGCAAAGCTTGGCGCTCTGCCAAAGACTGAGCATCTGCCGTCCTATTCGGCGGTAGAACCAATTCTCAAGGAGCTTCCACCATTGAAGCCGGATCTAAGGATCCCAAGCTCACAGCCGCCGGCCGCCGTGCATTCTATCGCTCGGACCACGGCGTCCACCACAGGCACCCCGAGGATATACATTTCGTTTTCCAAGGAACTCGATGAATTCGGAGTTCCGAACGTGCCCCAATCCGGTTCCGCAACGTCTAACCAGGAAACACCTGAAACGCTACGGTTTCGCGTGGCAGTGAACGATCTGGGTGAAATTCGATACTGCTTTCCAATCAACTCATCAGGTGATCCAGCGCTGGACGAGCAAGCGCGCTTACAGGTCGTTCGCACCCGTTTCTCACCGACCAGACAAAACGAAACCAAACCCGGTTCGTTGCTCGTTTGGGGCATCGCCACTGTTCAATGGGGCAGCGACGTCGGGTCTTTTCACCGACGCCCGACAGCCATTGTCATGCCGTGATTCGCGTCAGTCTTGCTACTCTTGTCACGATTTATCTGCTGCTTTTTCTTGCGGCAGTGTTTCTATTCTGGATAGTGGGAGAATGGAACCGCCGGCGGCGAGAGCGACGGTCTCTTCAGCACCGGTTGCGTTGCATGATTTGCGCGTTCGAATTTGAGGATCGCACGGATGCGCTGCTTCCCCGGTGTCCGCACTGCGGAAGTTTAAACGAACGATTTAGGATGGAAAACATTTAACATGGGAATGTGGATAGGCCGAAATCGCAAAGCGCGCGTGACCTACGGTTTCGACGAGATCGCGCTTGTGCCCGGGCGGGTGACAATCAACCCGAACGAAGTAGACACCACATTTCGTTTGCCTCGCAAAGCAGCGGAACCGCTTGAGTTGAAGATTCCAATTGTCGCCAGCGCGATGGATGGAGTCGTCGATGTTGGCTTCGCCACCGCAATGAACAAATTGGGCGGACTTGCCGTGTTGAATTTGGAAGGAGTGCAGACGCGCTACAAGAACCCGCAGGAAGTGCTGCAAAAAATAGTCGAAGCGAGTAAATCGGAGATTACTGCGTTGTTGCAGCGAATTTACCAGGAACCGATCCAGCAGGATCTTATCGCAGCGCGTGTGCGCCAAATCAAGGATGCCGGGGGTGTAACCGCAGTGAGTTCCATTCCTCAGCGCGCTGTGGAATTTGGCAGGATCGCGCAGGAAGCTGGTGCGGACGTTTTCGTTGTGCAGAGCACCGTTTCCACTGTTCGTCACATTTCGTCGGAGTACAAGTCGCTCGACCTTGAAAAATTTTGCCGCGAGATGCGTATTCCTGTGATCGTGGGGAACACAGTCGGGTACGATGTGACTCTTGAGATAATGGAGTGCGGGCCGGCTGCGGTTCTTGTTGGCGTTGGACCCGGAGCTGCCTGCACTTCCCGCGGTGTGCTTGGGCTAGGGGTTCCGCAGGTGACTGCTACTGTCGACTGCGCAGCCGCGCGTGACGCTTACTTCAAGAAAACGTCGCGATATGTGCCGATCATCACTGATGGCGGCATGAGTAGAGGCGGCGACGTTTGTAAGGCGCTGGCTTGCGGCGCAGATGCGGTGATGGTGGGCAGTGCGTTTGCCAAAGCACACGAGGCGCCAGGACGCGGTTACCACTGGGGGATGGCTACTCCTCACGCCAATCTTCCTCGTGGCACGCGCATCAAGGTCGGCGCGACCGGTTCATTGAAGCAAATTCTATTCGGGCCGGCCGAAGTTGATGACGGCAGCCAAAATCTTGTCGGCGCAATCACTACTTGCATGGGCAACGTAGGCGCGCGCAATCTTCCTGAGTTCCAACAAACTGAAATCATCATCGCGCCTTCGATCAGGACGGAAGGAAAACTCTTCCAGACTGTGCAAAACGTCGGCATGGGAACCAGCTGACGTTTTCCAAGTTTCAAACTTAACGCTACACCGTCATGCCCGAGCGCAGAGTCGTCATCACTGGTATGGGTGTTATCACGCCCGTTGGCAACAGTCTTGAGACGTTCTGGTCGAATCTGAAGAACGGCGTCAGCGGGATTCGCACGATCGACGCGTTCGATACCACCGAGTATGATTGCAAAATCGGCGGGCAGGTTCGTCATTTCGATCCCAAGCCATTCTTCAAAAATCCAAAGGACGTGCGGCGTACGGACCGCTTTACGCATCTTGCGATGGCCGCAGCCAAAATGGCGATCGAGGACAGCGGAATCGATATCGTCAATCTGAAAGAACGCGACCGCTTCGGCGTAATAGTTAGCACCGGAATTGGTGGCCTGAAAACTTTACAGGATCAGTTACAAATCCTGTTGACGAGGGGACCTGGTCGAAACTCACCCTTCACGATCCCAATGTTGATCAGCAACATGGCTGGCGGCGTTATCTCGATGGAGTTCAACCTACGCGGTCCGAACCTCTGTATCGTTACAGCTTGCGCCACTTCGAATAACGCCATCGGTGAATCCTGGCGAATTATTAGATCTGGGGACGCCGATATCTTTCTCGCGGGTGGCGCGGAGGCGTCCATCGTTGAAATCGGTATGGCAGGATTTTCAGCCATGAAGGCGCTTAGCAAGCGCAATGATGAGCCTGAACGCGCGTCGCGGCCATTCGACCGGGACCGCGATGGTTTTGTGATGAGCGAAGGTTCAGGAGTCGTCGTCGTAGAGGAGCTGGAACATGCCAGAGCGCGTGGTGCAAAGATCTATTGTGAAATCACCGGATACGGAGTCTCCGCGGATGCCTACCATATGACTGCGCCGCCTCCCGATGGCGAAGGGGCTGCTCGCGCTATGAAAATGGCGCTGGACCGTGCGGGCATCTCACCTGAGCAAGTCGATTACATCAACGCGCACGCTACTTCCACGGACATCGGCGATCTTTGCGAAACTCGTGCTATCAAGCAAATTTTTGGCGAGTATGCGCACAAAGTTTCGATCAGTGCGACGAAATCGATGACCGGCCACTTGTTAGGCGGAGCCGGTGGAATAGAGATGGCCGCCTGCGCTCTGGCCATCCGCGACTCTGTAATTCCGCCCACCATCAATCTGGAAAATCCAGGCGAAGAATGCGACCTTGATTACACACCCAACGTTGCTCGTGAAAAGACCGTGCGCGTCGCGCTCAATAATTCCTTTGGGTTTGGCGGCCATAACGCCACGCTGGTCGCGAGCGCGTTTGAAGGTTAGCACCAGCCTTGGTGACCTGCGAGTGCGCCGTTGCAATCGCTTTGACTAGTCACTCGTCACTTGGCACTGTTAATTCGCTGTCCGATGCGGGCATAGCTTAATGGTAAAGTTCCAGCCTTCCAAGCTGGCCATGCGGGTTCGATTCCCGTTGCCCGCTCATTTATTTAGCGCGTCTTTTTCGAATAATTCTGTCGACCTTAGCAGTTCTTCAATGGCGTCGGCCTCGTTTTTAACCCCGCGCTGGAGGAGTCCAATCATTTCGACGCCTCGGGGCGATAAAGCTTCTTCGCGCAGCAAGACTTCGAGCCCGAGCAACAGCGGCCCCAACGGCTCACGGAGTACATGCGTAATGCGCTGAACAAATTCTGCGTTGCCCCGTACGCTCGGTTTTAGTCCGGCATTCAACCGACGTACAGCTTCTTGACATTCTTCAACGAATTGAACGGTCGCTTCAACGATCAGGTTGTCGAAAAAACTTTCCACAACTCGCCGCGCGGCACTCTGTGCGTCAAAATCGAAACGCCCTTCCTTGGCGGCGAAGGCTTTAAGCCAGGTGTCAATGAAGTTCCGACGAATCAGGCATACCTCGCGGATTAATTCTTCTAACTTGTAACCTTGCCGCCACCGCTTCCAGCCGTGCGTCCTGGCATCCTCCGTCGCCTCCCGTTTGATCTCCTTGGCATTGGGCTGTTTTAGGAGAGCCGCCAGCTCAGTGCAGAGCTCTGGGAGATGATCGAGTAGCTGTGTATAGGTCAGATTGTCCGAAGTAGAAATGTCGGGGTGCTTGTCGACTGCGGCGATCCAGGATTCGAGAATTTGCTCCCGGCTGGCCAGGACAAAATCGCCGAAACCAGCGACTTCTCCGACCGTAGAATTCCCCTGAGCGTAACGAGTGATGAAAGTAGCCCTCCTAATCTTTTTCGGATGTCAATACCTCTGCGGCCTTAGGCGAAAGTATTATACCCAAAAAATTCCGAGCTGAAAGATGGGGATTGCATTTGCACTGGGAGTAAACTGCGGACGTCATGCGCGCGGTCAATGCTCACGGGGTAAGTTCGTCCGAAGTTTGACTATTCGAAGCATCGCTTGGGGCCGCCTTTTTACGTTTATGCCTGCTCCGGCGTGGCCGCGGCGTCTCTTTTAATTGGCGACTGCGCTCCGCAGGGACCTGAAAAAATCTCCGAAAGGCCCTGCTTTCGCAGTGTCGTTTACGATCGATAGGAAAATTGACAACAAGATTACTAGCGTGTGGCGTCGTCGTTTCACCAAGACTGCTTCGTCCCACGCGCTTGCTATGCGTGCAAGGGGACCAGATGGCCGGTGCCGCGAAGCCGCAAGATTCATGAAATCCTGCGGCTTTTATCGGTGATATTCCAGGAACGCGTGTCAATCAACGACGACGCGATCAACTATCCGTGAATCGCCGGCGTTTGCGTAATAAATACGCACGTGAGTGCCGGGTTTGATCGCGGTTTGGATAATTTCGCCGTTCTTGTCCACTACGTGGCCGCGCCCGTTAAGGACGTAACTGCCAGGTGTATTGAAGCGATCCTCGCGAACAACAAGTGTCCCGGCTGGTTGGTAATTGGTCGCCGAGCCGTCTTCACTTGTCATTTTAATGATCGTTCCAGTCACTGTTATTTGTTCGGCAGTGCTCGTTCCCTGTCCTTTACCCTTTGAGTCTGGTTGCGCAAAAGCCAGCGGTGCCAGCGCGCAGCAGACGAGAATCGTAATTGGTTTCTTCATGTTATCCTCCTATTTGGTATTGATGGTTTTACGTCACGGTTAGTTCTCCCTGTACAAAGGGATTCCGGAGCGCGCGCTGCACGAAATTTAGATTTCTTTCGTCCGTGGCTTATCTTCCCTAATCGTGAAGAAAGCCGTTGACGTGAGCACTCACGCGGAAAACGGGCGCGGTCGCAGCGATTTGTTCCCGTCGACCCACTGGAGCGTGGTGCTAGCGGCAGGCAGAAGCCAGGACGAACCGAAGATGGCGGATGTGGCGCTCGCCGAGCTTTGTAAGATTTATTGGGCACCGCTGTACGGTTTCGTACGCAGTCGCGGGTACGCTGTGCATGATGCACAGGATCTCACGCAGAGTTTCTTCGTCTACGTGCTCGAACACAAGGTTTACGCCCGCGCCAATCGACAGAAAGGCAGGTTTCGTTCATTTCTGCTTGCCTCGCTGAAAAACTTTCTGGCGGACGCTGCAGACAGGGAACGGACTCTTAAGCGTGGCGGTGCAAAAATTTTTCTGCCGCTGCATGAAGAGCAGGCACAAGAGGCAGAATCGCTTTTTCAAACTCACAGTGGCATGAGCAGCGAAGACCGGCTTTTCGATCGCAGTTGGGCGGAGGCATTGGTTGCCACTGTATTGGAACGGCTCTTCACAGATTACAAACGGCAGGGCAAAGAGGAGCTCTTCAAAGAGCTAAGGATGTTTGTCGCTGGTGGAGCAGAGCCACCGCCATCTTATGCTGAACTGGGGCATCGGTTGGGCATGGCCGAATCAACACTTCGCAGTCATGTCACGCGTCTTCGAGCGCGTTACCGGGATGCATTGCGCGCCGAGGTGCGCCGAACCGTGCATACCGAGGCCCAGGTAGATCAAGAATTGCGCGAGCTGCTTCACGCGCTAACGGAATTGTAAGGAACGCGCGCCATGGGAAAACCGCTGCCATCTGGCGCTGCAGTCTGTTCAACGTGTGGCAAGCCGTTGAACGCAAAAGGCGACTGCCTTGCTTGTCTGCTGCGAACGGGATTAAACGACACAGCAGTCAAAACTAAACCTGCTGTTTTAACATTCGGCGATTTCGAAGTTGAGCAGCGCGCAGATGGTTCTTACTGGGAACTTGGTCATGGTGCCATCGGTGTGACATACCTTGCTGGAGACAAGGTGTTGCGCCGCCGAGTAGCTCTCAAAGTGATCGAGGTGCCTTGCGCAGCTCGAGGCTCACAGGCTGTGCGTGACCGCTTTCTACGTGAAGCGCGCGCGGCGGCTGCCTTACGGCATCCGAATGTAGCTGCTGTCTTCCAGTTTGGTACTTCGCCGGATGCCAACCACTGCTACTACGCGATGGAATTGATCGAAGGTGAAACGTTAGCGGCGCGCGTGCGCAGGGATGGTCCCCTTAACGCAAAGGAAGCTCTCAATATTGGGATTCAAATCGCGAGGGCGTTAGTCGCCGCGGCCGCCCACGATCTAATCCATCGCGATTTGAAGCCCAGCAATATCATGCTGACGGGCGATTCGGAAGTGAAGGTTATCGACTTCGGCCTGGCCAAAGCGATTAGTGATGCCGGGGGCGAGATGGATCTGACCCACGGGGAATTCGTCGGCACACCCACTTTCGCCAGCCCTGAGCAATTCGGAGGTGACCCGGTCGACGCGCGCTCGGACGTTTATGCGCTGGGCGGGACGCTGTGGTTTGCACTTACCGGTTTGACACCACATCCAGGCAAGACGTTGGAAGAGATTCGCGATCGCAAGACGCGCGATCGTTTGCCGGTCGCGCAGTTAATCGCCAGAAAAATTCCTGAATCGCTGGTAAAACTGTTGCGCTCCACGCTTGCCATTGATCCCGGAAAGAGGCCTGGGTCGGCTCGCGAACTGTTGGAAACGTTGGAATCCTGTCGACGGAGCCTTATTCGTCGCGTCGGTATGCGGTCTGAGGAAGCCGCTCTGCGCAGCGAAGCGTTTTCGAGAGCGTTAACGAATGCTAAAGCATGCGCTGGCGATCCTAAAAGTTTACAGGCGCTTTTCGACAATGCGGTGAAGAAAGCGACGGCCGTTTCGAAAAAGCCGTTCAAACGGAATTGGGCTTACCTCCAAACGATGCTGCGTTTAATTCGGGCCTATCATCGCGGAGAATACGATCAAGTTTCCGATGACGCGCTCGTGTGGATTATCGCAGCCTTGAACTATTTGGTGGACCCATTCGATTTGATTCCGGACAGCACGCCGTTCCTTGGCTTGGTCGACGATGCACACGTAGTCGAATTGGTGACGGATAAGACTCGAAGAACGCTAGATGCGTTTATGACGTGGGAAACAACTTTACGTTAATAATTTTAGCACTGCGCCAGCTTTAGGCGGAATTGGAAAATCCAGGCCGACAGCGAACTCACGCAGTGCAGCCGTTAGCCATTCGCGCGATGAGGTCGCCTCCTCAATGGTGATGTAAGTCGTCTCGCCTTTCTCTTTTAAACTGTAGCGCAAAATCTCGACCTCGATCGGTTCCTTTTCCCCGAGCAATTCGAGTCGGACGCGGACTCGTTTGGTTTTTGTGTCGATTAAAAGTTCAGTCATTTGCCCGATCGAGCGCAGCTTTGTGTTGATTGCGATCCGGGCCATAAAACCCAGGGTCGCGTCTTTGGAACGATGAAGAACATCTCGCAGTCGCTTCGTAGTAGGAGCTCCCAGACAGTTTCTGATTCGCGTGAGCCACTATTGATCCGGCGCCAGCAACTCGCGATTTCGCCACGCGTAACCAACCCCCGAATAGAGCGTCAGGGCAACCGTAATCCAGACCAATACGGGACCGGCTTGGTCCCATGCCCGCAGCCACCACGTGGACGTCTCATCCGCGTAATGAAGTTCAGCAATCGATAAGAGAGCGAGAAAGAAAATGATGGTAACGATTTGCCACGACGTCTTTTGTTTACCCAGGCTTTCTGCGGGCAGAATCCGGCCCTTCGTGCTTGCCATCATTCGCAGACCCGTGATCAGAAAATCGCGTGCCACAACAGTCGTCGCTGCCCATGCTGGCACTGCTTTCAGAGGAACAAGTGAAATGAACGCCGCCGCCACCATGATTTTATCCACCAGCGGATCCATTAATTTGCCGAAGTTCGTGACGATTCCGTAACGCCGCGCGATCTCCCCGTCGATGAAATCGGTGAGACCGGCAATCAGAAAAATGATGAGCGCGGCGGTGCTCGCGTAATGCCAAGACGAACTGAGCAACAAAACAAAAAGCACCGTCAACGCCAGCCGGCTCAGAGTAAGTCGATTCGCCCAATTCATGCTGTAGCCGGGATCGCTGATCCCGGCTCTCCTGTGGCGCATTTTGAATCGTTACTGCAAGTTCCGGCATCAACGATGCCGGCTACAGCCCTAAACCGCGGTCGTTTCCAAATCGGCACTTTCTTCTTCAACTCGTCTACAATCCATTGAGTTGCACGGAAGCCTTCGCTCCGATGCGAACTCGCCACTCTCAGAAAAAGGGATGATTCTCCAACTGCGATAAAGCCGATCCGGTGATGAATGATAACGAATATAAGCCCAAATCGCTCTGCGGCCTGTTCGGCAATTCGTTTCAATTGATGCTCGGCCATTTCCTGATGCGCATCGTAATCGATTCCGTCGATTTCGCGACCATCCTCGAGTGGTCGCACGACGCCCCAAAAATCAACAACCGCGCCCGCGTCGGCGACGTCGCTCACCCGCGCCGTGAGCGGCTCGTGTGTAACGGAAATTTCACAAACGACATTTGCCATGCGCTTAAACTGCTCGCTACAGTGACTCCTTCTAAGTTGAGCAGCCACAAAAGGAGATACAAAAATGAACACGAATCAATGTGATATTGGCCTGATCGGTCTCGGGGTCATGGGCGAAAATCTCGTCCTGAACATGGAATCCAAGGGTTTTTCGGTCGCGGTGTTCAATCGCACCACCCAGGTCACGGAAAAATTTATCGCTGAGCGCGGCAAGGAAAAAAACATTCAACCTACCCGCACGCTGGAGGAATTTGTCGCGGCGCTGAAAAAACCCCGCATCGCCATGATGATGGTGAAGGCGGGGCCGCCTGTCGATTCGGTAATCGGGCAACTCGCGCCTCTGCTGGAAAAAGGTGACGTAATCATCGACGGCGGAAATTCTTTGTTTACCGACACCCAGCGACGCGAACGAGAATTGCAGAGCACAGGAATTCACTTCGTAGGTATGGGCGTGTCGGGCGGCGAAGAAGGCGCGCTCAAGGGCCCGTCGCTCATGCCGGGCGGCTCGCGGGAGTCGTGGGAAATCATCGCGCCAATTTTCCGCAAAATCGCTGCGCAAGTGGATGGCGAACCGTGCTGTCGCTATATGGGACCTAACGGCGCCGGTCATTACGTGAAGATGGTGCACAACGGTATTGAGTACGGCGATATCCAACTGATCTGTGAAGCGTACGCTATTTTGAAGGACATTCTGGGAATGGATGCGGCGCAACTCGCAGACACTTTTGCAGAGTGGAACAAAGGCGAGCTCGAGAGTTATTTGATCGAAATCACATCGCAGATTTTTCAAAAAATGGATCCGGAAACCGGCAAGCCGCTAGTGGATGTCATTCTCGACAAAGCCGGCCAAAAAGGAACCGGCATCTGGACACTGCAAGCTGCGATCAACCAATACGTCGTGATTTCCACAATCAACGCCGCAGTCGAAGCGCGCGTGATTTCATCGCGAAAAGAAGAACGCGTTGCGGCCTCCGAAATTCTGCCGCAACCGCGAGCCCGAACGTTCAAAGGCAATCGCGATCGTTTCGTCGACGCCGTGCGTGACGCACTTTATGCCTCCAAAATTATCTCGTACGCACAGGGAATGGAGCTTCTTCGCTCCGGAAGCACGGCGTACGAGTGGAACCTGAATCTGAGCGACATCGCCACGATCTGGCGAGGCGGTTGTATCATTCGCGCCAAGTTTCTCAATCGAATCGTTGAGGCATATCGGCGTAATCCTGCGCTGCAAAACCTTCTCCTCGATCGCTATTTCACCAGGGCCATCAAAAGAGCGCAGCCGAAATGGAGGCTCGTTGTTTCGACTGCTATCAAGTTCGGGATACCGGTCCCCGCGTTTTCTGCGTCGTTGGCATACTACGATAGTTATCGCTCTGCTCGCCTTCCAGCGAATCTCCTGCAAGCACAGCGCGATTTCTTTGGTGCGCACACTTACGAACGCATTGACAAGCCTGGCGTTTTCCACACCGAATGGCTGGAAGCTGAGGAAAAGCCAGCTGAAAAACCTGCGGAACCGAAAACACACGAGCCGCATCACGCGGGGGAGTAAGATTCCTTTTGATCGGCACGCGATCGGCTTCAAGGGATGCGCCGTGAGAGCCTGTGCGAGTCGCTCTTTCCAAGAGCGCAGGCTGCCAGCCTGCAGGCCTCGGCGGCTTGCCGAGGTCAGGGAGTTGGGTGGGGGACTCTAAATTCGTGGCGAAGATGCTTTGAACGAAGTTGCCACCTACAGGCTGGCAGCGTGTGTCCTTCGGAACTAAAACTCGCTGCGAAAATATGACACCATTTGGGACTGGACCCACTGCCCGATTTCTTCGGTTAATTCGTTTTTCTCATACAATTTTCGCGCTCCCCTTTGCTCTTGCAGCGCTGATCGTAGCGGCGAACGGCTGGCCGTCGCCGAGAACTCTCTTGCTGGTGATCGTCTGCATGGTACTCGCGCGCACGGCAGCCATGCTTTTCAACCGGATCGTTGACTGGTCGCTTGATCAACGCAATCCGCGCACAGCCTCGCGGCACTTGCTCGTACCAAAATTGTCGGCCGTCGTTTTGCTGATTCTCGCTTCTGCCGGATTTCTACTAACGGCGTCAGCAATTAATCGGCTCACCTGCATCCTCGCGCCTGTTGCGCTGGCGTTGATTTTTTTCTATTCCGTGACGAAACGGTTCACCAGCGCGACGCATTTTTTTCTCGGGCTGGCACTCGCCATTGCTCCAGTGGGCGCATGGATCGCCCAGACCGGACACATTGATATTGCGCCTGTCGTTCTCGCGACCGGCGTAGTTTGTTGGGTGGCAGGATTCGATCTGATCTATGCCACTCAGGACTATGATTTCGATCGGCAGGAAGGGATTCGATCGCTGGTGGTGAAATTGGGGATCACGCGCAGCTTGCATCTCGCGCAGCTATTGCATCTGCTGGCGTTTGTGGCGCTCATCGCCTTTGGATTCATCGCGAAGCTCGGCGCGACCTACTACTGGTCGCTGCCTCTAATCGCGGCGGCGCTGGTTTACGAGCACAAAACCGAAAAACGCGATCTGGCCGGAATCAATCGCGCGTTTTTTCAGAGCAACGCGTTTGTGAGCGCGGTATTCCTAGTAGCCGTTTGTGCGGATCGATTGCTCTAAACTGATGAAAATGACGAAGCTCGAATGCCGAATGACGAAGGAAGCACGAAGCTCGAATGACGAAAAGCCACCGTGCGAGGGTTCATCATTTAGCCATTCGTCATTCCTTCGAGCTTCGTCATTCCGATTTCGTCATTTTTTAAGATCACATCGCATTTAACATCGCGACGCGTCGTTCGTGCCGGCCGCCATCGAAACCGGTCTCAAGCCAAACGCGCACAATTTTTAACGCCAGATCTTCGGGAATCAGACGTTCACCCATCGAGAGCACGTTCGCATCATTGTGGTGCCGCGAGAGCTGGGCCGATTCTTCGTTCCAACAAAGCGCACAACGCACTCCGTGCACCTTGTTCGCAACCATCGCCTCGCCGTTGCCTGAACCGCCGAAGACAATGCCCCGGTCACATTCGCCACGCGCGACTGCTTCTGCTGCAGGACGAATGAACAGCGGATAATCCACGGGTTCCTCGCTGAACGTGCCGCAGTCTTTCACTTCATGTCCGAGCGAGCCGAGCAATTCTTTTACTTTTTCCTTGTAACGAAAACCGGCGTGATCTGAACCCAGGGAAATTTTCATCAGACACGAATTACACGAATTCGCACGAAATGGTAGGGCGCGTCGCTCCTGTGCTCGCCGAATCACGCGTCCCCGACCGCCCTACTGCCCGTTTCATGCTTCAAGGAGGTTGCCCGCCGTGTAATTTCGACAGCTCGCTCCAGAGTTCACGTTCGCGTTCAGTCAGCTTTTTCGGGATGTTGATCTGAACGATAACGTAGAGATCGCCTCGTTTTCCTGAGACTCCGGGCAGGCCGCGCTCGCGCAAACGAAAACGCTGTCCACCTTGAGTGCCTGGCGGAACTTTCAGTCGCACTTTTCCTTCGAGAGTGGGAACGAGCAATTCGCCGCCCAGCACGACCTGCCACGGCTCAATTCTCTCTTCGTGGATCAAGTCGCTGCCTTCGACTGAAAAATCCGGATGCTTGGCCAACCGCACCCTAAGAAAAAGATCGCCACTTTTTCCTCCACCTGCGCCGGCTTCACCCTGACCACGCAAACGGATCCGCTGACCTTCGCGGACACCGCGGGGAATCTTGACCTGATACTGCTCCACCTTGTCTGAACCAGCTCGCCGCAAGGAAACGGTCCTTGTGGAACCGTGGAGCGCTTCCTCAAGTGTGACCATTATATCCGCTTCCACGTCCGCGCCGCGTTCGGCTGTCGCAGCGCGTCCGCCAAATCCGCCGAAGGCAGAGCGACCGCGCCCGCCGCCAAAAAACGCTTCGAAGAAATCGCTGAACCCGGTTCCACCGAACTCGAACTCAACTCCGCCGCCGCCGTCGCCGCCCCATTGGGAAAATCCGCCGCCGGGCTGCTGCTGGCCGTGCCATTGGGGCGGTGGCTGAAAACCGCCGGGTCGATTCCAATCCGCCCCGAGCTGATCGTATTTCTTCCGCTTCTCCGGATCGCTCAGAACTTCGTACGCTTCGTTGATTTCCTTAAATTTTTCTTCCGCGGCCTTTTTGTCCTTGGCCACGTCGGGGTGATACTTGCGCGCCAGCTTTCGAAAAGCGCTGCGAATCTCGTCCTCGCTGGCGGTTTTTGGAACCCCGAGTGTCTCGTAATAATCTCGAAACTGGTACTGGCATCTATTCCCAAGCTTGTGCCTTCGCTTCATTCGCGCAACTCTTTGAATGGTGCGCGAACTTGGAAAGTTCATCGTGATCATTGGCGTCGCAGCCACGCTGGCAGGACTGGTGTTGTGGAGCGGTTTCGCGCCAAAATGGCTGGGACGATTGCCTGGCGACATTCGAATCGAGCGCGAACATTCCTCGTTCTATTTTCCCGTCGTTACCTGCATCGTTCTGAGCATTGTCTTGAGTTTGCTTCTGTCGCTCTTCTCAATTTTCCGGCGCTGACTTCACACAACGGTTCACAAAGAGCACCAAGTTCCCAAAATCTTCCCGGTGTTCTTGGTGTTCCTTTCCTGGTCCTTCGAGTGCGAGCTTCTTCGCCGCTTTGAATTCATATGACCAGAGCAAATCGTCAGAATTGACCCGTCATGTCGGGCGACTTGTTCAGATGCCGTCGCTGTCCGCGCATGCAATCCATGCCGGTGTCGGGCGGCCCCATCATGAGCAATGTAATGATTATTGGGCAGGCGCCTGGTCCGCGGGAACCGACGCTGAAACGACCGTTTGCGCACACGGCCGGAAAAACGCTCTTTCGTTGGCTCGAACAATTTTGCGGAATGGACGAAGGCGCCGTCCGATCGAAGATCTATTTTGCCGCTGTCTGCCGCTGTTTCCCTGGCAAAAATTCCGGCGGCACCGATCGCGTCCCGGCACCGGATGAGATTCGCAACTGTGCGTCGTGGTTGGATGATGAGATTCGGATTTTGCAGCCGCGTCTCATTATTCCGGTCGGCCGACTTGCGATCGTGCAATTTATCGACTGTGCAAAATTGGAATACCTAATTGGCCGCAAATTTCGCGTCGTCCATGCGGATCACCGCTTCGACCTGATTCCGTTGCCGCATCCCTCCGGCGCGTCGCCCTGGCACAAAATTCAACCCGGCAAAGCACTCACCGAGCGCGCTCTCAAATTGATTGCGCGACACCCTGCAATCCGCTTACTGGATTAATCCCGAAGCCAGGAATCCATGAATTTTCAATTGAGAGTTGTTTACTCTTGGTTTCCTGGCTTCCTGATTCATCTTTTCCCGAATGTCTTCTGGAATTCCAACCCGCAGTGACATTTCCGAGACCGACAAGTGGGATCTGACACTTTTGTTCGCTGACGTCAGCAAATGGCAGGACGATTTTGCCTGGCTACAGCGTGAGTATTCGAAGCTTGAACAGTGGAAAAACAGAGTGGGGGAATCGGTTCAGACACTGGCTGCGCTTCTCGAGTTCGAAAAGACGCTCGAGCAGAAGATGGAGCGAGTCTATCATTACGCATCGCTGCAAACCGCCGGGGACAGCACGAATAACGAGTACCTTGCTCGCATCGGTCAGGTGCAGAATCTACTTACCAGCATCAGCGAAACGGCGGCGTTTGTTGTGCCGGAAATTTTGGCTATCGATGATGAACGATTCCGAAAATTCCTTGCCGATCCGGCGCTAAAAGATTGGCGGACCAAGCTGCACAAAATCCGACGAATGCGATCGCATGTGCTTTCCGTGCCTGAGGAGCGTCTGCTCGCTCTGAGCAATGTCGCGCTGAGCGGCTACGACGACACATTTTCCCAACTCACCGATGTGGATATGAAGTTCGGTGTCCTTATTGACGAGACCGGCCGCGAGAGACCGCTGAGCCAGACCTCGTTCAGCTCGTTTCTGGTCAAGCGC
Organism: uncultured Verrucomicrobiae bacterium; assembly: GCA_963825355.1. Taxonomy (GTDB): domain Bacteria; phylum Verrucomicrobiota; class Verrucomicrobiia; order Chthoniobacterales; family UBA10450; genus Udaeobacter. The sequence continues at coordinate 142,152 of CAWGSY010000004.1, read as the reverse complement.
GACCCTGAATTGCGCAAACGCGCTTTCCACCAATTCTACGCAGAGTTTCGCGACCATCAGTACACGCTCGCCGCATCCCTCGGCTATTCAGTGAAGGCAGACGTGTTTCAGGCCAGAGCACGGCATTATCGATCTGCGCTCGAAGCGGCGCTGTTTCCGGATGATGTGCCGCTCGGCGTGTATGACGGCTTGATTCAATCCGTACGCGCGAATCTGAAACCGTTGTTCCGCTATTTCGATTTTCGCCGGCGCGTCCTTGGTTTGAGTGAGCTGCATCATTACGACACGTACGTTCCGCTCGTTCCGGAGATCCAGACTAGATTCACATTCGACGAAGCGATCGAAATGGTTTTGGCTGCGCTCGCTCCGCTGGGAGAGGAATACGTTCAGGTGTTGGCAGAAGGTCTGCGCTCGCGTCGCTGGTGTGATCGTTACGAAAATAAAGGCAAACGCAGCGGCGCCTTTTCATCCAGCAGTTACACCGCGCCGCCTTATATCCTGATGAACTACAAGCAGGACGTGTTCGCGGATGTGTACACGCTTGCGCACGAGGCAGGCCATTCAATGCACAGTTGGTTCTCGCAAAGTTCACAGCTCTTTCAGAACTACGAGTATCCGATCTTTCTCGCGGAGGTCGCATCGACGTTCAACGAGGAATTACTAACGCATCATCTGCTTCGCACTACGGACGATCCGAAGATGCGGGCTTACATCATTAATCGCGAAATCGATGATCTCCGCGGCACGCTCTTCCGACAGACCATGTTCGCGGAATTCGAAAAAATCATTCACGGCATCGAGGAAAGCGGCGATGCGTTGACACTCGATGTTTTCAAATCGGAATACCGCAAGCTGCTCGACGTTTACTTCGCTGAAAATTTCGTGCTCGATCCCGAGCTTGATCTGGAATGTATCCGTATCCCGCATTTCTATCATGCGTTTTACGTTTACAAATACGCGACGGGAATTTCTGCCGCTGTAACGCTGTCGCAGCGCGTGCTTTCCGACGAACCGGGAGCTGTCGAGGCTTATCTGACGTTCTTGCGTTCAGGCGGCTCTAAATTCCCGCTCGAGACACTAAAAACCGCAGGCGTGGATATGACAACGCGAGCGCCCATTGAAAGCACACTGCAGTTATTCGAACGCCGGCTCGAAGAATTGGAAGCGCTATTACTGTAAATCAAGGAGCGGCGTCTGCGCCTCCGCCACAACCTATGCGCAATCGTGGCGCCGTAGAACACAGGAGCCGTGTCCGGCATCGAGCCAGCGTTCGATTGCGCCGGAAAATCGATTGTGATATTCGCGTTGCACTCCGCGCTCCAAGGTTGTGGATGGACACGCAACCAAGCGTCACGTTTTGATTCCCATTGGGTGCGGAGACGTTGAGGTACAGCGTCGGCGAGTCGAAAGGTAACGAAGTAAACCGCGCCTTTCTGTTGCCAGTGTGGGAGAGGATTGGCGGTAAATCGAATGTCCTCGTACGGATTGAAAAATTGCAAGCCGTCCATTGACCAGGCCTTCGCCCCTTCTGAGGCTAATCAATGAAGCGGCGCTTTGGAAAGACGCCGCTCCTTGGTAGCGTCAATCAAATGCCACTGGAAACCGGCCAAGTTCTTCAGCGATTGAAACCGCTGTTCGATGAGAACTTTGAAAGATTCGGCGAGTTAGGCGCGGCGCTTTCAGTTTGGCAAAACGGAAAACCAATTGTCGATCTTTGCGGCGGATTTTGCGACGCGGGCCGCGAGAGACCGTGGACGCCGGACACCGTCGTGCTGGTCTGGTCTGCAACGAAAGGAATTGGCAGCGCGTGTGTATTGCATGCGTTGCAACAACGGAAAATTGAGCTCAACCGAACCGTCGCGGAGTTCTGGCCTGAATTTGGGCAGCGCGAAAAGGATAAGATCACGCTCGAGCAATTACTTTCGCATCAGGCGGGGCTTTGCGCTTTGGATCAGCGCGTTGACGTGCTCGACTACGGCGGAGTGATCCGGGCGTTGGAAACGCAAGCGCCTTTGTGGCCCCCGGGAACTGGACATGGCTATCACGCGCGCACGTTTGGATTTCTGCTTGACGAACTGACGCGGCGGATAGCTAAAAAAACACTGTCCGATTATTGGCAGGAAAATTTTGCCAGGCCGCTTGAATTCGATTTCTGGATCGGGTTGCCGGAAAAGGAGAATTCGCGAGTGGCCACGATTTACGCTGCAAAGAGTGGTAAGCCGCCGCAGCCAGCAGAGTTCTATCGCGATCTTGTTACACCCGGTACGTTAGCGAGAAGGACATTTACCTCGCCTTATGGGTTGAATGTCATCAGCAAGATGAATGACCCGCACATCCGTGCGCAGCCGAATGTTTCGTTCGGAGGGATCGGGAGCGCGTCGACGCTTGCTAAATTTTATTCCACGCTCGCCAACGGCCGAGAAGAAAATGGGCAGACTCTTTTTTCTCCAAAAACGATCGAACAAATGACGACGACATTATCAGATGGTGTGGACCGTGTTTTTCAAATTCCGACGGCGTTCTCGGCGGGGTTCATGAAAGACTCACGAGATGCCGCGCGCAGAATGTTCGGACCATCCGCAACATCCTTTGGACATCCGGGTGCCGGCGGCAGCCACGCTTTTGCCGATCCGGAGAACAAAATCGGGTTCGCGTACGTGATGAACCAAATGGAACAATCGGTTTTGCCTAACGAAAAGTCGCTGCGATTGGTGGACGCAATTTATGACCTTTTGTAGAGGTGCTCTCTGAGGGGCGAATCAGCGACAATCATTCGCCGATGGTGGTGATGAACACTTTTCGACGATGCGGCGTGCGGCGATGTTCGAATAGAAAAATGCCTTGCCACGTTCCCAGCTGCATTTTTCCGCCCGCCATTGGCACGGTTTCGCTCGTGCGCGTCAGGACCATGCGGATATGTGACGGCATATCGTCGCTGCCCTCAGAATCGTGGGTGAAATAATCGGCGTGTTCTGGCACGAGGCGTTCGAAAAACTCTTCCAAATCGCGTCGCGCGCTGGGATCGGCATTTTCCATGATGACGATGCCGCAGCTGGTGTGCTGAACAAAAACCGTGACTGTTCCGTTCTGGACGCCGCGCTTGTCGATCCTCGACTGGATCTGATTGCTGATTTCGTAGAGTCCCTTGCCGTGCGTGCCGATTTCGAATTGGTCATGATATACGTGCATTTTCAGGCATGTTATTCAGCGTGCGAGGGCAAAACAAGGCGCGACAGGTTGGGCGCGCCGGTAAAAATAGCGCATGCGTCTCGCTTGCGTACTCTAGGATGCGCAAGCGAAATACTTCTGGCTATTGGCCGTGCGTATGGATGATCTGAGATTCTTCGCTTCGCTCAGAATGACCTTCGTAAGATGGCGTAGAGATCGGCCGGGAATATGAAAGTGCGAGTGCAATTTTACGCGCAGTTGCGTGAACTCATGGGAATTAACGAGCTAGAGCTTGAGCTTCCGCAAGGCGCGACTATTCGCGAATTACTTGAAAAGATTTATTCGCAAAAACCTGCGCTTCGGGCCCATGACAAAAGCATCCTGGTCGGTGCAGGCCTGGAATTTGTCGATCGCAATTACAAGCTGAACCCGGAGGAGGAAATCGCGATCATGCCTCCGGTTCAAGGCGGTTGAGTCTGGTACGGCGGGAATTCTGCTTATGTCGTTAGGCCGACACACCGTTGCCAGCGCCACGTTTCAACGGGCAAATGCCGCGCTTCTTGGCACTGGCGACAAAGTCCAGAAACTCGCGTGCCGCGGCGCCAAAGGTCATCGTCGCTCCTTTGTCGAGAGCCTGCGAAGTGTTTAAACCGCTTAGGTAGACAAGTTTAAACGCTTCCTTGATTTCGTTTCGATCATTCGCGCTGAATCCAGCGCGGCGCATTCCGAGGATATTCAGCCCGAAAACGTAATTGCGCTCCGCGGCGACAACGAACGGTGGCAGATCTTTCCCGAATGCGGAACTGCCCTGGACCATTACCAAACGTCCGATGTGCATGAACTGGTGAAACGTTGATCCGCCGCCAAGAAATGCGCCGTCGTCCACGCGCACATGACCCGCCAGCAAACAGTTGTTTGCGATCACGACATTGTTTCCGATGAGGCAATTGTGACCGACGTGCGCACCGGCCATCAGAAAATTCTTGTCGCCAATTTTTGTGGCGCTGCCGTCGGGACTGCCGCGATGGATCGTACAGGTACCTCGCGGATGATATTGTCGTTCCCGATTTCGACCTTTGTCTTTCGTTCCGGCGAAAACGAAACATCCTGCGGTGGCACACCTATGACCGCGCCATGTCCAATGCAGTTTCCGCGGCCGATCGCAACTTCACCTTCGATCACCGCGTGCGATTGCACGATTGTTTGCTCGCCGATTGTCACATGCGGTCCAATGATCGAGAACGCACCGATCTCCACATTGGCGCCGACGTTTGCATTCGAATCGACGATTGCTGTCGGATGAATCTTCTTCTCCATCATCTTTCGGATTTCGACATTCGAACTTCGGTTTTTCTTGCCTACAACACGCCGGCCTCTTTGAAACTGAAGTAACCCGGACTTGCCTCGGACGGTGCGCCGATAATGATGTGATCGAGCAATTTGATTTGCAAAAGCTCGGCGGCTTCGGCCAGGCGTCGCGTCAGGCTGTGGTCGGTCTGGCTCGGCGACGGATCGCCGGACGGGTGATTGTGCACAACGATGACTGCGTAGGCTGAGTAAGTGATCGCGGGTCGAAAAATCTCCCGGGGATGCGCGATGCTTTCATTCATGCTTCCTACCGAAACTGATTCAATTCGCATCAAACGGTAACGCGTGTCGAGCAGGACAACGCGCAACGATTCGGTCCGCATCATCCGCATTTCGTCTCCGAGCAGTCTGTAAATCAGTTCCGGTGAATCGAGTTTTTGCTGGGACAACGGTTCCTGCGTGAAGCGTTTTCCCAAATTGAACGCTGCCACCAGTTCTAATGCCTTTGCCGGGCCGATCCCCTTAATTGTCTTGAGTTCTTTTACCGAGCAACGGCTCAGCTCCGCGAACGACTTATATTTGTCGAGCAACTCACGAGCGACATCGACCACATTCATGCCGCGCCGGCCGGTGCGCAGCAATATCGCGATCAATTCTGCGTTGCTGAGAGCGTCTGCCCCTCGTGCCAGCAACTTTTCGCGCGGCCGCTCGTCTTGCGGCATTTCGCGGATTTTAAGCTGCGGCATATGAAAGCGAGAGCAGCCTCAGCGCTGCGAGGGAAGCCGGCTGAAAGTCGGGACTCCAAGGTCCCTCCCACATTTCATCACACGCGAAGTTGATCGAACATGTCGCACAACGCATCGCCGAGCGAGAACAATGCATCGGAATATGGATTCGGCGCAATACCGTCGAATGCATATTGCGCTGTGCGAATCAAATCATTGCCGGCTGCGATTGATTCGTTTAATGCGCCGTTGTTGGCGCCATTTTTGAGCAGCTCGATCATTTCTTCGATCTTTTCGTCCAACACAAGCTGGCAGCAACGTTCGCGTTCAAACTCCGAAGCGGAACGGAGAAAAATCAAAACCGGCAATGTGAATTTTCCTTTGCGCAGGTCTGTCCCGAGTGTTTTACCGGTCACACTCTCGGAGCCGGCCAGATCGACGCAATCATCATAAATCTGATAGGCCGTTCCGATTTGGAATCCGAAGTCTTTGAACGTTGCGATCACCTTCGGATCAGCCTCGCTGATAACTGCGGCGAGTTCCGCTGCCGCCGAGAAAAGTGATCCAGTTTTCATCTGTACGATCCGCAAATAATCCTCAACGGTCAGGTTAAGATCGAACCTGCGCTGCGTTTGAATCATTTCGCCTGAACAAACCGTTGTAGCCGTGCGCGCGATCGCACGACCGATATTGGAGTTTTCGAAGGCTGTGGACAACGTCAGCGCGTGCGCGAAAAGACAGTCGCCCAGTAGAACGCTCAGCGAATTTCCCCAGCGCGCATTTGCTGTTGGCTGTGCTCGACGCTGTTCTGCTTCGTCCATCACGTCGTCATGCACCAGAGTGGCGAGATGAATGAGCTCAACGATCACAGCGAGATCGGTATGTCCGGAATGGATCTTTCCCGTGGCGCCGCCGGCAAGCAGAGCCAGCAGCGGTCGAAGGCGTTTGCCTCGGCTGCCGACCGCGTACACGACGTAACCTTCAATTGCTGGATCGAATTCCGAGGCTTGTTGCGCGATGCGCGTCTCGACTTGCTCAAGCTGCGGTTGAACTAACTTTGCAACTTCAGCCAAACGATGCGCGGGAGGGCCGTCCGCCTTCGCAACAGCGCGGCGACTCGAGCTCCGGTCCGTGCGGGCGAAGAGTTCCACGAGGCGAGGATAGTTGCGTGGCTATAGTAGAGCAAGCTTCTAGCTTGCTAAAGAATTCTGCGAGTCCGCCGCGGCGAATACTGTGGCGGATGGAACATGCGCTGAGGACGACCAGAGTAGCGCGAGCCTCTCGGCTTGCGAGAGAATGCGCAACGGGAGACGCATGCGCTACCTTTTGCGCAGCCAGGATTCAGTTCCGTATTTCTGCTGCGCTAATTCTTTCGCAAGCCGCAAAAGTTCTCCATTGATCTCGAACTCACTGCAATTGTCCGATAGCGCCTGCGCAAATTTTTCCGCGAGGTCAGTTTTCATAGCGAAGCCTTGAATGCTGCCTTGCTGCAGCAAACCGCGACGGGTACGGCGTTGCGCCGCCCCAGCGATCTTTCGGCCGTCGATCATTACGTCGGCGCGAACTGGATTCGCGAAGCACTCATTGTCGAGGGAGCGGCGGTCTCCAGCCCGCCGGTGATTAACCGTGGCCACAGTTACCAGCTGGGCGCCCTTATTGTGGCCAGCCAGAGCACGGCACAACGCGCGATGAATTTTTTCGTAGATAGCGATTGATGATTCATCAAGCGCCGGATCGTTCGCCGGAATCACAATTGAATACGTGAGGTCGTCTCCGTGAAAAACGATTCCGCCGCCGGTCCAACGCCGAACTAAATCGCGGTCCCCTGCGTAAATCGCGACATCAGAAAACTTCCCAAAATATCCGAACGACAGGGCAGGGGAACGCCAGCGATAGAAGCGAAGAGTTGGACTCACTGCCACCCCCAACAGGGCTTCGTCGATCGCCATGTTCAGCGCCGCCGAATGCGGTCCATCGTAATGGACCGTCAAATTCGCGAATAAATCGCGCGTGGCTTGCTCAGGTTTGTCGTTCCGAGCGGAATCGACGAAACTCTGGATTTTTCTGGAGTCGGAAATCTCGAGAGATGTCTCGACTTCGCTCGACATAACGATCAGTTAGGCAGCTCGTCCAAAATTTTCTCCACGGCTTCACGTGGCTGCGCATGCCCGGTAATGGGACGCCCGATACCGATGTAATCTGCGCCGGCTTCAAATGCTTCGAGCGGCGTCATGAACCGTTTCTGATCGCCCGGTTCTGCCCATTTTGGCCGAATTCCCTGGACCGCGATTTTGATTCTCTCGCCGAACTCGCGGCGCAAGGTTTTGATTTCATGCGGACTGGCCACGACACCATCGATTCCTGCTGCTACACCTAACTTCGCCAGACGAAGTACTTGATCCTCGACGGTGTCGCTGATTCCAATCTCGCGAAGCGTTTGTTCGGTGGAACTTGTTAAAACAGTTACTCCCAAAACAAGGGTGTTATTGGCGCGAGCCGTAGTCGCAGCCCGAATCATTTCGCTGCCGCCGCTCAAATGAATTGTGAGCATCTGCGCCCCGAGAGTGCTCGCGGATTCAACGGCTCGCGCGACGGTGTTGGGGATGTCGTAGAGTTTCAGGTCGAGCCAGACCTTTGCGCCCGTGGCCAAAACCTCTCGCACAATCTCAGGGCCTTCGGCCGTATAAAGTTGGAGCCCGATTTTGAAAAAAGAAATCGCGGCTCGAAGCTGCTCAACGAGGTCGAGCGCCTTTTCTTTTGTAGCGACATCAAGCGCCACGATGATTTTGTCAGCGGCTTTTGTCATTCGGAGCGAAGTCGAGGCATCCCGCGGCGTTACCTTTGGCTGGCAACATCGGATGTCTCGACTACGCTCGACATGACGATATATGCAAGTCATCGCTCCCGCGAAGATCAATCTTTCGCTGAGAGTTCTCGGCCGTCGCAGCGATGGCTTTCACGAGATCGAGACGTTCATGTCACCGATTTCGCTTTGTGACGAGATCGAGATCGACCGGCGATCTGGCAAACAAGAAATCGCGTTTCGCTGTGATGATCCGTTGTTGCCAAAAGGCGAAGACAATATTGTGGTGCGCGCAGCGAACGTGTTTTTTGAAGAAACGAAGGTCAGCACCGGTGTTTCGATCGCGCTCAAAAAAAGAATTCCACACGGCGCTGGGCTTGGCGGCGGAAGCAGCGACGCCGCTTCCACTCTGCTGGCGCTCAACGAAGTGTTCGAAACGAATTTGCCTCGCGAAGCTTTGGCAAAAATGGCGGGAATGATCGGATCCGACGTTCCGTTTTTTATCTTTCAATCGCCCGCGGTGTGCAAAGGGCGCGGTGAACTGGTAAGCCCGACAAGATTGCGCGAACAATTATCGCTGTTGTTGCTGAAGCCTGAGTTCGGTGTGCCAACACCATGGGCATATTCCCGGTGGCGAGACTCGCGCGAAATTCCCGGGGTCTCGTACCGCGCCCAGCAGTTCACCCGACAAAGCTTCGTAAACGACCTGGAACGCCCCGTTTTCGAAAAGTTCGTTTTTCTGGCGCAGCTAAAGATGTGGTTACTCAAGCAGCCAGAAGTCGGTGTTGCCCTGATGTCGGGTTCGGGTTCGACAGTTTTGGCAGTGCTGCGGTCAAATGCGGACGCCGATCTTCTGGCGAAGCGCGCAAAATCGGAGCTCGATCCGGAACTGTGGACGTGCGCGTGCGAGATGCGGAAGCGAATTCTAGGGAGCGCACGCGTTTCGCGTGCTGGTTTCGGCGTCACGCCGAAACAATCTTGTTTTCAGCCGCGCCACCTGAGCGCATTGACGACCTAAAGAAAAGTTCGCGATCGCCGGACGCGCTCGCCAGCACGCGAGACGCGTGCGCTGCCCAGATTGTCCGAACACGCGCGAAACTATTCGCCCAATCGTCGGCAGAATTGTGCCCGCGCGTATTCGCGATTGAGCTTCGCGATAAAACTCGCGCTGATGCTGGCGGGGCACACTGCTTCGCATTCGTAGGTGTTGGTGCAATTACCAAATCCCTGTTCATCCATGACCTGCACCATATTCAACACACGTCGCGCGCGTTCTGGCGTGCCCTGCGGCAAAAACGAGAGGTGCGAAACTTTTGCAGCCGCAAAAAGCATTGCCGATCCATTCGGGCACGCCGCCGCGCACGCGCCGCATCCGATGCACGCCGCTGCTTCCATTGCCAAGTCTGCGTCGTGTTTAGGAACCAGTATTGAATTCGCTTCCGGCGCTGAGCCCGCGCGCGCCGAAATGAATCCGCCGGCCTGCACGATCCGATCGAGTGAATTGCGATCGACCACCAAATCTTTGACGATCGGAAAAGCGCCGACCCGAAACGGCTCGATTGTGATCGTCTCGCCGTCGCGAAACTTTCGCATGTAAAGCTCGCACACTGCGCCGGGATGATCCGGGCCGTGAGCTTCGCCGTTGACCGTGAGCGAACACGTACCGCAAATCCCTTCCCGGCAATCAGAGTCGAAGGCCACAGGTTCGCCGTCGCTGCGAATCAGATTTTCGTTGAGAATATCGAGCATCTCGAGAAATGACGTTTCAGGCGAAATGTCGCGGACTTCGGTACTCGGTAAGTTTGCCGCGCGATTCGCGATTCTTCTGACGCCAAATTTTGAGTTTGAAGTTCATTGGTTCGTCATCCTAAGCGAAGCGCAACGGAGCCGAACGAGCTAGCGGAGAAACCCAACCTTTCGCATCGGGATGGAAAGCCTTGCCTCGCCGTCTTCGACGGCTGCGTTGCAGCGTCGACTTTGCTCGGAACGACGGAAAGTGCAGTCATTTGTAGCTTCTTTGCGCTAAATGCACCGTCTCGAAATGCAACTCTTCACGCTGCAGTTTTGGAGGCTGACCATCGGCTTGAAATTCCCACGCAAAGACAGCTGCGTGGCTCTCGTCATCCCGGAGCGCTTCGCCATCGGGCGTTTGATGCTCCTCGCGGAAATGCGCGCCGGCAGATTCGTCGCGCTCTAGCGCGTCAATGCACATCAGCTCGGCGAATTCGAGGAAATCGGCGACGCGTCCGGCGCGTTCCAGTGATTGGTTATAGTCTTCTTCGTCTCCGGGAACGCGCACCTCGTGCCAGAATTGGTCTCGCAGCTCAGGAATTTTCCGGAGCGCTTCGCGCAATCCCTGCTCGTTACGCGACATTCCGCATTTATCCCAGAGAAGAACGCCCAGCTCGCGATGGAAGGAATCGGCTGAGCGTGTGCCGTTGACGTTGAGCAGTTTTTCGATCCTCGCGCGGACATTGTTCTCCGCTTCTTGAAATTCCGCAGAGTCGGGTGTCGGCCGTTTTCCCATCTGACCGGCGAGATAATTCGGGAGTGTGTATGGCATGACAAAATAGCCGTCGGCCAGGCCTTGCATAAGCGCGCTGGCTCCTAACCGGTTGGCACCGTGATCGGAGAAATTTGCTTCGCCGATCACGAAGAGACCGGGCACATTGCTCATCAGATTATAATCAACCCAAAGACCGCCCATGGTGTAGTGCACCGCGGGATAAATCCGCATCGGCACGGTGTAGGCATCCTCGCCCGTAATCTTTTGGTACACATGGAACAGATTTCCGTAGCGCTCGCGAATCGTGTCTGCGCCGAGCCGTCTAATCGCATCGGCAAAATCGAGATACACACCTCGTCCACCCGGACCGACTCCGCGGCCTTCGTCGCAAACCTCCTTTGCGGCGCGGGATGAAATGTCGCGTGGCGCCAGGTTGCCGTAGCTGGGATATTTTCGCTCGAGATAATAATCGCGTTCGCCCTCCGGAATTTCGCCGGGCGGCTTCATGCGATCTTCCTTCCGTTTCGGCACCCACACGCGCCCGTCGTTACGCAGCGATTCCGACATCAGCGTGAGCTTAGACTGATAATCGCCGCTGACTGGAATGCAGGTGGGATGAATCTGCGTGAAGGATGGATTCGCGAAGAGCGCGCCTCTTTTGTAAGCGCGATACGTTGCCGTGACGTTGCTGCCGCGCGCATTGGTCGAAAGATAAAAGACGTTGCCGTAGCCACCGCTGGCGAGCACGACGGCATCCGCTGCGTGCCTCTCCATTTTTCCCGAGCGCAAGTTCCGAGTGATGATTCCCTTGGCCTGACCATTGACGATCACCAGGTCGAGCATCTCTGTGAATGGAAACATCTGCACCGTCCCAGAGGTGACTTGGCGGCACAGCGCCTGATAACAGCCTAACAAGAGCTGCTGGCCAGTCTGGCCGCGCGCGTAAAAAGTCCGTGAAACCTGTGCGCCGCCGAAGGAACGATTAGCCAGGTAACCACTGTATTCGCGCGCGAACGGCACGCCTTGCGCCACGCATTGATCAATGATGTGGTTGGCGATTTCAGCAAGCCGATAAACGTTGGCTTCGCGGGAACGAAAATCGCCGCCTTTTATCGTGTCGTAGAACAATCGGTAAACGCTGTCGCCGTCGTTCTGATAATTCTTTGCCGCATTAATGCCTCCTTGCGCCGCAATCGAATGCGCGCGCCTCGGTGAATCCTGAAAACAAAAACATTTCACCCGGTATCCGAGTTCGCCGAGGGTCGCCGCGGCCGATCCGCCGGCGAGACCACTGCCGACGACTATGATCTCAAGTTTTCGCCGGTTATTCGGGTTGACCAATCGCGAGTGGTCTCGATGATTTCGCCATTTTTGATCCAACGGCCCCGGCGGAACTTTGGGATCCAGCGTTCCAATCATGCGGTGAAATATCCAAAACCATCTCGGAATGCCATTCTGATCCCGCAGTCGCGGGAGAAGAATCTCGGACCAAATCTGGAGCGAGTCATAAACCGAAATATCCAGAGATGTTTCGCTTCGCTCAACATGACAGCGTCAGGTATGACAAATAATTAAGTCTCGTCTACTCTCCGCCGCCCCACTTGTCTTTCTTGAATGACACGCGGCCGGATCCTTCTTCGAAAGCTTCGAAATGCGCCGGGTTCTCACGGTAATATTTCTGGTGATAATCTTCGGCAGGCCAAAATTTCATCGCAGCCAAAATTTCCGTAACAACGGGTTTCTTGAATTTTCCGGAGCGCGTCAGTTTCTCTTTCGAGGCCTCAGCGATTTTCTTTTCATCGGCATTGTCATAAAAGATCGCAGCGCGATAACTCGGACCGATATCGGTAAACTGGCCGTCGGATTGGGTGGGATCGATTTGTCGCCAATAGATGTCGAGAAGCTGCTCGTAGGAAATCTTCGCCGGGTCGTAGGTGACTTCGATTGATTCGCGATACTTTGTTTTTTCCGATGTCACCAGCTCGTAAGTCGGGTTCGGTTCGGTTCCACCGCAATACCCCACCACGGTTTTCATTACGCCCGCTGCTTTGTCGAATGCTGGCTGGATGCACCAAAAACATCCACCGGCAAAAACCGCCGTGCGCGTTTGCGATGGCGACGAGTTTTGCGCCGGTGCAACAAGTACAATTGAAAACAATAGAGCAGCTAGCAACATCGGCCTCATAGCATCACTCATCTTATACTTACGGCATCATGTCGAGCGAAGTCGAGACGCCCCTATGAAGCTGCCAGAGAGTTATGCCAGGGGATATCGGTCGCGTGGCACTGCAAAAGCGGCGTCAAAAGCCGACGCACTCCAAAGCGCGCTATTTCGCGCAACAACTCCAAAAGTCTTGCGAGTTGAAGCACGATGGGAAGCGCCGACAATTTTGCTGCGTGAACCATCTAGTTGCAGAGTTGCCCGTCGCACGTCTCGATCTTGTCGAACTTTTTGGACGCAGCACACCACTGCATGTCGATCTTGGATGCGGTGACGGATCTTTTCTTTGTGAAATGGCGCAACAGTTGCCAAGAACAAATTTTCTCGGCATTGAGCGACTGAGCAAGCGCGTGGAAAAAGTTCGACGCAAGGCGGAGAAGATCGAAAACGTGCGGGTGCTGCGCGCGGAGAGTTTATTCGCGGTGCGCTATCTCCTGCCTGAATCTTCGGTGGAAGCGTTTTACCTTCTGTTTCCGGATCCATGGCCAAAGCGGCGTCATCAATTGCGACGCATTTTCACGCGCGAGTTTTTGGATGCAATCGCCGTTGCGCTGCGGCAACACGGTATTCTTCGCGTTGCGACCGATCAGTTCGATTATTTTCAGCACATCGAACGCTTCAGCCGCGCTCACTTGCAGTTTCAAGTCGCATCGCAACCGTCGGAAGAGGCCCTTCTTCCGTTAACCAAGTTCGAAAGAAAATTCCGCAAGCGAGGCGCGCCGATTTATCGCCTGACGCTTCGAAAGACTTCGCCGGTCAGATAAGCTCGCGCGCTCCATTCCTGGTTTGAGAAGTGCAATTCCACTGCGCCGGTCTCGTCCTGACGAAACAGTTTAATTCCACGGGCTCGGAGTTGCTCAGTCCACTGTTCACTGATCCGTTCGTGCTCCGGAAATTCTTTTGAAGTCGCGATGATCAAGCGCGGCCGAGCGGCATCGAGAAATGGAGCCGACCCGGAAATTCCGGAGTAATGTTGGCCCTTCACGAGGATGTCGCTCTGCAGGTTCGATCCGTTGCTCATTACCGCACGCTCGGTTTCTGCGCCGTTGTCCGACATGAACAAAACGGATGAGCCCCGCGCGGCGGACAGCCGGATAATCAACGCTTGATCGTCCGCGGTCGCTCCTACAAAGCCGCGAGGCGGAAATAAAATGTGTGCGCTGGTTTCGCGCGACAAATCAAAATTGTCTCCTGCGGCCAGGTCAACGGGTTTGCGCCCGCGTCCTTCCAGTTCCGACACTGTTTGGGACAGCCGTCGATGAATGAGCGAACGATCGGGCGCAGGATTATCCATCACAAGGACTCCTGGAAAATCCCTCAACAATTGCGTCACGCCTCCGATGTGTTGCGAATCACCGTGGGTGAGCACCAAGCCAGTGAGTCGGTTCACGCCAGCCCAGTGCAAATATTCGCGCACGATCCGCTCGTAATTGCGTTCACTCCCGCAATCGACCAACCAGTCGTGGCCATTTACCCGGATGTGAACAGCTGCGCCCGCGCCTAAGTCCAGTATCGTTACCTTTGCAGAGATTCGACCGCCCCAATCAGGTTCACCAACATAAAAATGACCGCCGGGAATTTGCGCGAAAAAATGAACGATGCTGATAACCAGCGTGGCCAGTGTCCAGTTGGTGTTATTGAAAACAACAGCGACCCACGGGAGCAGAGGCGTGGCGATCAGGGACAGAAGCGCAACGGCGAGGACAAAGAATGCGATCGGGACGACAATGAGGTTTGCGAGAAAAGAGATCGGCGTGACCAAGTGGAAGTACCAAAGAATGAATGGCAATGAACCAATCCATGCTGCGAGCGAGACAGATGCGCCACCGCAAAGCCATTCATAGCTGGAGTGCATCCATCGGCGCGGACCGATACCAGGCTTTGCGGTAGAAAAGGATCGGGAGCCGCGGGCCGCTGGAAAACTCTGAATAACGGCTCGGCGAACAGCACAATTGCGCCGACAACGGCGAAGGAAAGCTGAAACCCGGTGGAAAACAGTTCGTTTGTGTTCCAGGACAGAATGAAAAACGCCGCTGCTGCGAGGCTATTCGGTAGGAATACTCGTCGTTCGAAAAAGTAACTGCCGACCACGATTGAAGCCATCACAGCCGCGCGCAACGCCGGGATGTGCAGCCCCGTTACCGCGGCATAGAAAAAGAGTGAGGCAATGATGAATGCTGCTGCGCGCTTGCGTGGGAGGCGTGCGATCGCAGCCACTACCCATAAAAGCGCGGCCACAATTCCCACGTGCAAGCCGGCAACGGCGAAAAGATGAATGGTGCCGGTTTGCTGGAACGGCTCCTCAATGTCCGCCGGTGTTTCGTGCCGTACGCCAAGCACAATTCCACTGATGAAACTTTTTACCTCGGGCGCATCGTTCAGGCCGCGGCACAGCGCGTTCTGCATCCAGGCGCGCGACGCTTGTGTAGCGCGCAGCACGGGGTTGCCGCCGCCGTGGCGGATCAGTGTGCCGTCCTCTGGATAACGAACGAAGAGCATTCGGCGGACATCATGCCGCGCAAGATAAGCGCGCATGTCGAACTCGCCGGGATTCCGCGGCGGCGCAATCGGTTCGGCAGTTCCAAAAAGTTTCAGTTCGTCGCCAAACTGTGGCGCGCTTTTCCAACGAACTTGCCAAACTGCGCGCGTCGATTCGGTTTTACCTTCGAACTCAATTGATCTCAGCTCGAACAGAAAGGTTACGAATCCGCTCGGCGCAATCTTTGGTTCAGTGATCACGTATCCCACCGCTGTTATGACGCGTGACCGCTCGCCAAGTTTGTCCGCGAGTTGCTGACCTGCGGTATTCGTTATGGCGAATTTGTGCAGCAGAAAGAAACCAGCCGCGACGACGAGATATGTCGCAGCCAATTTCGGCCAGCAGAGCACAACCAGGATGCAGATTGCGAAAATCATCGCTGCTGAGATGAGCGCTGTGGGTGTCACTGGAACTACGTCCGCCAGCACAATTCCCATCGCAGCCATGAACGCCAGACCAACAAATGGCTGACGCGGCATACTGAGCAGCTTCATCTCATTCGGAGTTTTCGCTTATCGCGTGTTGGCAGCGCAAGCTGCAATCCTAAGCGCGCGAGCATCGCGGTTTGAAAATCATGAGACGTTGATCTCCAAGCAAGCCGTTTATCCTGAACGGAGCGAAGGATTCTCTCAATCGAAATCAGGATCACGCGCAGTGGCTTTGCGCTTCGTCAGGAGCCGACCGTGAGGTCCTTCACTTCGTTCGGGGTGACTGCGCGCACAGAGTTGAGTGCGAGACTTGAAAGCGACGAATTAACTTAATGCGAAGATGTAGCCTTGCGCCTGTGCCGCGTAAGAATTCACGGTCGCCGAGCCCTGGCTCCAGAAGATGCACGAGCGAGGCGCCCAGCGTATTTTGTTTAGTGGAGGATTTATTTGACGACCGAGCGGATGTGGAAACCACAGATAGCGCCGCGCCGCTCGCCACGCGCATGCGACCGCATTCGCTCGAGGAATTTGTCGGCCAGGAACATATTCTTGGGCCGGGCAAACTTTTGCGTCGCGCGATTGAAGCTGATCGACTGCCCTCAGTGATTTTCCACGGGCCGCCCGGCAGCGGAAAGACCACGCTGGCGCGCGTTATCGCCGAGATGACGCATGCGAAATTTGTTCGGATCAGCGGCGTGGAAAGCAATGTTGCCGAAATGCGCCGCGTGCTTGCCGCGGCCACGAATCGGCTCCGCACATCCGGACAAAAGACGATCCTATTCGTGGATGAGATTCACCACTTCAATAAGGCGCAACAGGACATTCTTTTGCCGGATGTCGAAGCTGGAAATCTCCGCCTCATCGGCGCTACCACTTACAATCCGTTTTTCTACGTAAATAGCGCGCTGGTTTCACGCTCGCAGGTTTTTCGACTCGAACCGCTCAGCGTTGAACAATTGGAGCAACTGATCGATCGCGCCTTAGCCGACAAAGAGCGCGGGCTTGGAAATTACACTGTGACGATCGACATGGACGCGCGCCGGCATCTGGCGAAGCTCAGCGACGGCGATGCGCGCAAATGTCTAAATGCGCTTGAGATCGGCGTGCTAACCACGCCAGCGAAAGTAGCGCGACCGCCCTCGGTTGCGTCTGAGAAAAGGGCGAGCGAGGACGCTCGCTCTACCATTCACTTCGCGCTTGCTGTTGCTGAGGAAAGTATCCAGCAGAAAGCGGTCGTTTACGATCGTGCCGGCGACGCGCACTACGATACGATCAGCGCGTTCATCAAAAGCATGCGCGCTTCAGATGAAAAAGGCGCGATGTACTGGCTGGCAAAAATGTTACACGCTGGCGAAGATTTCCGTTTCATCGCGCGGCGCATCGTGATTTTCGCAAGCGAAGATGTTGGCCTTGCTGACCCCGAAGCGTTGCAGCTTGCGATCGCGACGCAACAGGCGGTGGAATTTGTCGGGATGCCGGAGGCGCGCATCCCTCTGGCGCACGCTACCGCTTACATGTGTCACGCCTCCAAAAGCCGCGAAGCGTACGATTCACTGAACGCCGCGACGGAACAGATCGAGGCGGAGCAAACCAAAGCCGTGCCGGAGCGTCTTAAGAATAAGCATTTTCCGGTAAATCCGGAGAGCTAAGGAACGTCCTTCAGCGTCGAAAGTTTCTCGGGCGATTGTTGTTGTTGTACAATCGGGGCAGCGCCGATGCGCCCGGAGAAAATTAGCAGACCGAAGCAAACGGCATTGAAAGTGATGAAAACGGCGAGCGCATTCCAGAGCGGACCCTCGCGCCAGTAGTGGTGGATCTTTTTCCAACTGGAAAAGATGTGGAACCCGGATAGCAGCGTCGCCATGTAGAGACCATAGATGATGTAGTGCGCCTCAATGCCGTGCCACAAACCCATCAACCCGAATGCGAGGAAGTATCCCAGGATCGCGGCGGTGTGCATGCTTTTGAACCATTTGCCGCGCGCAGCGGCGAGCAGGAAACGCATGTAAACGTGATCGCGAAACCAGAAGGAAAGGGTGATATGCCAGCGATTCCAGAAATCACGAATGTTTCGCGCCAGAAACGGCCGATTAAAGTTTTCCGGAGTGTGAACGCCAAACAAATAACTGATGCTGATGGCAAAAGCGCTGTATCCAGCGAAATCGAAGAACAAATAAAAACTGTAGGCATACATGTAACTGACCAGCGCAGCGAAGCTATCGCTGTGCCCAGCCGGCTTGAGCCAGCGTTGTTCGATCAGCGCAGCGAGTATGAACTTGTAGAGCAAGCCGCGAAAGAAATGGTGAACAGCCTCGTCGAGATCGGCCAGGAACTCAGCGCGGCTTCGTGTTTTTCTCCAGTCGGGAGCGAAGCGGCGATAACGATCGATCGGGCCGGCCGAAATCGTGGGAAAGAAAAACAGAAACATGAATAGATCGACTGTGCCAGGTCTGGCGATGACGCCGTCCCGCAGGCAAAACACGATATCGAGCGCGCGAAACGTAACGTACCAAATACCAAGAAATCCGAACTGCGTTTTCGGTGAGACCAGCGGAATCACTTTCGCCAGTAATAGCGGAAGCACGCTAAGCCCGATTGCGGCGTAGAACAGCCAGCCTGCGCGCGCACCAGCGCCTGCGAACGCGCGCACGATCAACCATTGCCAGAAGGCGAACGCCAATATGAGCCAGATTTCGCGTACCGGGAAATGCGCTCCCAAGTGAAGCACGTCCTCGGTACTGGACGAGGAGCATGACCGTGGTGACGACGATCGCCCAGCGCCAGCCGGCGCGGCCGAACAAACCGAGAATCACTGTCGGCACTGCTACGTAAAGCAGCAGCACGAAATAGGTGAAATCTGCGTAGGGAATCACAGCGACCTGGTCAGCGCGGCTCGGTCCACCTTGCCGTTGGCCGTCATGGGAAACGTATCGAGAAAAATAAATTTGCGCGGCAACATGTACACGGGCAATCGGTCACCGAGTTGGCTGCGCAGATAGTGCGCCAGCTTGAAGTCTGACATCTCGTTTCGTGCCGACAACATCACGAAAGCGGTCAGCGATTGAGCGGCGCCGTTCTTGATCATCGGAATCACGACTGCATCGCGCACGCTCGGCAGCGCGCGCAGATTCGCTTCAACGTCTCCGAGCTCGATGCGGTATCCGCTCAGTTTAATTTGCTCATCGATGCGACCTTCGAAAAACAGCAGATTGTCATGGAAGCGACCGAGGTCACCCGTCTTGTACGCACGCACGCCCCGATAATCGAAAAAAACACGGGCTGTGAGATCGGGCCGCCCAGCGTAACCGGGACTTACGTTCGGCCCTGTGATGATGATTTCGCCGCGCTCGTTAGCGGACAACTCCGCTCCGTTCTTATCGACAATGACAATTTTTGTGCCTTCCATTACGCGACCCACCGGCAACGGCGAATATTTTTCCAGGATCGCAGAGTTAATGTGAATGGAGGTCGTCGCGACAGTTGCCTCGGTGGGGCCATACATGTTCCAAACTTGAGCTTGTGGAAAGCGCGTGAGGAGTTGAGCTGCAGTTTGGGGTGCAAGTGTTTCACCGCAAAAAAGAAACCGTCGCACGCGC
Source organism: uncultured Verrucomicrobiae bacterium (assembly GCA_963825355.1). Taxonomy (GTDB): domain Bacteria; phylum Verrucomicrobiota; class Verrucomicrobiia; order Chthoniobacterales; family UBA10450; genus Udaeobacter. The sequence continues at coordinate 122,858 of CAWGSY010000004.1, read as the reverse complement.
GGCAACATCTCCTCGGCAAACTTCTCTTCGACGAGACACATCTGTGCAAACGACGGTGTCGAAACCCACGTGGTGACCGCGGAAGTCGCGAATGCGTGGTAGAGCTTTTTGGGATTTTCGATTAAATCGCGGCTGATACTAAAAAGCGTGCCGCCCGTTACGAGGCTGCAATACAGATCCATTACCGACAGATCGAACGAAAACGGCGCCTGATTCAAAAAAACTTCGGCGCATTTGCTGAACTCCTGCTCCGTCAGCATCCAGTTAATGAAATGTTCGAGGCAGGCGAGCGTGATAATCACGCCCTTGGGTTCGCCGGTGCTGCCGCTTGTGAACAGGATGTAAAAAGGGTCATTTGTATCGACACGCGTTGTCGGTTTGTCCACTTCACTCGTGGAGAATTGCCGGATCTGATCAGGAGTTAGGGTTAACGCGGCGTTCGAACTTACCAGGATTTGATCTATTCGCGTTCGCGGTAGCGCTATGTCTATTGGCACATAAGGCCGGCCCGATTTTACCGCGCCAAGAAATGCGATCAGCATTTCTGGCTCGCGATGCCCGAGCACGGCGATCGGGCTGCGATCGTTGTTGAAACGCTTTGTGAGGTACGATGCAAGCCCGTCTGAGCGCCTCCGCAATTCGCCATATGTCAGAGCGCTCTCGCCGCTAAGGTGTGCGATTGCTTCCGGTGCCGCTGTGGCCCAGTGATCGATTCGTTGGATCAGATTCACTAGAAGCCCTGATAAACAAAGGGCGGCGTGCGGAAATCGCCACGGCCATAGATCGCGATCAAAGCCAGAATGACGACGAGGTAATAAAGAATCAGAAGCACGCGATGCATCGCGGGATGTCGGTCGAGCCAGTTCACATGCGCATCCGCTCCTGGAGATCAGCGATCACAGCTCGCGGTGTGCGCCAGCGTTCGCGCTCAAATTCCGAGGGTGAAATTTTTAATCCGAATTCTTCTTCGATCATCAGGATGAGTTGAACGATTCTCATCGAGTCGAGCACCTGATAATCGTAGAGGGGCAGATCGAGGTTGGTGAGTACCTCATCGGTCTCGCCTACCGAGGCCAGGAGTTGCAAAACCTTGTCTGCGAATTCGGCAGCTATCATGGAGGAGGCGCACCGTGTCGTGATGCGTTAACCACGGGAAAGGTGATCACGTGTTAGCCTTGTGGCAAACGCCCGTGAAAGAAATCGTCAAGGGCACGGTCGTAATATGCCCAGCCTTTTGCCGTGAGATGACTCTGGTGATGGATAAGAAAAGCTGGGTCTTCGTCGTGCTCCTGAAATTCGACTACCGGAAAATGGTATTGCTCCACGAGCGCAGGAAGCTTCCTGTAAAACTCGTCGCGAGCCGAGCGCGAAATGCCCGCGTGATCGTAAAAGTCGCCGGGCAAAGGCATGCTGAGAATCAGTGGTCGCGCGTGAATAGCTGTCAGACAACGCAGGAGCAGGTCAAGATCGATCCATGCGGATGATTCCTTGACGCCGCTCAGGAAGCCAAGGTCGCGCGAGCCGGGCGTGATTTTCCTATCGGAGAGCGAAGGCTGTTGGATGTTCCCGGTATCCGCCGGCCTCGCTTTGCTCGCTTTGGCAACGAATTGTGGCCAATCGACGGTTTGTTCCTGCAGCCGCGGCGGCGGCTTTGTTTGACGCTGGATGTGATGTACCGCTGCCCAATGATCTTCCAATTCGTACAAGGCAGTCTGAATTTTTCCCGCCGGCCAGAGCGCGCAAAAGACCACGCGATCAAGCAAGTGTCCGGAGGCGAGACGTCTTAACGCAAATTCGAGGAGTGGTCGCTCTTCAAGCGTTTCTGGAAACTGGAGCATGCGTGCAGCGATGTCGCGCTTCAGTTCAAAATCCAGCGCAGTGCCAAACACCATCTCATTCGCCGCCATGGGCGAAAAATGCCCTTTGTACCCCTGGGTACCGGGCTTTGCCGTGCAAAACCAGGGAGGCGAAAGCGAGAAGGCCACTCTTTTGCCGCGCAAAGCTGAGCCGAGTGCGCCGACTCTTTGCAACATCGTCAGGGGATTTGCACCGCCACCGCCAACGGGCGAAAGCTGGAAACCTGTTGGCGCAGTGCGGAAGAAAATGGTCCCTCGTTCCGGCGCCGGGGGCACCAATAATTCCGAACTGCCATAAATCAACAATACGTTCGGCGAATGCGCAGCGGCGCGTTGAAACGCCAGTCCCTGGTTTTTGAGAACGAATCTTTCTGGCGCCGTGGAAACAACGGTGGCGTGTTCGAGATGAATCAGGACCCGCTCCGCAGCGAAGAAAATGATTGCCGCGAGCCCCAAAGCGATAATGCCCGCAAACAAATGCGGCATTTCTTTCCTGGTGGCGGCAGTCATGATGGAAGGCGAAGTTATTGTCGCGACTTGACGCCGCAATCGAATTTCACTTCGGTATCCTCACAACATGGCCGCTTCGTCACTCTGGCAGCGATTTCAACGATACTTCTTGGAATATCGTGATCTAGGTTTCTCTCTCGACATCAGCCGGATGAAATTTCCGGACGATTTGTTCGAGAAAATGGGGCCGCAAATCGAGCATGCGTTCGCAGCGATGCGGCAATTGGAGGCCGGAGCAATCGCTAACCCCACAGAGAACCGAATGGTGGGTCATTACTGGTTGAGGAATCCTGCGCTGGGGCCGACACCGGAAATCCGGGCGGAAATCGAAGATACGATTCGGCGCATCAAAGCATTCGCACAAGATCTTCACGCCGGAAAAATCACCGCGGAAAACGGAAAGCGCTTCGAGCACGTGCTGCACATTGGCATTGGCGGCTCGGCACTGGGGCCGCAATTCGTGTCGGCTGCGCTCGCGCCGCCAGACGATCCACTGGACATTTTTTTCTTCGATAACACCGATCCTGAAGGGTTTGATCGCGTCTTTGAGAGGATCGGAGAGGGGCTCCCACAAACGCTGGTCGTCGTTGTCTCAAAATCTGGCGGTACGAAAGAGACACGGAATGGGATGCTCGAGGCAGAAGCGAAGTTCGCCGCGAAAGGACTTCAGTTTGCCAGGCACGCTGTCGCTGTGACCGGCGTTGAGAGCGAGTTGGACAAACACGCCGAGACGAACGGATGGCTTGCGCGTTTCCCAATGCTTGATTGGATTGGCGGACGCACGTCAGTGATGAGCGCGGTCGGGCTACTGCCGATGGCGTTGCAAGGCTTTGACATCACCGCCTTTCTCGCCGGCGCCGCGGCCATGGACGAACACACCCGCGAACCCGACGGGGGGCGAAATGCCGCCATGCTTCTTGCACTCATGTGGTATTACGCCGGCAACGGAAAAGGCGAGAAGGATATGGTCGTCCTCCCCTACAAAGATCGGCTGGCGTTGTTTACCAAATATCTCCAGCAACTCGTGATGGAATCGTTAGGCAAAGAAAAGAATCTTGCGGGCAAAGTTGTGCATCAGGGCATTGCCGTGTACGGCAATAAAGGCTCAACCGACCAACATTCATACGTGCAACAGCTACGCGATGGTGTCCTAAATTTTTTTGTGACATTCGTAGAAGTGCGCAACGATCGTCGCGGCACCCGGTTTGAAGTCGAGGATGGCATTACGAGCGGCGATTATCTCGAGGGATTTCTGCGCGGGACCCGCAGCGCGTTGTACGAGAAGGGGCGGGAATCGATTACCATAAGCATTCCCGAGGTGAACACGTTTTACATCGGAGCACTGATCGCACTATATGAACGAGCAGTCGGCTTTTACGGCTCACTGGTCAACATCAATGCGTACGATCAGCCTGGCGTCGAAGCGGGCAAAAAAGCAGCGAGCAAACTATTGCAGCTGCAGAAGCAGGTGCGCGAAGAGCTTTCCGGTGCAGGTAAAACTGCCGAAGAGATTGCACGCTCGGTCGATGCCGATCCGGAGGACGTTTTTCATTTGTTACGGCATCTGGCGAGCAACGACGAACGGATCAAGGTTGCGGTCGGCGATGAAGCCGCGGACGCTCGGTTTTCTGTCGTAGCATAGGCATAATTGGGCCAGTTATGGCGGATAAATCTTCGGAATCTCAAAAGGACTCATTGACCGTGCGGTGGAGCGATACGGTTGGTTTTGTGCGACAACTCAGTCACGACTTGCGCAATGACTTGAACGCAATCGAACTGCAGTCGGCTTACATCGCCGAACTGACACAGGACCAGGAACTGACAAGCGAGATTAAACGTCTACGCGAAGTCGTCTCTAGCCTGAACTCGACGCTTCAACTGCTTTCGAGAGCTGTCGGAGACGTTGCACCCAATTTGGTTACTTATCCGGCCGGTGAATTTTTGACCGACATGCGCACACAAATTGAGCGCAAGTTTCCAAAACAAAATCATGAGATCACATGGGACGTGCAACTTGAGGACGGAATACTGAATATTGATCCGCAGCTGTTGCAGGAAGTATTTCTGGAGCTTTTCGCCAACGCTTTCGAGCACGATCGCGGCAACGGCACACTGGTTGCAAAAGGGAAAACCAACGATGGGCAGTTTCTCTTCAGCCTCCACGAACCAAAAGCGCTTTTTGGTTCGGATACGAAGAATTGGGGGCGAGAACCACTTCGCAACATCAGACAGAGACATTATGGCCTTGGTCTGAACCGCGTCCGTGCTATCATAGAAGCGCACGGCGGTGAGCTGCAGGCTCAATACGATCCCAACGCCGCGACGCTCGTTTCGACGATGACACTCCCGATGTCGAATCAGCAGTCCGAAAATCGTTGAACCTGATCGCGTTCTCGCAGTTTAAGCAACTGCAGCCAAGTGCACGTGCGTAGTACCAGCAGCGCAAAGGAATGAAAACCGAGAACCACCGCGTCCTGATCATCGACGACGAGCGGCCGGTGTTGATGACGGTGGAAGCCTTACTCAAGCGCCGTGGTTACCACGTGGACGCCGCGGCCACAGCGTCGCAGGGCTTAAAGTTGCTGAAATCAAATTTGCCATCGCTCGTCTTGTTAGACCTGCAGCTGCCGGACGCCCATGGGTTGGAAATGCTCGATCGGATCAAGACGGAGTTGCCTAAAGTCCAGGTGATCATTCTCACGGCGCACGACTCGCTGCATAACGCCATCGAGTCGATCAAACGCGGCGCTTACCATTTCATCAGCAAGCCATATGCGCCGGAGGAACTTCTGAGCCTCGTGGAGAAAGCTTTGGAGAAACAGTTCCTGCTCCGGGAAGCTCAACAACTACGAGAGAAGACCGAGCAATTGGAGAAACGGCTCGAGATCGCGGAAGCGCGACCTGCCCCAATTTTCAAGAGCAAACCGATGCAGGAAATTGAGGAGCTGATCGGAGCGATGGCGCCCTCGGATGCGAATGTTCTGATCGCGGGCGAAAGCGGCGTGGGCAAGGAAGTGATTGCAAACACTATCCACGCCCGCAGCCGGCGAGCGGAACAACCGATGGTGAAGCTCAACTGCGCTGCGTTCCCGCTGACAATGATCGAGGGAGAACTTTTCGGTTACGTGAAAGGCGCATTCACCGGAGCGATGCATGATTTCCCGGGAATGATTGGCGCGGCAGACGGCGGCACATTGTTCCTTGACGAAATATCCGACATGCCGGCTGATTTGCAGACGCGGTTCTTGCGCGTACTGCAAGAACGTGAGTATCGGCCGCTTGGCAGCACGCAGACAATGAAAGCGAATTTTCGCGCAATTGCTGCGACTAACAGGCCCATTCCGGAGTCGTTGGCCGAGAACCGGCTGCGCTCCGATTTGTATTACCGCTTGAACACTTTTCAGATTGAGGTGCCACCTTTGCGGAAACGACGAGAGGACATCCCGCCGTTGATCGCCCAATTCGTTAGGCAATTTTCTCAACAACTCGGCAAACCCGAACCGGACGTTTCACCGGATGCATTCCAGAAGTTGCTTGATTATTCGTGGCCGGGAAATGTTCGCGAACTGCAAAACGCCATCGAATACGCGGTAGTGCTGGCGCGGGACGGCGTGATCGGCGTTAAAGAATTGCCGGCAGAAATACAGCTACCTCCGGCGTTACAACAAGCCGAAGTTGGCGGATTACCCCGCAAGGGCGTGCAGACCCTCGATGACTTAGAGCGCAACGCAATTCTCCAGGCGCTCGCCGAATGTCGCGGCAACAAGAAAAAAGCAGCCGAACTGCTCGGGATTCAGCGACCTACTCTTTACAACAAGCTGAAACGCTACGCGATAGATTTATAAGTTTTGGCGAGCGATCCACAACGTTCCGGCCGTTGTTCTTATTCTCCGCGGTAGATGCAGCGCGCCGTGGGGGTTTCGTGCACCACTATTTCGCAGAGGCCGGGACATTGAGGTTCTAATTTTTTCCAGAACCATTCAGCCATATTTTCGATCGTCGGATTTTCCAATCCTTCGATTTCGTTGACGTACGCGTGGTCGAGGATTTTCAGAAGCGGCTTCATTGCAGCACTGATGTTGGCGTGATCATAAATCCACCCGATCGCCGGATCGACATCTCCCTCGATAGAAACTTCGACTTTGAAACTGTGTCCGTGCACCCTGCGACACTTGTGGCCCTCCGGCGCTTTAGGCAAAGTCTGCGCTGCCTCAAACGTGAAATCTTTCGTTAACCGCGCGCGCATAATCAGACGCCGCGCTGCGTTGGCTTCCAGATGAATTTGTGCATCTGTAGTTGGAAACGGACGTTTAGTCTGTCTACGAGTATCCATTCCACAATTTGGCGCGGGTCGATTCTGCCGAAAATTGGTGAGAAGAGGACGCCGCGACACCGGGAGGCAAGATCGTAGCGGTGCACTTTATCGCGCGACCACTCGTAATCTTCGCGCGAGCCCATAACGAATTTGACTTCATCGCCAGCATTGAGGTGGTCAATGTTCGACCAAAGATTTTTGTCCATTTCGCCACTTCCCGGAGTCTTTAGATCCATGATCCGGTGTACGCGCGGATCGACTTTTGATATGTCATGCGCACCGCTCGTTTCGAGCAGCACCGTGTAACCTGAGTCACACAACATCGACATCAATGGCAGCACGTTCTTCTGCAATAATGGTTCGCCGCCTGTTACCTCGACCAACGCGCACTGATACGTCCCGATCGTGTTCAGAATTTCTCCCAAGTCTCGTTTGTTCCCCTCGTAAAAGGCGTACTCCGTATCACAATAATTGCACCGCAGGTCGCAGAACGTTAGGCGTACGAAAACGCACGGCAAACCGGCCCATGTGCTCTCGCCTTGGATGGAATGATAAATTTCGTTGATTGTAAGCGTCTTTTCGCGCTCTGACATGGCGTTCAAGATTTCTGCTGATCGGATGTAGAACGTCTTATGCTAGCAATTGCAAAGCAAATTTCTCCGCTGAATTCGGATGTCTTTCAGTGCGCCCAGTAGTGCCTCTCGGGCTCGAGACCTCTCCAAAAATCCCGATTTTACCAAGATTTTTTGATTGACGGCTATATGGCGCCAATCTAGTCTCGCGGCCATGCGCCCCGGTTATGCCTTGTACATTCACCGTTTTGCTCACATGATTGTGGGAAGGACGTCGGGTACTCGTCGGAGCAATGTTCTTCGCAGTCGTTCTTGCTGCGCAAGCCCAGGAGTCCGTTGAAGAGGTGGCTTTGCCGCCGTGGTCAGAGCCAACGCTTCCCTCGAGCGAACCCTCGCCGTCGACGCAAGCGGCACCACTTCCTCCCGCGCCGGAACCGGTTACTTCTGCACCAGAACCGTTGCCTCCTGCAGCAAACGAGCCCTTACCCGCTTCGTCTGAACCGCTACCTTCCTCCGAGCAGGCGTTTCCCTCGGCGCGCGACCCATGGTCGCGTTCGACGAATTACACTACCGCGGACACAACCGTTGTTCCGCCGCCAGTGGCAACAGGTCCTTATGGGGGCGGCGGCGCCTATAACGTATTCCCACCCGGCGATACGATTATGTCACATGAAGGGGGGCTTTTTCACTACCAATGGGGGCTGACAGTGTCAGGTGTGTGGGATGACAACATCTTTATCAGTCATACGAACAAAGTCTCGGACTACTATTTCGCGATTACGCCGTATATCACCATTGGAGTCGGCGACATCGCGGGGCGCAATAAAAGCTATTTGCGGTTGGACTACATGCCGAGCGCTATTCTGTTCGTCGATCACTCGGATCAAGACTCATTTAACCAGCTGATTAGCCTCACGGGGGGGTATAGCTCTGGCCGATTGACATTGACCCTCTACCAGAGCGTAGCGATACTCGAATCGGCGAACTTGAACAGCTTCTTCGATACGACAGGCCTGTGGGCAAACACCGACGCAAGCGGGCCCACGCGGATGAACTGGTCCTACACGAGCTTGACGGCAACTTACCAACTGACCGGGAAGCTATTTCTGCAGGGCGAGTTTGGTGCCCCGATCTACGCCTATCTCGGTGACGGTAACATTAGTGACTACACTGTTTCTGGCGGGCTTTACCTTTACTACAGTTGGCTTCCAAAGCTATCGGTAGGTATTGGCGGCACCTTCGGGTACACTTGGGTGGATGCTCCAAGTACGAACCAAGCTTTCGAGCAGGTAAACTTGCGCCTTAATTATGAGTGGACAGCCAAATTAGCCCTGTATGCCTCGGCAGGCGTTGAGTTCCGCCAGTTCGACGGCAACCGCAATACGTACGACTCACCCGTGTTTGAAGTCGGGCTAAGTTATCATCCGTGTCCAGGTGGCTATCTCTCGCTGGCCGCCGGCCGGCGGATTTACGCTTCCGGGTACGTTGATAACCAAGATTTTGGGGCCACATACGTTGCGGCCCGGTATCAGCAGCGTTTATTTCACCGCGTTTATTTGGGCCTAGGCGCTGGCTATGAAAACTCGGATTACATCGCCACTGACCGGGACGTCAGTGCGACACGGAATGACAACTACTGGTTTATCGAACCTTCGGTTGATGTGCTAATTAACAGGTGGCTGAGCGCCGGGGTATATTACCTGCACCGCGAGGACAGCAGCAACGAAGATTTCTTCAGTTGGGAGGACAATCAGGTCGGCGTTAGGGCGACGTTCAGGTTCTAAACTGGGTTTGAATCGTTTGCGAGCTGGGACAGAGGGATGGTTAGCGATTGCGCTCGCGTTGTCTCTGTCAGGGTTCACGTTGGCCCAAACCATGCCGGGGACAGCCGCGTCCCAGCCGGCCATCAACTCTACATCGCGAGCCGCTGCCTCGGCGCCCCCATCAACCGGCGGAGTGAGCGCACCGGCGGGTTACATTTTGAGTCCGAGCGATGGGGTGGCAGTCGAGGTTTATGGTGAAGACGATCTGCGTACAAACGGACGATTGAACCCCGAGGGGAACTTGAGCGTGCCGTTGCTGGGGTCGATCCATTTGGCAGGACTGACTCTGACGCAGGCAGTTTCAAAACTCACAGAGCTGTATAGCCGCGATTATCTGGTCAACCCAAAGATCAACGTCACGCTTCTCAGCTACGCAAAACGGCACTTTTCGATTTTGGGTCAGGTAAATCGCCCCGGCAGCATCGACATGCCTGAGAGCAACCCGGAGGGTATCGATCTACTGGAGGCGATCGCGTTGGCTGGTGGATATACGCGCATCGCGTCGCCGGAACGAATAACCGTGCGACGACAAAACGCCAGCGGCGATCAGACTTTCAAGGTTAATGCGAAGCGCTTCACCAAGGGAAAGGGCGGAGGTTTTCTCGTCCTGCCAGGTGATACCATCAACGTCGGCGAAAGTATTTTTTAGCCGAAATTTCTTCCGCCGTCGCCTTTGCGAACGCACTTCTTGGTGTAAGGTTCGAGCCAGTATTTTGCCGTGATTGACCCTGCCCAATCTCTGAGGGGAGCGACCATTGCGCCCGATTCCGACAAACCAGGCGCGCCGTTGACAGCGCAATACGCCGATGGACTGCCCACGTTCGATTTTCGCCGGTATTGGCATTCTTTCCTCGAACGTATTTGGATCGTAGCGATTTGCGTTTTGGCTGGCCTTTTCCTTGCGTTGGGTAACCTCGCGCGGACGCCGAAGCTTTACCAAGGCCACACGGTTTTGGAAGTGGAATTTCAGGAACCGAGTTTCGTCCCAACCTCAGATTACGCGACGCGAACGCGCTCGACGTTTCTGGCCAGCGGGGAGGCGCTGCGAACGATCGAACAAAATCTCACGAACCCAACACTTCTTGCGCGAGTTGTGCGCTCCGAAGGTTTGGCGCAGGACGGTGGACGTGCTTTTCTGGGCCAGAGTGTCTTCGCCAATAGGAGTTCCAGCGCGACCGCACGCCCAGAGCCGTCGCAGGCTGCCAACGAGACGGAGAACGCCAGTAGCTCTACGACATTTACGCCGCTAGAAGAAGCGTTAGGTCGAGCAATGGTGGGTATGGTGCATCCGGTGATCCGCCGCGGCACGCGCCTAATGGATTTGTACGTGACGCACGGCGATCCAGCCATGGCACAACGTCTCGCCGAAGCAGTCGGTCGAGAGTACATCCGCAACTCAATCGAGCGCCGCGCTTCGTCGAGCGAGGAGGCATTGCGTTATTTGTTGGAAGAAGAAGAGCGATTGAAGAGGAACCTCCAAAAAAGTGAGACGGCCGCCAACGAATACAAGGCAAAAAACCCAGATGCTCTTCAACTCGGCGGCGGCGCAGCCGCGACGGGCTCACAGGGGGGTGGCGGATCTCGGGGCGGCTTGGTTGAGGACAACCTGCAAGACATAAACACCAAATTGGCCGGAGCGAGAAGCGATCAGATTCGTCTCGAAGGCCAACTCGAGCAAGTTGATCAGCTTGGCAATAATATCGACGCTTTGCTCGCGATTCCGAGTATCTCTGCCGCCGCAATGGTGTCTGCCGCGCGCAGCAATATTATACAGATCGAAGCCGCGATCACCACCCTCGCCTTACGATACAAGGAGAAGCACCCCAGAATGATGGCGGCCAGGGCCTCGCTGGCCGAGGCGAAAGACAAGCTCCGTCAAGCGGTCTTGGCGCAACGTCCGATTCTGCGCAATACCCTGGAGCAAACCAAAGCCACAGAGGCCAGCTTGCAACAGGCTTTGCAAGCCCAGCAGGGCGTGGCGGTCAACCTCAACCGCACAGCGATCGGCTATCAGGAATTGGCGCGGCAAGCCGAAACCGATCGTGCCTTGTACGAAAGTGTTCTTCGCCAGATAAAGGACACGAACCTGGCAAAAGACGTCAAGGCGAATGCGGTCAGCGTGATTGAGCATTCCCCGCTACCGAACTCTCCTGTTAGTCCCCAGCCCAAGAAAACGATCCTGTTGGGCCTGCTTGGCGGTCTCGCTGTCGGTTTGGCTTTCGTTTTTGGAATTGATGCATTGGATCGTTCTATTAAAACTGTGGACCAGGCAGAAAGCACGCTGGGTCTGCCTGTTTTTGCAGCTGTTCCCGATACGACTGACGAGGGACCCGTTAGCCGACTGAAACGACGAAGTAAAGCCTTCAAAAGTTCGAACTATCGCGTCGTTGTGGAAACTCCTGAAAGTCCGGCGGCGGAAGCGTTCCGCAATTTGCGCGCCGCACTTTCTCTTCTGGGTCCGGAAGCCGAGCGAAAAGTTTCGCTTTTCACCAGTGCTGTGCCCAACGAAGGCAAAAGTTTCACAAGCGCCAATTATTCGCTTGCACTGGCCCAGCAGGGTTATCGCGTTCTCCTGATCGACGGCGACCTCCGCCGGCCAAACATCCACAAGATTTTCCGGTTCCCGAAGGCGCGAAATAATTCCGATGAAGACAGCCCGCCGGGAGTCACGGATTGCTTGGTGGGTGAAACGGACATAGCCTCTGCAGCCCGTCAGATTTCCGCCGGAGAAATCCAGCTCGTCGATGAGAGTATTGAGCGGACGGGAGACATTCTCGCCGCGACCGGAGGCCAGCTGTTTGTCCTCGGAGGTGGACGACGCGCGCCCAATCCCGCTGAGATTCTTGCCGGCCCGTTCTTCGGCCAGTTGATTGCTGAGGCTGCAACCAAGTTTGATCGTGTCGTGATCGATAGCGCACCGATCCTTGCGGTCAGTGACACTCTCCTCATGATGCCACATGTCCAAACTGTCTGCATTGTTGTTCGGGCGGCAAAAACACCGCGTCCGGCAGTTCGCCGCGCGATTACCTTGCTGGCAAAGTCAGGAATTCGTCCGGCCGGTCTGGTTTTGAATCGATTGCGGCTGAGTCGCGGAGTCGGCTATTATTACTATTACGCTTCGCATGGTTATGGCAAAGAAGAAGGAGCCTATTCTCGCGGCTACAGCTACGATCGCCGATCCAAGCCGGACCACGAAGGTAACGGAGCGTAGAGCGGCAAGCACTACGGAGCCGCTCAGGTAGCAGAGTGCCAACTCGTGCTGTGGTCTGCGTGTTCGGTCGTTCGGAATCCGTGGTCCTTCCAGAGCATACTTCCCCAGCAAAGACCCAGATACGTTGCCACATATAGCTGAATCGATTCGATCTGACCTGGGAAATCGACCAGCGCGTTCAGCGCTACTCCTATGAGCGCTGTGATAACTAACGGCTGCAGCACGCGCCTTCGCGGCGCCCACTCCCGCTTGGCGTGCTCTTTGTAACTGCGAATGCTGACTGTGATTCCTCCGAAGAAGAGCAGCGCCCAGAGAATTCCCCCAACCCAGCCCCATTCCAGCAGGGTCTGCAGATAATCCTCGTGCAAAAATCTCCACGTCCCGGGCACCTGGTCGCTCCCAGTGCGATTGTATGTTGGAAACACAACGCGAAACGTCCCTGGCCCAAACCCGAACAGTCCGGCGTGCGGCAACGCACGCACGGCTACGCGCGAAACCTGCCAGCGAGCATCGTTGGGAATGTGCTCACTCTCTAACCGCCAGCGCTTCAGCGCCTGTTCGAAATGACTGGCCTGCACAAACGCAATAAGCGCTAAACCAATGGCAAGCGCTCCTACCAGAGCGACGCTTTTACCGCCCGATAGCTTGCGAAGAAGCATCGGTCCAAACTGCACGCAAATCGCAACCAGCAACAGGAGCGCAACCAGTTGAGCCATGCGCGACGTATTCGCCAGTACCGCGGCCATGGTTATGAGAAAAACGCTCGTCCACATCGCGCGCATCCATGGATGGGATTCCCTGGCAAAGGCCCGGATAACTAGTCCGAAACTTAATGGCCATACCAGGTTTAAGAATGCACCAGCATTCCCGTGATAATAATAGGTCGCAAAAAACGTGTTGATTCGAAGCGGCCACTCTGTCGGTGGTTGCCAAAAGATCATATCCGCGCCGGTGGCCTTCTGGAGTAAACCGAGAAGCGCTATCGAACCGCCAACCAGACCAATCACATACCACAAGCGAAGCAACCATCGGCTGCTTTGGGAAAGATCCGCGACAAACAAGATTATCCCCAGAAGCAAAGCGCCTCTGATCATCCACGCAGCACTGATCGGGTAATCAACGGAGCCGGTCACAAGCGGCGCGAAGTTGTGTAGCGGTACAAAAACATAAAAATCCGAGTCGCAGACTGACTTCGCGTTAAAGACCATCCAGCCGCCCAGGCAGATCAAAGCCGCTGTTAAGAACAACAGAAGCCGTGGAAATCGCGGCGTTCGTCTGCTAACGAGCAACTCAATGGCCCAAAGAGCGAGTGCACCGAGTAACACCCAATTTGTTATTCGGATGCTTTCGGATGTTGTGCCGCCGTACGCCCACGGCGCATAGGCCAGCGCAGCGAAGAAAATCCAGCGTGATGCGCTGCGAACGGCGTGAGAAATCACATGTTAGACGTCAGACGATTCGGGTCTCCGACATCTGGCAACCAGTTTCCATGGAATCACCGTCCCTTACCAAATAGCATCGTGTATAACGTTTTCAGCACGATCATCGCATCCAGCTTTAGGGAGTAATGTCGGATGTAGTAAAGGTCATATTTTAACTTTTCGACCGCGTCCTCGTCACTCTCTCCGTAGGGATAATTGACCTGGGCCCATCCGGTGATTCCTGGCTTAACCAGGTGCCGAAAATGATAAAATGGAATTGTTTGCTCATAACGTTCGGCGCACTTGCTCCACTCCGGGCGTGGACCAATTAGACTGATGTCTCCTTTGAGCGCGTTCCAAAGCTGCGGCAGCTCATCGAGCCGAAGTTTCCGGAGCCACCGCCCAGCAGCCGTCACGCGACGATCGTCTTTTCGTGTGTAAATGTCCTCGTCCGTTTCATCCGAGTGTCGCATTGTTCGGAATTTAAAAAGAATGAACCGTCTTCCGTCACGACCGACTCGTTCCTGCCGGAAAAAAACCGGACTGCCGTCCTGAATGCGAATGAGCAGAGCCACAAGCACAAAGATCGGAACGCAAACGATCAGCGCTGTTAACGAAGCAACGACATCGAAAAGCCGCTTGAGATAATGGTAGGGAGAAGTGCGAGCCAGCTGAAAACCACTCTGGAGCGGCCAAAACGGATCAATGATGCCGATCGGCAGATAACGCCATTCAGTTTCATAGAAGGATTCGAGCGTGTAAACGCGAGTCTCCTGAAATTGTGCGTGCACCAGGCGCTCGAGCAGTTGCGTACTGAGCGAGCTCGCTTTCGCAGCGAGAATGATCCCGCTATAACGGCTGTCGAGATTATCTAATTTTGCGGCGAGATTTCCCTGCACAATCGGTGATCCTTGACCAGCAATTGGTTGGCCCACCCGTTCGTCATTTACATCTACGAACTCGAGCTGTTGTCCGTTTGATGACTTGCTGTACGCCTCGTAAAAATGAGCCGCCGTCGCGCCACCACCGATGACAAGAAACGATCGCCCGGCACTGCTGGCAACTACGTACTGCCGAATCAATCGGCGGTAAAGCAGCGACAGGGGAAGAAAAATCGCGAAGCTCAAAAGGAGCACGCCGCGGCTTGGCTTCATCGTCTGATCAAACGTCGCCGCGGAATAAATCACCATCGCACTGACGACCCCCGCGGCGCTGACGGCAAGAATGTGTTCGGCTGTATAACCGAGAGTCAACTTTTCGACACTGCGATCGTAGCCACCAACAAAATAAAGCGCCGTTACGATGACACCGAGCTGGATCAGCTCGATGAAGAAGAACTGAAACGGCGTAGCATAGAACGCATCGTACCTAAACCAACCTACAATTCGGTAGATTGCGAGCCAGCTCGCTATATCCAGGAAGAGGTACAGCAGTGCAGACGACCATTCTTGGCTGATGAAACGCGACCACAGACCGGTCCCGCCGAGGCGGCGAGCGGTACTGGCGGGCTTGCCGAAGCCTTTTGAGCGCTCCTGAAACTGAAGGAGCCTCGCGGAGATCATCTGCGATTCTTTGCTGTTCGCCATTAGGCCGGCAATTATATGCTAATCGCAGTTCAAGTGAAAGATGACTTTGTTTCGAGTGTGGCCCGGTTGGTGGGCCGCCGCGGCTACTCAGCGGGCAGTTGTCATGCCCGCAAATCAAGCAAACCTGGGCGTGGCCACTGCTCTTGACGCTCCAAGCCGCATCCATAATCTGAAACCACGCCGATCGACCGGCACCCGAATCGTAACGTGAATATTTTGGCAGCCTTTTATCGCTCGTCGGTTGGAAAAAAAATGATCGTTGCCGTCACCGGCATCATTTTGATCCTTTTCGTTATCGGGCACCTGCTAGGCAATCTGCAGATTTTTCTGGGTCCTGATTGGGTCAACGGTTACGCGCAACACCTGCGCGACCTAGGACCTTTGCTTTGGGTCATCCGTTTGTTCCTGCTCGCCGCTGTCCTCGTTCATATTTACGTGACTATTCAACTGGCGATCGAAAACCGCCGTGCGCGACCGCAGGCCTACCTCGATCGGGAGTATGTGAAGGCAACGATCGCTTCGCGCCACATGGTGATGAGTGGCTTGATCGTCCTCGCGTTTATCATTTACCACATTGCGCATTTCACCGTGCGCGTCACCGATCCTCGGTTTGGTTTGCTCAAAGCCGATCCGCTCGGGCACTACGACGTTTACTCAATGATGGTGTACGGATTCCAAAGTTATTACGTCTCCGGGTTTTACCTTCTTGGCCTCTTTTTGCTCGCGCTTCATCTCAGCCACGGATCGTCGAGCTTTTTTCAATCGCTCGGTTTTAATGACAAGAAACTGACGCCGCGCCTCGCGTCGGGCGGCCGAATCTTCGCCTGGCTCCTTTTTATCGGCTACACGTCGATTCCCGTCGCGGTCCTGACTGGCGTCGTTAAACCGGCACAGCAGCTGTAAACAGAACGACTGACCTGCCTACAGATCGACGACCTGCACGCCTTCGGACGCGGTCCGCTTCGCGTAAAGATCGCTTAAATGCTTGGTCATCGGTCCGACTTTCCCGTCTCCGATTTGACGATTGTCTACCCTGAGCACGCCCGCTAGTTCGCCCATTGTCCCAGTGCAAAAGATTTCATGCGCACCATAGACATCGACGAGTGACAGATCAGTCTCGACGCACCGAATCTTTTCGGAGGAACAAATCTCGATCACAGTCGCCCGAGTTATCCCCTCGGGGCACGCTACAACGCGGCCTGTTGCCAACTCGCCGCTTGCTCGCGGTTCATCGGAGTTACGCACAATGAACACGTGCGTCGCGTTCGTTTCAGCGACGAACCCGCGCGTGTCGAGCATGAGAGCATCGTCGGCGCCGGCATTGTTCGCTTCGATCTTTGCCAGAATCGAGTTCAGCAGGTTTGCATGATGAATACGCGCATCGAGCACATCCGGCGGGGGGCGGCGGATTTTGCTCGTGACCAAACTCAGGCCCGTTTTCGCATAAACAGGAGGCTTGTATTCAGCGAGCACGATCAATGTCGGCCCGCTTTGGTTGAGTCGCGGGTCCATGCCCGAAGTGACCTTAACTCCGCGTGTCAGCGTGAGCCGTATATGCGCGCCATCCCGCATTTTATTTGCAGCGAGCGTGCGTTTGATTTCGTCGATGATTTTGTCGCGTGTCGGAATTTCCTCGAAGGAAAGTGCGTGGGCTGAACGCTCAAGCCGATCAAGGTGTTCGTGTAGCTTGAAAATTCGGCCGTTGTAAAGTCGCAGTCCTTCCCATACCGCGTCACCGCCTTGCACCGCCGAGTCGAACACGCTGATCCCTGCCTTGTCGCGATGGAACAACTCTCCGTTGATGTTTATGATCAGGTTGCGGTTTCGCTCGTCGAATTTTTGAAGCATAGATTTAACCCGGAATCACACGGATCACGCGAATCACGCTGATTGTTTGTTGTAGGGGCGTTTGTGTCAGACGCCCAGCAGTCTCTGTTCAACACAGTCGATACGCATGAAGCTGCTGATAGTATTCACAGCATTGCCGATAGATCTCTTGCAATCGCGCCGGAACTTCGCTCGGTGACGGGTGATACGGTTGAAATGAGGTCGATCTTACCACTTCGCCATACCAATATTTGGCCCAGAGGCCGTCGGTGTCACGCAGGCCTGATGGCCACGAAAGCATTGATTTGCTAAACTCGACGCCGACCACTTCGCAAAGCAGTCGTAGTGTTCCCTCCGGATTTTGCAGCACATCCCTGGCATCAACAACGGGTGGAATGGCAGTCGTACGTTTTCGGACGAAATCAAAAATCTCTGCCTGCTGCACGAAACCGAGGTCTTCGAGCGCAGGGTCTTCTCGCTTTTTGATGTAGGAATTAATCACTTCGCGCGGATCGCGAATTAGAAAACAACTAGTCACCTTTTCGAGCCATTCACGATCTATTTCTGGCAACAGATGGTGGGTCATATGCTTCTGAAAAAAAATCCGCGTGCCGTTGGTGATCTCCCCAGTGAGCTGCGCAACAACTTTACGCCAATCGGTTTCGCCGGTTGCGATCACTTCGTTCGCGCCGGGATGATCTATGCCCGTCGCTTTAAGGTAATAGGCGTAAAACGGCTCATCAATAACGATAGTGTCGTCTCGATTGCCCCACGCGCGCATCATGGCCGTCGAAATATTTCGCGGACCAGACCACATGGCGATGCGGACGGGCTGAACCATCCGCAAAGGTTGTCGCGCTATCAGCAACTTGACCAGCGAAAATGGATTCCGCTGATGTTAGCGCGGTTGCGCGAACAGCGGCAGCCTAACTCTTTGCGAAAACGCCAATTAACGGCCGCCGCGATGGCGTCTCAGAGCGAAAATCGCTAACAAACCCAGTCTCTGTCCGGATCTCCACATGACCGGCCGCGCTCTTGCCGCCGTAGACCAACACAGATCCTACAGGCGCCTCGTATGGATTTGAGACCGGCAGTTTTTTGAATCCGTAATTGTTTACCAGCTCCTGGCCGGCTTGTTTCGCAAGGGGTGTTTGCGGGCGCGATTTCACTACGCCCGCAGCAACCAGCGCTTCCTTAACGAAGCACCAGCACTTGCGCAGCGAGTGCGCACGTGCGCGCTCCTCAGCAATGGTCGCGGCCCAGCGCAATTTCGGATCAATCTGCGCATCTGCCTTGGCAATCGGCTGGACGATCTTCTTCGGATAATAATGGTCCACAACGTCGACCGATTGCTTTTTGCCGGAGGCATCGGTGTAATTGAATTTTGGGGTCGGCGCCGAGAACTGCAGCGCCATTGCGGGATGCGGACACATTGCCGCGGATCCCAGGATAACAAATGTGAGGGTGAGAAGTTTTGGCATAAAGCCGCGATCTATCGGGTATATCGGCCATGGCCGCAACCGATTTTTTTAAGCAAAGGAAAATTTCTAATTTGACTTAGTCGGGATGCACGAATGGCCGTCGCAGACCTACAAAGATGAGACCAGTTCTGCCATCCGGCGGCGCAATTTTTCATCGGGCAACCGTCCGATTCCGCCCTGCATATTATCTTCGAGATGACGCGGTTTATCCGTCGCTGGGATGGCGCAGGTGATGGCGGAGTTTGCCACAATCCATTTCAAGAAGAATTGCGCCCATGAACCGCAATCAAATTCCGTCGCCCAATCCGGTAGCGGTTTCGAACGCACTTTGCCGAAAAGATCGCCGGATCCTAATGGCCGATTTGCGATCACGGCGACGCCGCGCTCCTGCGCCAAAGGCAGAATGCGTTCCTCGGCTTCGGGTTCCATCAGCGAATAATTGATCTGGAGAAAATCGAATTTCTGGCTTCGCATTAGCTTTTCGATCTCGCTCAAGGCTCCGGACTCGTAATGCGTGATTCCGGAGTAGCGAACGCGGCCCTGCTGTTTCCATTCCTGCACCGTTGCAAGCTGTGTGTTCACATCGACAAGGTTGTGCACCTGCATCAGGTCGATTCGGGTCGTCCGCAAGAGTGACATGGACCGTTCCATTGATTGGATTCCGCTTTGCCTGCCCCTGGTCCAAACTTTAGTCGCGAGAAACAACTTCTCACGAATGCCAGGCGCAGAAGTGAGATCGCCGATCACCTCCTCCGCACGACCGTACATCGGCGAGGAATCAATCACTCGGCCGCCAAGCTTCACAAACAGCGAAAGAACTTCTGCGAGCTGCCTTCGGACATCCGCGCTAAGATCGACATCGAACGCTCTCCATGTTCCGAGGCCGATCACCGGTAGTTTCTCACCAGAGGAAGGAATGGTGCGCGCTAACATGGTTGGTGATTCGCTCGCCGCGCGGGCGCTGATCGGTGAAACCAGTCCGGCTGCTGTGCCGCCGATTATTTTCGCAGCTTCACGTCGCGTCATCGTCGCATTGTAGGGCGTTTCTGTGAAACGCCAATGGCGTCTGGCACAGACGCCCTACAACAGCTATATGGCAGTATGAATCGTCGCCATTTCATCAAGGTATCCACGACGACTATGCTTGCGTTGCGTGTGAGATCCACGTCGTTGTTCGCGGAGAGCGCCGTGAAACCGATGCGCATCCTCATACTCGGCGGCACCGGATTCACTGGCCCATATCAGGTGAAATATGCGCTGAGTCGCGGCCATAAGGTGACCACATTTAACCGCGGGAAGACGCATCCGGGCGAATTGCCTCCTGAGGTCGAGCAACTTGTCGGCGATCGCAACGGTAATCTCGACGCCCTGAAAAACCGGCAATGGGATGTGGTGATCGATAATCCGACGATGCTGCCCGCCTGGGTGCGTGACGCGGCGGCAAGTGCTCAAAGGAAACGTTGATCGCTACGTGTTTATTTCGACCATTTCCGTTTACGGCGAGGCGAAGCAGGGCGCTGACGAAAATGCGCCGACAGCAAAATACGAAGGTGCAGATCCGTACAAGGAGACCATTGAAGCGGTGCGCGCGTCCGGATTCAAAACCTACGGGCCGCTGAAGGCGCTCTCAGAACGCGAAGCAGAGAAATGGTTTCCTGGAAAAGCTTTGATCATTCGCCCGGGACTTATCGTCGGTCCTCGCGACGAGAGCGACCGCTTTACGTATTGGCCGGTGCGCATCGACCGTGCCGGAGACGTGCTGGCGCCAGGAAAGCCAGGCGATCCCGTCCAGTTCATCGATGCGCGTGATCTTGCTGAATGGACCATTCGCATGGCCGAGAACCGTGAGACAGGAATTTACAATGCTACCGGACCTGCCAAACCCTTCGGGATCGGCGGAATGCTGGACGGAATTAAGGAAGCCTTGAAGTCGAACGCGAAGTTTATTTGGGTAAGCGAAGAATTTTTAACTGAGCAGAAAGTGCAGCCATGGTCGGACATGCCGGTTTGGACCGGAAAAGATGACGCGGTTGCGCGAACCAATATCAGTCGCGCGTTGAGCAAAGGCCTGACGTTTCGACCGCTCGACGTCACTGCACGCGACACGCTCGCCTGGTTCAAGTCGCTTCCGCAAGAGCGCCAATCGCATCCGAAAGCTGGTCTCTCGCCAGAGCGCGAAGCGGAAGTGCTTGCCGCGTGGAAGAAGAAAGAAACGACGAAATCCTAATGGCGAATGACGAATAATTCTTCGAGCTTCGCCATTCCTTCGTCATTCGACACTCGTGCTTCGTCATTAACGTGAAGCGAATTTTCGCGAGAATTGTTGATGTAAAGCCCGCCGAGATTCACGCACTGCTCCTGGCGTTCGTTTTCAACTTTGTTGTTCTCGGCGGGTATTACGTTATCCGGCCAATCCGGGATGAGATCGGCGCCGACCGCGGCGTTGAAAATCTCCCATGGATGTACACCGGCACGCTGACTGGGATGCTGATCGCCAACGCGCTTTATGCCGCCATCGTCGCGCGGATGTCGCGGCGGCGGTTTATTCCGATCGCGTACCGTTTCGCGATCGTGAACCTTTTTATTTTCTTTCTCCTCATGCGCTGGATGCCAGCCGCGCAGGAACGGACGATCCTCGCGCCGATATTCTTCATTTGGGTCAGCGTCTTCAATCTTTTCGCTACCACGATGTTTTGGTCGTTCATGGCTGACGTGTTCACACCAGAGCAAGCTAAACGACTTTTCGGATTTGTTGCTGTGGGCGGATCGATTGGCGGAATCGTTGGAGGTCTCGTCACGAGCTCGCTCGCCGGAAAGCTGAGCACTGGGCTCTTCCTTCTCATCACAGCGGTCATGTTAGAAATTGCCGCGCAATGTGTGCGACGATTTCCCGCCCATCTCACGGCTGTAGGGGAAGCTGCCAGCTTCCCTGAGACGACATCGTCGTCTCCTACGGCGCAAACAGCGTCAGAGGAGCAACCAATCGGCGGCAAATTCTGGGAAGGCGCGACGCACATTGCGCGATCTCCCTACTTACTTGCTCTCGCCTTGTTTCTCATGATTTATACGCTCACAAACACGTGGGCGTATTTTCAACAATCTGATCTTACGGGACATCAACTGCAGAACCGCGCCGCGCGCACGTCGTTCCTGGCAAACATCGATGTCGCCGTGAACACAATCACGGTGCTGATTCAGATTTTGCTGACCGGCCGTCTAATGAAATGGTTTGGAGTTGGAGTCACACTCGTGCTTATGCCGCTTTTGAGCGCGATTGGGTTTGCAGCGATTGGTTTCGCACCGGTTCTTACCGTCCTTGCGACGTTTCAGATCTTGCGGCGGGCCGCAGGCTTCGCGCTACTTCGACCAGCGCGCGAAGTTCTCTTCACTGTGTTGCGACGAGAAGACAAATACAAAGCCAAGAGTCTGATCGACACATTCGGCTACCGCTTGGGCGACCAAATCGGTGCGTGGTCCTATTCGTTAATGCGGTGGCTTGGCTTGGGGCTATCCGGGATTTCCTGGGTGGCGGTTCCGCTGGGAGCAATCTGGTGCGTTCTCAGCATCTGGTTAGGCCGCAAACAACGACAACTCGCTGAAACGAAGCGTGACCAGTCCGCGCCGTTGACCGGCGCCGCCGCGCCTGAAGCGGCGTGAGTCGCGCATCAAGGAGGGCGATCTCCAGATCGCCCGAGCGGCGGACTGGAGACTGCCGCTCCTTGCAACTCGCTCGCGCGCGGGCAGAGTCGTAAACAACAACATCTAAAGGAGACAAAACAATGGCAACACGAACTGGATCGGCAGCATGGGAAGGCACACTGAAGCAGGGCAGGGGAACGATGAAACTTGGCAGCGGCGCGTTTGAAGGCCCTTATTCATTTTCATCGCGCTTTGAAGAAGGGAAGGGGACCAATCCAGAGGAGCTCATTGGCGCCGCCGAAGCGGGCTGTTACTCGATGGCGCTCTCGGCAAATCTGGAAAAGGCAGGCTACCCCGCGAAACGAATCAGCACGACCGCGACTGTGAAACTGGAAATGATCGGCGGCGGTCCAAAGATCACGACGATCGATCTTAAAACTGAAGCGGAGGTTCCGGGGATCGATGAAGCAAAATTCCGCGAGCAAGCCGAGCTGACAAAAAAGACCTGCCCAGTCTCAGTCGCTCTAGCAGCCACGCAGATCAATCTCGACGCGAAATTGGTCTAGGCGCGATGCTCCGCGGCGCACGCATCTCGCGTGCAGGTTCTGCGTCACGCCGGAACAATCTTTTCCTCCATTGCGGACTGAGATGAAGGGGAACACGAATTCAGAGAAAAGTCCGCGATCGCGAGGACGCGCTGGCCGGCACGCGAGACGCGTGCACTCTCCAGTAATGCTATTTTCCCAACTCGTATAGGTATTCAACAAACGACATGGTCGCACCATCGAAGTCTTGGATTTTCGAGTTCGTGGATTCGATGATGTAATATTCGTCCGGCGCATGCGCGCCGCTGCCGTGACCGAGTCCGAAATGTCCGGCCGCCAGCTTAAGCGGTTCGCCGGTGAAAACGTAACCGGGATACGAACCGGCATTGCGCGGCCAGAGCAAAGCGTCGATTCCGAGCTTTTTGTACGTGGCTAATTGCGCCTGGATTAATGCCGAATCTTTTGATGTTTCCGTCGGATCGTACCCACCGGTCATGTTCACTTCGATGTCGCCGAAGCCACGCTTCGCCAGATGGGCCCTCAACGCGGCAAGCGCATCCCCCGCTCTCATATCAGGCACGAGTCGCATGTCGATTTTCGCGACGGCGCGATGCGGAAGAATCGTTTTGCCGCCAGGGCCGGTGTAGCCGCCTACAAGTCCTTCGATGTTTACAGTTGGCTGCGATTCGAGCCGTTCGTTAGCCTGTTCCCACGGCAGATCGTTAATCCAATGCTGGACACTGAATTGCTTTTTTGCCAGCGCTTCACTGCGCGTCTGCGACACTTTTTCGATCATCGCCTTTTCCTCCGCACTCAGCGGGAGAGGCTTCGGATAATCGTCGATCATAATCACGTTACCGTCGTCGGACACGAGTGTGTTGAGCGCTTTGATCAAATGCCACGCCGGGCTGTCCACCATGGCCTTGAGTGAGGAGTGAATGTCCTTTGCTGGACCGCGTCCCCACTTTTCGCCGCTCGACACCAGCTCAAGCTCAATCACGCCTTTCGAGCCGAGGTTCACCGTGACAATTCCGTCGAGGTCCTGTGCCGCAAACGGCATGAATACACCGACGCACTTCTTCAGCGCGTCGATCACTTCGGGTCGCCTAACGAGTTGCGGGATGTGCGGCGAACCGATCTCCTCCTCGCCCTCGGCCACCAGGACCAGATTCACCGGCATTTTTTTTCCCGCGCCGCGAATGGCGTGCAGGGCAGCGAGAAACGCCGCTTCGGGTCCCTTCTGATTCACTGCGCCGCGACCGATCATCACTTTGCCTAGTGGCGGTTTGTCCACGATTCGCGCTTCGGTCGGCGGCGACGACCATTCCGGCGGATCGAACTGTTTCACATCATACATGAAATACAGCCCGACTGTTTTCGGCGCACCGGCGTCGAGCGTCGCAAACACGCCCGGTTTGCCGTCTGTCTTAATTACCGTCGCTTGTTGAAATCCCGCATCGCGCGCCAGCTTCGCCATGTACTCAGCGCCCTCCGGATATCCACGGTTCTCGGCGGCGATTGAAACCTGCGCAATCCAATCCTGCAACCGCTTCACCGCCTCATCGTGGCGCTTGGCTACTTCGGCTTTGATGTCGGCGTGTTCAGTTTCCGCAATCAAGCCGCTGTTAATTGTTGCGAGGAGCGCAGTGCCCAGAACCAAATGGCGAAACATTTTCATGAACAATACTTCTGCGCGGTCTCGGGCTGCGGGCAAGTCGTACATTACAACTCAGTTGAAATTCAACTCACTGGACAACGCGCGAGTGACAAATACACGGAGACGCGATCAAGCGGTCGTTGTGCTGTCGACGAGTGAAATTAGCGTTTACGCCGCAGGGGTGGGCCGACTACTCGTGCTGGCAAGATACTGATCCACAAGTCAGCGCGCGAATCCGACAGCTTATCAAAGATGCCTTGCGATCCGCACCGCGGGATTTGCAAGCTGAAGCTCAAGCAAGCTCTACAAGGATGTTGGTCGCGACGCATTACCAGCGAGCACAGAGTGGTGTACCAAGTTTCGAACGGCGAACAGCAGATCATGCAGCTCCGCTACCATTACTGAAGTTTAGAGAGCCAGACTCTTCTGCTTTGGCGCCAAGCAACCGCGTTAGGCAACTTGCGGAAGGCGCACACGCATTTCTGTCCAACTCCCGTCGGAACGGACAAGCTCGACGTCGCCACCGTGCGCTCGAGCCAGCTCGCGCGCGATGCTCAAACCGAGTCCATGCCCTGGCACGCGTGCGCCACCGCGCACCCGCGAAAAACGCTCGAACAACAGTTCGGCGCGCTCTTTGGGGATGCCATCGCCAGTGTTGCCGATTGTCATTTCCACATGACCATTGACAGCTCGCGCTTCCACCCGGATCCGGCCGCCAGGAGTGTTATACTTGACCGCATTTTCGACCAGATTCTGCGCGATCATCCCGACGAATGTATGATCGGCTTTTAACATCAGATGCTTCGGGATATTCGTTTCGACCTTTAGGTCAAGTGGCTCAGCCAATGTGAGCGCGTCATCAAGAATGCCTTCAAGCACTTCTCCTATCTCGATCTCGGCCTTCGACAGCTCGACGCGACCGGCATCGGCGCGGGAGAGGAGCAGCAGATTGTCGACGACTGAACTAAGGTGATGAATCCGATGTAGCACTCCTTCGGCACGCTGTTGTGTGCTTTCGCTGCAGTCAACGTCAGCCAGGATTTCTTCAACGTCGGCACGCAAGATGGCGATCGGTGTTTTTAAATGGTGCGAAGCGTCGGCGGAAAAACGGGCGGATTGTTCAAAACTGCGCTGCAACCGTTCGAAGGTCGCATTCAGCATTTCGATTAATCCTGCGATCTCGTCGTTAGTCGGCGGGACAGGCAGGCGCTGGTCGAGCCGCTGCGCGGTGATCCTCTTCGCCGCTTGGCGGATTTCCTCAACCGGCGCGATCGCTTTACTCGCGACCCAGGCCGAACCGATCAGGGTTATTACGAGCACTGTCGGAATCGCTCCCAGCATCGCCAGGAAAATGTCGCGGCCGATTTGATTGACCTCCTTTAGGTCATCACCGGCGCGGAGGGTGAGCCCATTTTCGCTAAACTCGGCCACGCGGAAGTTTTTCCCGTCGATCTTGTAGTTATGAAATTCTTTGATGCCATCGCGCGGGAACGGCCGGCCCAATCGCGGGGAACGATAGAGCACGGCGCCGGTTGCGTCAGTTACTTCAACCAGGTGGTTACGCAGCGAGAGCGGCACTAAAATCTCGTTGAACACTGGCCCCCTGTTCGTCCGACCACCTTCGAAATGTTCGACGTCTCGAAAGAATTCCTGGGCGTCGGTCGTTAGGCGTCGATCGAAAGCTGCGATCTCGGCATGGCGCATGACAAACCAGGTGGTGATTGCGCCACCAAGGGTGGCGGCCACGGCAAGCCCCGCGGAGTAATGCGCAATCTTCCAGCGTAATGGCCAGTTTCTCATTCCGGTTCCCGAATCGTATAGCCCAGATGTCTTACGGTGTGGATAAGCGGCGGCGAGTCGATCTTCTTGCGCAGACGGCTGATAAAGGCTTCGACCAGTTTCAAGCCATACTCATGTTCCCGTTCCCAGACGCGCTCGCATAGTTCGATGCGGCTAAAAATCCGACCAGGTTCGCGCATTAGCACACGCAGCAACGTGAGTTCTCGCGCCGATAGCTCGATCCGGCGTGGTCCGCGAAGTAGTTTTCTGTCCACCAGGTTCAAAACCAAATCCGCCACTCGGAGCTCCATCGGCGCTTTCTCGGGAAAACGTCTCCCGAGCGCACTGACTCGTGCGACCAGTTCCTGCATCGCGAACGGCTTCGCGAGGTAATCATCCGCGCCCAGTCCGAGGCCCGTCACCCGATCGCTCACCTCGCCCCGCGCAGTCAAGATAAGGACACGAGTGTCGATTTTCGCCTCACGCAAAAGTCGCAGCACTTCGAAGCCATCCATCCCTGGCAGCATCACATCAAGCACGATGAGATCGTATCGGTTTAGCTCCGCTTTTCCCAAAGCGGTTTCACCGTTGTGGACCATGACGGGCTCGTGACCAGCTTCAGTGAGGGCGCGGCAGATATGGAGGGCTAGGCGAACTTCATCTTCCACGATTAGAATTTCCATAAGTTCAGGTATCGACGCGCCGCCGTCGGGAAATTACGCCCGACGTTACTGCGGCGTATCCCGCGAGCCACAATAGAAAGAATTGCGGAGCGGCAGACGATTCGCCCATTATTCCTCCAGAGAAGCAACCGCGAAAAGGTTAACAACCCGTTACCTTTTCGAGCAGGCCGACCCTCCTCTAAGACAGGAGCGACACGGCGATCAACCGATTCAAAAGGCAACGGTCGCGCGCATTATTCGCAACTAAAGCGCCAACGTTTCCTGCTTCGGAGTTGATGCCACTGCGCTGAGGCCGGCGAATTTCTTCACGAGATCATCGAGCTTGGCTACGTAGTAATCAACGTTCTCGTCGCGGTTCTGCGGATCGAAATCGCTCACTAGTTTGGCAGCTTCGTAGGCAGGAACCTTCTTCGGCGTGGCCTTAATGTAATAGCTAATCTGATCGCCTGGCCTGTAGTTGCGGCCACTAGACAGGGCGAGCTTGTACGCCGCTGCGCGATTACGCGCTGATCCGGCGATCTTAGCGCGATATTTGTCGAGCGAATCCTGGAGCGTGTCGGTCTTCATCAGCATGTCGATCTTCCACTCTCGATTACGGATTTTTCGGTCGAAGTCGTTTCGAAGTTCGGCAATCCGCGTCCGGTTTTCCCTGCATGATCATCTTGATCATTTCCTCCAGAAAAACGCGCTGGAATTTTTCGAGGCCGCGGGACTTCAGCGCGCCGCCTTTGATGATGACGTCACCGTCTTTTGTGAGAAGTGCGTAGTTTTTCGCTTTATAACTGAGCATGGCGTCGAACTGTTCGTCGATTTCGACATCAATTCCGGCAGGCAATTCGTTCGCCAAATCTTTTTGCAAACGCTCGATCGTTGTAGCCGGGGAAGTTGACCCCGGCTGGTCTTGTGCGCCGCTCCGTCTTGCGTTGCCGGCGTCACCGCCGCCGCCTAAAGCAGGCGGAACGAAATAAATTCCGTCGGTATCGACCTCAATCACCTGCGCTCCACGCGCCTTAAGCCACTCGATCATCTTCTTCAACAGATCGCGCCCGATCTGCGTTACACGCGCGGCGGCATCGAAGTCGGCGAAATGTCCCTGCGCGAATCCAAGATAACCGTAGAAGCTGTTGAGCAGAATCTTGAACGTGTTTTGCAGTGCCTGGAGGTGATGTTGTTTCGCGGGATCTCGTTCCGCCCGCATTCTCGCTTTGGCTTCGAGCCGAAAGTTGCGGAGATCCGTGAGTAAATGGCGAAAAATTACGCAGCTCATCCGTCGCGGGAAAGCAGTCGAACTGCAACATGATCGACGGATAAAGCGACGCGACGTCGCAATGCCAGACGTTGCGCGCCACGCCGGTGAAGAAAATGTCGGTGTAACCGCCTTCGAATGCGCGCGGCATCGGCAGTTCGGGAATGGAATGGCGTTGCCGAAAATATTCGCGCAGGAACAGCGCATTGATGCGCGTGGCGTTGCCGCGCACGATCACGTCTTGATAATTATAAGGAAAAATTTGCGCCTGAATGAAGTAGCTGGGGCTCAGCAGATCCGATAAAGCGCGCATTTCACGAACACCGCATAGTGCGCGTCGCTGGAACATTTCCGATTCGCTCAGATACGCGCGTTCCAATTCCTTCCCAGTAAGCCCAGAAACCTGGTCGCTATCGCAGAGATCGAAATGTCGAGCGACGTCCGTGCGTTCGAATCCTGCGAGAGAGCGCATGCCGACGTCGTAAAATTGCGCCAGCAAAAATGTGTCAACAAAATGGCGGCCATCGATCGTGAACTTCGGATAATCGATGGTCTTCTCTGCGATTTGCAGCCGTGACGGGCGCGAGCGAAGAAAGCCGCCACTGCGACCCCAATCGAGCTTGGTCTTCAGCTTCTTCGCGCGGGCGACGAGCAGCGGCAGATGTACGCGGAATAGATCGTGGCCTTCGATTACATCGGGATCGCGTTCTTTGATAAGCGCGGTGAGTCGCCTGAGCGCGTTTCTTTCCGATTCTTCTACGTCGCTCGGATCGACAACGATTAATTCTTCCCAGCCGGTGTTGTCCGACAGAGCGATGCTCATGATGTGATCGTTGCTGCCGGGGTCACCCGCCTCCGGCTGCAGCAAGCACTTCGAGTTGCATGCGTTTCAGTTCCTCGAAGGGCAAATCCTTAAACAATGTGCGTCCAGTTGCAGTGAGATAATGCTGAATCGGATCGGTAAACGCGAAGAAATCGCGGCCGGCGTTCTTAAGTCCGTTGCGAAGCGCAATCAATTCCTTCCAGCTATCGACGGTGATGAGCCACCCGTATTTCAGATTGCCCCGGAGTTTCTCCGTCTCGATGCCAAGATCGACAACGTCTGAGTCGGCCCAGACAAATGGGTGAAACGGCTCAACGTCGGTAACGGTCGAACCATCTGTTTCCCGCCGATGCACACGCACGGTGCCGCTCTCGCCCAACTCAACGGCCACAATCCGAGGCGTCGGGTCCGCGCCGAAGAGAAGCGTGTTTTTCTCAAATTCCATTCGCAATTAACGTGCTGTCATTCCGAGCGAAGTCGAGGAATCCCGCTGCGTTACTCAATGCTTCCACGACGGGCTCCCTCGACTGCGCTTCGCTCCGCCCGGGATGACAAAATAAATCTGCGGCAATCTGCGAATCTGTGGATATAAATCCGGAATGAAGATTCGTTCCTCGTTGACTTTGTTGCTGTCGATGTGGATTGCGCCTCTCATTTGGGCGCAACAAACGCCGCAATCGCTCGCTGATGCTGAGCTTCCCTCTTTGCTTGGGATGTACAAAGACATTCACACTCACCCGGAATTATCTGGACAAGAGGAGCGAACGGCAGCGTTGGTCGCGAAAGAATTGCGCGCAGCGGGCTGCGAGGTCACAGAGCATGTCGGAAAATTCGAAAACTCCAAGCTTAAGGCTTACGGAGTGGTTGGAGTGATGAAGAATGGCGACGGGCCGACGGTGCTTGTACGCACGGACATGGATGCGTTGCCGGTAGAAGAAGAAACTGGTTTGCCGTACGCCAGCAAGGTCGTCGCCAAGAACGACGAAGGTAAGGATGTCCATGTCATGCACGCCTGCGGACATGACGTGCACATTGCGGCGTTCATCGGCACCGCGCGCGCACTGGCGAAATTGAAAGACCAATGGCACGGCACGATTGTTTTCGTAGGGCAACCAGCAGAGGAGACTGGCGATGGCGCACGCGCGTTACTCAAAGACGGCCTTTATGAGCGATTTGGAAAACCGAATTTTGCACTTGGGTTTCATGACAAAGCCGACGTTCAAGTCGGCCACATTGCCGTGACCGAAGGATACATGTCCGCAAATGTCGATTCAGTCGATGTCACTGTTCGAGGCGTAGGCGGACATGGCGCCTATCCCGCACAAGACGAAGGATCCGATCGTCCTGGCAGCAGAAATCATCAACGCGTGGCAAACCATCGTAAGCCGTGAAAATAATCCGCTTGATCCAATCGTTATCACCGTGGGATCCATCCACGGCGGAACAAAGCACAACATTATTCCCGATGAAGTGAAGATGCAGATCACCGTGCGCACATATAAATCCAGCGTGCGCGAGCGCGTGCTTGCAGATATCGATCGGATTGCGAAAGGCTGCGCGGCAGCCGCTGGGATACCGCCGGACCTCGCTCCGATTGTAAGCGTCTCCAAAGATTTCTTTACGCCCGCGACTTACAACAATCCCGAACTCACGAAGCGGCTTATCGCTGTTTGGAAAAAGTCGTTAGGCGACGAAAATGTCGAGATCGTCGATGCGGTGATGGGAGGTGAAGATTTTTCCGAATACAGCCTGCCGGACCACTCCATTCCGGCAGCCAATTTTCACTTCGGCGCAGTCGATCCGGCGAAGATCGCGGAGTTCAAAAAGGCGGGGAAAGAATTGCCAACTCTTCATTCGAGTAAATTCGCACCCGTTCCCGAGCCAACTATTCGAACCGGCATGATCGGAATGATTACGGCGGTGCTGGAGTTGATGAAGAAGTGATGATTCCAGTCATTCCGAGCGAAGTCGAGGAATCCCGTGGCGAAACCCTTCCGTAATTCCGCGGGATCCCTCGACTCCGCTTCGCTTTGCCCAGCGATGACATCGCCTAACAAGCGAAGTCACTTCACCTTGATGTGTTTCCGCAGATAAGTGGGCACATCGAGGTCTTCGCCTTCGATGATTGTCGGTTCGCTTTTTTCAAAACGACCGCGTGTCACGGGTTCAAATTGCAGGACTTCCTGCTTAGCCGGCGCCACTGACTTTTCAGTGGGCTCTTTCTCCTCCGTTCCATGGGACCGATTTCTCCTGCTGCTGTACTCGTCGCGTGCTCGGGATCGCCGTTACGGCTCGGTATCTCTGGCGGTTCGCTGGAGATAGGACGGTTCCGCTTCAGCTGCGACAGGTTCATCGAATGCAATTGTTTCCTCGAGAGTTTGAATTTCGACGGCCGAGTCTTCAGGTTGAATTTCAGGTTCCGGTGCTGCGGCTTCGTATTGTTCTCGAACTGGAGACACTGCGGAAGCATTGTTCGCCGCAGAAGGCGCTTGCAGCAAATCTGCTTCGTCCTCTGCCGAAAGCGAGCTGATGATCGTGACGCTCAAACGGTCTCCCAGCCGTGCATCCACGGCTGCACCAAAGAGAATTTGCGTCTGGTCGCTAACGTGACGCCCGAGTTCCTGCATCAGGATTTCGACCTCAGAAAGCGTCATGCCGGGCCGCCAGCTACCTGTACGAGCACGTGCGTTGCGTCAGCCAACATTCGTCCACGATCCATCAACGGATTTTTCAGCGCCTGAGTGAGGGCTTCATGTGCGCGATTGTCCGAATCGGATTCGCCGTAGCCAAACAAACAACGGCTATTGCGTGTGTTCAAAGCCGCGAGCAAATCATCGAAGCCGATGCGAATGAGTCCTGGCTGCTGGATAAGATTCACAATCGATCGCACGCTTTGGCTGATGGTGATATCCGCCATTGCAAAAGCTTGATGAATTCCCGCCTGCGGCGGACTCAGATCGCCCATTCGATCGTTCTCGAAACAGACTACGGCATGGGCGAACTCGCTGAGCCGCGCTAGCGCTTCGCGCGCCTGCACGTTGCGCCGTTTGCCTTCAAATCCAAATGGAAGAGTCGCAAAAGCGATAACCAGCGCTCCGGCTTCACGGGCCGCTTGTGCAATATACGGCGCCGCGCCTGATCCCGTGCCGCCACCGAGCCCTGCACAAATGAAAATCACACTTGCATCAGCCAGGGCTTCGCGAATTTCGTCGGCCGATTCCAAGGCTGCCTGATAACCAACATCTGGGTCGCCGCCGGCACCCAAACCACGCGACACACTACGGCCCAGTTGCACTTTGCGCGTCGCAACTGAACTCGTCAGTGAGTTTACATCAGTATTGATCGCGACCACATCGGCTCTCTCCAATCCGTCAAGCACGATGCGGTCGAGCGCGTTTAAACCCGCTCCACCCACGCTGACGATTTTGATCGGAATAAATTCCGCGAGACGTTCTGGCAGACTGTAGTTTTTGTTAAGCTGAATCATATGGTAGGGACGGACCGCCGGACCGTCCGAGATCGAGTGTTTGCGGCGCGCCCGGCGGTCGCGCCCTACTCGAACTTGTTTCTGTTTCTCATCGGTTTCCGCTGAAAATTCTTCCAATAAACCGGCCAAATCCTCGTGCCGGCCGGTCGGTGTGCATCACTTGCGCGAACTTGACCAAGCCAATTGCGGTAGAGAACTGGGGATTTTCTACTGCGGACGTCACACCCCAAGCCGCTTGCGCGTGCGTCAGATTTGCCGGTATTTCGAAAATCTCCGACGCGAGATAATCGATTCCGCTCAAAAGACTGCAGCCGCCAGTAATGAAAATACCGGCGCCCAAATAGCCGAGGTACGGTTCCTCATCGAGTCTGCGTTTGAGCAACTCAAACGCTTCGCGCACGCGCAGATGAATGATGGTGTTCAGCGTTTCGCGCTCGATCTCTTTTCCTGCAAAACCGGAATCGTCCTTCAGCAAAATCATTTCGCCTGGCAAACAATTCCCGAGAACGCAACTGCCCTCTTCGATTTTTAATTTCTCCGCGCGCGCCATCGGAATGCGCAGACCCATGGAGATATCATTGGTGATGTGGTCGCCGCCCACAGCCAGGCAACCGCTTTGTCGCACTGCGCCTTCAGAGTACAACACGTAATCAGTGGTTCCTCCGCCGATGTCGATCACCAGCGCACCGAGATCCTTTTCCTGCTGGGTCAGCACAACCTGCGCCGAAGCCAGACCGCTAAAAACCACATCGTCCACGTCGAGCGGCAGTTCTTTCACACATCGAATGGTGTTTTGAATCCGTGTGCGCACGCCATGGATGATGTGAAAATCGGCTTCCAGTTTTTGCCCGAACATCCCTGCCGGGTTTAGCACGCCTTGTTGTCCGTCGACCTGATAATGTTGAATGATAGAATGCAGGAACGCGTTTTGCGCAGGGATGCTCACTTCGCGCGCATTAATTTTTACGTCCTCCACATCCTGCTCATCAATTTCATCGCGGTCCTCTGGCAGCATGACGCAACCGCGATTGTTAAAACTGTGCAGGTGTGATCCGGCGATAGCGATGTAAACACTCTTGATCATCACGTCGCTTTTCTGTTCGGCATCGACAACTGCTTCGTGCACGCATTTCATTGCCGTTTCAAAATCAACAATCTCGCCCTTGCGCACGCCGCGCGATGGCGCCTGGCCTACGCCCATGATTTTCAGAGTGCCATCAGGCCTGCTTTCTCCGACGACCACGCAGATCTTTGACGTCCCAATCTCGAGACCCACCATCAAACTATTGTTCCGCATTTTTTATTCAGCTTTCTTTTGTTGCTTACGAATTGTCTTGGAAGGAGGCGCAGAAGCAGCGCGCGATTTTGGCGCTGCGGCTCCAGTTTCTTGTTTGCCGGAGTCCTGGTGACCTCGGTTTTCCTGCGCGTGCACCGGGATTGCTTTCATAATCCGCGGCTCGACAGCCGGCTCGACTGTGTCGTTGATTACAGTCGCGGCCGGACTGGTGAAGGTCACCGGGATATTGCGTTGCGCGACCAGATTCACAGTTTCCAGCTCCTGTTTGGTGTTATCACAATAATCGAGGAACACTTGCAGCCGCCGCAGTTGCCCTTCGAGGTCGTTCAAACCAAACATGACGCGACTGCGATTTTTGTCGGTCACCAGCAGACAATAGCTTTTCGAAACATCGATCTCCCGAATCTGAAAACGCATTTGTAAAAAAGTGCTCTCGGTTAAACGGAGCAACTCGAGGGCAGTTTTTACTTCTGGGGATTCGACAACTTTTCCTGCTTCGAGCGTTTCGCTGGAGCATCCTACGATCAGCGGAAGTCCCAGATATTCGGGTAACAATTTTTTTTGTTTCATCAAGACACCCCGCGCACCCATTAAAAAGGCGGCATCCGACGTAAATGGATCGTTGATTTCCGTTTCGCTGGTGATCCAGGCGACCGGTTTTCGTTCCACAACGCGAATATCGATTTCGCTGGGTAATTTTCGTACGACCTCGACTTCATCGGCTTGGGGAAGCTGCTGAATGCGATCGCGCATGCGCGCCAGATTCACACTGAAAATATTTGAGCCTTCGTGCAGATCTGCTGCCTTTAGCACCTGCTCACGCTGGAGAGTACCGTCGGTCTGCAATTCGATTGTTTGAACGTGGTAATCTGGATTTTCGAAGACAAGGCGTTTTACAGCTTCGCGCGCACCTGCGTAACCCGCTACGCAGAAAATCACGACGAAAGCGAATTTCCACAAAACTCCCATTGCGCTGCGAATCCGATGCTGTGTCGCTCTGCGCGAACGGACTTTAACGTCGAGCAGGTGTTGTTGACGACGTTGCCGCACATTGGATACTCGCCGATTGCGCGTTCGCGAAGTTTTTTGGCGAAAACTCGTCATCTGCTCTCTGTTCTGGCCTGTACCTGCGCTCCGCCTTGGCGAAGTTGCGAAAGCGCAATGATTCGCGCGCAAAGATCAGGGTAAGCGATACCGGCGGCGGCTGCCGCTTCGGGCAGGAGGCTGGTCTCAGTCATGCCAGGGATAGTGTTGACCTCCAAAACGAACGCCTCTCCGTCGTCGGATAAAATCGCATCGACACGCGCATAAACCTGCAGACCGGCTGCTCGGAACGCACGAAGCGCAAGTTGCTGGATCTGCTTCGTTTTTGCTGCGTCGATGTTTGCCGGGCAGACGTGCTCCGCTCCGCCGCCCGCCTGCGGATTGAGAAACGGATACTTACTGTTGAAATCGTAAAAGCCGCCCTTGGGAATTATTTCGAGAATGGGCAAAGCCTGGTCACCGAGCACACCTATCGTCAATTCCCGGCCGGCGACAAATTTTTCGATCAACAATTCGCGATCATACTTTCAACGCTTCGTCGATGGCTGGACTCGAGCTCGTTTTCGTTCTTTACAATCACGACGCCTACGGTTGAACCCTGTCGCGGCGTCTTCACCACGATTGGCAATGGAATTGTCGGCCGCTGCGCCGAGTGGATCACTTCCCAGGGCGGAGTGGTTACTCCGTGTTCCTGAAATTTTTGCTTCGTCCGATTTTGTCGAAAGCGATCTCGCTCGCGCTTACGCCATCGCCGGTATAAGCGATGCCGCGACGTTCCAGAATTCTCTGAATCTGGCCATCTTCACCAAAGGTTCCGTGGATGGTAATAAAAGCGAGATCGACATCGCCGGCAGCTGGAAGTTTTCGTCGCGCACGTCTATTTCAATCACTTCGACGCCTAACGACCGAAGCGCTTTTGCCACACCTCGTCCGGTCGCGAGCGAAACCTCTCGCTCCGATCCCGGCCCTCCCATGAGCACAGCAATTTTTTTCGGTAATGTTTTCATGTCATCCCGAGCGAAGTCGAAGGATTCCGGGGCGCAAGCATTGAAGCTAATCCCACGGGATTCTTCGACTTCGTTCCGCTCCGCTTCACTGCGCTCAGAATGACGACCAAGTTGTGTCATACCGGTTCTCCCACGATTTCCACTTCGGTCTCCAACTCGATTCCGCGCTTTTTTTTCGCGACGCTCTTGATGTCATCAATCAGCTCAAGCACCTCGGCTGCCGTTGCGTCGCCATCGTTCACGATAAAGTTGCCGTGCACGCGCGACACGCGCGCATTTCCGACGCGCGAGTTCTTCAACCCCAGTTCGTCCACCAATTTGCCGGCTGGAACAGTGCCGGGATTTTTGAAAATGCATCCTGCGCTTTTGGCGACGGGCTGCGTCGTGCGCCGTTTCTCCTGCGATTCGCGCAAACGTGTATCGATTTCTGCGCGCTCGGCGGGTTGCCCCCGGAATGTTGCAGAAACTGCGAAGTTTTTTTCAAGCAACGGGAACCGTCGATAAAACACTTCCAATTCCCCGCGGTTTTGGACGTGCGAATTTCCTTCAGCGTCAAGATAACGAATGCGCGTTACGTTCTCGAAAGTTTGCGCGCCCATGGCGCCGGCATTCATCCGCAATCCTCCGCCGACTGTGCCCGGAATTCCCTCCATCCATTCGAGTCCGCCGAGATTTGCCGCGCGCGCGGCGTAAGCCACTTGTCTCAATTTTACGCCTGCCCCCGCCGTGATCTCGCACCCGTCGACCTCGATTTTGTCGAAATCGCCACCGCGCGGATGAACGACCACGCCGCGGATTCCGCCGTCGCGAACGAGAAGATTCGAACCTCGCCCGATAACAAACAGCGGCAGATGTTCGTTGCGGCAAAAGCGAATTAGTTCCGCGAAGCTCTGTTCGGTGCGCGGTTCGACCCAAAACTGCGCGGGACCGCCAACACGCAGCGTCGTATGGTTCGACAGCGGCTCGTAAAGGCGGATCTCACCCCCTTTGCCTACAATCGATTTTAGTTTCTCGGCGATCACTAGATCGGCGGCGAGGATCTCCAGTTGTTCGTGGATGTTCCCGGCGCCGAGACTCAAAACAAGATCGCCCGCCTCCAGCATGTTTCCCACGTCACGATGCACCGATTGCAGATGTGGCTGATAAGTGACTCCTTGGTGCGCGTTTCGCACGATTTCATCGATAATAGTTCGACCCGTGATTCCGGGAATCGGGGGCTCGCTGGCAGGATACACATCAGTGATCACCACCCGGGTCGCATCATCGAAAGCAGTCCCGAATTCGCGGCACAATGCTTTTGTTCGCGAAAAACGGTGCGGCTGAAACATCGTAACGAGACGTCGCCGTCCAATCGATTTCGCTGTGCGAAGCGTGGCACGAATTTCCGTCGGATGATGTGCATAATCGTCAACGAGCAGAAACCTATCGCTCGCGTATTTAATCTCGAACCGGCGGCGCGCGTGTTCGAATTTCCGAAGCGATGCCGCGATCTTGTCGAACGGAATAGAAAGCTCAGAAGCCAGCGCTATCACTCCAAGCGCGTTGTGCACGTTGTGTTCTCCGGGAACATTGAGGGTCGCCTCCCCGAGTTTCTCGCCGCGGTGAAAAACTGAAAAAGATGAACCAAAATTCCGCAGCTCGACGTCGGCTCCACGGTAACCCGCCTGCTCGGAAAATCCGTATGACACCGCCCGTTTGCGTTTGCCGCACAATCGCGCGGTGTTCGGATCGTCAATGTTGTAAAGAATACTTCCACTGGTTTGATCGATCAGTTGTGCGAACACTTTTTCGATAGCCGCGAGATCGGGATAGAAATCGAGGTGTTCTTCCTCGATGTTTAAAATGAGTGCGTGCTCGGGGTGAAAACAGCGCAATGTGCCGTCGCTTTCATCGCCTTCGGCAACGAAATATTCGCCGCGCTGATTCCAGTAGGCGTTTGTTCCGAGAATCGGAATTTCAGCGCCCACATAGTGCGACGGATGCAGTCCGCCTTCGCGAAGCACATGCGCCATCATTGCGGAAGTGGTTGTTTTGCCGTGCATCCCGGCAATCACAATCCCGCGCTTCGCTTGCATAATTGCAGCGACGGCTTCGGCCCGACGCAATAACAGTTTTCCGGCGCTACGCGCGGTTAGCAGAATTGGATTGTCGTCCTTAATCGCGGAGGAAAAAACAACAAGTTCCGCAGAGTCCGCATGCTCAGCGAGATGCTGTTCATGAAAGCGCAGGCCGAGGCGTTGCAGTCGCTCGGTCTCTGTTGTTGTAACTTTGTCCGAGCCGCTCACTACGTGTCCCAGCTCGATCAGAAGCGCCGCAAGACCGCTCATACCGCTTCCCGCGACGCCAACGAGATGAATCCGATGCTGTTCGGCGGTCAGAAATCGCGACAGATCTGGCAACTTATCACGACGCCGGAAATTTTTACGCGGAGAGTCGGTGCGCGTTCCGGTTGCTTCAGGCGTGAGCTTCATGAGTCGTATATTTCTCAATCGTGTTAGCCACGAGACCAGCTGCATCATTTGGCGCGAGACGCGCACAATTCGCCGCCATTTGCTGTAACCGTTGTGGATTTTCCACCAGCTCGCGGATGCTGCGCGCGAGCAATTCACCAGAAAGATCCGACTGCTTCAGAAGAATTGCCGCGTCAGCGCGAGCGTAGATTTCTGCATTGCGCGTTTGGTGATCATTCGCGGCGTAGGGAAATGGAATCACGATGCCGGGCAACGAAAAACCGGCGAATTCCGCCAGGCTCGCTGCGCCCGCTCGTGCAACGACAAGATCAGCGGCGCTGTACACTTCCTCCATCTGATGATGAAACGCGCCGATGTAAGCAGGCACATTTTCACGCCGATAATTATCGGCAACCAGGCGTTCATCCCGCGCGCCGGACAAGTGGATCACCTGGAGCGGCAGACCTTGCAAGAACGGCAGCGCTTTAATTAGCGCCTGATTAATTCCGCTGGCACCCTGGCTGCCGCCCATCACCAGCAGTGTGGGCAGATCCTCTCGCAAACCGAGTTTCCGCCGCGAATCTGCGCGGTCCAGACGCACCAGTTCTGTGCGAAGTGGTGTGCCTGTGACTTCAGTACGCGTTTTTGGAAAAAACGGCGCGCATTCCTTAAACCCCAGCATAACGGCATTCACCACACGGGCGGTCCAACGGTTTGCTTTTCCAGGAACGGCGTTCGATTCGTGAATAAACGTGGCTATGCCGCGGAATCGGCCGGCCAGCACTGGCGCAGTGGAAGTAAACCCGCCCATGCCCAGGACAGCATCCGGATTGAACTTGCGATAGATGGACCGGCAAAGTGACAAGCTTTCAACGAACCGGCGAGTGAACCCAAAAAGCGCCGGCGAAAATGGCGAAGGCAATCCTACAGTCGGTAATTTTTCGACTTGAAAATTGCTTCGGCCGGAAAGCGCCACTGCATCGATGTCCTTTTCGGAAACCAACAGCATCACTGCGTGTCCGCGATTTTGCAGCACTTCTGCCACAGCAATGCCCGGGAAAAGATGTCCACCGGTTCCTCCGCATGCGATTACAGCGTTCATGTTGGGCTAGTCTCAGTTAGTGCTTCATTAAATTCGCAGCGCTAATCTGGCGTTCATCGTACCGCGTTTTACCGGCGGCGGCTCAAGAATGCCCTGGCGATAAATGTTTACCAACACGCCGATGCCAAATAAACAGGCGGCCAGATTCGAACCTCCATAGCTGATAAACGGCAGCGGGAGTCCCTTGTTAGGCAGAAGGGAAGTCGTCACACCGATGTTGACGGCTGCCTGCAAGGCGAGAAGCGAAACAATCCCGCAACCGAGCAGTAGTCCAAAACGATCACGAGCGTGCAGCGCGATCATGATGCCGCAAACAATTATCACAACGAACAAAAAAACCACCAGAAGACTGAACCGCAGACCAAGTTCTTCGCCAACGATTGGAAAAATAAAATCCGTATGCGCGTACGGCAGATACAGCATCTTCTGCCGGCCGTTGCCCAGTCCGAGGCCGTCCATCCCACCGCTGCCCCAGGCGATCAACGCCTGCATTTGCTGCAAACCCGCATCGTCCTTGTAGGTTTGCGGATGAAGAAACGCGGAGAGCCGCCCCATTCGCTCGGAGATTTGCGTCGCAACGACGAGTAATCCGCCCAGGCCCGCCACTGCGAGTCCTCCAAGCAATAGAGGATTAGTGCCGGCAACGAACATCACGACGAATGCCGTTGTTCCGATTAAGGCTGTAGTTCCCAGATCCACTTCCCCCAGTACAAGCGCAGCGGGCACGCTGATAATCGCAAGCGGAATAATGAATCCCGACAACGCGTTGCCGTCCGGTTTTTCACTTCGCGCAAACCAGGCGGCCAGAAAAAAGATTATCGCGATTTTTGCAAGTTCCGACGGTTGGAAGGTAATCGGGCCGTAGCCGACCCACCGGCGCGACCCGTTGATGCGCATTCCGATGTGCGGGATGTAGCAAAGCGCCAGAGCGACCAGCGCCACCGAAAACCAAAGCCACCACGTTTTTTGCCAGAATTGATAATTCACGAGCGCCGCAAAAATGCACGCGGCAAGTCCAATCCCAATCCAGATGGCCTGACGTTTAATGAAGAAATAAACGTCTCCATGGCTGTCGCGTGCATAAGCGCTCGTGCTGAAGAGCATCACGATGCCGATGACGAGCAATCCCAGCACTGCTAAAAAAAGTATGTAGGAACTTTTACGATGCATGGGATGTCACGGCATACGAGAGGCGCGAGAACGCCTGCTCGCTGCGGAAACTTGCGCGAAATGAAGCACGCGTGTCCGTAGATTTTGCGGGAAGCGCTTTGGGAGCGCGATGGGTTTTCGCATCGCTTTTCTCGCTACTGATTTCATTTTGTTTTTTCTTCTTATCTGTCGCTTTAGAGCTCGTCGTCTTCGGCTTTGCTGCTTCGGGAACCAGAAGCTTTTGCCCAATTTTCAGTTTGCGTGGGTCGTCAATGTGATTGATCGCGATTAAATCGCTGTAGGAGATTTTCAATTTCTTGGCGATTCCGGCTGGACTATCGCCCTTTTTCACAACGTAAGTCTTTCCTGAAGACGAAGGCGTCTTTGCCTGTTCGGTCTTCGCGGATGAATGAGAAGGTTTCGGATCAGCTTGGCGATCGCTTTCCTTTTGCGCCGCAGTCACTCGAGCCTTTTCGGAACTTGCGTGATTTGCTGTTTGCGCGGTGTCAGCGGGTTTATTTTCCGTTTCGGTCGACATCGGCGGCACGAACGCACGCTCCCGCGTCTTGATGGCGTTAAACGCAATGATTCCCGACACGGCAACTACGTGTAGAAGCAAAACAATCAGTAACGCCCGGGACAACTTCATGTTGG
The DNA here is from genome assembly GCA_963825355.1 of uncultured Verrucomicrobiae bacterium. Classification (GTDB taxonomy): domain Bacteria; phylum Verrucomicrobiota; class Verrucomicrobiia; order Chthoniobacterales; family UBA10450; genus Udaeobacter. Next base: position 81,694 of record CAWGSY010000004.1, on the reverse strand, counting down.
GCTCGGGAATGCCTTCGAAGTCCATGCCCGACGCAGCCGATGAGCGGCGCGCCGTCGCTGCGGCTAATCTCTTGGCCTTGAAAAGACGGGGCATTTTAATCTGTTTCATTGCGGGAGGGTTTGCACGAGTTTGCGAAATTGATCGCCGCGATCGGCGTAGCTTTTGAACATGTCGAACGATGATGTTCCCGGAGAGAAGAGGACAACGTCGCCTCGGCTGGCAACACTGCGTGCCCGCTCAACCGCGTCGGCGAGTGAAGTTGCGATTTCGGATTTGACCGCGCCGTCCCACGAACGTCCGATGCTCTCAGCCATCTCGCCGATCAGGACTGCTGATTTCACTTTGTCCTTCACCAGAGACCGCAGCGAATCGAACGTAAATCCTTTGTCTTTGCCGCCGGCGATGAGCACCACTGGTTTGGTCTGTGCGGCCAAGGCCTTCTCGACTGCATCCAGGTTGGTTGCCTTCGAGTCGTTGACGTATTCGACGCCATCGAGTTCGCGCACAAATTCGCAGCGATGCGGGCGCGGCTCATAATCGCGAAGCGCCGGCACCATCTGCGTGAACGACAACCCGCGGGCAACGCCGACAGCTAGTGTTGCCATCAGGTTCTCGATGTTATGCAGCCCGGGCAGCTTCGTGTCAGCCACACGCAGGACGGGCTGACTTTCATAAACGATTGCGCCATCAGACAATCGGAAATCGGCGCTATTGGAATAGGCGCTGAAAGTAATTCGGGATGCTTGAATTTTCGGAAGCGTTTCCGCGGCATTTACGATCGCGACATCCTGCTGGGTTTGATTTTCGAAAATGCGCAACTTGGCCGCGCGATATTCACCGACGGAGCGATAACGATCGAGGTGATCGGGAGCGAAGTTGAGCCAGAGGCTGATCGACGGACGAAAATTACGGATTGCTTCCAGCTGGAACGAGCTCACTTCAACCGTCAGCACGTCGAACGGCTGGTTTTCACGCGCGACCTCTGAAAGTGGTTTGCCAATGTTGCCGCAAGCGATCGTTCGCTGACCGCAGGCGTTCAGCATTTGCGCCAGCAATTCTGTCGTCGTGGTTTTTCCGTTCGTGCCTGTTACCGCGATCACTGGCATTTCACAGGAGCGCCAACCCAGTTCGAGCTCACTGATCGTTTCAATTCCGCGTGATGAAAAATTGCGCGCCAACGCAGAAAGTGGATCGATGCCCGGGCTTAGAACCATCCAGTCGTACAAAGATGAATCCCGGTCTGGCTCGGATCCACAAACGACGCGCACGCCGTGTGCCCGCAGATTATCCAGCGTGGATTTAAGCAAATTATTTTCGCCGGCGTTATCGAGCACGGTGACCTGTGCTCCTTCCGACGCGAGCAGCAACGCTGCGGCGCTCCCGCTTAGTCCTGCTCCAAGCACGGCCACGTTTTGATTTTTGTAGCGCCCGTTGTTCATCGCAGTTTGAGCGTGGCCAGGCCGAGCAAGGCGAAAATAATCGACAGAATCCAGAAGCGAACGATCACGGTCGTTTCCTTCCAGCCGGTTAACTCGAAGTGATGATGAAGCGGAGACATGACGAAAAACCGCTTGCCCGTGAGTTTGAAGCTAAGCACCTGCACAATGACTGAGACGGCTTCGATTACGAAAACGCCGCCGACCACGGCCAGAAGCAGCTCCTGCTTGCAACAAATAGCCACGACCCCAATCATGCCGCCGATGGCCAGCGATCCGGTGTCGCCCATGAAAACCTTGGCCGGATAACAATTGAACCAGAGAAAGCCAAGCCCGGCGCCGATAAGCGCTGAGCAAACGACGGTCAGTTCGCCGGCGAATGGATAAAATGGAACCTGTAGGTATTCCGCGACGCGAAAATTTCCCGCCGCGTAACAGAGCAAGGCATATGCAAATGCCACGGTGATGGTGCAACCGATCGCCAAACCATCCAGCCCGTCAGTGAGATTTACCGCATTCGATGTGCCGACGATAACCAGCACAAAAAACACGAATGTGAACCAGCTCATGTTCGCAATCACTGGCAATTTGAAAAAAGGCACGTAAAGCGTGCGCGCCTGCACTTCGAGCAATGGATCGGTCAGAAAGATCCAAGTGATAACCGCTGCGAGAATAATTTGGAAAGCGAGTTTAACCCGGCCGTGAATCCCTTCGGATTTCTTCTTTGTGACCTTCAGATAATCATCGGCGAACCCCAGCCCGCCGAGGTAAATCATGCTGCATAATGCGAGCCACACGAACTTGTTGTCGAGACGCGCCCAGAGAATGCTCGACACAACGACGGCGGTAATCACCAGCACGCCGCCCATGGTCGGTGTGCCTTGCTTCACTCCTTGCAGTTCGGCAAGGCGGTGGACCTCCGCTGCTCCTCGAATCGGTTGTTCGACTTTAAGTGCCCGCAGCTTTGCGATGATGAAGTTTCCAAAGATGAGGGTGGTCAAAAATGCGGTGACCGCCGCAGCAATGGCCCGGAAGGTGACGTAAAGAAAAACATTGAACCCGATGAAGTGGCTACTTAGGTGATGGAGGTAGTACATCATGGCGATGTCACGACTGCCGAATTTTGACTGCGGAATTGCTCGATGACTTCCTCCGTGCGTGCGGCGCGGCTGCCCTTGATCAGGACGAGATCTCCCGGCTCGGCAACTTCGCCTAACAACTTGGCAGCTTCGGCTGTCGATCGCGCGGACCAAACCTTGTCCAAACCGCCGGTGCGCGCACCCTCGGCAATGAGCTCCGCCACGTCGCCAATCGTGATCAGTTGATCCAGCCCGAGCGTCGCTGCAGTTTCACCGACCTCCCGGTGCCCGCGTTCCGATTCGGCGCCGAGTTCCCGCATTTCTCCCAACACCGCAATGCGCTTTCCCTCGGCGTCGAGCTCAACCAGCGTGCGCAAGGCCGCTTTCATCGAGTCCGGGTTGGCGTTGTAGCTATCGTCCAGAAATTGCACGCCACCGATCTGTTTGATTTGTAAACGCGCTTTCGTGAGCGGCGCGGCGGCTAGGCCGCCGGCACATTCTTCGATGGATAATCCAAATGCGCGCCCGGCGGCGACGGCCAGCAATGCATTCTGCACCATGTGCAAACCCGCAACGGGAAGTTGCGCGCGGCAACGATGCGCGCCTTCGACAATTGTAAACTCTGAGCCTTCGGCACTCTGTCGGATTTCAATCGCGCGCACGGTTCCGCCTGTGGTTCCTGCCAACACAACTCTTGCGCGGGTGCGCGCAGCGATTCCTTCACTGAATGGATCATCTGCATTTAGAATGACGGTTCCTTGCGGGTCGATCGCTTCGGCCAGTGCTCCCTTTTCCGTGGCGATTGCTTCGCGAGAACCCATGAACTCGATATGTGCCACGCCAATGTTCGTGATGATCGCTGCATCGGGCGCGGCGATCTTTGCGAGCACTGCGATTTCACCGGGATGATTCATTCCGATTTCCCAGACGGCGATTTCATCACCGGAAGTCGCTTCGAGAATTGTGCGTGGCAGGCCTACGTGATTGTTGAAGTTCCCTTCGGTCTTGGTCACCCGAAATCTTCGCGCGAGCACCGACGCGGCGAAATCCTTTGTGCTGGTCTTCCCATTGCTGCCGGTGATCGCGAGGACTTTGAGGGCGAGCGAACGCCGGTAATTGGCTGCCAGCATTTGATAGGCTTGCAGCGTATCGGTGGCACGGAGAAGTACGAAATTCTTCGGAACACTGCCGGTCCAGTTGAGATCAATAAGCGCGCCTGTAGCGCCAGCTTTTGCACTCGACTCGACAAAATCGTGCCCTTCAAAATTGTCGCCGCGCAATGCGACGAATAATTCGCCCGGCTTAATTGTGCGGGAATCGGTGCTGACCTTGTTGATTGCAACAGTCCCGTCACCGGATGACAGCGACGCCCCAGCGAACTGCGCGATTTGAGAGACCCTCAGCGGATTCATAACTATAGCTCCACGGGATGATCTTCGATCGCGCGGCGCGCGACCTGGATGTCATCGAATGGAATAGTGTAGTCTGCGAACTCCTGATAATTTTCGTGCCCTTTCCCTGCCACCAACACAATGTCGCGTGGACCGGCGAGCGCAACGGCGCGATTGATCGCCTCGGTGCGATCGACAATTTTTTCGTAATGAGTCGAGCGAAAGCCTTTTTCAGTTTCGGCGATAATCGCGCTCGGGTCTTCCTTCCGCGGATTATCAGAAGTGATGATGGAGTAATCGGCGAGCCGGTCCGCCATCTCGGCCATTAAGGGCCGCTTTTGCCGGTCGCGATCGCCGCCACAACCAAAAACCGTAATCAATTTGTTCGGGTGGAGCTCCCGCAGAGTCTTCAAAACGTTGGCGAGCGCATCAGGCGTGTGCGCGTAATCCACGAACACTTGAAATTGTCGTTTAGCAGGAACCAGTTCCAGGCGTCCGGGAACTTGCGGCGCTTTTCCAAGGCTCAGGACGGCGCTTCGGAGATTAATTCCGAGCGCCTCCGCGGCAGCGAGCGCAGCGATGGAATTCGTGACATTGAAGCGGCCGATCAACGGAAGACGAACAAGGTAACTCTTACCGCGCGCGTCGAGTTGGTACGACGTTCCGGTGAATTCGGCGCGATAATTTGAAGCGCGGAAATCCGCGCGCGATCCCATGCCATAGGTAATAACGGCAACGCTTTTATCCAGCTTGTCGAGCAGGCGTTGGCCGTAACTGTCGTCGACGTTCACAATCGCCACGGGTTTGCGCTTTTGTTTTTGGCCGGCGAGTTCAATGAAGAGCCGGGCCTTGGCTTCGAAGTATTTTTGCATCGTGCCGTGAAAATCGAGATGGTCCTGAGTCAAATTCGTGAAGAGGGCGACGTTCCATTCGATACCGCGTGTGCGCTCCTGCGCCAGCGCGTGCGAAGAGACTTCCATCGCTGCCGCTTTGCACCCTGCATTAGCGATTTGGGAAAGAAGCTCTTGTAAATCGAGCGATTCAGGCGTGGTGCGAATAGCTGGCAAAATCCGCTCGCCGATCTCGTATCGAACGGTTCCGATTAATCCGCAACGTAACCCGGCGTTTTCGCAAATGTGCTTGATTAGAAATGTCGTCGTGGTCTTGCCATTTGTGCCTGTGACCGCGGCGAGTTTTAACTTGCGCGCAGGATAGCCGTAAAAAGTTGCTGAAAAATCCGCGAGCGCAGTGCGGGTGTTTTCAACGAGAAGAGAAGTGACGCGTGGGTCTTTTTCTTCGCGCTCGGCGACGATCACCGACGCCCCTTTGTCGATGGCCTGGCCGATGAATTGGTGCCCATCGGTTTTCTCACCCCGCAACGCCACGAACATGGTGTGCCTTTGCACTCGCCGCGAGTCATACGCGATATTTTCCACCGGGCGATCAACTGACCCGAAGACCTGGCGAACTGGAGTCGTAGCGAGAAGGGTCTTGAGCTGCATGAGGCTTTAACATCTCCGACAGGAGACGGATTTGCTACGGCGAACCGGGGCGAGGCGCTCAACGTCGCGAACCATCGGTTAAGGCGATTCGTTCCGCCGGCACCTTGCGTAGTCGCTCTGCCGGCTTTGGTTTTTCGACTCGCTGAATGGGAATCGCTTTGCGAATCTCCTCATGCGGCTCAAGATCAAGATAGTGGGCGGCCTTTTCGGCAACGCGGGAAAAAATCGGCCCGGCAACTTTCCCGCCGTAATTCAATTCAGGTGTGCTCGTATGTGCATCGTCCAGGACAACAAGTCCGACAAACTCAGGATGATCCGCCGGCAGATAGCCGACAAAAGAAACGACGTACTTTCCGTGGTCGTATCCGCCATGAGGATTGACCTTTTGGGCGGTTCCGGTTTTCCCAGCGATAATAAACCCGGGGACAGCAGCAGCGGCGGCGGTTCCTTGATCGCTCACAACGCCGCGTAAGGCATCCCCGATTTGTTTCGCTGTTTCAGGAGAGACGACCTGGCGCAGTACGACTGGCGATATTGAGCTGACTATTTTGCCATCCGCTGCGGTAACAGATTTGATAATACGCGGTGTCACCAGTTTGCCGCCGTTGGCGATCGTTGCCATTGCCGTTGTCATCTGCAGTGGCGTGACGCCAACTTCGTGTCCCATCGGAATGCGCGTAATGGAAATTTTGCTCCACGTTTGCGGCGGCCGAATCACTCCATTGATTTCACCCGGCAATTCGATTCCGGTGCGCTCGCCAAATCCAAAACGCCGGATGTACTCGTAAAATTTCTGGTCGCCGATGCTTAGAGCAAGTTTTGCGGCTCCGATATTGCTAGATTTGACCAGAATGTCGCGCACGCTCAGATAGCCGAACGCGCGATGATCGTGCAGAGCGGAGCCACCGTAGTTCCAAAGGCCGTTTTCGCAAAAAACCTGTGAATCAACACGCAACTTATGTTCATTGAGAGCAGAGGCAGCGGCTACGATCTTAAAGGTGGAACCCGGTTCCATCATGTCGATGATGGCCCGGTTTTTCATTTGTTCGGGCTTGGCCTCGGCGCGGAGGTTTAAATCGAAGTTCGGGCGGTTGGCGATCGCCAGGACTTCGCCTGTCTGAGGCCGCATCAGAATGATTGTCGCCTTTTGTGGAGAATACTCCTTCATCGCCGCATCGATTTCCTCTTCGACGATGCTTTGTAAGCCTAGGTCGACAGTCAGGTGGACTTGATAACCATCTCGAGACGCGCGTTCCTGCCCGCGATAAGGCACGATCTCCTTGCCAGCGCGGTTCTGCTCAATGAAACGGTAACCGTCCTGTCCGTGGAGGTATTCTTCCATTGAGGCTTCAACCCCCTGGACGCCGTGGCGATCGAAATCGGTAAAACCAATCACGTGGCAAAGCATCGAGCCATTGGGATAGATGCGCGTGGCGTCGTGCTCGAAGTAGATCCCGCGCAGATCGCCGCTCCGGAGTTTTTCGCGCAGCGCGCTTGCTCGCGCCGCGGACACCTCGCGCTTGATGATAATATAGCGGCGACCGCTGTTTAATTTTTCAGTGAGTTCTTGCGAAGGGATCTCCAGTTCGGCATTCAGGAGGTCAACGGTTGCTTGGAGATTGCTAAGATGCGTTGCGTCAGCTACCACGGTTTCCACAGGAATGTTGTGCGCGAGAACTTCATTGTTCGCGTCCAGGATCATGCCGCGTTCGGCGTGAATGACCTGCTGGTGAACGTGCGTTTCCGCAGCGAGCCCTGCGTATTCGTCGTGCTTGATTGCCTGCAGATAAATCAATCGAAACGAAAAAATGCTGAAGAGGCCGATGAAAGCAGCACACACCAGAGCACAACGAGTTCGGCTACTTGGATTCATGTTGCGGTAAAGAGTTCACGACGGGTTGAACCGCCTCTTCGTCGGTTGATCGCGCTGGAAGAGTGAGCCGCACGATCTTCGAATCCGAAACGGGAATCATTTTCAGATACCCTTCTTTCAATCGCCGCTGCAAAGCAGTGCGCGAGGTAAGCGCCGCGATCTGTCCGGCGGCGACATCGTTTTGAGTGCGCAACTTCGCGAGCTCATTCTCCACTGCCTTTCTGCTCTCACCAAGGTGATACAGTTGCAGCGTCAAATACACATAAGCCAACCCGGCAAGCGCCAGAAATGCGGTCATCACAATCCATCGCGCCAGTGATGCCGCGTTCACTGTGTTACAATTTCGTCGACGTGATCGGTTCATTTAATCTTCTCCGCTACGCGCAGCTTCGCGCTTCGCGATCTGCGATTCGCGCGCTGTTCTTCCTCGTTCGGCGCGATTGGTTTCGGTGTAACAAGCGCGAGATCGTGATCAGGATTTCGCCGCGGCTCAGGCCATTCCGGTCTGTCGAGCCATTCCTTGCTATGATCGCGAAAGAAGTTTTTGACGATTCTGTCCTCCAACGAATGGAAAGTGATCACGCCGATGCGTCCGCCTCGTTCGAGTCGCGGAGTTAAGACGCGCAGGCCTTGTTCCAAGGCTCCAAGCTCGTCGTTGACTTCCATGCGTAGCGCTTGAAACACTTGAGTGGCCGGATGCTGTCGTCCGTGACGGCCCACTAGTTTTTCAATCGTGCGCGCGAGCAGGAGCGTGTCGTGAAACGGCGAAGTTTTGCGGATTTTCACGATCATGCTCGCGATGCGTCGCGCAGCCGGTTCTTCGCCGAGCTCACGAAAGATGCGGGTCAATTCCTCTTCGCTGTAATCGTTCACGATTGTCGCCGCTGTCAGGGTCGTTTGCGGGTCCATCCGCATGTCGAGCGGACCGTTTCGAATCAAACTGAATCCGCGCTCCGCATTTTCCAGTTGCCGGGAAGAAATCCCCAGATCAAGAAGCGCACCTCCGATGTTGCGAAACCCGAGCTCGTCGAGGACACAATCTGCATGTCGGAAATTTGCCTGGCGCACGATGATCCGCCGGCCGAGGTGCGCGAGACGGCCGGTCACGTGCCGGACTGCGTCTGGATCCTGATCTAAAGCCAGAACATCGGCACCACTTTCTATAAGCGCTTCGGTGTGGCCGCCGCCGCCGCATGTTCCATCGAGCATCAGCATGCCTGCTTTCGGCTTTAGTAGTTCAAGCGCTTCCTTCTGCAAGACCGGACGATGATAAATGAATTCTTCCGCCGAATCCGTTGGCTCTTCTGCTGCCTTTGGATTGATAGCGAGCCATGCGGGCGGCTCGATCCACAGCGGATTCATGACGAGTTGGCGCACCATATCTTTACAATCCAATCTCCTTCGCTACGTGCTGGTAGGTAGCCGTTTCCTCTTCGTGTGCGCGTTTCCAGCGTTGCAAATTCCAAATTTCAAAACGCCCGCGATTGCCTACGAGCGCGACTTCATTCTTTAATCCAACCGTTTGACAAAGTTCTTCCGGCAAAACGAGGCGACCCTGCCGGTCCGCGCCTGCATGTTGAGCACGAGAATGCAGCTGACGCAGGAACACCCGGCGATTGATCGCGGAAATCTTCTCGTTCGTTTCCGCGGCCGAACTCATTTTCGCGAACTCCTTTGGCGACATCACCAGCAGAAACTGGTGTGTCGCCTCAGGCAAAAGAATGAAATCTTCGGGGCGATCGCGTCGCCAACGCGATGGAATCGTAATCCGATTCTTTTCGTCAATGGAATGTCGGAACTCTCCAGCATAGAACCGTTCAGGTTGGGAATCAGCGTCCATTGGTCGCATGGAGTAATAGCCCACTTTACTCCACTTGACCCCACCTTTAACCACCTCCGCAGGAAACGGTCAATAAAAATCTTCATCGATTTGCGCCGATTAACTTACCTTCAAATCAGTCGAGAGAACGGTCACCTTTTGTCGCAAGGGCGGGAGGGAAAGTGACTTGGTTTGCTTCGGGCCAATGACCTTCACGAACGTTCTGTTGCGTCGCCGCAGCGAAATTCGTAAGCTCGTGCGAATCATGAAACGTTTCCGGTTCGCGTCCGGGCTCGCGTGCGCTCTTCTCATATGCGGCGGCGCAGCAGCATTCGGCCAAGCTTCGAGTGACGCCGTGCGAGTCACGATGTCAATGCATCCGGATGGGTCACACACCGTTTACAATTTCGACAACGCACAGCATACAGCCGTCTCAACGACAACAGATCCCGATGGCAAAGTTCGTGAGACGATTCGTTATCAACTCGACAATGCCGGCCGATTCTCGACTGGAGAAGTTTCCGGACCAGATGGTCGCGTTCGGCTCAAAAGCCGTTACAAGTACGACGATGCTGGCCACATCCTGGAAGAAACTCAAAGCGCAGCCAACGGCACGCTTCAGAACAAGATCGTTTACAGCTATGACTCTGCGGGCAAACAAAGCGGTTATTCTGTCTTTGACGCATCCGGCAAATTAATAAGCCGCACAGGTGGCTCTGCGACTCGCTCATCTCCATCGCCGAAACCACCCGGAAAAACGAAGCGATGACTCGTTAGGGCGTTACGGTTGGACTCGGAGCCGTCGCTGGCGAAAAGGATCCCGCGGCTTGCGTCTCAAGCGGCAATTTCAAATTATTATAGTCGGAAGCGCGGATCGTAAATGTGCCGTCGCGTCCGTCCACGCGTGCGCAAAACGTGCCGCCATTGCTTTGGGCGCCGACAGTGAGTTTGTGTGATGCCTTGTCATCGGGTGAGGTCGTGAAGCTGATGACGAGTTGCGGTTTATCGAACCCTTGCTGAGGTGTGGTCGTTCCGAGCCATTGTACCGCATACAAGTTCGACAAAGTTGTGAGCAGCGATTGCAAATTGCTCTGATTGATTCCGCCGTTTCCTTTCAGCCAGTGCCACTGGTTGTTTTGATCGCGTTCTAACGACAGCTCTTTGTCAGTTGTGACACTTAGCTTGTGAATCTGCTCCGGCTTAAATTTGAAGATCGATAACTCCTGCCATTGCAGCGGATCAGGTGAAATCTGGTCGAGCAATCCACGACGTACTGCCACCACAAATGGTTCATCGGTGAGGCGGGCGTAAACGTTGTCGCTCTCATCTTTTCCGAAGGCAATTGTGGCGAACGGTTCCTCGCCCGCTTTGGTTTCGGCCGTGTTCTCTGACGCAAATGAACTGAAGGTCAATTGCAGCTGCGGCTTATCGAGACCGGTACTTCGGCAGATTGGAAGCGACATCTTCAACGAATTTTGTCACCCGCTCATTCTGCAGCGCGTCAATGATGCGCTGAACTGCGCCTGAATCTGCTGGCGCGTTGTTTCGGTTGGCGATTGTCCAGTTGCCGTCTTTGCGCGCGAGAACGGTTTTGGTTTTGCCCGGCGCCTCGATTGTGACCCGATCAAGAATATTGGTGTCGATCCGAACCAAATGGGTGTCCCGCAAGTCGGCCGGTTTCGTGTTAAGAAGTTCTTCAATTTTTTTCGGCAACGTGTAAACCGAACCGCGAGGAGCGAATCGCGCGTATAGCTGGTCTTTTTCTTTTTCGGGTATTGCCCCGATTTGCAACGTCTGCCCTTTGTCTTCCCGTCCGGCAACTTTGATGGACTCGCCGATCTCAACTTTCTGATCTTTTTTCGGCTCTTGATCGAACAACGTGATTGACCCGCGCGGCTCCGCCAACCCATAAGGGTGCAGGTCGCCACGATCGTCAGCTACAAATTGTCCGATGCGAGCTGACGTCACCTGCGAGATCAGGTCGTTAACTTTCTGATCATCAGCCCGCGCGCGGAGCGGTTTCAGGATCTCCCAGTTCGTATCTTTTTTCTCCAGTTCGATTTCACCGGCGGACGTTTTCAACACCACCCGACGCACCTGCGCGTTACTCAAGTCAGTCAGTTTTCTGTCTCGGAATTCCTCCGGTTTTTTGTCTATGTCTTTCCTAACCGATTGGCCGGCAAGGAACGTTTCCTTTGAGTTCTGAAACCTCACATACATCCTGCCTTCCATTGCAGCGTCTTTGCCGAACAAAATTTCCGGTGGCCGGTCATGCCCGAGCAGTTTGAGTTTCAGCTTTGGATTGTTCAGTCCGTATTCAGTCAGCTTGCTCTTATCAGCGTCGATCTCTTTGGCCGGAATGGTTCCCTCTTTTTGCCAGTTCCCAAGGTCCGACAACAAAGTATCGACGAGCGCGTTATCGGCCTGGTCCTTAATAGGCGTTTCCAGGCGCCATTTGTTGTCGCTGCGTCGGATCTCGATTTTTTGATCGCCGTTTTGAATAACAATTCCATCGATCTTGGTTCGATCGAAATTGAGCATATTCTGCGACTGACGCTGGGCTTCTTCTGTGCTCGGCCGCTTCATTTCGAAAAATCTGAAATAAGCGACGCCAGCGATCGCAATGATCGCCAGAATGAGCGTGTTCCTCCATTTCATGTCAGACCCGACGTTGCCACCAGACCACTGTTCCAATGACAGCGGGAATCAGCGGCATCAGAACCAGAAGAATCCACCGCAGCCGGCGCAATCCTTCGGGGTCGAGGCTGAACGTCAGTGGCTGCGGAATTTTTGGCGCGATACCGATCATTTGTTCGCGGCTCAATAACCAGTTCACTGCGCCGGAAACAAAATCGAGTGCCGCCTGATCCTGCATGATCGCATTGTCTTGAACGAAAGTGGCATTGCTCACGGCAATGAGCCGTGACGAGTTCACCTGCACACGAGCATCGGCGCTGCCGCCTTTTTCCGCTGAGGCAGCGATTGTCAGCGGCACATCGCCGGCTTTCTTGGCGTCGGTTTGCAGCTTCACCTGATTGTCTGAGTTGTAATCGGTCTCGGCAAAGTAGCCTTTTTCTGCCTGGATGAGCGGCTCTAACTGGATGTTGACAGCTCGCCCGCGGTTCGGATCCAGCGCGAGTGACGACGTGCCGCCGACAAAAATCGCCCGCACATCGGCGAGCCGCTTCGTAACCGGGCTGTCGGCGAGGAAATGCGCCTGGACATCTCTCGTCAGTGCTAGCTCTTGAATGCCTGTCCGCACGAAAACCATGAGTCTGTCGTCATTTACTTTCACTCCGAGCTCATCAAGAAAGGCACGTAATCTGGGGGTGTTCGCTGCGGGGTCGACAAAAACCAGTATGCGTCCCTGTTTGTCCCAAAAACCGCGCAGCACTTGCATTTCGCGATCGGAAAAATCGTATTGCGGCCCCACGATCATCACTGCATTCACATCGGCTGGGATTGCAGGCTGATCGAGAAGGTTCAGCTCTTGAAACTTGATGTTCTCATTCTCGATAAAGGTTTTCAGCAGAGTGATCGGGCTCGTGGGTGCGGAAAGCGCCGGTTCCTTGTGCCCTGTGACGTATCCAAGGGTCTTCTTTTTCCCTTCCACAAGGTCAATCATTGCGCTGGTGATCGCTTGCTCGCCTTTGAACGCGGTGACCCGGGGACCTTCGCCCATTGCCATCCCGCTCTGGTCAACGTCGGCCATCTCCGATGCCTTCACAGTTTTGTTGCGTCCGTCGTAGTCGAGCACCAGAAGGCTTTCGTCGGTGACAACCTTGTACTTATCGAACAACTCCTTGGCCCGGGAAAGATTCCGCTCCGGATCGATGTGCTCGATGTCGATCTTTCCTTTTCCGGCGTATTGATATTCTGTCAGCAGATTCTGAACGTCCGCGGTAATCGGTGTGCCGGGCGAAAAGAAAACCGTGATGCGCATCTTGTTCTTGAGCGAGTTAAGGAAACGCTTTGTCTTGTCTGACAGCGCATATTTCTGGTCGCGCGAAAAATCCCAACGCTTGTAGTGCTTGAAGGCAAGCGAGTTCACCATTGCGGCAAGAAACAGGATTAACACGATCTGGAAGACAACGTTAAGACCGATCCGGATCCGGCCGATTTTCATTCTCCGGCGCGTACGAGGCTCTTTTGGTTCGTCAGCCATCAGAGCCTCCATTTCCGAGATTGGAATGCCTGATAGGTGAGCATCAGCATGACGATGGTCATGCTCACGTAGAGAACGATCGGTCGCGTGTCGATGATGCCCCGGGAGAAAGTTCCCATCTGTTCGATGGCAGAGAAGTAGCCCAGCAAATCGCGCGTCTCGGAGGTTACATCCAGCAGGATGAACTGCACCAGACCGAGGAAAAACAGCAGCGTAATTGCGCAGAAAGAAATGATCGCAGCAATAATCTGGTTCCGGGTCAGCACCGATGTGAGGCAGCCAATAGAAAGATAAAACATTCCAAGCAGCAACAGCATCAGATAGGAGCCGAAGTATGCTCCGGGAGAGTGCGCCGCCGGCTGGTTCGTCACTTTCGCGAATACCCCAAAATAAACGAGCGTGGGGATCCAGAGGATCAGGTAAAATGCAAGGGCTCCAAAAAATTTGGAGAGTACCACCTGCCAGTCCCGAACAGGCGCAGTCGTGAGCGGTTCGATTGTTCCGAGCTTAAATTCCTCGGCGAATAAGCGCATTGTGATCAACGGAAAAATCAGGACGAATGCGAACCAGAAAAAAACCGAATTAAAGAATGCTTCCTGGATCGTGTATTGCACCTGGCGCTGGTTCATGAACGAGACCTGGAAATAAAAATCGATCCCGCTGATGATCAGAAAAAAGATCATCACGATGTACGCTATCGGAGAGTAGAAATAGCTGCGCACTTCACGGGTGAGCAGAGTCCAGAATTTACGCATGGGGCATTTGTGTCGGGTAGCGCACGCGTCTCGCGTGCTGGTTTCGGCGTCGCGCCGAAACGAACTTTTCTTTCGATTTCAATCGCAGGGACTGGGAGGGGCGCACGGAGAAAGTTCGCGATCGCGAGGACGCGCTCGCCAGCACGCGAGACGCGTGCGCTACCCATAACCGCGATCTTTCACCGCTCACCATCTTTACACTTGATCCGGATGGGTTAGTTCGACGAACACATCCTCGAGCGTTCCGCGGCGTTGAGTCAGTTCGCGCACGCCCCAGTGGCGTTCAACGGCGAGCCGGAAAACTTCTTCGCGCAGGTCTGCACCAGATTCGACTCGCAACGAGAATTTCTTCCATTCGTCATCACCACTCGTGACCACGTCTCGAACGCCTGGAATCCTCTTTAATTGCTCCTCGCCATTGTCGTTTCCGACCTTGGCTTCAAGCTCTACGCCCCCGGCTTGTCTGATTTTGCCTAACAAATTCTCTGGCGTATCGCACGCTTCGATCCTCCCTTTGTGAACAATTATTACGCGGCTGCATGTCATCTCCACCTCGGGCAAGATATGGGTCGAAAGCAAAATCGTGTGCTGCCTGCCTAAATTCTTAATCAACTCCCGCACCTGCCGGATTTGATTGGGGTCGAGACCAATCGTGGGCTCGTCCAGGATGAGAAGGTCGGGTTCCGCCAGGAGGGCATCTGCCAGACCGACGCGCTGGCGATAGCCTTTCGATAAAGTGCCGATCAATTTTCGTTCAACCTCTTTGAGGCCGCAAAGTTCCTTCACGTCACCAACCCGTTCTGCGATGCGGCGGTGCGGAACGCCTTTGAGCGCTGCGCGATAATTCAGGTATTCCCTGACACGCATATCGCTATAGAGCGGAACATTTTCCGGCATATAGCCGAGATGCGCGCGCGCCTGAAGCGATTTTTCAAAAACGTCGAATCCGGCGACGCTCGCGCGACCGGAAGTCGGCGGCATGAACCCGGCCAAAATGCGCATGGTCGTGGTTTTGCCGGCGCCGTTGGGACCGAGAAATCCCATGATCTCGCCACGGCTCACCTCGAAATTCAAATCCTGGATGGCAGTGTGACCGGCGTACCGTTTCGTCAAATTCTCAACCTTGATCATTATGCGATATTTCGATGAGACAACTGAACCGTGATTGCGTTGCCAATTTTTTTATCGCGCTTTGAGAGTCAGGGCTGCGAGCTCGTGATTCTCTCCATGCGCGCGGACTATGCCGATCGTAAACTCCACGGTTGCACCGCTCTCGACGGCTTGCAGTGCCTCGTCGACCTGTCTCACCGAAGAGGCCGTCGATTTGTTAACGCGATACAGAACCATTCCTCTTTTAATGCCAGCATCGTCCGCCGGGCTGCCGGGTTCCACAGCTGTAATCAAAACGCCGCGACCTCGCAGATAACCGAGGGCATCGCTCAATTCCGGACTCAAGTCTTGCAGCTGCATTCCGAATAATTTGTCGATGCTACCACTGCTGGGTTCGGCAGCTGAAGGCGAGCTTTTAACTTTGCCCTGCTTCATCGCCAACTGCTTGAAGCGATTGACGTTGTCACGCACAACATCGGCCGGAATAGCGAAGCCCAATCCCTGGGTGGGAACGCCTTGTGGTGTGAACGCCATTTTCGCGGACGCAATACCTACCAATCGGCCGGACAGGTCGACCACTGGGCCGCCGCTGTTGCCGGGATTGATTGCGGCATCGGTCTGCACCAAATCCTTATACTCGGTTTCATCAACGGTGATGTTCCGTTTGACCGCACTTAGCACGCCCCGAGTGATAGAGCTGCCGTATCCGACGGCATTACCAACCACTATGACTGTCTGACCCAGCAAGTTCGGAGAAAGCTCATCCAGGTTGATGAAGGGAAAGTCGGTCTGCGCGTCGATTTTGATGAACGCCAAATCGGTCTTGTCATCGCCGGTAATGTAATGAGCGCGATAAGTTTTCCCGTCGTGAGCCGTAACATGAATCTTTAAGTCCGCAGCACGCTCTACCACGTGCTGGTTCGTTATGATGTAACCTCCGGGATCTATTATGAAACCGGAGCCGAGGCTTTGCAGGGTCTGACGAACTTCGTGCGGTCGAAACCGATTGTAACCAAAGAATTGGGAGTAAACTTCGTCGAACGGGTCGCGCACAGTTCGCTTAACGACGCGCTCGGTATTGATATTCACGACCGCAGGCAAAACCTTTGCCACAGCTAACACGGCTGGTTCCGAAGCCGGATCGGCCTGCGCAAAGGAAAATCTCGCCGCCCCGAGCAGCAGCAACACGACGAGTAGGAAGCTATTCGCGTGTTTGGGGAGCGCACGCGCCCTCGCGTGCAGCCTTTGGCGCCGTCGCCAAGCGCACTCTGCACCTGGCACGCCGCGCACGATCGTTTCGGCGAGGCCGCCGAAAACAATACGCGAGGCGCGTGCGCTCTCCAGAATTCCTGCTGCCACGCTCATAATTGCTTCACGATTTCTGCTGGAATCAACGGGCGCAATTCGGGGTGCGCTTCGGCAATCCGCATAAGATCGAGCTCGTCTTTTTTGCGCTTCGTTGATCGGCGTTGTTCATCCTGCCACGCCCACACCTTGCCACGGATAATGTCTTTCAGATTAGCTACCGGTACGGGTGTCCCCAAAACTTCGCACTCTGTCGCACTGTCGAGAAACTCCTGGTAACGAGGATCGGTTGTGAATTGAACACTTAGTTTACTTCCGGGGCGCTGCGCGTTGATCGGATGCTCGATTTTTTTCACGCGGAAACCGGCAGGTTCAAGTTCGCGACCGATCCCTTCAAGATTCGCGGTCACCACCACGAGATCAACGTCCACCGTGTACACGGGTTCGACGTAACAGTTCACTGCCAGTCCCCCCATCAGACACCACGGCTTATAATGGTCTAACACGCCAACGACGTCGGAGAAATCGCTCGCGCCGCCATTCGTTACGGATTCATAAATTTCAGCCGCAGTCATTTGCGCAGCAAATAACGAAGGGGGTCTTCGCACTGTCAACCTGCTGCCTGCCTCGCGGTTTCGCCATGGGAGCGGAGCGAAACATCTCTGAACCCGTTTTACGTCGCCCCGAAATAATCAGAGATTCTTCGCTTGGCCCAGAATGACAATAGAGCGGACGCAATGACTTGCCGCATCGCGCAATCCTCGGACATTAACACTGCTATGCGCACATCAATTGACGCTCGCGCAAATCTTCACCTGATCGAGGACAACTATCGGCTTTGGCAGGAGGACCCTGACTCTGTCGGTTCCGGATGGTCGGCCTTTTTTGAAGGATTCGAACTGGGGAATCTTCCGGAGCTTAATGGGGCCGTCGAAACCGAAATCGAGGCTCGCGAAGCAGCACTGCAAACCCGCGTCGATGGATTGGTTTACGCTTATTGCTCGCTGGGTCACACGATCGCGCGGATGGATCCGCTGGCAGAAACGCGGCCGAGAAATCCATTGCTCCGTTTGAGCGAGTTTGGGTTCACCGATGCCGACCTCGATCTCCGCGTTTCATCGAAGTTCTTTCTCGATAACCGGCAAATGAGGTTGCGCGACATGGTCGCAGGGCTCGACAGAATTTATGCCGATTCTATTGGATCGGAGTTCATGCATATTCAGGACCCGCACGTCCGCGAATGGATAAGGCGGCGACTGGAAACGCGTCCTCACAAACATTCAACGCCTCGTGCGGTCCAGGTCGCTCTGTTGCGGGCGCTGCTCGAAGCCGAGTCGTTCGAGGTTTTTCTGCATACCCGCTACGTCGGACAAAAACGCTTTTCGTTACAGGGAGCTGAAACGGTGATGGTCGCTCTGGAGACAATCCTCCACAAATGCCCGGACGGCGGCGTCGAGGAGATTTGCATGGGCATGGCGCATCGCGGCCGACTCAACGTGCTTGCGAATTTTTTGCGCAAATCGCTCAAAGTCATCTTCACCGAGTTTAGCGAGAATTACATTCCCGATTTGGTCGCTGGCGATGGCGACGTGAAATATCATCTCGGTTATCAGGCCGTGCGCAGACTCGCTTCAGGCGACGAGATCGAGATCCGACTCTCTTCGAACCCGAGCCATTTGGAAGCTGTCGATCCAGTCGTCGAAGGGAAAGCGCGCGCCCGCCAACGAATTCGCGGCGATACCGAGCATCGGAAAAAAGTCTTGCCGCTGCTCGTGCACGGCGATGCGGCCTTCATCGCGCAGGGAATTGTGGCCGAGACGCTGAATTTGTCGCAGTTACACGGTTATAGCACTGGTGGCACTATTCACGTCGTCGTGAACAATCAAATCGGCTTCACTACGCTGCCGAAAGATGCGCGATCATCACAGTACGCCACGGATATTGCGAAGATGATCGAGGCACCGATTTTTCACGTGAACGGCGATGACCCGCTCGCAGTGAAATTTGTCAGCGATTTGGCATTCGATTTCCGCCAGCAATTCGGGCGAGACGTGGTGATCGACTTGTATTGCTATCGCCGCTATGGCCACAACGAAGGCGACGAACCGTCATTCACACAGCCCGATCTCTACGCAAAGATCGAGAAACGTCCGTCTGTGACTCAGCTTTATAAGCGCGAGTTGCTCGATGCCGGAACGCTGACCGAAGACGATGCTGCTTCGCTCGAGACCGAGTTCGCCCTGCGACTGGAAATGACGCGGGATGAAGTGAACGCGATCGAAAAGCGTCGAGCGAACCAGAAAGCCAAATTCAGAGAATCAACGGCGATCTTTCAACCTAAATACACGAACGAGTCCGAGCCGACTGCTATTAGCGAGAAAACGCTCAAGACAATCGTCGAAGGTATGACGCGTGTCCCGGACGGTTTCGATGTCCAGCCAAAAATACAACGCATCGTGATCGATCATCAGCGCCAAGTTTTCGAGGATGGTGGCCCGTATGAATGGCATTTTGCCGAAGCGCTCGCATTTGGGTCGCTTCTTCTTGAGGGAATTCCAGTTCGGTTATCGGGTCAGGACAGTTCACGCGGCACGTTCAGCACACGGCATTCCGTGCTTTACGATGCGAAGACGGGCAAACCGTATGTGCCATTACTCCATCTCGCGGAAAAACAAGCGCGCATTTGCATTTATAACAGTCCGCTTTCTGAAGCCGCTGTGCTCGGATTCGATTACGGCTACTCGCTTGAGTATCCAAAAATGCTCTGCCTGTGGGAGGCGCAATTCGGCGATTTCATGAACGGCGCCCAGACCATTATCGATCAATTCATCGTGTCAGCGGAATCGAAGTGGCAACGGCCGAGTGGAATTGTGCTTTTACTCCCGCACGGCTATGAAGGGCAGGGACCGGAACACTCCAGCGCGCGCATCGAGCGATTCCTTCAAGAGTGTGCTGAGGACAACATCCAGGTCTGCAACGTTACGACCGCTGCACAATATTTTCATGTGCTGCGCCGCCAGATGAAACGCGATTTCATCAAGCCGCTCATTATCGCGACGCCGAAGAGTTTGTTACGAGCGAAGTATGCGTCGTCGCCAGCTGAAGAATTCATCCATGGCCGCTTCGAAGAAATTCTCGGTGAAGTTGGATCGGCTTCTTCGAAGACGATCAACGCGTTAGGCCTGTCCGCCGACGCCTCGGCGCAGGCGGGAGAACCTGTTGCACCCGACAACGTGAACCGAATCATCTTTTGCTCCGGCAAAGTCTATTACGATCTTCTGAAATATCGCGGCGAACGCAAAATCGACGACGCAACGATCATTCGCATCGAGCAACTTTATCCTCTCGCTGAGAAAAGACTCCGTGAAATGCTCAAGCCGTTTCCAAAAGCCGCGAAGCTCGTCTGGTGCCAGGAAGAACCGCAAAACATGGGTGCCTGGACTTTTATCGAACCGCGATTGCGCACGCTCCTTTGCACCGAAATTGCGTACGCAGGCCGCGAGGCCAGTGCCAGTCCAGCCGTC
The DNA here is from genome assembly GCA_963825355.1 of uncultured Verrucomicrobiae bacterium. Classification (GTDB taxonomy): domain Bacteria; phylum Verrucomicrobiota; class Verrucomicrobiia; order Chthoniobacterales; family UBA10450; genus Udaeobacter. Next base: position 61,734 of record CAWGSY010000004.1, on the reverse strand, counting down.
GGTGCGCTCGTTCGGCACAAGCGCGAGCAAGCCCGTCTAGTTGCTGACGCCTTCTCGATTTAACACTGACAGGAGCGCCTCGAGTAGTCGCGACTGCATTGCTTCGCCGGTTGACGGATGTTAGCGTCGCCCGCTCGCCATGAGCCAAAATTACAAAGACACATTGAATCTGCCGCGCACGGATTTTCCGATGAAGGCGAACCTTGCCGCGCGCGAGCCGGAGATGCTTAGGATGTGGGAGGAAAAGCACCTTTACCAGGAGATTCAAAAATCGCGCGATAGCCGGGAGCTATTTGTTCTCCATGACGGCCCGCCGTTCGCCAACGGTGACGTCCACATGGGCACGGCGCTCAACAAAATCCTGAAGGACTTCGTGGTGAAATCGCAGACGATGCTCGGCAAACGTGCGCCTTACATTCCCGGTTGGGATTGTCACGGGCTTCCAATCGAATACAAAGTGGTCAAAGAATCGCGCGAGCTTTCACCACTGGAAGTCCGCAAAAAGTGCGAAGCGTTTGCGCGAAAATTCATCGACATCCAGCGCAAACAATTCAAGCGGCTCGGCGTGTTCGGCGATTGGGAAAATCCGTACCTGACGATGGATCCCAAGTATGAAGCTGAAATTCTGCGCGCGTTCGCGGTTTTTGTTGAAGAAGGCTTGGTGTACGAAGCGCAGAAGCCTGTCTTTTGGAGGTACTGGCGCGCAGACCGCCCTCGCTGAAGCCGAAGTCGAATATCAAGAGCGCAACGACACTGCCGTTTACGTCAAGTTTCCCATCACGGGTAGTGCGCGACCACCGGGCGCGCCGGAAGAAGCAAGCATCGCCATCTGGACGACCACTCCGTGGACGTTACCGGCCAATCTCGCCATCGCTGTAGATGCGAAAGAGAAATATGTGGTTCAGGAGTTTGAAGTAGCGCATGGCTCTGGTTCGCCACGGGACGAATCCTCTGTGGCGGACTCGCGTGACCCTCGCAACCGAGACGGTCGATCTACCTTGGTTCTCGCTGAAAAACTTGTTCCACAATTTTCTGCAACCACGGGACTAGAGCCGGTTGGAAAACCGCTCGCCTCATTTCCCGGAGCCGATCTGGAAGGAGTCAAAGCGCGCCATCCATTTCTGGACCGCGACGTCCCGGTGTTCACGGCCGGCTTTGTGACAATGGATTCTGGCACTGGCGCCGTGCACATCGCACCCGGTCATGGCGCGGACGATTACGTTTTAGGAATGGAACGCAAACTGCCGGTCTTATCGCCAGTGGATGATCACGGCCGGTTCACCGATGAAGCCGGTTTGCCGAATCTGACCGGTAAGTACGTGTTCGACGCCAATCCCGACATTGTCGAATTGCTTCGCGATCGCGGTATGCTTCTGGGCGAAGAAAAATTTCATCATTCATATCCATATTGCTGGCGCTCGAAAACGCCGATCATCTTTCGCAACGTCGATCAGTTTTTCATCCGCATCGATGCGCTGCGCGGCAAAGCTCTCGAAGCAATCCACAATGAAGTGAAATGGATTCCCGCATGGGGCGAGAACCGCATCGCGGGAACGGTTGAATCGCGACCCGATTGGGTGATCTCGCGCCAACGTAGCTGGGGCGTGCCGTTGCCTGTCTTCTACGGCAAGGATGGCAAAGCGATTCTCGATCCAACGATCATTCGCAATTTGGCCGATCTGGTCGCGCAGCATGGCTCCAATGTTTGGTTCGAATTAGATGATGCCGCTCTGGCAAAAGAAGTGGGATTGCCGCCGGATACAATCAAAGGCACCGACACGATCGACGTCTGGATCGACAGCGGAGTGTCGCATAAGGCTGTGTGCGCCGTTCGTCCTGAGTTGCGCGATCCCGCTGACATGTATCTCGAGGCGACCGACCAACATCGCGGCTGGTTTCAGTCATCGCTGTTGACGAGCATCGCGCTGAATAATCGTGCGCCATACAAAATATGTCTGACCCATGGTTTCGTGGTCGATCTGGATGGAAAAAAAATCTCCAAATCCGGCACATATGAGAAACCAACCGCTGCAGATCATTTCGTTGGCAAATATGGCGCCGATCTGCTGCGACTTTGGGCAAGCAGCATTGATTACACGACTGACGTTCCGTTCTCGGAAGAAATCTTTACGCGTCTCGGGGACACCTATCGGCGCATTCGCAACACGCTTCGGATTTTGCTTGGGAATTTGAATGATTTCGAATCAGGAAGCCGGGAAGCCAGGAAAGATTTGAGCTTAGTCGATCGCTGGATTCTGGAGCGATTGGACGAAGTGATCGGCACATGCCGATTCGCCTATGAAAAATTCGAATTCCACAAGGTCTACCACGCGCTCAACCAGTTTTGCGCCGTGGATTTAAGCAGCCTCTACGTCGACATCACTAAAGACCGGATGTATTGCGACGCGCCGGATTCGTCGCGCCGGCGCGGGACACAAGCGGCGATGCGCGAAATTCTCGACGCGCTCTGCAAATTGCTTGCCCCCGTTCTTGTTTTTACCGCTGAAGAAGCCTGGCGCCATTCGGCTGTAGCTGACAGCGCTGATCCCGGCCAACCAGGGTCACCGACCCCGGCTACAACGTCGATTCATGTACAGGAATTTCCTCAGACACAGAACCGTGATGCCGAGGCAATCCATCAAGTTAACGAGCTTTTGAGATTGCGCGGCATCATCGGGCACGCGATCGAGCAGGCACGCCAGGAAAAACTGATTGGCAATACCCTAGAAGCCCGCGTTGTTTTGAATTCCGATTCCGCTGTCACCGAAAAGATCCCGAAGGAAGAACTGGAAGAATTTTTTATTTTGAGTGATTTGACGATTCAACAAACGAAAGAAGCGAGCGCTTCAGTGACGAAAACGTCTTACGAAAAATGTGCTCGCTGCTGGCGACATCGGCCGACTGTCGGCACGAGCAAAGCGCACCCGGATTTGTGCGATCGGTGCGAGAGCGTGGTGGTCGCAATGACGAAATCCGAATGATCAATGACGAAGGAATTTTTGAATGACGAATGATGAAATCTTGACTCAGTTTCCATTCGTGATTGGGGCTTCGTCATTATTTCGGCATGTGTCATTCGTCATTCGTCATTCAGCCGCGTGGCGGCACTGATAATGAGGTTCATCCTGTTTCTCTCGCTTCCGCTCTACGCTTTGGACCAGCTGACAAAGCAGTTGGTGCTGCGGTCGATCAGTCCTTACGACGCTCGCATTGTAGTACCTGACTTCTTCCATCTGGTTAACGTCCCGAACACCGGCGCAGCGTTTGGCTCTTTCAGGGGCAACAACACTTTCTTCGTCATAATTTCTCTGATCGCATTGGTCGTCGTGACAATTCTGCTGGTGCGTCATCAGCGCTATGACTTGTGGCGGGATATATCGATGGGGCTTCTCCTTGCCGGGATTCTGGGAAATCTTACAGATCGCCTGCTTCACGGACACGTGATCGACTTTCTCCTTTTTAATTTGCACATCCGCTATGCCGATCCCTGGCCTGCGTTTAACGTCGCCGATTCGTGTATCTCGATTGCGGTAGTGTTGTTTATCATTCACTCGTTTCGGAAAGAGAAACCCAGCGTCGAACAATCGGCAGGTAGGGCCGATTGACCTCAATCGCCCGCTCAGTGATGGTCGTAGCGCGTAGAATGGCCGGTTGCGGTGAACCGCCCCTACCTCTTGTCCGATGAATTCTTCGCCCATGGAGACGACCGCGCGTAAAGTCGCAGCGCGCTTGCGCGAGCAGGGACACATCGCGTATTTCGCAGGCGGTTGTGTTCGGGACATGGTGCGTCGTTTAACGCCTAAGGATTACGACATCGCCACTGACGCGCGGCCTGACACAGTGCAGGCGATTTTTCCGCGCACGTACGCGGTCGGTGCGCATTTTGGCGTAATCATCGTGCTGGAGGACGGCTTTCAATTTGAGGTAGCCACCTTTCGCTCCGATGACGCTTACATCGACGGCAGGCACCCAAGCGCAGTGCATTTCTCCTCGCCGGAAGCGGACGCTAACCGACGCGATTTCACCATTAACGGAATGTTTTACGATCCGGTCGCAGGCGAGGTCATTGATCTTGTGGGCGGCCAAACCGACATCGGGGCAAAATTAGTGCGCGCCATTGGCGATCCGGCGAAAAGATTTGCGGAAGATCGCTTGCGCATGCTCCGGGCGGTGCGCTTCGCCGCGATGCTCGATTACCAAATCGACAAAGGAACGTGGGACGCGCTTGTGGCCAATGCGGCTTCGATCAATCAAATCAGCGCGGAACGAATTCGCGACGAGTTGGTGCGGATTTTTTTGTCGCCGAATCGTGTTCGTGGATGGGACCTGCTCGATTCCAGCGGCCTGATGCGCGCAATTCTACCGGAGCTCGATGCGATGAAAGGCGTTTTGCAGCCCGAACAATTCCATCCAGAAGGCGACGTGTTCGTGCATACCCGGTTGATGTTGTCGCTGCTTCCCGAAACAGTTTCCGTACCGTTGGTTTTCGCCGTGTTATTTCACGACGTGGCGAAGCCAGTGACCGCGACTGTGGATAACACGGGTCGCATTCGTTTCAACGAACACGATCGAATCGGGGCGCAGATGACGGAGGCGATTATGAGGCGTTTGCGATTCTCAGGCGCTGAAATTGAAGCGGCCGTTGAAATGGTGAGGCAACACATGGTTTTCAAGGACACGCCGAAGATGCGAGTGGCCAAACTGAAGCGCTTTATGGCGCGATCAACGTTCGACGAGGAGCTGGAGCTGCACCGTGTTGATTGCGAAAGCAGTCATCGCATGCTGGACAATTACGAATTTCTGCTGCGTAAACGCGAAGAATTCGCAAACGAACCGATCATTCCGCCACCGCTGGTGCGCGGTGACGACTTGATCGCGCTGGGTTTTAAGCCCGGCCCGGAATTTCGCCAGATCCTGGAGGCAGTCGAGACGCGACAACTGGAGGGACACCTGCGTACGGCTGATCAAGCGCTGGCGTGGATCAAACAACGTTATTTGTCGGGGCAGAATCAAGAAAACGTCAAATAGTGCAGAGCGAATGAGAATTCTAATGAGCAGCGCGGAAGGGCCGCCGATGCAACGGACGGGGGCGCTGGTCGATGTCATGGGCGCGTTGCCGAGGGCGTTACGCGATCGCGGCCACGAGGTTAGCGTTGCACTACCGTTCTATCGTGAGATTCGAGAGAATCGTGCATTTAAGAAGAAAGACACCGGCATAACTGTCGAGGTGCAAGTCGGCGATACGATTCACGTTGCACGGTACATGGAAGGCCTCAGCTCGGGCGGTGTGCAGTTGTTCTTCATTCGCTGCGATGAGTTTTTTGATCGCGCTGGAATTTATGGCGAGCGCGGCAAGCCTTACGAAGATAATGCCGAGCGATTTATTTTTTTCTGCAAAGCGACGGTCGAGCTGGCCCGGCGGTTGACACCGCAATTGGAGATTCTGCACGTGCACGATTGGGCGCCTGCGTTGGTGCCCGTTTTTGTCAATGCACACGGACTGCCTTTCAACACGGTTTTGACCATTCACCACGTCGCTGATCAGGGCAGCTTCTGGGGACTTGATTTTCATCTCACGAATTTACCAGAGCGTTTTTTTACGCCGCAAGGTGTAGAGTTTTTCGGACGATTAAACTTTCTTAAGAGCGGCATTCTTTACGCCGACCGAACGACAACCGTCAGCGAACACTACCGGCGCGAAATCCTGAGTGCGGCAGGTGGATCTGGTCTGGATGGCGTGTTGCATGAAAATGCGCACCGCCTTACCGCAATTTTGGATGGCGTAGATTACGAGCGCTGGAGTCCGGGATCCGATCGTTTGCTTCCCGCACGCTACGATCTGAAACGCATGAGTGGAAAACAAACCTGCCGTGAGGCGCTTCTAAAGCAAATGAACCTCGCGGCCGCGCCGAGCGGTCCGGTTTTCGGGATGGTAACTCGCGTGGTCCAGGAAAAAGGTTTCGGAATCCTCGTACCGCTCCTCGATCGCTTACTCTGGGACGACGTTCGTTTAATCATCCTTGGCGAAGGCGATCCCGCGTTTGAAACTGGGCTTGCGGTCACAGCCAGGAAATTTCCAACCAAGTTTGCTTACCAAAAAGATTACGACGAAAAAGTGGCACATCTGATTCAGGCAGGCATGGATATCAGCCTGATTCCATCGCGCTTCGAACCGGCAGGCCTGGGTGCAATGTATAATTTGAAATATGGCGCACTGCCGGTCGCGCGCGTGACCGGCGGAATCCAGGAGATCATAGAGGATTACGATCCGACCACGGACAGCGGTTATGGATTTTTGTGTTACGAATATTCAAGCGACGCGTTCTGGGACGCGATAAAACGGGCGCGTCAAATCTTCTGCGACCAACCGCTTTGGACGAAGCTAATGAAACGCGCGATGGCCCGCAATTTTTCGTGGGACGCGTCAGCGCAGCGTTATGAAGCCCTGTATACGGAACTTGTCGGCGCGAGTGACCAAGCCGCCGCTTAGCGCCAGAGACGCAATTCATCGACAGCCTGGGCAGCCGCCCCGCGAAACGTGAATCCTGAAGAGTGCCCTTGATTCGCGCTTTCAGCACTTAAGTTATCTGCGTAATCGCTTGTTTGGTCGGTGCCCAACGCTGGCGATGAGATAGCGTCTTGGCGCCAAGCTTCCAACAGACCGCCTTTAAGGTTTCTGTTTGCCAATCCGCGTCATCTGTGGAATTATGGGCAGCTTTTTCTCCCCAGAGAAACTATGGCTTACGCAATCATCAAGACTGGTGGCAGGCAATTCCGCGTCGCGGAAGGCGACACCCTCGATGTCGATCTTCTCGACGTCGAACCGGGCAAAACTGCCACGTTTGGTGATGTACTGTTGTTTGCCGACGGAAAGAAGATGAGTCACGGGAACCCGCTCGTCTCCGGAGCCAAGGTAACTGCTGAAGTTGTCGAACAACGCAAGGACAAGAAAGTCGTCGCGTTCAAATACAAACGGCGCAAAGGTTATCACCGAACGGTCGGCCACCGGCGCAAATTGACGCGCGTAAAGATCAAAAGCATTAGTTTGGAAGAGAAAAAGCCGTCGGCGAAAAAGACCGAGGATTAACAAGCAACTCCATGTCTGCCGTAGCCTTGGCGAAGGCGGATCATCCAACAACTCTCTTCAATGGCTCATAAAAAAGGACAAGGCAGCGTTAAAAACGGGCGCGACAGCGTCAGCAAACGACTGGGTGTGAAAAAATTCGGCAGTGAGATAGTTGTGGCCGGTAACATCATTGTGCGTCAGCGCGGCACAAAATTTTTGGCGGGAAGAAATGTCGGACTCGGTCGCGATTACACAATTTTTGCTCTGATTGACGGGAGCGTTCGCTTCGACCGCGGCGGGCGACGAGTGAATGTAGATCCCGGCGTGACCGCTTCCTCATCTTGAGTCCCAAAAGCGTTCGGGGTCGAAAGATCTCAAAATCGAGCGGTAACTTCACGGGATTTAAAGCGTCGCCTCGCCATCTTTGATGGCTGCGTTGCAACCTCGACTTTAATCGGAATGACGGTGCTTGCTTTTCCGGTGTCTTTCGCGTTATAAGCCAGGTTTCGCCATGATGAGATACCAAACCTTTCTGCTTTTTGGCGCGCCTGGCAGCGGGAAAGGCACGCAGGGAAAAACCCTCGGCACGATTCCCCGTTACTATCATTGCGCTTGTGGCGACGTATTCCGCTCCATAGACACGCGCTCAAAAGTAGGCAAAGCCTTCCTTGAATATTCGAGCAAAGGCCAGCTCGTTCCGAACGAGATCACAGTAGAGCTATGGCGGGAAGCCATCGATTCGGCCGTAGAAGCGCACAAGTTCAAGCCGGACATCGACACCCTTGTGTTGGACGGAATTCCACGAAACGTGGGTCAGGCCAAGATCATGAACGAAATGATCGATGTGAAGAAAGTGTTCCATCTAGCTTGCCCCGATCGCGAAACACTGTTTTACCGGCTCAAGAAACGCGCTCTGAAAGAGAATCGTCTCGATGACGCAAACGAGGAAGTCATCCAGCGGCGTCTTGATATTTACGAGAAAGAATCGAGGCCAGTGCTGTCATACTATTCAAAAGATCTAATCACCGTGGTTGACGCGATTCAGCCGCCTGTGAAAGTTCTCCTCGATATCTTAGAGAGTGTGAATGACGGCGCGTATGAACCAGCAGCAGTTTGAAAATTTCACTGCATCCAGTCTTTATTGCGAAAAATGCAAAGCCGCGAAGCCGGTCCGTGAACGGCTTCTATTAGTTCTGGCGGACCGCGAGATCTTTGATTATCTCTGCACGGAGTGCGGTTCGTCAGTAGGCCGGCGTGAAGTGACGGCTGGCGAGAAGATGATGGCACAAGCAAGCGCTGGTCGAACACGTCGTGCGCGGGTGCCTGTTCGGCTTCGCTAGATTCAAAACAATTCGCTAGGCGAGCCACAAAGATGGACGGCCCGGCGGTCCGTCCCTACCATTGAAGAAGATGGCTTCTGGAGGCATGCGAATTGTTTTCATCGGCACGGGCGAAATCGGCGTGCCGACGCTACGAAAATTACTGGAGTCCGAACACGAAGTTGTTGCGATCGTCACCCAACCGGATAAGCCAGTCGGGCGCGAGCAGAGCATTGAATCGCCGCCGATAAAGAAGGCGTTAACAAGGAGCGGCGGTTTCCAAACCGCCGTGGAACGTTCAGCGGCTGGAAAGCCGCCGCTCCCCGAGGTTCTGCAGCCAGCGAAGATTAAAGATCCGTCAGTCATCGAAGAAATCCGCCGGCTTGCGCCCGATGTGATTGTCGTTGTCGCCTACGGCCAAATCCTGCCGCGCGATGTGCTCGAGATTCCACGCCTCGCCTGTCTCAATCTACATGCCTCGCTTCTTCCGCGCTGGAGGGGTGCAGCGCCGATTCAAGCCGCAATCGCGGCGGGCGATCGCGAGACGGGCATCACCGCAATGTACATGGACGAAGGTCTCGATACTGGCGATATCCTGTTGCAGCGCAGTGTCGAAATCCTGCCTAACGATACGGGTGGCTCATTGCACGATCGGCTGGCGCAGATTGCTCCCGAGACGTTGCTTGAGTCTTTGCGACTGCTTGCAGTTGGGCACGCGGCACGTATTCCACAGGACAACGCGCGGGCGACTTATGCGCCAAAGCTGAAACGTGAACAGGGCCAGATCGATTGGTCCGAATCAGCCGAAGCGATCGAGAGAAGAATTCGCGCCTACAATCCGTGGCCCGGCGCGTTCATGAAAATCGATCGTCAAAATCTAAAAATCTTTTCCGCGTCAGTTGTCGATCTCAATGGCCAACCCTCAGAAATTTTGCGCAGCGACAAAGACCTGATCGTTGCCACTGGCAAACGCGCACTTTCTCTCGCCGAAGTGCAACTTGAAGGAAAACGACGAATGACCGCAGGGGAATTTCTACGCGGGCATCGCGCGCTACTAGGGCCAGGACGTTAATTCTGGGGAGCGCGGGCGCCTCGCCCGCTGTTTTCGGCGCCCCGCCGAAAATTTTCTCATAGTGTCACGCGAGGGCGCGTGACACAGCGGGCGAGGCGCCCGCGCTCCCCTATGCATTTTGCTTTCCAAACATGGCCGTCTTCTGTTTGGATGTTCGTCCGCGCCATGGAACCAGAAACTCCAGTCTATGAACGCATCGTGCTTAAGCTGAGCGGCGAAGCCGTCCAGGAGCGTGGCGGTCGCGACAATATCTCGCCGCCGGTCGTGCGCGCGATCGCCGAGCGCATGAAAGAAGTGCGCGATCTGGGTGTGGAAGTAGCCGTGGTGATCGGTGGCGGCAATATCTGGCGGGGACTTTCTGCGGCGGATCGTGGCATGGACCGTACCACGGCGGATTACATGGGAATGCTTGCCACAGTTATCAACGCGCTCGCGTTACGAAGCATACTGGAGCAAATCGGGGTCGAGGCCCGCGTTCAAACCGCAATTGAAATGAAAAATGTGGCGGAGCCATTTATCCTGGGCCGCGCCGTTCGGCATCTGGAGTTGGGCAGAGTCGTCATTTTTGCAGCGGGCACCGGTAACCCTTATTTTTCTACTGACACGACAGCCGCACTACGCGCCAGTGAGATTCGGGCAGATGTGATCCTGAAAGCTACAAAGGTCGACGGCGTGTATGATCGCGATCCGAACAAATTTCCCGACGCGCGCCGTTACGACCGCATCACATTCACCGAAGCGCTCACGAAGCGTCTCCAGATCATGGATTCAACCGCGTTCAGTCTCTGCATGGACAACAAAATCCCGATCGTTGTGTTCAACATGTACAAGCCGGGAATCTTGCGCGACGCTGTGTTGGGACGAAATGTCGGAACTCTCGTTTGCGATGAAATTCCAGCAAAGTAAACATTCAGCGATATGAGCACGGATGACATTCTTCTAGAGGCGGAGATGACGATGGAAAAAAGCGTCGATTACATGGTGCACGAATTTGCCGCGGTGCGCACCGGCAAAGCTTCGCCTGCTTTGGTGGAAAACGTCGATGTGCATGCCTATGGATCCGCCATGAAACTGAAACAGCTCGCCTTAATCACGACGCCTGAGCCGCGTTTGCTTGTGGTTCAGCCTTTTGACGCCGGCACTGTGCAAGACATCGAAAGAGCCCTGAAGGAATCCAAAATTGGGATCACACCTGCCGTTGATGGTAAGATCATCCGCTTGCCGATTCCCGAGCTTTCGGAGGAGCGCCGAAAGGAATTGGTGCGTGCGCTCGGCAAAATGGCCGAAGAAGCGCGGGTGCGTGTTCGCACAAACCGGCGTTCCGCACTCGACGAAGCGAAAAAACTTAAGACGTCAGGCGGATTGACAGAAGATCAATTACGCGATCTCGAAGGCGAAGTGCAAAAACTTACCGACCGCTTTGTCAAATCGGTGGATGACCATCTCAAGCACAAAGAAGCCGAGGTCATGAAAGTCTGATTCAATCTACCTCTGAGCCTGCGTTCTACGCTGGCTAGTCGTTCACAAGAAAATCGGAGAGAGTAGAGGAGTAAGCGGAAGGAAAGGAACGCGTAATTCGGTCGGCCTTTCTTAGGGTCTAAACAGCAAAACTTTCGCCGCAGGAACAATGAGCCACCGCGTTGGGATTGGTGACTTTGAAGCCGCCTTTTTGCAGATCCTCGCTGTAATCGAGCACCGAACCGCTAACGAATAGCGCGCTCTTTGGATCGACGACGAGGTGCACGTTTTGCGTCGGAACAAGGATGTCGCGCTCCTTCGGGCCTTCCACCAAATCCATCACGTATTGCAGACCGGAACAGCCACCTCCAATTACCTTGAGGCGCAGCGCCCCGTCTGGCTGGCCTTTTTCTTCAAGCAGTGACGCTAACTTGCGCGCCGCGTTTTCGGTCACGCTGATCAGGCGCTCATTGCCGATCTTATAATTGATGGTCGGTGTTTCCGTAGTCATTAGCAGGTTTGCCTAAACATTATCCGTTTTGTGCGGCTCCGCGAAGTAACTCTGCCACTTCATTTTGCACATTTTCTAATTCGTCCAAACGCAATTGCGGGTCAGGCACGATGAACACGTCGCCGGTGGAACCTTGTTCGTAAATGAGAACGCGTCCCCCTTGCGTTTGTTCAGTCTTCACCTGTTTCAAAATACGTTTCCGTTCGAGCATGGCTGCCAGGACGTAACAGGCGTTTGCCGGCGGTGGTTCCGACGCGATCAGACGACGAAAGAGTTGCTCTGCACTTTCCTTGGGCAGGGGTTCCGGTGGCTTTGGCGGAAGCGGCTCATAACGAGATTTCCAAAAAGAAAACGGCCGAATATTTTCATTTCGGTTTTGCCAAGCGTCTTCGCTCAAATCCTCGCGCCGGTAACCGTCGGCGCCCTGATACAGAAGCGTGTAAAAATATTCGCCAGGGACAAACGGCCGGTCCGTCACGGCGCAGGAGTCCGCGCGATGCTTGATCGCCCATTCGTTTGAGAGCGGGTTCATCGCGCAACTATACGCCGCGCGGCGAATGGATTAAAGCTGGGCGCTTCGCGATTTGAGGCGCGAAGGTATAGCAAGTACAGGCCAATTGCCGCGAAAAGAATATTCGGCGTCCATGCGGCAATCCATCCGGGAACACGGTCACCTTCGCCGAGCGCTAGAAAAAGATGTACAAGGAAATTATTGGAGAACACGAGGAGCACTGCGGCGGCAACACTGGATAAAACACCGCGACGCGAGTAGCCGATTCCGAGCGGCGCGGCAATACACACAACGACCAGGCAACTCCACGGCAACGCCAGCCTGTACCTGAAAATGAGTGCGAAACGGCGCTAACAACGTCGGCGGGAAGTCCGCATTGAAATGCAGGTACTCGCGCAATTCCGGCACGCTGAGGGCTTCCGCTTGCACGTTCGCACTAGTCAGCCGGAACGGTGTTTCGCTCCAGTGTTCAATTGTTAACGTTGGACGAAATTCTTCCTTGGTGATGTTTCCAGTCGCATCGTAGTAAGCAAGCCGCACGTCCTCCAAATCCCATGTCTTTGTCTCAGTGCGAAAATACGCCCGCACGGCCGAATAACTCATGACGATATTGTCCTGCGCGTCCTGTTGCAGTACCTGCACATTGTTGAACAGGTTGTCGCCAAGGCGAAAATTCTGGATAAACCAGGTGCGCAAGTCGGTTCGATTGCGAAAGACTTGCCCCTGAATGTTCCGTCCAGGACGCGACTGCGCTTCAGAAAGAAAATTTTTCCGCGCCAACTCCGCATGCGGCGCCAGCGAATAGTTGAGCGCCATGCTCGCTGCGACGGTCAGCAGACCGATGCCGATCAGCGGTAACAGGACCCGGGGAAGGCTCACGCCCGCCGTGAGCATGGAAACGATTTCATTCGACCGCGACATTCGCCCGAGCGCAAAGAGAAGGGACAGCAGAAGCGCAACCGGCAACAGGATAATGAACACCTGCGGGATCTGCGTGGCGTAATAGCGAGCCACCAGAGATATTGGAATATGGTTGTCAATGAAACTCGAGATGTTGTCGCTGACGTCGAAGATGAGCCAGATCGAGGTGAACCCGGCGATGCAGTAAAAATAAACCTGCACGAAGTTTCGAATGACGTATCGATCGAGAAGTCGCATTGCGATTTAAAAATGTTCTATCGCAATTAGCCTACTCAAGTAGACGGTGTGCGCCAGATTCCCGGAGAACAATGACGAAATCCGAATGACGAAGCTCGAACGAATGACGAATGAAACGATTTGCCTTTCTGAGTGTAACGCGACGGAGTCGAAAGATCCCGCAGCGTTGCCGATAGCTATGGCAACGGGATTCGTCGACTGCGCTAGGAATGAGAGCGTGATTCGTTCGTCATTCGAGCTTCGGAATTCCTTCGTCCTTCGTCATTCGTGCTTCGTCATTTCCTCGCCATGATTGCGCTAAAAGGCAATCTGGGTAGCGACTTCGTGGAACGCGTCCGCGCATTCTTTGCCGAGGATGGCCCGCTGTCGAAGGCAAAGAACTTCGAGTTCCGCCCACAACAGCAGGAGATGGCAGCGCGCGTGGCGCGAGCGCTGGACGAAGAACAGCATCTGGTCGTCGAAGCAGGCACTGGCGTGGGCAAATCGCTGGCGTACCTGGTGCCCTCGGTCCTGTTCGCGCTCGAGCGGCACAAAAAGGCAATCGTTTCAACGCACACCATCAATCTTCAGGAACAACTGCTTCACAAAGACATTCCAATCTTGAAAAAAGTGCTGCCGGTGGAGTTTGAGGCAGCGTTGATGAAGGGCCGGCAAAATTATCTGTGCCCACGCCGCCTCGAGCGGGCGGTGCAAAACGAGCAGGAACTTTTCACCGGACCGGAGCGGAGCGAATTGCAGCGGTTGGCCGAATGGGCGCGCACTACGCGGGATGGATCGCTTAGCGATCTTTCCGTCGAACCCGATCCAAAAGTGTGGGCGCAAGTGTGCAGCGAAGCGCATATCTGCACTCAAAAGACCTGCGGTCAGGATCCGCGCTGCTTCTACCAACAGGCTCGGAAACGTTTACTGGCGGCGGACGTGATCGTGCTCAATCACACGCTGCTATTCATTTTGATGGGATCGCCCGACATGCAGGAAGAACGCGAGAGCGGGTTCCTGTTCCCGAATGATTTCATCGTTTTTGATGAAGCGCACACCGTGGAACAAGTTGCGTCGAAGCAAATTGGAATCGGCATTTCGCAGTACGGACTGCGATCCACGGTCCAGCGGCTTTACAATGCGCGTACTCGCAAAGGTCTTTTCACCGTGATGCGTGACGCGGCCGGCGTCCGACTCGCGGCGGAATTGATCGATGACGTTGATAAGTTCTTTTCCGCAGTCGAATCGAAATCGAATTTTCGCAAAGGCCGCGAGTTTCGGGTGCGTGACGTCGAACTTGTTCCCGACACGATCACTGCGCGGTTGACCGCGCTTCATGCGCGCGTGGCCGACGTTGTTAAACGCGCTGACGACGAAATATTGAAAGCGGAGCTGCAAGAGTTCAGCCGGCGTATTCGCGATGCGCGCGACGGCATTTCGATTTTCCTGGAGCAAAGCGCGCCAGAACACGTGTATTGGGTCGAGCGAACGGGCAGAACCGAACGTTTCCTCGCGCTAAACGCCGCGCCCATCGACCTGGCACCGGTGCTGCGACGAATGCTTTTTCGCGACAACTGCTGTTGCGTAATGACCAGCGCCACTTTGGCGGTGGGCCGCCCCGACCTCGCTTATTTCCGCATGCGAATCGGGGCCATGGAAGCCGAGCCGTTGCAGCTCGGCAGCCCCTTTAATTTTCAGAAGCAGATGGAGATATTCATCGTTCGAAAAATGCCCGATCCCCGCGATGCGAGTTATCAGAAAGCGCTCGAACATTGGATCGCGCATTTTGTGCAGAAGAGTGACGGCCGGGCGTTTGTCCTTTTCACGAGCTATCGCGATATGCAGCAGGTTTCAGGTGCGATGGAAAAGTTTTTCGCGACCGAGGATATGAACATTTTCGTCCAGGGTGGGGGAGCGCCGCGGAGCAAATTGCTTGAGCAATTCAAATCGACGCCGCGAAGTGTGCTTTTCGGCACAGACAGTTTTTGGGGTGGGGTGGATGTTCCGGGTGAAGCGCTTTCAAATGTGATCATCACGCGACTGCCGTTTGCGGTTCCGGATCATCCGCTGACAGAAGCGAAACTTGAGCTGATCGAGGAGCGCGGCGGCGATCCGTTTACTGAATACTCGTTACCCGAAGCGATCCTGAAATTGCGACAAGGCGTAGGCCGTCTGATCCGGACAAAAAGTGACCGAGGCATCATTGTGATCCTCGACAACCGTATCGTGACCAAACCCTACGGGCGCGCGTTTATGCAAGCGCTGCCGAAATGCCCGGTTGAGATTCTCTGAAGTTGCCACGCTCAGGAAATTGTCATTTCGAGCGAAGGATCGATCGCTTACTAGTGCCAGCGCGATGAAAGCGGCGCGGTAGCGCCGCACTCCAAAACGTGGCCGTCGCTCATCCGGCCATTTGTCGCTTGCGTTTTGGAGTGCGCCGGTGCTCCGGCGCTTTGGAAATGGTGGACTTACGCAGAGCAATGGCCGGAGCTCCTTAACTGTTCACTTGAACATATCAACACGACCTGCTGTAGATTGCCTGCATGGAAGGGCAGATGGAGGTGCAGGAAATCTTCGCGATTCTGCACAAGTGGGGGATCCATACTCTTGGCCAACTGGCGGCGCTGGATAAGGAGCAGCTTGGGGCGCGACTTGGCCCCAAAGCAATCCGCATGTGGGAGCGCGCCAATGGACGATCCAGTCGATTACTCAAACTGATTCGGCCGCCGGAGTCGTTTCAGGAGAGCTTCGAGTTTGAGCGCGAAATCGAAACAGCCGAGCCGTTGCTTTTCATGCTGCGCCGTTTTTTGGAACAGCTCGGAGTGCGTTTGGCAGCAATTTATCTCGTCGCAAAGGAACTGACCCTGCGAATCACATTCGCGAATTCGCGCCAAGATGAACCCGCCGTGGCGGGCAAACAAATATACGAGCGCGTTTTCAAAATTCCGCAGCCGACAAACGACGTCGATCTTCTGTTCCGGATGCTCCAGACGCATCTGGAGAATTTTCGATCTGAGCATCCAATCGTTGCTGTCTCGCTGAGCGCAGAGCCGATCAAAGCTCCCGGGGAACAATTCGGATTATTTGAAACGACAGTACGGAATCCGTATCAACTTTCAGAAACACTCGCCCGTTTGACTGCTCTTCTGGGCGGTCATCGGATCGGGACACCCGTTCTGGAAGAGACGCATCGCCCCGATGCATTTCGGATGCAGCCGTTTTCGTGGGCTGCAGTGTCCGCTGTCCCCCGCGGAGAAACTCCGCATGCGCTGAGGACAGCGCACACTACAGCAGCGTTGCGCCGGTTTCGGCCGGGAGTGCCCGCGTCTGTCTTGCAAGATGAAGACACACCGACACACGTTCGCAGTGCGGAAATGTCTGGAAAAATCATCGATGAACGCGGTCCGTATTTGCTTTCCGGAAATTGGTGGGACGAAAAAGCGTGGGGGCGCGCCGAATGGGATCTGCAATTGCAAAACGGCGAATTAGTTCGCGCGCACGAGTGTGGCGGCGTTTGGAAAATCGACGGCGTTTATGACTAAGGGAAAGCGTAATTCGAGATTCGTGGACCGTGAATCGGCCAGCCCGATGTAACGATTCAACGATTTAACGATTCACCGACTGCAATGAGCTATGTCGAATTGCATTCCTGCAGCGCCTTCAGCTTTTTGCGCGGAGGATCTTTCCCCGAGCAATTAGCCGAGGTCGCAGCGGAACTGGAAATGCCGGCGATCGCGTTACTCGATCGCAACGGCGTCTACGGCGTGCAACGATTTTCTGTTGCTGCGCGTGAGCACAAGATCCGTCCAATCATCGGGGCCGAATTGTCAATGGAAGACGGCAGCATTCTGCCGGTGCTGGTGGAAAATCGCACCGGCTACAAAAACTTGTGCGAACTGCTAACCCAGGCACATCTGCGCAGCGAAAAAGGCAAATGCGCAGTCCGTTGGGATGAGTTGCCCGAGTTCGCCGACGGTTTGGTGGCGTTTCTGGGGAGCGCGGGCGCCTCGCCCGCTGTGTCACGCGCCTCGCGGGACACGTCTTCGGGGCTTTTCGGCGGGGGCGCCGAAAAGTGCGGGCGAGGCGCCCGCGCTCCCCAGACAATTGCAAACCGCGCTCAATTTGTGATCGATGCGTTCGGACGCAAAAACGTTTTCGTCGAACTTCAACGCCATTTCATTCGCGGCGAGGAACGCGTTAATCGAGAACTAATCGATCTGGCGCGCGCGCATCGATTGCCACTCGTCGCTACAAACGGTGTGCAATACGCCAGGCCGTACGGACGCGAAGTCCTGGATGTTTTCAGCTGTATTCGCGAACACACGCATCTTGATGCCGCCGGCAAATTGCTCACGCAAAATGCCGAACGTCATCTGAAGAGCGATCGCGAAATGCGCGCAATTTTCACGGATTTGCCGGAAGCAATTGAGAACACATTACGCCTCGCTGAGAAGCTCACATTTTCTCTTGAAAATCTCGGCTACGAATTCCCCGAATATCCGGTCGCAACCGGACACAACATGGATTCATTTTTGCGCACGATCGTCTGGTTCGGCGCACAACAGCGTTACGCCGCAATCAGCCCGAAAGTGAAGCGTCAGATCGAAGAAGAGCTTGCGTTGATAAGCAAGCTCGGGTTCCCCGGCTATTTCCTGATCGTTTGGGACATCATCAATTTCTGCCGTGAACACAATATCATGGTCCAGGGCCGCGGCAGCGCCGCCAACAGCGCTGTCTGTTATTGCCTCGGGATCACACCGGTTGATCCGGTGGAAAATCATCTCGTATTCGAACGATTTCTCAACGAGAGCCGTAAAGGGTGGCCCGATATTGATCTTGATCTTCCCAGCGGGGAGCGGCGGGAAGCAGTGATCCAGGAAATTTACCGCCGTTACGGCAAACACGGCGCAGCCATGACTGCGAACGTGATCTCGTATCGTGGACGCAGCGCCGCGCGTGAGATCGGTAAGGCGCTCAATTTTTCACCGAGCATTATCGACCGGTTTTCGCACCTATTTGCCAGCGGCGATTTCCCGCACACGATGGAATTGGAATCGCAGATCGAAGCTGCCGGTCTGCCGAAAAATCATCCGCGGATGCCGGCATTCATCCGGCTGTATCGCGCGATTTACGGTTTGCCGCGCCACCTTGGCCAGCATTCCGGCGGCATGATCATTTGCCAGCAGCAAACTCAGCTCGTTCGTGCCGCTGGAAAACGCGTCAATGCCGGGCCGCGTCGTTGCGCAATGGGACAAGGACGATTGCGAAGACCTCGGCATCGTCAAAGTGGACTTGTTAGGCCTTGGAATGATGTCGGTGATGCAGGACGCATTTGAATTGTGTCGCGAACGCGGCCGGCCACTCGATCTGGCTCATATTCCGAAAAACGACGAGAAGACGTTCGACATCATGCAGCACGCCGACACCATCGGCGTGTTTCAAATCGAGAGCCGCGCGCAAATGGCCACGTTGCCGCGGATGAAACCGAAATGTTTTTACGACGTCGTGATCGAAGTCGCGATCATCCGGCCTGGACCGATCCAGGGCGACATGGTGCATCCCTATCTGGCTCGGCGCGCTGGCAAAGAGCCCGTGACCTATTTCGACGATCGCCTGAAGCCGGTGCTGGAGCGCACACTCGGTGTGCCGTTATTCCAGGAACAAATGCTCAAGATCGCCATGATCATGGCCGATTTTTCTGGAAACGAGGCGGAGGAATTACGACGCGCGTTGAGCTTTCATCGTTCCGAAGAACGGATGCGCAAAGTGAGCGTGAAACTCCGCGCGGCCATGGAACGCAAAGGCATTCCTCCAGACAAGATCGACAAGATCATTCAGTCCATCTCATCGTTTGCGCTTTACGGCTTTCCCGAATCGCATGCGATCAGCTTTGCGATTCTGGCTTATGGCAGCGCGTATTTAAAAGTGCATCGCGCAACGGAATTTTACGTCAGCCTAATTAACAATCAGCCGATGGGTTTTTACACGCCGGCAACGATTGTGAAGGATGCGCAACGGCACGGTGTAAAAATTTTGCCGGTTTGCGTCCAGCAATCCGATTGGCGCTGCGTCGTTGTTTCCTGCCCGCAATCCTCACCTCAATCCTCTCCCTGGCCACGGAGAGGCGGACGCGAAGCGCCGGTGAGGGTTGTCGACGCTGTGCGTCTCGGATTTTGCGTTGTAAATGGATTGCGCCAGGAACACGGCTGAAGAACTCGTTAGGCAACGACAATATCGGCAATTCGAGTCGCTGGACGATTTGAAGCGGCATGTGCCGTTCGCAAACAACGAATTGCGCACCTTGGCCGAACTTGGCGCTCTCAACTGTTTCGCCGAACATCGGCGTGCAGCGATGTGGCGCGTGGAAGAAACGCTCCATGACGATCTTCTGGGGAGCGCGGGCGCCTCGCCCGCTGTGTCACGCGCCTCGCGGGACACTCATTTTTTCGGCGAGGGCGCCGAAAAGGGCGGGCGAGGCGCCCGCGCTCCCCTTGCGCCGATGACGTTACCCGAACGCGTGAAAGCAGATTACGAAACGATGAATCTGACTACTGGACCGCATCCCATGAAAATCTTGCGGGAAAAGTTGCCAAACATCTGGCGTGCGATCGACCTCATAGAGGCGCAACACGGTTCGACAATTCAGATCGCCGGCAACGTCATTTGCCGTCAGCGTCCTGGCACGGCGAAAGGATTTGTGTTTATCAGTCTTGAAGACGAGACCGGCGTTTCGAATACAATCGTCGACCCAGACTTGTTCGAGCGCTTTAGGCTCGTGATCACTGAAGAAGCCTTTCTTCTTATCGAAGGCCAGGTGCAGAATTCAGACGGCGTTGTGTTGATCAAAGCGCAAAATATCAAACCTCTCATTCACGAAAACCTCGTTGGCAGCGAATCGCACGATTTCCACTGACTTTGCGCGGCGTCTGACACAGACGCCCTACAGTTTTGAACTATTTCGGAGGTTTTTCGGCCTGGTGCGGTTTCACCGGCACCTCTTCCTCCGATGTAATTTCGTATTCCGGTTTCGGAACGTCCATCAACCAGTGGTCGAACCAGCCGACAATGTGCTGCAACCGCTCGACGCGATGCCACGGCTGGCCGGAGCGGGAAAGCTCATGAGACTCGTTAGGGAAACGAACCATCACGGTTGGAATCTTGCGGAACTTCAACGCGCGAAACATTTGTTCGCCGCCTGCGCCGGGCGGCGTGCGATAGTCAGCTTCGCCGAGAATGAACATCATCGGCGTCTTCACATTGTTGATGTAACTGATCGGTGACCGCGCCCGATACTCGTCCGGGTCTTCGAATGGCGGCGATCGAAACCAATTCGGCTGGAAGAGCGTGAAGTCTCCCGTGTACCACCAGTTTTCCCAGCTGGCGATATCGCGTTGCGACACGGCTGCAGCAAAACGTCCGGTTTGTCCAACCACCCAGTTCGTGAGCAATCCGCCGCCGCTTCCGCCGGTTACACCAAGTTTTTGGTCGTCGATATAGCCGCGTTTTATCACCTCGTCGACGCCAGCCATCAGATCTTTGTAATCGTCGCCTGGATAACGGTATTGAATCACGTTGCCAAACTCCTGGCCGTAACTGGTGCTGCCGCGCGGATTCGGGTAGAGCACCACATAACCCTTGGCTGCCATCCACTGAAATTCATGATCGAAAATGTCGCCGTAGGCAACGTGCGGTCCGCCATGGATGTTCAGAATCAACGGATATTTCTTATGCGCATCGAAATTTGGCGGCTTTTGCAACCATGCCTGTATGCGTTTGCCATCAAAACTGTTGTACCAAATCTCTTCCGGCTCGGTGAGATTCAGTTTCGACAATAGCTCGTCATTCAGATGGGTTAACTGCGTCGGTGTCGCACCAGGCGTTGCGCGATCGAGGACAAAAAGGTCGTTGATGCGAGTCGGCGTTGAGATGACGTAGACCAGCTTCGAAGCATCAGGCGTGGCGCGAAAGGTTATTACGCCGTGATTTCCAGAAGTGAGATCTTGCACTGTGCTGCTTTTAGCGGTGCTATCTGCCTTCGCCGATCCAGCCTTCGCAGCTGCTTCGGCGGACGAGCCGTCGGCGCCTACGCTAGCGTCAAACAGTCCGATATTTCGCGTTCCTTCCTTGGCATACACTGCGATGAGTCCTTTGCCATCTGGAGTCCAGATCGGTTTGTTTAATCCGCCGGCCCGTGGCGACGAGCTGTCTCCGATCACGAATCCATCAATGTCGAAATCAAAATTCGCGGTGATGTTCCGTGGTGTTGCGTCCGGCAAGAGATCGAGCACCCAGAGGTCGGGTTCCGTGTATGAGTTGATCGGCTGGTTGGTCGCTGCAACAAATGCAACCTGTTTGCCGTCTGGACTAAGGGACAACGCGCCTCCGCCCGGTCCGAACTGCGTGTTCAGATCGATCGTTGTAATCTTCACGGGATTACCGCCGGCGGCAGGCACGGAGTAAAGATCCGTTCGCGGCAGTTCGTAATACGGCTCGTCGATCCGGCTCGAGGTGAAATAAATTTGCGAGCCGTCCTTCGACCAAATTCCGTTGTCTTCATCGAAGCGGCCGCTAGTGATTTGGCGCGGTTTCACTTTCTCTTCGGCACTGTGTGGTGCAGTCGCGATCCAGATATGAGCCGGATGTTTTGGATCGATGTAACCTTCATTGTCTTGTCGATAGACTGCCCGGGTAATCACGCGCACATCGCTCTCGTGCTCGTCTGTAGCCGGAGGGGATGACCCCGGGCGCCCCGGCGTAGCCGCAGAGACGTTAGCCGACGTAGCCTTTCCAGTGGCGTTTGACCGCGAGCCAGGATCGCTGCTCCCGTCTACGGGTTTTTTAGATTGTTCCTCGTTTTTTTTCTTATCCTGTTTCGCAAGGTCCTCGGCGTTAGTATCGCTTGCGAACGCAATATTTTTTCCGTCTGGCGCCCAAACCGGATTGCCAGCACCTCTCGGCAAGTCGGTGAAAACAAAGGAATCACCGCCGGCCATCGGCAGCATGGCGAGTTGTGGCGGTTCAGGCTTCCCATTTTTTTCGGTCGACCGCAGGAAGAGCAGGAATTTTCCGTCCGGCGACCAGCGCGGCGTGGTGTCGTGATCGCCCTTTGTCAGTTGATGCGGCGCTTCTCCGCCGGTCACCGGCACCGACCAAATGGAAGTGTTATAGCCTTCTTTCTTCTCGTTCACGGTGACGCGCACAAACGCAACGCGCGACCCATCCGGCGACACCTGGGGATCACCGATCCAGACAAAATCCCAGAGATCTTTCTCGGTGATGGGCCGCTTCTGCGCGAAAAGTGGAGTGACGGCAAGCGCGAGAAGAATGACGAAGCATGAATGACGAATGACGAATGAATGACGAAGCACGAACAAATGACGAATGGCCGAACGATGAAACAACTTCGACACTGTCATTCTGATCCCGCAGTCGCGGGAGAAGAATCTCTGATCCTTCTCGTTGCGACGGGCGCCAAGAGAAAAAACTCTGAGATGTTTCGCTTCGCTCAACATGACAGGATTATGGCTGCTGGGAATTGCGAATGAGAAATGCTCATTTGTTACGCGCCTTCAGGCTTCGTCATTAGTTCGTCATTCCACATTCGGATTTCGTCATTTCGCGACTGCTCCGCAGTCGCGATCACATATGCTCGATCACGTTGTCTCCGAACTGTGAGCACTTGATCTCTGTCGCGCCGTCCATCAAACGCGCGAAATCATACGTGACGCGTTTGCTTTCGATCGCGCCGCTCAATCCTTTGAGAATCAGGTCGGCAGCTTCGGTCCATCCCATGTACCGGAACATCATTTCACCGGAAAGAATCACCGAGCCGGGATTCACCTTGTCCTGGTTCGCATATTTCGGCGCGGTGCCATGAGTAGCTTCGAAAACGGCGTGACCGGTGATGTAATTGATATTTCCGCCTGGCGCGATGCCGATTCCGCCCACTTGGGCGGCGAGCGCGTCGCTCAGGTAATCGCCATTCAAATTTAGCGTGGCGATAACGTCAAAATCTTCCGGCCGCGTCAAGACTTGTTGGAGCGTGATGTCGGCAATCGCATCCTTTATCACGATTCCCGCACCCGGTTTCCCCATGGGAATTCTACACCACGGCCCGCCGTCGAATTCTTCCGCGCCAAAATATTTTTTTGCGATTTCAAAACCCCAATCGCGGAATGCGCCTTCGGTGAATTTCATGATGTTGCCCTTGTGCACGAGGGTCACGCTCTTGCGCCGATTTTGAATCGCGTACGAGATCGCGCTGTGAATGAGCCGCAGACTGCCTGAATAACTGACCGGTTTGATCCCGATTCCTACAAGCACATCATCGCTCTCTGGCGCGCCGACCATCTTCCAAAAAGTCTTCGCTTTTTCTTTCGTGCCGAAACGAACCTTCTCGAACTGTTTCGGAAATTCCTTTTGCAAAAAATCGAGAACTTTTTGCGCCTCAGGCGTGCCGGCCGCGTATTCGATTCCCGCATAAATATCCTCCGTGTTTTCGCGGAAGATAATCATGTTCACTTTCTCCGGATGTTTGACGGGCGAGGGGACGCCTTCGAAGTATTGAATTGGCCGGAGGCAAACGAAAAGATCGAGCAACTGCCGCAGCGCAACGTTGAGTGAGCGAATGCCGCCACCTACGGGCGTGGTCAATGGGCCTTTGATGCCGACCAAGTATTCGCGAAACGCTTCCACAGTGTCGTCTGGCAGCCATTCATCGAATTTATCCTTCGCTGTCTGGCCGGCGAAAACTTCGAACCAGGCGATTTTTTTCCTGCCGCCGTATGCCTTTTCAACTGCCGCATCGAACACGCGCACACTCGCCGCCCAGATATCAGGCCCTGTCCCATCTCCGCGAATGAAAGGAATGATTGGTTGATCCGGCACATTTAACCTGTCGGTTCTGGTAATTTTTTCGCCCGCAGGCGGAGCAATATCTTTGTACGGCATAGGCGCAAAGTGTAGAGGCGGGTGTGTCAGGTCGCAACAATCCTGCCGATGATCTGCAGTGGGCGCAGCGGATAGAAGCCGCGCGCAGGACTGCCCGCCCTACCTGGTAACTCAACCTCAGTCTCGCACGAACTTCTCCAAGGAAATCGCGACCTCTGGAAATTCACGCAGAATCTGCCGATCGACAGTTAATAAGCGAACTCCGTTCGCATGCGCCAGTGCGACGAACTCACAATCATAAGCCGAGCAATTCGATCTCGAAACGAGCTGAAGAACCGCCGAAGTCGAAACCGCGAATTCCTTTCGATCCAACATGGCCTCGGCGAGGTTCGCAATGGCGATTGCCTCTTCAACGGTTAACGACCGTCGTCGTATTGAACCAGCCAGCGCGTTCCGTAACTCCGAACGCCACAGAATCGGCATGATCCAATCTGCATCTTTCGCCCAGGCCGCGTCGGCGGCCGCCGAAAACGGCGAAGCCATGTAACGGTAACAGATGATATTGGTGTCGACGCAAATCACATGTGCGCGCGAATCGTTACAACCGCCCTTCGCGTTTCCATCGATCGATCTCTCGCGCAGTGATGGTCGGCGAAACAGAGCCCTTGCCTGACGAACGGATTCTTCCAGCTTTGTCGGGTCAAGCTGGATGGTTCCGCTCGCCGCGCTTTTTAACGTCGCGATTATTTCCTTGTTCAGGCTGCGATGATGTTCCTCTGCGCGTTTCTTTAGCTGCCGGTGCAAATCTGCCGGAATGTTCTTCAAAGTGATCGTCGGCACGGCGGAACCGTAACGGTTCCATTTTGGTTGTCAACGCAGCGACAAAACTGAGATTCGATGACTGACTATTCCAGCTGGACCGGCCGGTTCTAGTTGCTATTCGCCGGTTTTTCAGGCGAATTAACCTGTGGAGTGAGCGGAACGGGTATGAACGGGATCACCGGTTGATTGTCACGGCGGACACGGCTCGGGAAGTTCCTTCCCTTTGTACTCTTTATAATCTTTATAATCTTTTCCGTCTTTCCCGTAGTACCGCCGCGCAGGCAACACCCCTTTGGCCGCAGCTTGGATCCTGTCTGCAAGATCAGGACGGGCTCTCACCGCTCCGGCTACAAGCATCTGACGCTGGCTGGGAGGGTAACGAACGAGGAGCGAACTAAATGCTGCCATAAATTGGTCCGGCGTGGCGCTCTCGATGCTGGCCGCTCCCGCTGCTCTGACCGCCTGGTCCAAATCGCCATTCGGGGCCGCAACCTGATGCTGGCTTTGAATTTCGTCGTTAATGAGACCCGCACTGGGCAATGGCCGAAAGTCTCGAACAAGAGGAGAAGAGAGATTCTGTTGAAGATCAATATAAGTCGGGTCCTCCAATCTCCGGTAGACCGGATCGTAAACTATCATTTGACCTCCATTGACCTGCAAGGTTTGGCCCACGCTGTCCAAGTGAAGGCACGCCGATCCTTCGAGCACAGTAAATTCGATGATTCCGCTCGGATAGACCTGGCCATATACCGTTGTGCCAGTAATTGCTGCCGTGACCGGACCCATCTTGACCTGTGCGCCCCCCTTGTTCTTTGGCACATAAAGCAAAAATTGTCCGCTGCCCAGCTCGATCGTCCGCCCGCCTCCTATGTTGTAAATAGTTTTCTCGCCCAAACGCGTGATCGTTTGGTCCTTAAACGTCAGCTCGCTCCTGGACTGGGTGCCGGTTTGCACCGCGTTGCCCTGGCGAACAGTCTCGTTGACCACCGCCGGGCGCGCCGCTGCGCCGGATGGTACCACTTTAACGTCCTGCACGACTTGAGTAACCTTTGCTTCCGTCGAGATCCTCAGCACGCAGATTATTTGGCAGCCAATTTGCCAGGGCACATACGACTGGGGCGACAAGTAAAATATAGCGGCGATCCATATTCATAGGCGGATTTATAGTGTGTTGTCAGGCGCTTGTGAAGTCTTTTCTTCAGGCTTTTTGACTCGTGGCTGGAGGCCTCCTTGTCCGTGGTGAGGAACGCGTTTTGGATCTGATCCTTTCTTGCAGTCTGTTTTACACGCCTTTCGTTTATTTCATGGAACGACGGTGACCATCCGTCTCCCTGTAAAACATCGCGAGGCTCTCAGGCGGCGCGCCGCCGCTGAGAAACGCGACGATTCATCGCTTGTGCACGATCTGATTGATCGAGAAATAAAGCGGATACGACTTTAACCGTGTCCGTCATTTGGTTGAAGCATTGCCAGTTTGCCGAGCCCGGCGAAAGATCCCGTGCGGAACTATTCGCCAGCGCAATTGGCGTCGATGAACATCGTTCTGTTTGACACCGGTCCGCTGGTTGCGCTGCTCGACCGATCGGAACCGGATCACGATCAGGTGCAGAGCTGTATGGCGCGCTTGCACGGCTCGCGGCTGGTTACGACCGGGGCGGTGATCACCGAGGCGTTTTACTTCCTTTCAGATGTGCGGGACGGACCATCCAGCCTCGCTTCCTTCCTCGCTGACAGCGCTACCGAAGTGCGTGACGCCTTTAGCGGCGAGGCGCTCGCTGCCGCCATTGGATTAATGAGCAAATATGCCGCTGTGTCCATGGATTTTCCGGACGCGACCCTCGCGTGGATCGCAGAGCTCTCAGGGACCGATCAAATCCTGACACTGGATCGGCGCGGTTTTACATCGTTTCGATACCAAAAGAACCGCCGATTCAAATTGTTGCCGGGGCTGTAAAACCCTTCGCAGCCGAGCACTTCCACCCGGCGGGTTCTCAATATACTTCGCCGCCAAAGATGGTTGCCCCCAGCAACCTTCGCTCATTTTTTGAGAGCGCCCAGTCTCCTGTTAGCCTTTCCAAAGCAGGCAGATTGGAAATCCCCCTCTTTGAAAAACAATTTCGCGAACTTCGCTCGAATTTTCCCGGAGAACTATGTGATAGAAATTTTCGCTTTAAGAAACCACGGTTCGCACCCACCTTCTGGCGGCTATGGAGTGGCAGGCGGATCACACGAATGAGCGTTGGAATGCCGAACCGCGTAAACACAGAAGCCGCGTAAACATGAATGCGCTCTCTCCTTATACGCGGCGAAGGAACGACAAAATGACGAAACTTCAAAATCGTTTCCGTGGGCAGCGTTCGAATGCATCGCCATTTCGCTCCTTCGACTGCGGGCCCTCTTCGCCCTTTCAAATCCATTCCGGTGCGGTTCAACCGATCACCGACTTGTCCGCCGTAGGATACACGGGGGTGGATCACTGAAACGCTTCAACGCTTTTACCTTGCTCGAGCTGCTCATCGTCGTCGGCATCATCGCGACTCTTGCTTGTGCTGATGGCTCCAGCATTCACATACATCAAAGGCGGAACCGACGTCACCAGTGCCGCATATACGATCAAAGGCGCGCTCGATACCGCCCGCACATACGCGAAGGCAAACAACACTTACACCTGGGTTGGTTTTTTTAAGGAGAGATCATTCCGACCAATCTCAGGCACGGCTGGCGTTGGCCGAGTTGTAATTTCAATCGTGGCGTCAGAGGACGGAACTTTCTCAATAATTTTATATCGACCTTAGCAACCTTAGGTCAGCAGAACCTGACCACAGGTCTTACCCAACTGAGGCAAACTAACAAAGATATGACAACGTTCACCTGTGGACACACACAGACGCCCCAAACGGCACCGGTTCGACGTTTGATACGCGGCCAATATTTTCCGACAGGTTGCTCGGCCAGACACGAGTCCTTCGAGCTCCACAAAGCCATTTGGTACCCCGTAGGAAATCCGGCACCGACGGCGCAGTATCATTTTGTAAAGGCGGTCGAGTTCAGCCCGCGCGGCGAAGCTCGGATCAATAATAGCACAGTCAACAATGGATACCGAGCTTTCTTCCCCTTCAACCAGCGGCTGAGATAGCATTTCAGCCAACGCACGGCCCCACAATAGATAACAACAGCCGAAATCTCGTTGCGTGAATTTAATGGAATCGGCGCACCTGAAATTCCGCGCTGAAAGTTATCTGTGACAGCGCCGCTTTTTCTCCTCGTCGGTAACTCTCGCTCTTGGTATCGCCGCGTTTTGTTTAATTGCCGTTATCGGCATAATCCCGGTCGGTGTGCAGACGACTCGTAGCGCGGCATCCCAGACCGCAGCGACGAACATCATGGCTGCGGTGATCGCGGACCTGCGGGCGACTCCCGTCGACGAGTAATACTTCGTTCCAGTTCGCGTTAAGCTTTGCAACGAACGGCATTCAGACGCATTTTTTGACGGCCAGTCCAGCGGCTCGGGAAATCGCGCGCTATCGTACGAGTGGCATTACATGGCATTTCCTGCCGATTGACGTTATGCGGATGTGAAGGTTTCGTGGCCGGCAGCTGCCACGTCGGACAAAGCGAGCGGATCAACAGAAATGTTTGCCGCGTTCGACAGGAATTAGCGCGATGCGTCAGGAAACGATAACAGAACAACACAAGTCTTCTTTAGAGTCGACCGTGCCAACTGCAGCACTTAGCCCCTCACAGGCGATACGCCTGCCGCTACAGCAAAGCTCCCGCGCCTTCACCTTGGCCGAACTCGTAGTTAGTGTTGGCGTGCTCGCGCTGCTTGTTTTTCTAAGCGCCCAGCTTCTCAAGAGCGCGGCGAATGTTGCCACTCTTGGCCAGAAACAAATGGATGCAGATCTCGCAAGCGCGACAGCTGCTGGATCGAATGGCAGTCGATTTCGCACAAATGGTGAAACGCTCTGACGTCGATTATTATCTTAAGTCATCTGCAGCGTCTCCGCTGCGTCACGTGCTACAGCCCGGAAACGATCAGATAGCATTTTACAGCGCGGTGCCGGGTTACTATCCACCGACCAGCTCGCAAAGTCCTCTCTCGCTCGTGGCTTATCGAGTGTATAACCCGACACCAACGCCCAACCCATGCGCAGACTGCAATAAGCTACAGCGGTTGGGAAAAGGTTAGTCTGGAACGCCGTGTCAACCGGAGACACTCCTGTTGTCTTTCATACCAATACCTGTTGCTTCGCCGATCCCTGTTGGAGGTTGCCATCGCCAACACCGAATCCACTACATTTGCGCCGGCCTGGCCTTATGCCGGGACACATGACCACAGACGCGGCGTACGAGGTGGTGCGGTCCACAGGTTTTCGCGCTTTGAATATTATTACTTACTGAAGGGGAAGGTAGTAGGTGGCACGACTTACCCCGCCATTTTCACTGATATTCCGTGGGACACGCGAATTGGCAACACCGACCCAAATGGAATGCAAGACGTCGCCGCAGTAGTAGTGGACATTGCGACGATTGATCCCACCAGCAAAGTGCTCCTTACTGCTTCGCAGATTGCAACCCTGTCTACTTCTGGGAACGGCAACTTCCTTGCTCATTACACCACGGGTATGACTCCCGGCCAGTTGCGGTACCAGTGGCAAAACACGCTCAATGCTATTCCTAACAATCCAAATCCCGCTCTGCGTATGCCGCGCATCCGCGGTTGCCGGCATTCGGCTATACGAACGCTTTTTTTACCTCTCTCCGGGTACTTAATGATTATTTTGCCTCCTAACCTTTCCGAGCGATTCGTCGAATGGGGTCGCAGCGCACCTGACGTAAATGCGAGCTTGTCAATTCCCGCCATTTTTAGTATTCGGCTGTACAAACTTATTTCAACGTCTTCCAGCAACCCCTCTAACTCCATGAAAGGTGTTACCCTATGAAAAAGTTCACACATTCTCATTATAACGCATCTAAAGGCGCTGCGCTGATCATTGTTCTCGCCCTTGTGGTGCTTGCTACTGGTTTGAGCCTTGCTTATCTCACCCGCACTACCACCGATCGGCAGCTTGCCCAGTCGAGCTACCACGATACCTCCGCGGATCTGCTCGCCCGTACGCGCTCTCGACATCACTGTCAGCGATCTTAAACAGGAAATCGTCACTAATGCCATAACGCAAAACACCATTCAGCCGATACGCGCTACGGCGTTCCACTCGATCACTCCTTACGCGCCGATCCCAAATTTACTCCGGCGGAGTTTCTCAGGAGACCCCACAGGCCGGACATCCAGTGTCAGCTCTGACGATGCCGCGGCGAACGGGCGCGTCATTAGTCCTGCTCGTTGGAACAGCCATTACTTGATCCCTCGAGCAAGCACAGGTACCACCATTGACTCTACCCCTATATCCAGTTTCATCAGCGCCGGACTGGGTGCTGGTAACTGCTCAGGGTCCAAGTCCCACGCCCGCGCCGAGTGCGGTAATCGAAGATATGCGTTCGCCGTTTATGACGAAGGCGGGCTGGTCGATGTCAACGTTGGGGGATTCCCCAACTATGCGAGCCTGAATCTGCCTGCTCTCCCTACGCGGCCTGCTCGAACGCGCCCTGCGAAGTATCCTTCGGACGAAAGTGAGGTTATGCTCGTGGCGGGTCAGGCGCCAAAGTTTACGCCGCAAAATACAAATGTAACCTTAGCCACTGGAGTTGCGTGCTCCCCTGCTGTTTAATACAAATGGGAGTCCGGACAGTTTCGTGCAAATTTCTGCCCCACGGTTAACCATAAATACGACCAACGGAAACGTCACTGGCACACCGACTGCCCCGGACAGTGGACGGTCACGCTCAGCGCAACAAACCGCAATGGCACCGGTACCGGAACCGTTCACTTTACGATCTACCGGCTTCCCATTCGCTGACTCGACTCCCTGGCCGGTAAACCTCGCGAGGAAGGGAACCATCGCTTTCGGTGATGTCACAGCTCTGCCGGCGACGCCGACGGTGATAACCCCGACAACCCCAGCCAACAGCATGGGCGCTTTTCCTAGCTTTACTCCAATTAACAAGTTCATGGGCTGGCGAAACTATGCCACCACGCAACAGACTGGTGCCTCTTTCAATAACCCCGCGTTCCGTTTTTGCTTCAGCAGATAATTACGCGAAGTATTTCCTCGGGGGTGTCCCGCCTTTCACCACACCTTTCACCACAGTGTCCACCAGTGCGTTTCGCAAACTCGGACGAACCGACCGGGGGTAATGATTCGGCAGGAATTAATAAGACTTCAAAGAGCTCTTGATAATCCACCAGGCCAGTTCCCGCAGAGCCTGCTCCAGTACCTCGGGACGTTTTCTCGCGAATACAATCGGCCAGCGCCCTCCTGGCTCCAGCTGGCCGGTTCATTATCCGGCGCAAGGTGGGACATGAATAACCTGGCCTCTGATGATACCGGCTCCCTGGTTTTATCCCGGTAACCACGGTCAAGGTCACGCTTACGGCAAGCAGAGGAATACCGAACTCGAGGGGCTATTTGGGTTGAGTATGGGTCCCGGAACCTTTGCAAACGGCACTCGCTTTACTGATCCCAACTATTACGGTCATTGGAAATATGTCCACCAGCTCACCCCGTTGCCAACCGACACGGACCCAGACTTTTTCCAAGTCATCGACTATGCCATGAACCAGGCGATTAACGTTAATGATCCCAATCACGTGCGTAACACGTTCACAGATCGGAGCTGCGATAATCGATCAATACGACACCGACGATATACATGATTCTTACCTGACTAGGGCGGCGCACCAACTGGCAACACCATTACCATCATCGACCCTTACGGTCCCGGCATCCCCGCAAACTACGTCTACGGGATAGAACGCATGTCATTCGACGATCCTAATCAGAATGAGGACCGACCGCCGTTCGCGCCGTATCCGCCGCCTGTGCCAGGCGAGCTACCCATTGCTCAATCGGCGTTTTGAGAATGTCGGCGAATTTGGTTACGCTTATAGCCCGGACCCGCTTTCCCAGACGCCGAGCAAGACCCTGAATTTCTCGTCTTCGACAATAATGCCAGGCGCTGCTCGATTTCTTTACGTAAAACACGTGCAAAAAAAAAATAGCATAACCGCGCGGGGACTGTGAACCTTAACACAAGAAACGGCCCTGTTCTTGCCACCATCATTTGGGCGAGCGCTATTGAAGATCAGCTCGAGAATCTTCTACTCGTCTTAGCTCTGAAACACAAAAGATTTTCCAGCAGGCAAGCTATTGTTCAAGAGACGACGAATACGGTCCTCGGGCATGGTCCAGCGTTAACCCGAGCCGATGTTGCCCGGTTGGCCGAGTAGCCGCATGCGGCTGTGCCTAGTCTCGCAACCTCGGACGAAGCAAAGCAGACGATCGCGCGCGCATTGGCAGAGGTGGGTCAAGCGCGAGCCTGGAACCTGATGATCGACGTAATCGCGCAAACGGGAAGTTACGCTCCGGGGACACCAGATCTTTACCGACCCGTCAAAATTCATCGTCCAGGGCGAAAAACGCTATTGGCTCCACATCGCACTTGATCGCGACGACGGAACTGTTGCTCGGTACACAGCTTGAGGAAGTTGTCGAGTAGCAAAGCCGATCCGCTTCCCGCCGCGGCCACGCTATCGCATTTCAGCACGATCCAGAAGTGTGTCGATGTTTAGGAGCGTGTTCATCATGAAACCGAGCAGGATTTACTCGGTGCAGGTTACGATCGAGGGCCGTAAACAATAGCGCCGTCTGCCCCGTCGCTACGCGGGTATCAGAAGAAGTGGCTACCGGGCTGCGTCAGTAGCTACGCCGCGGCCGGACCTGGTCCTTTGTTCGGGTTGATCTAGTAACGCTTTACGGAGGGATCCTGATTCTTTTGTAAGGACCCCCCCATGCTGTCGAATGTAGAGTTTATCTTTTCGTACCGCTGGGCCGTCCAATCTTTGAAAGGTGTGTTCCAGCCGAGATAAATCACGGCCGCAATAATCACGATTTCAACCAAGAGTCGTCGCATAGTCTTTGACACTGGCAGGATGCCACAGTCGAGGTCAATTCAATTTTAGTGATTACACGTGCCCAATCTGCGAACACTTTTGACGACAAATCTTCGGTAATGACTTGTCGTAAGAAATGTCCCAAGGAACCGGTGAGTCTTCAGCTACCCAGTAGGCTTTCAACAATCGTTTGGACCCTCCAGCCTAGCTTCTTTCCTCGCTGAGAGCCCGACACGCCTGATAGCGCCGGAGACGGTTGCTACTCCTCAGAAACCACCCGTTCCAGCCCCCGGCTAGTGACCTTGATTCCTACGTCATCGGCACTAGCGGCAAGGGCAAAAACCGCAACAAGCAAGCGTTCGCGACTCACGCCACAGTTTTCAAGTTACGGGAAGAACAGTGGGAACGGATTTGTCTTTGGGATGGAACCACCTACAGGAGCACTTCAAAGGCCGATACCGTTAACGGCGACAAGGACCCCACCAGGAAATCAGACAACCCACATCTCTCGTGTGGAGGACTCAGTGGGGCTTGCGCTCCCGGGGAACCACCTGCTCCTAGTCCGGCGGCAAGTAATCAGGTAATCAACCGTGCCTACGAACCTGTCCGATAAACAACGAGCACTTTTGTTCTGTCGGGCGTTTCCCTGATAACTTGTCGGGCTCTTTTGTCAGGGATTTCCTGGGCGAACTAATTTGTTGCGGCACTGTCTTTCTGAGGTGTGGTACGGCCTGTTCGGCATGCGTGCAGCGCGCCCTTTATGTTGGCGTTGTACTGCGTAACCTTGTACTTAAGGGGATTGTCCTAAAGTTGGAGCCGCCTGTAGGGGTGAAATCCTACAAAAAAGCAGCCAAAAATTCAGGGATTCACCCCGACAGACAGTCTAGCCAGCAGTCCGCTTATTCTCAACGCGAGCTGAAAACACTCGCCATAGTGACAAAGCGCAGCAACCAGCGTCAGAAGTCAGAGATCAGTGTTTAGCGGACGTTTCGAACCCAGCGCGCATTGTATCTGACGTGGGACCTCCGAACTCCGACCTCCACGGAGCTTGGCGCGGAAAGCTTTCGGGGCTTTACGCTACCGAAACCACGTGAGCGCGTCGGCGCTTTTACGTTGCTCGAATTGTTGATCGTGGTCAGCATCGTTAGCCTGTTGATGCTGTTGATTGCTCCCGCGTTCACCGCGATCAAAAGCGGCACCGATGTTACAAGCGCCGCGTACACGATCAAGGCCATGCTTGAGGCTGCGCGCACGTACGCAAAAACTAACAACACCTACACTTGGGTCGGCTTCTATGAGGAAGACATTTCGCAATCATCAACGAATCCGCCAACGCACTGACTTGGCAGAGTTCCAATATCTTGTTGCCTCAGAGAACAGAACCAATTGTATGGTTTAGGCAACGGCACAATGATCCAACCAAACTTACTCAATTGGGAAACTCGTAAGAATCGAGAACATTCATCTTCCTCTCTTCGCCATATGCCAATCAGACTGTACAGGCAACACATTTGATACACATCCAGCCCTTCAGAATGATCCTGGCGCAGGCTGCAGCTATTCTCGATTTGGCGAACTAAATTCGGCACCGCCGAACACTGCGCCATATACGACGCCCTATAACTTCTCAATATCCGTCGGGAATCCAGAGCCGGCTGCGCGATACACATTTTCCAGACTATTGCAGTTTAGTCCGCGCGGCGAAAGCAGGGTAAACGGAGACAGCTACGATATCAGGCGAGTGGTGGAAATCAGGTTGATTCAAACGCATGGCACTGCGTCTCCCCCTCCGAGCGGTGGCGGAACCGGCGGATCAAACTTTTTCTGGCAACGTTGTCGCAGTTCAAATCAACGGGTTTGCGGGCGACGTAAGGATTTATCGCCGATGAAGCGTTTTCCAGCCAGTGACAACGCAGTTGACGGAATCATGCGTCTGCCTTGGTCCTGTGACTGCGTCCGATCAGAATACGCGCACGCATGAAATTGTTTGGCCAGCAAATCGCTGGATTCGCATTGGTTGAAGTAACATTAGCTTTGGGCGTCGCTGCTATTTGCCTGATCGCCTTAATGGGATTGCTGCCGACGTGTTTAAAGACCCAACAGAGCAGCATTCAACAGACGACAGCCAACCAGATCATTTCACAAATCTCTTCCTTCTTACGGGCCGATGTCCGACTGCCTCCGGACAAGCTTCAAAGGCCTGCCCCGATCCTCCGATCCGAATGAGCCTTGTGACTGGTCTAATTTGAACGGCCACTGGCGAAATGTAGCAACGCCCGACACGATGTATTTCACGAACGAAGCAAAGCCAACTGGCACTGTGACCCAGCCGAACAACGTGCCGGCAACGCGGTCTTTAGAGCAAAGATCACGTATATGACGCCACCGACGCAAACTACTTCACTGGCAAGTATCCATGTTACCTGGCCGGCAGCATTAGATCCTGACAGCGGCGTGCCGGCAGGCTCGGTCACTACCTTGCTCGCTGTTAATCGATGAATACAAACAATGTGCAGAGTGTTTTAGCCGGCTCGCTACGTCGAAACGGGCAAGCGGTGTTCGTCCCTTCGACACGGCGACGCAGTGCCGTGGCTACAACTCGGTCGAAGGCGCGACCTGGCGAAGCTTTTACCCTCACGGAGCTACTCGTATCGATAGTTGTGCTCGTCATAATTATTTTCGTGGTGGCTCAGTTAATGAATAGTGCCACGGCTGTTACGCGAACTGGTAACAAGCATATCGATACGACACGCAGGCGAGAGTTGTATTTGATCGGATGGCACTGGATTTCGCGCAGATGCTAAAACGCACTGACATTGATTACTACGTAAAACAGCGTTCAGGATATAAGGGACATGGCAACGGACACGGTTGGGGGCAGGGGAAAAATGCTGACAAGGGAAGTGACCAGGTTGCTTTTTTCAGTGAGGTGCCCGGCTACTATCCCTCCGGCGATCCTGCCGGCGCGCACAGTCCGGTTTCGCTCGTCGCTTATCGGGTCAACGAAAGTACGCAGAGTTGGGCTGCCGGCAGCTATGGGAGACTTGAACGAATGGCGAAGGGGCTGCATTGGGCCGGAGTGGATGACAACAACGCCACAAACAAACCGTATCCGGTTATTTTTGTCCCTGGGCAGGTGACTGCTGGCGTGGGTCCGTGGGGAGGACAGTGGCAGGCTGCAATCATAACGACAACACCCAGAACACCAGCTTCGACGCAGATTACGAGGTAATTGGCCCTGGCGTTTTCCGGTTTGAATATTTTTACCTTTTAAAGAATGGGCGCGTGACGGATTGGCCCTGGGACAGGTGGGAGGATACTATCAATCGGCAAAAGATAAGCGACCCCCCAAGTATTGGCCTAAGCCAGGTAGAGGCAATTGGCGTGGCGATCGCTGTGATCAATCCCGAAGCGCGCGAACTGATCCAGGCAGCCTCTTCGAATGTGGGTTATGGCGACGTCACCGATCTCGCTGCTGACTTGGCAGACTTCAAGAACGCCAACGGAATTTGTAATGCGGGCAAAAAGATTGGAGATCTGGAAAACAAGTGGAGAACCGTTGTGGAATCAATTGCGCAGACTGACAAACCCCCTCGAATCTCCTTATCCCGCGGGAAGCTGCAAAGGGGATTCGGATCTATAGTCGCTACTTCGATCTGAAGACGTTGTAAGATGGCTTGGCCCCCGACACCGGTTTCTTCACGTCAACGCACCGCTGCGCTTCTCATTGTCCTCGCGTTCGTGGTGCTGTTAACCGGATTGAGTGCGGCCTATCTGTCCCGTGCGACAGGCGACCGTCAGGTTGCGCACAGCAGCTTCAATCAGTCGAATGTGGATCAATTAGCACAAAGTGCGACGGACAACATCATCGGCGATCTCCGGCAGGAGATCACGGACCGGTCGCGTCGACTAACAGTATTGTAAATGTGAATGGCGTCGATCTTACCATCTATACCCCTACGTCCGCTGCCTACATGGTTCCTCAGCGCAATGTAAATCTTACTGGCGTCTATAACCTGATTCGGCGGAGCGATCGCTCAGACCCACTCATGCCGCCGGCGCGGCCGAGTCGTGCTTCGGCCGTTAATTCAATGACCGATGTTTCCGCCAATGGCCGTTGCGTTACCAGTACGCGTTGGAACGGACATTACTTGATTCCGAAGGGAAATGTGAACACCAACGACCCTTCGCCAACGCCTACGTTTGATGCGGTGACGCCGGATTGGGTTTTTGTCACTGCCGCAGGCGCAACTCCTTCACCTTCGCCGGCCAATGTCATAGGCCGGTATGCGTATGCAATTTATGATGAGGGGGGACTCCTGGATGCTAATCTCGTAGGCCTTCCATCGCCTATGCCGGTCGCGGTGACAATTGCGTCACCGTCGCCGAGCCGCACGGTTTACCCTGGCAGAAAGGGGACTGTGGCGTTTGCCGATCTTACCGCACTGCGTCTGACGCCGCTGGGCAGTACACCTAATCCATTAACGATTAGCAGGATGGTGGGATGGAGGAATTATGCGACGACGCTCGTCCCTACGAACAAAACCTTTCCTGACCTTTCACCGTCACCGACAGAGTTTGTAACCTACTTTGTGAATAACAGCAGTGATTTCCTGACCGTCAGCCCCACACTTAATGCCAGGGGCCGCACGGACCAAGCGTTTACCACGCGATCGAAACTCATCCAACTCGTGCTGTCTTCCCTCGGCGCGAGTCCCAACTTGCTGCAATACCTTGGTACTTTTTCGCGCGAGCTAAATAGCCCGACATGGCACACCGCTACCAATCCGATCTCCCAGCGGTTTCAACTGGATCAAATTAGCCTTTTAGGGAGCAGCCCAACACCGTCGCCTTCACCTGGCAATGCACCTGCTATCCAAGCGAACTTCGGATTACAGTGGTCCAATACGGCTCGCCGCTGGCAATACGTAGGTACGCAGGGTACGGCGCTATTATCGGCGATCCCAACTCCGGCGCCAAACGGCTCTCCGCAACCGGACTTGTTTCAAATTCTTAACTACGCGTATCCAGGGCACACCATTGGTCAGATTCTTTCTCTTGGGGCGTGCATAATCGACCAATACGACGCCGACCAAGTTACTATGGGAATCGAATATGCGCCTGCCCCTGCCGTCGCCTGGGGAGCAGAGGACCGGAATCCGGTTATTGCGATGGGCACGCCTATCCCAGGGCCGTCACCGACGGCAACCGTTACACCAGCGCTTCAACGCCCTTTCGAAAACGTCGGGGAGCTTGGCTACGCGTATAACCCAATAACTGGTAACACGCTCGATTTTCGCACATCAGGCAGCAGCGAGGCAGCGTTGCTTGATTTCTTTACCTATAACACAACTGATAACATGGCTACTTATCACTTTCGGTATCCGTTGCGTGCCGGCCCGGTAAATATCAACACTCGGAACAGCGCAGTTATCGCTGCCCTTTTAACTGGAGCGTTGCCAATTTGGCCACCACCAGGGAGTGGTGTTCCTCCCAGCTCCGCGACTCCCGCTGCCACGCTCATTGCGAATGCGACGAGCGCGCAGCCAGCTGGTTATGACGGTGGTCAGCCCGTTGGTCGGCAGGATCTGGCCCGCCTGGCAGCCGCCGTTGGCAGTACGATCGGCAGTACCGAGGAGCGGCAAGAAACAGTAGTGCGCGCTTTGAGCGACACGACGCAAACGAGAACCTGGGGACTCCTGATCGATGTAATTGCGCAGACTGGGCGCTACGCGCCGGATGCGACTAGCATTGGACAGGCGAACAAATTTGTTGTGCAAGGAGAACAGCATTACTGGGTGCATGTGGCGATTGACCGGTTTACCAATCAAGTGATCGATAAGCAGATCGAGGTTGTGAACGAGTAGGTTCAACGCAGGAGTTGAACATCTACAGTTTTGAGTTAATTCGCCTTCGGCTCGCTCAAGCGCCGCAAATTAGATGTTGCTAATATCTGCGCACGGAGGGGTCCTGATGTTTCTGTAGCTTCGAACCAAGGCCGCTCAATTTAG
Organism: uncultured Verrucomicrobiae bacterium; assembly: GCA_963825355.1. Taxonomy (GTDB): domain Bacteria; phylum Verrucomicrobiota; class Verrucomicrobiia; order Chthoniobacterales; family UBA10450; genus Udaeobacter. Next base: position 22,926 of record CAWGSY010000004.1, on the reverse strand, counting down.
TGGTGATTGTTGTGCTTGCCTGGGCAACCTGATCCTTGAAAGGTTTGTTCCAACCGAGGAAAATCAGAGCCCCGATAATCACGAGCTCAGTCAACAGTCGCATAATCTGTGAGACTGGCAGGATGTCATAGTCGAGGTCAATTTAATTTTGCGTGAGTGTACGTGCCCAAGCTAAGAACACTTTTTACGACAAATCTTCGGTAATGACTTGTCGTAAGAAATGTCCCGAGGAACCGGTGAGACTTAGCTACCCGGTAGGCTTTCAACAAGCGCTTGTTCTTCGGGAAGAAGTTGTTCTCGCTTGAGCTGCGCTGCTTCGGTTTTGGCGTTTTCCACATTCGCAGTAGCAGCCAAAATGGCGGCGTGCACTGCCAGCGCCGAACCGGAGACTGCATCTTGCTTGACCTGTAGTTGGGAATACACCCTTAGCGCGTCTTCGGCGCGTTCCTGTCGCAGCAGAGCCAGCGCCAGGAGCGTTCGATGTGGCAGACTCTGCGGCTCGCGCTGGATTAGTTTTTCTGCGAGCTTTTCGATAGTCGCCGCCTGGCGTTTCGTTTCCGGGGCAGCAGGGGGACAAAGCAGCAACCGCGAATAGGCTTCGTCGTTTTGAATGGCGAGATCGTCAGGCCAAAGTGCGAGCATATTCGCCAGGACTCCATGAATTCTTTTTGTGTCGCGGCTCGCCTGCGCCAGCCGCAGCCGGCCATCCCATGCTAGGCGCAATCGGGGCGATATCGCTGCGGCATTGTTATAGGCGACCTCGGCGATTTCAGCTTCTTTATTTTGCTCGGCGTATTGGGCGAGTGTGATTAACTTTCGCGCGTCGCCTTGGGCGGCCTCGAGCGCGCGCTGCCAATTGTTTGCAGAAGCGGTTTGTTCGCCGAGCTGGCTGTTACAACGTGCCAGATACATGGCCTCTAGAAACGGCTCCAGCGGGAATTTTCCGCTCCTGACCTCTTGTTCGATTTCGTTCCATCGGCCAAGTCCGCCGAGCGCGTCGAGGTGTTGTAGAAAAAGGTCACTCGATTGCACTGCTTGCTCGAGCGGAATGCTATCGATCACGCGTTGAAACTCGCCTTTGGAATTCAGCCATCTCGCAAGGTCGAGGCGATCGGCTGGATCGGAGTCTTTCCAATCGGCAATTGCGCGCGCGATCAACTGCTCGCGCTGTGTCGGATCGGCATGCATGCGCAGATCGAACGCGAGAAGTTTATGCTTTGCTTTGGCGAGCGGATGATTTTCAAGCGCGGAGGCGAGACGCCCGGCCTGGTTCCTGGTGGCATCGCTTGAATCAGCAGGTGCGGAGAGCGTGTTTTGCGCAACAACAACAAGCGCGTCGAGCGATGTCGCGGTCTTCCCTTCGGCTAGTTTTCCCAGGCGCGTAAGAGCATTTGCGCGCTCGCTCGGGCTGTTGGCTGCAAGCGAGACTTGCAGCAGCGTTGCCCGGAACTGTTCGTTTTCTGTCGCGCGCGAATCCGCCACGATTTTCTCCAGGTAAGACTTTGCTTCGTCCGGCAGATTTTTCTGGATCGCCAGTTGCGCCGCGAGCAGCCAATCGGCCGGTTCGGCGTGTGAGTCGATGAGCTCGTCCATTGCAGTATCGGCCAGCGCGATATCACCGGCGATGATCGCGATCATCGCTTCGTCGCGCACGTCCGACCGCGTGAGTGAAGTTTTTTTGGAGAGTTCTTTCCAGAAATCGAGCGCCTCCATCGAATGCAGGCGCGTAAGGTAACGCGCCACTGCGCGCAGCGCGTCCGGTTGATCGGGGCTAAGCTGGTACGCAGCCATCGCTTCAGAGCGCGCGTCGTCCCATTGCTCTTTATTGATGAAGTCGAATGCCTTCTGAGCATGGCGTCGCGCCTGCCATGCTTTAATGGCATTGCCAGCGGGTCGCCTGCCGAAAATGCCGAAAAGAATTGCAAACACGAGCACGAGAGAGCCGACCACGATGATGCGTCGCTTGCGACGCGCCAGTTGTGCGTCCTCGGGCGAGATTATGAGATCCTGGTCCTGCGTTTGGATGCGCCAGTATCGCGTTAGCACCTGCGGTTCTCAATCTTTGATCGCAAAGAGGCGGTGGAACGCGTTGTCCTCCGTAAAGGAGCGTGGCTCCCACGGAGCTTTACGCTCAACGCGTTGGTCCTCCGGCTGCGGGACGGGTTCGCCGCCGGATATCTGCGCCTTCGGCGATTATTGCCATCGTCTTCGGAGAAGCCGATCCACCTTTGGCTGCGGCTTGCACGCGACACGCGTGCCACCACAGCTGTAGAGGCAGCCGTGTCGGCTGCGATGTTTAAGATTCCGCAGGCGACACGCCTGCCGCTACAATCGAACCGCCGTATTTATTTCGCTGGTTCACGCAAAACTGCGACACGAATTAAATCGCGAAGGTGTAACGAGACTTGTGGCGAAGCCAGAGGACAGCTTCGTTTCCCCTGTTATGTTTCGTTCAAGAGCCAACCGCACGGCGCCACGCTATCAACTCCGAAAGCTTTCGCGAGTCACTCTCGACTGAACGCTATTAACTTCCGCAGTTTGCGGCGCTGCGTGAAACCGAGCCCGGCGATCGCAAGCGCACCGCCGATCCATGTGCTCGGCTCGGGGACCGGCGCCGCCTGGATCACCGTGAGCACGATGTCGTTGCCGTCAGGGCCTCCGTCGTAATTGATCAGGAAAACGGTACCGTCGCTGCCCGTCACGGTATTCCCTTGCGCAAATTGTCCGGTAATCGGTCGATTTGCTGTTCTTACGCCAATGAGAAATGCCTGCCCGACCGACAATGTCGTGCCGACTGTGACCACAAGATTACTGTTAGTGATAACAAATCTACCATTGCCCGATGCGGTCACAACTAATCGGTCATACCCGATACCAGGAATTGTACCATTGATGTCTATTCTAAAATTGGAGGCTGGCTCGAGTGTGAGCGCGTTTACGGTGATAATCGCTGTGTTGTTTCCGCCATTTCCCGGTGCAAGGTTTCCTCCAGCGGCAACAGTTAGGTGAGTATTACCATTACCAAAGACACCACGACTTATAATTGGGCTAGTTGAATCCCCGCCAAGTGTGCCGCTGTTATTAACGGTGATATTCCCGTCACCCAAGTCGCCCCTACCGTTCACGAGAAGGGTCCCACTGTTCACGGTTGTTCCACCGCAGTAGGAATTGTTCGCGGTAATAGTTAACGTGCCGCTACCGTCCTTAATAATGTCTGAACCCATACCACCGGCACCATCGGTAACGGCTGAGATAAGCGTGTTTCCGGTGCCGTTGACCGTAAGGGTATTATCCTCACCGAGGCTCAGGGTGGCCCCACTAACGGTAAAAAGGTTACCGGAGTTGTTTGTCCAGGTCTGAGAAGCGTCGAGCCCTACACGGGCATAATCGTGAGCGTGAAAGCACTGGCGTTATCGATTAGAATGCCGGTACCGCCGAAGCCCTCGATTGTGAGGATCTGGGCGGCGCTGTAAGAGAGCGTGACGTTTTGAGCGACACCTGTCGCCATGTGCAGTTCGCCGACCGCGACAGTTGCTGCGATGACGTTGGGCTGATTGCTGAATGCGCCTGTTGAAGAGGGCTGTATCGGCGTTGGCGGTCCCCCCGCGGGTCCAGTTAGTGGGCACACTCCATGTCGTGTTAGTGGCGCCGGTCCAGGAAAAGTTCGCATCCACCTGAAAAGGCTGGATCCCGCCGGGGGTTTCCCCGATCGTCCTTGTTACGCTGCTGCGTTCGCTAGTGAGGGTTGTTCCGCCCGAACCTGTGCCGTTGCCAGATCCCTGACCGGCGCTGCCGCCGCCTGCACCTGAGTTTATCCCGCTGCCCGCGTTATCGCCGGCTGCACCGGAGTTTGTCCCGCTGCCGGCGCCATTGCTAGCGGTAATTGTCTTATTGGCGGCCATCGCATCGTTTAAGAACGTGCCGTCTATTGAAGCTAACGTGCCACCAGTTTGTTGGCTGAGTTGAGCATTGACGAGCCGCTGGTTGAAGCAATCATGCCGGATCCGGCAGGCTCTGCACCGCGTATTGCATTGCCCCAGATGTTATTCGTCGCGTCGGGAATGGACGCCCCGCCCCCGCCGCCCGTGTTGTCGGGGCCCTGCGAGGGCATTCTGTTCAAATCAGAGTCCGATCACCATGGAGGCCAGTGCCATGCGCAACTTAGGCGCGGCCGCCGCCGCACCCTTATAAGCGACCTCAGCGATTTCAGTTTCTTTATTTTGCTCGGCGTATTGCGCGAGTGCGATTAGCTTCCGCGACGTCGCCCGCCGCAACCTCGAGCGCGCGCTGCCAATTGTTTGCAGAAGCGGTTTGTTCGCCGACCTGGCCATTACAACGTGCCAGATACATGCCTCTAGAAACGGCTCCAGCGGGAATTTTCCGCTCCGGCATCTCTTATTCGATTTCGTTCCATCGGCCAAGTCCACCGAGCGCGTCCAGGTGTTGTAGAAAAAGGTCACTCGATTGCACTGCTTTCTCGAGCGGAATACTGTCGATCACGCGTTGATACTCGCCTTTGGAATTCAGCCACCTCGCAAGGTCGAGGCGATCAGCCGGATCGGAGTCTTTCCAAGCGGCAATTGCGCGCGCGATCAGCTGCTCGCGTTGTGTCGGATCGGCATGCATGCGCAGTCGAACGCGAGAAGATTATGCTTTGCTTTGGCGAGCGGATGATTTTCAAGCGCAGAGGCGAGACGCCCAGCCTCGTTCCTGGTCGAATCGCTTGAATCTACGGGTGCGGCGAGCGTGTTTTGTGCAACAACAACGAGCGCGTCGAGCGATGTCGCGCTTTTTCCCTCGCCTAGTTATTCCCAGGCGCGTAAGAGCATTTGCGCGCTCGCTCGGGCTTTTGGCTGCAAGCGAGAGTTGCAGCAGCGTTGCCCGGAACTGTTCGCTTTCTGTCGCGCGCGAATCCGCCACGATTTTCTCCAGGTAAGACTCTGCTTCGTCCGGCAGATTTTTCTTGATGGCCAGATGCGCTGCGAGCAGCCAATCGGCCGGTTCGGCGTGTGAGTCGATGAGCTCGTCCACTGCAGTATCGGCCAGCGCGATGTCACCGGCGATGATCGCGATCATCGCTTCGTCGCGCACGTCCACCCGCGTGAGTTTAGATTTTCTTGAGAGTTCTCTTCGAGAAATCGAGCGCCTCGATCGAATGCGTGCGCGTGAGAAAACGCGCTACGGCGCGCAGCGCCTCCGGTTGACCGGGGCTCAGTTGGTACGCAGCCATCGCTTCAGAGCGCGCGTCGGTCCATTGTTCTTTATCGATGAAGGCGAATGCCTTCTGAGCATGCCGTCGTGCCTGCCATGCTCTCAATGGCATTGCCAGCCGTTCGCCTGCCGAAAACGTCGAAAAGAATTGCAAGCACGAGCACGACAGAGCCGATCACGATGATCCGTCGCTTGCGACGCGCCAGTTCTGCGTCCTCAGGCGAGATGATGAAATCCAGGTCCGCGCTTGCACCTTCGCTCCTCAATCCTTGATCGTCAATCACGGCGCGATATGAGCGCCTATAACTTTCCGAAAAATTCGATTGCGGTGTCACTTGACATTGACTGCCACGGCTCGATCAAAACAAGGAGACGCAAAAACTGGCCAATTGATTTTCGGACAAATGCGGACACTCGAACTGTGTAATTCTGCGTGAATCGTGCAACCTGACCGAATTGCATTTTCCCTCTAACGCGCAAGTCTAGCTCACATTTATGGCGAGGTCGCGTAACATTACAAAAATGTCGCTATCAGGTTCGACTCCCGTTAGCGGCGCATTCCCTATTCCATCGGTAAAATCGCGCGTCGAGTTGAACGAAATGCTTGGAGGACCTTCCATTCATCGAACATATATCTGCGTATTGAATCTTCCGCAGTCTGCGGCGCTGCGTGAAAGCGAGCCCGGCGATCGCAAGCGCACCGCCGATCCATGTGCTCGGTTCGGGGACCGGTGCGGCCGTGACCACGTAGCACGATGTCGTTGCCGTCGCCTCCGGTGTAACTGACCGAGAAAACGGTACCGTTGCTGCCCATCACGGTACTCCCTTGCGCAAATGTGCCGACTGATTGCGCCCGCGGCGACTTTGTTCAAAATGGTAAATGTCTGCCCGACCGACAATGTCGTGCCGACTGTGACCACAAGATTGCTATCCAGTAATCGTAACTCCGCCTGTCGCCACTTGATTTGGTCAAAGGTGCCAGCGGCGGTGCCGTTGATATCAACTCGAAAATTGGAGGTGGCCGCAAGGGTGAGCGCGCCTGTGGTGAAGAGTTCCGGTGTTATTACCGCCGTTCCCAGGGCGCAATGTTTGCTCCCGCACCCACGATTACCGTGCCGATTGTGCCGGTTCCGCCAAGGGTAGTGCCAGCGTTGCTGACCGTTACGGCTCCGGTGCCAGTGCCGCTCCACTTGTGTTGTTCACAAGAAGGGTCCCGCCGTTCACGGCTGTTCCACCGCCGTAGGTATTAGTCCCGGTAAGAGTTAATGTGCCGCTGCCGTCCTTATTAAGGTCTGAAACGCTGCCCATACCGCTGACATTGCCTGAGATAAGCGTATCTCCGGTGCCGTTCACCGTAACGGCATTACCATCGAGAGCTACGTTCCCACTAACGGTGAAAAGGTTACCGGAGTTGTTTGTCCAGGCCTGAGAATTGTTGACCGCTAGATTGGCAGTAATCCTCAACGTGAAAGCATTGGGGTTATCGACCAGAATACCGGTACCGAGAATACCCAGGCCACTGATGCTGAGGGTCCGCCGCCCAGAGATCATGACGTTTTGAACGACACCGGTCGTCATCTGCAGAGTCCCGACACTATCACCTGTGGTGAGATTGGGCTGACTGAAGAATACGCCGTTGAAGAGGGCGGTATCGGCAGCGCCTGGCGGGCCCCCAGCGCTCCAGTTAGCGGACATTATTCCAAACCGAGTTGAGACGCCGCCCAGGAAAAGTTAGCATCCACCTCGGCATTTGCTCGCGGCGCGAGAGCGGCCGGCAGCAGCAACGCTGCCACCACAGCCAGGAACAAACCAAACGGCAAACTGTGCGGCTGACGTCTTTTAAATTTTCGCATGTTTCCTCCCGAGCCCCGAAGAATTACGCCGTTTGTAACAATTCCCGAGGGCATGGCAAGACATTTAAGATTTTTTGGGGTGGAACGCGTGTGTCCTCCGTAAAGGAGCGTGGCTCCCACGGAGCTTTTCGCTCAACGGGTCAGTGATGGAGACGGCCCGCCCTCGGGCCGTTGGCTCGGCGCAGGGGCGCGCCGGCTCCGACCATCGTCTTCGGAGGAAGCCGATCCACCTTTAGTGCAACCTGCAGAGACAGACCGCCACCACGGCTGTAGAGGATGACGTAATCCGGATGCGAGGAAGGAAGACCGATTGACTCAATCGTGCCAGCGGCCGGCGGATTCGAGCCTCTCCACCGTCAAGCCGGGCCAAAGTGGAATGGATCCCTTGCTATTCGCTGTCTGGAGACCGCCGCACGCCCGCAAATCGCGCTTGTTTTCACCGCGCCTTTGTGGATTTGACTCCGAAACGTTGGCGAGTTGATACACAGCCGTGGTTAAAAAGTTCCCTCACCTGTTTCTTGTTCTTTTGATCGAAGGCGGGGCGCTGATGGCGGTGGAATTGATGGGCGCCAAGTTGGTGGCGCCGTTTTATGGCAACTCGCTCTATGTGTGGACCGCCGTGCTCACGATTACCGTTCTGGGCTTGACGCTCGGCTATTACGCTGGCGGGCGGCTCGCGGAAAAAGGAGCGTCCGAAACAACGCTCTTCGTCGTTCTCGGAATTTCGGCGGTGCTCGTCCTGGCATTGCCAATGACCGCTTCGATTGCCATAGGGCTTACAAAGGGAATGGATCTGATCGCCGGGATCTGCGTTACGTGCATCCTCCTGCTGCTTCCGCCGATGCTCTGTTTCGGGATCGTGGGCCCGATGGTGGTGAGCTTGATGTCTTCACAGCTCGAAACCGTCGGGAAGACGGCGGGAACAGTCTATTTCACGTCCACATTCGGAGGAATAGCGGCGACGTTTTTCTTCGGACTTTATTTCATCCCTGTCGCCGGGCTCAGATGGTGCGCGACTGTCACAGGCCTGGCGTTGGCTGCGTTGCCTGTCGTTTACATCAGCAAAGAGGGCGTTTGGCGGGACAAAAGACCGGGATCAACGATCCCGCTACAGCTATCGGCATTGGTGATGCCGGTCCCGAAGAGCCGTAGATCGCCCGCGGACGCTGGAACGAGTGCCCGTCGGGGACGCCTCTCCCTTCGGAAGGGAGAGGGGGAGGGTGAGGGTTCTTTGGTAACACGCGCCATCTACCTGTTTGCCGTGCTCGAAGGCGCGACGGTGATGGCCGTCGAGCTGATGTCCGCGCGAATGGTCGCGCCGTACTTTGGTTCATCGCTCTACGTCTGGGCAACGGTCATCGGCTTCACGCTGCTGGCGCTGGCGATCGGTTATTTTTTCGGTGGCGTCATCGCCGACAAATACCGCGGCTCTGATGCTCTGTTATGGGTGCTGCTGATCGCGTCAGTGTTTTTACTGCTGATGCATCTGTCCGCGTCGCTGTTAACAATCGCTTTTGAAAATATCAGTCCTCGCGCCGCTGTTGTTATGGTCAGCGCGGCGCTGATTCTGCCGCCGCTAATGTTTCTCGGCATGGTACCCACGTTCCTGATACGAAAGGTGTCGGCGACCGCCGATCATGCCGGAGGCAGCACCGGCATTGTGTACGCAATTTCGTCCGCCAGCGGCATCATCGCGCTGCCGGTGTTCGGTTTTTTTATCATTCCGCGATACGGGTTGACGCTGCCTTCCATCGTTACGGGGCTTGCAGTCGGGGCGGTCCCGTTCGCGAAACTCGTCGCGCGAAAAAAGTACGCGTCGCTTTTGCTCGTGCCCGTCATTTTGTTTTCTTTTGGGGCGATCAAGACTCAGCGGCCAGGCAAAGGTGTCGAGGTGCAGTATTTTTCCGAAGGATTATTAGGACAACTGTTGGTCGCTGACCTGTCGTACTTAGGGGATGAGAAATTCAATGACCGTTATCTTTTTGTGAACCGCATCGGCCAAACGTGTCTGGACAAAGACACGCTCAAGTCAAAATGGGGTGATATCTATTACGTTGCTTCGATTTGCAGCAAGGTCCCCGAAGAATCCGATGCACTGATACTCGGCCTGGGCGGCGGTGCCTTCGCCAACCTCCTCCAAAACAATCTGGGGTTTAACGTGGATGCAGTCGAACTGGACAGACGTGTCCCGGAAGTTGCGCGGCATTACTTCGGATTAAGCGACAAAGTGAACATCATCGTTGACGACGCCAGGCACTACCTAGAAGAGACGCAAAAAAAATATGACGTCATAGTATTCGATGCTTATCGCGGCGAGTTCCCTCCGCCGCATGTTTTCAGCCTTGAATCGCTAACCAGGGCGAAGTCTCTTTTGAAAAAGGACGGTCTGATCGTCGTAAACTATAACGGATTTTTGGAAGGAAACCCGGGACGAGCAGCCAGGTCGATCTACAAAACGCTGGTTGCCGCTGGCATGGAGGTGAGAATCCTCCCGACACCGGGCCCTGAAGCCACCAGGAGCGTCGTGTTTGTAGGAAGCAGGCACAAACAGGATTTCCACAGGCTGCGGGACACACTGTCGAAGGATGGACAACAGGTGGACATCGAGACGTCTTTCTATGATCCGCAGAAACTGGATCTCAACGATGCGATGATTTTGACTGACGACAAACCGATCCTGGAGTTGTTAAATATTCCTGGCGGCAAAGTATGGCGCAAAACATACACCGAGATGACCAAAGAATTTTCTAAAGAAGGCGTTCCATTGTTCAGGTAATGGCTTCCGCCGACGTTGAAGCGTTGAAGACGTTGAAGCGGTTAAAGCGGCTCAAGCGTTGAAGAGTTCGACCGGTCGCAAACAGGAGCGGTGCTGTAGTGTGCGCTGTCCTCAGCGCATCCAGAGAAAGTTCCAGAGATTCCTCGACTGCGCTCGGAATGACAATTAACAAACCTTGGGTCATGAGTTGGTGGAAACGCGACTGGTTTTTCTGCCTGATTCTGGCGGTGGTCACGATGCTGGCCTATCAGCCCGCCTGGCACGGGGGATTTTTATGGGATGACGATGCCCATATCGCTACTACCCAGTTGCGCTCCCTCGATGGGTTGAGGCGAATCTGGTTCGAGCCAAGGACAACCCAGCAATACTATCCGCTTCTTTATAGTTCCTCCTGGCTCCAGGAAAGATTTTGGGGCGATTCGCCCACTGGCTATCATTTGGTCAATCTTCTTCTGCACATCGGCTGTGCTGTGCTGGTGTTAAAAATCCTTCGTCTTTTGCGAATTCCCGGAGCGGAGCTGGCGGCAATCATCTTCGCCCTGCACCCGGTGAATGTGGAAACGGTGGCATGGATTACGGAGCGTAAGAACACTCTCTCCGGACTATTCGGCCTGGCAGCGACGCTCTTTTATCTAAGATTTGATAAGAGCCGAGACCTCGAGGTTCCTTCGCGGGATTTACCTCGACTTCGTTTCACTCCGCTCGGAATGACAGGAAGCACCGAAGCAGAGTAAGTTATGCGTTGGCGATCGGGTTGTTCTTGTTAGGCTTGCTCAGTAAAACTGCGATCGTAACGCTGCCCTTAGCCTGGCTGGTGATCTTTTGGTGGAAACGAGGCACGATCTCCTGGCGGCGCGATGTCGTGCCCTTAATCCCGTTCTTTTTTCTGTCGGCGCTAGCGGGATTGATGACTCGCTGGGTGGAATACGTTAACATCGGTTACAAAGCGAGAACCCTGGATTTCTCCCTTGTGGACCGCTGTCTGATAGCCGGACGCGCCTTCTGGTTTCAACTGTGGAAAGTGCTCTGGCCGTCGAACCTGATGTTCGTTTATCCGCGTTGGGAGATTAACGCCGCTGTGTGGTGGCAGTATCTTTTTCCGCTGGCTGTTGTGGCATTGCTGGGAATTTTATGGAGTCTGCGGCGATGGTCCCGAGGTCCATTGGCGGGAGTGCTCATCTACATTCTCCTGTTGCTGCCGACGCTGGGTTTTCTCAATCAATATTTCTTCATCTATTCGTTTGTATCCGATCACTGGCAATATTTGGCCTGCCTTGGAATCATCACGCCTTGCGCCAGTGGGATTGTATTACTGGCCGGACAATTCAAACGTTGGAAAGCTTGGCTGGAGCTTGGAGCCACTCTTGCTGCTGGCCGGAACACTGTTCCTGCTTACGTCGCAGCAGAGCCGAATGTACAGCGACAACGAAACGCTTTATCGAACGGCCATAGACCGTAATCGTGCTTGTTGGATGGCCTACACTAACCTTTGTCAGATGCTCTATGAGGCCAATCGGATTCCTGAGGCAATGGAACTGTTTAGGCAAGCCTTGCGAATCAACCCTGCCGTAGCTTACTACAGTCTGGGCAATGCGCTGACCCGGACGGGCCGTGCGTCAAAGGCAATTGACGAATATGAGGCGGCCTTGCGGATTAATCCTGATTATGCCGAGGCGCACACTAATCTGGGTGACGCCTTGTTCTTAACCGGCCGAAATTCGGAAGCAATAAAGGAGTATGAACAGGCGTTGCGGATCGAGCCGGATTATGGTCACGCGCACAGTAATTTGGGCACTGCGTTGGTCCAAACAGATCGAGCTTCAGAGGCAATCGCACATTATAAGCAGGCGTTGCGGATAAATCCTGGTTCTGCCGACACGCATAGTAATCTGGGAGCTGCTCTGGGACAGATGGGTCGAATTTCCGAGGCGATAGAACAACTCAAAGCAGCGCTGCGGATCAACCCCTACAATATCGATGCCCGGAACAATCTGACAAAGTTAGAAGCGCTGCAGAGAACCGCTCCGACAAAGAAATGAAAATTCGATGGTCGGAAAGCGATCTCCAAGACTTCCTCTGTGTCAATTCATAGAACAGCGTTGGAACCCGTAGATCTCATTTACGTCTTTTCTGAATGAGGTTGCCACACAAGCTGGCGCTAATTCAAACTGGTTGGACATTTCGGCAGCGTTATGACGGCGGAGCCAAAACGTAATGACTTGGAACTGTTGTCGGTAGTTATTCCAGCGCGGGACGAGGAAGGCTGTATCGCCTCAACTTTGGAACACTTGCATCTTGAGTTACGTCTTCATGATGTGCCGCACGAGATCGTAGTCGTGGATGATGGGAGTAGCGATCGCACCTGGAAAATTTTGGAAGAATTGACGCTTCGCCTCCCAAATCTTGTGCCGATGCAAAACACCGGGTTACATGGGTTTGGGAGAGCGATCATATGGGGCCTGAACCGTTCACATGGCGATGCCGTGGTTATCATGATGGCTGACGAGTCAGACGATGTTCGCGACGTGGTTCGATACTGGAACGTGCTCAATGAAGGATATGACTGCGTTTTTGGGACCCGTTTCGTGCCGGGCGGAGGAGTTATAGATTACCCACGACTCAAACTCCTTCTGAACCGAATTGCGAACAAGTTCCTGCAACTCATCTTTCGACTTGAGCACAACGACATTACGAATGCATTCAAAGCGTATAGGAAAACGACCATCGACGGGTGCCGCCCTCTAGTCGCGCCGCATTTCAATCTGACAGTAGAAATTCCATTAAAAGCGGTTGTGCGGGGATATACCTGGAAAAGCCTGCCCATCACCTGGCGTAATCGCCGCAGCGGCGACGCGAAGCTCAAGATCAAGGAAATGGGCAGCGGGTATCTGCTGACCTGTTTGAACATTTGGCTCGAAAAAATTGAGTCGCAGAGACCATCGAGTGTCCCGATCGGGAATTCTAAAGAGCCGGATTGAGCTAAGGAAGAAAATCACGCCTCGGCAAAGAAATGAAGAAGCCGTATGTCCAAGCAATTGGGATCCTCCAGTCGCTGTCATGTTGAGCGAGGCGCTGCAACGAGATGCTTGAATTTGCGTGAGGCCCGGCTGTCGAGCATCGCTGGCTATCGCTCATGAGCATTCAGATCGGCAGATGATCAGAGATTCTTCGCTTTCCTCAGAATGACATTCGTGTGAAGTGCCTTGCAACCTATTGCAACAGCGGAGCGATCAGCGCCCGTTCTTCGGGTAGCAGCGGGTTGGCGCTGACCAGGAGCGCGTCATTGCGGGCGCCGTCTTCAATGCCGTTTGCTGCCAGAATGGCTGCGCGCACAGCGAGCGCGCCCGGCGGCTCGCCGCCGCTGACTCGCAACCCTCGAAATGCGGCCATCGCTTCCTTGTTCCTCCCCAGACGAAGACAGGCGAGGCCGAGCGTTGCTCCGGCTTGCCAGTTCCCCGGCTCTTTCGCGACGAGCACTTGAGCATCGCGCTCCGCTGCTTCGGCTGCATCACCTGAAGCGCCGAGCAACAATCGCAAGTAAGCATCCTGGTTGCGGGCCGCCGCGTCATCGGGCCACATCTGAGCGATTTCGGCGGCGATGTTTGCGCTTGAGCCGTCTTTCCGGCCGCGAGCGCGAGACGCAACCGGCCGGCATACGCCACTCGATTTTTTGTCGGCGCGGTTTTGATCGCTTCCGATTACGCGGCATCGGCGATATCGAGGGCAGAATTTTGTTCGGCGTTAGTTGCGAGCGTCAACAATTTCTCAGGCGTGTTCGCGACCTGCAACGCGCGTTGCCATTCGTTAGTCGCGGCGGTTGCTGAGCCCAGACGCGCCTGCGCCACGGCGAGGTACATGTGTTGCACCATGGGATCGACGGCAGAATGTTCGCTCAGGAACAGATCTTTGACTTCACTCCAGCGTTGCAGAGCGACGAGCGCGTTCACGTATTGAAGGAAGAGGTCCTGCCGTTGGATCGCGTGTGCCTCCGGCAACACTTCCAATGTCTTTGCAGGCCGGCCAATTTTATTCAGAAACGTAGCCAAAGCGAGGAGCGTTTCATCGGCAGGTTCGGCGCCGCCCTGGTAAGTTTGTGCCAGGCGCGCGGCGTTTCCGAAACGCTCCACTGCGTCGGCAACGTACTGGTCCGTCAGCGCTGGGTCCTGCCGGGCGCGAACTTCAAGTGCCAGCAGTTTGTGGGACGGGCGTGCATCAGGATGATTTTCAAGAGCGTCCGCCACTTCCTTCAGGCTCATCGTCCGTCCGGCTGAATCGGGCGGAGTGGCAGCGAGAGTAAGAGTGAGTAGTGTTCGGCGGACGGAGACCGCCGCTCCTTGTGTTGCAGGTGTGGAGCCCAGGGAGATTCCCGGCGGCGGGCGCCTCCTTTGCCTGCAGCTGCGGACGCGCCAGGCGAGACCGATGGCTTGGCCGCCGTAGTGGCGAGCTGCCTCCGACGCAGGCGTCGGAGATTCTCCGCGAGGGCTCTCGAGCGAAAGCGATGTGTTGCTGCCGATCGCGGCTATGGGCGGCACAGCCTGTTCGTTTGCAAGAAGAACGAGGGCGCCAAGCGACGCCGGGTTTTTCGGGTCACGCGCCACATCTTCAATTCGCTTCCACGCTTCCGCGTAGGCTGCGAAGAGGGGCTCGTCAGCGAGAGAACGAGCGTTGCAGCAGAGGCAATTTCGTTACGGTTTTGCGCGTTTATCCGCGAGCACGCGCTCCGCATAGTCGAGTGCGAGGACAGGATCGCTCTGGCGCGACGCGACTTGACCGGCCCACATGAGTGATCGCTGGCCGCCGGTGCGGGTTGTGCCATCAGGACTTGCACTTGTTTTGCCGCCAGCGTCACCTCACCGGCCGCGAGCGCGGCACCGATATAGTCGCGCCGATCCTCAACTGTAAGACGATGTGCCTCGTCCACGTTTTTCCACCAGTCCAGCGCCGGTGCCCATTGGTTGTGCGAGAGGCCAGCCGCGCAATGGCGCGCCAGGATTCCGGTTCAGTCGGGCGCAGCAGGTAGGCGTCGCGTGCTTTCGCATTAGCGTCGCTCCATTTTCCTTGCTCGATTAGAGCGAACACCTCACGCGCGAGTCGGCGCGACTGCCAACCCTTGATCGCTCCGCCGACCGGCCGTGCAGCGAAATAGATTGCCACGCCGAGCACGCATGCGATCAACGCGCCGAGCAAGACGAATCGCCGTATGTGTCGGGCGCGAATTTCTTCCGGCGGAATTAGATCGAGATCGTCCTTCTTTTTGCGAACGGCGACGTGATGGCTGCTTGGGCACGCGAGACGTTTACTATGGCAGAACTGGGTATGCAACGGCACGGAGTTGCGCGGCGACTCTTCCGGGGAGTGCGCGCGTCTCGCCTGCTGGTTTCGACGTCCGCGACCGAAACAATCTTTCGATCTAGGCAGTTCTCGAGTACCAAAGAGTACTCTGGAGTAAAGATTCGCGATCGCGAGGACGCGCTCGCCAACACGCGAGACGCGTGTGCTACCCAGAAACAGTTCGCCGGAAACGCACCGAGCGATATCAACCGCCGCCGTTGAATACCAACACAACCCAAGAACACCGAGCAAGCCGCCCGCGACCGTCGCGGGCTCAGGAACCGTGCCATTTATCTGGATGTTATCGAGTTGGATACTGGAGATCGTCGCCATTGGAATGACCCACCGGTGAACAATCAGTCGCAGGGCGAGTTCGGGCTTATGTTGACAGTCGTTCCAGCACATGGTGACTGTGAAGAGTTAAAGTTTACTAACGGTGCCGGGGATAGTGTAACGACGCTGAGATGTTTGTCGTAAAAGTAGCTCCGCCATTGGTGCTCATCTGAAGCTGAACCGACGTATAGCCGTTTCCATTTGCCACGGCTACGCGAAACTGACGGACGTGACGTTATACAGATCCAGTGAACTGCGAGGGGTGGAAAGGAATCTCCACGCCCAAATTGGCTTCCCCGAATTCTGTGGAAACCGAGGCTGTTCTAGATTCGGGTGCGCCCCAGGAGGCAGATTGGCATTCGTAGACCCGCCTCAACTGAGAGTTCTGGTGCCGGGATACGGGAGTGCCAGGTGTTCCATTGTCGAGGAATAGCGCCGTCCCCACGCCCTGCTCGAACGCCGGCTGATGGGAAGCCAGGTTAACGTCGTAAGTTGGGTCGGGTGGAAGGCCATCGAAATCGTAAAAACGGAGTAAGTTGGGCATTCGCCCGCGGAGTGAAAACGGCAAGAAGCGCAAACGCGCCCGCTAAAATAAGAGCGAACGAAACCGTAAAGTTCGTGGCGGAAATCGCATAAATTTTCGCATGTGTTCTCCCCAGGCTCGAAGAATTACGCTCCTTGTAACAATTCCCACAGGCATGGCAAGACTTTTTTTGCTTTTTTGGGGAGCGCCGCGCCCTGTATGCTGGTGATCGCGCTCTCGCGATCACGAACTTTTCCTCAAATGGAGATCAGAAAGAAATGTTTTGGCGAGGGCGCCGAAACCAGCACCCGTGTCGGGTGCGCTTCCTCGATCCAAAGCTGGGCGACTCCTCAAGGCGTTGGTAATGGAACGGTTCGCCCTTCGGGTCGTTGGTCGGCGGCGCGAGGGCGCGCCGGCTCCAGCATCGTCTTCGGAGAAGCCGATCCGCCTGGTGTAATTTGCAGGCGACACGCGTGCCACTGCAGCCTAGAGGCAGCCGTGTCGGCTGCGACGAAAGGTAGGGCGATTGACCTCAATCGCGCGCGGGCGGTTCAGGTGAACCGCCCCTACCTATTTCGCCGCCTCGCGCAAAACGACCACCTCGCGAACCAAATCGCGCAGACGCGATTCGGCGTCGGCTGAAGAAAACGATTCGTTGCTGACGAATATTGCTTCGATGACCTGCTGTCCCAAATGGCGGCGCCCCTCCAGACCGTCGCGAACACGTTCAGCGCGCGTCCATTCGGAAGGGCTTCCGGTCATGCCGGGCAGATTCGTGCGTGGCGGTACGAGGAACTCTTCGCAGCACGGTCTTCCGATAAACAATAAAACGCATGCGCTGTCTGCGGCGCGGAATTTCCGATTGCGCGCTGAAATTCGAAATGGCGAAATGGTAACTCAAACGCGCCGGTCACCGGATAATTCCGCACCCCGTCGTCCGCCACCTGGGTCCAGCCGCTTGCAGGCAAGCAAACATCCGGCCGGTGGAGGTTTGCCAGAAGCGCGCTGTTTCGGCCGGGGTTCCAGCGAAAAACGTACAAATAACAGCCGACCGCACTCGGCGGCAGCCGGTTCACCTGCGTTCCTGAAGTTTTCGCAGGCGGGGAACTTTCGGAGACCGGATGCGGCGTCAGCATCCAGGCAGCACTTTGGCCTGCGTCGAAACGGAGGACACTGCGAATTTCCGGGTCGATATTCAGTTTGCGAAAGTTGGGTGCCTGTTCCGGCCATTGCACGGTCCAGCGTGTGGCGCTGACAAGGTTGGTTTCATGGGCTCGATACCAGGCAGCAATCACGACTTTCGACCAACAAGAGCCAGGAGAGCGCTGCTGCGATGTATGGACTACTGACAACCCGCCTTCGCGCAAGGCTACGGCGTGGCGAGCTGAATTCTGACTTCTGACCTCTGACCTCTGAGCTCTGACCTTCGATTTCCGATTTCCGATTTCTGATTTCTGATTTTCCAAGAAAATCGGCGAGTCCCATCGTGCTCGCGAAAACAAGAGCAATGATGGTGTAACCGGCAAGATCGTGCCACCGGCTGACCTCTGAAATATTTTTCGCTGCTGCGACGGTTACCAGAAAGACCGCTCGGACAAAATTAGCCAAGAAGCGCAATGACAACCGCGCCGATAACAAGCGCGACACGGCGCAAAAACGAAAGCCGTTTTAGTTCGCCGAAAAGCAAGCCAATCATTAGCGAAGTCTGCAATGAACGGATCCCGCTGCACGCTTCGTTTAAGCCTAAGAGCCCGGCGCTCACGCGAATAAGGTTGCCCTCGACCTGGGCAGGAATTCCAAGGAGCATCGCTGTTTCCGCGGCGACGTTGGCGACTATCCGCATCAGTCCCTGAATGACGGGAACTTCCACTGCTGTTGGCCATGGCACTGCGACGAAAAAAAATGCCACTGAGAACGCGAAATGGCGGGCCCATGGTTTGCCGCAGACGCACCATAGATACCAAGAGACTTAGCGTAACAACTGCAGACCGCGTGGATCCATCCGAGCAGTAGCCATTCCGGAGATGCGATTTCAAAAAGACGAACCGGCAAAAGGAGAGAAAGTGCGGCAAGCCCGATCACCAGGGGCAACCAACTTCTGACCACCGACTACTGACCTCTGACCTCTGACCTCTGGCTCCGGCCGATCTTGCCAGCGGAGCCAAAAAAGGTAAGGGTAAAGAAAGGCACGAACCACCCGTAGTTGTATTGCTCGTTAACCAACCATTCGCCGCTGAGTTGCCTGCACAGGACGAACCATAGTGCGCTGAAAAAAAGAAGAGGCAGCGCAAGTCGGACTGAAAATTGCCTCCCGGATGAGAGCAAAGTTTCAGCCGGTTTTTGTGAAGTCGCCAGACTTTGCACCGGCCGAAACCTTACCAAATTTGCCGCCAAAGCGAACCGGGAATTAGCTGCGGGCCAGACTCGCGAGCGCCCGGCGTTCGGGATATCGCCATCAAACTAAACAGAAAACGTTTAGCGCCAAAGGCGCTGTAAAATTTTAGCCTGGGGCATCTTCCCAGGGATACTGCGGTTTAGTATTCGCTCGAGATGAAGCGACGCTGTTGAGCAAGAGTTCCCACTGGTTACATCGTTCAACTCGCTGGCGCTCCCAGATCTCAGCAGCTGAATCCAGATCAGTGGAGGGCTGCGGAGTCTTGTATAACGCTGTGATCCAGTGAACGATCTCCTGAACCTGCTCGGGCTCGAAGCACGCCGTATCAGGACGATCCCTGATCCCATTTGCAATCGCACCATCGGCCGGACCGATCCAGATCAGCGGCTTTCGCATCGGGATGATGCGCGCGAGCTTGCTCAGCCAGGTAAACCTCGCGCTTCACGCCGCTGAGTTGCGATAACAACATTGCTGGCCAGGACGGTCTGCAGCGACTGCGCCTCGTCGGCGTAGTCGCACCAGCGGCAGTTTTTGAGCTTTTGTTCGCCCGCGAAACGCTGCGCCTCCATCCACATTGCGCCTCCACCCTCGAAAAGCAGTTGAATTGGCAACGCCCGGTCTTCGAGCTCGCGTTGTGCAGAGGAATAGTGCGCCACTCGTGCGCGCGGCCGAGTTGCCGAATACAACCACGTCCAGCTCTGCGCTGCGAGTGTTGCGCCGGTCATTTTGCGTCGTCGAAGAAATCACTTCGGGGGTGAGATCAGCTGCAGCCCATGGCGAAATAATCTTTGTTTCGACTCCGTCACTTTTTTAAGATGCGCAGCCATGTCCTCATCGAGCGCAACGATGATGGCACAACGGTGATACGCCCAGCGCATGAGCATCCGGAATATCTTAAAAGCAGCAGTGAGGGCAGCTCGCCTCGAGCGGTCGCCAGGTCGGGATACAAGTCCATCGCCCAATGCGTGAGAGCAATACGTCGGATGCGCGCGACTAATGCAGCAGCCGCTCACAGGCACGGTGGCGATGACAGCGCGAGGATGACATCCGGACGCGGCTTCGACAGAAGCGCTCCCCACGTAATCACAGTCAGTGCTTTGAGCTCTCTCAAAAGACGGCTGCCCGTGCGTGCATGATGACCACGGTATTCCGCACGTTCCGAAACAATCCGCACAGTGTGTCCTTGCTGCACAAAAAATGCGCGCAACTCATCCACCGATCGCGAGGTGGGCGCCTGCGCAGGTGGTGCGTATTGATTGAGAAGAAGCAGTTTCACTAGATCAGAAGTCGAATCTAAATGACAAATGCAGCATATTAGGAATCAATAGCCAAAATCAGGAGTGGATTTCAGCAACCTATTTATCGCCCTTACCTCCCGCCTTCGTCCCGCAGTCGCGGGACTACGGGCGCGACAAGCAATCCTGTGCCGAACAAAGGAAAGGCGGACCGCTGCCGCCGATGCGTGATCGGTGGTCACACAGCAGCAAAGCGGGAGCCAGATTAGATGTCGCTAATTCAGTCAGAGGACGAATGAATGAGCAACCACATTAACGATACTCTTGTTCGCTTCCTCAATGTAGGTACACGGAAATGTGATGATGGCCGCATGAAGATCGATGATGTCCGCACAATTCTTTGGCGCATTGCACGATGCAAACGTCCAGTTATCTGATCGTTGGTGGCCTGGCTGTTGTGGCACACGGTTATGTCCGGTTCACCCAGGATATTGATCGTCGTCATTCAACTGGAACGCGAAAATGTGCTGCGTGCGATGAATGCATTGACGGCGATTGGCTACCGCCCATTAATCCCAGTCGATGCGGCACAATTTGCAGATGACCAGCTGCGTCAGCAGTGGAGGGATGAGAAAGGGCATGATTGTCTTTCCAGTTGTTGGATCCCGCACCGTGAAAGCACGCAGATTGATATCTTCGTTAGTGAACCGTTTGTATTTGAACAAGATTCGAAATGGCCAATTGGCACACTTGGGGAGAGACTGCGAGCACCTGTCCTTCGAATTGAAGCGCTAATTGCTATGAAACAGGCGGCCGGCCGGCCGCAGGATCTTGCCGATGCAGCGGTGCTGCGCGATATTCTTAGAGTTGCAACGTGATGGAGGGAGCGTCGTGAATAAACGTGCCTCTCTAAATTCATTGTCGCCAGAAGGAACGCGCCGCCTGGCGCAGGCATAATCTACACACGCTCGCCGAATCTGCTGCTTTGCCGTTTGAGGAGAAATTGACGATCTTGGAAGATCTCGAGGAGCTTACAGTTGCGATGGGATATGAACGTGATCCCGGGCACGGGCCGTCTGGGCAAGCCCAGCTCGTGACCGAGAATTCGCGATGAATCTACGCAAGAAATCAACACGCGAAGAATTCGAGCGTGCACTTGCGCAGTGTAAACCCAGAGGATTTCGACGGCCATACCGAATTCTATAGGCTTATACCCGAGCAGCGGCTCGAATGCCTATGCCAGGCTGCGACGTTTGTTGACGAGGTCAAAGGGAAAGCGAATTCTGGCGCTGGGAATTGACAGTTGTTATCCTAACCTTCCGCCTTCATCGAAGACTACGGCGCGACAAGCATTGCTCTCCGCTAAACAGGGTCTCATCAATCGCCCAACCGGTTGCATGTTATGTAGAGAGAAGCGAAACATCTCTGACTATTGTCGCGGAGGAGCGTTCCAACAGAAGATATTGAAGCTGGCCTCGCTGACTTCGTCCGCTGCGTTGCAGCTTCGCGAAGCCTGTCCTGAGGGAAGCCGAAGGGCTCAGAATGACATTTACGAGAACAGTTACAGGGAACTCAGTGACGACGATCGAAGCTATCAAACCAGATTGGAGATGGGGACCATTCATTGGTTTTTCCCTAGCGTTTTTTGCTGCGACCGTTTTCGCGGCTGCGAAGCCCGGTGAAAGAATAGAGTTGCAGCAGAATCGAACCCGGACCCCTACAGCTATTCAATCCACCGGCTTCCAACAAGGCGGTTGAATTTCGTCCGTTGGCGCTCACGAAGCCTCGACTCGCTCTCGTTCAATGGACAATCGCTTCTCGTCTCGCCTGAGAGCGGTGAGTTGCAGCCGCAGAAATCTGTTTTTCGTGCTGTGCTCGACGCACTTCTTCCTCGTTCTTCACCGCAGTCGCGACGCCAGACAAAAAAGCGGACACGGTCGGTTTAAGTTATCCCAAGGGCGGCATCTCCTGCAGCTACGGCAAACAATACGACAGACTCACAATGGATTGAGTTTCGAATACCAGCTCAAAGAGCCACTTAACGATTCTCCCTTCGGTTGATGGAACTGAACTTTCCGAGCATTCCGCACGGTGGCACGCTCGAGGCGGGGATGTTTGGGTTCGGTTTTAAGGGACCCGAGTGGCGGCTACACGAAGGTCCGCTTTCCATTCCATCAGTTGCCGATCCGCGGTTTGTTGTGCCGATTATCCAGATGGATTACGGGACGGGTGCGCTCACTTTTTGCAGTGATGATGTGGACTGCGCTGTGGATGTGCCGCATCGACGAATTTTCCGGCCAGAACCAGTTATCCGTTCATTATCACGTGCCGCGATATCAGGCCGGGCACTACCGAAGGCGTTCAACGTTTCGCTGCGTTTCGGTCCGGCAGGTGCAGGTGTGCAAGATCTTTCGGGCGACGTTCTGGAAGGATACACGAAGAAGTATCCATTCCAGGTGGATTGGAAAGATCATCGGCCTATTGGCGCGATCTTTCTGGCCGGCCCGCAAATCAACGTGCCGACGAATCCGCGCCGCTGGACCACGAACTACGGCGACATCAACGTTACCAATGACAAAGGCAAAGCAGCTTTTCGGGCCGCGCTTCTTAAGCAGGCCGATAACAGCGTTCAGGTTTTAAAGGAGACTGATGCGCAGGGAATGATCACCTGGGATCCGGAAGGCGAGGAGTTTGGCGGCGAGGTCTATTACGGTGATCCGCGCCTTGTTCCAACTCTCGCGCCGGAAATGGAGTTTAAAAATGACGGCACCAGGAGTGCGATTGACGAATACTTCGAGAAATTCCGCGCTGCAGGACTAAAAGTGGGTATCTGCATTCGGCCGCAGCAAATCGCGATGGTAGATGGCCGGCCGGCACACCAGGCTGCCGACGACGAGCAGGCGGCCCAGATTCTCCGGGAAAGGATCGCCTACGCGAAGCAGCGATGGGGTTGCACACTTTTCTACGTGGATTCAACCGCCACTGCAGTATTTAGTGGCTCGTATTAATCCGGACGTTTTTAAAGCGGTCGCGGACGCGTTTCCCGATGTTTTGTTGATTCCCGAAAACAATCGATGCGTTACTTCGCGTCCTCCGCTCCGCTTAATTCTTATGTGCATCACAAGATTACCTCGACGCCAGTTGGCGCGCGCCTGGTTTACCCGAAGGCGTTTAGCGTGCTGATGGCGCCTGACGGCGATCGGCCGGAGGATCACGATGTTTTGGTAAACGCTGTCCGGCGTGGCGACATCCTGCTTTTCAACGGCTGG
>CAWGSY010000003.1:0-136188 GCA_963825355.1 uncultured Verrucomicrobiae bacterium | reverse complement strand
TCGTTTCTACTGCGGCATTCAGATTTCGATTCATTAACGCCATTTGGAATTCAAATTCGAAATCGGAAACTGCGACGTAACCCCCGAATCACGGCTCCCGCGTTTTGAACAGTGGCGAATTCCACGAGCAACCCGCTAACTGAAGAATCCCGGACATTCTCGATTTGGCCGGCGGTCTCTCGCAGCAAATCCAGACGTTGCTCGAGGGAGAAAAGCGGTTGCTTCTCGTCATTGTTGGCGACTGCCACGACGACCTCGTCGAATAATTTTCGTGCGCGCTCAATCACGTCGAGATGCCCGTTGGTCACCGGGTCGAAGCTCCCGGGATAAATTGCGGTTCGCATCGGCGAAATTCGCAGAGGAATCAGGAAATGAAAAGCCGAATGGCGACTGACCGCAGCCTGATACGGCGAAGCCTTCGTCATATTGGCCGCGGTTGCTTAAACCTAATGAAACATCACATTGCGATTAAGTTTCGATGCGCGACTCATCGCCTTACAAAACGATCGCGGTAGCGACAACCTTTTCACCTCGGTTCAAGCACGTTCTTGCTGAGGCGAAGCGGATGCGTGACCGCTTTGGCACCCAACTTCATCTGATCTACGTGGGAGGACGAAATCCGGAAACATTGGGGAAATTTACGGACGTGCTCGCGGAGCTGGAGCTTCCATCTGATTTGCCGGTTCATTTTGAGGAGGGCGATCCAGCGGAGGCTATTCTGGCCGCGCTCGCGAGGGAAAATATCGATGAACCGTGGCCGGTGCGCTGGAGAAGGAGATCGTGTTACATCCATTTCTGGGTAATGTCGCACGTCGCCTGGTGCGAGAGGCGAACTGTTCAGTGATGCTGTTCACGCATCCGCAAAAAAACCCGAAACCGCTACGCAGGATCGTATTCATCGCGCTTTACTCACGCAGGCGGCGGGAGCATTGAAAACGACGCTGATTCTGGCAGAAGCAGAATCGTGCCAGCGCCTGTACGTGATTGGAATCATCACTGCATTTGATGAAGCGAGGGCGTCGATCGCCGATGATGCCACCGGAAGTGCCGCACAGAAGCCGAACCATGGCGAGAAGATCGTCTTGAAGAGTTTGTTTTGTCGGCTGGCGCGACTGAAGTGCCGATGAGACGCGCTTCATCAGGGGTGCTGGGCCTCGCTGCATCCGATTTTGTGCGGTCAGTGGAAGCGGACTTGCTTGTCGTACCGCTGCCGAAGAGTGGCGAGAAAGTTCAGCGACTGCCGAGTAATATTGCCTGGGTTAGCGATGTGATTCCGTGTAATCTCTGGATTGTCCGTTAAAGGTTCAGCCTGTCGTTCCGAGCGAAGTCGAGGAATCCCGCGGCAAAACCTAAGAATGAGTCCACGGGATCCTTCTACTCCGCTTCGCTCAAGATGACTGGTGCAAGTAACCAATTTGCGCTCCCGCAATGAGTGACGCGCCTGAATTTCAACCATACGGGTTGCCGCATCTGACGGTGATTTTTATCACGATCGTACTACCGTTTGCATTTGCTGCACTGGTACGACGCACGAAATCGCAGCGGATCGAGCGGGTGATTATCGCTGCGTTATCAGCAGTGCTGATCTTGAACTACCTGGTTTATCTCGTTTTCATTCGCAGCCGCGGCGTGGTGGATTGGCGGCAGATGTTGCCGATGCAAATGTGCGATTGGGGAATCGTCGTCGTGATTGTGGCAATGTGGACGGGACACCAGCGCTGGTTCGAGGTCGCGTATTTCTGGGGGATTGGCGGGACCCTCCAAGCCGTGCTCACGCCGAACCTGCCTTATGGTTTCCCAGACTGGCGGTTCATCAGCTTTTTCACGTCGCACTGCGGCATCATTGTCGGCGTGGTTTTCCTAATGTTGACGCGCGGTTATCGGCCATACCCGATGTCCATTGTACGCGTATGGTTGTGGTCGGAGTTCTATTTCGTGGTGACGGTGGCCGTTGATAAGCTCACTGGTTTTAACTATGGATTTCTCCTGCATAAACCTGAGGCGTTTTCGATTTTGAGTTTTCTATCCGATTCGTGGCCGCTGTATCTCGTGCAAATGCATGGAGTGGCGTTGCTATTTTTTCTCGTGCTGTATTTGCCATTTTTCATTGTGGATCTCATGCAGCGAGGACGATCGACAGGCGGTTCAGGTGAACCGCCGCTACCCGAGGCGCGCGTGATCCAGGGTAGGGGCGATTGACCTCAATCGCCCGCTCGCGACAATGAATGCGGTCAATGAAACGGAAGCCATTGCACGTTGGCAAGGTCACGATTGGCGGTAAACGCCCCGTCTTCATTCTCGGCCCGTGCGTCATTGAGTCGGAGAAATTTGTCTGGCGCATGGCGAAGAAGATTGCCGAGGTGTGCGCTTCGGAGGAAGTGGATTTCATTTTCAAAGCCTCGTACGACAAGGCGAACCGTACTTCTGTCCGATCGTTTCGCGGAACCGGCGTGCGCGACGGTTGTGATATTCTTTCGAACATCGGACGCGAACTGACGATTCCGGTGACAACCGATGTCCATTCCACAGTTGAAGCCGAGATTGCGGGGGAGAAAATCGACATGTTGCAGATCCCGGCGTTCCTCTGCCGGCAAACGGATCTGCTGCGTGCCGCTGCGGAAACGGGTCGTGCAATCAACGTAAAAAAAGGACAGTTCCTCGCGCCATGGGATGTGCGAAACATCGCCGAAAAACTGATCGCCTTCGGTAACGCGCAATTCTGTTTCACCGAGCGCGGCACTACCTTCGGGTATAACAACCTCGTCGCCGATATGCGCTCACTGTACTGGATGCGTGACGCAGGTTACCGCGTCATTTTCGATGCGACACATTCCGTGCAACGGCCTGGCGGGGCGGGGGATTCCACGTCCGGCGACGGCAAATTGGCCCCGGTGTTGGCCAGGGCCGCAATGGCTGCGGGGTGTGATGGAATCTTTATGGAGGTACACGAAAATCCGGCTCGCGCTTTTTCCGATGGGTCGAATCAGGTCCGGCTAAACGATTTGCCGAAGCACCTGCGCATGTTAAAGGCTATTCATGCTGTGGTTTCAGGCAGGGCCGATTGATCTCCATCGTCCGGACACGAAGCTTAGTTCCAAGCGGGCGGTTCGGGTGAGCCTGCGCGGAACATTGTTGTGTTTATTGTCTGCCGTACTATCAATTTTGATTGGGTTGTCCAATGCGTTCGCTCAATCAAAGGCTCGCAAAGGAAAGCCTCCTGCGAAGTCGGGGTCGAGTTCGTCTTCCGGCGAGCAAAGCCTTACGAATATTCCACTGCCAATCGGCCACGAAGCCAAAGGGCTTGTGTTGCCGGATTTCGACGTTGAAGGACATCTGCGGGGAAAATTTGAAGCGGGTACGGCCCATCGAGTCGACGAGGAACACGTCGCCTTTCAACAACTCAAAATTACAACCTTCACACCTGAAGATCAGCCGGACTTGAGAATCGACATGAGCACGTCTGTGCTTGATTTGAAAACGCGCATATTGAGCTCGAAAGCACGCACCACAATCAAGCGCGCGGATTTCAATATCGCTGGCGATTCGGTGCAATTCGACACGAATTCGAAGACCGGGCGATTGATAGGAAACATAAAGATGGTGATCACTGACAAATCCCATCTGACTGCAACACCCGCCCCGAAGGAATGAAAAAAACAGCGGTGTTGGTTTTGCTTGTTATAGGCGTGTTCGCTGCGCGATGGCCCGGGCAGATTGTCGCTGCACCGGCAGGCTCCCCTTCGCCGACGAAAACTGAGAAACCGGCAAAGGCGAAAGCGAAAAACAAAGACAAAAAGAAAGATGACAAGTCGTCAGGGACGAACCTATTTGGACCAGGGGCCGCGGGGGAGCAGTCCAATGGACCCACAACGACTGAAATCTATTCCGATGAGGCTTTTTTTGATTCAACCAAGAACATGGGCATCTTTAGCGGCCGTGTGAAGGTAGTCGATCCGCGTTTCAATCTTCAATCTGACAAATTGACAGTGTTCATTACAAAGGGTGAAAACCAGACTATGGAGAAAGCGATCGCCGAAGGCAATGTTGGCCTCATTCGCGATCGGCCCGCCGCGAATGGCAGCCCTCCGACCCAGGCTATTGGTCGCTCCGATAAGGCTACGTATACAGCCTCCACCGGCGATGTTGAATTGGTGGGAACACCGCGGGTGCAAGAGGGACCAAACATGCACGTGGCAACCAGCCCCGATACGGTCATGGTGATCAGTCAGAATAGTCAGCTGCGGACGCACGGGCCCAGTCGGTCCTGAAATCGTCCAGCAGCCAACCGATCAAAAAAAGGGACAAGCAAGTCCCACCCAGACACCAGGCGCAGCCCAGGCGCCACCCGCGCCGTCTCAGTCAGTGCCAGCAGCAGCCCTGCCAACGCCATGATCAGCCAAACTGCGCCAGTTTCCATTCCGAAACGACCTTCGTCGGCCGCGCCGAAGGCGGAGACCGTTCTTTCGACCGACCAATTGGTAAAGATTTACGGCGGCCGTGCAGTCGTGGACGGGGTGAACATGCACGTACGTGCGAATGAGATCGTTGGACTTCTCGGGCCGAATGGAGCTGGCAAAACCACCAGTTTCTACATGATCGTTGGATTGGTCAGGCCAAACAGTGGTCGCGTAATTTTCCGCGACACCGATGTGACCGATTACCCGATGTTCAAGCGCGCCCGGCTCGGCATGGGTTATCTGCCGCAAGAAGAATCGATTTTTCGCAAAATGACGGTCGAACAAAACATCATGGCGATTTTGGAGACGCTTTCGCTCAGCAAAGCAGAGCGGCGGAGCCGTTGCGATCAGTTGCTGCACCAGTTCGGTATTGAGCGAATTGCGAAAAATACTGCGCTGACATTAAGCGGCGGCGAAAAACGGCGGTTGACCATTGCCCGTTCGCTGGTCACGCAGCCGAAATTATTGATGCTCGACGAGCCGTTCAGCGGTGTCGATCCCATTGCCGTTTACGACGTGCAACAGATTATCGTTAATCTCCGCAAATCGGGCCTGGCTATCATGATCACCGACCACAACGTGCGCGAGACTCTCTCCATCGTGGACCGCGCCTATCTGATTTTCGATGGACGCGTTGAGAGCGAAGGCACTAAAGATTTTCTCATCAACGATCCCATCAGTCGCCAGCTTTATTTGGGCGAGCGTTTCAAAATGTGATCAGAATGACGAAATCCGAATGACGAATGAATCGCAACCCGGAGCCCAAATCGCTGAATCCTGCGGTTGATCGGGAATAGAGATGAAGTAGGGTGCGACTGAGGCAATGGAGTTTGCCTTCCTGCTGACAAAGGTAGGAAAACCGCGTGAGCTGATGACTCCTTCGAAGCACGAAGGAGTTTTTTTATGGTCAGTTATATTTTGGTAATGCTCGGCGGCGCGCTTGGGACTGGAGCGCGATTCTGGGTATCGGGATTCATTGCTGAACGCGGCGGTGAGTTTTTTCCTCTCGGTACTCTTGTCGTGAACGTTAGCGGTTCGTTCGTCATAGGGTTCTTCGCAGCGTTTACGGATCCGGACGGGTCGGTTCTGGTGTCGCCGCGGTTTCGACAATTCTCCATGGTGGGTCTGTGCGGCGGTTACACAACGTTTTCATCGTTCAGCTTGCAAACACTCGATTTCGCTCGTGATGGAGATTGGTTGAAGGCGTTGCTGAACACCGTCCTGTCGTTCGGTTGTTGCCTCGCAGCTGTGTGGCTCGGGCGCGTCTCGCTCTCTTGCTTCTGTCGAAATAGAACCAACATATGCAAATTCCCCAAGACGCCGTGCTGCTGCGGATTTTTATCGGCGAAAGCGATCGGCATCGCCATCAGCCATTGTACGAGGCGATCGTTTTGAAGGCGCGCGAGATGCAGATGGCCGGCGCAACGGTGTTGCGCGGCCCGATGGGATTCGGAAAATCAAGCCGTGTGCACACGGCAAAAATTCTTCGCCTGTCCATGGACTTGCCAATCGTGATTGAGATCGTGGAGTCCGAAGAGAAAGTGAACGCGTTCCTGCCTGTGCTCGATGAAATGATGGGCGGCGGATTGGTCACTCTCGAAAAAGCCAAGGTGATTCGTTACCAGCACCAGGACAAAACCTAACCAACCGAGTTGCAATTTCGTGCTCTGGTTGCCGCTCGCTGAGAACAAGAAGGAGAAGGCGTGGATGCAGATTGGAAATTGTGGGTATTCACGCTAGAAGTTAGCTCTTATGGCGGAAGAATCCGGGGCGCAAACCATTACATCCCCAAGCGATCAGCAGAAGAGCGTTCCAATTGTCACCATCGAGAGCTTCTACAATTCGCACGCCGAAAAACTGCAGATGAAGCTTGAAGGCGCCCGTGTGGGATTTCATCGAAAAATTCGGGAGCCGACTATCAATAGGCCTGGGCTCGCGCTGTCGGGCTTCTACACCTATTTCGCCGAAAAACGTGTGCAGGTGCTGGGCGCCGCAGAACATTCTTATCTGAAGAGTCTGCCTGCCAAAGTGCGCGTCGAGCGGTTTAGCAACCTATGCGAGCACAAGATTCCGTGCCTTGTAATTTCGCGAGGGTCTCATCTCGCACCGGAGTTGCTGAATGTGACCGGCGAGGCAAAAATCGCGGTGTTCCGGACTCCGATGATTACAATGAAGTTTATTAACGCCGCAACGATCGCTCTTGAGATGGATTTTTCGCCGACGGTGACGGAATTCGGAAGCATGGTGGATATTTTAGGTATTGGCGTGTTGATCCGCGGCGTGAGCGGCATCGGAAAAAGTGAATGTGTGCTCGGGTTGATCGAGCGCGGCTATAGCCTTGTGGCTGATGACGTGACGCGCATCACGATGCTGGAGGGACGTGAGCTCATGGCGACAGCGCCTGAAATGACGCGCAATCACATGGAGGTGCGTGGGATTGGGATCATCGATGTGTCGAAGGTTTTCGGAATCGGAAGCATCCGAGTGGAAAAACGCCTCGACCTGGTTGTCACGTTAAAAGAGTGGGGAGACGTGGAAGAGGTCGATCGAATCGGGCTTGATCGGGAATTTTATGAAATTCTCGGACTCAAAGTGCCGCACGTGACGATTCCGGTGCGACCCGGGCGCGACATGGCGCGATTGATCGAGGTCGCCGCAATGGACGAAAAATTGAAGGGGCTCGGGCAGAACGCAGCGCTTGACTTCAATACACGGTTGCTTCGTTTGATGGAGCAGCAGAGGGCGAACTAATGGGATTGTTGTATCGAAAAGGCAGCCGCGCTGCAGCGGCGCAGAACATCGAAAAAGAGGTCGCAATTGTGAACCGGCTCGGGCTGCATGCACGGCCCGCTGCGATGTTTGTGCGCATTGCCAGCCGGCATCGTGCTGAAATTTGGGTGTCTAAGGAAGGGGAAGAAGTAAATGGCAAAAGCATCATGGGCCTGATGATGCTTGCTGCCGGGCAGGGCTCAAAGCTGCGTATCCGCTGCGACGGAGCAGATGCCGACAAGGCGATGGAGGAGCTGGAGGAATTGGTTAAAGCGGGATTTAACGAAGACTGATTGTCCCGATGCGCGCATTGTCACACAACTGACACCGCGAAGGACTTTCGTGAGTTTGACATTGGCCTTACCTCTCTCTAAGCGAATGAGCGACAACCCGGAAATCCGGTTTGAAGGAATTGGCGTTTCGCCCGGGACCTCCTGCGGCAGTGTCCATGTCGTCCGCGAAGACATGGATGAAGTGATGCGGTATCAAATTGGCCATCGAGGTTGGCGACGAAATCGGCCGGTTCGAGGCTGGTCTCATTCAAACGCGGATGCAGATCCTCGAGATGCAGCAGCGGATCGCCGAATCGATCGGCGCGAAAGACGCAGCGATTTTCGATGCGCACCTGCTGGTGGTCGAGGACCGCACGTTGATCGACGAAGTTCTGCGCAAACTCAAAACCGATCTTTGCAACGTGGAGTGGGCGTTCCAGGAAGTCGCCACGCGCTACGCCGAGACGTTAGGTAAAATCGATGATCCATATCTGCGCGAACGCGCGCTCGACAT
Source organism: uncultured Verrucomicrobiae bacterium (assembly GCA_963825355.1). Taxonomy (GTDB): domain Bacteria; phylum Verrucomicrobiota; class Verrucomicrobiia; order Chthoniobacterales; family UBA10450; genus Udaeobacter. Next base: position 128,176 of record CAWGSY010000003.1, on the reverse strand, counting down.
TCGAGGATGTTACCAAGCGAGTAATCCGCAATCTACAGGGCAAAGCTCCCAAGGCATTTCTTTCTCTCGACCGAGCCCCATATTTTGGTTGCGCATAATCTTACGCCTTCGGACACAGCAAGCATGAGCCGCGAGAATGTGCTCGGCGTCGCCACGGACCTGGGCAGCCGCACTTCGCACGCCGCGATTCTGGCACGGTCTCTCAATATCCCGGCCGTCCTCGGCTTGCACGATATCACGGCAAAAATTGAAACCGGTCAGCACGTCCTTGTCGATGGGAGCGACGGCTGGTTGATCGTCAACCCAACGCCAGAAACGCTGGAGCACTACAAGAAAATTGAATCCCGAAGAAGCCAAAGTCGTGGCGCAATTGAAACAGTTGCGGGAGACCACCTCAATCACGCGGGATGGACGTCACATTGTTCTTTCGGCAAATATCGAGCTTCCGCAGGACGTCGATGCGGTTGGAGCCAACGGCGCGGAGGGAATCGGACTTTATCGCACCGAGTTTCTTTATTTGAATCGCGAAACTCTGCCGAGCGAAGACGAGCAATACGAAACCTATCGAAAGGTTGCCGAGCGCGTAAGTCCGAATCCGCTGATCATTCGAACTTTTGATTTGGGCGGCGATAAACTGGCTACTGGTGAAGCGGACACAGGCGATGAATTGAACCCTTTCCTTGGGTGGCGCGCGATCCGGTTTTGTCTTGAGAATCAGGACATGTTCAAAACACAACTGCGTGCCATTCTCCGCGCCAGCGCCGTCGGCAATGTAAAGGTTATGTTTCCGATGATCTCTGGCTTGGACGAATTGCGGCGCGCCATAGCCGTGGTGGACGAATGCAAAGAGCAGCTACGCGACTCAAAAACTGAGATGGCTGAAAAACTGGAAGTTGGCGCGATGGTCGAAATCCCAAGTGCTGCCATCTGCGCAAATGCGCTTGCACGCGAGGTCGATTTCCTAAGTATCGGAACGAACGACCTGATTCAGTACACGCTTGCAGTCGACCGGGTAAACGAAAAGGTCGCGTATCTTTACGAGCCGACGCATCCGGCAATACTGCGCTTGCTCAAAATGGTTGCCGACGCGGCGCACGCTAACCACATCTGGGTTGGCGTGTGCGGCGAGATGGCGGGTGATGTTGCGCTGGTGCCACTCTTGTTAGGCCTCGAAGTGGATGAACTCAGCGCGTCAGCGACCCTGGTGCCGCGAGTCAAGCGCGCAGTGCAAAGCCTGACCATTCCTGAATGCCGCGAACTGGTCGAGCAGACATTAAAGCTCAACACCGCATCGGAAATTCTAGAGCGTTGCCTCCAACTGGCAGACAGTCGCTATGGCGATCTGCTCGGTTAAGCTCGCAGGTTGAAGCGCAGAACGGTTGAAACGGGCGGGCCCGTCCTTGTCATGTTGAGCGAAGCGAAACATCTCAGATTGTCCCAGTAGGGTTGGCCAAGATACAAATCAGAGATTCTTCGCTTTGCTCAGAATGACAATCTTGAACTCTTTAACCCTCTTTACTCTTCCCCTTCAGGATCAGTCTTTAGTCCCTCTTCCTCCATTTTGCGCAGGACATCGCTCATATCATCCACTTCGTCCCACACATCCTGGCTCACGTAAATGGGCGCTTTCTGCTGCGTAGCCATGGCGATGCAGTCGCTTGGTCGTCCGTCCAATTCGATGATCTTTTTTTGCTGCAACTCATTTTCGACCTGAATGATGGCGCGCGCGTAGTAGGTGGCGTTCTTCAGGTCGTTAATGATCACGCGCTCGACTTTTGCGCCGAGCGCGGCGAGCAAATGCGCCATCAAATCATGAGTGAGAGGACGCTCTTTGGTGATGTGACGCATGAACATTGTGATGGCGCTGCCAACGGTTTGATCGACGTAGATGATGAAAACCTTCTCATTATTGCCAAGAAACACAGCGCACCCGCCGCTGGTCGGTAAGACCGCCCGGACCTGCACCTCAATCACCGTCTTGTTCATCGCGGAAACAGTACGTGGACGAAAAGGAAAAACAAGCTGTGCACACGACGCTCCTCATCAATCATAAGCAGCGTATGCGCCAGACGAAGATTTTCGTGGTACGAGCTTGAATGTTCTGCACACTGATTAATATGCGCATTACGGTTGATGCCGCGTGCGCGACGACAATGAAATCAGAGTGGGATATTGAATCAGCCATCGCCACATACAACGTGGAAGGATGGGGCGAGGGCTATTTTACAGTCAACAGCTCCGGCAACGTAGAAGCGCGTCCGTTGAAGAACGATGGTGGTTCCATCGATTTGCTGGAAGTCGTCAACGAAGCGCGTGCCAGGAAGCTCGGTTTTCCGTTGCTGATTCGGTTCCAGGATTTGTTGCGTCACCGGGTCGAATCAATCAATCGCGCATTTCAAAGCGCTATCGCTGAGTTCGGTTATAAAAATTATTATCGCGGCGTTTTTCCGATCAAGGTCAACCAGCTGCGCGAAGTCGTCGAAGAGATCGTCGATGCAGGAGAACAATTTCATTTTGGACTCGAGGCGGGCAGCAAACCAGAGCTGGTCGCTGCGCTTGCGATGCAGAAAGGCGCCGAGACTTTGATTATCTGCAATGGCTATAAGGATCCTGCTTTTATTCGCCTTGCGTTGCTCGGTCGCAAACTAGGAAAACCTGTCGTCATCGTTGCAGAAAAGCTCGAAGAGGTTGAGCAAATCATCCGGGCGTCTAAAGAGGTTGCAGTCGAGCCCTGGATTGGAATTCGTGCTCGTTTATACAGCAAAGGTGCTGGTAAATGGTCGCCGAGCGGCGGCGAGAACGCCAAGTTCGGCCTCGATACGACGAATCTGGTCGCTGCGAGTCAGATGTTAAAGGACGCCGGGCTGGCGCACTGTCTCAAACTTGTCCATTTCCACCTCGGGTCGCAGGTGCCGGACATTTCGACAATCAAACGCGCAGTGCGCGAAGGCGCGCGATATTACGCAAAGCTTTCAAAACTTGGACACCAACTTGGTTATCTCGACGTAGGCGGCGGACTCGGCGTTGATTACGATGGATCGCGCAGCGACTTTGACAGCTCGACCAATTATTCGCTCCAGGAATACGCGAACGACGTCGTCTGGAACATCATCGACGTTTGCGATTCCGAAGGCGTCGCGCATCCCGCGATTGTGAGCGAAAGCGGGCGGGCCACTGTTGCGCATCATTCTGTGCTGGTGGTCGAAGCGTTTAGTTCGATCGAAAAAACTGCGCCGAAGCTCAAGGTCGAAGCACGCGAAACCGATCACAAACTGGTAGCCGACATTCTTGACGTGAAACAGCGGTTGAAACGCGGAAATCGTCTTGAAAGCCTGCACGACATCAAGCAAATCAAGGAAGAATCCCAGCAAACATTTGATCTCGGTCTGCTCGATCTCGAATCGAAAGCGAAGATCGACACGGTTTACTGGCAGGTCGCCCACCAAATCGTCAACATGCATCGCGGCCTGCGTTATGTGCCGGACGAAGTGAAGCAGCTGGAAACAACACTCGGCGATCAGTACATCTGCAATTTTTCCGTGTTCCAATCACTGCTCGATCATTGGGCGCTCGGCCAATTGTTCCCGATCATGCCGATCCACCGGCTCACCACGCCGCCGGATCGCAACGGCACGCTCGTGGATATCACCTGCGATTCAGACGGAAGAGTCTGCAAGTTTGTCGATTTGCAGGACGTGAAAGAAACGCTGCCGCTGCACCGGATTCATCCCGGAGAAATTTATTACCTCGGGCTGTTCATGGTGGGCGCTTACCAGGATATCATGGGCGATCTGCACAATCTGTTTGGCCGCGTCACGGAGGTACACGTCTTCCTCGATCCAGATGAAGAATCGGGCTGGTACATTGAGGAAGTCATCGAGGGCAGCACAATCGGGGAAGTCCTCGCAATGACGCAGTGGGATAAACTCGAGCTAATGCGTCTGCTCAAAGCGCAAGTAGACGCGGCGATTAAGACCGATCGCCTTAAGCCTAACGATGCGATGCGACTGCTAGATGATTACGAGCGTTTCCTTCAGGAATACACCTACCTGAGTTTCAATGGTGTAAAGGCGCCGGCGCAACCAGGCAGTTGGCTACCGCTCAGTTCATGACAGCGGCCCGCGCGCTCGTGCGGTTGATGATGATCCTGATCGCCGCTGCGGCGTTGCCGTGTCGAGGAGAAGATGTAGTCAGCGGCCGGTGGGAGGGCACTGCGCAGATTCCCGGCAACGCGTTGAACCTCATTGTCGATCTTGCGCAGGAGAACGCCGCCTGGGTCGGATCGATCATCATCCCCGGACTCGGATTAAAAGGCGCGCCGCTCACGGATATCAAGGTGCAACCGTCCGATATAAATTTCGCGGTGAAAGGCGCGCTCGGAATTCAACTGAAGTTGCGGTTTGATGCGAACGACAAATTGACGGGCAATTTTGAGCAAGCGGGAAATCGCGCACCGGCAACCCTACAAAAAACGGGACCGCCACAGGTTGAATATCCGCCGCGTAACACACCAGTGGCAAAGGAACTCGAAGGTGAATGGAACGGCGATTACGAAATGCTTGGGTACACCCGTCATGTGTCGATCAAATTTACGAATCACCCGGATGGCGCGACGGCGGACTTTGTGATTGTCGGGCGGAAGCACAACGTTCTGCCGGTGGATCTCGTGACACAGGAAGGCGACCTGGTGACGGTCGATTCGCACGAGATGGGATTCACATTCGAAGGGCGACTTCGAAATGGAAAACTTACGGGCGCAATTCGGCAGTCCGCGAACGAAACTCCGCTGGTTCTAGTGCGCGCAAAATGACGAAGATTTCAAAACTTGTCGCTTTGCTGGTCACCTTTTGTGCAGCGACGGCGATCGACGCGCAATCAATGTTTCGTGGTGATGCAATGCACTCCGGGACATACTCGGGATCCGCGCCGCGACAATTCCATCGCGTGAAATGGAAATTTCCAACCGGCGATCGCGTGATGTCGTCGCCGGTCTTCAAAGATAACGTGATCTACTTCGGCGGAGACGACGGGAATGTTTACGCGGTCGACGCTGTGACCGGGCGTCAAATTTGGAAGCGAGCGACGAACGGACCGGTGTCCGCCACACCGGCGATCGTCGACGGCACACTTTACGTCGGCAGTTACGACGGAAAGTTTTATGCGTTCAACGCGCAGACCGGCGCGTTGAAATGGAAGTTCGCGACCGATGGTGAACGCCGGTTCGAAGCAAAAGGCTTGCACGGCATGCAACCGAAAAACCAGACGTTTGCCGACCCGTTTGATATTTTTCTCTCAAGTCCAGTCGCTGCGAATGGCGTGGTTTATTTTGGCAGTGGAGACGGGAACGTTTACGCGCTGGATTCGGCCACGGGCGATCTGCGTTGGAAATTCAAAACCGGCGATGTTGTGCACGCTTCGCCCGCGTTCGCGGACGGCGTTTTGTTTTTCGGAAGTTGGGACAGTTATTTCTATGCCGTGGATGCTGTGACAGGAAAAGAGAAATGGCGTTTCCACGGAGGCGAAGACTCCCTGATGCACAATCAGGTCGGGTTCCAATCTTCACCTGCGGTGGTGGACGGAACGGTTTACACCGGCTGTCGTGATTCAAATCTGTATGCGCTCGATGCGGCAACCGGCAAAGAGAAATGGCGATTCTTTAACGACCTGAGTTGGGTGATTACATCGCCAGCAGTTGCTGACGGGAAAGTGTTCTTTGCTACATCGGACTCGAGTTTGTACCACGTTGTTGACGCAAACAGCGGCAAGCCCATCGTGCGTCAGCAGGGAAAGGCGTTCATGTTTTCGTCGCCAGCAGTCGCTGGCGATGTCGTTTTTCTCGGCGTGCTGAACGGGACGTTGGAAGCGCGTGACGCCAAAACTGGCGATCTGCTCTGGGATTTTCAGGTCGAGAAGTCCAAGCACAACAACGCTTGGGTGCTTACCGGTGATCGAAAGTTTAATGTGCCCTTTCTCTATCATTCCAACTGGCGTGAAGCGCCGCTCGTGGCAACCGATCAAGAAATTCGAATCGGAGGAATTTATTCTTCGCCCCTCGTGGTGAATGGAGTCGTTTACTTCGGCAGCGCGGACGGCTTTGTCTACGCCTTGGAGTAGCCCTCGGTTTTGTCGCGCGCACCTGCTTCCGCAACGTGTGCTCACTTGTCATTCCGAGCGAAGTCGAGGAACCTTTCGATGTAAATGACGCAACTTTCTCCAACTCCCATCAAGAATGCATTACAGAGCGCTGCGCCCGTCGACGCAATTCGTGTGCAGGGATGGGTCCGCACGCGGCGCGATTCGAAAGACTTTTCGTTTCTCGAGCTGAACGACGGCTCATCTTTGCGCAATCTTCAGATTATCGCGAAGAAGGATGCGCTGCCGAACTACGCAGACATCCAACGGCTCAACACCGGTGCTTCACTCGTTGTTGAGGGCGCGCTGGTACCATCGCAGGGCAAAGGACAGAAATGGGAGCTCTGTCGCGCGAGATATCGAAATTGTCGGGGGCGCCGACGAAAGTTACCCTCTCCAAAAAAAGGGGCACACGCCGGAATTTCTGCGTGAGATCGCGCATTTGCGGCCACGATCGAATCTTTTCGGTTGCGTCTTCCGCGTGCGTAGCCGCCTTGCGTTCGCCGTTCACCAGTTTTTTCAGGACCGCGGTTTCGTTTACGTTCACACACCCATCATTACTGGAAGCGATTGCGAAGGCGCCGGTGAGCTGTTCCGGGTTTCAACGATCGACATCAAGAATCCGCCGCAAAAAAACGGGGACATCGATTACGCACAGGATTTTTTCGCACGCCAAACTTATCTCACCGTTAGTGGACAGCTGGAAGCGGAGGCGTTCGCCTGCGCGCTTACCAAGGTTTACACCTTCGGCCCCACATTTCGCGCTGAGAATTCGAATACATCACGGCATGCCAGCGAGTTCTGGATGATCGAGCCGGAAATGGCGTTTTGCGATCTGACCGGCAACATGGATCTCGCCGAAGAATTGGTGAAGTATTTGATCGCCGACGCGAGAAAGCAGTGTGCCGAAGAATTGGAATTGTTCGCAAAATTCGTGGACAAGGAGTTGCTTGCCCGACTCGATTTCGTCATTGAAAGGCCGTTTCAGCGGATCACCTACACTGAGGCAGTCGAGCTTTTGAAAAAGAGCGGCGAAAAATTCGAGTTCCCGATCGATTACGGCTCGAACCTGCAATCGGAGCATGAGCGCTGGCTCTCTGAGAAACATTTCAAATGTCCGGTCACGGTTTTTAATTTCCCAAAGGAAATCAAACCGTTTTACATGCGTTCTAACGATGATGGCAAAACTGTGGCAGCCATAGATTTGTTGGTACCGGGCATTGGGGAGATTGTCGGCGGCAGTCAGCGCGAAGAACGACTGGAACTGCTGGAGGACAACATGCGGCGTCACAACATGGATCCTGTCGATTACAAATGGTACCTCGATCTGCGTCGCTATGGAACTGTGCCGCACTCCGGCTTCGGCTTGGGCTTTGAACGCATGCTGATGTTCATCACAGGGATTTCCAACATTCGCGATGTAATTCCCTTCGCGCGCACTCCCGGCAGCGCCGAATTTTGAGGTAGGGGACGTCGCGCTGCGGCGTCCGGTCGGCGCGGCGGACCGATACTACCTTACGGTCGCGCTTCTTTAATCCTTGTGAACTCTAGCTTGGAACCGGCGAGATCCTGGAGCACGAGCTGATCGTTCGAAAGATTCATCACGTAAACTGTCGTTGCGAACGGCGTCTCGATTTTCAGTCGGTCCTGATCGCCGAACTTATATCTGCCGCGGACTTCTCCTACGAGCACGGAGCCATTAGCCGAAAATTCCCAAACTGTTTGATTTTCATTTCCTGACATTCGCCATTTGCCGACGATGCTGGAATTCCCGCAGCCGGAAATAACAAAAAGCAGAGCTGCCGAAGCGGGCACCAACAGCAAACGCACGGGTCGCGGAAAACGCAAATCGCATCAGTTCGTTATAATCGCGGCATTATCAAGTCGAGCCAAAGCGAAATGTTATTTTCGGCTCGCCTGTACTTGCAGATGACGTGAGCACGTATGTGTAGAACAAGTGCTTGCCGTGGAGGGTTGTTACTTCGCCGTGCTTGCCGCCAGGAAAAAGCTCACGTGTTGTCTGTTCATATTGCTCGTTTCCTGCGAAGAAGAGGAATGCGAGTCCTTTGTCGTCCCGAGTTATGGACGCCAGTTCCGTTGCGGGATTTGTCAGCAGGTTCCACTTCTGGTCTCTCACGAGGTATCGCGTAGTCACAGGATCATAGGGCCACGGACTCTGGCCTACTGTAAAAATTTCATAGTTGGGACCGACCGATGCTGAGTATCGGCTCTGAGCTGTTTGCACTTCGTAATTTCGTTGGGCGGACCTGTACGCCTTGACTCTTGAGACTCTCAGGGTCGGCGTAATAACGATGGAAATAAAAATTCAGATTGCACCAGCCAAGCACGAGTAACGCAATTCCGACGGTTGACGGCAAGATCCAGCGCAACTGCGGTTCTAATTCCGATTTACTCGCCGTTGCCCACGCACCAACAGGCACCGCTAACGCAACATAGAAGGCCGGGAAGGCAGGAGTCCAATGATTGATCAGAGGTGGCACACTGTTTGGATATGCCACGAGCGTACCGCCGACCAGCAAGACGCCTAACCCGGAGACGAGTATGAGAAAGGCAGCCGGATGACGCCAATGCCACAAAAGCAAGGCAACGCCCAGGACCAGAAGAGCGGCCTCGGCAGGTAACAGCAAGGGCGCATAGAATATAATGTCTTGTGAAGTGTGAGTGCTGATTCCAAGTAAATTCTCGGACAACACTGGCCCAATCGTTTTCCAGGCTCGGCCGACATCGGCGAAATTGATTGGGATATGCGGTGACCAAATGAGGAGGCTTGCTCCTCGTCCCAGGTAGAGATTCGGATTCCGGATGAAGTGAACTAACAGCGGGCCAAATCCTACGAGATAACTTCCCGCCAGTAGGAGGAAACCGGCCGCGTGCTGCCGTGCTTGTTTCCAATGGAGTGCGAGAAGGAACACTATAAATGCTGCTAAGACAAAAGGCAGAAGTCGTGTTCCATAATAGAAGTACTCGCTTAACCCGGCAGACAGACCCGCCAGAACCCAATCGGACGGCCGGCGCGATCGTAACGCGCGCAACAAGAAAAGGAAACAAGTTGCCCAGAAGAACTGCGTCACGATGTTGTTAAGCGCAAGGCGGCTGTAATGAATATTCGAAACGCTGAAAGCCATGATTGTGCTTCCAGCTATCGCCGCGTATCTGCTCCATGTTCCGCGCAATAATGCATAAAGCGGGACAACCGTAGCCGCCCCGAACAAAGCGGCAGGCAGCCTTAACATTGCCAGTGAGGTCCCACCCAACTTGAGAAATACGGCTACGATCCAAAACCAAAGAGCGGGCAGATCAATCCCGCTCCACAACGTGCTAAAGACCGACGGCGACGGAGTTGTTGGACTTATATAACTCTGGCTGGCGACGGTGCCGGTCATGATTTCGTCTGGATAAATGTTGTCTGGAAAATTGGTCAGATTCCAAATTCGACTAAGCAACGCCAGAAAGAACAGCATGGCCAGAAGCACCATTTCCCACGTCGGCCAAGGCGGATCGCGTGGTGCACTTGAAACATACAATAACGAGTGTGAGCCGAAGAAAGCAGAGCAAAGGAGCAAGGACATGCCTGCGATCCATAACATACCTGCGATCCCGAACGTCTCAGTCGGCGCTGCGGCGTAGCGAAGGTCAGCTGCAAGCACAAGAAGCATCGCAATGGTAACTCCAAACAAATAGAACGAGCTCCGGTTTATCCGCGCCGGAGTAGCAGCATCGGACGAAAACGCGGCTATCCAACTTTGTCGGCCCCACAGCACGACCGCCAGCATTGCGGAGACAATGAGTAGCAAAACGGCCCAAGGCCGGGCGCTCTCATTTGCTAACAGCCGGGTGCCCAGCAGCGCGATGAGATATACAATCAGGGCGGCCCAGACTCTGGGGCCGAATAGGGCACGCATTTGTTGCCCAAGTACCGCTGAACAGCTACTACAAAGCCAGAATTATTTCTTGTCCGGTTCGTTCTTCGATTCGCCGTTCGAGTCGCTTGACTCCTTTGGGGCACGCTTCGATTCCCCAGGGCGATATTCTTCCTGTTCGGCTGCGGCGAAAGCTTTTTCCAGCCCAACCATATCTTCGCCGGGACGAAGCGTATCAAACGACTCGACTTCCTTGCGCAGTTGGTCTTCGGAATAATTCGCTGCCTTGATCGAAAGCCCGATGCGGCGTTCGACTTTGTCCACCTTAATCACGCGCGCTTCGACTTCCTGGCCCACTTTAAGGACATCTTTAACCTTGGCGACATGATCCTCGCTCAACTGTGAGATGTGAACGAGCCCATCAATGTCGTCCTGCAATTGCACAAAGGCGCCAAAGCTGGCGAGCTTGGTCACTTTACCGTTGACCAGGTCACCGATCTTATATTTCTCATCGATCATTTTCCACGGATCGTCGGCCAGTTGTTTAATCCCAAGACTGATGCGTTGATTGACCTTGTCGATGTCGATGACGACAGCTTCCACTTCATCGCCTTTCTTAAACATCTCACTGGGGTGATTGATTTTGCGGGTCCAGCTTAAGTCGGAAACGTGGATCATTCCGTCGATGCCTTCTTCCAGTTCCACGAATGCGCCATAAGCGGTCATGTTGCGAATCGTGCCTTTGACCTGCCTGCCAATGGTGAACTTCTTCTCGATCTCATCCCATGGATTTGTCTCAAGTTGTCGAAGTCCGAGGGAAATTTTTTGTTCTTCTTTATTCACGCCCAGAACGACAGCTTCGACTTCCTGGCCAACGCTGAGGATATCGGAAGGACGCATGATGCGTTTCGTCCATGAAAGTTCTGACACGTGAATCAGACCTTCTACGCCTTCCTCGATCTCAACAAAAGCGCCGTAGGGAACAAGGTTCGTGATTTTGCCTTTTATGCGCTGTCCCGCGGGGAAACGCTCCTCGATCTGATCCCACGGGTTCTTCTGCGTTTGCTTCAGCCCGAGCGAAACGCGCTCCTTTTCTTTGTTGATGTCGAGCACAACGACTTCCAACTGCTGCCCGACTTTTAACATCTCGCTTGGATGTCCCAGTCGACCCCACGTGATGTCGGTCACGTGCAGCAACCCATCCATGCCGTCGAGATCAATAAACGCACCGAAGTCCGTGAGGTTTTTGACCGTGCCATCGACACGGTCGCCGACGTTCACGCTCTCCAGGAATTTCTGGCGCTTTTCGCTACGCTCCTGTTCGATCACTTCGCGCCGGCTAAGCACAACGTTCTTCCGTTCGTCATTGAGTTTGACGATTCTGAAATCGTAGCTGTTGCCGACGAACTGCTGTAAATCCTTTGGCGGAACGACATCGATTTGCGATGCAGGCAAAAAGGCCTCGACGCCGATGTTGACCATCAGTCCGCCTTTGACCACTGATCTCACTTTACCTTTGATCAAGCCGTCCCCCTCAAAAACAGCGACGATCTTGTTCCAATTTTGGCGATAGGCTGCTTTCTCCTTCGAGAGCACTACCATGCCTTCTTCATTCTCCAGCCGCTCCAGGAGAACGTCGACTTCGTCACCAACTTGCAGCGAGTCGGGATCTTCAAATTCGTTTAATGGGATAACGCCTTCGGACTTGTATCCGACGTCGACGAGCACTTCGCGTGGACGAACTTCCAAAATCTGCCCTTTGATGATGCTTCCTTCGCGGAAATCCGGCATCGCCTTCGACATCACGTCCTGCATTTGAATCATAAAGTAAGTAGGCCTCCTCTTCAGTACAGCGGCGCTCTAAATCGAACACCGATGTCCGCGCATCCGGCTGCTGCCGGAAGCGGAATGGGGACGGAATACTAGGCGTTTTTGTTTGCGAGGTCAACTGACATGCGCGGCGCTATCTGCGCATGTCATCCTGAGCCCCGAAAGATTTCGGGGTCGAAAAATCCCGCGAAGTTGCCATCCATCAATCGAACATTGGGCGTTCAACGTTGAGCGTTGGGTGTTTCGCCTCTATTCTAGAGAGAAGATGTCGCATTGTTCGATCCGTCATACTCATCATTCTCCTGTCAGTTGCTTCGATGCGTGCTGAATCGCCCGCAGAACAAGCTCTTCTCACAGCAATCAAATCGCCGCAAACCACCGTCGTTCACCTTTGGGCGCCGTGGTGTTCCAACTGCCAGGCCGAACTCAAGACCGGCGGATGGACCAAAATGATCAATGAAAATCCACAGGTGAAGTTTTGTTTCGTCTCGATCTGGAATGACGGCCAGGACGGGCGCGCGATGCTGAACAAATTCGGAATCGCCGCGCAACCGAACGTGACAATTCTCGCTGATCCCGGTCCTCGTCGCGGCGAAAACAAGATCAAACAGCTTGCTGGTCTGCCGTTGAGTTGGATTCCGACGACTTGGATTTACAAAGGCGGCGATCTCCGCTACGCATTAAATTACGGCGAGGTTCGCTTCCCTGTGCTGCAACAGTTTCTGGCAGACAGCCAGTCGGAATGGTCGCACAAAGGCGAGCCTTCGATCGAGTAAGCTTTATGAGCCAAAGTTCCGCAGCCCCCGCCATTGCACACAGCAAACCGCCCGAGATTCTTTCGCTTATCGGCGACACGCCGTTAGTAGAAGCAACGCAGTTTGACACAGGACCGTGCCGGCTTTTTCTCAAACTCGAAAATCAAAATCCCGGTGGCTCGATCAAGGATCGGATTGCGCTATCGATGATCGAAGCTGCGGAAGCCGAGGGAAAATTGGAGCCAGGCGGCACGGTCATTGAGGCGACGGCAGGGAATACCGGTCTGGGTCTCGCGCTGGTCGCAGGTGCGAAAGGCTATCGCGTCCTGCTGGTAATTCCCGACAAGATGTCGCAAGAAAAAATATCGCATGTAAGAGCGCTTGGTGCCGAAGTGCGGATCACGCGATCTGATGTGACACGCGGGCATCCCGAGTATTACCAGGACGTCGCGGCGCGGCTCGCCGAACAAATTCCGGGAAGTTTTTACGTGAACCAATTTGGCAATCCGGCGAATCCACTCGCTCACGAGCGCGCAACCGGTCCGGAGATTTGGGAGCAAATGCGGCACGACGTTGATGCGGTTGTCGTCGGGGTCGGGTCTGGCGGAACGCTGACGGGGCTTGGCAGATTTTTTAATCGCGTGAAACCGCGTCGCGGTATCGAGATGGTTCTGGCCGACCCGACCGGTTCGATTTTGTACGAGTACGTCAAGACTGGGGAGCTGGTTAAATCGGGCAGCTGGGCAGTGGAGGGCATCGGTGAAGATTTCATCCCGGAAATCGCTGACATGTCGTTAGTCACAGAAGCATTTGAGATCGATGATGAAGAAAGTTTTGCCGCAGCACGCGAGCTTTTGCGCAAGGAAGGAATCTTTGGCGGCTCATCCACTGGCACGCTTCTCGCAGGTGCGCTGCGTTACTGTCGGCAGCAAACAAAACCGAAACGCGTCGTCACACTCGTTCCTGATACCGGCAACAAGTATCTCTCCAAGATGTATAACAATTTTTGGATGGCGGAGCAGGGATTCATTCATCGGCCGCCGCACGGCGATCTGAGCGATTTGATCTCGCATCGATACGAAGCAGGCGAAGTGATCACGGTTGGGCCCGATGATTCATTGCTCACGGCGTTCAAGCGAATGCGCGACTCAGATGTGTCGCAGCTTCCGGTAGTCGACAAGAGCGGACGCGCCATCGGGCTCATCGACGAGTCCGATCTCCTGGTGAAAGTGCACGGCGAGCCGTCGCATTTTAACGACCCCGTCAGCAACGCGATGACGGACCAGTTGGAAACGTTGCCGCCGGACGCAAAAATCACAGACTTGTTAGGCGTATTCGATCGCGGCCGAGTCGCTATCGTGATGGACGGCAACAAATTTCTTGGGCTAATCACGCGTACCGATTGGCTTTCGTATCTCCGGCTTCACATGCCGAAATCGTCCGCGCCGCCGGAACGCGAGTTCGTCTAACGTAGCGCATGCGTCCGGCTTGCGACTAATTTTGAAGCGCAAGCTGGACGCATGCGCTACCATCTTGGATGAAAAAAGAACAGGGCTTCGCGACGCGCGCCATTCACGCCGGGCAGCAACCGGATCCCACCACCGGCGCGGTGATGACCCCGATTTACGCCACCTCGACGTATGTGCAGGAAAGCCCCGGGCAACACAAAGGCTACGATTATTCGCGCTCAATCAATCCCACCCGCCTGGCATATGAAAAGTGCATCGCCGACTTGGAAAGCGGATCGCGCGGGTTCGCGTTCGCATCCGGTCTGGCTGCGATGGCGACAGTGCTGGAGGTACTTGATAGCGGCTCACATATTATCGCGAGCGACGACTTATACGGGGGCACCTTCAGGTTATTCGACCGAGTGCGCAGGCGCTCCGCGAATCTCGATTTTACCTATGTCGATTTGACCGATGCGAAAGATCTCGAACGCGCAATCAAAGCAAACACGCGCATGGTTTGGATCGAGACCCCGAGTAATCCGCTGCTCAAGCTGATCGATCTTGACGCGATCGCGAAGATCGCGCGCAAACGGAAATTGATTTCGGTTAGCGATAATACGTTCGCCACTCCATGGATCCAGCGACCGATTGAATCGGGATTCGACATCGTTGTGCATTCCGCCACGAAATATCTGAACGGGCATTCCGATCTGGTGGGCGGTGTTGCTGTTGTTGGGAAAAACAAGGAACTGGCTGATCAAATTGCGTTTCTGCAAAATTCCGTGGGCGCGATTGCCGGCGCGTTCGATAGTTTTCTTGTTCTACGCAGTTTGAAAACGCTGGCGCTTCGGTTGGAGCGGCATTGCTCAAACGCGCTGGAGATTGCGCGCTGGCTCGAGGAGCAACGCGAGGTCAAATCAGTCCATTATCCAGGTTTAAAATCGCATCCACAACACGATCTGGCCCGGCAACAAATGCGCGGGTTCGGCGGAATGGTCACCATTATTTTGAAAACTGATCTCGCCGGAACACGGCGTTTTCTTGAGAACACGCATTTGTTCTCATTGGCTGAAAGTTTAGGCGGTGTGGAAAGCCTGATCAATCATCCCGCGCTCATGACGCATGCTTCCGTCCCGGAAGAACAACGGCAAAAGCTTGGCATTACCGATTCGCTCGTCCGGCTGTCTGTTGGCGTCGAGGATGTTCGCGATTTAATCGACGATCTAAAGAGCGCGCTCGAAGCGATTTGATCCGTCTCTATTAACACCTGACTTCAGTCAGGTGCGGACGGACGACACAAGATACGAGCCGTTTTAACGGCTTTCTTCCGGCGCGTGGCAACAACATAAGCTGTTAAAACAGCTTCTCCTCTTCGTTCATGCGAAGCACCGGCTAGACCCCGGTGTTACCGAGATTGCGCGTTGTGATCGAGGGATAGCGATTTATTCTTGCGGCTAATGGGCAACACATTTGGCCAGCTGTTTCGCGTCACCACATTTGGTGAGTCCCATGGTGGAGGCATCGGCGTGGTGATTGATGGTTGTCCGCCACGCATCGAAATTTCCGAAACGGAAATTCAACGAGAACTGGATCGTCGTCGCCCCGGTCAAAGCAAATTGACGACCCAGCGCAAAGAAAAAGACCGATGCGAACTTTTGTCCGGCGTTCTTGAAGGCAGAACACTCGGGACTCCGATTGCAATTCTTGTTCGGAACAAAGACGCTCGACCCGAAGATTACCGCGAAATCGCGCGCAAATTTCGACCGTCGCATGCCGATTACACTTACGAAGCTAAATACGGAATTCGAAATTGGCAGGGCGGCGGCCGCGCGTCCGCGCGCGAAACGATCGGTCGCGTCGCGGCGGGGGCGATTGCAAAAAAAACATTGTCGGCTTTGTGCGAAAACTTCGAAGTCGTCGCATATGTGACGCAAATTCATGAAGTCACGGCAACGATCGACCGTTCCGCTGTGAAGATGAACGACGTTGAGAAAAATGTTGTCCGTTGCCCGGATGCTGCCACTGCGAAAAAGATGATCTCGCTAATCGAGCAGATTCGGGATGCAGGCGACTCCGTCGGCGGGGTAATCGAATGTGTGGCGCGCGGCATCCCACCCGGACTCGGCGAACCCGTGTTCGACAAGCTCGAAGCAGACTTGGCGAAAGCGATGCTGAGCATACCAGCCGCAAAAGCGTTCGAGATCGGTTCCGGATTCGCGGCGACGCGGATGCAAGGCTCGCAGCACAACGATGCATTCGAAATCCGTGCCGGAAGAATTCGCACAGTCACGAACAACTCCGGGGGCGTGCAAGGTGGCATTAGCAACGGTGAAGACATTTACTTCCGCGTTGCGTTTAAGCCGCCTGCAACAATCGCGCTCAAGCAGAAAACCGTCACCACTTCAAACGAAGAGACTGCGCTTGCAGCCCGCGGCCGGCATGATCCGTGCGTTCTTCCACGGGCCGTCCCTATTGTCGAAGCCATGGCTGCGCTCGTTCTTTGCGATCACGCGTTGCGGCAACGGGCAGTTTCAATTGCCGATCGCCAATTGCCGATTACCGATTGATTAGCTTGGAAACGTGCGCGCATTCAGCTTTTGCGTGTCATGTTGAGCGAAGCGAAACATCTCTGGCTAGGTTTCTCTGCTACTTGAGTCGACAGACATGATCCGAGATTCTTCGGTTCGCTCAGAATGACAGCCGCTTTAACCAATATTGCGCAAGGATGAACTACATCGCCACGATCGGGCTCGAAGTGCACGTGCAGCTCAAGACGCGATCCAAAATGTTTTGCGCTTCGCCGATTGAATTTGGCGTCGTGCCGAACACACACACTTGTCCGGTTTGCCTCGGACTCCCCGGCGCGTTGCCGGTGATGAATCAGGAAGCATTGAGAATGACCGTGCTGACGGGACTTGATGCTCGGCTGCGATATTGCACCGGTCAGCAAGTTCGATCGCAAAAATTATTTCTATCCGGACATGCCGAAAAATTATCAGATCTCGCAGTACGACATGCCGCTGTGCACGAATGGCAGCGTGCCGTTGCATGATCTCGCCTATCCCAAGGACGCACAGAAAAATATCGTCACGCATGACAAGGAAGTGCACCTGGTTCGGATTCATCTAGAGGAAGACGTAGCAAAGAGTTTCCATTTCGAGAACAGCACCGGCATTGATTTCAATCGCGCCGGCACGCCGTTGATGGAGATCGTGCACGCAGCCGGAAATCAATTCGCCGGAGGAAGCGTTCGCGTTCTTAAGTGCGTTGAAACAGATCCTGATCTACGGCGCTGTGAGCGATGCTGACATGGAAAAAGGACAACTCCGCTGCGATTGCAATGTTTCTGTGCGCCCTGAAAACCAAACCGAACTCGGAACAAAAATCGAACTCAAGAATTTGAACTCGATCAGTGGTGTCCGGCGCGCTCTCGCTTACGAGATTCGCCGTCAGACCAGCATCCTGGAGCGTCGGTGAACATTTGGAGCAGGAGACGCGCGGCTGGGATGATGTCGCGGGTGAAACATTTCTTATGCGGACCAAGGAATTTGCGCACGATTACCGTTATTTCCCCGATCCGGATCTCGTCCCGGTGAAAACGGATGCGCTGGTGGCTGAGGTGCGGGAGCGCGTGCCGGAGTTGCCAAAGGCGAAGCGCGCACGGTTCGTCGAGCAATATCAGGTGAGCCCGTACGATGCCGCCGTGCTGGCGAATGATCTCGAGTTAGCGAGATATTTTGAGTCGGCCGCCAAAGGCGCAAAAAAGCCGAAGAATGTAGCTAACTGGATCTTGAACGATTTGCAGAACGCGCTCCGCACCGCTGGAAAAGGGATGAACGAGTGCCCAATTCCTCCGGAAGGGCTGGATGAATTTGTGAACTTGATCGACAGCGGAAAAATTAGCGGCAAACAGGGCAAGGAAGTTTTTGCGGAAATGTTCGCCACCGGAAAGAGCTCAACTGTCATTGTGAAAGAAAAAGGCATGGAGCAACTGAGTGACGTGAGCGCGATTGAGAACGCTGTGTGATGAAGTGATTGCGGCGAACCCGAAACCGGTAGCAGATTTTCGAGCGGGGAATGTTGCATCGCTGAATTTTCTTAAGGGACAGGTGATCAAATTGTCCAAAGGCAAAGCCAATCCGCAGATTGTCGGAGAAATTCTCGAACGAAAACTGAAAGCGTAGCTGCAGCCTGTCAGTCCGAGCGAAGTCGAGGAATCCCGCGATGCAAACGTCGGGCAACGCGACGGGATCCTTCGACTTCGCTGCCGCTTGGCTCAGGATGACAGTTGTAGGGCGTTTCTGTAAAACGCCTCTTGTTGGCGTCTGACACAGACGCCCTACAATAGCGGTGTGCGAATCCTAATCGCTCCCGATAAATTCAAAGGCACGCTCAACGCGCGAGAAGTCGCGCAAAACATCGCCAAAGGGTTGCTCGATGTGATGCCGGACGCGCAGATCGAAATCGTGCCGATGGCAGATGGCGGGGAGGGGACTGCGGAAGCGATTTGTGATGCGCGCGGATGTTCCTGGATCGAATGCAAGGCGCATGATCCGCTCGGGCGCGAGATCGACGCGCGCTACGGATGGATCGATCAGGAAAAGCTTGCGGTCATGGAGATGAGCGAAGCCGCAGGCATGCGGCGACTTTCCGAAAGTGAACGTGATCCAATTCGTGCGACTACGTTCGGAGTGGGCGAAATGATTTTGGACTGCGACGAAACGCGGTGCGAACGAAATCATTATTGGTCTGGGTGGCAGCGCGACAAACGATGGCGGTTTCGGCATGGCGCGCGCGTTGGGATTTCGGTTTTAATTCCGAGCATGAGCAGAATCGCGAGCTTCGAGCAACCTGCGGCAGCCTGCGCATTGACTCCTGTAGTGGCAGTCGTGCCTAAAGCGAATTCGACAGTGCAGCCGACAGTTTGGCTGTTGCAGCTGCGATCATTGCGGCGGTTGACGTGAAGAATCCGTTGCTGGGAGAAAATGGCGCGACACGAGTGTTTGGTCCGCAGAAAGGAGCGAGCAACAGCGACCTCGAAAATTTCGAACGCGCGCTGACCAGGCTCGCAGACGTCGTGACCACAGAATTCGGGTTCGACTATCGGAACGAAGCCGGTGCGGGCGCCGCAGGCGGCCTCGGCTTCGGTCTATTGAGTTTTTGCGGCGCGACAATCCGGCCGGGATTCGAAGTTGTCGCAGAAGCAGTCGGGCTTGAACCGAAGATGAAAGATGCGGACCTGGTGATTACAGGCGAGGGGAGTCTGGATCGGCAGACGCTCGAAGGGAAAACGCCGGTCGGCGTGGCGCGGCTGGCACGAAAGCTCGGAAAGCCAGTGTTCGCAATTGTTGGCCGCGCGTCTGACGATCGAGAACTTCGCGAAATTTTTGACGGTATTTACCAGAACGCGCGCCCGGAATGAGCCAGCAAGAAAACATGAAACGCGCAGCCGAACTTCTTGCGCGAGAACGCTCGCGAATTGGCAGACACATTTGGCGTTAGGCTGTAACGGCGATCGTCGCCGTGAAGCGCTGCCTCAATGCTTCATTTCTTGGCGTTCCTCGGATCGTCCGCGGGATTCACATAATTAATCTGCCACGGTCCGACGCCATGAAGTTGAATTACCGTGTCGCCTTCAGACCATCCTGCGTGTTTCATTCCAGCGGGCCAGTAACCGAAGGAACCTGCCGGAAGTTTTTTCGCGCTATTGCGATCAAGTGCTTCGCCTGTCGCGAGATAAAGGGTACCTGAAATCACTGTGACGCGCTCAGTTTTTGGATGGGTATGCGGTGCGACATGATAGCCATCAGGGAACTGGAAACGCACTACGAACGGACCTTCCTTCGTTGGGTCACCTTCGAGCACAGCCATCTTTGCGCCAGGAGGCAACGCGGCTGGTCCCGGTTTCCATTCAATGGTTTCAGCAGGGTAAAGACGCATGTCCGCGGATTGCGTGTCTTCGGCGGCTAACCCTGAGCATGATCGAAGAAAATGGCGAAGAGAGATAACTACCACGGAGCGCAAGAATCGTTTTCATGGACTGACTATTGTTTCCGATTTTGTGGGATAAGTCGTTCAATAAAATTCGCGATATTGCTTTGCTGTTTCGACATAGCTCCACGCCCATCGGGCGATATCATTTTGCTCTTCCAGCGTCAGTTGTCTGCGAATTTTTGCGGGTGAACCGAGCACGAGTGAGCCGGGCGGGATTTTCATTCCCATCGTTACAAGTGCGTTTGCACCGATGATGGAACGAGCGCCAACTTCGACGTCGTCGAGAATGATGGATCCCATGCCGACGAGCACTTCATTGTCGATTTTGCAAGCGTGAACGATCGCGGTGTGGCCGATGGTGACCAGTTCGCCCACGATTGTTGGGTAACCGGTGTCAACGTGGACGACAGCGTTGTCCTGAATGTTCGAGCGCGGCCCGATGATGATGCGGTTGATATCACCTCGTAAAACCGCGCCGTACCAGACGCTCGATTCTTCTTCCAAGAATTACGTCCGCCGAGCACGGTCGCGCCCGGAACAACCCACGCGCTTGAATGGATTGTGGGACCTTTTTTTAAACGCGGACGATGCCCTGCATGTCCACTCGGCAGTGAATCTGGCTGAACGTGCATTGAACTTTGAACGTCCTATATTGAGCGGACATCGTCCAAGTCGAAATGAGAGAATCAGATTTTCTTAATGGCACGGACTTAAGCGATTATAAGCACCCGACATGCCCGATTTTCCTCCCGAACAAGTTACGCCGTTCGTTTTCTCCGATCCCAGCGGTAAACGCTGGCCGCGGCTACGCCTTATTCTGCTAATCGGCGGTGTGCTGTTTTTCGTTGCGCTGGTGCTTTTTGTTCAGACGCTTTTTGTCATCCCAAAGATGAACGTGCCATTTTCGCTGCGGCAGTTGAAAGGCCAATTGCGAGCGTTACAACGGGAGAATCCTGCAGGCCACGTTTCTACAGCTTCATTGCTATGGCAGAAATTTAGCGCGACTCGCCAGGCGGCAAAAAAGCTCGCTGGCACAGCGCCAACTCCTTCGCCGCGCCCGCGAAAGAAAGCGCCTAATAACGAAGTGCGACTCGCATTCTATGTTAATGGCGATCCGGACAGCTACGCGTCGCTACAGCAACACGCGGCACAGATTACGCATGTCTGCCCTGAATGGATGACGGTCATCGATGGCATGGGCAATTTGCAAATCGACTCCGATAGTTCGTGTGTCAAAGCTGGCGGCAAACAAAGGGATCGCGCTGATGCCGCTGCTGACGAATCTCGTTGGCGACACCTGGCAGCCCGAAGCGATTGAGAATCTTGCGCACGGACCGGCGAAACGTCAGGACGGCTTTATCCAGGACGTGCTGGCAGAGTTGCGCAACGCCAAGGCTGCCGGCGTCGTTGTCGATTGGGAACAAATTGATCCTGCATACAAGAAGGATTTGACCGCATTCATCGACAAGTTTGCGGACGCATTGCACGACGATAACAAAGAGCTTTGGTTGTGCGTTCAGCCGGGGCAAGAGCTGGATTACATCGACATCGATGCCCTCAGTGACAACGTCGATCGTTTCGTCGCGATGTTGTTCGATGAAACGTCGGAGACGGATCCACCGGGACCGCTGGCGTCTCGCTCGTGGTTTGAAGGTTGGCTGCATGTCCTACTTGAATGGTTCCGATACCAAGCAATGGATCATTTCAATTGGCAGTTACGGATATGACTGGCCCATCGGAGGCAAGAAGGCTGAGCTGATCAGTTTTTCCGAAGCGATGAGCCGCGCCAAGGACGCGGAAATCGAGAGCGTTCAAGTTCAGGGGCCGAGTTACAGCCCGTATTTTTATTTCCAGGATGAGGACACGGAACACGCGGTCTGGTTCCTCGACGCCGTCACATTTCTCAACGAATTGCGCGGGGTGCGCGATGAGAAGGCCGGCGGCTTCGCACTCTACCGCCTCGGCAGCGAAGACCCGGCAATCTGGGACGCGTTAAACGTGCCGGCGCGATTTCAAGTTAGACGATCAAACACGCCAGACGCTGGAACTGATCAAATCAACGGACACGATAACGGACGTTGGCGACGGCGAAATCGTGACAGTGGATGAGGATCGCACTGACGGGATGCGCAACCTGGCGGTGGATGCAGACGGCTATCTCACAGCGAAATATGTAAAGTTTGCGGAATTCCCGACGCTATATCACCAGGGCGCGGGCAGCGAGCATCAGGTCGCAATCACTTTTGATGACGGTCCCGATCCGCGATGGACGCCGAAAATTTTGGACATTCTTAAAGCAGCAAATATAAAGGCCACGTTTTTCGTCGTCGGAGTAAACGCAGAGCGTTACCCTGCGCTTGTTCGGCGCATCGTTGATGAAGGACATGAGATTGGGAACCACACGTATTACCATCCGAATCTGGCGCTGTGCTGGCCGGAGCATATCCGATTGGAATTGAACGCCACGCAGCTGTTGCTCGAAACCATTACGGGACGCGCGACGACGTTGTTTCGACCGCCTTACGCCTGCCGACACCGGACCGACGGATCTTAGTGAACTTGGCTCCACTGAAAATCGCGGAAGAGCTTAATTATCTCGTTGTCCTTGAGAATATTGACCCGCAAGACTGGGCAAAGCCAGGCGTAGACATCATCCTCCGCAGGATTAAACAACAAAGGCATGACGGCAGCGTAATTCTGCTTCACGACGCCGGCGGCGATCGCTCGCAAACAGTGCAAGCGCTTCCCCGAATTTTGGATTGGCTGCATACGCGCGGTGACACCATCGTGCCATTGAGCACGTTGCTCGGAACAACGCGCGACGCAGTAATGCCGCTCGTGCAAGGCAATGGTCAGTCGCTCTCTCGTATTGTCAGCAGCACCGGGTTCCGCGTATACCACAGCATCGAAGAATTTCTCTGGGCCTTTATGATCGTGGCGACGGCTCTTGTCGTGGTTCGGACGTTGATCGTTATCTGGCTCGCGGCGCGTTTTCGGCGGCATGCCGAGAACAGACTTCGCGCAAACCGATCAGCGTCGTGATCGCTGCTTACAATGAACAAAAATTAATCGCGCGAAACCCTGCGCACGCTGCTAGCCACAGATTACACGGGCGAAATAGAAGTGGTCGTTATCGACGATGGATCGACGGATCAAACCGCGGCGGAAATTGAGCGCGTAGCACAGAACGAATCGCGTATTCGTTTATTCCAACAAGAAAATCACGGCAAAGCGCGTGCTCTTCAACGCGGCCTCGCCGTCGCTCACAATGGAATCATCGTTTTCCTTGATGCCGATACGCAATGTCAACGCGACACACTCCCGCGTTTGCTCGAACCGTTTGCGGATGAGCGAATCGGGGCCGTATCAGGTCATGCGAAGGTCGGGAATTTGCGCACGTTCATCGCGCGTTGTCAGGCGCTGGAATATACCTGCGGATTCAATCTGGATCGGCGCGCTTACAATCGTTGGAACTGTATTACTGTCGTCCCGGGCGCGATTAGTGCCATTCGGAAGGATGCAATCGATGAAGCCGGCGGCCTGAGTCTGCAAACCCTCGCCGAAGACACTGATCTCACCCTCTCGTTACACAGACGTCGTCAGCGCATCGTGTATGTGCCCGACGCGATCGCGTGGACCGAAGCGCCCGAGACAGTGACCACGCTAGCGCGGCAACGTTCACGGTGGGCCTATGGAACGCTGCAATGTCTGTGGAAACATCGCGACATGGTGTTCAACTGGAACTATCGCGCGCTCGGCTGGTTCAGCTTACCAAGCATCTGGTTCTTTCAGATCGTTCTGATCGCCATCACGCCGATGGTGGATTTATTCCTGCTGGCCTCTCTCCCATTCGGCGCGTGGAACGCGGTGTTGCCTTTCGTCGTCACATTCCTCGCGATGGACGTGCTACTTGCGACGCTCGCCTGTATTTTGGAACGTGAACCAATCCGGCGCGCCTGGCGCATTTTGCCAATGCGCCTGATCTATCGTCCGATGCTTAGCTACTGCGTCTGGAAAGCAATCTTGCGCGCCATCAAAGGCGCCTGGGTCAGCTGGGGCAAACTCGAGCGCACTGCCAGCGTGCCAGTGCGGGCATAATGGTCTGATGAACACAAAACTAATGACCACAAATGTATTGGTTGACGTGTTATCGCCGAGCATAACGTTTTCATAACATCAAGTCAGACCTAACGAATTTACGAGCCATGCCGCAAAACATTGACAGCATTCTTGAGGCCGCGGAGCAGCAGGAGGCGAGCGACGTCTTCCTTCAGGAGGACGAGGTGCCGCGGCTTAAGGTCAATGAACAAATCATCGTGCTCGGCGACGAACGCCTCTCTCTCGCGCTCATCACCGAATTCTGGCGGACTTGCGGCGCGAACCCGGAAGGCGACACGGATCGCGACAGCGGCTTCGTTTCGCGTACGCGTACCCGTTACCGCGTGAGCCTTCACCGTACCATGGGACGTCTCGCGGCGGTACTGCGCCGCATCAAGACTCGCGTGCCCAGCTTGAAGACGCTCGGCTTGCCTGAGTGGCTCCTGACCCGGTGGGGCGCGCGTGAGCACGGCTTGATCCTTATAACGGGGCCAACCGGCTCAGGGAAATCCACCACGATCGCCTCTCTCATTCAATGGATGAATGAGAACCTGGTGCGACATATAGTGACGATCGAAGATCCCGTCGAGTATCAGTTCACCAGCGACCGGTGTCATTTTACCCAGCGACAGATCGGACGTGACACCAGCACTTTTGCGACGGGATTGCGTAGCGCCCTTCGGCAAGCTCCGGATGTTATTTTCGTCGGTGAGATCCGGGATTACGAAACCGCGTTGACGGCCCTCCAAGCTTCGGAGACCGGACATCTCGTTGTTTCGACCCTGCACTCAGAGAGGGTTGCCGACACAATGGAGCGCTACATAAATCTTTTCCCGGCCCACGATGAGAAACATGGTGTTAGTCTTCTGGCAAACCAGCTCTCGGGCGTCCTCTGCCAAAAACTGGTTGAATCTGCCGACGGAGGCCTGCATTTGTTGGTGGAACACGTCGAAAATGCCGGTGCCATGCGCGACTGGATTGCCAGACGAGAGTTGCAGAACATCGATCAGTATCTCTCCCGCGGATCGGACCCTGCCGCTGTTTCATTTTTGCAGTCGACGCTGCAAGCTCTCAGGGCGAAGGTCATCACGGAAGCGACAGCAATGGCTTCAGTGAGCAATGAATCGGAGCTTCGTCGCGCGATCAGGGGAATCGGCTAAACGCATCCCGTCACCATTTGAATGCTTATGAAACAACGTGACTTGATCGATCTTCTGGTCCTTTCCTCCGAGCGGGGTGCTTCAGATCTTCATTTGACAGCAGGGGCGTCACCGATGATGCGGATCGCTGGAGTGATCCAGCCCTTGAGCGAAGATCCGCTATCTGCAGAAGACACGAGGAGATTGGTTATCGATACTTTGAAGGAAGGGCAACGAGCAAAGCTGGAAAACGAATGGCAGCTTGATTTCGCGTTGCAGGTTGATGGTGTCGGTCGCTTTCGCGGAAATGCCTGCTACGTGTCTGGTGCGATTGAGGCCAATTTCCGACGTATCGCCGACGAAATTCCCGATCTAAAGTCGTTAGGACATTCTCCCGTAGTGGATAAGTGGTGTGACGCGCACGCTGGGCTGGTGCTCGTGACTGGCGCGAGCGGTGAAGGCAAGAGCACAACCCTGGCCAGCATGGCACAGACAATAGCCAATCGACGTGCCGTTAACATCGTCAGTATTGAAGACCCCATCGAATTTGTTCATTCCCAAGGGCGTAGCCTGGTGAATCAGCGCGAGGTCGGCTCCGACGTCCGCGACTTCGCTTCAGCCCTCAAGAACGCGTTGAGACAGGATGCGGATATCATTCTTGTTGGAGAGTTGCGGGACCTGGAAACGATTCAAACTGCGATTACGGCGGCGGAAACCGGGCACCTTGTGATTGGAACTATGCACACCAACGACGCACCAACCGCTATTGGGCGAATTATTGATGCTGTTCCAAAAGAGGGTCAGCAGTTCGTCAGTGCGCAACTTGCGTGGTCGTTGTTGGGAGTGGTGTGTCAGTATCTCCTGCCGCGAAGCGGCCAGGCAGGCCTGGTTTTGGCAACGGAATTATTGACGGTGAACTCGGGAATCGAGTCGTGTATTCGGTCGGGCCGGCTTTCGCAAATACCGGGACTGATTCAGATCGGCGCTAAGGACGGCATGCATACCGTGGACGATAGCCTTATCGAGTTGCTTCTGGCTGATCGCATCAATCTCATGGATGCGATGGCTCACGCGCGGGACCCGAATTTCGTGAAGGAGGAGTTCCAAAAAGCTTTAAAATCCCAGCGAAAAGGGTGGTTTGGCGGAATGTTCCGCAAGTAAAACGCCGGCCTCGCTGGCATACATTAATCGTTAACTCTTCCGCGAAGAACGGTAAGTGAATACGGCGGGAGTGCGTAGCTTGCTGCTGCTTCTCGCGTGAATCGTGCAGGCGGCAAGCTGCGGATTGGGTGGCCGTTTGGACCGTCGTCGCGCCAGGCGTATTGCTGTCGGGAGAATTGAATTACTTCAACTTGGCCGACAAAACTCAGCGGCTGCTTTGCGCCGGGGAAAGTGAATTCCACATTGAGTTGAGCGCCGCGTTTGGGGTTTTTGTTGATTGCGAGGAGGGCCCACTGCTTGTCTGGTCGCCGCACTGCATACGCGGTTATCGAAGGCCTTGTCACTCCGTGCGCACGGTTTTTCGTTTCTTTTATGGTGACCGGAAATATTTGGTGCTGTTCGCTCACCGGCTGCATCCATTCTTTCATCAGAAGCTCAGCAGCGTAGTAAGTGGAGAGACGGTTCAGTTGATCGCTCTTGTGACTCAACTGAAGCATCATGAGATTACCCCAGGAACATTTGAGCTCGTTCTGGAGATAGTTTGGTTCGTAGCCGTACAGATATGGCTTCGATCCGCCTAACGAGAGAAACAGCCCAACTGTATCCGCGTTGAAGAGTGCGCCTTCGATATCTACCTCCGGGCGTCCACCAAAAACAGAATAGCCGTACTCGGTCATGAGCCACGGGATGTCTGCGGGCACTCCATCTTTGCGCAAGCTAGCCATCATCGCACCAAGGCGCTCCGGGATTTCCAACAGATGCGGCGCAGCATCAGCGCAGATGTCATCGAACGGGTAAAACTCGAATGACAAAAAATCGAAGCGGACTTTTGCGCCTCGAATGTATCCGAGAAATCGATTCATCCACGAGCGGTTCCCGGCTGCGTCCGCCCATGTGAGCAGTTGGTCTTCGAAACTTTGCAGACTCGGCCCTCCGATTTTCAGTGGGGATTTGAGTTCCGCCAAACGTCGGACAACCCCAGCGTACAGTGTGGCGTAATCCTCCGGCGAAACCCATTGTCCATCGGGTTCTTCGCCCAGTTCGATGCCTTCCAGTGAATAATTCCGACGCAGCAGGTACCGAATTTCAGCCACAGCGTTCTCCGGCGTGTCGTACAAAACGCCAGCCGCAACAAGCACTGGCAAATTGTTGGTGAGCTTACTACGCAAAACGAAATCCAACCCGGGTTGCTCTGTGCTGTAGTCAATGTCCTCGGCGCGATGCCACGAATCGGTAGACGAAGTGTAAATAACTGTCTGGCGGTGGCGATCCGGTGCGTGACGGACGTAATCACGAAAACGTCTATCCTTACCCAATTTCCCAAGGTCGATCTCGCGAATTGCGAAGCCTAACGAGTCGCGAATATCACCTGAACTTTCCGCCGCAATGTGCGAACTCCCGTTCATTACGATCCGCACAAACTGAACGGTGCGCGGACGCTCTGCCAGTCGAACCAATTCGCTACCGCCGTGAGCGTCAGCGATTGCGCCATTTGCGAACGGCTGCCAGTCGTCGTCATCATCCGAGTGCAGATGCATTGGATCGTCGCCGGGCCAGTACTCGACACGATATCGTGTAGCGTACGGCGTTCCCCAATGAATTCGGATCGCGTTGACCGATTTTGGTGCGCCGAAATCGATCACCACCCACTGCGGATGAGCGTCGTCAGATTCGCCGGTAAAATGTGAATCGAGATACGGATTGCTTTTCCAAAATGAATTCGGATCGCCGTCTGCGATGCGAGAGTAACCATCATCGTTTGCCTGATCGATCGTGTTTCCGCGGCGTGGCAATCGATAGCCATACGAAAGGTTAATCGGTTCGCCGAGCGAGTCGTCGGAGGTCCAGTAGCCGCAATTGTGAACCGGATCGCTCCACGTGCCGCGCGGATTCCAATGCCATACTTCGCTGCCCAGTTCCGTCCGCAGTCGATACGTCAGCGGTCCGAGTCCAGCGGATAACATTTCGGTGATGTTCTTGTCAGTGAACATTTGGGCGCATTCGCCTTTTTCATGACCGTCGACGCCGGCGCCCAATGCTTCTGTGGGGATCAGGCGGTTTATAGGATGGTCGGCAGAGACAATGGCGGAAACCGTGAGCGGCTTCTCATTGCCTTTTGTTTGTGTCGCGAACGCGACATGGAGAGCGGTTGAGATGAGCAGTGTTTTACACAACCAGTTTCTTTCCAAAAAACACCTGAACCGCAATTTATTCACGGCGGCGTATGTAAACGGAGATCGACAAGAATGAAAGCATGGTAGGAGGGCGCGCTGCGCCGTCCGGACGCCGTAGCGCGGCGTCACTACCTGCTATCGCTGCGCTTTCCTCAACTGCTTTTCAACATCGCTTTTCTCGCGACGGACATCTCTCAAATGGCTGTCGAGAAGCGGTAATTCGGACTTTTGCGGATTCGGCTGGTGGCGCAGAGACTTACCCTGCCGATACTGCGGCCCGGGTTGTTTTGCCTGGCCGATTTGGCGAAGCAAATCATCTTCCTGTTTCTGAAGCTCGCCGTAGTGGTTTTGCAAGGCCTGCGTGCGATTTGTAGCGGCTTGTTGTTCCGCTAATCCGGCGTTGTACTTTGCTTGGCCGTCCTCTTGTTGACGTCGTGTTTCCTCTTGTTGCTTTTGATAAGCAGTATAATTGGCGGCCTGCTCGGCAGAATAGGAGGCGGCTTGTCCCGCGTCGTAATGAAAGTGTTGCTGAACGTCTTTCGGCAGTTCGGTGAAATAAACTTTCGTGATTCCAGTGTTTGTTTTTACGACGATGCCATCGGGCTCGATGCGTGTGACCGTCGCATCTTTATATTCTTTGCCGTTAACCGTCTTGAAGTCCTCCGAGAGTGCGGCAGCCGCGAAAGATAAGAGCAAAATTGTAAAAAGTTTTGTCTGCACTTGCCGCCTCCCTCGGTGCAGATCTGTTCTCAAATATCAGTGTTCCAGTCAAGGCGAATTGCTGGGCAGCAGAGAACTCAACTGACAAACTACTCTGTCATTGAGCGGAAGCGAAACATCTCTGGTCTAATTGATCCGAGATTCTTCGACTCGCTTACAATGACACCGAGATATGGCTTCTAGTACAGTTTTGGACAACGGTCGGCTTCCCGCGCACGTCCAGGTTTCAGTGCGCGCCGCCGCAGTGCTTAGGGTAGCCATCGTGCTGGTTGGATTGAGTCTCGTGCTTACGGCCTGCCACAAACATGCTGCCATCGCGCGAGTCGATCGAAACGGTCCGGTCGAAGTCGTGGTTCCGGATCACGGCGCGTACACAGGCGCGTTTATGGATTTTGGCGATGCGGAAGACGATGTGACGCTCGAAACGATCGAGGATTTCGAGGAGATGGTAGGAAAACACCAAGCCATCATCGTTTCGTCCAGCTACTGGGGAGAACAAAATTTTCCTACCGACAATCTCAACGTCATTTGGCGGCACGGCTCGTTGCCTCTGGTATTCTGGTCGCCTTGGGACAAGCCGTACGAGGAAGATCACGGCCCGGACAAGTTCAGTCTGACCGAGATCCTTGCCGGCAAATGGGATGCATACATCGATAAATGGGCTGACGCCGCCCGGGATTTTGGGCATCCAATCATTGTCGTGTTCGGTGTCGAGATGAACGGCACATGGTTTCCATGGTCGGGCGCTTACTACGGCGGTGCGCAATGGGTCCCGGAATACAACAATTGGAAAGGCCCGGAAACGTTTCGGCGAGCGTACCGATACGTTGTGGACCGCGTCCGCGCGCGTGGAGCGTCGAATATCAAATGGATGTTTCACACCAATAATTATCCATATCCGTACGAAACCTGGAACAGTGCCGCGGCGTATTATCCCGGGTCTGATTACGTCGATTGGCTTGGGCTCAGCGTTTATGGGCAGCAATACAAGGACGAACCGAATCCTGATATTCCTTCATTGGTCGACTGGCCATATCAGGAAATGAGCCGTCTTGATCCGCACAAACCCATCATGATTGCAGAATGGGCGACTGGCGAATTTCCGCTTACTGCAGCCCCTCCTAGCGCAATGCATAAGCCGGCATGGATTAAGCAAGGCTTGGAGCTGTTTCGCACCCGTTATCCGCGGATTAAAGCAGCGCTTTATTGGCACGAGCGCTGGCAAAACGCAGACGGCTCGTACAGCAATCTTCGCGTGAATTCTTCTGTGGAATCGCTTCGAGCGTATCGCTCGGGAGTCGCCCATCCAGACTGGCTCGGAGACCTGATTCTGCGGGCAATTCCGAAAACGTAAGATCCGGAGAGCGCACCGCCGGGCGCGCCGCAGCGGGCATCGGCGAGGGCGCCGCCCTACCGCTTCAGCTTCGCGCTCATAGACAAAATCTCCACTTGGCGGCGTCTTGAAAGTAAAGACCGTGAAAAGGTCATGGAGCCTATCGCAAGCCATGAGAATTGGAGGAACTGCTTTTCTGAAGTTGCGCCCGGATTGCTTCTGTTCGCCCGTCAATGGGTGCAATCCGCGGCCGACGCGGAAGACATTGTTCAGGACGCTTTCGTTAAGTTCTGGCGTCGCAACCACGACATTGCTAACCGGGGGTTGCTCTATTCCGCAGTTCGTTCTCTCGCGCTCGATTTTATCCGTCGTGACGCGCGGCGTGCACGACGTGAAGCGACCGTTTTTGCTGAAGCCGAGGCTACCATCGAGCCGCATTTTGAATTGGAAGATGACACGCAGTCGGCGCTTGCAGCTGCAGTGGAGTCTTTGCCGCGCGATCAGCGGGAGGTACTGGTCTTGAAAATCTGGAACGATCTTACATTCAGCGAAATCGCCAGCGCATTGGGAATCTCGCAGAACACAGCAGCATCGCGGTACCGCTATGCCTTGACCAATCTCAAGAAAACTTTGCAACCGCAATGAACGATTTTTCCGAGCTTGAAACAGAACTGAAAAAGCTGCGACCAGCACAGCCGTCGCCGGTCCTTTTGGAGCGGGTAGGGGAAGCGCTCAAAAATTGCAGGGCGTCTGTGTCAGACGCCAAATGGAAGCGATGGCGTTTCACAGAAACGTCGCTACAATTGGTGGTCGTTAGGTTTTGGCCTCGCTGCTGCCACGGTTTTGATTTTGTTCGCAGCTGTTACGATGGAACGTCGGCCGAGCACCAACAAGCCATCGCGCAAAGTTCGGCTGCGCCCGAAACTCGACCGGTCCCGCTTGAGACGAAACGATCCATATCTCCCAGCAAATTCGTTCCTGCCGGCGGGACGAACCTGGTTTATAACGCTCGGGACGAAGGTCTGCATTTTGCTGACGGCTCAGAACGACCGGTGCGTCGTGTTCGCTACCGCACGCAACAAACCTGGCGGTGGCGCAATCCGGAAACGGGCGCATCGCTCCGTGTCTCCTATCCCAGCGAGGAAATCGTGCTCATCCCAGTTTCAGGTCAATGATTTAACAAAACAAACTATGAAAATGAAATCCGTATTCACCGTCACAATCATTGCGTTGTTGCCGATCGCAGCATTCGCACAAACACCGCCTGCGCCGCCACAGCCGCCGCAACCGCCGCACCCACCGGAATGCCGGGACGTCACGAACCCGGGATGCCTGGTCATCACGAAAAAGGGCCCAAGGTTCCGGTCACCTATCTCGGTGTGGACACATCGCAGGTGCCGGCGGTCGTGAGTGACCAGCTTGGTTTGGCGAAAGGCTTCGGGTTGGTTGTTGATTATGTAGAGCCGAACAGCCCCGCTGCCACTGCTGGCGTTCAACAGAACGACATCCTCAAATTGCTAAACGACCAAATTCTGATCGAGCCGAGTCAATTGCGAAAGCTCCTGCAAACTTTCCCCGACGGAACGGAAGTGACGCTCACTGTGTTGCGCAAGGGACAGGAACAAAAGCTTACCGCTAAACTCGTCAGGAAAGAAGTGTCGCAGCGACATAGTGCCTTTCCCTGGCGGCAATCACGACTGGCATTGGGATTTCGACGCCAAAGGCGATCTCGACGAGCAAATGCGGGATCTCAAGGAACAACTCAAAGAGCAATTGGGCGATCAACGCGGCATTGTCCGCGAAGCGGTGACGCAAGCTCACGAAGCTGCCAGACGTGCGCGTGACGATGCTCGTCGTGCAGCCGACCAGCTCCGGATCTTTTTTGAAGACGACGGCGCGGTAAAGACCAGCAAAATCGATCTAGGCAAAGCGCAGATTGTTTTCTCGGACGACAAAGGCGAGCTCAAATTGGCGAACGTCGACGGGAGAAAAATGCTCACGGTGAAGGATCCGCAAGGCAAATTGGTTTTCAGTGGTCCAGTCGAAACCAAGGAAGACCTCGACAAAATGCCGGCGGATGTGCGTGAACGTTACAACCGATTACAACAAAATGATTTGCCCACGGTCAGGCCGCAATCAGACACAGATAACGCGGACGAAGCTGATACGGACGATGCAGATGATCAGGATGATGATGACGAAGAAGACACTAGTGAAGTATCGCAGCAGGTTTCGTTTCAATCGGCTCCTCAGCGAGATGATTCCACATATCGATCTCCTTTTAACGGACAGAGGAAACTTCGAGCACCTCAATCTGGCGTGGGCAGTAATCGGCGGAGTTTTCTTTTTTTCGTGTTGTAGCGTCCGCTGTCCTCAGCGGAGTTCGTCTGATTGGATTTAGGGCTGCGCTGAGGACAGCGCACACTACAGGAGCGGAAAATCACGTTCACCATTTTTCTTGCCGATAGAAATCGGAGTGCCTATAACGGACACGCGTGATGCTACGGGTCTTGTTGCTCACCGGAATCATTGCGTTCGTATCTTCGCTGTTTGCTCAAACGTCGTCGCCCACGGCTGCGCCATCGCTCGAGCAACGCGTAGCTGATCTTGAAGCGTACGTAACCAATTCGCCGCGCGGGGTGGATATCGGTTCGGCCAGCAGCTCGAACATCGCTGCGCCTGGTCCGAGTTACAACGCATGGATGATGACGTGCGCCGCGCTGGTGCTTTTTATGACGTTGCCAGGCTTGGCGCTCTTCTATGGCGGGCTAGTCCGCGCAAAAAACGTGCTGTCGGTGCTGGCGCAATGTCTCGGCATAGCCGGACTGGTCACCATACTTTGGTGGGCGGTGGGCTATTCGCTCGTTTTTTCGCGCGGGTGTCCCTTTATCGGCGGATTCAAGTTTACATTTCTGCACGGCGTCGATTCGCGACCGAACGCTGACTATTCCTATTGGGTTTCGCAGAATGTTTTCGCGATGCACCGGTATTTTTGCTACGGCGAGCGTAGATCCGAATCTTTCGCTAAGCACCGGAGGCTTGCTCAATCCAGCGACGCAAAATGGCCTGGCACGAATTGTTGGTCATGGGCTTTGGATCGAGCAGCTAAAAGCAATTGTGATTACGATCACGCTAGCTGTCATGGGAAGCGTTCTTATTGGAGCGCTCGTGAGAGGAGCGATTGGCCTGCGGATTCCGCCTGAAATCGAGCGACAGGGACTCGACATCAACGAACACGGCGAAGAAGGCTACATGACAACGGGTTGACATTCTAAACGCCTACCCGTCGTCGCAGAAGGCTGCAGCGTGACAGGAGTCAAACGCTTGATTTTAGAAACGGTTACCTGAGGCGACGCAAACGACAGGTTGAGATCTGCATTCCTTTACGGCTAACCTATGTCGGCCAGGTTATTTGCCTGAGCCTGTGTTCGGATTGCCCATGCTTTGCATCTCACGTTGCAATTGTTCGCCGTTAGCTCTTTTCACGTTCAACGCACCGGGTTCCGCGCCCCCGTCGGGAACTTCGACCCAGCGACCACCCGTATGACTACCCGTCGACGGCGGCATCCACACCATGTGCTTCCCTTTCTTTTGCTCGGTGCTTGCTTGACCTGCCGCCACGGGTTTCAGATCAAAGTTCAGTTGGGTTGCCTGATCTGACCGGGTTTTCGTGTTGCCAATGGCAGCCTTCACTGCGCCATTGACTACTAGCGAAACCCTGTAAACACCGGGTTGTAGGCCCTGTGAAATGTAGCGACCCTGGGAATCGGTTTTGACTGTATTGAAGAGCTGTTTGCCATCTCGCGACTCGATCTTAATACTTGCGCTTTTAATTGGCTTTCCCTGGGCGTCTCTGGCGATCCCCTGAATGCTTGATGGTCCGGCCCAAGCGTTAACAGCGCAAAGGAGGAACCCGATTAACCCGATCTGCAATGATTTAATAAACATAGATGAATAAGATGTAATGATTCACTAGTTCCTACAGGAAAAAAGAGGCGAAGTTCCAAAATGATTTATACAATGAGGGAAAAGGCGAAGTTTCCGAGCAGACTGTTGCTACAGTCAGGCTGCCAAATCGCTCAAGGCCCTACTGACGTCGACTCCCGACCATGTCGGCGGGGGCCCGTTTGTTGCGGACGAATTCTGTGAGCGGCGTAGATCTTCACCAGTGTTGGTGTGGATGGCAGAACCGGACGCGGCCTTCCCATACTCGTCAACTTCGACCCAACTACCACCGAGGTGGCTTCCGGTACTAGCCGGGACCCAAACCATATTCTTTCCTTTCTTTTGCTCGGTGGTTGCTTGCACCGCGGCCACCCGCTTCAGATCTAAGTTGAGTTCAGTAGCCTGATCTTGCTTGGTTTTTATGTTCGTAATACACGCTTTGACTACGCCATTCACTAACAACGTTACCCGGTAAACTCTAAGCTGCAGCCCCTGTGAAACATACCGACCTCTCGGATCAGTTGTTACGGTTTTGAAGAGCTGCTTACCATCTACCGATTCGATCCGAACATCCGCACCTTTTATTGGTTGTCCTTTTGCGTCCTTGACGATCCCCTGAATGCTTGCTGGTCCCGCCCAGGCGTTGATCGACAAAGGACGAACCCCATTAACCCGATCTGCAATGATTTAATAAACATAAACGAATGAGAAATATTGGTTCACTAATTCCTACAAGAAAGGAGACGCGAGGTTCCAAAATGATTTGTAGAATGAGGCAAAAAGCGAAGTTTCCGCGAGTGGACTGTTGCTACAGCCGCGCCTCTGTCAGACGCGGGCACACGGGCCATAGAGCAGTGGCTACGGATTAGAAGCGTTTTCTCCGCGCGACGTCCTAAATACTACCCTTGATGTTGATCATCGCTACGTTGTAAGCGCTTAATATTACCACCTGCGAGCGGTGTATGTCCGAATGTTGGAATCGGAATGCTCATTTCCCTTATCGTCGACTTCGACCCAATTACCACCGAGATGGGTCCCAGTGCGACCTGGCATCCACACCATGTGCTTTCGATTTTTTGCAATGTTACCTGCTTGGGATGTTGCCTTGAAATCGAAATTCAGCTGAGTCGGTTTATTCGCCTTAGTCTGCGTATTCATGATCGAGGACTTGACCGCGCCATTCACAAGCAATGTGACGCGGTAAGCGCCCGGTTGCAGTCCCTGTGAAACATAGCGGCCCTTTGGATCTGTCTTGGCTGTGGTGAACACCTGTTTGCCGTCCCGCGATTCGATCCGAACGTCTGCGCCTTTAATCGGTTCGCCTTTTGCATCTTTGACAAACCCCTGAATGGACGCTGGCCCGTCCGCTGTCATTTTGTTCGCTCGGAGACCACCTTCCAATGCGCGATTGTCCACACTGGCGTTGAATTCTGTCTCTGGAGGCGCAGCGGCCACAACCCGTGTAATCTTGTTCGTTCGCGGATCGGCTTCCAATGTGTGATCACTCACAGTGGTATTAAATTCCGTCCTTGGAGGCGCAGCCGCGACGACCGGTGTAATTTTGTTCGTTCGCAGACCGGCTTCTAATGCGTGATCACTTGCACTGACAGTGAATCCCGCCGCAGAAGGCGCCGCGGTAACGCGAGTGTCCGGTTGGCGCGGGTCGAAATCTTCCGGAGATGTGTAAGCCGGAACTGTGAATGGATCAGATGGACTCTGCATGGGCACGCTAGCGCCGATATGGCTCATGCGTGTCGCCTGAGTTACATCCGCGAAAAGTCCTTGTAGATAACTGTCGCCTACACGATTGCCTGGTTCTTCGTCGCCGGAAAGCCGATCGGCGAATTTGATCTTGACCGCATCGGCGATAGACCGGGCGATTTCGTCCTGGAGTGCAAACGCGCCGTCCAACTCGCGGTCATACGTCTCCGTCCAAACGCGAAAACCGTTTCGCGCATCAATCAGTTCGGCTGTCACACGAACACGATTGCCTTGGCGCTGCAAACTTCCTTCAAGCACGTTTCCGACGTTGAGTTTTTCTCCAACTTCTTTGGTATTCTTTCCTTTCAATGAAAATGACGAAGTCCGGCCGGCCACGCGCAAACCGTTAACCTGCCCCAACGTATGGAGAATCTCTTCGCTTATACCGTCACACAAATATTCCTGATCTTTCGCCTTGCTGGAATCGGTAAATGGCAGAACCGCAATACTCCTCTCGGGAGGATTAAACTGCGCCGCAGGGAAGAGTTCGCCACGAAATAACCAAACCGCAGCCGCGCCTAAAAGCAGACCAGCAGTCGCTGCTCCAACCAGTTTGGGATTACGCTGCGACCATCGCCAGACTCGCGCTAAAGGTGAAACCGGGCGCGCAACGATTGGACGGCCGGCAAGCCAGCGTTCAAGATCGGCTGCGAGATCTCCAGCGGACTGGTAGCGGGCTTTTGGATTGCGTTCGAGACAGCGTGCACAAATCGTATCCAAATCCCGATCGAGCGTTGGTACAAGCGCGCGCAGTTTCGGTGCCTGCGTTTCAGATGCTTGCCGAATCACGGAAACGGGAGTGGAACCGATGAATGGTGGACGTCCGGCAAGCACGTTGAATAAAACTGCGCCGAGACTGTAAACATCGGCAGTCGGCGTGACATCAGCAGCTGCGCCGTCGGCCTGTTCGGGGGCAATGAAACCTGCTGTTCCCAACGTGGTCAGCGACCTTGTAAGATCGTTGTTCCCGTCTAGCAGCTTGGCTAGACCGAAATCGCTGACAAGTGGCTCGCCTCGATCATTGAGCAGAATGTTCCCTGGTTTTAGATCGCGATGGAGAACGCCACGGCTGTGGGCGTATTCGACAGCGTGCGCGACTTTTGCCATGAGTTGCACGCACTTCCGCGGTTCATCGCGCAGAGAAGCCGCTTTCTCTTGCAAGCTTCCCTTCTCCGCGAACTTCATGCTGAAAAATGGCAGACCGTCCTCGCTTTCACTGACTTCGTAAATCGGAAGGATGTTTGGATGATCCAGACTGGCCACCGCTTGTGCTTCTCGTCGGAAACGCTGCAGCGCTTCGTGTGAATCAGCGCGATAACTAAGGACGCGTTTTACAGCGACTATGCGCTGGGAATGTCGTTGCCTGGCGCGATAGATCACGCCCATTCCGCCGCAACCGATCTGCTCGAGAATTTCGTAGTTGCCTAAGAACCAGGGCTTTTGCGGCGCATCCACTTCGTCGAGCACCGTTTTGTAAAACGCCTGAGATATCTCCTCACCGCCTTCCAATCCATGGCGCAGGAGGCAACTGACGCAAACTCCGCCGTCGAGCCGAGTGGTTGCTCCACATTTCTCGCATTTTCTTTCGTTCTGGGTCGCGCTCGTTGCCCAACCCAAGTGTTGATCTGAATTCGTCATCGGAGTGGTTCGGTCCCTGTTGCGAGCGATGCACAGAGATAACGGATTTCATCGTCCACGTCGGCGGAGCCTTCGACGGTTTGAGAGACTTCAGCGCGCAGAAGACTTCGATAGCGCTGTCGCATGTTGTGCAGTTGCTTTTTCACGGCCGCCTCGGCGATTCCCAGCTCCGCGGAAAGTTTTGCATATGAAACTTCGTCGCGTTCATCTGTGAGATGGGGACTCAGCGTTTGGAAAAGCCAGAGTTTGCCTTTGCTTTCACATTCTTCACGCAGCCTTTGAAGCGCGTGTTCCACCACGGTGGCTGCCCACGTGAGGTCGAACAGCCGCTCGGGGGATAATGATTCCAACGTCGCGCCGGGAATGGACAATTCTGACGACGCTTCTGACAGCCAATCGTGCCAAGAAACAAATTCCACCCCACCACCGCGTTTGCGCGTCTGACTTTTCTCGGCCGCATTGATAAGAAAGTTTTGAAGCGACCTCAACAATAACGAACGGAAGCGTCCGCGGTTACGATCGGCATGTTGCATCCAGTCGTTCTTGAGAATTGTTACAAAAAAATCCTGCGTGAGGTCTTGCGCATCCTCAATTGAATAGCCGCGCCCGCGAACAAACGAAAAAATCGGTCGCCAATAAGTCCGGCAAAGTTCGGCCAGCGCATCGCGAGCTCTTTGCTCTTCACTTCCTAAATG
This sequence comes from uncultured Verrucomicrobiae bacterium, assembly GCA_963825355.1. Classification (GTDB taxonomy): domain Bacteria; phylum Verrucomicrobiota; class Verrucomicrobiia; order Chthoniobacterales; family UBA10450; genus Udaeobacter. Next base: position 89,472 of record CAWGSY010000003.1, on the reverse strand, counting down.
CGCGGCCGAAAGGACCAAGCTCCAGCGGGTAGTTACAAACTCACGCCGTTCGCCCGCGCCCTCGTGGCCGTTCTTTCCGTTCACGAATGAACATTGTGGTTCTCCTTCACCCACACAAGTATAAAGTGTCACCGACACGGTCTGCGCCAACGCCGAATGTACAGCGTGGATCGGATCGCGACGTTCTCAGCTGCTCCGCCGCGTCATGGCCTAACGAGAGCCGGGTGCTCAACCGTTCGGTGTGGAATTTTACGCGGTAAACAGCGGTATTGACATACTACGCAAAAATCCCTAATCATCGCTCCCGTTCGTTAGTCTGTTTGATGTGACCAGTGAACTTCAAGAAGCGGACTGGAATCGGCTCCTGCGCAGGATTCAATCGGGGAAGTGCACTCCTTTTCTCGGAGCTGGCGCCTGCTATGGCGCGCTGCCTCTCGGGGCCGATGTCGCGGAAGAGCTCGCACAGCGCTACGCCTATCCGTTTCCGGATCGAGATCTTGTGCGTGTGGCGCAGTACGCGGCTGTACAATCCGACCCGAACGCGCCAAAAGAAGACGTCGTAGACATTCTGCGCGCAGCGGGCCCACCAAAGTACAACCAGCCGCCACAGTTTGGGAACTCCGGTGAACCACACAGTGTTCTCGCCGGTCTTCCGCTACCAATTGTGATCACGACGAATTACGACGACTTCATGGTCCGAGCTCTTAAATGGAAATTGAAGGACGCGCGCCGCGAGATTTGTCGCTGGCAGGACATTCTGCAACATGTCGAATCGATTTTCGAAAGCGAGCCTAACTACAAACCTACGCCGGCCAATCCGCTCGTGTTCCATTTGCACGGCGCGCTCGACGTTTCCGAGTCGCTCGTTTTAACCGAAGACGATTATTTAACTTTCCTCGCGAACATGGCCGCCAAACCAGATCTTCTCCCCGAAGTCGTGCAACAGGCATTTGCCGCCACCAGTTTCTTGTTCATTGGCTATCGTTTGGGCGACTGGAATTTTCGCGTTCTCTTTCAGACTCTGCGCGCGCGGCAACAGTTCAGCAGCATAGTCGTGCTAAAGCCTCCAGATGAAACCGATCCAAATCGCGTGGCGCATCGGGCATATTTTGAAAAATTTTACGGCGCCATGGACATGAAGGTTTTCTGGGGCACGGCCCGAGAATTTTCATCGCAGTTGGACGAGCGTTGGACAACCTTCGAGCAAACGAAAAAATGAGCGCTGACCCCGTTGCTGCCGAATCAAAGGACGTTCTGCCGTCAAAGAGCGGCCGTGAGTTGGACGACAAGACTTGGGAGCGGCTATTGAAGCGCATCAGAGACGACAAGTGCACGCCTGTGACTTGGCTCGGGCGCGTGCACAGCCCCTCCTGTGGGTGCTGATCCAACAGAATGGGCAAAATTGAATTATCCATCGAAGGAACAGATCGCGCTCAAGTTTGCCGCTGATTACGCCTATCCACTCGACGATCAAACGAAGCTGGAACGAGTGGCGAAATACGTGGCAGCGACCGATGACATCATGGCTCCGAAAGAGGCGTTCGCCGAACATTTCGGTAGTCTGCCGTCACCGAACTTTTCGGCTTGGCCTAACGAGCCGCACCGGGTTTTAGCCGATCTTCCTTTTCCAGTTTATCTCACGAGTAACTTCGACGATTGGATGTTTCGCGCGCTAACCGAATACAAGAAACGAGATGCGCGCCTTGCGATCTGTCGTTGGAACCGGCATATCCCTGAGAAAGCGCCAAGTTTCGATGGGGACTTCGCCTATTCGGTAGCGAATCCACTTGTTTATCACTTTCACGGTTGCACGCCGTGGGCGGAATCGGCGGTAGTAACCGAGGACGACTATTTTGAATTCCTGATCAACATTTCGCGGGACTACAAATCACTCGCGCATCGAGTCGATCGAGCGCTGGGAGGCGCGCTGCTCTTTTTGGGCTACACCCTGTCGGACTGGGATTTTCTGGTGCTCTTCCGGCTCTTCGCAAACAAGCTGCGCGACAGTGGTAATACGCACATCGCGGTGCAACTAGAGCCTTCTGACGCGCCAGGCGAGCAGGCAGAGAAAGCGGCCAAGGCCGTGAAATACCTCGATTCGTATTTCGGCAGCGCACAGGTAAAAATTTATTGGGGCACTTGTCAGCAGTTTTGCGAGGAGCTGCGAGCGCGGTGGGAAGCCTTTAGCCAGGGATGAGCGATTCGCCATTCGTCGGCCCGCGGCCTTTTGAAAAGGAGGACAGCGATCGGTTTTTCGGTCGCACGCGCGAGACGGAGGAGCTTCTTTCATTGATCATTGCGCACCGGGCTGTCCTTGTTTATGCGCAGTCGGGTGCGGGCAAAAGCTCGTTATTGAGGGCAGGCGTCATCCCGCGCCTGGAGGATCAGCAGTACCAGGTTCTGCGATCCGCACGCGTCCATGGCTTACTGCCAAATGATGTTCCACCCGAGAGCGTGCAAAACATTTTTGTTTACCATGCGCTTCAGGTACCTGGGCGACAACATTGCCGAACGGCCAATTCATCAAAGATCATGCGAAGGACAACGTTGTCTGAGTTTCTCAAACCTCTCGTTGCTGCTCCGGCAGCAGACGAGGATAGCCCGCCACCGTTAATCGTAATCTTGGATCAATTCGAAGAATTCTTCACGACCAATCAGTATCGCTGGCAGGAACGACGACCGTTTTTCGATCAGCTGGCGCAGGCCCTGAACGACTTGCCCACGATGAAGGTTGTTTTCGTCATGCGTGAGGAGTACATCGCGCAACTGGAGCCGTTCGCCGATTTGCTTCCGGAGAAATTACGGCCACGCATGCACTTGGAGCGGCTCCGCGGCAATGCCGCGCGGTCCGCAGTGGTGAAACCTTTCCAGAACTGGGGCCTTTCCTTCGATCCGAACGCAGCCGACGAATTGATGGCGGAGCTTTCAGAGATTCGAGTAGCAGAAGGCGACAAGTTCCGTGAAACCTGCGGCGAATTCGTGGAACCGGTTCAGCTTCAAGTGGTGTGCCAATCGCTCTGGGAAAACCTGCCGGCGGAATGGAAGAGTGGACCTGACGCAAGCAGCGATGGATCGCGTCTGATAACGGCTGAATATATCGAACGCTTCGGCGACGTGGATAATGCTTTAGCGCGCTACTACGATCGCTCAGTTGAGAGAGCTGCTGCCGCCAGTGAAGGCAGAATCGGAGAAGGTGAATTGCGGCGTTGGTTTGGAACAGCTCTGATAACTCCTACCGGAACACGCGGGCTTGCTTTTCGCGGCGCGCCTGGAGCTACCTGGAGAATCCCGGGACTCGCGCTAAAAGAGCTGGAGGAAGCTCACGTTATTCGTCGCGAGGATCGGTCCGGCACGATAACTCACGAGCTGACCCATGATCGCTTTATCGAACCAATCCAGAAGTCGAATCATAAATGGCTTGCCGGATATCAGGACGCGGAGCGAATTCGCGCGAAGTTGGAAGAATACGTTAAACGCGGATCGGATGACCTTCTCGATGAAGTGGAGCTTCGTGAAGCAGAGTCGTATTTGAATTCGCCAGAGGCGAAGATTCTCGGCGCATCTCCGGAGGCGCGGCTGCTTGTTACGCGCAGCAGAAAGCAAATCGAGGAGACAAAAAGACGCCAGGCCGAGGAGTTGGAGGAAGCACGACAGCGCGCTGAAGAGCAGGAAAAACTGCGCAAGGCCGAGAGCGAACGCGTAAATCTCCTGTTGGAGAAGCGCAAGCGGGAACGAATTTTCGGCGTCACCGTCTTCTTCCTTGGCATAATCATGTTGATTGCCTTCGCAGCGCTCTGGTTAGTGTCGCTACGGGCATCGCGGCTTTCGAAGCAACGCGCCGAAGAGCTGGAGACACAGCACCAGGCACTCGTCGAGAAAGGCCAAAGTCTTCAGAGAAAACGCAAAGTCAGTTTTGAATGATGGGACGATAATCCGATAAAAGACGTCACTGCGCTGCGGAACCTCGCGCTTGCTCTGAATTGTAATCCTCGGGATACCGAAGCAGCAATGCTGACTAGCAATCTATTGCTTCAACATGTTTGGTGTCCCCCGGCCGCGCCGGCTGTGGTTTATCAGAAAGATGCATTACTCGCAGCGACCTTCCTTCCGGGAGGAAGCAACAACGAAATCTTCGCTGTGGGCGGTGATGGTCAGCTCTTGTTCTGGAATGGAGGACGCTCGATGTCACCCACGCGCCCAATCGTTATTTGAGAAGCCGCAACCGGCCAACCCTCAGCAGATCGTGCAACCCGGTTTCGCCTCCTTCAGCCCCGACGGACGATGGCTGTTGATCATTCCACCAACGCTTGCTTCGGCTGCCGAGGGAGAGAGCGCCGTGCAAGGCACGCCTGCACAGGGAGCACCGCCCGCACCCGCCAGTGCTGGCCACGAGCTATGCAAAATTCAGGTCTGGCGATGGTCGATGCAGAATCGAACGTACGACGCCACGGGCGAAGACTTGGAAATTCAGCGGCTTCGAGGCTCCCGCATTAATTTTGCCTGGTCTAACGAGTCAGATCGGCTTGTCATTGTTAATGCGCGCGGCACGAACGAGGCGGAATGCGCCTTTTTCCAGGTCGAGGGAACGTTCCGGGAACTCGTCGATAGATCGAAGCGACTCACGGACATGAAAATCGTGGCGCTTGCCTTCGCCACGTACCACAGCGGTATGGCAGCAGTGTCTGTGGACCCCGAAGCGCCAGCACTGCGCAAGGTAGCTTTATTTTCATTCAGCGACGACTATCTCCAAGTATTCCCCATAGACGGAAAAGATTCGATTCGGTTGTCCGAAGGTTTCCTGCCGAACGGCATCGCTTTCGGTCCCGGCAATGACGAAATTACCCTAACGAGTTGGAACAGTGTGCGAACTCTTAATCTCCGCGATGGAAAAGTGACCCCGATCCCGCCGCCGACTTTCCGCGACCAGTTCATGCGACTGATCGTCGGACCGGGCGACTATGCCACACGTCTCGTCGCCACTTCGCTGTACGGTCGAGTTGACGTTGCAAAGGGTGCGCACAGGGAAAAGCCGGCCGAGCCCGTGGTATTCCGCGGCTCACTCGGATTTCCACAGTTCAGTTTGGATGGCCAACGATTGCTGATTTTATCAGGCGCAATGTTCAATGTGTTCGATAGCGTGCGCCTCGTCGACGTCAGTCCTTTATATCGGACGCAGGACGATGCATCTAAAAAACTCGAAGCAAAACCTGCGCCTCCATGGTTGGCGGATATCGCCAGCGCAGTGAGCGCCTCCGATCCCAGTCAAGATGGCTCTTTGATGACACTGGAAGATGTGCGGAAAAAGTATCCCGAAAGCAAAGCTGGCGATCCCTATGAATTGGTTTGGAAGCGTTTTTTTCCAGATGAGTCCAAACGATAGATCGATTGCGATCGTACGCTGAAGGTACGACATCGACCAATGAATTGAGAATTCATTGCCGGCGGAGGGGCTCGAACCCACACGACCTTGCGGCCACTGGATTTTGAGTCCAGCGCGTCTGCCAATTCCGCCACGCCGGCGATTGGAATCCTGAACCTACAAGCACGTACGCGAAGCTCAACTTCGCCACTGTAGCCGCTTCGCTATGCGAAGCGCAAAAACGATCGAATGTGACTGACTGTAATTTTGTCGTTGCGATACAGCGAACAGAAGCGGCAGAATCCGCCGCGTGAAGCACTGGCAAATCGCATTGGCGGTTTTCGCGTCGCTATCTGCGTCATTTGCACTGGCTGATGATTTCAAAACCGTCACTGGCAAAGAATACAAGAATGCGACAGTCAGCCGCGTCGAAGCTGATGGGATTGTAATCAAGACTAAAAGAGGAATCTCAAAGGTCTATTTTATCGAGCTGCCTAAAGACGTTCAGGAACGGTTTAATTATCATTTTGCGCAAGATGCGCATGTCACCGCCGATAGAGAGGCAACGGTCGAACAACAGAATGTAGCGTCTTCAGGGCATCGTCTTGGCGAAACCGCTGATCTATTCGCTGCTCGGTATGGTGCGCCAAACGATTCGCCCATTCTCGACAAGAATTTCCCCCTATTGGAGGGAGCGATTCATCACACCTATACGTATGAAGGCTGGCGAATTCGCGCCGCATTTGTACCTCCCGAGGGTTCTGCTGTTCGAATGGAGTACTCGAAAATCGTCACGGCTGGCGTCAATCCGCTGATACAGGATTACGAATTGCAATCGATCATGACTGCAAATACCCCCGCCGGCGCAACGTGGAAAGAAACGATGTACAACAACCCTGATTCGCCGAACAACGGTTTGGGCAAAATTGCTGAAGGCTATTTTGCGGGAGCATTTGGCCAGTCTGGCAATAATAACATCGATGTCGGCAATGAAGGTATTGCTGACGAATCGAACACGATCCGAATTGGTATCAAGGAACGCAGACGGCCGCCTTTATCGCGGGCATAAACGGCGCAACTGCCTCTGGCGGGACTGCGGTCTTCGTCAATATGAATGGACAACTCGGTACGCTGACTTCCTCTGCGCGTTTCAAGGACAACATTAGACCGATGGACAAAGCCAGCGAATCGCTCCTTGCGCTCAAACCGGTCACTTTCCGCTACAAAAAAGAGATTGATCCCGCCGGTACATCCCAGTTCGGCCTCGTGGCCGAAGAAGTAGAAAAAGTGAATTCTTCCTTGGTCGTGCGCGATAAAGATGGAAAACCCTACAGTGTGCGCTACGAACAGGTGAATGCGATGCTGCTCAACGAGTTCCTAAAAGAGCACCGCACAGTTGAGGTACAACAGAATGAAATTAATGCCCTTCAAGCGGAACTAAAAGAGCAAAGGGCACTTATTCAAAAGGTGAACGATAAAGTGGAATTGACCAAACCTGTGCCGCAAACAGTGCTAACAATCAGTAAGAGCGGCCGATACTTCACAATCAGCCGTCACGCTTCACCGCGTGGCGGCTTTTTGTTTCACGCCGTAACGCTTCACCGGTCTTTGAAATCGCCCGTGTGCTCGTGCGGTTTCGATCACGTTGCCAATACACGTTACCGGAAAAGCGCGATGACGAAGAAGGCAATACCTGTCAACGCGGTGTTCCAGAAAACAAGCGAACGCAGCAGAGCATATCCGGCCGCAGCAGCGAGCAAATATCCCAAGCGTGCCCAGAAATACAGGTGCGCACCCCAGAAGGTGAGTAAGCTGTGATGTTGAGTAACATGCGCCACTAAAACCAGAGCAGCAAAGAACGGGAAGGTTTCCAAAAAATTCGTTGTTGCTTGGTCCACCCGATTCGCGAGACCGCGCAGGCGCGGAACTGGCTCTTCGCGGCTGCTGGCGGTCCAGCGGTAACCATACTGAAAGCTAATAAGGTGCGAAGCCGCTATGAGATGAACGAGACCAAGAATGACGCTGGCGATTAAGAGCCATAGCTCGGTGGTCATAACGTACTCTTTGCGCCTAACGAGATTCAAGATTAGCGACCGCTGGCGAGACGTGTGTCGCTGCTGATTGAGTGCGGAAGTGACAAAAAGCAGGAACACGGAACTGCCAGCGGTTCGCTGCATCGCCTTGGTTAGATGCTCCGTGCTATCACTTTTCAGTCCGCGTAAGCTGAGCGAGTGAAGGGATACCGCGGACTTCTTCAAGGTTCTCGACGTAATTCCGAAATCCGGGCGCGAAGAACGTCCGCCTCATGGACCACCATGTCTTGACTGTTGGTACCATCCAAACCGTGCGCAAGAATGCGTCGTACCCCTCCCATTGATCGCGTTCGAGTGTCCCTTGACGCATCTGGAACCATCCATTCTCGAATAGCTTGAAATAACCCAGCATAAAAGATGCATACCGCGCTCTCTCCATCTCCGATGCGCTGTTCCAATCTTTCAACATTGTGGCAGTCGCTAAAAGCTGGTCATTCTGCGACATCTGGATGGCAAGGTCATGCATCGATCTAGCAAGGGAGTCGACCACAATCGCGCGTGAAGAGCGCGTGTTTTGCCGGACCTGCGCCGCCACATAAAAGAGGGAGACGATGACGCCGATCGACGCGATTAGCTGCGCCCACACATTGATCGTTTCCACATTCATCAAAGTTTTTCTAAGTCTGCGCTTTCTACTAGCGATTCATCTCCGCCTCAATCATCTAATGAGAATGAGATAAGCCACAGTAGGGTGTTTTGGCAAAGACTCTGAACTTGCAACGCAATGGGGCCGCTGGTTTCATCGATTGGTTAGGCTTCCTCATGGGTGGGGTGTCGGCGGCGGCTTGACAGAAGGAGGAGGAAGCAGTCCGTCAATCTCCGAGGCGAAACGGGGCGAATACAACGTCCGCACCTCGGACGAATGATTCAAGCCCAACCGAGTTCCGAATGTTGCCTTCCAAGCGCAGCGCATCGGAGATTAAATCGACGCCGCGTTTCTCTTTCCGCGGTCGGACATCGTAAACGTGCATCGTTGATTGTATCGGTGATGCGACATTCAATCACAAAATCCTGTTAGTAATGTCCACCACTGATTGAATTGGCTGAATCTTCGGCGCTTCGCTCAGGGGGCGGCTCGTTAGTCTGACGCGTTACGCCTGTTGTTTGCGTGTCGTCGGGTGCAAAAACGCTACTGCACGAAGCCAGCATCATGGCCACTAAAGAGAGGGCCGAAATGAAGATGATCGAGTTTTTCATAGCAATTAAAATTGTCGTTGACGGCGCTGGGTATTCAATCACAAAGCGCCGTTCGCCGTAAAGCGTGCAGGAAAGGGATTGCTCAATCCGTTGACATAGAATTGACGGGATGACTGTCTATTATGGAGTCATGCCAGTCGCTCATGTCCTAGGCAACAACTCGATAGCTAGGGGATTTTTTGGATTTTGAGTCCAGCCCGTCTGCCAATTCCGCCACGCCGGCGTCGCAAGTCAAAATGATACGAGACTCCAGAGTAAGCTCAATGTTGTCGCGCTGTCCGGTGCGCCGTTCTAACCGCATTCCTGCAAGAGAGAAACGAACAAATCCGCTGATGACAGCGGATACTACACAGGATCAAGTGTCTGCAAACCGCGAGGTGGTCCTAAAATTTCGCGAATGAGGATTGCTTCGCGCAAACTAGATTTCGATGCGAGCAAGGTGGCGATATCTCTTTTGGACCCTGCGCGTTTGGCAGCTAGCTCACTTGCCGCCGCATCAGATTCCACAGCTGTTTTGAGCGACGGCTGCTGAGGCCCGACCGGGAACGCCGCTTGAACTTCGAATGTGGCCGCAGGCGGAGCCGGAACAACGGGTGTAAGGATTTGCTGCAATCCGCCCGATTGTTCAAGGGAAGCATTTTCTGTTTGGCTGACGTCCGGCTTCTCTGCGCGTTGGCGAGGTGATCGCCACACACGTGGGAGCGCTGGAGGGGGTTGCACGGGTGCCAGTGGTCGAGCCGGAATATTAGTACGCGGGACAACAGGCGAAGGAGGAGTTGAACTTGGCGGCTGACCCAGTGCTTCGAGGAATTTACGAATCCGATCTGCGTCGGATTCCCGTGGAGCCCGTTGAATAGGTCGAGATGTTTGTGGCCCCGGTGTGCTCGTTGTTTCGTTCGAATCGCTCTTTTTTGTTTTGCTTATCGTTTTCGACAACAGCTGAAATAAAGCTGCGGCAGCAATGAGCAGAAAGAAAAGTAGGTTATCGAGACTAAAAGCAAGCATGGCTTCGCCGGCGTTAAATAGTTACATCGTTGCAGCGGGCAGGAGTGTCGTTGTCATGTTGAGCGAAGCGAAACATCTCAGTTCTTATGGGCGGCAGTCGTTTTGTAACTGATTAGAGATTCTTCGCTTTGCTCAGAATGACGAAAACGCTTTAACCCTTCAACGAATCACGTCCCACCGGTGCGCGGTTTGTCTCCACCGGCAATAGATTCGCGCATGGACGTATCGGCCTGGACGTTTTTCATTCGCACGTAATCCATAATGCCGAGGTTTCCGGAGCGAAATGCATCCGCCATGGCTTGAGGCACGAGGGATTCGGCTTCGACGACTTTGGCGCGCATCTCCTGCGTCTTGGCGCGCATCTCCTGCTCGACCGCTACCGCCGCGGCGCGGCGCACCTCCGCTTTCGCCTGGGCGATGTTTTTGTCCGCGTTCGCCTGTTCGCTTTGCAACTTTGCGCCGATGTTGTCGCCCACATCCACGTCAGCGATGTCGATGGAAAGAATCTCGAACGCCGTGTTGCTGTCGAGTCCCTTGGCCAGGACGGCTTTTGAAATGCGATCGGGATTTTCCAGCACGTCCTTATAAGAATCGGCCGATCCGATCGCGCTCACGATCCCTTCGCCGACGCGCGCGATAATCGTTTCTTCGGTGGCGCCCCCGACGAAACGGTCCAGGTGCGAGCGCACCGTCACCCGCGCTTTTACTTTCGCGCCGATCCCGTCCTTCGCGACACCGTCGATGGTCACGCGGCCCATCGCTGGGTTAGGCACGTCGATGACCTTCGGATTAATGCTGGTGCGGACGGCTTCCAATACCGTCTTGCCCGTCCCCTTGGTAGCAAGATCGATGGCGCAGGCACGGTTGAAATCGAGTGAAATGCCGGCCTTGTCCGCTGCGATTAAAGCGAGGATGACCTGATTAACGTCGCCGCCGGCCAGGTAATGCGCCTCGAGCGGGTCACTGGGAATCTCGATGCCGGCTTTTACCGCGGTGATCCGGTTATCGACGATCATCCCGACCGGCACTTTGCGCAGTCGCATCCCGACCATTTTGCCGAGGCTCACCGGCGCATTCGCGATCCGTGCGCGCAGCCAGAGACCGAAGAAATTGAAAAGAACAATTGCGAGCACAAATGCGAATAACGCCAGTACCGCGAGGCCGATGAGATAAAGCGATTCCATGTTGCTCGAAATCTATCGGACGAGATGTGACTACGAAAAGTTCTAATTGACGCGCGCATTGAACACGGCGCATCGTCGCGGAGATTGTGCTCGGGGGGGGACTTGAACCCCCATGCCTTTCGGCATACGCCCCTCAAACGTACGTGTCTGCCATTTCACCACCCGAGCGTCGAGAGGGAGCAAACTTTCCGCAGACGACAACCGCTGGCAAGTGCCGACTGTATCTCTTCTTACTCATGCTCGTGCACGCATGAATCACGACGACGGATTTTAAGCCGCCACGGTCCGTATGAAATCGTTAGCGATTCGCGATTAAGCTCTCGGCACGAGCAAGAGCATGAGCACGAGTAAGAACAAGAGTGATGAAAGTGATTGGATCAAAATCGATCTGCATATTCACACCCTCGACGATCCTAAAGACGCCGTGGATTTTTCGGCGCATCAATTATTGGAACGGGCGCGCTCGTTTGGATTTCGCGTCCTCGCGATCACGCTTGCACGATGCTGTCTTTAATCGAAAGGAAGTGTTCGCCGACGCGGAGGCAATGGGCATTCTGCTGATTCCCGCGGCCGAGGTGCGTTTGCTTGGCGCAGACGTGATTGTGTTGAATGTCACCGCGGAAGAGATCGCGCAGGTGAAAAATTTCGATGATTTGCGGCGACTCCGGGCGCGCCGAGGAAATTCTATTTTCACTATCGCGCCGCACCCGTTCTACGTTGTCGGCGGCTCAATCGGATCGCGGCTGTTCACAGAGATCGATTGTTTTGACGCGATTGAGTTTTGTCATTTTCACTTCGGTCCGTTCAATCCGAATCGCCGGGCAAAACGAGTCGCAACCCGATTTGGCAAGCCAATGATCGCCACTTCCGATGCGCATCGGCTGCACGCCTTTGGCCGGCACTACACGAGTATGCCAATGCCGCATGCGCTCACGATCGAGAATGTTCTTGCCGGGTTACGCACCGGTCCGCTGCGCCTAACAAGTCCTGCTTCGAGCCTGAGAGATTTCGTGAACGCGATCTATTTTGTTTTCCTCGCGCACCCCTTTCGTGTGCGACGAAAGATGGCAACTCCAAGAGCCGCCAGCCGAACAGGAACGCTCCCGCCTCAGTGCTGAGGAGCAGGCTTGGTCAGATCGTAAATTGCGCCCCAATCACCGGAAGCGACGAGGAATGCTGTCGCTTCCCATGGGTGGGTGCTTGACTGGTAGTTTGTTTTTTCGTCCTGGCCCCAAAAGATATAGCGCACGTTTAATGCTTTCGCGGCGTCACGCCAGTTTGCCGCGCCGTTCATCAAGGCTGTTAACTGATCATTGGTCTTGCCGTAATCGAATCCTTCGGTCCAGAAGTGGCCAGGGTAGCCGAGGACAGCTTTGCGGCCTTGCAGCAAAACTGGTTGATTGAAGGTGGGAAAAGTGGCGAATCGGGCGTCCATCGGCAACGGTCGAAGTGCCGTACCGATGTGATCGAGTCTGGCTCGCTCAATCAATCCAAAGCCCGGGTGTCCGGCAGACAGGCCGCCAAGCAGCGTGACAAATCCCGAACCAAAGAGCAGTAGACACATTACGGCCCGTTCCGGAAAGACCCAACGCCCAATGATGTCGCTCCACAGAAAAGGCAGAATAATAAAATAGCCCCAGATCATGAGCTTGAGATTGTCCCATTCCCACGGGGCGGTTTGAACGAAATAGCCGAAAGCGAAAATCACGACTGCCGCATCACGAAAGCGATATCCGCTGGCGGCCTGTCGCCCCAACGCCATTTGCCCTTCCAAATACGCCAGACGCAAATTCCAACAAGCACCAACGCCAGCGGCACCCATAAACCGAAGTTAGGCAGCCAAAATTGGAAAAATGGAGCGATGACGCCGTTCCATGTTTTTTGCAACAGCATGCCAGGCCCCGTCGAAGATCCCCAATCCTTCGGCCCAAGCCGGAAGAAAGGCGCGGCGAATTCGGTCGAATCCTGAGCCCAGCCGGGATGCCACTTCAGCACCGATGCTGCGCGGAACTGATCGGTAGTTAGCCAGACAAAAAAAGTCGCCGGGATGAAAGCCGCGATCAACAAGGCGGCAGCGTGTCTGCGAATCGGCGCGCCGCGGAAAATGTCGGGCCACATCTTCGGATGCGAAATCAAACGACCGATGCCGCCCATGCCTTCATTGCGAACCAGATTAACGATAAATTTGATTTCGGTTGCGCGTTCAAAAAACAATCCGACAACCAGCACGATGGTCAGCGCGATGAAGGTATGCAGGTGAAACAGCGGCAGCGAAGAGTAAATCGAAAGTTCGACCCACCAGGGCAGGGGACCCTTCCGGTAGCTGGGAGCGGTGACCGCGACGGGTTCACTCCTAACGCCGTCATCGGATTGGCCGAGGTCGCCGATCTCAGCTACGGGATATTGGGTGAAAAACTTTTCGCGCCAATGCCAGAGCAGCACCAAGCCTGCCGGGATCGCGTAAAGCCAGCCGCGCTGCGTAACGAGCATCGATAATGCAATGCTTTTCCAGGCGATGGGCTTGTGCGCGATATCTGCTGCCGCGCCCTGATAATCTAAAAACTTGAACGTCTTTAAAAACTGAAATCCGGCTATACCGCCGTTGAACAAAAAACCAGCAACAGCGAACGTGCCGCCCCAACGGTAGAATCCGTAAAAAATCGCGAGTGAAGAGAGCAATCCAACCCAGACCAACCCGATCAACAGATCGATATGAACCAGCGAAAGCAGTGCGTTGAATAAGTCGATGCCCGCCGGGTATCTTAATTTGCTGAAGACGAAGATGGGATTGTCCGGCCAAAGAGCGACGCCGTTGGCAAAATTTTTGATGAGCGTCAGGTGCAGTGAAAGGTCGCCGAGATTATTTGGAGACTGAATCTTGAGTTCGCTGCCATCGATGTATAGGAGCCACACAAACGATCGCACGGCAAAGACGGCGAAACAGAACGCAACCGCCCAGAACCAGACGCTCCGATAACGCATTAGAGCCGCTGGAATCGCATTCTTCGCGTTTTCGCCTCCAGGCGGTTTTCGTAGCCTTCGTTCTGTTGTCGGAACTGCAGCGGATTTCTGCACGAAACCACTTGTCTCGAGTCCCAAGCAAAGCGGCGATTGCGAATGCAGCGCCACACAGCAAGTGCTAGAGCTGCGCTCACCGCATTTAAACCTCTTCCGACAAGCCCGAGGAGAACTCCGCAGACGACGGACAAATTGACGAACGTAACCCCAGCTGTGACCCACTTCATGGAACCTTGGCGGGGGAAGGAGAAGGCGCGGGTGAAGGCGAAGGCACGGGTTTCGGCGCGCTGCCATCAAAGTCCGGCGCTTTGCCTGGGAACAGGTCTTTAAACACTTTGGCGCTGAAAAAGATCTTTGACGGGTCCTGGTAGTTACGAAGGGTCATCATCTCTGTGTAATACTTGCCTTTCAATTTCGACTCGATGTCTTTGATTTTGTCCTGCTGCACAAGGAGAAAATCGCCTTCGAGATCTGCGGGCATGTTTCCTCCTTCGTAGTAGCCGACGCGATCGAAATCGCCCAGGACCCATGGAAGCGGGTAAATACTGGATCGAATCAGATGTCCCGTAAGATGATAATTGGAAGGATCTCGCTTCGCCAGCGTTAGGAGCGGTTTCGTCAACTTGAACATATCGTTGTACGTCTGGACGTACACATACGGTTCTTCTGGCGAACTACACCGGAAGTAGTTGAGCCAAACCGATGAGCCGAGCGATATGAACAGAACGACGCCGAGCGTGACGTAAACTTTGCGGAGATTTTTCGGGCGCACCAGCAATATCGCCGCGCCAAAGATAAACAGGAACGGCCATCCAAAACTGATGATGCACCAGGGCGTCTTATATTTGACTATGCTGTAGGCAACCAGGCTGCCCACACCGTAGATCGCCAGATAACGTAGGTTAAGGTTTTTCAGTTTTTGGCAAAATACGCAGAGAATGAACCCGACGAGCATGGGCAACTCGTAACCGAAAAAGTCGGCCCGTTTGATATCGAAGTGGGGCATCATCAACCCCAGAAAGTAATCCCAGGCCTTTTCATGGCCGTGGCCCGCAGCGCCCGTCTCGGTCCATGCCTTAAACGCCAGATACAGACCTTTGACACCGTCCCAATTAAAGAATGTTCCCGAATAGAAGAAGACGATCGCAAATCCGCCTGCGATCACGATCATGGCGAGATCGATCCAGCTCCAGGTTTGCTTCGCAGGCTTGGCGTCGGGAACGCGGCTTAGCCAGTACGAAACTGCCAGCGTTGGAATCGCAAGGAGGGCGCACGCAACATGAATGGCGTACGTTTCCTTGGTAAGGATCATGCCAATTAAACCGACGCCGGCGTACCGCAAGTAGGTGAGCGTGCCGCGTCTCCACAAACCTAGCAGTCCCAAAATAAAACACATCGAGAAGAATTGCAGCCACACTTCGTGAATGGCGTAACGCCCGTAGAAAACAAACCCGGGCGAGATTGCCATGGCCAGCGCAGCGATTCGGCTCACGTTTCGTCCGACCAGTGGCTCGAACTTCAACGCCAGCCAGACACAGCTGATGCTCACAAGTACGACCGGCAACCGTATCGCCCACAGATTCCGGCCAAACAAACTCTGAAATAGCACGAGAACGTAAAAGTGAAGCGGACCGTGATAATTGGTCGGATCGTAACGGTAGAAACCGTTCTTCATCACCTGATCGACGAACCATCCGTTGATGCCCTCATCGAAGTGCGGTGGCTTTATACCGAGGAGGAAGAAGCGGAGGAACGCGGCCAGCGCGAGGATCAACCACGGCACCCAGTCCGTTCCTTCGAAACGAACCTTCAACCGCTGCATGTAATCGCTCGCTCGTGCTGGAGCGGGAGCAGATTCTGCTAGCGCGTTGCGCTCGGCGCTGCTAGTACGCGCTGCCATGCGCATCCTTGTCACCGGTGGTTGTGGATTCATCGGGAGCAACTTTATTCGATATATTTTGCAACATTACAAGCCTGCATACGTCACGAATGTCGATGTGCTTACTTATGCCGGTAACATCGCCAATCTTGAAGGGGTGGTCGAAGAACATGGCGAGCGTTACGAATTTTTCAAAGCCGATATTGCCAATGCGGATTTGATGGACGCATTGATGACCGAGCACCAGTTCTACGCGGTGATTAATTTCGCGGCGGAATCGCATGTGGACCGCAGTATCAATGATCCGCTCAACTTCATTCATACAAACGTCATTGGCACCAGCGTACTGTTGGAATGTGCGCGCCGCCACGGCGTTCAGCGTTTTGTGCAAATCTCGACGGACGAGGTATATGGGTCGCTCGGAGCGGAGGGCCGGTTCACCGAGCAATCACCGCTCGATCCCAGTTCGCCGTATTCGGCAAGCAAAGCCGCGTCCGATCTTTTGGCACTCGCGTCGTATAAGACGTACGGCCAGGACGTGCTGGTGACCCGATGCTCGAATAATTATGGTCCGTATCAATTTCCGGAAAAGTTAATTCCACTCATGATAATCAAGGCCCTCCGTGACGAGCCGCTGCCGGTTTACGGCGACGGCAAAAACGTGCGCGACTGGATCCATGTGGACGATCATTGCGCAGGCATTGTCGCTGCTCTTTTCGAAGGCAAACCGGGAACCGTTTATAATTTCGGCGGCAACAGTGAGATGGTGAATCTCGATCTTGTCAGAATGATTCTCGATAAGCTTGGGCAAGCCACATAGCCTCATTTCATTCGTACCGGATCGGCTTGGTCATGACCGCCGTTACGCGATCGACTCGGCATTTGCGCACCGCGAATTAGATTGGAAGCCGCTTCACAGCTTTAAAGAAGGCCTGGATGAGACCGTCCAGTGGTACATGGATAATCCAGCCTGGTGGCAACCGCTTCTCGAGCGCGCCGGGCGATATTAGGACAGGGTCGTGAACCATGGCCTCTGTGAAGCCAAAATGTAGTCATGCGATCCGTAAGCGTAGCCACATTAAAAAATAATCTCGGCCACTACCTGGCGGCTGTAAGGAGAGGCGGGGAAATCGTCATCACGTCTCATCGGCACCCGGTTGCCCGGATCGTGCCGGCAGAGAAACCTTTGAGGGACGACCTGAAGGTCATTCCCGCCAAGGAACCGGTTTCGTCGTTGAAGAGGATCAAGAGAATGGATCTTCAGGTGGACTTATTGGCTGATCTGTTAGCGGATCGCCGCCGACAATGACAACCCGATGAAACTTGTGGTTCTAGGCGCAGGCGGGCGACTTGGCGCGGCGTTCGTGCGGGAATTTCGACCGAAATACCATGTCGCCGACTTCAATCATGCTCAGCTTGACTTGGCGAATTTGGATGATGCTGCGCGGAAAACTGGACGCAATGAACTTCGACGTTTTGATTAACGCCGCAGCGTTCACGAACGTTGATGCTTGCGAGACCGAACGCGATCGCGCGTTTCGGATTAACGCGGAAGCGCCGGGTGTGCTTGCTGAAATCTGCAACGAAAAAGACGCAAAGCTGATTCACTTCAGTACCGATTATGTTTTCGACGGGGAGAAACGCGCGCCTTACACAGAAGAGGATCAAGCGAATCCGATCAGCGCTTATGGCGAATCGAAGCTTGCGGGAGAAAAGAATGTGCTCGCAGCAGATGATGGGCATCTTGTTGTCCGGGTCTCGTGGGTATTTGGCCCTGACCGGCCGAGTTTCATCGACGCCATGATCAAGCGCGCGCAACAAGACGAAAAGATTGATGCCATAGCCGACAAATTTTCTACGCCGACGTACACGCATGATATTGCCGAAATGCTCGCCCGCGTATTGTATAATTGGAGCCGGCGCGCCTCCGCGCCGGACGGGCTGGAGGCAGCCCGTCTCCATGGCATTTTGCATTTCGCAAATGCCGGCAAATGCACTTGGCAGGAATATGCGCAATGGGCGCTGGATTGCTGCCGTGATGCCGGTGTTTCCCTGAAGGGGAAAACCGTCGGCGCGCTTAAGTTGAGTGACATGCGAAACTGGGTCGCGCGCCGCCCGGTTTATTCCGTGCTATCCACCGCCAATTACACGCAGCTGACGGGCACATCATCTCGCGCTTGGCGAGAGGCAGTTGCTGATTATATTACGCGCTTCTACTCCAAAAAATGAAAACACCAATCTTCGCTTTCACCCTGTCAATGATCATGTGCCTGAGCGCGCGCGCCCAACTAAAATGGGAGCAGACGTCGGTCGAGCTGCACCCCGCTGCCGCCGACAAACAGGCGGTCGGCCATTTCAAGTACGAGAACACCGGCAAGACACCGGTGCACTTTAAGTCTGTTCACGCTTCCTGCGGTTGCACCACTGCGCAAAGCCAGAAGGAAGAAGTGCCGCCCGGAGAAAAAGGCGAAATCACAGCCACATTCAACATCGGCGATCGCACCGGCACTCAGGTCAAAACCGTAACGGTGGAGACCGACGAGGCCACAAATCAGAAAACGGTGCTCACACTCAAGGCGGAAATCCCACAGCAACTTGAGATCACCCCGAATTTCGTGTTTTGGAAACAGGGCGATAAACCGGACACCAAGACGATTAATGTAAAAGTCGGTAAAGATTTTACGGTCAAACACCTGAAGGTCACGTCTTCCACTCCGGATTTTGAAGCCAAGGTGGAGGAAGCTGGCAAAGGCGAGTTCAAAATCGACGTCAAACCACAGGACACGAGCAAGGTGGTCGCTTCGATGCTGACGATTCAGCCTGAGGATTCACAGAAAGTCTTTTACGCCACTGCGCGAGTCACTAACGCGCCGCAGGTTCAATAATCGAGCAAATTGAGCAAAATATAGCCACAGCCCTGTGGGCCGTCTTCGCGAATCACCAGCGAGGACGGACCGATCACAGGCCGTGGCTACAATAATCGATCGGGAACTAAGTGAAATTTTCGCTGGTCGGGCAGGCTGTTATTCTGGCAGCCGTGGCGCTTCTTCCTGCGGCCGGTGAGGCGATTTATTTTCGTGACAAGATTTCGTGGCGCTCAGCCATTGCGCCATCCGAAATGGTGACCGTCGAGAAGGCGCGTGAATGGGGCGACACTGCGATTTGGGTCGATGCACGGCCGGACGATGACTTCGCGAAAGATCACGTTCCCGGTGCGCTTTCGTTGAATGAAGACCGGTGGAATGAATTGCTGCCGCAATTTCTGGCGGTTTGGACGCCCGGCAAAAAAGTGATCGTCTATTGCAGCAGTCTGAGCTGTAACGCCAGCCGGGAAGTTGCCCGCCGCCTGCGCAAGGAAGCGCAACTCTCCGATGTGTTCGTTCTCGAAGGCGGCTGGGAAGCGTGGGAGAAGAAGAATAGATGAAGCAAACGCCGAACGCTCAACGCTCAACGCCCAACGTCGAACGCATCGGAACATTCAACATTGGGCGTTGAGCGTTCAGCGTTGGACGTTGGGCGTTTTCTCTGGCGAATTCTCGACTTCGTCTCGCCGGAATCTTTATTTTCGCGGGGCTCACGAAGATATTCGATTTGGATCACTTGGTTGCTGACCTTCAGCATCTACGCGTTGTCGAACGCTTTCGCTGATCTTGGCCAACTGGCGCTCGCAATCCCGCTGAATTCGCCAGCGACATCGACAATTTCAAACTTCTTCCGTGGCCCGTCAGTGTCGCGCTCGCGTTTTATCTTCCGTGGCTGGAAATTCTCTGCGCGCTCGGGCTTGTGTTTCGCTTTTTGTATCGCGGCGCTCTTTCGATTTTGAGTGCGTCCATTGTGGTCTTCACCCTCGCCATCATTGCGGCAAAAGTTCGCGGACTCGACATCAGTTGCGGCTGTTTCGGTCACGCCAGCCAACACTGGAGTTTCCCAAGCCATCTCGCGACGAATCTTGCACTTCTCATTGCGCTGCTCGTGCTTTTCTTCAAGGCGACATCTCGAAATAGACTGCAAAATGCAGTCTAATTCTCGTTAGGTCCCCAACGAAGAAAGAAATCCAAATGAAAACACTGGCAACTATGATCGCGATTACATTGATCGCTTTCACAGCCAGAGGCAGTGAACCAGTGCCGTACATTGCCATGCCCGTCGGCATTGGCTATGCCATAGACGCCAAGGGCGTTCGTCATCCGAACGCACTATGTTTGCGTGACGCAGTGTTCGCGCCTCACCCGCAATATCCCTACGGAACACGATCGCGCGATCCCGTCACGTGGACGCGCGACATTCAAGGCGACGGACTCTACCGACTCGATGTCGATCTGAACACAGGTCGAGTCAGTCAGGTCACAACAGTGAAGTCGACAGGATCAGCGAAACTGGACGGTGCCAGCATAAGCGCATTCAAGCGTTGGGTTTTCAGACCCGGCACGTGGAAAGAAATCATCATGCCCACCGCTGTGCGCAAAAAGTGGGTGGGAATAAGGGCAAGCCCCACGTGAAGAAAGTTGATAATTGCCCCAACGTTAGCGGACAAGAAAGCGCGAGACCGTGGTTGCCATCGTGGTGATCCGACTAACACGTCGATGCGCCTTCTTAACAAATATTCAGATCATCAGGCATCGCTGCGCATTCTACGTAAAATCTGCATCGTCGTTACCAACGCGCTGAGGGAATCGTTATGATTAGGAAACTGAAATCCGGCAAATATCGGCTGTATTCACGTAAGAAAGATGCGGGAACGGGCAAACGAAAAAATCTCGGCACGTTCAATAGCAAGGCTGCGGCGAAGAAACACGAACGCGCGGTTCAGTTTTTCAAGCGGCATTAGGGCTTTGCTTCGAGGAGCGACGGTTTTCTAACCGTCGACGGGAATGTGACGGCTGGGAAGCATCATTCCTTGTTTAAATTTTGCCGGCTTGATTAAACTGGCATCCGTATTCCACACTGTAATGCTGTAGATTGCGATGAGAAACGTTCTGCTTTCCCACCGATACGCGTTTTGCATTGTCGTCTTTGTAACTTTGGCGCAGGCGGCGACTCACGTTCTCGGTGAATCTTTATTAGCGCAGCAAACGCAACCCCGACCACCGATTACCAGTACGGCGCAATCACCGGCGGCTGCACCGGTGACTCAGTCGCCTCAAGCGGCTCCCGGCCAAACTTCATCGTCCGATTTAGGAAATCTCGAAGCGAAGGTCCGGCCCTCGGTGATTTGGGTGAGCACCTTCGATTCTAAAGGAAATTTGTTGCGGACCGAGAGCGGTTTTTTTATTTCGGCTGACGGCAGATTTGTTACCACTGCACAAGCAATTGAAGGCGGCGTTAACGCTGTCGCGAAGACGGCGGATGGCGGAATCTACAATGTGGAGGGAGTTCTCACCGTTTCGAAGTCGGCGGATTTAGCGGTCCTCAAGGCCGATGTTAAGCCTCAAAAGCTTTTGAGGTTTCTTGACCTGACCAAGACCGGCGAGCTCTCAACAGGCGCAAAGGTAGCAGTGGTCGGCAGCTCGCTGGCTGGAAACGAGGGGACCGCGCGCGATGCAACCATCACTGCGCATTCGTCCGAGCGATTGGAAATTGCGGGGGCAACCGCCGCAAGTTCGGCTGGGTCGCCGGTCGTAAATGAAAATGGCGATGTTGTTGGCATCATTACGTCGCCGGGAGAAAAAACCATTGCGTGTCCTGTCGCTGAATTGCACTCGGTCTTGTCTCGAATTAAGCCCGATACTGAGCCACGCTGGACGCAAGTGGCCCAAACGACCCCGACGCCGCACGCGACGCCAAAGCCGCGATTGTTGTTTGCGCCTGCGCCGTCATTTCCGCCGGGCCAATCTCTGCCAGGGCAGACGGGGACCGGCCGTTTCCGTTTAACTTTTGATGGGCAGGGGAACGTTACGGATATTCGAATCGTCTCATCGACAGGAAACCCGTACTTCGATCAGGCCGCGATAAAAACGCTTCGGCAATGGAAGTCTGCTCCCAGTCAGGGATGGCAAGCGACAGTCCCAGTAACGTTTCGAACAAGATGATAAAAGCGCAACCCGCCGGTCTTGGGTTTCGAGTGAACTCCGATCGGGAGGCGGTTGCGCTCCTGACAAAGACAGCGCATTCCGCAGTTCTCAGACGTCAGTCGGATCGAGCTCGGATAGCTGCTGGAATTGCGGCAACGGAAGCGGTTGTCCTACAATTTTGGTTGCGAACATGAAAATCCGCCCCGCCACCGATGCTGATCGCGAAGCGATTTGGAACATTTTCCATGAGGTCGTTGCAGCTGGGGATACGTATGCATTGGACCCGAACATCTCGCGCGAGGATGCACTGACGTACTGGTTTGCGCCGGGTACGCACACGTACGTAGTGGAAATTGACCCTGAATTTGTAGGGGAAGCTGACAGCTTCGCCGGGACGGCGACGCCGTCCCCTACAGCAAACCCGAATCACGTCACAGCTGGCACTTATATTTTGCGGCCTAACCAATCGGGTGGCGGGTCGCACGTCGCCAACGCAGGATTCATGGTCTCAGCGACCTCTCGGGGGCAGCGACTCGGTCGCGCAATGGCCGAGCATTGCTTGAGCGAAGCGCGTCGGCTTGGTTTTCGCGCAATGCAATTCAACTATGTGATTTCCACGAATACCGTTGCGATACGTCTATGGCAGGACTTCGGCTTCGAAATTGTTGGCACGTTGCCGAGTGCTTTCTGTCATCCCGATAAAGGATACGTCGATGTTTACGTGATGTATCGCTCACTGCTATAGCCGCTTCGCTGTGCGAAGCGCGGTCCTGATGTCTTAACCAACCCGCGCGACGCGTCGCCCACAGGGCGACGGCCACAATTGAAAGAAGCATTGCAAACAAGCTGATTTCCTGCTGAACCTAAGCAGTGGAATGCAGACCGTAATTCAGGTAATCGCGACTGGGACTGGATCGCTGCGGGAAAAGATCATGACCGATCCTCAACTTAGACGGTTTAATCTAATTCCCAGTGAACACCAGCGCCCAGGGCGTCCACACGGCTGGGCAAAAATCCATAGCGAAACCGCGCACGGCGCGATTAATCTGGAATGGCACGGACGCAGCCGCACTTTGATTTGCCGCGTAGTGACGAAGCTTGGCAATAAGCCGAACTCAATCATTGGTGATTTTGTCGATTATCTGCTGGCGCGGCATCAAAGCCGCATTCTTGCCATTCACATCATGCGGCGATAATCCGTGCCGCGGAGATGACGTTCAGAACCGAGAAGCATTCAGCGATACAGGTGTGGTAAGCGGCTGGCGATAGTATGAACGGACATCCGTCCAAAGGCAGCGCAACGGCGCCGCACTCCAAAAACGCAAGCGACAAAATTGCGCTTGGAACCAACGGCCACGTTTTGGAGTGCGCTAGGGCTCTGGCGCTTTAGGATCCACTTTGATCGACGGAATTACTCTACCGTTACACTCTTAGCGAGATTGCGCGGTTTATCGACGTCGCGGCCGAGTGCGACAGCAACATGATACGCGAGAAGCTGGAGTGGAATGACGGCGAGAATGGGCATCACGTAATCAGGCGCTTCCGGCAGCACGATAATCTCGTCAGCAATACCTTTGAGATGTTTCATGCAGTTGCCGCTGGTCAGGGCGATGATCGGTCCCTTGCGAGCTTTCACTTGCTCAATGTTGTTCAGGTTTTTTGAAAAAACCGAATCATCAGGTGCAATGAAGACCGAGGGCAAATCGGGTCGGATCAGCGCAATGATACCGTGCTTGAGCTCTGCGCTGGGATGGCCTTCGGCAAAAAGGTACGTGATCTCCTTCATCTTGAGCGCAGCTTCGAGAGCAATCGGGAAATTGAACTGCCGGCCGAAAAACAAAAAACCGTTCGCATCTGCATATCTGCCGGCGATTTCCTTGATCTGATCGTTCAGCTCTAAAACCGTTTCAATCTGTTCGGGCAACGCTTGTAGCGCTTCGATCACGCGAGTCCCTTCTGCCGTCGCGAGATTTCGCATGCGTCCGAAGAGCAATGCGAGCAGCGTGAGGATAGTGAGTTGCGAGGTAAATGATTTGGTGGCCGCGACGCCGATCTCCGGCCCCGCGTGCATGTAAACCCCGCCATCGCTTTCGCGCGCGATCGTGCTTGCGACATTGTTGCAAATTCCAAGAGTGCGAAAACCTTTACGCCGGCTCTCGCGCAACGCACCGAGCGTGTCCGCAGTTTCGCCGCTCTGGCTGATGGCGAAGACTAGCGTCTCGGGCGTCATCGGCGTGTTGCGATGGCGAAACTCGCTGGCGTAATCCACTTCGGTTGGGATGCTCGCCATGCGCTCAATCAGATATTCGCCGACTCTTGCGGCATGTAGGGCGGTGCCGCATCCGGTGAGAACGATTCGCCCGACATCGCGCAATTGCGCAGGCACCATGTTTAGTCCGCCCAATTTTGCCGTGGATTCTTCAGTATTGAGGCGCCCGCGCATGGCGTCTCGAACCGTGTTCGGTTGCTCAAAGATTTCCTTGAGCATGTAATGGGGATAATCCCCTTTGCCGACATCTTCGGCTGTGAAATCGACTTTGCTGACGGGGTGCTCGGTGCTGTCGCCGGCAAGCGAACTGATCTCGAATTTATCGGGGCTGGCCGCGACAACATCGAAATCGTTTAAATAAACTGCGTCGCGCGTGTAAGCGACGATCGCGCTTACATCACTGGCGAGAAAATTTTCACCGTTTCCTACGCCGAGGACGAGCGGACTTCCACGACGCGCGCCGATCATGAAATCCGGCACATCTGCGTGAACCAGAGCGATGCCGTACGTGCCGATCACTTGCCGAAGTGCAGCGCGAACAGCATCGAACAGCCGGGCCTTCTTTCCGGCCGCGTCCATCGTGCTGGCGCACGAATCATCGTACAATTTTCCGATCAGATGCGCGAGCACCTCCGTATCAGTGTCGGATCGAAATTTCGTGTCGCCACCACGGACGAGCTCATCCTTCAGTGCCTGGTAATTTTCGATGACGCCATTGTGAACGAGCGCCAGCTTCCCGCTCGCGTCGAAGTGCGGATGCGCGTTTTCGTCATTCACACTGCCATGGGTCGCCCAGCGCGTGTGGCTAATGCCTAACGAACCCGATACGGGTTGCTTTTTGACCAATTTTGAGAGCTCCGCAATACGTCCCGCGCATTTGCGTGTGTCGAGCTGTCCTGCATCGACGACAGCGAGTCCGGCTGAATCGTAGCCCCGATATTCGAGGCGACGCAATCCATCCAGCAAAATCGGCGTCGCGTGCCCACGCCCGACATAGCCAACAATTCCACACATGATCGTGGACTCTAATTGCGGCGGTTCTCACCCGCAACACAGAGGCCCCATGCGTTCTGCGAGTTCAAAAAATTTGCCGCAAAAACGTAGATGCTGGGTTATTCATTATTCGCAATGCGAGCTGAGGGGGACCGCAAAACGCTTCTGCAAAGTGTCACTGAGAAGACGCTGGGGGCACTGCCTCCGGGCACAATGCAGCGCACGCTCGCCATCATCATGGGCGGCGGCGCAGGCACGCGTTTGTTTCCGCTGACTAAAGACCGGGCCAAACCCGCGGTCCCGATCGGAGGCAAATACCGGATTGTCGACATTTCGATTAGCAACTGTCTTAACTCGGCGCTGCGGTCGATTTATCTGCTCACGCAGTTCAACAGCATGTCGCTGCATCGGCACATTCAGGCGAGCTACAAATTCGATAATTTTTCCCGCAGCTTCGTGGACATTCTCGCGGCGCAACAAACGCCCGAGGGCTCGCAATGGTACCAGGGAACTGCCGACGCGGTGAGGCAAAACATGCGCTACTTCCTTGAGCACCCGTACGATTATTACCTGATCTTAAGCGGCGATCAGCTCTACCGAATGGACTTTCGAGCACTGCTGCATCAGCACATCCGGCTTGGCGCGGACATCACATTGGCCACGAAACCCGTGGCGCGTCATCAGGTGTTTGAGTTTGGAATCATGCAGAGCGGCGTCGATCGGCGGATCACCGGGTTCATAGAGAAACCGTCGGATCAATCCGGTGTGCAGGAAATGAAGATGAGCCCCGAATTGCTCCGCGCCATCGGTGCGAATGAAAACGATGAACTATTTCAGGCATCAATGGGGATTTACGTTTTCAATCGCAAAGTGCTCATCGAATCGTTAGAAAGCGATCTGTTCGATTTCGGTAAACACATTATTCCAACGTCGATCAAAGATCGGCACGTCAGCGCGTTTATCTTCAAAGGTTATTGGGAAGACATCGGTACGATCCGCGCATTTTACGAGGCTAATCTCGACCTAACTGATCTGGTTCCAGAATATAGTTTCTTTGAGCCCGACTCTCCGATCTATACGCATCCGCGTTTTTTACCGGGCAGTAAAATCAACGGCGCAACACTGCGCCAGGCGATTATTTCTGATGGCTGTATCATTTCGGACGCACACCTGGAGCGAAGCGTGATTGGGATACGCAGCGTCATTCAAAGCGGCGCCACCATTCGTAACAGCATCGTGATGGGTGCGGATTACTTTGAACTTGGCCTGACTGATTCCTCGCAGCCGGCCATGGGCATTGGGAAAAATTGCGTGATCGATCGTGCAATCATCGACAAGAACGCGCGTATCGGCGATGGCGTCGTGATTACACCTGAAGGAAAATCAAAGAACCTGGATGCAGAGAATTATTTCATTCGCGACGGCATCGTTGTGGTTCCCAAAAACGCGGCGATCCCGGCAGGTTTTTGGATTTGATATTGCTGTAGCACTTGCGGATTTCGGCAGGGGCGTTCTCTGATGCCGAGCTTTTTACAGACTTGAGTCGTAGGATTTTGTCCTAGCACACAATCAGCCTCCGCTCTGATTGTGTGTTTCGATGTGATGAGCAGACTGCTCGTTGCATATGATCGCTCATCTCAATCTCGATGATCGGCTGTCGATCTTGCGCGCAGGAGATTCTTTCAGGAGCTGGAATTCGGTCGACGACCAGCGAATCTGTGTTCTTTGTGGCAGAAAATTTAAGGGCCGACAGGTAGACATTCGCCGTTTGTCCGGAGGAAAATTCAAGCTGTGCTGTCCGACGTTGGGGTGTCCGTCCACGCCGCATCAGTGGCGTTATGCGACGTCACCGGTTGCTTCTGATCCCGGTAAAAGACGTTGGCGTAACCATTCGCCTAACAAACGGCGTCGCTTGACCGAATCAACCCTGCGAATGCAGCCCTGCCGCGTATGATTAGCGATACTCTGGATCAAGCTACGGTCGCATCAGTGCCGGATGAAGTGCTGATGAAACACATTTCCGGGCGGCGTCATGACGCTCTTGCTGAGTTGTATGGCCGGCATAGCAAAAGACTGCGAGCCACCATCGATGGCGTTGTTCATGAAGAAGCCGAAGCCGACGACGTCTTGCAGGAAATCTTCATTCAGGTTTGGGAGGAAGCCGGTCGTTATTCAGCGAAAGCCGGGAAACCGCTCGGCTGGATGGTGACAATCGCGCGGCGGCGTGCCATTGACCGGTTGCGGCGGCGTCAGGCTTATTCCCGTGCGCGAGAGCGCTACGAAGAACGAGTGGTCCAGGAATCACAGACTCCCCGCCTCGACGGCGCAGAGGCACTTGTGTTAAACGATCTCCGGAAATTTTTGAGAAAAAGCATTCGAGCCTTGCCTCGTTTACAACGTGAAGCTGTCGAGCTCGCTTTTTTCAAAGGGTTAAGCCACAGAGAAATTGCTGCTGCTACGCGGGCACCTCTTGGAACCGTGAAGACGCGGCTGGAATTGGGGTTGCAGAAATTGACTCACGCACTCAGGCCATTGCGGAATAAAGTCTGAGTCAAAAAAATCGATCGCTGCGTTTGCTCGCCGCACGACCGTTCTGCGTCGCCCGTCGAATCTGCGGAGTCTGTGCATTAGTTTCTGATTATGCGAATCAGCGAAATCAATTGGATGATGGTGGAGGAATATCTCCGCCGCGACGACCGCGCCGTGCTGCCACTGGGCTGCACAGAGCAACACGCTTATCTGAGCTTGAGCACGGACAGCATTTTAGCGGAACGATTGGCTGTCGAAGCAGCCGAGCCGTCAGGCGTTCCTGTATTTCCCGTCCTGGCCTATGGCATCACGCCGTATTTCCGCGCGTTTCCGGGAACGATCACTCTTCGGGTGAAAACCTACATGTCGGTCGTCGGCGACATTCTCGATGCGATAGCTGAGCACGGATTCAAACGCATCCTGATTGTCAACGGCCACGGCGGCAACACGCCCGTGCAAGGGTTTGTCGGCGAATGGATCGCAGATCATCCCGGAGTGCGGATTAAGTTCCATAATTGGTGGAACGCGCCCAAAGTCTGGGCGCAAGTTCAGGCAATTGATCCCGTCGCTTCCCACGCGTCGTGGATGGAAAATTTTCCGTGGACGCGCCTGGCGAATGTCGAGGTGCCTTCCCGGCAGAAGCCGATGAGCGACCCGGAGAAAATACGACGACTCGATCCAAAATCAGTGCGGCAATATCTCAACGATGGCAACTACGGCGGCCTGTATCAGCGTAGCGACGAAGAAATGACGAAGATCTGGCGAACAGGCGTTGAAGAGACGCGCGCGTTGCTGATGGAATCGTGGGACTAGATTCAATCGGTGGATCGGCTTCGCCTGAAGACGATGACAGTTGATTCGCCGAAGGCGCAGTTATTCGATGTTAAAGCCGCACTGCAGCCAACGCGTTCCACCTACACGCGGCCAAAAACGTCGCGCAATTCCTGCTTGGCATTTTCTAGAACGTGCTTCTGTGTTGTCGGCAAATTTTTTCCTGCTCGATTGATGTAGAAGTTCAACATCGACATCGCAGATTGATAAGGCGTGCCTTTGCGCCGCTTGCTTTGTTCTGCGGAGTCTTTCAACGAACGCGCGATCTTTCGCGGATCTTTTGATCTGAAGACGTCGTGCTCGAGATCAAGCGCGTCGCTATGTTTCGTTACTTCCGCCGACCACCGGCGACTGCTGCTGCGCGTTGTAGCCTTTGATGAAGACGGCTTCGAACGTGTTGCTATTTTGCGTGATCGCTTCATCGCTGGATGCTAGACCGCGTTGCCCATGCGCGTTGCGTTGACGAATTCTTCCGTGTGATGATCGATCTGGCGTCCTTTGCGTCCGCTGCTCGTGTGAATGTAAAGCCCGTCTCGTTCAACTGTGGCAGTCGATGGAGGCGGTAGATCGATTTCGTATTTTATTGGTTGCCGGTGATCGGCAAGTTGGAGGTCGGGACGATAGACGCTGTTAAATTTCCAGATCATTCGCAGGAAATTTGTTTGTCCATGAAGCAAGTGTCGTACAACGATTCGTGCGCACTGCCGCAGCCCCTCCCAGCCCAGATGTTTGCGGGAGAGCACGCGCTGCGTTTCGACAAGCTCTTTATAAAACTCCGGGAGTGGCAACTTCGTCGGCAATACTGCGTGTTGGATATCAAAGAGGCGGTAATCGCGGGTGGTCAGACGGCGTGATTCAGTGTGCCACGTTTCGGTGCCAGGATAAGGCGTGTTGATGCTGATGTTGACGACCTCGGGAATTTCCAGGCACCAATCGCGTACGACTTTAAAGCGTTCGCGGTCCCACGACGGATCGGCAATAATGTTTACGGCCACCGTGATGTCCAGCGAGCGAGCGTACTCCAGCGCCTCGAAATTTTTAGAGAGTGTGATGCGCTTGCGATAGTGTTTGAGACCTTCCTCATCTATCGCTTCAAGTCCGAGGAACATGGTGTTTAGACCGATCCGCTTCCAGAGTTTGAACACTTCCTTATTCCGCAACAGTACGTCGCCGCGCGTTTCGAGGTAATAACGTTTCCGGATGCCGCGGCGCGCAATCCCTTCAGCGATCCGCATGCCGTGCTCGGCTTGGATGAATGCTACGTCGTCCACAATGAAAATGCCGGGCTCGCGAATTTGCGCCAGCTCTTCGACCGCGCACTCCGGTGTTTTCACCCGGTAATTGCGTCCGTAGAACGTCCACGCACTGCAAAAGACGCAGTCCCACGGGCAACCTCGGCTGAATTCAATGGAAGCGGCTGGATCGAGCTGACCAATGAAATATTTCCGGCGATGCCGCGCCAGATGACGAGCGGGTAACAAATCATCGAGCGATTTGACGAACGCCGGAGGCGGACTGCGGTGATCAAGTGTCACGCAGCCGGGAACCTGTTTCAGGTCGCGCCGGTTTTGCGCGATCGCATCCAACAGTCCGGTGATGGCCGTTTCGCCTTCTCCGGTCAGCACGCAATCCACAGCACCGTCGGCGTGCCGCAAAATTTCGTTGGGAATAAATGAGACGCTGTGGCCGCCAACGCAAATAAAGGCGTCCGGCAACAGGTCGCGCGTCGCTCGTGCCAGATCAATAATTTCGGGGACGTTTGCAAGATAATTGCCGCAGAACGCGATTACATCTGGCCGCCACTGTTCGACCGAACGGAAAAAGTCCTGGTGCGATTCGCATTGCAGATCGATCAACTGCACGGAGTGCCCGGCGCGTTCCGCCGCTGCGGCCACAAGCTCGAGCCCGAGCGGCTCCAGCCGAAGATAGATCTTCGAATACATCAAACAGCTGGGATGGACCGCCAGGAATTTCATTTCAACAGAGCAAATGGAGGTATGTTTGCTTTTCGGAAGTCATCGAGAAACAGACCCCTCTCTTGAATCTTCGCATACTGTTAGAGACGCGCGCGTCTTTTTCGCACCCCGGCGGGTTTACCTCTTCCATTCGGAATATTGACGATTGCTGAATCGGTTCAGTGCGATTCATATGTTACCACAAAAAGGAAATTCTATGTCTGAAGCATCCAGCGAACTTGAAGGACCTGATTTGGAAAAGGGAGTCAACATCAATGACATCGCAGATGGAGAAATGCTTTTGGGGCACGCGTTTGGCGAACCGGTTCTTGTAGCCAGACGCGGTGAAGAGCTTTTCGCGATCGGCGCAACGTGCACGCATTACGGCGGTCCGCTGGCGAAAGGTCTGATGGTCGATTGCACGGTACGCTGTCCCTGGCATCATGCGCGCTTTGATTTACGCACAGGTGAAGCTATTGCAGCGCCCGCTCTGAATAATGTTGCGTGCTACAGCATCGAGAAACGCGGCGAACAATTTTTCGTAACCAGCAAGATCGATAAAAAAACGGAGCGCAAACCGAAATCATCTCCGGATAGCGTCGTGATTATCGGCGCAGGTGCCGCGGGCGGCGCTGCCGCTGAGATGTTGCGCCGCGAAGGCTATGATCGACCGATTACTTTGATCGGGGCAGATGAATCTCTGCCGTACGATCGGCCGAATCTTTCGAAGGATTATCTCGCTGGTAACGCGCCAGAAGAATGGATTCCTTTGCGACCGCCGGAATTCTATCGAGAACAGAACATTGACGCACTTACGAGCACGACCGTTACAAGCATCGATCCGAAGGCCAAACAGGTCACGCTGTCCGACGGCCGTTCGTTAGGTTATGGAGCGCTTTTGCTGGCCACCGGTGCTGAACCCCTCCACCTCACGATCCCGGGTGCTGATTTGCCGCACGTTTGTTATCTGCGAACACTGGCTGACAGCCAGCGCATTATCGAAAAAGCAAAAAGCGCAAAGCACGCTGTAGTTATTGGCTCTAGCTTCATCGGATTGGAAGTGGCGTGGTCGTTGCGTGAGCGGAAACTGGAAGTTGCCGTCATCGGGAGAGATTCGGTACCGCTTGGAAAAGTTTTGGGAACCGAAATGGGAAATCTCGTCCGCGAGACGCACGAAGCGAATGGTGTGAAATTTCATCTCGGCCGAACGCCCGCGGCCATTCACGATGAGTATGTGCAGCTCGATGACGGAACGAAATTGGACTGCGATTTAGTAGTTATCGGAATCGGCGTGCGCCCAAATACGCGTCTGGCTGAGCAAGCAGGTATCACGACTGATAATGGTGTGTTGGTCAACGAATTTTTGGAAACAAACGTCCCCGGAATTTTTGCCGCGGGCGACATTGCGCGCTGGCCCGATCCGCGCGCAGGCCGAATCCGCGTGGAACACTGGGTTGTGGCTCAGCGCCAGGGTCAAACTGCGGCACGCAATATTCTCGGCGCGCGCGAACCCTTCGCGAGTTCGCCATTCTTCTGGAGCAATCATTTCGATCTGCACATTCACTACGTCGGTCATGGCAGTGGCGGCGATGACGCGAGTGTGTCCGGGGATTTGAAAGCCAAACACGCTTCGGTGATCTTTCGTTCTGCCGGTAAACTGAACGCTGTCGCGAGTGTCGGTCGTGACCGCGAAAACCTCAAAGCGGAAGTAGCGCTTGAACGCGGCGAGAAATTCTCTCCATCCTGATTTCGCTGCGCGCGAAAGCGATGGCTAGCACTCCGCCCGTGCAGGCAGATGTTTCTCAATCGCGGCGATCAACTCAGGAATGCTAATCGGCTTCGCGACGAATGGATGACCCTGGATATGAAGCCCGCTCTGTGCCTCACCGTGCGTGACCAGTGCCGTCAGGAAAATAATCGGCGTGTTGTGCAATTCATGATCGGCTTCAATTTGCGTAGCTAATTCGCCTCCATCCATTTTCGGCATAACAATGTCGAGCAAAATCACGTCCGGTTTAAAATTGTGGGCTGTTTGATCAGCCTTGGCGGCATCGTTTTCCTCCAGGACCAGATACGGGCCGGATCTTTCCAAAAGGATTTTTACAAGGTGGGTGCTATTCGCATCGTCATCGACGATCAGAATCCGTCGCTTTCCTTTGCCAACTGAGTCCGAGACGGGATCCAGCTGAGGTGAATCAGCGCCCACAACCCTCGGGAAAAAATCTGCCTCGAACAATCTGTTCATGATTTCTCATTACGCATAAACTTTGGGAATTGTCACGTGTTCAGCAAGGTAACAAACCATGCTCCCAATAAGCCCAAAAGCATACCAAGTAGCGGGCTGGACACAGCGAACCAAAACGAGATCAGTTCTTTTAATGGAATTGTTTCCTCTTCGAGACTTGCAGTTTGAGCGATTATTTTCATAGACTCCAGCTATTGTTCGGATCGGCCGCTCGGATTGCGCGTGTGCCGGATTCTTGGAGCTCACTGGGCTCTCTTTTGGAGCCGACGCGCCCTCGCGTCGCAAGCGGCCCGAGGGCGGGCCGTCTCCAATGCAACGTACTTCAAAACAATGCCACCTGCCAGTTGCGGTTCTCCCATCGTTGATCGGCTTTCCAAAAGATTGTAAACGAAAACACTGAACCGGCCGGCCATTCGGTGGTTGAAAAATCTGCGAACCAAAGATCCAGATTCTCCTGGTGCATGGTCTGCGACTCGTTAGTCCGCTGCCAATTGTCCGTTGACCAGGTGATGCTTGCCTCTTCGGCGAGGATGATCCGCAGAATTTTGCCGCGCGACATTCGCTGCATGGGATGACGAACCGTCCAAATCTCAAAACGATTAGGAACTGGATTGACCACGTATCGCTGGTAAGCCGGATCTACCCGATGAAAGCAAACGCCGTCATGCCTGCTCCGGACGAGCGAAACGTATTCGGCGTGTGACCAGCAAAGCGGCATCGCCGCGCCCGTCGGACAACCGCGTTTCATCCTTGCTTGCGGCAAGTCGGGTCCATCCCAAACCTGTTCGGTGATCATGCCGCCCTGGTTCGAAAAATCTTCGATTGTCGTGATCAACGGTTTTGGATCGCGACCGGCAGCGAGTTCGTAATGGCCGCGTTCTCCTGTCAAAATCGGCCAGCATCGGCCTACGCCGGTTCCGTCGTAAGCGCCGCCGTCATCCTTTTGGCCATAGCCGTCGTGATTGTAACGACGCCAGCCCGGGCCTTGCGGCAGGTCGTGCTTGAGAACGCGATCAATCACTTTGATTGAGTCGCACACGAGCGGATCGTTCGGATGGCGGATGCCGTATCGAACCAGATGAAGGAAATCGCCGCCTACGATATTTCGCGCCGGATGCAGGCCGCCGCCGTTGGCGATCTGAATCATCTGCGTGTTGGGATCGGCATGGGGATCAGGTGTATTTGGATCGCTGGGATTAATGCGGATGTAATGGCGTGGAATTCCCGGCACCAATTCGCCCGCCGTCGTGACTGTCCATTCTTCAAGGTGCGCCGCGAGCCAGTCGGCATATGCGAAAACGAAATCCGCACCGTCAGTGTGGCCGGTTTCCATCCCCCAATCGGCGGCGCAGGCAAGCGCGGCTATTACCACTGCCAGCGTCGAAGGCGAATAGCCGGAATTTTCTTCCCAGCGTTCCTGCGCTGTCACCGGCCCTCTTAGAATCAGGCGGGCAGCGGCGCGCACAATCATTACGCGCGGTTCGAACAGGCCGAGCGCATCGTTTTTATGCAAACGCCACGCCAGTAGTATTGGAAAAGCAACTTGATCAAGCTGTAACCCGGACCAGTAGGCAGTCCCGTCGATCCAACTGTTTTGCGGAAAACTGCCGTCCGGCCGCTGAATCGCTGCCAGCCAGATTAATGCACGCAGCGGCGTCCCCATCTGACCCGTGGCAAGGAGCGCGCTGGCACTCTGCACGAGGTCGCGCGTCCAAACGAGATGATAGCCACCGAAATCCAAATCGCCTTTGGCTTCGCCCCAGGGAATGCTCATCGAGGCGACGATTGCGCCTTGGAAAACCTTGTCTTCATTCGCCAGCAACACACACCGGCTCAGCCGATATTCCCCGCCGCCATCGGAGGTGTCGTTGTTGAATTCGAACTCGGGATTGATTACCGCGCGTTGCCACTGACGAACATACGCTTCGCGGTTTGACTGAAACGGATCGGCCAATGATTGGAACAATTTCGTGGCAGCACTTTGGTAACTTCGACCAAATGCAACAGCGATCGTAAATTCATTGGTCTCGGGCAAATCGATTTCGCCGGTTAACGCGATATTCCCGTCAGGGGCTGTTCGAAATTCCCAGTCCATTTTGAAGTGATCCATCAGATCCTGCCAACCATCGCTGAAGCCGACGTAACCGACCGAGCGCCGGGAGAAACCGCTGCTGCACGCCATTAACAGATGAACGTTGTGGCGCTGCGCGTGCAGCAGTTTGTTACCACCGATTTCACTGCACGATCCGGAGTTGCCGCCGCCAAAGCCGGCCAGGTGCGGTGCTAACAATGCGTACAGGCGCAACTTGCCTCGTAATGATTCGTCGAATACCTCGAGTTTTGTGTGCACGAGCAGGACCGACCGGTGCGGATCGGTGAGCACATCTTTCACCAGACG
This sequence comes from uncultured Verrucomicrobiae bacterium, assembly GCA_963825355.1. GTDB lineage: Bacteria > Verrucomicrobiota > Verrucomicrobiia > Chthoniobacterales > UBA10450 > Udaeobacter. Next base: position 54,506 of record CAWGSY010000003.1, on the reverse strand, counting down.
ATAGCGGCCGCCCGGCTCGGAATTCGTTAGGCGATAAAACAGGCAATCGCGCTCCGGATATTCAATCTCGTGATTCAGGTCGCGTTTTTCTTCGTGGCAAAAGGTTTCGCCGTCGCTGATGAGAAACTGAAAGTCGCGTGTGTTGGGCTTGTCGACGTGAGGATAATAAATCTCGTTCACGATGCCGTGACTCAGCGTAAACCACACGCGGCAACTGGTATGATACGCCGTGCCGACGCCCTCTTTCGCGCTCGACGTCCAGCGGGGCTCAATTCCCGGAGCGCCAAACGCCACAGTGTTCTCAGGTGAACTCATCCCTAAGCGTTAGACGAATCGACTCAGCACAGCAAGATCGTCACCGAAAATTCGGCCACGGATTGCACGGATAACACGGATGATGCGAAGAACTCGGACAATCGTTGTAGGGCGTCTGTGTCAGACGCCAACGACAGCAAAGCGTTTCACAGAAACGCCCTACAAGATTAGCTGTCGGCTTGATTCAGCCCCTCGCGCAGATTAAGCGTGGCTCTGACATATGGCTCGATCGAACACGAGTGAAGTGTTGCGTGCTCACTGCACCGCAATTGCGCAGGAGGAAGCGGTGCTGCGTGAAGGCGGCGGCAGGGCAGGTCACGAGCGGCAACGCAAGATGGGACGCTTGCCAGTCCGTGAACGGCTTCGGCATTTGCTCGATAAGGACGCACCGTTTTTCGAGATCGAGCTTTGGGCCGCTTACAAAATGTATGAGCAATGGGGGAAGATTCCCGCGGCAGGCGTCGTGACCGGCATCGGCAACGTCGAGAGCGTTCCGTGCATGATCGTGGCCAATGACGCCACCGTGAAAGCCGGCGCGTTTTTCCCGGCTACGACGAAGAAGGTGATTCGCGCGCAGCGGATCGCGTTCGAATGCGCGCTTCCGTTGGTTTATCTCGTCGATTCGGCGGGCGTGTTCCTGCCAATGCAGGATGAAATTTTTCCCGATGAAGATGATTTTGGCCGGATCTTTCGAAATAATTCCGTGATTTCAGCGGCGGGCATCGCGCAGTTTGCCGCGATCATGGGCAACTGCGTCGCCGGCGGTGCGTATCTGCCGGTGTTGTGCGACAAAATTCTAATGACCGAAGGAAGCGGGCTGTATCTCGCCGGGCCATCGCTGGTGAAAGCGGCGATCGGTCAGATTGTCGAGGCGGAAGAACTGGGTGGCGCGAAAATGCATTCGGAGATCAGCGGCACCGTCGACTTTTTTGAAAAGGATGATCCATCCTGTCTCAAACGGCTTCGGTCGTTAGTCGCTTTGTTACCCGAAGCAACTGGTACGGCGCGACCGCCGAGCCGACTGGCGGTTCCGCCGAAATTACAAAAATCAAAGCCAGCAAAGAACCCGGACACTGTTTACGATCTGATCAGCTTCGATGGGCGGCAAGGTTACGATGCGCGCGATCTGCTGGCTACCATCGTCGACGAAAATTCACTCGACGAATACAAGGCCGACTACGGCAAAACGCTCGTGACCGCCTATGCCCGCATTAATGGCCGGCCTGTGGGAATTGTTGCCAACCAACGTGTGCAGGTCAGGACGAAAAAGGAAGGAATTCAGTTGGGCGGCGTCATTTATGCCGATAGCGCGGACAAGGCGGCGCGGTTCATCATGGACTGTAACCAGACGAGTCTGCCGATTATTTTTTTCCAGGACGTCAGCGGATTCATGGTCGGTCGGGACGCCGAAGAGAGCGGAATCATTCGCAGCGGCGCCAAGTTGGTGAACGCGGTGAGCAATTCTGTTGTACCGAAGATCACGGTGATTGTTGGTGGATCGTTTGGTGCAGGCAATTACGCAATGTGCGGCAAGGCATACGATCCGCGATTTATTGTGGCCTGGCCGAATGCGCGTTATGCGGTGATGGGCGCGGCGCAAGCGTCGGACACGGTGTTCTCGATTCTTGCCAGGGCGCGGGAGCGCGGCGACAAAAAAGCGTCGCCCGAGGAACTGGAGGACCTTCGCGCGAAGGTGAAACAAAGCTACGAAGAGCAAACCGATATTCGCTACGGCGCTGCGCGCGGCTGGGTGGACGCTATCATTCAACCGCACGAAACGCGTGACGTGCTCATCCGTCTCTTGGAATACGTATCGCGTCCGATGCCGAAAGCCCGTTTCCACACCGGAGTCATCCAAACGTAATTCGTCATTCGTCATTCGAATTTCGTCATTCACATCATGCCCGTCATTTTAGTCCATAAAGAATCGCCACAGACAAGCGTCGTAACTCTCAACCGGCCTGAGCGCCGGAACGCGCTTACTCTCGAGCTCTTAACTGAATTGTGTGCGGCCATTAACGACGCGTCGGAGCAACCGGAGCAGCGGGTTCTAATTTTTCGAGGAGCAGGCGCGGCGTTTTGCACCGGGCTCGATTTGAAGGAAGCAGCGGATCAAACGAAAGCGCATGCGACCGCCGAAATGGTAGCGAATACTTTGATCGCTGTCAGCCAAACGCGTCTCGTCACCATTGCGGCAGTGCATGGCGCTGCGGTCGCCGGCGGCGCAGGCATAATGTCAGCGTGCGATTTTGTTGTCGCCGCGGAGAGAACGAAGATCGGATATCCCGAGGTGCGCCGGGGACTCGTTGCCGGATTGGTTATGACATTTCTGCGCCGGCAAACCGGCGAACGAAACATACGCGAGCTATTGTTTGGCGGAGAGTTAATCGATGCCGCACACGCCAAGGAAATCGGATTGGTGAATCGCGTCGTTCCTCCAGATGAGGTGATGAGTGAAGCACAACAATTCGCCGCGTCGGTTCTGCAAGGAGCGCCCGGCGCGCTGGTGCAAACGAAACGACTCGTAGAGGAACTTTGGTGGCATTCCGTGAAGGGAGACGTTGATCTCGCGCTGAAATATCACATGCGGGCGCGTGAATCGGACGAAGCGCGCGAAGGCATCGCCGCTTTTAACGAAAAGCGCAAACCAAACTGGGTGAAATCGTAGAACAAGAGCCGGAGCCGATTGTCCCAATCGGTTGGCATCGGGCCCAGTAGAACGAGTTGGGGACAACACGTTCCACCCTTTGCTGGGGAACGGCGGACCAACCACCTCCGCTGTTTGAATCGCAAAATTCGTTACGCAGCCTGCGGTGCGGTTCTCGCCGCCAAAGTCCCAGCTGCAGGTCCTTGATATTGTGCGCTGCCGAACCCGAGAATCGGAAAGAAAATCACGCCTAGCAGAAGCAAACCGATCGCAAACCCCACTCCTTTGCCGAAACTCTTAGCCAAGTCGATGCAAAGAATTATCCCGATGATGAAATTTATGAACGGAATCAACAACAGGATGACCCACCAACCAGGTCGGCCGACGATTTTGCAGAGGATATACCAGTTATAAATCGGGATAATCGCGGCCCATCCAGGCTGGCCTGCCTTGGTGAAGATTTTCCAGCAGGCCGCGATCATTAAGATCATGAAAGCCACCCAAAAAATCCAAAACAGCGGCCCGGGCATCTGTCCCTGAGACGAAGTAGAGTAAGAATACTGGACCTGTCCGAGCAAGTGTGCGGGAATGAGCATGGCGGTTTGCACAAGGGCGATAAGTGAGTTCATAGCGATGAAGAGTTACGCGACGGTTTAAAAGACTGCCCGGGGCGCGGCAAGCAAAATCTTTGCTAGTTCTAACATTCCGCGGCACTTAGCAATGTTCGCGCCGCGCGGTAGATCAGTGTGACTACGTTGCACGCATCCAAAATCCGCAGCCAAACGGCCGCCATCCACTTGCGAAAAAACCGGCCGTTACTTGTGCACCTTCCTGTGTTTCTCTTTGGTCTTTCTCTTGAACGGCGTGCTTGTTGGGGTCGGCGACGGCGTACCAGAAAACTCTGGTGTTGGCGATGGTCTCACGCGTGGCTGAGCTAATATGGCCTGATGAACATCCTTAAATTGCTGCAAGGCTAGTTTGAGCTCCGGCGTCGTGGCCAAAGCAGACATTCGCTGATAGTACAGGTCGTAATAACTGCTGAGCCTTTTTCGCTTCTCCAAGTCTGTCCTGGCAGCTTGCGCATATTTTTTTGCCGCTTGCACGTCCGGATCATTGACAGTGCGATTCTTCAATTGCCGCCACAGCGCGTGCAACTGCAGGGCATCGGCATCTGTGCCTAGCGACTTAGGCTTAAAACTGTCGTCGAGCTGCTTCAGTTCCGGCAATTCAGGACCATTCGGCGGCGGCGTGGGGCTAGGTTCTTCCTCTTGCGCTGGAAAGAGATCCACAGACGGCGGCGCTGCTTCCTGCCCGTGCATCACCAGCGCGGCAATCAACAGCGCGGCAATCAACAGCGCGCTCGAAAAGATTAGCCCGGATTTTTTCATCGCCGTTTTCCGTCGAATGTAGCCGAATCTTCCGATGCGGGCAGCTGCGTGAGGGGAGAGGATTTGGATCTCCGACCTGTTTGCGCTGTGACCGTTCTACTACTTCCTATCATGCTCGTTCCTGGCTCGGCCGGTCTCGTAATGTCGCTCGCGTTGCGCCGCATCGGAACGAGGGTCAAAGCTTTCACTTTATAGAAGCACGCAAGGTAATCCGTGTTTTGTCGCTTTAGAATCGCCAGCATTATGGCGACGAATTCGTTCGGTCAAATTCTCACAAGAACCAACGTAGCGACGTCCCGTCGTTTGGCTCTGCAATACGTAACAGTAAAACATTCTGCGACGATCAGAGATCTATGTCGGGGCGAGAGGATTTGAACCTCCGACCTCGTGGTCCCAAACCACGCGCTCTACCAAGCTAAGCTACGCCCCGAATATGCAGCGTGTTGTTTACCACGGATTCTGTTGTCGCGCATCTGCGGAGCGGACGCAGCCCGCGCGCTGCGATTGACGGCCTCGCGAATCGGCTTTCTTACTTGCTGTCCGATCTTAGCCCAAATTTGGCGCGAGCCGTTTTTCCACTGCGGGTACCGCTTCGCTTCGCCGGTTTGCGTAATCGATTGCTTGATCGCGTGCGATCTGTCCGACTCCGAAATATTTCGCTTCCGAATGCGAAAAATAGAGACCGCTCACGCTGGCGCCGGGATGCATTGCATATGACTCGGTTAATTTCATCCCTGTGTTTTTCTCTGCATCAAGCAGATCAAACAGAGTTCGTTTTTCGGCGTGATCGGGACAAGCTGGATAACCGGCAGCCGGCCGGATGCCGCGATATTTTTCGCGAATGATATCAGCAGTCGACAATTGTTCGTCATGACCAAATCCCCATGCGATACGCGCTTCTTTATGCAGATATTCGGCAAACGCTTCAGCTAATCGGTCCGCCAAAGCTTTGGACATGATCGCGCTGTAATCGTCGTGTTGACGCTTGAACTCTTCCGCAAGCTCGTCGGCACCATGAATTGAGACCGCAAATCCGCCGAGATAATCGTGAAGTAGCGCATGCGTCTCGCTTGCGTTTGCAGAGCCGCAAACGGCAGGCTCGGGCTACTCTTGGGCGCGACGTAATCCGCGAGACAATGATTGAATTGTCCAGTCGGCTTTTGCATCTGCTGACGCAGAAAATAAAAGGTGGCGATTTTTTCAGTGCGGCCCTCGTCAGCGTAAACATGAACGTCATCGCCGACAGCGTTTGCAGGCCACAAAGCGTAAACGCCGCGCGGAATGAGAAGATCTTTCGCCACAATGCGTTCAAGGAGTTCCTGCGCATCATCGAAAAGTTCACGCGCTTGTTTGCCGACTTTTGCATCATCAAAAATCGCCGGGTATCGCCCACGCAATTCCCACGCATGGAAAAACGGCGACCAGTCGATGTATTCGAGCAGATTCGCACAGCGATCTTCCGGGGAGCGCACGCGCCTCGCGTGCTATTTTCGGCGCCCTCGCCGAAAAGCTCTTCAGACCCATAAATACGCACTCCGAGAAATTCGGGTTTCGGGGGCACATAGCTGCGCCAATCGATCGGCGTTCGGTTGGCGCGTGCCTGCTCAAGCGTCAGCAGCTTTTTGCGGTCTGTTTTTGCAGCGTGTTCCTGGCGCAAGCGCTCGTAGTCTTCGCGCGTTTTTTTATCGAAGTCCGATTTCAGTTGCTCATTGAGCAGCGAATTTACAACGCCTACCGCGCGCGACGCATCGAGCACGTGCACAGTGCTGGCGCCATAATGCGGCGCAATTTTGACCGCGGTGTGTGCCCGGCTAGTCGTGGCGCCCCCGATCAGAAGTGGCAAACGAAATCCTTCCCGCTCCATCTCCTGTGCGACATGAACCATTTCGTCCAGCGATGGCGTGATCAGACCGCTTAGGCCGATCGCGTCCGCCTTTTTTTCGCGCGCTGTATCCAGGATCTTCGCTGCGGGAACCATCACGCCGAGATCGATCACGTCGTAGTTATTACATTGCAGAACTACGCCCACGATATTCTTGCCGATGTCATGCACGTCGCCTTTTACAGTCGCCATGACGATGCGTCCCTGCGGCTTAGCATCGGCGGATTTTTCCGCTTCCATAAACGGCATCAAATAGGCGACAGCTTTTTTCATCACGCGCGCACTCTTCACCACCTGCGGTAGAAACATTTTGCCCGAACCGAACAGGTCGCCAACGACGCTCATTCCCGCCATGAGCGGACCTTCGATTACTTCGAGGGGACGCTTGCATTTTTGGCGCGCCTCCTCGGTGTCGACGTCGATATGATCAACGATGCCTTTAACCAATGCGTGTTTCAGACGTTCCTCGACGGATTGCTTTCGCCATGTTTCGTCGGCGACCGGCGCTTTGCCTTTCGCCTTCACGCGTTCCGCAAACTCGATCATGCGTTCGGTTGCGTCGTCGCGCCGATTTAACAGGACGTCTTCGACGCGTTCCCGCAGTTCGGGTTCGATTTCTTCGTAAACTGCAAGTTGCCCGGCGTTCACAATCGCCATGTCCAGGCCAGCACGAATTGCGTGGTAAAGAAAAGCGGCGTGCATCGCTTCGCGCACAGTGTTGTTGCCGCGAAACGAAAACGAAATATTGCTGACTCCGCCGCTAACGCGTGCACCTGGCAGGTTTTGTTTGATCCAACGCGTCGCTTCTATGAAATCGTTGGCGTAATTACGGTGCTCGTCGAGACCCGTCGCGACTGTGAGAATGTTTGGATCGAAAATAATGTCATTCGCTGGAAACTCTGCTTTTTGAGTTAACAGCTCGTAGGCACGTGCGCAGATCTCGGTCTTCCGTTGGAAATTGTCAGCCTGACCTTTCTCGTCGAACGCCATCACGATGGCGGCTGCGCCGTATCGCCTGATCAGTTGTGCATGACGCAGAAATTCTTCTTCCCCGTTTTTCATGCTGATCGAGTTCACGACCGCTTTGCCCTGCACACATTTGAGTCCGGCTTCAATGACGCTCCACTTCGAGCTGTCGATCATGATTGGAATGCGCGCGATTTCCGGTTCGCTGCCTATCAAATTCAGAAAGCGAACCATCGCCGCTTCCGAATCGATCATCCCTTCGTCCATGTTTACGTCGAGCAAGTTCGCCCCGCCTTGCACCTGCTGACGCGCGACGGCCAGCGCACCATCGAAATCGCCGGCCAGAATCAGCTTCGAAAATTTTGGAGAACCCGTGATATTCGTCCGCTCGCCGATTACAGCGAAACCAAACTCCGGCGTGATCTTTAGCGGTTCGAGGCCGGACAATTCCAGGGCGTTGGAACTGCGGTCGTCCTGAGCCCCGAACGCTTTCGGGGTCGAAGGATCCCGCGAAGTTTACTAATGTGTTTTTCCACGGGATTCCTCGACTTAGCTCGGAATGACGGCTGCGCCGCGTGGCTTACAGTCGCGGACGCGATCCGCGATTGCGCGGATGTGTTCCGGGGTTGTGCCGCAGCAGCCGCCCACCAGATTCAGCCAGCCGTTTGCCGCCCAAGCCACAAGTTTGGGGGCAAACGATTCTGCAGTTTCAGGAAATCCGGTCGGCGAAAGCGGATCGGGCAATCCTGCATTCGGATACGCGCCGACGTAAAACGGCGCGATCCGCGAAAGTTCTTCGATAAACGGTTCCATCTCATCCGGACCCAACGCGCAGTTCAAACTAAGGATCAGCGGTCGCGCGTGGGCGATTGAAACAAGAAACGCTTCCACGGTTTGGCCGCTCAAATTCCGTCCGGACTTGTCGATCACGGTGCCCGAGACCATCAACGGCACGCTGCGCTCGGCTTCTGCAAAAGCGTCAGTGATGGCGAATAACGCAGCCTTGCCGTTGAGCGTATCGAAAATTGTTTCCACGATGAGAAGATCAACACCACCTTCAAGCAGCGCCTTCGCTTGATCGAAATACGTTTGGCGCAACTGATCGAACGAGACAGCGCGAAATGCCGGATCGTTTACGTCAGGTGAAATGGAGGCAGCGACGGGAAGCGGTCCCATCGATCCGCCAACAAATCGCCGTTGACCGGTTTCATTCGCGACCTGATCCGCAGCGTGGCGGGCGATTCGCGTAGCTTCGAAATTAATTTCACGAACTAGCGCGCGCAGATCAGCATCGTCGATCACGCGCTGAAAGAATTCCTGATCTTTGCGCCCAGCGTTCGGTTCGCCTTGAAAAAGGAAATCGTGCGAACCGATGGTTGTTCCGCTGAAGGTGTTCGTTTCGATGATATCTGCGCCGGCTTTGAGATAATCGGAGTGAATTTGCTCGATCACCTGGGGCTGCGTCAGGTTCAAAAGTTCGAGGCTGCCTTTGAGATCTTTGCCTTGCCAGTCGTGAAACCGTTCGCCGCGGTAATCCTCTTCCGACAATTTGCATTGTTGGATCATCGTTCCCATCGCGCCATCGAGCACGACGATCCGCTCGCGCATCAACGCTTCCAGAGGATGAACCCCGTTTGTCGCCATAATGTCCGGGAACTAAACGGCGTTTCGCCTGCTGATCAAGGAACAAATTAACGCATCATGATGCGTGTATATGTTCAATTCTTGCTCTTGCTCCTGATCGTAATCGAGAAACGGACGAGAGCCGGTACGCAATAACTCGCGCCTGTTCGGGTAGGGCGCGTCACTCCCATGCGCGCCGCGGCTTCGGCGGGCAGGGGACTGCCCGCGCTAGCTGCGACGCGCGCCGCGTGCGTTGTACGGCGGTTGTGTCAACCGCCTGCGCATCTTGGGCTGGGGAGCGCACCCGGCCTCGGGTGCTGGTGATCGCGCCCTCGCAATCACGAACTTTCGGGCAGTGAATTAATTGAGAGTGGGCGATTGAGTCAATCGCCCCTACCTGTATGCGCTCCTTACGGCGCTATGCGATCTGTTAGCGTGTCGGTGTGGAAGTCGGTGTGGTCACGCAAACGGTTCCACGGGCCATCTTTCTTGGACGTCTGGCCGACGCTGCTTTTCTCACCTTTGGCATAATCATCCCACGAATTGTACCGAGCGATGGCGAGAAACGTCCAGTTGGCGCCCTCCAGGTGCTGCATCAGAACGTTGCCGGCAGTCGTGTCGTCTGACGCATTTGGCAATTCACCGAGCATTTTTTCCAATTGCTCTCGATGACCCGGGGCAGGGCGATAATAAGAGACAGAGTAAACTGAACCCGTTGTGTTCGACTTCGAATCGGCGTCAATGCCCATGGCCTTTGTGAATTCCTCCCAGGAAGGACCGTTCACGAACGTATCTGTATGCCACGCACCCAAGTCGCGTTTGTCAGGAGGAACAGCCGTTCCTGCAGCTTCTACGGTTGCTTTTTGGCCGAGATGCGTAATCACGGCATAATCCCATGCGTCCCCGTCCTGATGACGAAAAACAATGAAATGATCGGGCATCGGGTTACTGGGATCCGGCGTTTTGAGCCAATCGCCCAATTGCAGTGCTTTGCCGAGTGCGGCTTTTGCGAAATGGACGTGATAAACATCGGTCCGTTTGCCAGCTCCGGCCGTCGCGGTCTGTTTTTCACCCGCGGCGGGTTTTGGCGACGTCTGGCCGTGAACGAACGTCGAAGGTAGTACGCCAAATAATGTGATGGCGGCAATGGTAATGACTGATTTCATGATGATAATGCTTCTTTCTGTTTTGGGTTGAACGCGACCTTGTTTGAGATCCGCGCAGGCAGCTAAGGCAAGTTGTGTGGGCCCTGTCTGCGTCTTCTTTATGTCGACGGAGGTATGAGGGTCGGCGTCTCAGGTGTCAATGCTTATTTCCAGCAGCGGAAATTGCACGGAGGCGACAAGAAACCGAAGCGATTTGTGATTATCTAAACGACTGACAAGTAGCGGCGACTACGAATCCATTATTAGCTTTGTGCTGTAGCGGATCAAAAAAAAGCGTGCAATCGCCGCTCAATATTCGACGAAGGCCTCGTCTGGATAGCAGTACAACCAATGCTCCCCCGGCTGCGCCGATGCGATCACCGGATGTCCACTGGCGTGTGCGTGTTTGCTGGCGTGCTGATTCGGTGAGCTGTCGCAGCACAGTGTCACTCCACATGTCTGACACGTCCTCAGATGAACCCAGTAGGCGCCGATCTTAACGCATTCTTCGCATTCTCGACGATGCGGCTGCTTGATCGACTCAATCGCGATCGCATCCAGATGAGAACAGCCTCGGGCACTCATGATCGATTAGTGTGATGCTGTTGCGTTACGCCGCGATGCCAGGCTCAAGTGGATTCCGGCGACGGCCATTCCGCCTTCGCCGACAGCCGCTGCGCAACGTTTCACTGATCCAGAGCGGACGTCGCCGGCGGCAAAAATTCCCGGAAGACTCGTTTCAAGCGGAGCGGGTCGTCGTTTGTTTTCGCGCCAGGCCGGTGCTTCGACGACGTCGCTACCAGTTTTAACGAATCCTTTTTCGTCCCGCTCAATTTCCGCTGGCAACCAATCAGTGCATGGGCGAGCGCCGATCATGGAAAAAACGGCAGGCGTCCGAACGACCCGGCGCTCGCCTGTCTTGGTATTTTCCACTTCGATTTGTTCCAGTTTTTTGCTACCGGACATTTTGCGGATCTCAGTGTTGTAGAGAATCTCGACGTTTTCACGCGCCTCTACTCGACGCGAAAGATAGTTCGACATCTTGTTGGCAATGTTGTTTCCCCTAACGACAAGTAGTACCTTGGCCGCACCCTCGGAAAGGAACATCGCTGCCTGGCCGGCTGAGTTGCCGCTGCCAGCGACAACAACGGTTTCGTTGCGACAAAGCTGACCCTCCAGCGCGGTGGCAGCGTAATAAACACCGACACCTTCGAATTGTTCGCGGCCCTCGGCTTGCAGGCGGCCATACTCGGCGCCAGTCGTAATCAGGACGGCTTTTGCGCGGAGCGCCGTACTGCAACCTTCTGTTTCGAGGCATGCACGGTACTCGCCATCAGCATGGTACTGCAGGGAGAGGGCCTGGGCTGGTGTGGAAAATTTCGCGCCGAACCGGTAGGCCTGCAACTGAGCGAGCCAGGTGAGTTCACCGCCACCAATGCCGGTCGGGAATCCAAAGAAGTTTTCAATGAGTGACGAGGAACCGGCTTGTCCACCGGGCGCATAACTTTCTACAACGACCGTCTTCAATCCCTCCGACGCGGCATATACCGCTGCGGCCAGGCCGGCGGGCCCAGCGCCAATGATCGCGAGATCGCAAAAAAATTCGGTCTCATTTTCGTCCGCGAGCGACCGCAGCAAACCGGCTTCCCGGGCAACCTCGCGCAACGACGGTTTGCGCAATCGCGTCCCGGCCGCCGTGATCAAAACCGGCAAATCGCGAGTCGTTAGGTGAAAACGTTCGCTCAAGGCCTTCCCCTGTTCGGTCTCGAATTCTATCAGGCGATGCGGGATGCGATTCTTGTCGAGAAAATCATCGAGCTGATGTCCATCGCGCGCGTTGCGGCTGGCCAGAACACGCATGCCCGCAAATTCGCGATCGCGACGAAGCCGCTGCCGTCGCATGATCAACGCATCGACGATTGTCTTGCTCACCTCGGGAATTTCCGCCAGTGCACGCCGAAGTTCGGCCGCGGGAACGTGGAGTATCTCGGCCTCATCGGACGTGACTCTGGACGAACCGAGGATCGATGTGCCCTGGAGCATCGATACGTCGCCCATGAAATCACGCTCGCGCGCGGTAGCCAGGTTATATTCAGTTCCGTCGCGGGTCTCATACGCTTCGAGTTCGCCGCGCAAAACAATTGCTAATCCCAAATCACGTTCCCCGGCCTTGAACAACACGTCGCCACGTTTCATCACGCGGTGTTCGCCCAAAGGCTCAAGTAGCGAAAGCTGATGATCGTTCAGTTTCGGGAAGGCCTTGCTTTCAGTATCGCGATAGAACTGTTCGTCTTGCTCGTTGTCAGTCACCTGCGAAACTTACGCGCGACTCAACACAATCCAAGTCTGACTCATGCCGGCGCGCACTTACGAATTCATTCAGCTTGATGTATTCACGCAGACGCCGCTTGCGGGTAATCCGCTGGCGATTTTCCCTGACGCTCGCGGATTGAGTGATGCCGAGATGCAAGCTTTGGCAAGAGAGATGAATCTTTCGGAAACGACTTTCATTTTTCCGCGCGATGCCGCGACTGAAGGTCGGGAAGGAAAGAGTGTCCGCATCTTTACCGTCGAAACAGAATTGCCGTTTGCCGGGCATCCCACGCTCGGCACAGCGCTGTATTTATATGCGTCGGAATCCACGAAGCCCGCCGAAATCACCCTTGATTTAAAAGCCGGAAAAATCCCGGTGCGTTTCACTGCGGATTCCGAGAACGCCGGCCGTGAACGAGTGGACGGTCGGGTGTTCGGTGAAATGCGCCAACGCGATCCTGAATTCGGAACTCCGCTTTCGCGAGAGGAGGTTGCTGCATGTCATTCGAATTGCGATCGACGAAATTTCTTCAGAATGGCCGACCCAACCAGTCTCGACAGGATTGACGTTCACGATCGTGCCATTCCGTAATCGACAAACGCTTTCGGATCTAAAGTTTAGTTACATTCAGGCGGCGGACTTTCTGAAGAAAACCGGCGCGAATTTTTTCTACTTCCTCTGTCCCGAACGAAACGAAGGCCACTTCGAAGCTCGAGCGCGAATGTTTTTTTACGGTGGCGAAGACCCGGCCACGGGATCGGCGGCAGGATGCGCTGCCAGTTGGATGGTTCAACACGGTGTCGCAAAAAGCGATGAACAGGTGGTGATTCGGCAGGGCATTGAGTGTCTTCGCCCGAGCGAAATGCATGTCCAGGCAACACGGGAAGGGGAACGTGTCACCAACGTGCGCGTCGGTGGTTATGCCGTGGAAATATTGCGCGGAACCGTAGACTGTAAGTGAGCGCACATGGCGGTAGTTCTTCAAGACGCCTGTGACGAGAACATAATTCGATCAGGCCCCGCGGTAGCGCCGTGCTCGAAAGCCCGGGGTAATTGGATTCTCGCCGCAACCATTCTCGCGTCGAGCATGGCGTTTATTGACGGGACAGTCGTGAACGTGGCGTTGCCCTCACTGCAAACAAATCTCAATGCCACGGCCGCGGATGTTCAATGGGTAATCGAGTCTTATGCACTTTTTCTCTCTGCGTTATTGCTAGTCGGCGGCTCGTTAGGCGATCATTACGGCCGGCGACGCATTTTTTTGCTCGGCATAGTGATTTTCGCGGTTGCATCAGCCGCATGCGGTCTCGCCGGTAGCATTCATCAGTTGATTGTGGCCCGCGCGTTTCAAGGATTCGGCGCGGCACTTCTTGTCCCGGGCAGCCTTGCGATCATCAGTAATTCTTTCTCCGAGCAGGAACGCGGGCGCGCAATTGGATTATGGTCGGGCTTCAGCGCAATCACTACTGGAATCGGGCCGGTTCTCGGCGGATGGCTGATCGAGCACGTTTCGTGGCGCGCGGTGTTTTTCATCAATCTTCCAATCGCACTGGTTGTGATCTTGATCTCGCTTCGCCATGTAGCAGAAAATGCGGACCGAGAAAGCACTCACATCGACTGGTTAGGCGCGATTTTGGCAGCGCTCGGGTTGGGCGCGCTGGTTTACGGACTGATCGAGTCCTCGCAACTCGGCTTTAACAATCGCTCAGTGATCACCTCGTTGGCGGCAGGCGTTGTCGTTTTGATTCTGTTTTTGTTTGTCGAATCACGCCTTCCGCACCCCATGTTACCCCTAACGTTATTTCGATCGCGGACGTTCGCTGGAACGAATCTGTTAACGTTTTTGCTTTACGCTGCGCTCGGCGGAACACTCTTTTTTCTGCCACTGAATTTGATTCAAGTTCAGCATTACCCGCCGACTGCCGCTGGCGCGGCACTGTTGCCGTTCATACTGATCATGTCGTTCCTTTCACGTTGGTCGGGCGGACTTGTTTCGCGTTACGGACCAAAACTTCCACTTGTCGTCGGGCCGATTATCACAGCCGTTGGTTATTTGCTCTTCCTGCGGCCGGGAATTCGCGGCGATTACTGGGCAAATTTCTTTCCGCCGGTGATTGTCCTGGGATTAGGTATGGCCATTACCGTAGCGCCGCTCACCACGACCGTAATGAGTTCGATCGCGCAAAACCGCGCCGGGACCGCATCGGGGGTAAACAATGCCGTCGCACGCACGGCCGGTCTGATCGCGATCGCAGTTTTTGGAGTCGTAATGCTTGGCCTGTTTCGAACCGGTCTTGATCACAGATTGAGCAGTACGAATTTGCCGGCGTCAGTCGTGCAATCGCTGCAAACTCAATCCATAAAGCTTGCGGCCATCGACATTTCTTCGGATTTAAATGTCGAAACACAACAGGTGATTCGTCGCGCAATCGACGAATCTTTTCTCTCCGGGTTTCGGTGGGTGATGGTGATCGGCGCCGCGCTCGCGGCGGCGAGTGCAGTTGTTGCGATGTTTTGGATTGGAAGCACGCAACGTGTGCAGATCGAGGAGAAGAACTAACACCGACCAGGTGAAGAAATTCGTTCCGAATGACGCGTGGGTTTCGTGACTGGCTTAACTAGCTCCCTCCGAAGGGACCCTTAGAAATACTTTCCGAAACTTTTCGCCGGTCATTAGGACTTTCGCGGGCTTGCATCCTGCTTCGCGCTAATGCGCTTCGCAGGATTGGGCACGGTCATTGCGCGAAACAGGATGCCCTCCGAAGCTTCAGCGAAGGAGGGCCAATGTATTACGTCTATCTCATCGAGAGTCTTTCTGCAGCACGTGAGCGGTATGTCGGAATAACAACTAATCTTGAACATCGTCTCCGAGAACACAATGCAGGAAAATCGTCACACACGTCAAAATTCAAGCCGTGGAGGTTGACCGTTTACATTGCATTTACCGAGCGAGCCAAGGCCGAAGCGTTTGAGCGCTATCTCAAATCTGGTTCAGGGCATGCTTTCGCCCGTAAGCGACTGTGGTAACCAGGTGTTCTAAAATTTTGCACCCGTTATTTGCCAGCCTGAAATGGTCCTTCAAAAATGCTTTCCGAAATCTTCCGTCGATCGTTTGGACTCTCGCGGGCTTGCAATTTTTCGGGAAGTAATTCTTTAGCGCCGGGCTTGCCAACGGCTGCCATTGCTTCGACTTGGAATTCGTCCGGAATCTCAAGTTCCTTGCGCGCTCGATCGTAATCGAATCCTTGCATTCCGTGCACCACCAGACCCTGGTGGAAGCCTTGCAATGCAAAATTCTCCCATGCGGCTCCGCAGTCGTACGAATGCGTGACTGATGGCTCCTCGTTATGATCGAAATTCCTTCGTGAAATGAAGACCACAAGAACGGCTGCATTCTTTGCCCACACCTTGTTCGCGTCCACGAGCAGATCGAAGAAAGTCTGCCAATGTTCGGTGCTGCGACGCGCATAAAGAGCGCGCCATTGCTGCGCGTTGAATGATGACGGCGCCCAACGCGCCGCTTCGAAGAGCCGCATCAATTCCTCGTGCGAAATCTCTTCGCCCGACATCGCGCGCGGCGACCAGCGATCTAACAAGAGTTGCTCGATCTGATGGTTTGGTTTTCGAACTACGCTGCCTTTGATTAAGTTAATGTCGTTAGTCATTTTCGCGTTTCATTCTGCTTCGCGCTAGCCAGCCTCGCAACATGTCTAGGTTTCATTACGCGAAGCAGCATGCCCTCCGAATCCTCGGCGAAGGGCGTCAATTAATCCTTGGCGGCTTCGAGATTTTGCCGGGCTAAATTCGCACCGAGCTTCGAATAATGCATCGCAATGTCTGCACCCGCGACGCGCGAAACTTCAGCAAGGGCGTTTGGCCCAGTCTTGGGTTGTGATAAGCGATTACCGCTGGGGGGCGGTGCGCCCAAGCCAGTCTGCAAAACGAACAGAACCGAGTAAGGGCTTCTCATGCTCCGGGACGAGGCTGCGCTTCTCGAGCGGCGTGCCGAAGTACTGGGCTTGCTCGTCGGTGACGACGGTGCGCGGGTCGTTCTTCGCCGCGAGATACTCACGGACGATCTCGTCAAACGGAATTGCCTCGGGGCCGGCTAATTCAACGGTTCCATTCAACGGCATTGCCACAGCGATTCTGGCCAGAGCAGTGGCGACGTCGCCGGACAGGATTGGCTGAAACAATGCCGATGGTAGGCGTACGGTCTGTCCGTTGGTTGCGGAATCAGCAATGCCGCCAACGAATTCAAAAAACTGCGTCGCGCGGACAATCGTGTAGGGAATCGACGAAGCTTTGATCAATTTTTCCTGGGCAACTTTCGCGCGTAAGTATCCGCTGGCAGGAAGCCGGTCGCACCCGACTATGGAAAGTGCAACGTGATGGCCCACGCCGGTTTTCGCCTCGTCGGTGAGAACGTTACGGGTCGACGTTTCGAAGAATTCCAGCACTGCATTATCTTCCCACGAAGGAGCGTTTGTAACGTCCACTACCACCTGCGCTCCGGTCAGTGCCTCGGTCAAACCTTGTCCGGTGATCGAATTGATGCCCAGCGAAGGAGATGCGGCGACCGCTTCGTGACCTCCCGAACGCAGTAAGTTTACGAGCTTCGCGCCGATCAAACCTGTGCCGCCCAGGATGACTATTTTCATGTTCCTTATTTGGTTTTGATTTTCTGTTATTTTACTCTTTGCGGTTCTCCAGCTTTCGCTCAATCCTGGGATCTGGAATCAACCAGAGGGCTGCTACGAATACATACAATGCGCTGGCAATCCATGGACTCACAAACGCGAGCGGGATAGCGGCGAAATAAAGCATAAGGGAGATTCGACCCTTCCGATCCCTGCCAACGGCTTGCGCCACAAGCGAGTCGCGACCTTCATTGGCAATGATAGCGCGCTCGAGAATGTAATAAGCGACAGCTGCCAGCAGCAGAACGAAACCATAAACGGCGGCCGGAATGGCCGCTAGCCCGTTCTCACCCATCCAACCCGTGGTAAAAGGAAAGAGCGACAACCAAAACAGCAAATGCAGGTTCGCCCAGAGAATTCCGCCGCTGACTTGTTCTGTGGCTTGGAAAAGATGATGGTGATTGTTCCAGTAAATGCCGATGTAGATAAAACTGAGTACGTAGCTCAAAAGCACCGGTAACAGTGGCTTCAAAGCAGCAAGCTCAACCGCGTGCGGCACTTTCAGTTCCAGCACCATAATCGTGATGATAATGGCAAGGACTCCGTCACTAAACGCTTCGAGCCGGGTTGTTTTCATCCTGCTTCTTTTATCTCTATGGGAAGCTGTCAGCTCCCCATACAACGGACTTCGTCAACCTTTGCGAGTTGAACAACATGTCACTTCGTGCTCTACGAAAGCTTCTCGAGCCAGTCTCGTGCCGTTACAACATCGTCATTGGTTAGGCCGTGACCAGCATTGAAGAAACGAATCGTCACATCTGCGGCGGCACGGCGGAGAAGTTCGACAAGACGTTGGACTTCGGATGCGGGAATAATCGGATCCTGATCACCCGCACCAATCCAAACACGCACAGATGAAAGATCGGGCAGTCTGTCCGGAACAATCGGCACCATGGCGCGAAATAGAATCGCCGCGCCCAGTATTTCCGGGCGAAGTAACAACATGCTTGCGGCAATGTTGGCGCCGTTAGAATAACCGACGGCAACTAACTGATCGGTGGCGAATCCGTAATGTTGAACTGCTGCTGTGACAAAGTCCGCCAGTTCGTTTGTGCGGTATTTTAGGTCTTCGAGATCGAATACACCTTCGGCCAATCGTCGGAAGAACCGGGGCATTCCATTCTCGAGCACCTTGCCACGTGGACTGAGCAATGCAGCATTCGGATCAAGCTCGCGTCCAAGCGGAATGAGATCCCGTTCGTTTCCACCTGTGCCATGCAGAAGCAAAAGTGTGCGTGACGAGCTGCCGGGAACGAATTCGTGAATAAAATCGGAGATCATTACTTAACGGCGGCAGATCATTGTCCGAGATCGGAGGCTCTTCGGTCGCTGATGTTGAATATCATCTTTCCCCAGCAAAGTAATGTCGCAATTCTGTAGTTACGTTTCTTTCTGCTGCTGCTGAAGGCGGCGTTTCATGGCTAGCCTGGGAGCAATCGCCCCGGGAATCTAATTGACAGCATAACGGCGCTGAAAGCCCGACTCAGTTCGTTTCCATTTTCCGAATTGACGAAACGCGCTTTCAGCGGTCGCGGTATGGGTGGTCAGAGCCTGGGGCACTGCCCAAGGTTCGGGATAAACCCGCGCCGTTGGCGCTAAACGCAATTCCAGATCAGACCGGCACCTGGATCGGTGGTAGAATTTTTTCGATCTCTGATCGCGCCGATTCCATCCATGCTGGAAGGCGTAAGTGCATACCGAGTTCTTCCACTTTTTCATCCAACGTAAAACCCGGAGGCTCGGTCGCGATTTCAAACAGCACGCCGCCGGGTTCGCGGAAATAAATGGAATGAAAATAAGTGCGATCGATTACTGGCGTAACGTTGTAGCCAAGATCGACGAGATGTTCGCGCCACTGGAGCTGTTCGGCTTCGTCCTTTGCCCGAAAGGCAATGTGATGCACTGACCCCGCCGCGACGCGGCCCATCGCGGTGTCGGGCTGACACAACAGGTCGACAATTCTGCCGGGCGCAGTGTCGTCCGAGGATGCAAACCGAAACCGGTTCCCCGATTCGTCAATCAAACGATAGCCGAAGCTATCAGTCAGTAACCGCGCAGTTCTCTCGTAACCTTCCAACGAAGCGGACACACTATGGAAGCCGTGAACCGCATGTTCTACCGGAACTGGGCTGTCCGGCCACGGCTCAATTTGTCCGTGCGAACTCGAGCCGATCAGCTCAACCATAAGTCCGTCGGGATCAATTAATCGAATTACTTCTTCCCCGAACCGCGTAGATGTTTTCTCGGCCGTCACCTGCTGTTGTTTCAAACGCTCCTGCCAATACCCAATTGAACCCGGTGGAATCGCGAACGCTGTCGCCTCGACCTGGCCGGTGCCGCGAATTCCGCGTCGTGCTCCTGGCCACGGAAAAAATGTCAGGATTGTTCCGGGCGTGCCACGCCGATCGCCGAAATAAAAATGATAGGTTCCCGGATCATCAAAATTCACCGTGCGCTTCACGAAACGCAGACCGAGAAGCCCGACATAAAAATCGAGGTTCCGCTGCGGATCGCTCGCGATCGCAGTGACGTGATGAAGTCCCGGGATTTTAGTGTCCATCAGGACGGTGACTATCTTCTCTTAATGGCGCGCGCAGATTCTTCCGCGTGCGACCTAGCCTTCGTACTTAAAGGACAGCTGCAATCGAGTTCGGAACTCGGTCACTTTGCCGTCCTCAATTTTCACATCCATTTTCACAACCTCGGCAACACGCAGATCACGCAGCGTGCCAGCGGCGGTCTGCACGGCAGTCTTTGCTGCATCCTCCCAGGATTGCGCACTCGTGCCGATTACTTCAGTTACTCTGTAGACTGACTCTGTAGATTTATCTTTTGTAGCCATAATGTTTTCTTTCTATCATGTGTCTGATCTTCCGATTAATACCATATTAGAGCCGCTTCCGTTTCATGCTAGCTGATAGCTGACTCCGTCGCTACAGGCGGTGCGGATTCTGTGGGCGCGGGCGCTCGTGTTTTGGCGCGGCGTTCTTTGAACCACATGATTACGACGTAGAACACGGGCGTGAGAAAAAGGCCAAAGCCGGTAACTCCGAGCATTCCGAAAAAGACCGCAGTGCCGAGGGCTTGTCGCATTTCAGCACCGGCACCCGAACTAATGACCAGAGGAACAACACCGAAGATGAACGCGAATGAAGTCATCAAGATCGGGCGTAACCGGAGACGACACGCTTCGACCGCGGCGGTGAAACGGTCTTTTTGATCGCGATCCTGAATTTGTTTGGCGAATTCGACGATCAGGATGGCGTTCTTACAGGCGAGCCCAACCAGCACAATGAATCCGATCTGCGTGAAGATGTTGTTCTCCATCGAGCGCAGCCAGACACCGTAGATCGAACTGAAAAGACACATTGGGACGATCAAAATGATTGCGAGAGGCAACGACCAACTTTCGTAAAGCGCCGAGAGGAGAAGAAAAACGAACAGCACGCACAGCGGGAAGATGTAAATCGCGGTATTGCCTGCGAGCTTTTGCTGTAGCGCGATCTCCGTCCACTCGGTCGTGAAGCTGGTAGGCAGAATTTGCTTGGCGAGACGTTCAACGGCGCCGAGCGCTTCGCCACTGCTGGCGCCGGGCGCCGGCTGACCGCTCAGGTCGGCCGCGGTAAACATGTTGTAGCGAGTGATCTGGTCGGCCCCGCTTACCTCCTTCACCGTCGCAACCGACCCAAGCGGAACAATTCCGCCCGAGTTATTGCGCGTTTTCAGCAAGCGAATGTCGTCCGGGCTTAAACGGAATTGGGAGTCAGCCTGAGCGGTAACCCGATAAGTGCGGCCAAAGAGCGTGAGATCGTTTACGTATGTCGATCCAAGATAAGTCTGCAGCGTGCCGAAGATATTGCTCAGCGGCACGTCCATGCTTTTCGCTTTGACCCGATCGACGTCGAGCCAAAGCTGCGGGACGTTCGCGCGAAAAGTCGTCAGATTATTCGCCAAACCGGGGGTTTGATTTGCCTTCATCATCATGGCGAAAGCCTGCGTTTGCAGTTCGTCGAGACCGGCGTTGCCGCGGTCCTGAATAAACAATTTGTAACCGCCAGCGTTACCAATGCCGGACACTGGCGGCGGCGGAAAAGCAATTACGAGAGCTTCGGGAATCTCCGCGCGTACACGCGCATTTATTTTCGCCAGAATTGCAGGCAGACCCTGATCGCGCGTTTTTCGATCCGAAAATTCTTTGAATGGGAGAAACACCGCGGCCGTGTTCGGCTGATTGCCACCGAAAAGATTGAATCCCGCGAATTCGACGGTGTTTAGAATGCCCGGGGTTTCGTGCGCGATTTTCGAAATCTTGTCGACAACTGCCTGGGTCCGCTCGAGCGAAGCAGCATCAGGTAATTGTGCATAGACCACGGCGTAACCGCGATCTTGTGTCGGCAGAAAGCCGCCCGGCACAACCTTGAAACCGATACCGGTCAGCGCAAGTAAACCTATATAGACAAATAAAACGACGACGGCTAATCGGACAAGGCGCCCGACCGTGTTGCCGTATGCATTCGAGGCCCAGGAAAATGTTTTGTTGAATCCTCTGAAGAACCATCCAAGTGACCCATCGATAATTCGTTGGAACAAATCCTTCGTCGCGCCGCGCGGCTTGAGGAGCAGGGCAGCGAGGGCAGGGGACAGGGTAAGCGAATTGAGTGCGGAGATCGCGGTCGAGACCGCAATGGTTAGCGCGAATTGGCGAAAAAATGTGCCGGTAATGCCTGCAATAAACGCGGTAGGAACAAAAACGGAACAAAGCACAAGAGCGATCGCAACTAATGCGCCGCCGACTTCGGTCATCGCTTTGCGCGCTGCGTCACGCGGGCTCAAACCATCTTCAATGTGATGCTCGATTGCCTCGACAACCACTATGGCGTCGTCAACCACGATCCCGATCGCTAGAACGATGCCGAACAGCGAGAGATTGTTGATCGAAAATCCGAAGCCTTTCATGGCCGCGAACGTGCCAATCAGCGAAACTGGGATCGCGATGAGAGGAATAATTGTCGCCCGCCAGGTTTGGAGAAAGATCAAGACGACGAGCACGACAAGCGCGATTGCTTCGAAGAGCGTCTTTTGAACTTCGTGAATTGATTCGCGGACAGAAACCGTCGGATCGTAAACGATCGTGTAGTCGAGCCCTGTAGGGAAACGTTGCTTGAGCTCAGCCATTTTCTTGCGCACCGCATCTGAAGTGGCGAGCGCGTTCGAGCCCGGGAGCTGAAAAATCGCAATCGCAGTGGCCGGTTTTCCACCGAGCCCGCTGTTGACCGTGTAATCGCGAGCGGCGAGCTCAACCCGCGCGATGTCGCGCACGCGTGTGACCTGGCCGTTAGCGCCGGTCTTAACAATAATGTCGCCGAACTGTTTTTCGTCAGTAAGCCGGCCTTGCGTGCTAACGGTGTATTGAAATGCCGTCGCGCCCTTCGGCACAGGCGGCGCGCCGATAATTCCCGCTGCGACTTGGACATTTTGCTCCTGGATAGCCGTCACTACATCCTGCGCTGTTAATCCACGCGCAGACAGTTGGTGCGGATCGAGCCAAATCCGCATCGAATATTCGCGCGCGCCAAAGACATTGATGTCGCCGACGCCATCGAGTCGCGCGAGCTCGTCGCGAATCTGGAGCAAAGCGTAATTACTGGTAAAAAGCTGATCGAACGATCCATCCGGCGAAACGAGGTGCACGACCATCGTGATGTCGGGCGATTGCTTTTTCGTCGTCACGCCGATCCGTTGCACATCGGGCGGGAGTATGGGAATCGCGATCGCAACCCGATTTTGCACTAGCACCTGTGCCGTATCCAGATTGGTACCGAGCTTGAACGTGATGCTCAAGGTCATGTTGCCGTCACTCGAGCTTTGCGAGGACATGTAGAGCATGTTCTCGACGCCATTGACTTGTTGCTCGATCGGCGTCGCAACTGTTTCCGATACGACTTTCGCGTTCGCGCCGGGATAGCTGGCTGTGACCTGGATGGTTGGTGGCGCGATATCGGGATATTGAGAGATGGGCAGCGTTGAAAGCGCGATCACGCCGACGAGCGTGATGACAATGCTGATCACGCCCGCAAAAATTGGCCGGTCGATGAAAAAGTGCGGAAAGTTCATTCGAAGTCGGAAGTTGGAAGCGGGATTTCGGAACTAATCGCGCCCACGCCTGGAAATCACGCTCGACTTGTCAATGCCACGCTTCTTCGCGGTATTGATGGACGCGACGATGATTGCAACCAGTTCATCGGATTCTTTCTTGAGCGCAGAAAGTCGTTTCGTCGGGACGATCCCGGATTCTTCAAGCAGTTCGAGCCAGAACAGCGTTTCATCGGCCTCTTCTTCGACATCGCCGAGTTTGGAGAGAAAGTGCGCAGTGGATTTTGCGCGGCGAGCGGCGCGGTAATTTGCGGCCACCGATGTTCCCGACCGAACTAGTTGTGTCGCCAGCGCCCGCCCCGATGTCGTTTTCGGCAAAGCGTCCACAAGCTTCAATATTCGCAGCGCAAACGCCTTCGTGCGCTTTTTCAAATCCGATTCGCTCATGGTTGTTCCGACTTCCCGCTTCCGATTTCCGACTTCTCCTCGACCGGCTGCACAGACATTCCGGCTTGCAAAAGTTGCAGACGGGTCGAGACAACTTTCTCGCCGTCCTTCAGCCCGCTTTTGACAATCCGCTTTCCTTCAAACAAACCACCAGTCTCGAGGTTACGCCGTTCGACGGTATTATCGGGTTTAACGACGAATACGTATTTCAACCCTTGTTGCGAGCTGATCACTCTGTCGGGGACGAGTGCAGCCCGATAAGGAGTTGCGCCCGAGACGCGCACCCGAACAAAGAAACCCGGTGTAATGAAGTTAGGGTTCCAGTTTTTTATGACGATTCGCGCACGCACCGTCCCCGTTCCAGGATCAAGGCGGTTGTCAACGAAGTCGATCGTGCCTTTGTGCGGAAAATCCGTCTCGTTTCCGAGCTCGATCCACGCAGGGATCTTGGCAGTGCGCGCGCTCACACGTTTCCCTTCCTCGCTCAACTTGATATATTTGAGCAGGGCATTCTCGTCGGCATCGACTTTGGCGTAAATTGGATCGACCGAGACTACTGTCGTAAGCAAGCTATCTGGACCCGCCCCGGGCTGGACCAAATTGCCCACGGTAATGCGCTGGTCGCTCACTCGACCGTCGATCGGAGATTTAATTTGCGTGAACTCAAGATTTAATGCGGCTGCATTCCTGGCAGCTTCGGCAGAACTTTTAGCGGCGGCAGCGCCTTGGTAGGTAGCAGCCTTCTGGTCGAACTCGCTCGCTGAAATCGTGGCCTTGGCGCGCAGTTCCTTCGCGCGACTGAGTTCGATCTCGGCAAGCTTAAGCTGCGCATCCATTCGCTCGACTTCGGCGGCAGCACGGTCGAAATCGGCCTTGTAAGGGCGCGGATCGATCACGTAAAGGAGTTCGCCCTTTTTAACCATCGCGCCGGCCTCAAAATGGATCTCGGTAATATATCCAGACACGCGAGGCCGAATCTCGACCGATTCAACTGGATCCAGCCGCCCTGTGAATTCGTCCCATTCGTTGACCTCCTTCTCCACGACAGCAACGACGTTGATCGGCAGCGGACCTTGCGACGGTGCAGATGCTTTCCTGCACCCAAATTCAGCGAACACGGCGAGGAAAAGACCAATAAGAAAAACGTTTTTCATCAATGCGGGGACTCCTTCTCAAGCAATAGCCTGAAGTTAGAGGGTATTCGTCGCCCGTTCTGGGCCAGAGTTTGAGAGATCGAAAATTGAGCGCATTCGCATGTTATTTTGATGGCGTTTTCGGAACCAGCTCGAAACCGTGCCTAAGCCTACACTATCGGTGATCGTCCTCCACGCGATTCGACTGGCACTCAGCGTCGGAACCGGGGTGAGTCATGACCCGATTTCGAATCGAAGCCGAACAGTAGAATCGTAAGGGCGTAAATGATCAGGATCGTATTCATCTGGTCTTACCGATGCCGGACGTCCCCCGGGTCACGAGTGCGACTTCGTCTGAGAATTTATTTGTGTTAATACAATTTTCTTTCGCTGCTGCTGAGTCTCCTTAAGGGTTGCTCCCAGTCTCTGCAGCCCAACCGTCCGATGTGGAATTCTCATCGAGTAATGGCGGATCCGTTAGTTATTTGGGCCGGGTGGCATCCCAAGTGACCGCAGCGTGTCCTGCGAAAGACTCCCGGTCACATCTAGCTGGTTGTCGATCTGATACTTTGCCACCGCGTCGCGCGTCGTCGGACCGAAAATTCCATCGACTGGACCGTTGTAATAGCTGAGCTGAGCAAGACGCTCCTGGGCAGCTTCGACCGTTGGATCAGCCACCGGCGCACCATTATTGGTCGCAGTGTTATAGTCCAGCTGATCGCCGGTGTAGTAACTATACGGATAGGCACTAGCGGGCGCGGTGTTATAGGCCGGCTGAACGTTAGTGTAGTAATCGTATGGATAGTAGTCGTCCGCGTAATAGGGCAGGTAGTCCCACGGGAAGAATCCAGCATCCAGTCCGAACCAGAAGCCGTTGTCAAAGACAAAGAACCGATTATGGAAGAAGTGTGCATGCCGCCGGTCCCAGTCGCGATGCCACCCATTTGCGCCATGACGTTCAGCGATGTGGTCCGTTCGCCCGTTCAATCCCCGGTGTACACCTGTTACAGGTGAACGCGCCGCTGAAGTGACGGCTGGGCGATTAGACGCTGTCGGCCGTTGCCCAACAGGATTGCGTGTTGAGCTGAAACGATTCGGCGGCTGACCAACCGCGGTTCTTGCGCCAATGGACGGAGTTACGGAGTGGCCAGATCGTCCATTATAGTAGACAGGCCGCCGATACAACGGACGCGCTCCAGATGAAGTGTAGCGCGGTATGCCGAAGCCAACTCCGCCTCCGCGTGTTCCCACTCCAAAAGATCTGTGCACGCCAGTGAACGCCGGGGCTGCTGCATGGAAGGCGCCGCCACGGAAACCGCCTCCGCCTCCAACGGGTCCAGCCCGGCCACCACCGCCACCTTGATAGCCACCACCTTGTGCTTGGCCGATCAAAGCCGCGCTCGTAAGCAGCGCGACCCAATAAAATTTAGTTTTCATGATTTTGATTTCCTTTGTCTCTTTGTCTGGTTGTTTCTGAAGTTCATTATTTCGTTGGCCTAACGAAGACCTCCCGCGACACGAAGCGTTTCGCCTGTGATCCACGCGGAATCAGAGGAAGCCAAAAAGACTGCGACAGGAGCGATGTCGCTGGGTTGACCGACGCGACCGAGTGGTGTCTGCGCCTCAATACTTTTGCGAAGATCGCCTTGATCGAAACCGGCTGCGCGCACGCCTTCGGTTTCGACAAGACCGGGATTGATGGAATTGACGCGAATTTTGCGAGGACCGAGTTCCTTGGCCAGCGTTCTGGTGATGGCATCGACCGCGCCTTTGGTGCCGGTGTAAACCGACGAACCCGCTGGCGTCATTGATGTGACCGTCGAACTAACATTAATAATATTGCCGCCTTTAGAATCGAATTGCTTGACGGCCTCCTGAGTGGCCAGAAGCAGACCGAGAACATTCACATCGAATTGTCTGTGAAATTGCTCCGCGGTGATCTCTTCAATAGGTGACCAGTCGTAAACGCCCGCGTTGTTGACCAGGATGTCGATTTTCCCGAAGGCCTTTTTTGCCGCTGAGAAGAGCCGCTCAACGTCCGCCTTTTTGGCTACATTGGCTTGCACTGCGACGGCCTGCCCACCGCGCTTGATGATTTCATCCACGATGCGATCAGCATCTTCCTTCGCCGAAGCATAATTGATGACCACGGCCGCGCCTTCATTGGCGAATTCTTTCGCGATAGCGGCGCCAATTCCCTTGGAGGCGCCGGTTACGACCGCAACTTTTCCGTTTAATTTTCCTTTGTTCATTTAGTTAGTTCCTTTCATTTTCCGATTCGTGTTATCCACATAGAGCGAAAGCGCTTTGACGATTGTCGATTTTCGGGAAGGGGCGCGGCACCAGCAGCTCTTCGTGTCGCGTATCGACCGGCCCGAGATTGATCTTCTCAATGTGGGCCTCGACCAGGTCAGGAAGAAGCAGATGCGGAAACAATGACAGCTCCCACGCTTCCGTTTCTTCTTCATCCAGGACGAGGTGAATGATTTCGCGCAAGTCCGGGTAAGCCTGTTCATAATCCCGCTGCAATCGTTGTTTCAGTTGCCCGAGGGCGACGGAGATTGTCTGGAGGAAAACTGGTTCGAGTTGTATGTCAGTTTTCATAGGGTCGGGTTCTTTCTTGTTTCGGTGTGTTTATATTTGACCAGTCGTCTATAAAAGTGGTAAAAAAAAGAGTTAGGAAGAGACAGCGTGGGCATCTTTCACGCCCAAAACATCCCTGGCGACGTGTTTGAATTCGCGGAGCAGTTCGACGTCATTCTGAATCCGCGCCTGCGCCACTGTGCCTTGATAACAGGAGAACAGTGCTTTCGCCTTCGCGACCGGATCGGGCGCGTCAATTAATCCCTGCGCCTGAGCATCGCGTACCGCCGAAACGAAATAATTCATCTTGCGATCCATGATCCGGTCGATCGCTTCACGAACAATTTGGTCCTGAGTGCTGACCTCGCTACCGATGCTTAGCAGGGGACAACCCAGGATCGAACCGCATTTCTTCTGAAGCTCCGCGAGGCGATCGTGAACAAAATCAAAGTACCGATCGAGCCGTTCCAATGGCGGAACGGTCGCTGAGAAAATCGAATCCATTTCCGCTTTCTTCTTGTTCCAGTCCGCTTCCAAGGCGGCGGCGGCGAGCTCCGATTTCGACTTAAAAAAATAATAAAAGCTCCCCTTCTTTGCACCGGCGCGCTCGCAGATCGCATCTACCGACGTCGCGCCGTAACTGTTGTGCCAGATCAAATCGATCGCCGCGTCCATCAGGCGTTCCTTCATGTCACTCACCCTTGGCATATCGGATATTTAGCGTGACTAGACCGATTAGTCAACTATTTCTACACTTTTTTTCATCCGCGCCAACTCGAGCCTCCAATCGAAGTGGCGCTTCGCTCAAAATGGTCGAGCGCCAATCTATCGTGTTCAATTTGATGTAGCCAGTTTCGATCTGGTCGAATGTCATTAATTTGTAACACGCCATTCTTTTTAAAGTCTGATAGAGAGATGTCGATGCGCGCGACCGCACAACGCGAAGAGCAGGTTTTTTCGGTGCCAATTGATCTCAATCCACCGGTGCGAGCCGAGACAATCGACCTGCGCGCTCTCGTCAGCCATCGCACCGCGACACCGGCGAGCGCGTCGGTCGAGAGCGTCGCTGAGATATTCAAAAAAGGCAGCACGAATTTCATAGCCGTGCTGAATGGCCAGCGACTCCTCGGAATGTGTTCGCGACAAGAGACTGCAGCGTTACTTGGCGGGCGCTACGGCTTTTCGCTGTGGGCGCGCAAGCCAATCCGCGACCATCTTTGCAAACAGGAAACGCGGATCAAGGTCGCGACGCCAATCGCTGACGTCTTGCGCACCGTGTTTGCGCGGCCGGACGAAAATTTCTACGATGACGTTCTGCTGGTGGATGAAAATGGCGGATTCGTTGGGTTCATTGGTACCGAAACGTTGTTCAAAGTACAAAAACGCGCTCTTGCTAACAAACATTCAGGAAATCGAAGAGCGCGATCGCGAGATTCGGCAGAAGAACGAGCAGATGGAAACAGATCTGCGAATGGCGACGGAGTTGCAGCAGGCACTAATGCCGAGCACGTACCCGACTTTTCCGGCAGACGTGGCCGCAGGCGCAACAAAGTTAAGTTTTTGTCACCGTTATTTGGCGGCTACCCAGATGGGCGGCGATTTCTTTCATATCGCACGGCTAGCCGACGACACAGCCGCCATTTGTATTTGCGATGTGATGGGCCATGGCGTCCGCGCAGCACTGATCACGGCGATGATGCGTGCAATGATCGAAACTCATTCTGTCGAAGCCAGCGAGCCGGGTCGGCTCCTCACGCGACTGAACAGCGAGTTCACGGGAATTTTGAAACAAACCGGCACGCTTGTTTTTGTGACGGTGCTGTACTGCGTCATCAACATCAAAACAGGCACCGCGCGTTTTGCGCGCGCGGGTCACCCACCGCCGTTGCGGGTGTGCCGAAGTTCTGGCGAAGTGCAGACGATTATCACCGAAGCGGATTCCGCCGGACCTGCGATAGGGATCATTCCGAACGCGCAGTTTAAGACTATCGAGGCGAAACTTGCGGCGGGCGATTGCCTGTTGTTATACACCGACGGCATCATCGAGGTCGAGGCGCGCGACGGCAGCCAGTTTGGCATCGAGGGTTTGCAGCAAAGTGTCCGCGCCCATCTTAATGAGACGACTGACTCTCTGCTCGATGCTGTTGTCAGTGATGTTTACACGTTTGGCGATTCGACAGTCCTGACCGATGACGCTTGCTTGGTTGCAGCTGAGCTATAGCTAAGCCAAAAACACAACCAGAAACTCTAACGCTGGGCCATAGACCAGGTGAGGCATTACTTCCTCTCACACTCTAACTCGCCGTTGTCTGCGGTAAGTTAAGCGACTGGAGTGTATCAGGCGATAAACTCCCGGTTACGTTCAGCTGATTGGCGATTTGGTATTTAGCCACCGCATCACGGGTGGAGGGTCCAAAAACGCCGTCAATGGAACCATTGGAGTAACCAAGTCTCGCCAGTTGCATCTGGACGGCTTGGACCTCGGCGCTGTCCGCCTGATCAACGTTATAGTCCGCCCCGTTGTAATCGTTCGGGTCAATGTCCGTGTAATAATCGTACGGGTAATAGTCGTTCGGATAGTATGGCAGATAATCCCATGGGAAATATCCTGTATCTAGTCCGAACCAAAACCCGTCGATAAAAACAAAGAAACGATTATGGCCAAAGTGCGCATGCCGCCTATCCCAGTCGTTGTGCCAGTTCGCATCATGCTGCGACACGACGTGGTTGCGAAGGTTCGAGAAACGCTGATCCGATTGCCTTGCGATCGCCGGATGCGAAGCTGGAGAACTGCCGCCTGAAGTTGCACCTGCGATGGATGGCCAAATGAAGAAAAACGTGGCCCTGCACCTTCAAAGTTTGGAACCCGGCCCGGAACGCGCGTCCCGCCAAAGCCAACACCGCTTCCGCGATTACCAACTCCACCTGGCACGTGTCCGCTATCACCTGACGCGCCAGCGTGGAAACCGCGATTGGCGAAGTAACCGCTACCACCAAATCCTCCGCCTACACCACCACCGTGGCCGGCCGCCCATGTTATGGGCCTTAGTAACACGAATGCTATGCCAACTGTTAAACTAACCAGTTGCCTAATTCTCATTCCTTCAAATTAATCGCGTCTTATGGTGTAGCCATTGCGCGTGCGCGAGATCTTGCGGTCCTACTTAAGAGTTAATGTCGCTCCGCCTTTAAGAATGGCAGATTGAATTCTTCCTGGCGCCTCGATGTTATCGTCGTCCTCCAGGATCTTCGAACGGGTTGTAGACCTGAATCGCGTAGTAGGTGACGACACCATCGGATCGGCGTTCGATATTCTGCGGCCGGCCAAAGATTGCTTCCACGTCGCGTGAAGTGCTGCGGCCGCGAATTAGAGAACCAAGTCGCGAAGTGTAAAATTCATTCGGCGTCGCTTGAACGATGTAAGCCGGCGGCGTGGACAAGACACTAGCGCGATTGAAGTGGAAAGCGAGGGCGTCCGCTCCGTATCCGTGGCGGAAAGGATCGGCGGTATCGATGGTAGGAGCGGCTTCAATGCTGAGTTGATGGCTTAACGGAGAGCCCGGACGAACGATGTAATAACCCGACCGCGGTCCAACCGAGACGTAGTGTGAATCGTCGTCCCAGGAAGCCGCTGAAGCGACGCTGGCAATTGTCAGTAAAGCGAGAGCAGTGAACCAGCGATCTAATGCCGTTAAGTAAACAGCAGGAAGCCGCCTCGGTATGCCACGCACAGCTTTGATAATCCGATTCATTTTACGAATCATCTATTGCCTCGCGAGCCACGGCTGTGAAAGCCACTAGCATGAAAGTTGTGCCCGTGAAAACCGCCGCTGTGAAAGCCACTGCCGCGAAACCCGCCGCTGCGAAAACCACCATATCCATAGCCGTAAGGATAATAGCCATACGAATAATAGCTGTAGGGATAGTAACCGTACGGATAATATCCGTAGTATGGATAGGCATTGTAAAAGAACGGGTCTCCAAAGCCGTTAAAGAAGAAAAACCGATCATTGAAGTTGCCGTGGTGAAACCGATCTCCGTGAAATCCACTCCCGCGAAAACCGCCACCGCGAAAGCCACTGCTGCGAAACCCGCCGCCGCGAAATCCACCGCCATTGAAGCCACCGCCATGAAAGCCGCCACCGCCGTGAAATCCACCGCCGCCG
This sequence comes from uncultured Verrucomicrobiae bacterium, assembly GCA_963825355.1. Classification (GTDB taxonomy): domain Bacteria; phylum Verrucomicrobiota; class Verrucomicrobiia; order Chthoniobacterales; family UBA10450; genus Udaeobacter. The sequence goes on along the minus strand of CAWGSY010000003.1, from coordinate 23,104 downwards.
AAGCCGCCGCCGTGACCACCGCCACCGCCACCGTGTCCAGCCGCCCATGTCATGGGACTTAGCGCCACTGAGGTGATGCCAATTATTAAAGTCATTAATAGCCTTATTTTCATACACTCAAAATCGGTTGCGGCTTGCATGGTAGCTATTGCGCGTCCGCGGGATTTTGCGCTACTACCTAAGAGTTGATGCCTATTCCCTCGTTCGAGAGGGCAGGTAGAATGCATCAGACGCCGCCATCGAAGATTAGGCGCTGTTCCGGAGCGGAATGACGCTACGCCTTCTTCCACTGGGCAGTTTCAACATCGCGCCCAGTAGGGTGAGCGGGAACAAAGAGACCAGGAATGTTAGGTGATACCAAACCGGGAACTTGTCCCATATCAGATAATGATTCGGAATAAAGAGCGCCAGCAACAGGATTCCAAGATACATTGCCGCCCTTCGATCGGCCGTTCGCGATCCACGCAGCGACAAATCCGCCGCAAAGAGAAGCCGCAGCCCCGAGGGCGAGCCGGGCCAGCTTCATCCCGAGCGTAAAACTAAAAGCTGTTTCCGCGTCATGATAATTCGGCCACCAGGCTCGCAGCGGAAGATTTAAAATGCTGGCTACGATGATCCATGTGACGAGCCCGGCGATAATGGCGGCGACTATTTTCCAGAGCTGGGGGTTCAGTGGCGCGAGAATTTGGCTGAGTTTGGTATGAGTTAGTTTTCATATTAGTTTAATTGTAGTATTATAATCAAAGTATGAAAGCGGAATTTTTTATCCTTGGCGCCTTGCACCGGGGCGACCTCCACCCTTATGAGATCAAACGCCGTCTCCAGAACGCCCTGGTCGAGTGCTATACCGACGTCGATGTCGGCACCCTTTATTACGCCGTGCGCCAGCTGGCGAAATCCGGCGAGATCGCTGCAAGACGTAGCGAGAAAGTCGCGCGCGGCGGAGAGCGAACCGTTTATCGCATCACTCCAAAAGGAAAAAAGCGTTTTCAACAGCTCCTGCTGGAACGATTTCGTCAGGAGGGAAGTGTGGCCCAGACCATCTACCCGGTTCTCCTGTTTCTTCATCTCGCCCCCGCGCCCAACCGTGAGTGGGCTCCTGCGCCGGCGCTTGCAGCAAATCGACTTGGACCTCACCAAGGCGCGCGCGATGAGACATGATCTGGGAACGGTGCTAGGCACTGGCGGCCGGCACCTGCTGGATCACCTGATCGAAATTCGTCAGCTCGATCGCCGCTGGTTACGACGGCTACTCAATGAGGTGGAGAAGGGGAAGGTGCGCGACCTCAAACCCGAGGCGTTGAAGCGGCTTGCAGCGACAGGCGGTGGATGCAAAGAGACGTTCGTAGGTATTGTCCGAAACGATTTTCTCAATTGTTCCGGGTAAACAGTTTCGAATATCAACCGATCTGCGCGAACGCAGTTCTGACGTTGCAACAATCGATGCGGTCGAGTACCGACTTGAGCAGCCATGTTTTCGATTCAAAAGCTGCTCGGGCGCGACCAAAAGTTTTACGATTTGCTCGAAGCCAGTGCACAGCAGGCGGACGCAAGCGTCCATCATCTGATCGGCTTATTGCAAAAACTCGAGCAGCACGACACACCGGAAAATCTGGAGCAATTCGCTCACAGCAGGCGTGAGGATAAACGGATCACGCAGGAATTGACTGAGCAACTTTCCAAAACGTTTGTCACTCCTTTCGAACGGGAAGACATCCAGGAGTTGGGGGCCGCGCTCTATAAAATACCGAAAACGGTCGAGAAAATTGGGGAACGCATCTTGATCCGCCCCGAAGATCTGGCAGGACAAAGTTTTGGTAAGCAAGTTGAGCTGCTCGATCAGGCCGCCGAAATGGTGCTAGCCATGGTGAAACAACTGCGCCATGGGATCGACGCCCGAACCGCGCGCGAGATGAACGCCAAACTGCAAAGCATAGAAGGCGATGCCGACAAGCTCGAACTGGAGCGTCTTCGTGGTCTTTTCAAAGGCGATCACGCCGCGAAGCAGATTATTTTTCTGCACGACCTTTACAGTCTCCTGGAAAAAGTGATCGACCGCTGCCGCGACACGGGGAACATCATCCTGCAGGTGGCGCTGAAATATTCGTAGCAAACGGACCGCGTGCTCACGCTCATTTTGGTCATTCTGGCCGCTGTCATTTTCGAATACAGCAATGGCTTCCACGACGCAGCAAACGCGATCGCCACCGTCGTCTCAACGCGAGTACTAACGCCGCGTCAGGCGATCGCGATGGCCGCATTCTTCAATTTTACAGGCGCGTTAGTCGGCGGTGCGGTTGCTTCCACGATCGGCAAAGGATTGGTGAACACTGAAGTGGTCACTATGACCACCGTGCTCTGTGCCGTGATAGCCGCCTTTAGCTGGAACATTGCCACCTGGTGGCTGGGCTTACCATCAAGTTCAAGTCATGCTCTGATCGGCGGACTTTGCGGCGCTGCACTCGCTGCCGCCAAGGGCGATTGGTCAGTAATCAAATGGAACCAAGGTGTGTGGCCGAAGGTTGTGCTGCCTATGATTGCGTCGCCAATTGCAGGCTTCGTGTTCGGCGCGCTCTTCATGTTTCTGTTGCTTATCGCACTGCACCGCTTAACACCGCAATTTGTTAATTCGCTATTTGGAAAACTCCAGATCTTCAGCGCGGCCTGGATGGCCCATAGCCACGGCACAAATGATGCACAGAAAACGATGGGCATCATCACTCTGGCGCTGTTTACCGGAACAAAGGCGGGCAGCTTCGAACATCTGCCGCGCTGGCTCGATTTTCTGAAAACGCCAGCGTTCGTACTTCCAACATGGGTGATCGCTCTATGCGCCGTGACAATGGCGGCGGGAACGGCGGCTGGTGGTTGGCGCATCATTCGCACGCTCGGCCATCAAGTGGTGAAGTTGCAGCCGGTGCATGGGTTCGCTGCCGAAACCACTGCCGCGCTAATCATTCAAGTCGCGAGTTACTACGGTATTCCGCTCTCTACCACACACGTGATTTCCACGTCGATCATGGGCGTCGGAGCAGTGAAACGTTTCACTGGAATCCGGTGGACGGTGGTGGAACGAATTGTTTGGGCATGGGTTTTCACGCTCCCAGCAACCGCCCTAATCGGCTACATGCTCGAGCGCGCAATTGGAACGCGTTATTGACCAATCGCGGGAGAGCCAGTTACAAATCGTCGCGCTAACGCGTAAACAAACAGGAGAAACATATGTCGATAACAAAACGTCTTGTGCGAAACCATGTTCTTATTTCGGTACTGCTGGTGACGGTGCTTCGCCCAGCAGCTATGAACGCTGCTTCCGAATCCGATCGGCTGGAGAGGCTCGAACAGCGCAGTAGAGCAATTACAAAAGCGGAACGCCGAACTTGAAGCCGAAGTTCGAAGCTTAAAGCAGCCAACTGCCTCCGTGCCCGACGGCAAATTCAAAACCAAGATAATTCAGGACGGGAAAACGTACGTAGAGAAATCTGAACCCCAAGTAGAGAAACTGCCGTTATACGTGCAGCAGCGGGGACCGGAGCTGAAACTCGTGCTGGGTGGATACGTTCAGATCAACTTTGAAGATGGCGATGTTTCCGCGTTCGAAGGCCGTTTTGGCCAGACTGCGTTGAAAGATCGTTTCCGTCTGCGTCGGGCGCGCATCAATCTGACCGGCGATTACGCGGAGCAATTCGATTTCAAAGTTGAAGGCGACTTCGAGAATAGTGATGGCATCAACGCGAACCGGACCGCATTTTCGGGCACAGACATTTTCGCTAACTGGCATCAGTTCGCGGAAGCGAACGTCAAGGTCGGCCAATGGAAAGCGCCGTTTGGCTTGGAGCAACTTACCCCAGACCCTTCCCTGATCATTATCGAGCGCAGTCTGCCCACTGGGGCGATTACACCGGAGCGGCAGATCGGTGTTCAGCTCTGGGGAAAACCCTTCGCGAACATTTGGCCTGATGGAAAGGATTTCCTGACATATTACGCTGGCATATTCAATGGGAACGGACGCAACATCACCGTTAATGATAACAACAATTTCATGTATGTGGGCCGGTTGGAATCCACTCTGTTCCAAGGCGTTTTCGGCAAGGATTCTTACCTCAAACTTGGCGCCGACATTCTCAACAGCCGCGATGACAAGGGAACAAATATCTCGCAATCATTGAACCTATTGGTGAACTCTGACGGTTCGCTTTCGCCTTTCGTCCTGCCGGGAGCGGATGAACGAACGGCATGGAGCGTGGATGCGTGGCTTAAGATGGGTCCATTCGATCTAATCGGTGAATACCTCCAAGAACACGTCCAGGGGCGTACAGTGAACGGTGTGCCACCGGGGTTCGCCGACTTTACAACGAACGGATTCTATATAACCGCAGCGTATTTCCTAATCCCGAAGAAGCTTCAACTCGCGGTTCAGTGGCAGGATTTAAACCCCGGGCAAATGGGCAACGACGGTATTCATTCCATCACCGGCGGCCTGAATTACTACATTCACGGCGACGACCTCAAACTGATGGTCGACTACATCCATACCTGGTCCGATTTCCGCGAAGCGAATCCGGAGTTTGGTCAGGACAACTTCGACGAAGTCATTGGGCGCGTACAGGTGATGTTCTAAGCCGCGCTGTTATGTTCGTAGCACACCCGACATAAAAGAACAGTGGTCATACGACAGCATATCCTTGGCACGTTCGATGAAGCACTGAGCGATCTCCGGAACGATCTGCTCAGGATGGCCGGACTGACCGAACGCAGCCTTGATCACGCCATCAATGGATTGCTTCAGAGAGATGATGACCTTTGCGCAAAAACCATCGCCGACGACCAGGAAGTTGATCAATTGGAGAAGCAAATTGATAAGACCGGTGTCGAAATCTTGCTTCGTTATCAGCCGGTGGCGTCCGATTTACGACAAGTGGTTTCTGCAATGAAACTTTCGCCTAACATCGAGCGCGTAGCCGATGAAGCGACAAACATCGCTGAATGTGCGCGCAAGTTGAACCGACATCCGTCGCTAGCTGAGGTGAACTTGATTGTGCCAATCCAGGCGCACGCAATATCGATGTTCAAGGACGGCCTCGACGCATTTGCACGAGAAGATGTCGATCTGGCGCGGGCGGTCGTCAGCCGTGACAAGCAACTCGACGAAATGAATGCCTCTGCAAACCGGCAATTGACCGAACGAATGATGCAGGACCGCGATCAACTACCTGGCTATCTGAATTTGATTTTAATCTCGCGCTGTCTTGAACGCGTCGGTGATCACGCGACCAACATCGCCGAAGACGCCGTTTACGCCGCGGCAGCGGAGGACATCAAGCACCAGACCTGAGACTCTTCCCTTTCCATCGACACCGAGGTCGCCTTCATTACGGCAAAACGTTGTCGCCTTCTTTCAGATTCATTCGCTCCATCGAACCGGTTGTGCTCCTTCTTATTGGCGCCGCGATTTAAACGCCGCCCGCATCTTTTGCGTGAACACCTCTGGAACCCCGCTCATGGTCACGGTGTTTTCTGGACAAGCTCGGCAGCGTCGCTCTCTGCCGGCGTTACCAGCAAGAATCGTTGTTGCGTCAGCTCGGCAGTCTTTTCGCGCTCGGATGTAAGGACCTGACGGAATGGTCCAACTGTCTGTACAACTTGCGCGCCCGCGAGGTTTGCTTTGAAGACTGCTAGGTCCTGTTTATCTCCGAACGGCGAAGTTCGAGCTGTTGCTAACCAAAGCCGGTACATTTTTCCCGGTTTCAATCCGGAGATGGCCATCTGCAACAAATCGAGCGGGCCTAACGAATTCACCGAAACGGTTGCATGCGCCGCGCTGCCGCTGTTCTCAGGCGCAGCCAGCGTGAGATGGGCGGCATTACCGGCATCAGCCAGTGGAGCCAGGTTGCTCGTGCCATCCCCATTTGGCACCGCGTCGGGAACATAAACGAGCGCCTGTGGCTGCTGACCGATCGGAATCGTGGCGAGAATTTTATTCGCGAGCGTGTCGATCGCTATGACGGCATCCTGGTTTTCCAGTCCAACGTAGACGCGCGTTCCATCTCCCGATCCCCAAATGCCGTGAGGCAGATCGCCGGTAGAAATTGTCGCAATCAATTCCGGCTTTTCGCCACGGCGAAAAACTTTCACGGTGTTTTCCCCGCCAACCGTTACGTAAGCGAACTTTCCATTCGAATTTTCTACGAGCGCGACATGATTCGTCAGCGGGCCCGTATCGAGAGTAGCAAAAATACCGAACGGCGGTTGCGCGCTCATCACCTGCGTTTTGCCGGAGTCTTTGAGCGTGAACCAGACTTCCATTCCGTCGTGGCTCACCGCCAGGTTTGGCGAAAACGGACTCGCCTGCGGAATCCGCGCAACAACCCCATAAGTTTTCGTGTCCACCACATCGAGTTCGGGCGTAAAACTCGAGGGCACGAACGCGTAGCGCCCATCCGGACGAAACAATACCATTCCCGGTCCGTTGGCTGTCTGGACACGACGAACCTCTTTCATTTTCACCGGATCAATCACCGAAACGTAATCTTCACCGCGCACCACCGCCCAGAGTTCCTTGCCGTCGGGCGTGAAGAACGCTTCGTGTGGCGCGCGCCCGATGTAGACCACGCCTTTGATCTTGTTTGTCGTCGTGTCGATCAAGGTGACCGAGTTGGAACCGATTGAGACAACTGCAATCGTGCGATGGTCCGGCGAGAAACCGATGCCGTGGACGAGTAGTTGCCCATGGTAAAGCGGACTGAGCGCACCGGGAACTGGATCTCCGAGGCGAATGACGCCTAACAACTTGTTCGAGGCCGGACTGATCACCGAAACAGTGTTCGAAGTCTGGTCGCCGGTGTAGACGCGGTCTTTCTCGGAAACGGGAAGCGGTGCGGCCCCGTCTTGTTTCTTTTCGGTTGGCGCGCTTCCTCCGCCAGTTGAAAGCGTGGCCAATCGCAACTGCATCACCTGAATCTCCTGCTGTTGGGTCACGATGATCTCCTGCGCCAGGCGGCGTAGAGCGGCATCCTGGCCATGCAACAGAAAAGTTTTTGCCATGTCGATCGCGCCCTGGTGATGCGGAATCATCATCGCCGAAAAATCATGATTCGGATCGCCGGTCATGGGTGCAGCTCCCATGTCTTGGTCCATCTTGCTCATGCTCTGCATCATCTCTTGCTCGAACGCCGAATCAGCCGGCGCCTGGACCGAATGCTCCTGCGGCGAAGCGGACAAACAACTTCCACCGGCGACGATGCTGAGAACGCAAAACCATTTTAGTTTCGGAATCATTTGTTAAATCCTTTCCTGTGCTTCTTCGATGGGATGCACAACTACAGCCCGCTCTCGACGTCGATCACAGCTTTGGCGAAAGCCTGCGGAGCTTCCTGCGGCAGATTATGGCCGATGCCGCCATCGATGTTCCGATGCGCATATTTGCCCGAAAACATTTTTACATAAGAACTCGGGTCCGGATGCGGTGCACCATTCGCGTCGCCTTCCATCGTAATGGTGGGCACAGTGATAACCGGGCTTGCGGCAAGGCGCTTTTCCAGATCGTCATATTTCGATTCGCCTTCAGCCAGGCCTAACCGCCACCGGTAATTGTGGATTGCGACGGCGACATGGTCCGGATTATTGAAGGCGTCGGCGCTGCGTTCAAACGTAGCATCATCGAAATTCCATCTCGGAGAAGCTTGTTTCCAGATGAGCTTCGCGAAATCGTGCCGGTTCTTATCGTAACCAATGCGGCCACGCTCGGTCGCGAAATAAAATTGATACCACCATTGGAGTTCAGCGTTTGGCGGTAATGGCATTTTGCCGGATTCCTGGCTTCCGATGAGATAACCACTCACCGAGACGATCGCCTTACAACGCTCCGGCCAGAGTGCTGCGATGATATTGGCCGTTCGTGCGCCCCAATCAAAACCGGCGATGACTGCCTTGTCGATCTTCAGAGCATCCATCAACGCAGTGGTATCGACCGCGACAACCGCTGGCTGACCGTTCCGGAACGTCTCGGTTGAAAGAAAGCGCGTCGTGCCATAACCGCGAAGATACGGAACGATCACTCTGTAACCTGCCGACGCGAGCAACGGTGCAACATCGACAAAGCTATGAATGTCGTACGGCCATCCGTGCAGAAGAACTACCGGACGACCATTCGCCGGGCCTGCTTCCGCGTATCCAACATTCAAGAGACCGGCATCGATTTGTTTCAATGGGCCGAACGAAGTGTTCGCTCCCGACTTCGTCGAAGTCGGACGAGCGGTGTTTATTTTTTCCGATTGCGCGCTCGCGGAACTTAGCAAACCGACACTCGCGCCCGCAGCTCCCGCGGCCGCAATGCCTAAAAAACGGCGACGATTATATTTATTTTCGTCGGACATATTTGTCTTCTCTCTCCTCACCTACCGCAACGATCCCAATGGGGATCTACGCTCAAATCACCCAAAGAGAGAGGCCAGCCGTGACTGAACACAATCGGCTGTCCGCTGCCCCAGTCTTTATAATAGATGTCGATGTTAGCTCCGTTTTCTTTTCCGACAGTTACGTATGGCATCGTAATTTTCCTTCTTGGCTATTGGGATCATTGTTGTCCGCAATCGCTCTTTGGGTTGAGGTCAATTTCTGCGAAATGGCAAGTTACAATTGCGTGACATCACCGCGGGGCCTGATAGAGATCGTAGGCCAAGAACAAATTCGACCAAATGATAGTGAAACTCACTTGTGCAGAACGTGATACGATCTTGGCTGCACTACGACGATGGCAAAGCTATCCCGCAGCAAGGGAAGCAGACTCCATCGCCACAGGCGGAGGAAAACATAGGCCGCTTGATAACGCGGAGATTGAGCGGATCTGCAAACGTCTCACCAAAATAGAAAGGCAGCGCGATGCAGCGCCCTTGCTTCGTCAATCAAGCAATGGCGCGTTCGAGCGAAAAGCGTCTAAGACTGCGAGATGATCGACGGAAATTATTAGCCATTATCACGCTTTACGAATCGCGCCGCAATCGCTGTGACGCAGCCCCAACTCCAACCGGCCTTGCTGAGATTGTCAGCGATGATTTCCCAATACTTCATCTTTAGTCGAGCGTGGCTCCTTTTCATAGAACAGCCTGGTTGAGCTTTACGGTTCCTTTGGCGCGAGCGAAGTGACGATTTTTTCGAAGCGCGGATCGCCACGAAGCGGATCCCAGAAGGGCAATAATTTTAACGCGCCGTAGGTCGCAACCTGGCCTCCGCCGTATGATCGGCTGTTCGCCGCCAAATATTGCACGGCAAGGTCCTTCTCGCCCGCCCAGGCAGCAATTACGGCGAAATAGACAAGCATCTGACTGCCATCTACTGAGTCTTTTTCTATGGGAAGAAGTTCGATCGCGCGCTGCCCTTCGCGCAATGCATCTTCTGTTCGCCCCAGCGCGGCGTCGATCAGACCGAGCACGCAAAGCGGCGGCCCAAAATCTGGCTGCGCTTGCACGATCTTCTCCTGTTCGATGCGAGCCGTCGTAAAGGCAGCACGCACTCTCGCCTCGTCTTTCATCATCAGCGCTAGCAAACCTTCCCCAAAAGTGCGGCTCAAAAGAACAGCGTTATCCTCCCAACACGGACTGTCGCCCAGCGCCACCAGGGCCCGCTCTCCTGCCGTTGGATCGCGTTCCGCCAGCGCGCACTCGAACCAGTCATCGACAGCATCAGAAATTGCAGCTGGACCGCCAGCCAGAATCGAATTTATCGTTTCGTGCAACGGTCGTGTCTCGGCTTTCCAGTTGAAATCAACCGAAGCGCGGCCAGTTCTAATGGCGACATCGTTTGGCGCAATCGTTAACGCGCGATCCAACGCAGCGGCTTCTTCTGGATAGCGCCGCAGGCACCGCAGCTGACGGCAAGCTGTTGGAGCATATCAATTGCGCGGATCAAGTTCGACTGCTCGCTCCAGATTGCGCAGTCCCTCTTCCTGTTGGCCGCGCCGGCGCAAAATGTAGCCGGTAATTCAAAGAGACGCGGATCATTGGGTAAACTGCGCCGCGCCACTTCCAGCTCAGCCAGCGCGCCATTGTAATCGCGCAGGCAGTAATAGAGATAGTTCGCCCGCGCGAAATGCGTTTCGCCAGCATCTGGCCGCACCGAGCTGCCGCTTGGAGAGCCGCTTCCGCTAAAGCAATCCGGGCAGGGGTATGGTCGTGCCCACCACCGAATACGCCCAGCCGTGAGCATAGACGAGTTGGTAGTAGGCCTCGAAAAAGGTTGGATCTCGGCCCACTGCTTGATTAAGAAGCTCAATCGCCTGCTGCGTGTTTTGCTCATTACTGCTACTGAAACCGATTGAGAGGAGCCGAGTCTTCGCTCGGGTGTAGAGATCGAAAGCGGCCAGGTCGGTCGTGGGCGGTTTTTCAATCGCCGCCTTTTCGTTGGGCGAAAGCTTCGCCTGTAGTTGATCGGCAATGGCTGTGGCAATCTCGCTCTGGATTGCAAACATATCGGCCAAATCGCGATCGTAGGTCTGGGCCCAAAGATGCGCGTCAGTGCGGGCGTCAATCAACTGTGCGTTCACCCGAATCTTGTTCCCAGCGCGTTGCACGCTCCCTTCGAGTAAATGCGCCACACCGAGTTGCTGTCCAATCTCGCGCAAATTACGGGCGACCCCACTCTTATATTGCATCACCGAGCCGCGGCTAATCACTTTCAAGTCCGCGATCTTGGCCAAGTCGGTCAGGATTTCGTCCTGCACTCCATCGGCGAAGTATTCGTTTTGCTTTTCCTCGCTCAAGTTTTCAAACGGCAGCACTGCGATGCTTTTTTCACCGATCGCCGCAGGCCGAGCTCGTCGATCGTCCGCGATAACGGAACATCGATGCTAGCGATAATGGCAGCAAGCATGAGCAACGCGCCGGTCACTTGCCGCCCAGCGCACGCGAGCCCGATGTTTCTGGAGCGGTCTCGAAACTTTTTACGGCAGCTTCGGATTGCCGAATTGATCAGCCGTAGAGGTTTACGACCGAGACGCGTACTCCATGCTTGACTTCGCACGTACCGAGATCATGCAGCAGCGGTCGCCACTTATCGTATTGTTCGAAGTCTTCTGCGACGCGCTTTGAAAGCAAAATGTGGCCGGCGTCGCCACAATCCATTACCCGTTGCGCCATGTTGATGCCAGCGCCCGCAAGATTGGCCCGTTCGTTTAAATCGATAACACCGCTAACCGGGTCCGCTGTGGACTCCCATCCGAAGTTGCAAGCGCGGATGTTCTCTTGATCGACTCGGCTGATCTCCACCGCGCATTGCACAGGCGCTTCTGGACTGGTGTAAAAGACCAACGCGATGCCGTCGCCCGTTGGGATTTTAATTAAACGGTTCGCGGTTTCGGCTCGTTGAAATTGTTCGGAGGCGCGAACAACCTGGTTCAGTTCCTCAACCGCCGCGTGCTGCTCATTAATCGAAAGTTTGGAATAACCAACGATGTCGATGAACAAAATATGGGCGATTTCGAGCTGAATCTCCTTCTTGATCTCGGCGGACATGTTCCGATGCGATTCATTCACATTTTACGCTGCCCCGTCATGTTGGTGTGGATGCCGATCAATCGCGGTCGGGACGGTGAAAGGCCGGATCGATTTATCTTCCGCCGTCGCGGCGCCGGAAGCGGCGGGCGATGGACTTTGCGACCAGGAAAGCCCGGTGAAGCCGAGGAGGGTGACGATAATTGGTAGCGCTTTTTTCATGACGGCCTTTCTTGTTGAGTTGAAAGAGGCTCGTCCGGAAACCCGGTCACCCTGTCAGGGCGAACCGCGAAGCCTTGCTTCGCATCTAATATAGTACGGACAAAACTAGGACGCGGCTTGGGTCAGTCAAGATCGACCATCGCCGGCGAATAACGAATAATGGCGAAGCCTCCGCTCGTCCAAATGTTAGATGGACGCGACCCCAATTCTTGCCCCCTGCGAGCCCGGTTTGACCCCAATTCGTCCACCTATTTAGAGCTTGCTGCTTCTTCAATTACCTTTAACACCTCTGCGGGATGCGAGAGCATCACCACGTGGCACGACGCTAACTCCATGGTTTTGGCATTCATTCTTTTCGCCATAAAACGCTCCAAATCGGGATGTATCGCTTTATCGTTTTTTGCAACGACATACCAGGTTGGTTTGTTTTTCCAGGCAGGCTGTCCGCTTTTATCGTCAAATACGGTATGCGAGGCCGGGATCTGTGTTGCATAAACCAATGCCTGTTGTTTTGGGCTTAGCTCGCTTGCAAATGCGGTTTTAACGCCCTCTTCTGATAGAAACACATAACCGCCTGACGGTACTAGGTATTTAGACAGTTCGGTTTGGGGAGCGTTTGCAGATACGGCTGATAGGGATTCGCCTGAGTCAGGCCCATACGCGGCCAGATATACCAGGCCTACAACTTTAGGGTCATTGCCAGCCTGGGTGATTACCATGCCGCCCCATGAATGACCTACCAGTATCACCTTGCCCTTAACGAGGTCGATGGCCCTTTGAGTAGTAGCCACATCGTCGGCCAGGGAGTTTATTGGGTTTTGTACCGAAATCACATGGTAACCCTTGGCTTGCAACGCTTCGATTTGACTAGTCCAGCAAGAGCCATCGGCCCATATACCATGTACAAAAACAATCGTTGGTTTTTCGTTATCGGTGGTTTGTGCCTTGGCGCCTGCTGCAACCATTAAGGTTAAAAGTAGTAGGATAGATTTAAATTTCGATGTCTTCATGATCTTTTGATTTACGTTTTATTTGCCGATAAAAATATCATCCGGATTTTTGGCACAGTAATGATGCAGCGAACGCCCAACGCCGAAAAATGCCGGACGGGTGTAACTCCAAAAACAGAATCTGTTTTCATAGAGCCTCCAGTTGTGCGAGCGGACCCACCGCTCGCGATTTTCCCGGCGGAAAGCCGATCAGGTCGAGCTCCTTTCGCGGAGAGGCCCAATGGACTTGGCGCTGAAGAAAACTGTTGAACTAATGGACTCAAAGTAAAGCGACAACTTTGCGGCGGATCGGGCGTGCACGTCGCAACCGCTCGAGCTCTCATGTCCAGCGCCGAGGTTGGTTCAGAAGACGGACAGCACCGGCAATCACTAACAGCCGGCAAACCAATCGAAGTTACGCCTCCTTTCTCGATATCGCACTGAGTAGATCAGCCATTTTATTTACAACTGGTTGTGCGTCGGTTATGCCGTGCCGCTGTGCAATCCAGCTTGGTTCGTTATATGAAATCCACGTTTTGCCTGCTGCGTCCTCCCAGACGAGTGCTTTCAAAGGCAAATCGATTCCGATTGTCTGAGCCGACTGCATGAGAGGAGTGCCGCCACGGGCGTTTCCGAAGATGATAAGTTCGGTTGGCCTCAAGTTCAGTCCCACTTCCGCTGCGCCTGCGGCGTGATCGATGCGCGCGAACACTTCTAATCCTTTGGTCCGGATCTCGGTTTCCAGCCGATCCATGGTGTCCTTAGGACCGAAGTTGCTCGCGATGGTTGTTAGGCCTTCGATATGAGTTTCATTCATCGTGCTCATTTTCCTGAGTGCCGAGCCTCCACTTCATGCATTTGTGTCCGGTTGTTTCATGCTGAACATCACTTTTGTCCCAAGGAGTGACGGAGCCGGTCTCACTTGTGGTTATGGATTGGCGTTAACAGTGGTTCTTTCGTGTCCGTATCCACCACCATCACGGCCAGCATCTTGGCAGGTTCGGTCTTGCTCGCATTCTCATCAACACTGTGTCGATCACCAGGCATCTCGGCGAAGTTCTGTCCGGCTTTATAAACAACGGCCGGCCCATCATTGACCGAGGTTCGGACCGCTCCTTCGAGAACGGTTGCATAGGTGAAAGCAGACTTCGGATGGATGTGGGCTGGCGACCCTTCGCCGGGACCATATTCGACCAGAATACCCTTCATACTTTTGCCAGGCACATTCGGCAGAACGTGGTCGTAAACGACCGTAGCCTTTGCGCCTTTGTCATCGGCTATCCCTGAGCCCACGCCGACAGTGGCCACCACTGCGCAAACAATAAGTGTCAGGTGCAACAGTCCGACTGATTCTGAAGTTCGGATTGGTTTCATTGTGATGTTCCTTTTGTTATGTGGTTCGGTTCTTCTTGAGATGTTAGGGCAAGAGTTAATCCGAGGTGTTTTGTCAGGACCTGCGCAGTGTCATGAGCTGCGACCGCAACGAGCTAAAGTAATCCTTCTTCAACGTCGTAAACATCGAAGAAAAACTTCACTTTACTTGGCGGATGACAAAACTGCGGAATGTAAGTTTCGAAATATTCCTGGACCTCTTGCGAAAGATCGCAAAGCCGAAGGCAACGCATCTCGTTATTCCATTTGATAATCGCCGTGGGATCTTTCTGTGTCGTGTTCTCACGGATCCAGTGATCGACTTCATCGTCAGCCGCGCCGGTTGCAACGAACTCCTTGAACTTCATCGCATCCAAGCCAGTGAACTTCCAAAAGTAAGCGCCTAGACCACACGGATAGAAGTTGTACTCGCCATTGATGCCGAGCAGAAGGGCCCGAGCTTTGTCGAGCATCCGCGCGGCAATGACGAACCCGCCGAGTGTGTCACGCGGGCTGTGCGGCGGTGTTTTCCTTAAATCGCGAGCCAGTTGTTTAAGCTTGTCTGTATTCATAGGTTTTTCGTGCGACTTTGATCAGTTTGCTGTTTGATGAAACCCGAGTGCAAAAGTGGACGCGATTCGTTTCATTGTGATTCTCTTTCTCAAATCTGGTTCGTTGTTCTTGCGATTTGCGGGGAATAGATCCTCTCGGTGTTCTTTCTAAGCTGTGGAGCGCTTGAGCCAGTCTTCGTAATGCGTTGGGCCGAGGCTGGGATTATCTCCAGGAACGAGGCTTTGATCGTTCACCGCTATGCCGAAGTAGCCTGCATTCGCATCGGTGACCACCTTCCGCGCGTCGCCCGTCGCACTTAGATATTGCCGGACGAGTTCATCCTGCCGGATCTGATCAGGCCCAGCAACTTCGATCATTCCATTCACCGGTTCCCCGAGAGCTACCTCTCCCACCGCGGCAGCGACATCATCCGAAACGATTGGCTGCATGAGGACTGATGATAACCGAATCTCTGAACCGCCGGTCGCCGATTGAGTGATGCTCTTCACGAACTCGAAGAACTGCGTTGCGTGCACGATCGTAAACGGAATCCCGGAAGCCTTGATCAGATTTTCCTGGGCCATCTTCGCGCGGAAGTAACCACTCAAGGAACCGGCACCACTTCCAGTCAGGCGATCGGTGCCGACTACCGACAGCGCCACATGATGCTTCACGCCGGCAGACTTTTCCGCGGCAAGAAGATTGCGACCTGACGTTTCGAAGAAGTCCAAAGCAGGCTTGTCTTCGAAGGAAGGTGAGTTCGCCACATCAACGACCACCTGAGCTCCTGTTAGCGCTTTAGCTAATCCTTCACCCGTGAGCGTGTTCACGCCGCTTGAAAGTGATGCCGCGACCACCTCATGACCGCGTTGGCGAAGAATGTTTACGACCTTTGATCCAATGAGGCCGGTGCCGCCAATAACCACGATCTTCATTTTGTTATTCAAATGCGTTTGTTTCTCGAAGGATTTGGTTCTTCATAGATTGCGCAAATGCGCAGTAGAGGCGGCATCGCGAATGATGATGACCGGGTTTTGACCTTCCATGGCAATAATGTTCCGTGGAGTCAGCTCTTCAAAAACGCGAGCAGATCGGCGTTGATCACGTCGGCATGCGTCGTCGGCATGCCATGCGGGTAGTCCTTGTACGTCTTCAGCGTGCCGTTCTTGAGGAGCTTGGCTGAGAGTGGACCGGCGGCCTGATAGGGCACGATCTGGTCGTCCTCGCTATGCATGACCAGAACCGGCACCGAAATCTTCTTCAGATCTTCGGTGAAGTCAGTCTGCGAGAACGCGACGATGCCGTCATAACCCGCCTTGGCGCCGCCCATCATGCCCTGGCGCCACCAATTCCAAACGAGAGGCTCGATCGTTTTCACGCCGGGACGATTGAAGCCGTAGAACGGGCCGGCCGGCAGATCATAATAGAACTTGGCCCGGTTGGCGGCCAGTTGGGCTTGGAGATCGTCGAACACCGATTTGGGCAGGCCTAACGGATTGGCCGGGGTCTTCACCATCAGTGGCGGCACCGCGCTGATGATCGACGCTTTCGCCACGTTCTTGTCGCCATGACGGGCGAGATAACGCACTACCTGGCCGCCGCCGGTCGAATGGCCGACGTGAATCGCATCGTTGAGGTTGAGGTGATCGGTGACGGCCTTCAGATCGTCGGCATAATGGTCCATGTCGTGTCCGCCGTCGGTTTGAGTAGACCGCCCATGCCCGCGCCGGTCAGTCGCAATCACGCGGTAGCCGTGATTTAAAAAGAACATCATTTGATTGTCCCAGTCATCGGCGGACAGCGGCCAACCATGGCTGAAGACAATGGGCTGTCCTTTGCCCCAGTCTTTATAATAGATGTCGATGTTAGCTCCGTTTTCTTTTCCAACAGTTACGTATGGCATTGTGTTTTCCTTTCTTGTTTATCGCGTTCACAATCACTCTTTTGGCTTGAGGTCAATTGCTGCAAAGTGGCAAGTTACAATTGCGTGACATTGCCGCTCGGCCTTGATAGAAATGCTAGACCAAGAACAATTTCGACCAAATGATAATTGAGCTCACTAGCGCCGAACGTGACACGATCGTGGCGGCGCTACGACGATGGCAAAGCTATCCTGCAGCAAGGGAAGCAGACTCCATCGCCACAGGCGGAGGAAAACATAGGCCTCTTGATAACGCGGAGATTGAGCGGATCTGCAAACGTATGACCAAGATCGAAAGGAAACGCGAAGCTGCGCCCTGCTTCGTCAATCAAACAACGGCGCCCGCGGACAGAAACGTTTAGGAACTGTAGGACCTACCTCCAAAGAGAGAGCGATCAATGCATCTTAGCTGACACCACATAATCTCGCGGATGCGAAACACGTGCTTAGGTAGTGACAGTTTCTTTCTCCGCCCAAGGGGAATACTCGCCCACAGACCACAGGTAGCCTTCAGGGTCTCGGACGGTGAATGCCTTGCCACCATATTCCATCGTCTTCATCTCCATCATAATCTCCGCTTTTGCAGCGAGTGCCCGGGTATACGCCTCCTCGCAATCCTTCACGATCAGGTAGAGCGGCGAGGTCACGCGTCCGCCAATCTCAGCTGGAGTGACATACAGATGCCGAAGCGGACTCTCGTTGCTCGCCGATCCCAGCATCACCAGACCGTTGCCGAAGCGTAGCTCGGCGTGAGCTACAGTGCCATCTGGCCCATCATAGAAGGCGTGACGTTCGAAGCCAAACGCTTGCTCAAGCCACGCAATCGCTGCAGTCGCGTCCTTGTATCGCAGGCTTGGTATCAAGACTGAGCCATTCATCGGTTCCTCCGTTCACCGTCGGGTGTACTGCTAACAAAGCCGCACTATGGGTTTACTGAGGTTTCCTGTTGCTTCGCCGCTTCGGCAGTCATGTAGCGCAAACGATGAGCGAGCTCTTTCATCACGTGCGTCGAGAACTGCGGGTGTTGTTGAATTAGAAAATGGAACCGCCGTTGGTCGACCGTCGCCAATCGGCAGGCGGTCTTCGCCACAGCGTTGGTATCACGCGGATTATCATCCAGCAACGCGATCACGCCGATCAGGCCGCCTGGCCCTGCGGTCTCGACTACGTGATCACCAAGCCGGATGTCCATTTCCCCTTCCAATAACACGTACATCTTGTCACGCTTGTCGCCTTCCCGGAAAAGGAAATCTCCGGGCGCAAGTTGCAACGCGTCCGCATCGTGATCAAAAAGGTTCGCAGGATTCATAAGTGCAATGCAATCGCCGATAGAAACTACAAAAAGGGCACGATCACTGCCAAGTTACGATTGGGTGACAACCTCCCTGCGCATCGTGTGGCCTTTCGCTTCGAAATCTCGAATGCAGGTGCAACAATTGATCCAGAAATTCCTAATATTCTCTTCGACTCAATCAGGGTACGCGCGCGAATGCACACGCTAAACACCTCGAACGGCAACTGAAAAACCGAGAATTCTGCGTCGTCTTCGAAGTGGAAGGATGCGTTTGTTCATCAAGTCAAAGCATCGGAGTGAGCATTCTTGATGTGAGAAGCGACCTTTTCTACCGCTAACGTGCGGGCAGAAGAAATGTCAACATCGTAGGTAATGAGGCAGATGGGGCAAATAGCGGAGTAATATCGACTTCCGCCTCTGCCTTTGGGTCCGACGAGAATTAGATTTCGCCATTCTTTGTGCGAGAGCTTGATCTGTCCCGTATCACTGGATCTCATGGCATTTAACTTCCACGCCTTTGAAGACCGACAAAAGAGACGTTTCTGTTACTTTTCGAAAACATTTTGAGACCCGTTCGAAGTAAGGTCCTCGAATCAGTGATCCATCGACCGCCATTTATTAGCGACGGTCGGAAACTTGATAACCTTCTTTTCAAGATCGGCCTCCGCTTCGCAATTCGCGACGAATGACTCGATAGCTTCGTAGATTACATCGGCGACCCCCACACTGTTTCGCTTTGCTATCTTGCTAAGCCGTCGCAATTCTCGCTGGTCAAACCCATCGAGTGGCCAGCGTCCTTCAAGAATAAAGGACATAATATTGCTGGGGCGAGTTTTTGGCGCGGTTTTCATGCCGGCCTTTTCCGCTGCTTTCTGCGCGCGCACAAGAAACGTCTGCCAAACAATTGCGTGACTTACTTGTGACTTAGATTTGCCTGGCGCATCAGCATTTCACACAACGGCGGGTTTCGATTCGCCTCAATACGGCGACTCGTAGACGTAAGTTCCTTCTGCGATGGCCGAATCGGCCAATCCCGATTTGTAAGCAATCACTTTTAAGGTCTTTTCCCGCGGCCCGACACTGAACGAGACTTTCTCGCTCGCCGCTGCTATTTGCGTGCCGTTACCTGACGATCCGCCAGTCGGTGTGGAACCGTCGAGCGTGTAGCGCAAATACGCTCCAGCTGTCTTCGTCGCAATCCTGACCGTGACGGATGTTGTGGCATGCGTTGCGTCTGAGGGAGTCAGCGTAGGCTTCGCGCACTGCGTACCTGGAGTGCCTGCGCAACCTTGTAGAATGGTCACCGCGATGATCGTGGCTAGTACTGCGAACGAAGAGTTAATTTTCTCCTTAATAAAATGGTTTTTAGCGGGGAGCGCCGAGGTAAAGCGAGGAAAACTTAACCATTCTTTGAACTCGGTACGTGCTCGTGTGTTTCGATCACGTTGCCGTCCGAATCGTAGAACGCGAATCACGGCATCATGTGAACAGCTGCAAACGGTCAAAGGAAACGTCCGACGCGCTGCTGAAATTTTTGTGAGCCTCGCTGGTTTCTAGCTAGCGACAGGATTTTCTCATTCGCGAGCTTGAAGTGATAGATCGTTTTGAATTCATCCGTTGTCTTTTCGCGGTAATAGCTCGGGCCCTACTGCAATCCCATCGTTGTAATGGTATCTCCGTCAAGGTAGCCAGTCGGCCGCAAGCCGTTGGTGATTTGATAACGCTTGACGGCTTTCTGCATCTCAGGATTTAGCGCACCGTCTGTCTCGCCGCGATAGTAGCCTTCCTGTGCGAGTCGCTCCTGCGCTGCGGCAACGATCGAGTAGTTTGATTGCGATTGATCGCCGGAGCCATTGGGATCGTAGTATGCTCCAGTTTGGTAAACACTGGAATCGTAGTAGCCCTGCGATTGATCGGGATAGCTGTTTTGATCGTAATCCATCTGGCCCTGGTAATCGCCGGAGTCGTAGTTGCCGGGGCCGTAATTGTACGAATTGGGATCATCATACCCGTAGGTCGACGAGCCGTAGCCATCATTTGGAAAGCCATAGTCGTAGTAGTAATCGTCAGGCCACCACGGATAAAATCCCGCACTGAAGATCACCCACGAACCATTAATGAAACAGCATCGGTGACCATTCCACCAATGATCGCTGTGATGGTTCCAGTCGCGATGCCAATCCCCTGAGCGCTGCGCGAAAACGTGTTTGTGCCAATCACCACGGAGATGATTGTTCCCATTTTGAAGATGGTTTGTGTTCGGAAGATTGCCTCGATTCCTGAACTGGTTTCCGGTAGTCCGCCGATTCCAGACCATTGTGGGCGTTTGATTTCTGTTATTCGCGAATGGCGCAATGCGATTTCCTTGCGGGATGGTTGCGATCGTATATGGACCCGAACGCGTGAACGAACCTCGATTCGAATAACTGTAAGGCCGCCGGTACGCGAACGATGGTGACGAACGTATGCCGAACGACGAATAGCGTTGCCCCGAGTAAACTGGTCTATTGCCGTACATACGCGCGGGCGCCGAATGGAAGGATGAAACAGCTCCGGGCCGAATCGGCGCGTGAGCAGCCGGCGCACCGCGTGCAACTGCGCTTCCATTACGTTGAACATTTCCGGGATTTGGATTCGCTTGAGCAATCGTGGCGGCGCTCGCAACAAGTACGAGTCCGAGCAATTTCGTTTTCATGATTTTGTCTCCCTTTCGTGTTGCTGACTCATTTCCTCCACATATTAACGCAAACCTCCTGCAATGAGAAGCGTTTCGCCGTGATCCATTTGGAATCGTCGGAAGCTTCTTCGTAGACGCGAAACTGTATTATTCACCGCGTAGCTTTGCATGGGAAAAATCCATCCAACTCCAAGTTCGGCGGCGTTTTGATCGGGATACTCGCGCGATTCGGGTATCTGCTGGCCCCCAAAAAAAATGAGAACACGCAGCTTGGGCAATTCAGGGCTGGAGGTAGCGCCGCTGGCGTTCGGCGGCAACGTCTTCGGCTGGACTGTAGATGAACGGACGTCGTTCAGCTTGCTCGATGCTTTCATCGCTGCGGGATTTAATCTGATCGATACTGCTGACGTTTATTCCAGATTCGCTCCGGGCAATCGTGGTGGCGAATCGGAAACTATCATCGGCAAATGGCTCAGGCAGGGGGGCAGACGCGACAAAGTCATCATCGCCACAAAAGTCGGGCTCGAGATGGATCCGCGCAGCAAAGGTCTTTCAAGCGCTTACATCGTGCGTGCGGCCGAAGATTCGTTGAAGCGGCTGCAGACGACGTACATCGATCTTTATCAATCGCATCGTGACGATCCCGACACCCCACTTGATGAGACGCTGCAAGCTTACGCGCAGTTGATAGAGCAGGGGAAGGTGCGCGCCATCGGCGCGTCGAATTACAGCGCTGAACGGCTGTCCCATGCGCTCGCAGTGAGCAGAAGGCATGGGTTGCCCAGGTATGAATGCCTTCAAATGGAATACAATCTCTACGATCGCGAGGAGTACGAGCAAAAACTCGAACCGGTATGCATAGAAAACGGTTTGGGCGTCCTTAGCTATTTCTCGCTTGCGAGCGGATTTCTCACAGGCAAATACAAGTCCGAAGCCGACGTTGCCAACAAGGCGCGAGGCGATTTCGTGAAAAAATATCTGAATGACCGCGGCTCCAGGATCATTGACGCGCTGGATCAGGTGGCGAAGCAATTGCATGCAACGGCTGCGCAGGTTGCGCTCGCGTGGTTGATGGCGCGGCGAACTGTCACCGCGCCCATCGCCAGCGCAACAAACCTGGCGCAATTGAAGGAGCTGATCGGCGCGACCAAGCTCGAATTAGACGAAGCATCGATGAAGCTTCTGAATCGAGCTAGCGATGGGATATAATCATACAGCGATAATGGCCATACCCTTATAGCGGCCTTCTTGCCTGTACGTTGCATTTTGGCGTATCACACGCGAGGGATCTCGGCGATCAAAGCAAAACGCTTGGTCCTACCACAAAATGAATCAAGGCGATGATTCCACTGCTCGCGTCGTCTTCTTGTTCGACGTAGACAACACCCTGCTTGATAACGATGGCGTCGCGGCAGATTTGCAACGCCATCTCGTCAGTGAGATCGGCGCGGAGGGAGCGCGCGAATACTGGGGAATCTTCGAGCAACTGCGGACCGAACTAGGCTACGCGGATTATCTTGGCGCTTTGCAAAGGTATCGGGCCAAACATCCGCGCGCTCCGAATCTGGTGTGCGTTTCTGATTTCTTCATTAACTATCCTTTCGCTGACCGCCTTTTCCCCGACGCGATCAAGGTGATTGAGCACGTGCAGCAATGGGGACCGGCGGTCATTCTATCGGACGGCGACGTCGTTTTTCAACCGCTCAAGGTCAGTCGCTCAGGATTGGCCGATGCCGTCGCCGGTCGCGTGTTGATTTACGTGCACAAGGAGCAGGAACTCGACGACGTCGAGCAACGCTATCCAGCCGGACATTACGTGCTGGTGGACGACAAACTGCGGATCCTGGCCGCCGTGAAGAAACTCTGGGGCGCCCGTGTGACCACTGTTTTCGTTAGGCAAGGTCACTACGCCGCCGATTCGGAAATCCTCGCCAGCTATCCAACAGCGGACATCAGTATCGAACGCATCGGGGATCTGCTGCAATATCAATTGACGGATTTGCTACATCCGAAAGCCTGAGCAGCCGGCGTCGCTAATGCCGTTCGGAGGAGATAAACTTCCCCGAGGTACGGCAACTCAGCGGCACCTGATTATTGCGCCTACTGCGATTAAGAAATAAGGCGGCGACATAGAATCGCGCGGGCAACGTTATTATTGAATGCAAAAACAAGAGAAACAGAACATGACGGCTGAGAACCTTGAAAAACTGAAATTGCTCTCGCGCGATTTGCGAGATGGAAAAGAATTCCCGCGTAGCCCGCGAGCGACGCTGGCGGGTTATGTGCTCGCGGCGCGCGCCGTGGACAAATGCCGCGCTGTGCTTCTGGATTGGCACGGCGGGTATCATTCCAATTGCCCGCTCGATCAGCGCTGGTTGAATTTTGCCGGGATTGATTACGGCGATTTCCGTTCGCTGGTCGCCAGTGGTGCAACCGACGATGAGATCGCCGAATGGATTGAGAAAAACGCGAAGAAGCGTCCGCGTGCTGAGATTGTTGCCTGGAATAACAAGGAACGCGACCTGCATTTAAGCGATCTGCCGCAGGAACTTCAGGAATACATGGAGAATTACATCCATAGATATGTCCCGC
>CAWGSY010000002.1:0-31417 GCA_963825355.1 uncultured Verrucomicrobiae bacterium | reverse complement strand
ACGCGGAGGTCGGTCATTGTGGTACATCGCATCGCGATGCATCCATCTCGCCCTGAACACGTTGTTCATGCAAAAGCACTGGAACGTGATGCGCAGCGATGATGCTGGCGGTTCATGGCATGAGGTCAGCGGCAATTTACCGAGCGACTTCGGATTTCCTATCGACGTTCATGCGTAAGAGCCGGAAACGATCTACGTCTTACCGATCAAGAGCGATTCAAAGCATTATCCGCCTAGCGGCAGATTGCGCGTTTATCGAAGCCGGACGGGTGGCAACGATTGGGAAGCCCTAACGAGAGGTCTGCCGCAACGGAATTGTTATGTGAACGTGTTACGTGACGCGATGTCGGTCGATTCGCTCGATCCTTGTGGCGTTTACTTCGTAAAACCGGTGGCCAGGTTTACGCCTCGCTGGATGCAGGCGATAAATGGAAACCGATCGTGCGCGATCTGCCTGCAGTGTTTCCGTAGAAGCGCAAACGTTGCCATGATTCGCGTTATCCTGCCGCCGAACTTGCGTACGCTGGCGCACCTCGACGGTGAAGTAGGACTTGAGCTCAACGGGACGCTCACTCAGCGTTCGCTGCTGGACGCGGTTGAAGCGAAATATCCGATGTTGCGTGGGACGCTGCGCGATCACGTGACCCAGGCTCGCAGGCCAATGGTCCGTTTTTTCGCGTGCAATGAAGATTTGTCGCATGAATCGCCCGATGCGCCGCTGCCGGAAGCGATTGCAAATGGGACGAAACCATTCCTGATCATCGGTGCAATTGCGGGTGGATAGATATACAGCGGCACTTTTGCAGGCCGGTCTCTGTTCGCATGCGCTCCAAGATTGCAGCGCTTGATTGCACCGCTCAGGCGCAACCGATATGCTCCGCCGCATGTCTGGAAAAGCGGAGGCAATTCAACAGGCGGAAAACACGGAGTCCTTTCTGGAGCGCGATCCGCGCTGAATTTCCGCTGCTCATCGGGTTGGCAACGGTCGCGATCTTTCTCGCCGTCGGAAGCCGACTGGACGAACTCACCACGCATGCGTGCCCTCTACTCGGTGTCTTTGTGTGGCTTTTTGCCGTGATCCTTTGGTCGGCCATGTGCGTAGTGCGGCATGCCGATTGTCTTAGCGATCAAACTTGGCGAACCCTACGGAACTTTGATCCTCACCCTCTCAGCGATCAGTATCGAGGTCGTAATGATTTCCACAGCGATGTTACATGGCGCGAACAATCCAACGCTCGGACGCGACGCAATTTTCGCTGTGATCATGATCGCACTCGGCGGCCTTGTAGGTCTGTCTTTGATGCTTGGCGCGCTGCGATATCGCGAACAGCATTACAACATCCAAGGTGTGAATGCTGTACCTCAACGTGATCATGGCCCTGGCTGTGCTCGGTCTGGTGCTGCCAAATTTCACTGTCTCGACCAGCGGCCCAACCTTTTCTACGGAACAGGAAATCTTTTTCGCGTCGGTGTCGCTGTTGCTTTACGCGATCTTTCTGCTCATCCAGACGCTGCGACACCGCGGCTACTTCCTGGATGTAAAAGAAACCGCGACGAAGCATTCGCCCCATCATTCACTACGCGTGCGGTCCACGGGTTTTCATGCGGTGGTGCTGCTCTTGTACTTAGCTGCCGTTATTTTCCTTGCGGAGAAATTCGCCGTGCCCTTGGACAACAGCATTGAGCAATTTCATATGCCGCAGGCGTTTGGCGGCGCGGTCATCGCTGCGCTGGTGCTGTCGCCGGAAGGACTGGGCGGGATCGCCGCTAGTCTGCACAACCAACTGCAGCGTTCGATCAACATTTTGTTCGGGTCAGTGCTCGCCACCATCGGGCTGACGATTCCGGCAATCCTAATGATCGGATTGCTGACGAAACGGCCGGTCGCGCTTGGTGTACAAGGCGGCAACCTGCCTCTGCTGCTTCTAACGCTGGCTGTGAGCGTGGTTACGTTCGCGAGCCGGAAGACCAACGTTTTGCAAGGCTGCATTCATTTGCTGCTCTTCGCCGTTTTCGTGCTTCTGATTTTCGCGCCCTAATAAACGCGCTGATCTCGGTGGCGGACCCGTCATCGATCTTTTATATCGCTCTGTGCATCACGACAGCGTCGGGCCGTTGTTCAACTAGCTTGAATCCAAACCGCTCGTAGAGACGCAATACCGGCTTACCGGCCACGAAGCTGACAGAGATCGTCGAGTGATCGGGATTTGCGCGGACTAATTGCGTCAGCAGAGCCGTGCCGATGCCATGCTTCCGGTGCTCCGGTTTCACCGCTAGCGCAAGCTCCGGCGACTCATCAGATTTGTTCGTCGGGCGCCGGAGCCACGCTGCACCCAGCAAAGCCCGATTTTTTTTGTCGTGCGCGACAAACCCGGTATCGCCGACACGGCCCCAGCCTTCCACATATCGAGAAATCTCTGGGCGGCGTACGATATCCCGGGAGGGCAGTTTGTCGTTTCCAGCCGAGGCCAAGCCATAATACAACATCTCCCACAGAATGGGTTCATCCTGATGTGTAAGCGGGCGAATCTCGTGATCCATCGAAGCAGAAAACTGCGTTTACTATAGCCAACGAGCGCAAACACGAAACTACGGAACGCACGTGGGTTTAACGCGATTGTCTTCATCCGCGA
Source organism: uncultured Verrucomicrobiae bacterium (assembly GCA_963825355.1). Lineage (GTDB taxonomy): Bacteria > Verrucomicrobiota > Verrucomicrobiia > Chthoniobacterales > UBA10450 > Udaeobacter. Next base: position 28,784 of record CAWGSY010000002.1, on the reverse strand, counting down.
TAAGCCTCGCCAAGGGAAGATGATGCAACGCGAACATCTCGCCGGAAACAATTTTCGAAAATCGAAGTTGACGTGCAAACACTCCCTGCTATTGTGCTGGTCCCGCGCGAAGCGGGACTCCTTCACTTTGGAGTGCGTTCTATGTACATTTGGGGACTGCAAATTGGCTCAATTTTGTCCCGCTTAAACCGCTGTTGCTTTGGCAGGCAGTGGTCCATAGCGATCAAGATTGAGTTTTTTTGTCGTCTCGAATGTACGGAACGGCTGGTTCTTTGACATCTACATACAGGGTAGTAAGAAAATACAACTTTAAGAGCTGAGTCTGAAATCAAGACGCTGCCGCAAGGCGGCGAGAGAGTTTCAGTTATCAAAGAATCTCGGTCGAAAGACCGTACAGATTGATCAAGCTACAAAGAGCGCATCATGGATGCCTTGGTGCCAATAGGCGATGAAGGACGTGGTAAGCTGCGTTAAGCTACGGTGAGCGGCAAACACGCTTTGACCCGTAGATTTCCGAATGGGGTAACCTGAGCAGGGTAATACTTGCTCGAGTTTCTGTGAATTCATAGCAGGAACATCGCGACACCCGGTGAAGTGAAACATCTCAGTAACCGGAGGAACAGAAAGCGAAAGCGATTCCGTCAGTAGTGGCGAGCGAAAGCGGAACAGGCCAAACCGATCGATTTATCGATCGGGGTTGTAGGAGCCCGACGTGGTAGTGCAAAGGTTAGGTGAAGCTTCTGGAAAGCTGCGCCATAGAGGGTGACAGACCCGTAACCGAAAACCCGCGCACGCCTAGGGATTTCCTGAGTAATACGATGCACGTGAAACTTCGTATGAATCTGCGCCGACCACGGCGTAAGCCTAAATACTAATTGGCGACCGATAGTGAACAAGTACCGCGAGGGAAAGGTGAAAAGAACCGCTGCGAGCGGAGTGAAATAGTACCCTGAAATGATGTGCTTACAAGGTGTCAAAGCCGGCGCAAGCCGGTGATGGCGTGCCTTTTGCTTAATGAGTCTGCGAGTTACTATCAGTGGCAAGCCTAAGGCGTTTTGCGCTGGAGGCGAAGCGAAAGCGAGTCCGAAATGGGCGACCTTAGTCGCTGGTAGTAGACCCGAAGCGGAGGTGATCTACCCATGAGCAGGATGAAAGTTGCTTAACCGCAACTGAAGGTCCGAACCCGTGAAGGTTGAAAACTTCTGGGATGACTTGTGGGTAGGAGCGAAAGACTAATCAAACCCCGTGATAGCTGGTTCTCCCCGAAATAGCTTGAGGGCTAGCCTCGTGTGCTGACCTGCGGAGGTAGAGCACTGGATGAACTAGGGCCCATACCAGGGTACCGAACTCAATCAAACTCCGAATACCGCAGGGTGTAACACGGGAGTCAGTGCGTGAGGGATAAGCTTCACGCGCGAGAGGCAAACATGCCAGACCAGCAGCTAAGGTGCCAAAATACCGTTCAGTGGAAAGGATGTGAGGTTGCTTAGACAGTGAGGATGTTGGCTTAGAGGCAGCCATCATTTAAACAGTGCGTAATAGCTGACTCATCGAGCGATCTCGCGCCGATAATGATTGGCGATAAACGGTATACCGAAGCTCTGGACTTCAATGGAATTCGTTCCGTTGGATTGGTAGGGGAGCGTTCTTAATGCATTGAAGCGCAAGGGTAACCGAGCGTGGAGCTATAAGAAGTGAGGATGCAGACATGAGTAGCGATAAGACAGGTTAAATTCCTGTCCGCCGTAAACCCAAGGTTTCCTGGGGAAGGTTCGTCCTCCCAGGGTTAGTCGGGACCTAAGTCGAGGCCGAAGGGCGTAGACGATGGACAGCAGGTTTAATATTCCTGCACCGGCTGTGGTTAAGTTTGGTTGTGACGCATGTGTAGAGACAGTTCGCCGATCGAAAGTGGCGGTCTGCCCGCAAGGGCAAGGACGTGGAGGCTTCGGCTGAAGCGGATCTGTTAAAACATGTGCCAAGAAAAAGCGACCAAATGTTCCCACGGTTGCCCGTACCGTAAACCGACACAGGTGGGTGGGCATTAATGTGCCAAGGCGCGTGAGTGAAACCTCGTTAAGGAACTCGGCAATCTAGCCCCGTAACTTCGGAAGAAGGGGTGCCCCGCGCAAGCGGGGTCGCAGTGAAATGGGTCAACCGACTGTTTACCAAAAACACAGCACTCTGCCAAGTCGTTAAGACGACGTATAGGGTGTGACACGTGACCAATGCGGAAAGATTACGGTAAGTGGTTAGCTCGCAAGAGCGAAGCTACGAGCCCAAGTCCCCGTGAATGTCGGCCGTAACTATAACGGTCCTAAGGTAGCGAAATTCCTTGTCGGGTAAGTTCCGACCTGCACGAATCGTGTAACGAGTTGACCGCTGTCTCAACGAGGAGCTCAGCGAAGTTGTAATGGCGGTGAAGATGCCGCCTACCCGCAGTAGGACGGAAAGACCCTATGCACCTTTACTACACGCTGTTACTGTTGTTTCGGTTTCAATGCTTAGCGTAAGTGGGAGGCTTTGAAGCGGCCCTTTTGGGGGTCGCTGAGCCAACAATGAAACACCACCCTTTGGTACTGGAATAACTAACCTCGGCCCGCTAACCGGGAGAGGGACACTGGCAGCCGGCTAGTTTTACTGGGGCGGTATCCTCCCAAAGAGTAACGGAGGAGTACGAAGGTTGGCTCAACCTGGTTGGCAATCAGGTGACGAGTATATGGATATAAGCCAGCTTAACTGTGAGACACACACGTCGAGCAGATACGAAAGTAGGTCCAAGTGATCCGGTGGTTGAATGTGGAATTGCCATCGCTCAACGGACAAAAGGTACGCTAGGGATAACAGGCTGATCCTGCCCAAGAGCTCATATCGACGGCAGGGTTTGGCACCTCGATGTCGGCTCATCACATCCTGGGGCTGGAGAAGGTCCCAAGGGTCCGGCTGTTCGCCGGTTAAAGTGGTACGCGAGCTGGGTTCAGAACGTCGCGAGACAGTTCGGTCCTTATCCACTGTGGGCGCAGGAGATTTGAGGGGTTCAGACCTTAGTACCGAGAGGACCGGGTCTGACGAACCGCTGGTGTTCCAGTTGTCGTGTCAACGGCAGCGCTGGGTAGCTATGTTCGGAAAGGATAAGCGCTGAAAGCATCTAAGCGCCAAGCCTATCCCAAGATGAGATCTCCCTGAAGGGTCGTGGTAGACCACCACGTTGATAGGCTCCGGGTACAAGCACAGTAATGTGTTCAGCTCAGGAGTACTAATAACCCGTTCGGCTTGATCTTTTACTTTTCTGTTAAGCCGTTCCGCACTTTTGCGGAGCGGTAAACAGAGGAGACAAAAGATCTCAAAACAAAACGAAGCCTTAAAGTTCGTGAATCGTGGAAACGTAAATCGTGAATCGGATAGCCGAGAGTAACGATGTAACGAATCTCGAATTACATTCTTCTTCCTGTATGTAGATGTCAGCGAATCAGTGCCTAAGCTGGAGCTGATAGTTCTTTTGAAATTTCAGGTAGCGGCAATTGACCCAATCGCCAAGGCGGTTCGGTGAACCGCCCCTACCAACGACGCGCGGCGCGAAACGCCGCCACCAGAGCGGAGCAGCGCAAGCGCTTCTCCGCTCTGGTGACATTAGCGTAGTGGCACCACCCGTTCCCATTCCGAACACGGAAGTGAAACGCTGCAGCCCCGATGGTAGTACGGCGATAGGCCGTGCGAGAGTAGGACGTCGCCAGATTAAAATGCCCGGTGGTTCATTCCATCGGGCATTTTATTTCTGCGCAGCTTGCTGGGAGCGCACGCGCCTTCGCATTTACGAACTCGCATTGCGCCTGCACCAACAAACGCCCGTGTCGATCCCGTCACTTAAGTTTACTGCAAGCGACTCGCTGACCTATGAATCGACAGCTGCGTAAAGTCCCTAGAGTTTCCGAGTGACAAGTAACGCGATTCATGGCGAGTCCACGCAAGCCCACGAGATCTGATATTCACGTTTTTGCCCAATCACGTTTGGCTCGCCAGCGCGTTAATCGCCTTCCACTCTTCTGGGCTAAGCTCGATTTTCCGCGCCGCCATGTTTTCCTCGAGGTGCGCGAGCGATGACGTGCCTGGGATCGGCAGCATCACTGGGGATCGATGCAGCAGCCACGCCAGCCCAAGCTGATAAATGCTTATGCCGTGATCTTTCGCGATTTTTTCCAAAGCGGCGCTGCTCATTCCCCTGCTCCCTCCGACCGGCGCCCATGGCATGAAGCCGATCTGTTCTTTTTCGCAATATGCGAGTGTGTTGTCCCATTTTTGGTCCGTGATGTTGTAGCGGTTCTGCACAGTCACGATAGGTACAACCTTGCGCGCGCGCTCAACCTGCTCAGGTGATACTTCGGATAATCCGACGTGGCGAATCTTGCCGGCGCTCTGCGCTTCCTTCAATGCGCCTAACGAATCTTCCATCGGCACCTTGGGATCGACACGGTGCAATTGGTAGAGATCGATTCGCTCGAGCTTTAGCCGCTTCAGGCTTTTGTCGATACATTGCTTGAGATATTCAGGCCGACCGTCTGGTACCCATTGTTCAGGGCCGGGGCGAGTGTTGCCGCCTTTCGTCGCGATGACGAGCCCCTTCGGATAGGGATAAAGCGCTTCTGCGATCAGCAATTCATCAGTTTCGGGTCCGTACGCATCCGCCGTGTCGATCAAGTTTGCGCCAAGTTCGACTGCGCGCCGCAATACTTTGAGCGCGTTCTCGCGATCCGGCGGCCAGCCCCAAATCCCCTCGCCCGTTAGACGCATCGCACCAAACCCAAGTCGGTTGACTCGCAAATCTCCACCGATACTGAAACTGAATTTGTCGCTTGCGGATGCAGCCGCGAAGAGTGTGCCCGCTCTGCCCACCAAAAGCGACGCTCCGCCTGCGAGAGTTGCGTGAAGAAACAATCGGCGACTCATGCCCTCGCAACTAACTCGCTCGCTGTTTGCTTTAAAAACTTTGTCATTCATACCAGGAAATTAAGTTCACATGGATTCTTTCCCCAACCAAGTTCGCGCTCACGTCCGCGGGAACATTCGGCCAGGTGGCCGAATGCGGCACGCAGAGCCGTGCGCTCCCCAGAATTGATGCCTTGGCGTCGGTGGCCGATACGGCATAGCCACTGGACGACGGCGGGTTAATCCACGATAAGGTGTTTCTTATGTTAACCAGCCAGAAAGTCATTGACGCGATCAACGAGCAAATTGGTTACGAATTCAGCGCTTCCCTGCAATATTATGCGATCGCGGCGCATTTTGCGGCTGAGGCGTTGCCCCAGCTTTCGCAGCATTTTTTCCAACAAGCGGACGAAGAAAAAGACCACGCACTGCGATTTATCAAATACGTGGTGGACGCCGGTGGGCGCGTGGTGATCCCAGCTATCAATGCGCCAGAATCAAAATTTAAGGTTCCACGAGACGCGGTGAAATTGTCACTCGATCAGGAGATCCACGTGACCAATCAGATCAACGGCTTGGTCGAGCTCGCGCGAAACGCGAACGACTATATCACGATTAATTTTTTGCAGTGGTTCCTCACTGAGCAGCTCGAGGAAGTATCTTCGATGGATAGTTTGCTCAAAATCATTGAGCGCGCGGGCGATGATCTCTTGCAGGCTGACGAATATCTCGCGCGTGTTGGAGTGCGAGCGATGCCGCAGCCATCGAAGGAGTAATTCCCGCACTTCAATCCTCTTCCTAAGTGTGGGCCAGAAGAGCTCTATTGTTCCTCTAATTCCGCAGAGTAAACGAAGGACAAGAAGCACAGGCGAATCGCGGCTGGTCGCTGAATCCGCAAACGCGCGTCTAATTGCATGAGACATTCCTGATATCCGGGTTTCCTGATTAAGATTATTTCGTGTGTTTCAAAGACCATTTTTCGAGGCAAGCGGCAGGATACGCAAAGTTCAGGCCGCGCTATCCGCAAAAGTTATTCGACTATCTGAGAAGCATCGCGCCAAGTCGTCAGGTTGCGTGGGATTGCGGGACGGGAAACGGACAAGCAGCAGTTGGATTGGCATCAGTGTTCGATCGCGTCATAGCGACGGATGCTAGCGAGAAACAGATCGCGAACGCAGAGTCACATGAAAAAGTCGACTATCGTGGTGCGCACGCCGAGAACAGCGGCATCGGATCGGAGACGATTGATCTGATCATGGTTGCGCAAGCGTTGCACTGGTTCGATCTGGACGATTTTTACGCAGAGGCGCGGCGAGTACGAAAACCCGATGGCATCCTCGCCGCGTCGGCTTACAACTTGTTGCACATTGAACCGGCGCTCGATGAGATAGTGAGTCGTTACTATACCGAAGTAGTCGGACCATTCTGGCCGCCAGAGCGCAAGCTTGTTGAACAATTCGCCGATCTACCTTTCCCGTTTCACAGGGTGGATGCGCCGAAGTTCAAAATGACAGCGCAATGGAATCTCGATCATCTACTCGGCTACCTTCGAACGTGGTCTTCTACGCAGCGATTCATCGCTGCGAACGGCAAGGATCCCTTGGAACAAATAATCGATGACCTTGGCGCCGTATGGGGTGACTCCCACCAAACACGAAATGTTACGTGGCCATTGGTTCTACGGATTGGGATCAAGGCGAGCGGCGCATCGCAGAAGGAATGATGTTTGCGGCACCGAACACCCTCGGCGCGCCCGGCGGTCGCGCCCTACCCAATTTTTTCTGCGTTCCTGCTTTCATAATTCAATCTGAATGCTCGTTCCTGAACCAAAAGCGCTTGAATAGAATGAATCCAGTGGAGTCTAATCGGCACATGAAGATAAAATCAGCATTTAGTTTATTGGCCGCCGCGAGCCTTGCGCTAAGTAGCGCAGCTTTTGCGGGTGCGAAGACTTATGAGGTCACAGGGCCGGTCCTGGAAGTCAATGATTCTATGATCGTGGTGCAGAAGGGGAAAGACCGTTGGGAGATTAATCGCGACGCCAACACCAAAGTCACAGGTGACGTCAAAGTTGGCGAGAAAGTTCATGTCACCTACACAATGTCGGCATCCGACGTTGAAGTGAAAGCAGGCAAAGGCGGTAAGAAAGAAGCGAAGGCTGCGCCGACGCCATAAACTGAGAATACTCAAATCGCCGGATGCGCTTCGCGTGTCCGGCGATTTTTTTATTCCTCTCTGTCATGTTGAGCGGAGCGAAACATCTCTGGATGTCCTTCGATCGCGCTCGTGCAAAGAAATAAATCTGAGATTCTTCTCCCGCGACTGCGGGATCAGAATGAAAAAAGGCTACCTCCGCCTTCCGCTGCCGCCGAGAATTCCGCCAAGCAGGCCGCGAGCGATTTGCCGGCCGATCGAGCTGCTCGCGGCACGCATCGCGCTTTTGGCCATTGAAGTAGCAAACGAATCGTGAACAGCGCCGCGCGGTCCGATTGTTGGCTGAAACGCGGCGGTCACTGTTCCCAATGCCTCTGCAAGAACCGACGATTGTGGTCGTTCCGTTGTCGATTCATTCACCGTCACCGGCGGTGCACCAGCGGTTTGCGTCTTCTGCCCTGCCCTCGCCTGCAATTTTTCGTAAGCAGATTCACGATCAATGGCCTTTTCGTAGTGACCCGCGAGCACTGACGAATCGATGATTTGCTTCCGCTGATCTGGTGTGATTGCGCCGACCTGACTACGTGGTGGAACAATCTTCGCGCGTTCGACAACCTCGGGACTGCCATTTTCATCCAGCATGGATACAAGCGCTTCGCCGACAGCGAGCTCGGTGAGCACAGTTTCGGTGTTCAGATTGGGGTTTTGCCGAAATGTCTCCGCGGCGGCTTTCACTGCCTTCTGATCGCGCGGAGTAAAGGCGCGCAAAGCGTGTTGCACCCGATTGCCGAGCTGCCCAAGCACAACTTCTGGAATATCGAGCGGGTTCTGGCTGACGAAGTAAACGCCGACGCCTTTCGAACGGATCAGTCGCACCATCTGCTCAATTTTTTGTTCAACTGCCGGCTCGATATCTGTGAACAGGAGATGCGCTTCATCAAAAAAGAAAACCAGCTTCGGTTTTTCTGGATCGCCAATTTCAGCAAGATTCTCAAACAACTCCGACAGCATCCAGAGCAAAAACGTCGCGTAAACTTTCGGCGACTTTTGCATCAGCTTGTCAGCAGCAAGAATATTGACGACGCCGCGCCCATTTTGCGTCTGGATTAAATCTTCGAGATTTAGCGCAGGCTCACCGAAAAATTTGTCTGCTCCCTGTGTTTCCAGCGCGAGCAGATTGCGCTGGATCGTGCCGGCGCTGGCGGCGGAGATATTTCCATATTGCGTTTTAAACTGATCGGCATTGTCGGCGACATATTGCAGCATTGCGCGCAGGTCCTTCAGATCGAGAAGGAGCAAACCGTTATCGTCTGCGATTTTGAAAATCATGTTGAGCACGCCCGCTTGCGTGTCGTTTAAATCGAGCAACCGACTGAGCAACAGCGGACCCATTTCTGAGACAGTCGCGCGCACCGGGTGTCCCTGCTCACCGAACACATCCCAAAAAACGACCGGGCAGGCTTCGCCAGTGAAATTGTCGATCTTAAGCTCCTTGGCCCGTTCGACGACTTTCGGATTGTTTGCGCCCGGCTGGCTCAAGCCAGCGAGATCGCCTTTAACATCGGCCATGAATACCGCCACACCGCGCGCACTAAAATTCTCCGCGAGCGTTTGCAGAGTGACCGTTTTTCCGGTCCCGGTAGCGCCGGCAATCAAGCCGTGTCGGTTCGCCATTTTGGGCAGCAAAAAAATCGGCTCTTTCGATTGCGCGACGAGGATCGGTTCGGTCATGACGAGGAATTTATCATTGCCAATGGCACCCGATTGTCCAGCGTAACTCAGGCATCCTTGCCTGATTTGTGGCGCGGAGGTTTTGTCCGCGCATTGCAGGCTAGAAGCCTGCATGACCTGTCAGGCAGAGATGCCCGAGTTACTTCAGTACAGATACGGCTTCGAAAGTGGAAACGCGTTCTTAATCAATTCTATCCGCGGTTTTGTGTCTGCAGCGACGATAACTTCCACTACGTCGAAACGGAAAAGTATATCCGGATTTTCGAGCATACGCAGCCATGCGAGCGCGCCGCGCGAGATTCGCTTCTGTTTTGCGCGGTCGACCGCTTCCAGTGGCCGGCCGAAATCTTCGCGCGTCCGCGTTTTTACTTCCACAAACACCAACGTGTCGTTGTCGCGACACACCACGTCGATCTCGCCGCCACTACGTCCGCGGAAATTGCGGAATAGAATTTTGTAACCGCTACGCTTCAGGAACCGGCACGCTAATTTCTCGCCGCGCGCGCCGCGCCGTAGATGACCGGATTTGGACGATTTCGCCCAAGGCAAGAAGCGGTTGCGCCACTGGCTCGAAAGATCGGCGATGGATCGGGCAAGGGCCGAATTCATGGAGCTTCAAAAGATGCAGTTCTGTTCCGTAACCTTTGTGCTGGCTGAAACAATACTGCGGAAACTGCGCACAAAAGTCACGCATGATCCGATCGCGGGTGACCTTCGCGATCACGCTTGCCGCCGCGATGCTCAAGCTGATGCAATCGCCATCGATAATTGCTGTCTGCGGAAGTGGAAAAGGAATGACCGGCAAACCATCAATCAAAACGTGATCGGGCGGTTCGAGCAACGTTTCGATCGCGAGGCGCATCGCGCGGTGGCTCGCGCGCAGAATGTTAATGCGGTCGATCTCAAGAGAATCGACAACACCGACGGTCCATCTGACGTCGGGATTCGAAATGAGCTCGCAATAGATTTGTTCGCGTAATTCCGCCGCGAGCTGTTTGGAATCGTTCAGACGACGATGCCGAAATTTTTCGGGAAGAACCGCCGCAGCGGCAACGACCGGACCAGCTAACGCTCCACGTCCGGCTTCGTCAATTCCTGCAATGCGCGAGACTCCTGTAATGCGGAGTTTTTTTTCATACCGAAATCCACACCGCCGATAGGCCATCGGCAGAAGTTATCCGCAGATTGCGCAGATTTTCACAGATTTTTTTAGAGCGGCCGCTGCAGTCACCGCAATTTGTCGAATCTGTAGACGACCTAATTAAGGTTATTCGCGAACTGCTGTCGCTTCTTTCCCTTTGCGACCGCGAAGATAATTTAGTCTCGCGCGGCGAGCACGGCCTTGTTTTTCCACTTCTACTTTTGCAATACGCGGCGAATGCAGAGGGAATACTCGCTCGACGCCTTCACCGTACGAGATGCGGCGCACCGTGAAAGTTTCATTCAGCCCGCGACCCTTTCGGCCGATCACTACCCCCGCAAAGATCTGAATCCGTTCCTTATCGCCTTCCACGACGCGGTTGTGCACGCGCACGCTATCGCCAACAGAAAACGTTTTGGCGTCGTTTTTCTGCTGTTCTTTCTCAATCGTATCGATGATTTGATTCATAAACTCGTCGCCAGCCGCGCGGCTGCGGGCGCACACTCTCATTCGAAGGCTCACGTTTTGCAACCCGAAATCGCTAATCGTTTAGACACAAGGACGAAGCAACAGGAGGAGCAGGACAACACAGAAAACCCGTGAAAATCAGTGGGATCTGTGGCTAATTCCCGTTCTCATTGCGCTCGTAGCTCAACTGGATAGAGCGTTGGCCTCCGAAGCCAAAGGTTGCAGGTTCGACCCCCGCCGGGCGCATCGCTTCCACGGCAGGCTGTACCTTCACGGAATAATTGAGTCGTTTTCTCAGATAGCCGGAAGGAAGCGGAAGAAAGCGGAATTAGGCGGATTATCAGGGACTTACGCGACGCAAGATCGGAGGGTGTTTACAGAATATTTGAGTAGTTTTTGGGATTTGAGCTTTTTCTATGTCCCAACCGTCTCACATCTCCGGCAGCCGGTTTTATGAGGGGAAAGGCTCCGGGTTTGGACATTCTCTTGCCAAAAACGCCTCAAATATTCTGTAAGGGAGGGGGGTGTGAGGTGCGCGGGCTACTTTGGCGTGAATTCCATTTGCAGCGGTTGCGCAACGAGCTTTGCTGGGATCTTAATTCGAAGCGAACAATCAATTTGCCGAAAATCGACACCCAAGAGGAAGGGTGAAGCACTCACAAACAGATTGCCAAGGAATCGTCGAAGCCAGGCTTCGTCGTCCAATACTCGGAAAATCCAAAACCGCTAGGAAATGCACCGTGCAGGAATCGAACCTGCAACCCACTTTTTAAGAGTGGGGCCAACGACGGGCACTCCTACGCGTGGTTGACACTTGTTTGAGTAACTTCCAAAGATCGACATCTAGCGCGTCGGCGATGCGAAGCAGCGTATCCAAGGTCGGACTGCGTAGGCCCCGTTCTACATAACTGACCATCTGTTGGGAAAGTTTGGCGAGCTGGGCGACACGGTTCATTGAGAGGCCCCGCCCGATACGTCGCTCCCGCAGCAGCCGCGCCACTTCCTGAGTAACGGTTTGCGAGGGTTGGCGATTTGACACAACCGGCACTTTATCAAATTCGCCGTTGACGATGGTTCTAACTATAGTGAGAATACCTCCAACGAATGTCGGAGATGATTAGAGATTCGTTTACCGCAGCTCAGATCGCGGCTGCGCTTCAGCGGTCAAAGCGGAGCGTTTTAGAATCGCTAAACGCGGTTCCACCCACTGGAACGAAGATCGTTAGCGGTAACGAGGTGAGAGCGTGGTCAACGGAAGCGCTTCCTTCAAGGATTCTGGCGAATTTAGAAGAGATGGCAGCGCGGCGAAAATTGACCGTTGAGGCGTTGCTCAAATCGCCGCCACATCTTTGGCGACCGCCACATCCGTTAAGTGAACTATCGAAAGAGTCGATTGAACGTGCGTCGCTGCTAAAGCGTGCGCTCGCGCCGGTGTTGGCTCGGCTGGATGATCATGGTTTAACGAGCGCCGAGTTTGAGCGGCTCGATGTCAAAGACTATCGGCGAACTTTTGGCCACACTGTTTCGACTCGGCATTGGCGTCGGCGCTTCAAACGAACGCTACGAGCGCGACGGCAGTGCAGAAAATTGTGAACGCTTGGAAATCTATCTCGACGAATCGCCAGCGCGCAACCCGGAGTTAAAGCGGCGCACTTATTTTGTGCCCGCGAGTTTCCGACCTCTGGAGGAATTAATCTCTTCATTCGAAAATCCAGTAGCTCCAACTGAACTAGAGAAAGATTGCCTCTGGATCTATGCCTTCGAGCATTACGAACAAGAATTGCAGGACACTGCCAAACCCAAAGCGGTCAGACGCGCCACGCTTAAATTTCTTTACGATAACTTACCGTTCCTCGGGAAATCTGAAAAGGGAATCAAGATTCAATTTAACCGGAAGCTGAAGCGCTGGCTCGAAGGTGGCCGCGTGCCCGCTGTGATTGCGGATTCGCGCCGAAGAAATCCAAGGCGTCCCGCACCAAAATTCTCGCGACAAGAAGAACACGCGCTGGTTTCAAGGGCACTTTGTTGTGGCGGAGGGCTAGCGCAGGCTTGGCGAGAGTCCCGCGAGAAAGGTTCGTTTAGCCATCGCATTTCTCAGAACTACACAGCCACTCCAGCCAGCAAATCGTGCAGTCGCCAACGCGGATCCGAAAACTAATCACGAACAAAATCAAAATGCTCCGTGATCATCATCACGGTCCGCGCCCAGCAAAGTTGAAATGGCGCATATATCAATCGAGATCCGTCGACCTTTAAAGCTGGCGATTGGTTTCAAGCGGATGATGTCACTCTGCCCAACTACTACTACATCGAGAGTGAAGAGGGATTTCAGCTCCTGCGCGGCCAGTTTTTGGCAATGTGCGATTGTCGCACAACGTTCATTCTTGGGTACATCCTGATTCCGCAGCGGAATTACACCGCCCACCATATTCGCAACCTTACAACCATTGTCGCTGACACACACGGTCTGCCGCGAAAAGGATTCTATTACGAGAACGGGATGTGGCGTACGGCGCGGCTCCTGCATGGTCGGTACTGATGAAATCAATTGGCACAAGACGGAGATGGGCGTGCGCGGATTAGGATTGCAATTCCGGCACGCCAAGCTTCCACGCGGCAAAGTGATTGAGCGCGTCTTTGGCCGCACCGCAAAACCATCTGGAAAGCGAACCTGGCTACGCCGGTCGGGACGAACGCCACGACAAGTTCGAGCGGGTGCAGGAACAGCTCGCTCTAGTCCGAAGAGGGAAAGCAGCTCGGCTTGGGATCGCGCCCGGTGTGATGAGCCACCGAGCAGGCGCAGAAGAAGGCATTGAGGAAATGACGGTTGCAATGAGGAAGCTTGGACTTCTCAAACAGGACGGGAAAACGGAGGAGCGAGGGTGAGCAACACACGCTATGCGCCCTGTGGCGCTCCGGTTTCTTTTGAACGGTACATGAGCAGTCCGGAGTATGCCGAGTTGCGCGGGATTCCTGGAACGGCGGTGCAGCCAAAGCGCAGTTGTACACCGACCTTCGCAAACGCAGCCTTCTGTTTTTTCTCCACTCGTTGTCTGTAAACGAAGGCGGATTGCATCGCGTCGCACGAACATTATTGCGAAGGTTTCCTACCCTGACCGAACGAGCTTTGACCGCACTATTCATCGACCTATGCATTAATCCAAAAGTTGGTCTGCAGTTTTCAGACGAGCCCGGCTTGAGACCAGATATTACGCCCATAGCCGATGCCGTGCGTGAATTTCAAGACTGTTATGAAGGCAGGGTGACCTCCGAATTCATCTTCACGACTATTGGCTGCGAGATTTTTGAAACATTAGACCACGCTCTCGCAACCGGAAAAATGGTTGTGATCGAAGGCGAATCGGGCAGCGGGAAGACGACGGCCGTTGAAGCATGGTGTGCTGCCCACCAGGGGCAGGCGCGTTTCATCGCTCTAAGCGGTATCAATCACAAAACGGGTTTGTTCCGAAAACTGGCTAACGCGATCGGTCTGTCTGCGGCAAAAAGCAAAGCCATCGATATGCAGGTAAGAGTTGAAGATTTCTTCCGAAGAACGCGACTCATGCTCGTAATTGACGAGGCGCATTATCTTTGGCCGCAATATCAACGCAGTTATACCAGTCCTGAGTTGATCGATTGGGTTAATACAGCGCTTGTAAACCACAACGTTCCAGTTGCACTGATCTGCACCGATCAGTTTGCGAAATTGAAGACTCGCGTGGAAAAACAGACCGGCTGGACGAGCCAACAGCTCGAACACCGAGTCAGGCGTTACAAAAAGCTTCCGAGCACACGATGCAGACAGGATCTGGAAGCGGCTGCGGCGAGATTACTTTCGCTCACGTGGAACTTACAGGAACAAAAATTGATAACCATCGGCGCGGACCCGCATCCAGATCTCATCAGGGTTGTGGTCGGCTATGCGCTCACCTGCAAGATGCGGCTTCCGGCTGTTGCTAAAACCGTCGAAGAAGCCCGTTATCAGGCGCGAAAAGCTGGACGCTCGCACGTCATCGCGACGGACATTCGCACCGCGATTCTGGAGTATCAGATCCCGTCAGATCAAGCGCTACAGAACGCCTTCCAGTCGGCAGATCCTTTCATTAAACCTACGGTTGCTACGCTTCAGTCAAACATTCCCCCAATTCTGCAGCGCTGCTGCAATGGCGTTGTAGATGGGTTAAGGTAACCACGCCTCCAGGCGGTCCCCATCTAATGTTCGAGTCCGGAATAACATTGCTCTAGCACAAAGCTGATCCGCAGGAATGTCCTCACGCTAATCACGTCACCCACGGCCGACTTACACTCCGGCGGTTCAGGCAACTGACTTTGAATCAAGGGATTCAAACAGTTACTGGTTCGGCGCTAGACCAGCCAGAGCATATCGTCACACAGTGCGGGCTCCATAGTTGCATTTCTTTAATGCCTTCTCGCCGACTTCGATTTGTTCTTGAAGCCGTCTGGCTCGGTTATGTAAGCTACGCTCGTTCGGAGGACCGCCGCCTTCGAAAGTGAGGAGGCCGACATGGCAAAATGAAAAAAGCAGCGCCGCGTTTCACTGCTACGAGTCGATCCGTTCTCCTCTTTGCCTTGATGCTCATCACGGGGCTGGTCGCTTTCGGATTCTGGGCTTGTCGCCCCTCGCTGCCCTCCCCCAACCCCGGTTCTCACGGGCACCTACCGCGCGGACGACGGCGGCATTTATTATGTGCAAAGGTCATCCAATACCCTTTGGTGGACGGGAATGAGTCTCGAGAACGAGCGGCGTGACCCAACTCAGCAAAATCAGCGCGACTGGCGGATTCAGAGCCACGACATGGCACAAGAGTGATCCGCTTGATGATCTCAGGTTCAACGGCGCAACCATGGACATCATCACAAGATTTGATCAGGTCCGCAAGAACGACGGACAGAGCATTCACGATAACAACTTGAAATCATATCGAGACCAGACGGTACTCTATGGGGCGGCTGATTAATTCCGATCTTGAATATCTAGGCGCGCTCGTCTTCGGTTCGCCGCGGTGTTGATACTCCCGCCCGCTTCTGACGCGTCCTGTGCAAAGCCTAAACGCGCAAGAGGGAGGTCAGAACGAATTACTGCGCTGGCGTAAGAAGAAAGGCGTGGGTCTGGCCGTGGATCGTGCCGTAGCCTGCGATTTGGCCGACATCGTTGATCCCATTGGCTTCCCCCAACACCCAACCGCTGTTTGGCGGGATAAGCCTGTTCAAGTCCTGCATTTGCCGCCATTGATGGAAACGAAAGCGTGATAGTCGTTCTGCGGGTAGTCGCGAAGCCCACCACGGTGCCGCTATTGTTGATCGCGAGGCCCCAAGAGCTCGATCCGCCGAGCGAGCCCAGGTCTACCATCTGCCCGTCGCTGAGGCGGAACGCGTGCGCGGCACGGTTGCCCCTGGTGTAAGCCTGACCGGCGATCTGGTTATGGTCGTTGATTGCGTAGGCGATGCTCCAGCTGCCGCCGAGGGTGCCGAGAGGAGTCATAGTACCGTTCTGGTAGATAAAGCCGAGAAAGTCGCCCGAGGAATTATACGAATAACCGACGATGACCCCGAGATTATTAATGCCATAGGCGTTGCTCGTATCGCCGCCGAGTGTTCCGAGGTCAGTCATCTGTCCGTTGCTGTAGAAAAAGGCATGGTCTTGCCCACCGAGATGTGCCGAATTGCCGACGACCTGGCCGGAGTCATTCAAGGCGTATGCGACACTATAATCGGCGCCAAGCGTGCCGATGTCGGTCATTTGGCCGCCGGTATAGATGAAGGCGCGATATGAACCAGTCGCAAGAGTGGAGTAACCGGCGATTTGGCCGGACGTGTTGATGCCGCGCGGTTGGCCATATTCGCCACCGAGCGTACCGATATTGATGAGTTGACCGTTGCTATAAAGAAAGGCCGGGTCGCTCATCTGACTGCGATGGCGCGCTGGATTCTCCCGCCACCTGCCCGCTGTTATTAATACAGTAGGCGATGCTGTAACTCCCATTACTGTTTGTGCCTAGCGTGCCGAGATCTGTAATCGTGTAGGTCTCGGCAAACACTGGCGTTGTGAGCAAGGCCAATGCGGCGAACTTCACGAGCTGCCGGACGTAACCTTTGTGGTTAATGGACAAACTGATTTTCATCGGTGGGTTCCTTTCTCAGAAGTGTGCGTGTGAGCCCTTTGTAGCTTGAGGTCACATCGTGAAAGTGCGGCAAAGATTTCGACAACATTGGGAGCTGCTCCTTTAGTTAACAAAGTATTCGTGCGAGACGATCTATTGGCAGCTAAGGATTAGTAACAGTTTTGTTACTTTCCTAGCCTGTCGCGTTGCTGACGCATTAAATGCCTTTGGAGTACGTCGAGAGGCTGAAGTTTCGTGGCAGGCCGAATGCTTCGCGTTGGATGTCTGGGAGGATCGATCCCGGCGTTAAGTCAAACGGCGACTAAACATCCCTCTGCGCGAGTCGTGCATTTACTTCGCTGTGACGGAGTTCTGTTTACAAAGACTAGCCAAGTGATGTTCACGTCCCCCGCCTCTACAAATCGTCTAGACAACTTACGTTAACCCAAGTGTGGCGACTGTCGGCTCATCGACTGCCGAGGTAACTACCAACCCATTGTCAGCTTGAAATGCTGCGATGGCGTCTTGTGTCGCCGGTCCCAGTATTCCGTTGATGGGTCCATCGTAGTAACCGTCTTGCTGCAGTCGCGACTGCACATCGGCGATTACTTGGTCCGGGGGCAAGCCATTGTAGGCGTAGATTGGACCATCATATACATAGTAAGCATAAGGAGCATAACCCCATGCCGGCAACCAGTAGCCGGCATCCCAGTAATACCAGCCGCCGTTCACGAAGACGACCTGATCGTAATGGCTCCTCCACCAAACGCGATCGTGCCATTGGCTGTGATAATTGCGAAAGGCCGCATATTGTCGCCCCCGAAAGGCGCTGCTGCGGAAGTTATTATTAATCGCAAGACTATCTCGACGACTCACCGCGAAGTTTCTGTCGCCACTGATCGCCGAGCCATTGCGGGCCCGAAACTCCTGACCAGTGCGACCGCCGTAGTAGTCGAAGTTTCTTGTCCGATTCATCTCGAACTCTCGGTTTCGATCCGCGAGAGCATTACTTGCGCGCCCGAAGATCTTGACTGCGCGAAAAGTTCTGCTCGCGAAACGTGCGCATCGGAGCGCGTTGATTCGCCATCGCGTTCGAATTGATGCGTGGCGTTATATAGGTCCGCTGCTGAAATGAGGCGGCCGGAGCGTAACGGCGGGCAGCCAACATCGGGTCGGTGTTCACGGGCCTTGCCGGAACCTTCGCTGTTGGACGCGCTCTCGGTGTCACTGTCCCAGCATCGTTGACTGGCTGCCCCCAAGCGGTGACAGCCAGCGCGAGGCTGCCGATGCCTATCGAAAATACAATTTGTTTCATGGTGTTTCCCTCCATTTTTCCCTTCAAATCATTAGATAAAATTTGCTAATCAACTATTCAACACCCTAAAAGTATTTGGGTTGCGCCTTGGAAATTGTCACAGCGTCACAAAGCAGATAAGGCGCGTGCTGATGTTACGATAAAAGTGACTGTGCAAATCGGCTGTATTTCGGCGACAATCCTGAAGTAGTTCCGCATGTGCGGGTCGCGCTCGAGCAGCTTTCTTTAGACGCAGCAATGCTTCTAAACTAATGGAAGCCCGGTAAGAGAGATTATGTCGAAGACAGCCGTCTCCGCTTGACGAACCACTTCCAACAGAGCGATTACGCTATGAAATTGACACCGGAATAGGTCTTACAGTCCAGCTCTCGGAACCCCGCATCATAATAAGGGTTAGTAGGCTCGCCATTTTGAACGATTACTCCGAGACAAGTACATTTTTCAAACTTCGCGTTAGATACTTCAGCGACATAGGGGCCGGCCCAATATGCTCCGTCCTCGGCTTCCGCGTAGTAATAATACCACCGATTAGTGGTCGGATTGGCTCGGGACTCAGTTTCTCCGGGATCAAGGTTTATCCAGCCAAGAACGTCCCAGATATCTCCACACTCGGACTGGCAATTGAAATCCCGACGCATGTAGGCGACGTAAAGCTTCTTCCCGTAGGAATTCGTGAATGTCACGTCGGATCGACCGCTTCCCATAACTACTTTTTCTTTAGCTTGCCGATGCGACTCGCAAGGGATTCTTGGGGAATGTCTTTTTTCTGGCTTCGGCGAAACCGCTGACTCTTGTCGCCACCGTCAATCTCCCGTTCTGCTCCCGCGTCCTCGAAGCCAGGCTTATGGTCCGCCACATGTTCCGAGAACCCGAACTCCTTGTTTTCTGCGTCGCCTGTTCTCGTGCTGCCTCGCGTCGCCATGACTAAACAAAACTCCAAATGGCCAAGGACGCAATGAAAATCTGCCGTGAGATTTCACTCGATTCTTTGCCCAACGAGCGTCCCTCATCCCCCAGTCCAGATTGTAGCTAGCGAGAACTGCGCCAATTATTCAGCGTTAATAGATGCAGTGATTCGGGAATAACCCTTTCAAGTTTAAGAAACGCGCAGCTTTTCGATAGCGTCAACATGATCCCCGCTTTAGTCCCGATGGCTATGATTGAGAGCGGTATTTATAGTGAACCGAAATTCGAGCGACTGCGTGCAGAGCTGGGGCGTGCAGAACCGTTTAAAGGCGTTTCTCCCAGATCAACCATGCAGCTGCGCAAAATCGAACAGACGTTTCACGGCAGGGTTGGGTCATGAGACCGGACCGAGGGGTTCCGCGAAAAAAGAGTTCAATTGACCGCCAATTGACTCCGCGTAGTTGCCTTTCAAAAGGCAAATATTATTCCAAATCGTACACTTCCACCAGCGCAACTCCAACAGTGTTGTTCACCCCACGCACGATCGCAGTGTAGTTACCCGGTTGCAGCGTCGCGATGATCGCAGACTCGCTTGGTTGAGTCGGAGCATGCCCGCTGTTTTGAATCGCGCCGACCTGATTACTGGTGATAATCGCCGCCGATCACCGTAGTCTGCCAGTTGTTATTAGAGCCAATCAATGCCCCTGTGCCATTGTGCAGTTCCAATGTCGGATCAGCCAGTGCATTGGGAATATTGTATGGAGGAGGAATAAGTTCGGGACCAATGGCACGAATAATCACCTTCTTTGGTCCGGTCCCTTGCACAATAAAACCGCCAATCATCACGTTGTTGCCCGTCTGCACAAGGCCGCGAGTACTGATGTTGCCTAAAATCGAAGTGGCATCAGGGGCGAGATCGTACACTTCCACCAGCGCAACTCCAACAGTGTTGTTCACACCACGCACGATCGCAGTGTAGTTACCCGGTTGCAGCGTTGCGATGATCGCAGACTCGCTCGGTTGAGTCGGAGCATGCCCGCTGTTTTGGATCGCGCTGACCTGGTTGCTGGTGATAATCGCCGCCGATCACCGTCGTCTGCCAGTTGTTATTAGAGCCAATCAAAGCCCCTGTACCATTGTGCAGTTCCAATGTCGGATCAGCCAATGCATTGGGAATATTATATGGAGGGGAATAAGTTCGGGACCAATGGCACGAATAATCACCTTCTTTGGTCCGGTCCCTTGCACAATAAAACCGCCAATCATCACGTTGTTGCCCGTCTGCACAAAGCCGCGAGTGCTGATGTTTTCTAGAGTCACATTGATTCAGGTCGTAACCGATCACGTCCAGATTGATCCCCTCCGGCGATATCGCGCTGATATCCGAAGTTTGTCCGGGGCAGTTAAACGCATTTTGCACATATGGATGTGCTTGGGGACAAGCGGCGCTCAGCCAGTCACCAAAATCGCCGCTGGGATCCTGATTAAAATTGACGATGTTGTTGACGCCACCATTAATCGAGAAATAGCGGGTGCCGGAAGAACTGGTGTTCCTATGACCGGCGGATGACCAACTGAACAGATCCTGCGGACGGAGATCATTGCCAGAGATGTTGAGGCCCGATCCAAGGCCCATGACCTCGTCAATTTCATGCTCAGTTAGACGTTGCGCATCAAAGCTCCCAGAGTTGGTAGGGCGGGTGAACTGATACGGCACCGCGGAATTGAGCGTGACGATGCCATCATACGGGCCACCGTTGCCCACTGTGCCATTTGCAAACATTGCCGGCGGAGTGTCCGCTCCGACTGACCGCCCATTCGCACTCGTCGGCAGAACGTTCGCGGATAATGCTACTGCTGGGCAGGCTCGCGATCGCCAGATTGTCATTGCTAGTTGTCGCATCAGCTCTCAGCAAATCGACGGCCAGTGTTCCACGGAATCACGTAATAAGGAAAGGAACTTTGCGCAATTTGACCTGCGGGCAGAGGAGTGCCGTCTGGCGCAGTCGTTGCGTAGCGGAAACGAATCTCGATCGTGATCGGATCTTTGAACAGCAATTCGTAAATTGAGATCGCTCGATTAATCATCGCTTCGATGGCCGCCGCGTTTGGGTTGCTGGTAATAGAACTGTCGAACGTCGCGTGAATGATCAGCCCCGTGGTAGGCACCGTCGTAGCCGTCATTGCTTCCGAGTAGCTGCCCGGCCCAGTGGCAGTATAAGGACGCACTCGGTAATAGTAGGTGGTACCTGGGTTCAGTCCGGTGACGACTCGCCCTGTTACGTTGCCAACGTCCGCGTCGTGATACCCGTCCACGTAATTGCTGAACGAATCGCTCGTGGAGACATCCAGTAGGTAGCCGGTGGCGCCGGTCACGTTGTCCCAACTCGCCATAAAGCTGCTGCGCGTTGCCGGCGCCGATGACACAGTTTCGATTCCTGCGGTAAGTTCACTTGCGTTTGGAAACTGGAGCGTGGCTTGCGAATCAGCCCACGTCTCGTGTCTTGCGGCTCCGACTTCAAACGGGGATGCGCTTGGGACACGATTTTGCGTTGAAAAACTGATATCTCTGGCGACGACGGCTGGTAGCAACACCGCACAAAGAATAACCGAACCCTTTATTAGAAAAGTGCGCACGGATTGGTGACCTGAATCGAGGAAGCTTGTATTTAATCCGCGAAAGTATGTCGAGCATCATTTCACGCCGTCCGCGGTCCTCTACGCGTTCTGCTGCACGAATCGCTGATTCTAGTTCCACAAACCCGGTTGGCTTTTCATCCGCACGCATGTTTTCGCACAGCCCAAAGTCCAACCGCGCTTCTTCCGCTAGCGCGTCGGTGACGACGCAGGACGATTCATATACGCAGTTGGCCCGTTAGCGGGTTCTTCCGTAACGGTCGTTCCCTCCTGCTGACAAGACGCGATAAATACCATCATTACCAACATGTTGGAGGATGGTGGCTGGCGGAAAGCGCGAGATAAGGTTTTCAACCGATCTCCGGCCTCTTGTTCCATCATAATGATCACCGCTCTTATCGCTTCGCGCCCTTAGTGCTCTCCTCCTTGGTGGTTACTGATGCGACGGCCCGCGAATTGCAGGTTTCTGCAATTTGTGAGCGTATCGGTCGAGCGCGTGACTCTATGCGGGTCATTCTCAGCCATCCTTTGCGGCTGTTAAACGCATAGGACCAAAGTCTCATATGAATAATGTTATTTAAATAATATTTCTATGATA
This sequence comes from uncultured Verrucomicrobiae bacterium, assembly GCA_963825355.1. Classification (GTDB taxonomy): domain Bacteria; phylum Verrucomicrobiota; class Verrucomicrobiia; order Chthoniobacterales; family UBA10450; genus Udaeobacter. The sequence goes on along the minus strand of CAWGSY010000002.1, from coordinate 6,792 downwards.
AAAATCATTTAGATCAACTAACGGTGCGCGAGTTTCACGTTCCGAGCGATTTGCCGAACGCGAACGGACGACTGCGGCGAGAAAAGCCTTCTCCCGGGTCCAGGGAATCAACAGACTAATTGGCATCATGTATTTGCGACCACTTGTCGGCTCTCTCTCGGCTATCGTTGCCGTGATTCTGCTCTATGCCTCCAACCACGCCGATGCGCAGGCGCCTCCGGGCATGGGGATTATGTATCTAACAAATAGCGATGCGGTGGGAGACCCGATACATGATTGGTCCGATGATCCCGCACTTACCAATCCATTGGTGCAAGGCATAGCCCTTCGAACGCAATGGGGCAGGGTAGAACCGCATGAACACGCTAACGCCAATGATTTCTATTGGGACTTTCTCGATCAAGGTGTGGCGCTGGCAGCCGCTCACGGGAAAAAAGTTTCCATTCTTGTAACGGCCGGGGTGACGACTCCACAGTGGGTATATGACGCTGGCGCGCCTCTTTTCATGGTAACCGAGCAATACGGTTATTCGTCCATCACAGATGGAGTTACTACTGCCGGATCAACCAGGGTGAGAAGTGCCAGGAATACGGCTGGCTGGGATTCTTCTTATAGCGTTGGGTTACAGATATCAGGGGGCAGCATACCAGCCGGAGCTACTATCATCGCGGTTAACTCAAGCAGCAGTGTTACGATTTCTGCGCCCGCGACGGCATCCGCTACGGGAGTTGCGATCGTCACCGCACAGATTTCGCCGATGCCCCTACCGTGGGACCCGGTTTTTCAGGCGAAATGGGGCGCGTTCGTTCAAGCATTTGCTGCGCGCTACGGCAGCGCTCCGAATCTTGCCTATGTTGTCATGGGTGGCCCGGGTCGGAGGGCGGAATCGTATTTCTGTTTCACGGCAGACGATATGAACTACTTCATTAACACCCTGGGTGGACTCCCGAACTGGCAACAAGGCGTGCAATGGATTATCGATCAATACGGAACTTACTTCCCGAATACGCCATTCATTCTGGACATGGCGTCGCCGATTCCGCTTCCGATCCGGAACTGTTTCCTTACAGGCGGTGTGTGATTACGGGGTGGCTCGCTATCCCGGCAATCACTTCGGCGTAAAGTCGGACGGCCTCCTTTATCCTAGCGGCCCAGCAAACGGGTCAATTGGAGCAGCGGAGGTATCATTATTGTGTCCGACTTCGACTGTGGGGTATCAATTCTTCCTGCCACAGGGAGAAGCCATCGACCCCGTAACAGGGCGATTGATGTTAGACCTGGGATTGGCAAGAGGGATCGGCTTTGGCGCACACTTCATCGAGGTCTACGCTTCAGACTGTGACGACCCCCTATTAGCCTCAGTGATTACAAGCGCTGCAAATGTTTTGACAACGACGCCACCTATTCCACCTGCTCCAAGAAGTTTGGCAGCGGTGGCAACCTCTTCATCGACGATTAACCTTGGCTGGACTGACAATGCAAACAACGAAATCGGGGAACGAATCGAACGCAGTGTTGGATCCAACGCCAATTATGCTTTGTTAACGAACATGGCACCTAATACCACTGTGTCCACGGACAGTCAGTTGGTTGATGGGACTCAATACTATTATCGGGTTATAGCTTTCAATACGGGAGGGTCTTCACCCTATTCCAACGAAACATCGGCCATTACGACTTTAAACAGCCCGACATCTCTTACCGCAACAGCGGTGTCTTCATTTCAAATAAGTCTTACTTGGACTGACAATTCTTCGAGTGAAACTGGGTTTAAAATCGAGCGTAGCCCTGTTGATGATTTACACTACGCGCAAATTGCAACCGTTAACACAAATGTAACTTCCTACAGCGATACAGGTCTTAGTGAAGGAACCAAATATTACTATAGAGTGCGAGCTTACAATACGATTGCGACCTCCGGATATACCAGCGAAAAGCACGCCACAACTCTTTTTAATATTCCTCGTTGCACCATCAGGACTTGCGATCACTTCCGTCATATCAAGCAAAGTCTTTCTCGCCTGGACTGATAACTCTAACGATGAATCGGGTTTCAAGATTCAACGAAAGCAAGGTGCTACAGGCACGTATGCACAAATTGCAACACTAGGAGCCAATGTAACAACTTATACGGACAACGATAGCGCTCTTTTAGATGGGACTCAATACTACTATAGGGTCTCTGCCTACCAATTCCGCTGGAGATTCTCCCTTCTCAAATGAAGTCAATGGCATAACTCTCCTGCGGCCCCAACATCCCTTATCGCCACAGCGGTATCTTCATCTCAAATAAATCTTACCTGGACTGATAATTCTTTGAGTGAAACGGTTATAGAATCGAGCAAAGCCCTGTTGATGATTTACACTTACGTTCAAATTGCAATCGTTGGCCCGAACATAACCTCCTACAACGCTACAGGTCTCAATGAAGGAACCAAATATTACTATAGAGTGCGAGCTTACAATGCGATTGCGACCTCCGCATATAGCAGTGAGAAAAACGCCACGACTCTTTCTAATATTCCTCGTCGCACCATCAGGACTTACGATCACTTCCTTCTTATCAAACAAAGTCTTTCTCGCCTGGACTGATAACTCTAACAATGAATCGGGTTTCAAGATTCAACGGAAACAAGGTGCTACAGGCACGTATGCACAAATCGCAACGCCGGGAGCCAATGTAACAACTTATACGGACAACGATAGCGCTCTTTTAGATGGGACTCAATACTACTACAGGGTCTCTGCCTACAATTCCGCTGGAGATTCTCCCTTCTCAAATGAAGTCAATGGCACAACTGCTCTGGCACAGCCGACCTCTGCTACTGCAACGGCAGTGTCTTCAAATCAAATCAATCTTACCTGGATTGATAATTCGGTTTCCGAGACAGGGTACAAGATTGAACGGAAACAAACAGCCAATGGCAGTTATTCGCAGATCGCCCAGGTGGGTGCAAATGTGCAAAGCTACAGCGATACAAATGGACTTGAATCTGACACAAGATATTACTACAGAGTCCGAGCTACCAACGGGACGATTAATTCCGATTACTCAAATGAACCGTTCGCTGTGACTTTTTAGGTGATGGCAAGAAGGTGATTTGGTATACTCGATGCCCCGGAGGATATCGCGAATCAAGCCGGCTCATTGCAGCGCCGCATCCTGTAAAGCGTGCCGCGACGCGGCATTCAAAAGAACAACCCCGGCAGGTGTGCTAGGGCGTGTGTGTCCCACCGGGATTGCGATAACACGCAGGGCAGAAAACGAGATGCGCCCGGTTTCCGGCCCGCGTTTTTCCACACTGCATTGGAACGCGCGGGAAGCACAAGCACAAAATGTGAAAATGTTTAGGGGGCGCATCGGGGGATCAGCTTAGGGCGTGTCGTGCGCCGTAATCGCGCGGGGAATTGCCGCTGGCGTTTCCCCCCAAGTCACTAGAGTCGCCAATCAAATGCGCGTCCTAAGCGATCCCAATGTCAGTGACGTCATATCGCGCGCCGCCAACGGCGGGGGCCCTCGCGCGCACACGCGACACTATGAGGGGGCAAAGCCCTGATTTGTCTCACCCCTCCTGCGGAGCGGAATAGACCGTCTCAGGCCGGAGGTTTGGCTTTTGAAAAGTCCCGGTTGGTCGGGAGTGATCGTGTGCACCATACGTCGCATTTTGATCAACTCCCTAAAGGCTTTCATGATAACCGCAACCTTGCTGCCAGTCGGCTTGCCGTGCCGTCGTGGAAAATGGCTCACTCGCACTTCCTTGACCGTCATACCAAACCTGGATGCCTGAGCGAAGATCTCCGTGTTGACCATTGCGCCCACCGACTGGATCTGGATAGTGTCGAAGACAGAGCGATTGAAGGCTTTGAAAGCGCAGTCAATGTCGCGGATCCTGACCCCGAGCACGATTCGAACGAGGATATTCCAACCCCAAGCAAACAACAGTCTGTGCGGCGGGTCCTGTCGCCGGCCTCGGTAACCAGCAACGATGTCGTAGGAATCCGTCTCTTCGAGAAGCGCAGCCACTTCCTTTAAATCAAACTGCCCATCAGAATCAGTGAAGAAGATTATATCATATCGCGCCCGCTCGATACCACTCTTGAGCGCCGCTCCGTACCCACGGTTCTGGGGATGATGAACAATCCGCACTTCGGGGAACTCCTCGACCAGCTGGTCGCAGATGTCCCCGGTGCCATCTTTGCTACCGTCGTTCACCACGATGATTTCAAAATTTGGAGTCAGCGTCGGTATGCTCCGATACGCCTCCTCAACTACATGCCGGATATTTGCCGCTTCGTTAAATGCAGGAAGAATGATCGATAACGATTTCATATTATTTGTTGTTTACCCAAGCCGGGTGGAGTTGAGAGTCCTCTTCTTGGAGCGAGACTTTCCAAATCGGACTGCGCACATACTATTCATTCAGTTAAACAATAACGTTCTCTCAGGCGATTGGCCGGACCAACACGCTCGGCAAAGCGAACTAGAGGCCGCCCTGGTCCGCTGTGGGTCTGATCGGAGGGGATCCAGTCTGCGAAACGTACTCGTCAAGTGTGCGACCGCGTTGGACGTTGGCGTCAGAAGTTGAACAGGTCAAAAAGGTCGCTAATGGCAGGGCTGTTGATTGGGGCATAGTTGCTGACCGTAGGGTCGTAGGTCGGGTTTGGTAGGTTATCGCGGCTGCGGTCGGAGATCGCAGGCAAGCCCCAATTGCGTTCGATGAACTTCAGAATCGAAACATGGTCCGAATAGTTGTGGGAAATGTGGCCCGGGTTGGTGTACGGCGAAACCACAATCAGAGGAATGCGCGTGCCGTCGCCGAAGAAATCCAGCGGCTGCACGTATCCCGAGTCGTAATAACCGCCGCCTTCATCCACGGTTATGAAAATCGCAGTGGAGCTCCAAAGTCTGGGATTCGCCTGAACCATGCTCACGATCTTCTTGGCGAACCCTTCAAACAAATCCCATTTCGATGAGGCCGGATGGCCATCTACCCAGCCACTTGGTTTGACGAACGACACCGCCGGCAAGCTTCCGTTGCGGATGTCTTGGTAGAGCTGGTCGGTGTCGACAATATGGTTGGTGCGCACCGCCGGGTTGGTCATGATCTGCGTCTGGTATTGGAAGCCATTGCAGATGTTGCAGTAGGAATCGCTCAATGGGCCCACCGCCCCATAGTTAAGCTGATACTTATCGCTTAGGTAGTTGTCCCACTGGTCGTTGTAGCTCTTCCACGAAATATGGTTCTCCAACATGACATCGCCGATGCTACGCTGCGAGGTCGGTGGAATCGTGAACGGCGTGTTGTTGGAATTTGTGTCTTCATACGCGTTGCTCCCATCTCCGAAGTAGCCCGGGTTGTAATTGTTCAGAAGATAATAGTGGCCGGGTTCGCAGTTCGGATTGATCGGAGGATTCAGTGAACCCAGATACGTCACGACAGGGCCGACGCCGGGCTGTGACGAATCCGAGCAGTCACTATAGCTCCCGCCGCCGTAAACGCCCATGGATACACCATTGTTTCCGAACCCGCCGTAGCCGTCCTGAGTCCACCAATTATTCGTTCCGGAAACCGGGTTTGGGTTTTCGATCTCGTCTACCGGACCGCCAGCGAAGGTCAACTGGTTGTGCGGAGGAATTAGAGGCGTCGGGCTGTTCGGATCGTTGAACCAGATCGCATCGCCAAAAAACAGCATGATCGAGTCCAAACCAGTCCCGCCCATCGCTGGCTGGTGGTAGTTGTCGCTCATTGCGAAATTATCCGCGAGGTGCTTCGTGTAGGGCGCGTCGCCATTCTGCATGTTGTAAAAGCCCATCGCAGTTGCGCCTTCGCCTGTTGTGACTGCTCCTGGCGCATAATCCGTGCTGAAGTTTGCAGGCTGAGCTTTGCCATTGTTGTTTGAGCCAACGGTGACTTCGGTCCAGGTGAACAGGTCGTGCAGGCAACCGCTCGGATTGGTTAGCGTGGCGTAGGCGGCACTGCAGTCTTCCTGCTGCCACATCTGATAAAACCTATGCACCGGGCTATTGGCGTATGAGATATAAGGGAACGCGCCGCCGTTGCTAAGTTGGAATGGACCCGGCGCGAGCGTCGAGTAGGGCGGGGAACTGCTCACACCGTTGATTCGCGAATCCGGGACTCGTCCGGTTAGTCCAGTTCCGCCCTGCAACAACGACGTGTAGTAAGGATATGGTGGTTTGGGCAACCCATCTTCTGTGGACAGAGCATCGCGAAGGTCGCACATGCCGTTATCTATGCAGACGTCTGTTGGTCCGCCGTTCAACGGCGCAGGCAAAGTGAGATAGGCGGTTTTTCCCGTCGTCGGGCTCAGTTGATAAGTGGTGCTTCCGGTAATGTCGGCCTGGAACTGCGTAGCTTGCGAATAGTTACTCCCCGGCGTTCCATCAGCGTTGATAATTCCTTCAGAAAGTAAATTGTTCACCGTCTCGCCCTGCTTGGGACGGTATGTGGCAAACAGGTGGTCGAACGAGCGGTTTTCACCCACGATGACGATTACATGCTTGATAGGCGTTGCCGTGTTGGTATCCCCATTAGGCACCTTGTTAGTCTGTCCCGCAGTGGAGTTGAAACTCGCGGCCAGTAAGACCGCCGCACTAGATAGCAGAGCAACCGAAAGAGCGACTTGGAGCGCCCAAGCCTTAGTCGAATTATTTTGTTGTTTTTTCATAGAGTTGTTCGGTCTGGATTAGTTTTCAATTTGCAAACAATGTTGATGCCGTCATGATTAGCGGGCAATCGAATTAAAGTGACTTTCTCGTTACAGTAATGAGGC
>CAWGSY010000001.1:0-89636 GCA_963825355.1 uncultured Verrucomicrobiae bacterium | reverse complement strand
AGCGCCAGCTTTCGGAAGATTGGTTACGGCACGCACCGGATCGACTTTCAAGACGCGGCGCTAACTATTGGTGACAACTCAAGGTGGCTCCGATTTGCGTTCCGAGTTGAACACTTGCCGCTTCCTTCCGGCGCGCTTCGCGACAATCTTCGCCCCAAACATTTCAAGACTGTAAATTGGTCGTTTGCGACGGCCAAATATGAACTCCGTTGGCAAACTGATTAGGGCTTTTCACACTTTAGGTTCACGGAACGCTGCAGCGGTCGGATTTCGCCGCATCGCTGCCACTCTCGGTCGCCGGCGCTGTAACCTGTGCGGCTGGCGCGGCTGGGAGTTCGGCAGCGATTCGTGGCATCCGCACACCATTTGTCCCAAGTGCAAATCACAGGTGCGACATCGACTGATGATCGCTTGCTATTCGCTGCTTCCGGAGTGGTCATTCGATCGATTATTCAAGGGCAAACGAGTGCTGCACTTCGCTCCTGAGCAGGAGGTTCGCCATCTTGTCGAGCATCTGGCGATCTCAGTATGTAACGGCCGATTTTCTCGACCCTGCCTGCGACTTGCGTTTGAACATGAGCCGAATGGACACGCTCGGCGAAAACTCATTTGATACGGTGATAGCTTGTGATGTTTTGGAACATGTCCCGGATGATTTGGAGGCAATGCGGGAATTGCAGCGTATTCTTTCACCGGACGGGCTAGCGGTTCTTACCGTGCCCCAAGCTGACCATCTTACGGAGAAGGTCGAGCTTCCGTCGGACGCCTCGGCGGCGGATCGGTTGCGATTGGCCGGCCAAGAAGATCACCAGCGCATTTATGGGGAAGACTTTGCAGTGCTCAGCAAGTTCGGCTTCCACGTTACGTCGGTGGATGAATCCAGTTTCCACGCGAGCTTTGTTAGACGGCATTGTCTTCGTCCGCCAGTGCTCTCTACACACCCGCTGGCCACCAACCGCCGGAAAGTCTTTTTCGCGGGGAAAACGAGACGGTCAAAGTAGACTTAAATCAAACCAGTGACTGATCCGCTCTACCTGATTTATCGAACGGGTTTCGCTCCAACCAGTGGCACCTCCGTTTACGTCAGTCGTTTGCTGAGGGGGCGTGAAAATTCCGTAGTGCATTTGATGTGGGACATCTCGGAGTCGGGAGCGAAATCGGTGGAGCAAGTTGTCGTCGCTGATGATGCGATGGCGAAGGCGTTGGCGATGGCGTGGTGGCCGTTCCCTTTCTATCGCGGCCGCGGGGTATATATGCGCTGCCGAAGTCGCCTGGGCTTGGACTGGTGGAGCCGAGATCAACTCAACCTCGCCAAATTAAATCGCAAGCTACGCATTTTCAGGTCACGACCCCGGCGGGCGTGGGTCATCTGTATGCACGAATGGGATGCTTCCAGAGCTTGTGCCCTCTGGGAAGGTGCGGGTAAGCCGCCCTTCGTTCTCCATGTAATGGATATTTTTCACGATCGCCTCTCAAAAGAGGAGACGCCCAATTTCCGGCGCTTGATCCGAGAGGCCAGGCATGTGCTATGCATTAGCGCCAACATCACTGCAGAGATGCGGAACAACGAGGCCAAATCTGTCAGTCTTTTGCCGCCTTGTTCGAATTTCTCAGTCGACGGGCCGGCAACTATTTGGGAGCGCCACTCAGGATGGTCATTACCGGCACCGTCGGGCGGTGTATTCCGGATGATGCGCCTCAAGTTGCTGATCGACTCCTGGCCAGCAATCAAAGATCAGTTTCCCGCGTGTTGAATTACATTACTCCGGGCTCTCAGGAAAGCAACTTGCCAAAGAATTGCGCGGCGAGATTCAAGACCATGGATTGCTCTCTCACGCTGCTGTACGAAGATTTGCTGCGGAGATGCCATCTAGCCTATTTACCCGTTTCCCATCCGAGCACCACAGTGGGCCGATTTTCATTGCCGTCGCGTCTTGCCGATTATCTTGCGTGCGGACTACCAATCATTGCATGCACAGACGAGGCACGGCGATTTGGTCGTTTCTGAATTCGCTCCCGAGGATGCGCCGCGAATGTCACGGACGCGGCGGGCCTGTGCAATGCGGTCATGAGATTCGCCAGAACCCGCTGTCACTGGGCGGAGGCGTCCGCCACCGCCGCAGTTATATGCCCGTCAGCAGCTTTCGCGTGGAAAATGTCCGCACGGAGTTGTTTCGTCAACTCGACCGTCTCTGAATGAGAAGCCTAAGGGCCATCAAATCATCCGCAGACGCGTTTGCGGTACCGGCGCGCTCATTAGCCCGTGCTCGAGAAAAGCGCGCTTCGGCCGTTGTGGTCAGTTAATGATATCCACGTTTCATTGCGCGAGGCTTTTGCATCGGACGTTGGAGAGTGTGTTGTCGCAAGATTCTGATACGGACGTCATACAGTTCGAGGTTGTCGACGACTGCTCGAATGATAACACTGCTTCGAAGTTACTCGGCGATTAGGTGCGGGACGGGTAACGTTCCATGCCCAATCGCAGAATCAAGGTTTAGCTAATAATTGGAATAGATGCGTTGGATGAAGTCTAAATTAGACACGCCTGTTCAGAGCCAAACCTGCAAATGACGACCCCGATGACTGAAGGCAAGGTTTCAATTGTCATCCCATGCTACAACCGCGGAGTGATGCTGCGTGAAGCGCTTGCCAGCGTAGAGCAGGTTCGTAACGCAAATCTGCTCGAGGTCATCATCGTCGATGATGGGTCGTCCGAGGCTGAAACCACCCGGATTCTCGAGGAAGCAACAAAGGCGGGTATTCTGTTGTATCTCAGCCTGACCGTGGTCCCGGTGCAGCTCGGAACACGGGCATACGATTGGCCAAAGGTGAATTTATTTTGCCGTTAGACAGTGATAACCGTCTCCGAGACGTCTATTTGGACGAGGGAGCATTTCTCCTAAAGAACAATCCAAGTGTAGGAGTAATTTACGCAGACGCCGAATTCTTTGGCGAGGGGAGTGGCCGATGGTATGTACCGACTTCAATTTGTTGTCGTTGATCCGGCGAAACTTCATCGATACCTGTGCTCTTTACCGAAAGCGCTTGTGGGAAGAAGTTGGCGGATACGATGAGCAAATCATCTGCATGGGATGGGAGGACTGGGATTTTTGGCTACGGGTCGCTTGTCATGGTGGTGTCTTTGTTCATCTTTCCGAGATCGCATTTGATTATCGTGTGCACAAAGACTCTGTGCTCGGGTTTGATTATCGTGGACGGAGCGACTCCGATGTAAAAATGAGCGCTCGTGCTGCAGAACTCGTAAACTACATTTTCGGCAAGCCTGAATTGGCTTGTTACAAGCTGCTTCGTGAAACAGACGAGGAAATACAGCAGTTGAGGGGAGAAATCCGGACTATCCAAAATTCACCGAGCTATCGTTTAGGACGTGGCTTACTTGCCCCGGCGCGACTGCTGCGAAAACTGTGGCTCGGTTTTCGCTGAGATGCTTCCCCCTCCGTTGATTTCAGGAACAGAAGGTCTTGGACGCGCCCCTACTGGTCCGTAATGATTCCGACGTAACAATCCGTTTGTAAGAGATTGAAAAACAAAAAATCTTTCCTTAAGACTCCAAAAAGTCCAAAAGCAATGACCGCTCCTTGGAATCGAATAGTATCGCGTTACAAGAAATCAGGAGTTCGCGGCATTGTCTCAGCGATTGACCAAAGGCTGCGCAGACCATACACAAAGCTGCCGGAGCTTCACAGCTGTCAGCGTTTCTTTCGCAATAAATATGGACTTGAGGTAGGTGGGCCGAGCGCAATTTTTCGGTCTGACACCCTGTGGCCGGTATATTCCTTGGCATCCAGGGTAGACGGCTGCAACTTCAGCACTTCAACCGTCTGGGAGGGATCAATTCAAGAAGGAATGCATCACATTGCCGGAGAGAAACTGGGTTACCAATTCATCGCCGAAGCAAGCAAACTTCATATGATTCCGTCCGGCAAATATGATTTTCTGCTGACCAGCCATTGTCTTGAACACATGGCGAACCCTTTATGCGCCTTCCAAGAGTGGCTGCGTGTGCTGAAGAAAAAGGGCGTGATCTTTCTTGTGCTCCCGGACAAGCGTGGAACTTTCGACCATCGTCGGCCTGTCACCGCCTTCAGCCATTTAGTTCGCGACTTGGAAATGCAAACGCCGGAAGATTACTTTACCCATTTGGAAGAGATCCTCGCACTTCATGATCTGGCTTTGGATCCGCCAGCAGGAAACTTTGCGGCATTCGAAAAGCGGTCGCGCGCGAACTTCCAGAATAGATGCCTTCATCACCATGTGTTCGACCTGTCTCTGATGCGCGAACTATTTGACTACTTCGGGGTGGAAACGGTTCTGTCAACGACTGCGAAGCCGTTTCACCTGATAGCCATCGGGCGCAAGCGTCGCGAATAAAGTTTTGCGAGTGTCCGAAATGACGCGCCTAGCAGTTTATGCTCATTTTGGTGAAAGCACGAAAGTGGCCCGGTATGTCTCGTATTTTCTCAAAGAGCTCCGTTCTCTCGGCTTTGAAATCTGTTTTGTCTCTAATTCGCCCATCTCAATCGAAAGTCAGTCGGAGATTTCGACGCTATCCCAAAAGTTTATCCAGCGGGAAAATACCGGCTACGATTTTTCCATGTGGCAGGCCGGCTTGGCAGAATACGATTTATCCCAAGTAGAAGAACTGTTGCTAACCAATTCAAGCACAGTCGGGCCTCTGCGACCCCTAGCGCCACTCTGGCAGAATTCATCGGTGAAGGAATGCGATTTTTGGGGGCTAACCGACAACGATGAGGGTGGTCGTCATTTGCAGACTTACTTCATGGTGTTTCGGCGGCAGGTGATTCAAGCCGCGTGTTTCATGGATTTCTGGCGTTCAGTCCTGCCACTCAAAGACAAACAGCAGGTGATTCAAAATTACGAAATTGGCCTGACCCGCCGGCTGGAAGAAAATGGGTTCAAATGGAAGGCGGTCTTTGCCCAAGAGCGCATGTGGTCATTGTTTTTGAGTCGGCGCAGCTTGGTGAAGAAAATTGGGGATTGTTATTATAATCGCGGCTTGCCCGGTCGAAACACGACCACACTTTTACCGGATTTGTTGTTGGAATCCGGGATGCCATTTTTGAAAGCGGCCTTGCTGCGTGAGGCGCCTTGTCAAGTCAGCCCAAAGATTGCATTTGAATTACTGGAAGCCTCAAACCTGCCAGTGGAGATTCTGGAAGAATTACGCTTGAAAACAGTTCCGCTTGTGGAGCATCGTAGCCAAAGACGGTGTTTCATCCTGCCGTATTGAGTTGCATTGAAATCTAGCAAAATAGATCCCACCGCGGAGCGGTTATCAAATACGTACCTGCGGTATCCATATGGCAAGTACAGCTAACAACGTGCCAGTTACTGTATGCATGCCGGTATACAATGGCGCTCTCTACGTCAAGGATGCCATTCGAAGCGTCCTCAATCAGACTGTCATACCTCAGGAAATTGTCGTTTCCGACAGCGGCTCTTCAGACGGAACTGTAAACATCATTCTCGACCACGCAGAGCGAACACGAGTCAACCTTATCATTCTGCCCGCAAAAACTCCGGGCATGGTAGCTAATTGGAACAGCACTATTCGCGCGGCATCAGGCAGGTACATCAAGTTTCTTTTCCAGGATGACCTGCTGCACGCTAACTGTCTCGAAGAGATGGTGAAAGTGGCCGAGTCCGATGAACGCATTGGTTTGGTCTTTAGCCAGCGGAAGCTACTCATTGAGCCATCCGCGGAAGGGGATGCGATCACCACATGGCTCTTAAGATATCAGGATCTCTCTGCCGCACTAGGCGTGCTTAAGACTAGCCAGCCTGGACCTTCGCTTCTGCGATCACAGGACCTCTTGCATGAGCCGCTCAACAAGATTGGAGAACCTACCGCAGTCTTAATTCGGACCAGCGTGCTTCGTGAGGTCGGACTGTTTAACGAAAAAATGCGTCAGTTGGTCGACATGGAGATGTGGGTGCGCATTATGGCTGTTTCTGATGTTGGCTACATTGCGGAGCCCTTGGCATCACTGCGTGTTCATCTGCGGCGTGCATCAAATCGCAATGCAGCTGAGCAGATTGACCGTTTCGAACACGACTGTCTATTTGACACGCTTAGAATGCCAACAATTTATCCGCTGCTAGATTGGCGGGTTCGGTGCGCGCTGCGATTCGGACAATTACGGCGAAACGGTTTGCGTGTTAAGATGAAGTTTCGCTGAAGATCGGTCAAGCACATGTATTGCATGGCAACGACCAAGGAGTGCAGTCGTTCAACTTGTGGCTAGTATTTATCGCTAATGACCTACACGTCGGTTGGCGCAGGGAACGTCTCAATTGTCATCCCGTGCTACAATCAAGGTGCGACGGTGCGCGCAGCCCTTGCCAACGTAGAGCAGGTTCGCAATGAAAATGTGATCGACGTGATTATCGTTGATGACGGATCGTCCGAAGCCGAAACTACCAAGATTCTCGACGAGCTCGCGAAGACGGGCCACCGCATTGTGTCTGAGCCGTACCGGGGCTTCGGTGCCGCTCTGAACGCCGGAATCCGATTGGCCAAAGGCGAATTCATTTTGCCATTGGATAGCGACGATCGCCTTCGAGATGTTTATTTGAACGAAGGCGTATCTCTTCTAAGGCGGAATCCAAGTGTAGGAGTAATTTACTCGGACGCAGAGTACTTCGGCGAAAGAACTGGCCGATGGCACGTCCAGGAATTCAATTTGTTGTCATTGATCCGGAGCAACTTTATAGACTCCGCCTCTGCTCTGTATCGAAGGAGCTTATGGGAAGAAGCTGGTGGATACGATGAACGGATGCCTTGGATGGGATGGGAGGATTGGGATTTTTGGTTGCGGGTAGCGTATCGCGGTGGCAACTTTGTCCATCTTCCAAAAGTTGGATTCGATTATCGCGTGCGAAGGGATTCTCTAAGAATGAATGCCCAAGAGCATGGTTCAGATCTCCTGAATTATATTTTCGGTAAACCTGAAATGGCTTGTTATAGGTTGGTTCGCGAAATGGATGAGCAAGCGCAGACTTTGCGGGCTCGAATCCGAAGCATGGAAGATTTAGTCCAAAGCCTGCAAGGTTCGCGCAGCTATCGCCTAGGGCGGGCATTGCTTGCGCCCCCGCAACTATTGCGAAAACTGTGGCGCGGGTTTTGCTGAGATGCTTCCCCCTCCGGTGATTCCAGGAACAGTAGGTCCTGTACGCGCCCCTACTGGTTCGTGATGATCTCGGCGTACAATCCCGGTAGAAGCTCATTTAGAAAATGTTGAGGAGCGTTCCACAGCAGTACCGGGAAGTGCAACAGATGTACGTCGAGGTAGCCGACGAGGGCTCAGTAGATACCTCTTTCGAAGGTTGTCGTCGAATTTTTGACAAGCCGCACGTAGCACATCAGTGCCGCTCGAAGGTATAGAAAACTACTGGCACTTAAGCTGTCAAAGGTTATTCCATGATTCGCGTTGCAGGACAACCCGCGTGCGATCAGCCCACGGTCAGCGTGGCGGTGATCACTTACAATCACGAGCTTTTCATCGCTCAGACGATTGAAAGTGTGCTTATGCAGGAGACGGCATTTGTGGTTGAATTGGTGATCGGAGAGGATTGCTCCACGGACGGCACGCGGCGAATCGTGCAAGCGTACGCCGGGAAGTATCCCAACGTGATCCGCGTCCTCCTGGCGGAAAAAAATCTGGGCATGGCCAGGAACTACGATGCGGTGTGGCAGGCCTGCCGGGGAAAATACATTGCCTGGCTGGAAGGGGACGATTATTGGCGGACGCCGCAAAAATTGCAAAAGCAGGTGGCCTTAATGGAAGCCAAGCCGCATTATTCGATGTGTGGAACCAAGACCCAATTCGTTACCACTTCCAGCGATGGCGCCGAAAAAGATACCGGAGTGCTGGAACCGGCCGTGATCAAGCAGGAATATGACCTGCCTGATTTCCTGACGCACTACCCCATGCACACCAGCAGTATGCTGCTGCGGCGGGATTTCGTGGAATTTCCGGATTGGCTCAATGGATTGGTGATGCTACGGGATACCTGTGTGTTTGCACTCTATGCGGAAAAAGGTCCGGTCGGTTATTTAAGCGAAGTCGTGTCTTGCTGGCGGATCCATACAGGAGGCATCTGGACCACTAAGTCGGCCGTAAATCAACTACAGTGCAATCAAAAGGCGATTGATCTTTTAGACGCTCATTTTGGCGGCCGCTATCATCGGCTATTGATGTCGCGCGAATACCAAGTCTGGTGGACATCGCTCCGCAGCCTCGCAGAGCGCCGAAAATATCGGGAGGCAAGGCGGTTATACTGGGAGTCCGCTTCGCGTCTGGTGCGGTTGATGCCGTTAAAGGTGTTGGCCTTGGGTTGGGCCGCCTACGGAGGATACTGGTGTCTTAACCATTGGAACCAACTCACGATGTCATTAGCCATTCGGACCCGGGTGAGGCGGTTGATCGGTCTCGTCAGGCAGGCTGCGCAGAGTCGTTACTAGATGGCACATACCCTAAAGGAGATTATCGTATCAGTAACTAGCGATGATCAGTCTTCGACGATTTGTGGTTTCAATCTTACCCGGTCCGGTGCATTCGGCGCTGAGGCCAGGGTGGCGGCGGTTTTTCCGTTTTAGGCGCCGAGCCCGTGAATGGTGGATACCTTTCATCATCTGGGTCGTGTGGCTGGTTTTCCAATGTGTTCGGCGTCGAAAGAGAGCCGTCATCGTTTGCCGGTTTGGCGGGATAGGAGACGTGCTTTGCACATTGCCGATGTGCGATGAGGTTCGTCATCGCCACCCAGGGAAGCTGCTTGTTTTTATGACAGCGGCAATTTGGCGGGAAGTCGTTATACTTTCTCGGTCGGCGGATCTGGTATATGCGAATAGCACGTGGATTCACCCATTGACCATACCAACGAGCGTCAAACTTTTTGGTCTGGTGGACGCAATTTACAATCCCGATACAACCAGCGATATGACTGGCAACGGAGTGGCGTGTCATCTGATAGAGGATCTCGCTGCATCTTGCGGATTTACACTTACAGCGCGTCAAACGAAGCTTAATCCATCACCTCGCCTGATCAAAGAGACCTGCATTGCATACGGATTGGACTGTAAAAGGACCGGGCAGCGTTTGCTAGTCGGCATCAACCCAGGTCCCAACTGGCATGTGAGAGAATGGGAAGCCTCCAAATGGCAGAAGCTGATTAACAAAATTCACGCAGATTACGATGCTGTGATCATACAATTCGGGCTTAACACAGGGGATGGATCTTCGGAATACGATAATCTGAGAGGTGTGAAATCGTTGACTGGTCGGCTAAACGGTGCAGACCTCGTAGCACTGATTGCCAGTTGCGATTTGGTTATTTCCATTGACTCAGGCCCGGTGCATGTGGCGGGAACGGTTGGCACACCGGTCATTGGATTGTTTGGGCCAGTAGATCCCGCTTCAAGATTGCCACCGGACTCGCCGGCCCTTGGTCTGTTCAGTGATGTTCCCTGCTTGTTTTGTCACAATAGAGCGCCGATTATCCATTGGCGCGACGGCTGTCCTTACGACATTGCTTGTATGAAGAAACTCGATGAGGAGACCGTTTTTGAGGCTGTGAAATCGATGCTGGCGCGTGGCAAGGAACGACGGTTTGGGAAGCCGTCACTCCTTGAACTCAAGTAATGACGTTCCGCGAAGTCAATTGGTCGCCGACTGGAAAGATGGAACGAGCGGGCTTCCTTCAGTTTTGCGGAACGCACCGGCTGACGTTCGAAGGACGTAGGTTCCTGTTTTCGTTTCGTCTCAAAAGCCGTACCGCGGCGTGCTCGGACGGATTTTAGATCAGAAGATCGACAATGAAGACTCTCGTGAGGCGAATAATCGAACGCCTTGGCTATCGCTACTTCAAGATCGCTTACCAGCCACTCGGTCTTGATCACGCGCATGATGTCGCTCGGTTTCTGGGATCGGCGACAGACCTCAAAGTTGTTTTTGACGTCGGTGCTAACGAAGGGCAAACCGCTGAACATTATGTGCGCGCATTTCCATGTGCACAGATTTACTCTTTCGAACCAGTGGCTGCTACGTACAAGTCTCTGGTTAAACATGCGTCGAGATGGTCGCGCGTAAGAGCGTTTCAATTAGCCTTTGCCGACAGCAATCGGACTGCGAGAATTCAACTCGTTCCAATATCAGGACTCAACAGTCTACGAAACGAGCTGAGCAATAGCTCTTCTTCATCGTGCAGTGAGTTGGTTACGATCAGAACGTTAGCTTCTTTCTGTGCTGAACAGGGGATTACTCATATCGATTTGCTAAAGACCGACGCAGAAGGGTTTGACTTGGAGGTGCTCAAGGGAGCTGAGGCAATGCTTCGGGCCCGCCAAATTCAATTCATTCTCGCTGAGGTTACGTTCCACCCAGAGAACGCTCATAATACGTCTTTCTTTCGTCTGGCGGAGTATCTGCAAGGATTGGGTTATTATTTCGTCGATATTTACGATGACGACACAGGCCCTTTTAGTCGGCCTCCGGTGGGATCGTGCAACGCGCTTTTTAGCTGCGTCAAAAGAGGTCTCATCAACGTGCCTGCAGTTGCATTTCGCAGCACACAAAGCCAGTCAATGGTTGCATAGCCGGAGGTTATGTACGCGCCTGATTTTTGTTTGCGCCATAATTAATGGTGGAAAAAAAGCGAAAGCTGTTACTGATCACCATTGTCTCGCCGAGGAACGACTGCAGCGTCCGCATTGTGCATCTGGCGGGAACCGCTGGCAGGCCTGTTATCGGATTATTTGAGGCCTGGACCGGATTCAAGATGGGCACCAGAGTCACCGACCCTTGGATTGTTCGGTGATGTTCCCTGCTTGTTTTGCCATAAGAGAACGCCAATAATTCATTGATTTCACAGCTGTCCCAACGACATTGCTGGTGTGAAAAAGCTCGATTGTCACACAGTTTCTGAAGCTGTGAAATCAGTGCTGGCATACAGCACAAAGCGAGAAGTTAAAGAATCAGTGACGATTTTTCAATTGAAACTCTGCAAGCTGTTAGTGCTATCGTCCAACGGAGCGGGACGCGCACGCGAGTAGAAAAACTTTGGTTTGCAACGCCCGTTGGTCACACGAGTCTCGGATCGGGAGTGGTTATTCAGAAAGTAGCTCATCGACTGCGGCGTCATTTCATAGGTGATGATTCGAAGCACGCGTCCCATTATCGTCTTTATATTTCGCGGCGTAAGGCTAAGGCAGTCGATATCGCAACCCGCGCGGTAGTTACCAGAATGAGACTGTATTCAGAATCGACATGAGTCTGCTTCTACGCGTCAAACAACGACTACTTCGCCTTGGGAGTCCTGCCTGGCATTCTGGTGGTGCGCGCTTCTACTCACAAACTGGGGAAGATGCAATCCTGGCTCACCTTTTATTTGGTCATGATTCCGGTTTCTATGTGGACGTCGGCGCGTTCCACCCAATCGCATACTCCAACACGTACTACTTTTACCGAAGAGGTTGGACGGGTATTAATATCGAACCAACGGCGGGACAGATTGATTTATTCAAGAAACTGCGGCCGAGAGATATCAATCTAGGGTGCGCGGTCGCCAAGGCGAGGGGACCAATCCGTTTTACCACGTTCGATCAAAGTTCAGTGAACAGTGCCGATAAACAGATGATCAATCGGCAGATCAATTCCGGGCAATTCCATCCAACTGGAGAAATCGTCATAGAAGCGTATCCGCTCGCGGAGATTTTGGAAAACTACATACCTCCAGGGAAAGAGCTGACCTTTTTATCCGTGGACGTCGAGGGAATGGAGTTGGAAGTTCTGGAGTCCAATGACTGGGATCGTTTTCGCCCTCGTTTTGTCGCGGTCGAATGGCTTGAGCCGCCGACCGTCAGGCAGGCGATCTCAAGCGGCGTGCACCGTTTTCTTGAACAACAAAGGTACGAACTCATCTGTAAGACGCCCGCGACGCTCATCTTTTGCGAGAGCGAAACCGCAGATTCAGGATATAAAAACTCAGAGTAGTAGCTACCACCCAAAATCCCTGCGCACCGCGAAGAATCTCTACGACACATACCTGGCAAGGTTTTAACTGCCGCTCCGATGCTAAAGGGAAAGCTTCGTAGCTCTCGATGCGCTGACAATGCCCATCGATATCGCGACATAATTCAGTTCACTACCAGAAGCAATAATTACAAACTCCTCACATCCAGTGATGACAATCAAAATTAGGGAAAAACATGCCGGAAACTGCTGCCCATGCATGGGAGAGCCTGTTACACAGACCTCCTCCGATTGGGAATTATGCCGCAGGTGCGGCAGTCTGTGCTCGTGAAGGATTGAGCACCCGGCAAAAGCTACAATGTTCGAGAACTTGGATTTGAAGTGGCGAATCAGGGTCAAATTTGAAAAATTTCGGCCGTTGCGCAAGCTTCGCCAAGGGGGCGAGCTCGTCGCTTATATGCAGTTAATTCGCGACGATTTCTGCCTTTATGAAGTCTGTCGTCGACTCGTTGATGAAGGCGTTAATCGCCTATTTTGGGCAGAACCCGATCGCTATTGGTCGGGTGAACCGGTGGAGCCGGAGTATTCGTCCGAACTCGATTCGGTCGCGAGCCGTCTCGAAGCCGACGGAATTACGGTTCTTCGGAGACAGTTCCGGCTCTGTAATTATCAATCTCCCGGAATGAGCAGGACTCTCGTCGAGACGCGCGTGCGCAATGCGAGTCTCAAGTGGGTTCGAGAACACGGCTTCCGCCACGTTTTGATTGTTGACGGGGACGAACTTTGGTTGAGAGGAACGCTCAACATCGTCCGCGCTGCGGCAGAGCGAGGAGTGGCGGCGCTGGCGCTGCGCATGATTCCCGCGATTGGCTTACCTGCATTACCGATTGAGGGCGCGACTGACCTTGCTGTAGTATACATCGGACCCGGGCGAACGTTCCGCGACTGTCGGATGCCGTGGAATGTTGCCGTCATTCCAGATGCTCGCATTATTCACTTCACTGGCGTGAGGCGAACGATGGCCGAAACAATCCAGAAGCATAAACGCTCGGCACATTTTGGTGACCCGGACTATCGGTACGAAGAATGGCTGCAAAGCGTTCTTCCCAACGTTCAGGTTGGCCTGAAGAACGCTCACATGTACAGGCCGCAGCAAATTTGGCCTGAGGTTCGTGCTTGGAAGCGGTTTGAGTTAGACGAGATTCCGCAATCTCTGCACCGGTACCTTGCGGTCGATCAGGCGGAGAGCCAATCAATAACTACAGCAAATGGGAGTTAAGTTCTCTATTCTCGTGCCGACGTATAACCGACCGACGTATCTCGCCCAAGCTCTGGAAACCGTGCAAGGCCAGCGCAATGTTCAAACGGAAATATTCGTGCTGGATGATGCGTCGGCCGAACCAGCATCAATCGTCTGCGAGCGGTTTTCCGACCTGAATCTAAGGTGCATTCGATTTCGTGAAAACGTGCATGTTTCAGTGATGCACGAGAGCATACTCGACGAGGTCTCCGGTGATGTACTCTTCATCTTGGAAGATGACAACGGTCTTGCTCCCAATGTGTTAGAAATCATCGGCAATATCTTCAAAAAGCATAGTGAGATCAACGTGCTAGGCACGGGATTTGTCCTTTACGATCACTCCTCAGGGAAAATGAGCCCAAAGAATGGCAGGACAAGCTTCTCTGGAGAATTAGCTAACTACGATACTCGCCAATACATGCTAAAGAGCTGTGCCAGCTGCGGCATTGGACCCTATCACGCGTACACGCAGCCCCCTATGGATCACGTGTCCGCCACTTTTTGCGCCGTTCGCTTTGTAAAGCAATATCACAAAGAGGCGGGGCCACTGTTCATACCGCCGGCTGGAGATTACCGCATGCGCTTTCACCTAGCTGCAAAGCGCTTTTATTATTATGACGTTCCTGCGTTCTATATCGGAGTGCACCCTGGACAGGCGACCAACACTCACGATAAGAATAGTCGACTGCGGCTGATCAACGGCTCATGGGTGAAGAATTATAAAATCGAAAGTTCTCCACTGAAAAGAAGTATAACCTTTCCGAATATTAGCGCTGATTGGGTGCTTCGCGATGCCTTCGATTCAGGGCTGCTGCGACCAAGCATATCTCTCTTCAGCCCGGGTTTTTATCGTTCACACATTGAACAAATCTTGACGGATTCGCCGTGGACGCGGCGGACTGTCGCTGATCTCATCGAAGCACTGCCGCGAGCAACGCTAAGCTACGCGCTTCATCTGCCGTTCCGGAGGTGGGTAGCGCAATTACGAAAATTCATTGCGCAGCCTCGCACAGTGCTTCACAATCGGCTTCGCGCTCGACCAGCCGCCGCCGCTGATTGGCCTGTGTGCTCCAGTCCGTTGCAAGCGGCAGAGTGGGTTCGGCGTAACTTATGGCCGTCTCAGACGGATCATTTCTAAAGGTAGGTGGTTGTCCGCATTCCAACAGACATGTGATTCACCCGATGCTCGCCAGACATCGTGTGCCGGAAAAGTCCTGGCCGCCCTCCAACGGAAAATTCCGGCCACTCTATGTCGGATCGCCGGAGAATTTTGCGGGCGCATGCTGTGCTCAATTGATCGGGAAAGTCGAGGCAACGAGCGATTTGTAAATTATCGCGGTGGGATCAAATGCAGACTGGGCAAAGCAACTCCGTAAGCGCGCTAGCAAATGGCACCTATCTGGGATTCAAACCACCGGAAGAAGCTGCTGAGGAGCTGGCCAGTGCCGAGCGCACTGCTATCAGTGATAAGCTTCGAGAAAGAGCATGAACTTTTCATGCGCAGGAGTTTCACGACCAAATTCCTCGACTACGTTGCATTTGGAAAACCAGTGATTTTTTGGGGACCAGAGTATTGCACACCTGCGCGTGTTGCTCGCGAGCACGGCGGTGCTGCGGTGGTCTCCGCCGCGATCCTACAGGATGGTCTGCCTTTGCCATGAAATCGCCAGAGAGTTGGAGGAGAAGCTCCCAAAACAAGCGCTGCCTGCATCAGAAGCTGTTTAATCCTGACCGATTGCAGGACATCTTCATCCAAAAAATAACCGGGTTGGTCAATGGATGAAATTAATGTGATTCTGATTTCCTCAGTTCGCCCTGAGAGAAGTATGTCTGGTGCACTGATACTGCATCGACATCTGATGAACCGCCGCGGCATTCGACTGCACATTTTGCCCGCTGAACATCACGAGATTGTCCATGGCCGTTTCCACTCGAAGATTGTTCCGCGGCTAATGCGAACGCCCGCGCGCCGGTGGGCAGGCGACATCGATTACCTGATGCACACTACATTACCGTTAGAAAAGCACCTTGCCGCGCCGCCCCGTGGCACGCGAAGAGTTGTTCTTACACTCGCATACCGCAGCGGCTGCTGGGTGGCGCAACGCTACGCGAGGCAGCACCGACTGCCGTTGATTGTGCGATTTGATGACTGGTGGCCCGACATTGCCGAGGTTCATACTCCAGTACGCAAGCAACTGGAGCAGCGATTTCTTGAGCTCCATCGATCTGCTGATCTAAGCATGTGTATCAGCGAGGGAATGCTCAAAGCGTTAGGCCCGCATCGCAACGCGCGCGTCATACTGCCGATTCCTGGTGTCGAGCCGATCGCGCCGTCAAAGTCGAACGATTCGGCGGATGAGTTTCGCGTTGCCTACAGTGGCAACATGTTTGATTACAGCGATATGCTGTGCGATCTGGCTCAGTTAGCGCTCAAACAGACTGACGTCCGGATCGAATTCAGAGGACGCCCGCGCTGGCCGCAAGCGTTAGTCGATGAAATGCGGCACCGGCATCTACTGCACGATTTCGAAGCCGAAGCAGGCTTTGACGACTGGCTGGGTTCGTTCCACGCGTACTTGGTCGTAATATTTTTTGATGCAGCACAGGGGCGCCGTGCCGAAACATGTTTCCCGTCAAAGCTCGTCGATTACTCGCGCGCCGGCCGGCCAGTTGTCATCTGGGCGCCGGAAACATCTGTTGTAGTGCAGTGGGCAAAAAAGAGTAGAGCTGCACTTTGCGTAACGGAGCCCGACGCTCGCGCTCTGCTGTCTGCGCTCGCACATTTAAGGAGCGATAGAGGCTTGCAACTGGAACTCGCTGCGCGAATGCGGCGCGCCTACGAAACAGAATTTTCGCCAGTCAGATTGCAGCAGCAATTCCTGGAAGGATTGAATTCGGTCATCTGACGAGGTAAATGTTTGCGACGCCTGATCGCCCCGAATCGGAAAAAATGTTGATGCAAAAGGCTACTGACGCTGGCAACGCATCTTTATGCTCTTAGTTCGCCTTAAGAAGTTGTGCGCCGCTGGGGGAGCGAAGTTCACAATTAACCAATCAGGCTGTAATAATTATGATTAAATTATCGAAGAAGTATGCGGTGAATCCGATTATCACCTCAGCACCGAAACTGCGATTGGCGGCGCTGCAGCAAAGAGCGCCGGGTATAGGATCGCCACCAGAACAATCAGGATCGATTATCAGAAGATCACGAGGATTGCCATTAGTGATCGGGACTGAATTACTTTCCCTTCCAGGACCGCTTCCTATTTTGGTCTCGTTATGCTTGGGTAGCGCGGTGACACTAGGGTAGACGTGAAACCCTCCATCACAAATACTGACGCTGTCTGGGAATGGTTCGGGAAAAATCAGCCTTATTCTGCCGTGCTTGTAGAGGCGAAGTATAAGAATGAACAGTTGAATGAAGAGGCGAAGAAAGATTTTTTTTCCACTGGCAAGGCTTACGTAGACTTTGTTTTACGAACTATCAGAGAGCACTTCGACACGAACTTCACCAGAAAAAGAGCGCTGGACTTCGGGTGCGGAGTGGGACGATTGACCATTCCTCTCTCGGCAGCATGTAATCAAGTCGTTGGAGTTGACGCATCGCCAAGCATGCTTGAAGAAGCAACAAAAAATGCGAAGGAAATGGGTGCTCAAAACGTTGAGTTTTTGCTCGCTGACGACAATCTCTCCGCGCTTGGTAGCGAAGGTTTTGATTTCATCAATTCGTTTATTGTGTTCCAACATATTCCAGTTGACCGTGGGTATCGCCTGCTGCGACGGCTGTTAAGTCTTCTCGATGAAGGTGGAATCGGCGCGCTGCATTTTACTTACAGGACTCTGCCGCCTGGCTGTGCCTTTACTCTAAAAAGCATCCGTGGTTTTCTTCGATATTTACGCTATCGCATCTACGTTGTGAACGGGATCGTGAACCTTATTCAAGGCTATAGTTTTGAGAGACCGTTACCAATTATGCAGATGAACGAGTATGACCTCAGCGCCATCCATAAGCTTTTGTATGAAAACAAATGCGGAGAGATCTACACTCGATTCACCGATCACGGTGGTGCTCTCGGGGTGCTGCTGTTCTTTCGTAAAAAATCAATCGCGCCCTTGTGATCATGACGCCTTCGTGCATTGCTCAGTTGATTGAGCACGGATGGCGCGGCGCTACTCCCGGCTTTAAAGATTTGCTGCCAAGCTTAATGGCGTGACTCGGTTGAAGGTTGCACGGCGCCAAAGAACGTATACCAGAGTTGCCACGGGAGTAATTTATGAAGGAGTTCCTGCCGGTTCAGGTTAGGTATTTATTCCGAACACTGCCGTACCGACACACCTGGCGGCATAAACTGTGGATGCTAGTGCAGGCGGTGCAGCTATTCGTCGGCTACATTCGCTTGAACATCACGGTGCGATTCAGTAAGAGGGCGCTGCCCATTGCTGGCAAAACCTGCATCGCTGTGCTGTTGACGCACAATCGCCCCCAGAATATCTGGTTCCTCGTTCAGGGCGCGTTGCGGAATCGATTTGTCACACGAGTCATTGTGTCCAATAGCAACCCACGGGTGAAAATTCGAGACTGGGTACAATCGGCAGATCCCCGCTTGACCCTTATCGATGAAACGATCCCAACACAACCCGGTCATCGACTGGTTCTCGCAAAACAGACTGGGGCAGAGTACGTCCTCTCGATTGACGATGATATCTTTCTCACCCCGAAGCAGTGGAAGAAATTCTTTGAATTTCTTCTCAGTGATGAGCAGTGTCCGCACGGAATAATTGGACAGGATTTTCACCCAGGCACTAATTCTTCGAATGGCAGCCCGTTTCATCATATCACCGGACGAGACGCGGACGTGGACGTGTTGATCGGAGCGTTCGCATTCACGAACGAACATCTTACGCGCGTCTTCGACCTGGCTGCGAAGATCGGCGTCTCGGATCTCTCACAAGTTCGGAATGGTGAGGACATTCTACTTTCCTTTAGTGGCACAACGCGACCACACATTCATCCACTGAAACCGGCGTTGTTCTGTGCCTCCGAAGGTCTTCCCGGCGTTGCTTTGTGGAAGACTCATAATCATTTTTGGGACGAACGTATCCGTGTGTTTGAGAAAGCCCGCGACGCGCGACTTGCAATGAAGACTATGTGGGGGACGGAAAATTCATCGAATGAAATTTGATATTCACAGATCGCCGCTTGCTTCGTGAAGATATTGCATCTCAACATTCATGCCTCCGGTGGTAGCTACGAATATGCCGCGCTTGCGCGAGTTTCTGTCTCACAACGCGAGGTACTCCGCTAAAGAAGACTATGAAATCATGGCCACGAGCAATTGAATCTCGTCTGAACATGCCTTGTTTTGTTATGGAACTTAACGTCGAAACCGACCAAAACTCTTCCTCTGGCGGTAGCTGATGAACCACGATCTAACAAAGCGCTGCCGTCGACAGCTAGCCGCTGCGCGTCCAGCTTTTGTCATGATTAAAACAGTTCAGCAGATTATCAGCATCGCTCCCGGTAGCCGCGACTAAGCCTTGGCTCGTTAGACGCAAAAAAAGCATGGAAACGATTTACACGAGCGGACGAGTAATTGAAGACAACTCAGACCTGGCATACCGAGGATTCTCCTTGGGGCCAATCAAATCATTGAAATCATTTGTAACAACCACCTCCACCCGAAAACCATTGCAGAAACAGGATGCGTCGCAGGAGTAATTATTGACGAACTTTCTCAAAAAGAATCTCTCATCGGCACGCAATTTAGTGGTTATGATATCTCTCCACAGGCAATCGAACTAGCCGAACAAGGGGCCAGTGAGAGAATCAGGTTCTTCCGAGAGGATTTACTGTCCAGTACAAACACACCGAACATTTTGATCTTCTTCTCGTAATCGACGTAGCCGAACATATCCCTGACTACATGGGATTCGTCGAGAAGCGTAGGGCGAAAGCTGAGTATAGATATTTCATATATATCTTGATATTCATGTGTCTTCGGTTTTGAGAAACGCATTTATAGGCGGTCGGTATACCTTGGGCCATCTTCACTATTGCACTGCTGACGCGGCAATTGCCACGTTGAAGGACACGGGTCATGAAATAGTAGACTACTTTTATACGAATGCAGCCTTTGGCTCTTCAAGCAGCACTCTTCGCTCAAAACAGCGATCGCTAATGATCCACGATGGCTGTTTTCCAAGTTCAGTATGCGGTTTACCGCAAGGGTGTTCGGGGGATACTGACTGCTGGCGTTGGTAAAATGAGAACCTCTAATAGGGCGCTGCAATGAAAATTGGACGGTTCTTGCCGGGTTTCATCAAAGATCCTTTAACCTGTGCGCTGTCGGCTGTATTGAACTATTGCGGTGTCGACTTTTTGAGGTATTACGTCCAACGTCGTCAGGGGATAGGAGCCGCGGGAACGAATGAAATCACGGGTGAGAAGTTTCTCATCGAGCAGGTAACTTCCTCGGCTGTTGGATAAGGAGCAGCCTGTAATGTTCGACGTGGGTGCGAATGTGGGACATTATTCCAAAGCTCTATATGCCGCCTTTCCAAAAGCTCAGATTGTGGCGTTTGAACCTGTGCCCCAAACTTTTGAAGTTCTCCGCGCGACTCTGGCCACAACGACTGTGAAGTGTTGTTCCATCGGTTTGAGCGACGCGGAGGGTGAAGCCAGCATTTACGATTATGAACAGGTGATTGGATCTGAACATGCTTCCCTTTTTCCCGGTGTGCTTAAAGACCTGCATCGCGCAAAAACGATAAAAGAAACCAGTGTACCGCTCATCACATTGGACGCTTACTGCTGTGCCGCGAGTATCCTCGCGATTGATTTTCTTAAAATTGACACCGAAGGCAATGAACTGAACGTGTTGAAGGGTTCTCAGGCAATGATTCGAAAGAACGCCGTTCGCGCCATTCAATTTGAATTCAATGAAATGAATGTCGTTTCGCGCGTCTTCCTTAAAGACTTTTATGATATTCTGCGGGGATATTCGTTTTACCGTCTACTACCCCATGCCCTGCTGCCGCTTGGACGCTATTCGTCTCGCAACGAAATCTTTGCCTTCCAGAACATACTTGCGCTGAATGATGCGTCTATCGGCGCTAGTCTCGTGGCGCCGTTCGTTTCCTGTCCGTGATTAGCAACGAAAACAGGTGAGGGCAGTGGCGTTCATCATTTTTGATCGACCGAAATTGACCAAGCGCGTGTTTGAGGAAAACCCTCTGCAAAGTCTGCGATTCTATTAGTAGTACCGGATTCGGGTTTTCTCCTGCGCTTTTGCAGCTGGCTAGACATTCGCCAAATACCACTCCGCCGAACGCCCGTAGATCGCCCGCAATCCGCTGGCCATTATTTTGGAAGTCGGCCAAGGCTCCGCGGCGCAAAGGTCGTTGATCGTCGCACTGCCGGCGGCCAGCTACGTGATCGAGTCCGCCGGAGACGAAAAGTTGCCCCTTTATTCCGGCGCCCGGGGGGACTGGCGTAAAAATCGGACGCTACAGATTTCAACGGCGAAATCGGCTACAATACAACAATCAATAACTGCAGCGTGCGAAGCGCCGCAGCTTAGTTTTGATGCGCAAAACGGCTCCCGTGAATCTTTCATCAATGAATTTCAACAAGCTGCCGGCTAAAATCGCGGCGCGGTTTCGTCGCGCAGTGAGAATTTTGATCCAGCGTTTTGGCATTATGCCAATGCCCCCGGTCTGCGAGAATGTCGTCGGGTGGTCGCTGGACCACGGTTACAAAACATTGCGCATTCATGATCCTTTTGTATTGGACTTTTCTCTGCCGAGCTGCATTGCGAAACACCCACGCTTGAACCGTTTGTTTCAGGGGCTCAACGGGTTGGGCTACCCCAGCCAGCATCTCGCGGTGCTGCCCGAGGCAACCCTCAAGAGAAATCGCGGCCTAGTCGCGTTCGACAAAAATTGTCACCTGGCGGAGGCTCAGTGGCGCGTGTCCAATGTTTATAATGATCCGGTTTATCGGAATGAATGGCCGCTGACCGACAAGCGCCGACTGACCGGGAATTGCTATTGCCTGATGGGGCACTGGGGCAGCAATTACAACCATTGGATGTGGGACGAGCTGCCACGACTGTTTTCCGCCCTGCCACATCTACCGGCCGATGTCCGGTTTGTGGTCGCCGATGACATGAGCGATTTCCAACGCGGGAGCCTGCAGGCTTTGGGCATCGCTCCGGACCGGTGCCTGGCGCAATCGGCCTTCAGCGAGACAAGCGTGGAACGGCTTTGGTTTGCCACTCCGCTCGGCCATTCCGAACATGGGACGACCGCGCCGGACATCGCCAAAAAAATGCGAGCCGTGTTTGTGGAAAAACTGGGAAGCCAAGCGACCGAACGGAAACGCCGCGTGTTCATTTCG
Source organism: uncultured Verrucomicrobiae bacterium (assembly GCA_963825355.1). Classification (GTDB taxonomy): domain Bacteria; phylum Verrucomicrobiota; class Verrucomicrobiia; order Chthoniobacterales; family UBA10450; genus Udaeobacter. The sequence continues at coordinate 67,927 of CAWGSY010000001.1, read as the reverse complement.
CGTGTCAATGCTGGATACCGGCGGCTGCTCAACGAAAACGAACTGACGCCTGAACTGAAGGGGCTGGGCTTCGAAGTCGTGCGCCCGGAAGAACTGACCTTCGCGGAACAGGTCCGGATTTTTGCCGAATGCGCTATCGTGCTGGCCCAACACGGCGCAGGCCTGACGAACATATTTTTTGCGCCCGCCGGGTGCCGGGTTTTGGAAATTCACGGGCCGGAGGTCACTCGGTTACATTATTGGATCATGGCCTGCACGCTGGGACATGATTATGATTGTTTCGTCGGCCAGGCGGTCGAGGCCTCTGCCAACTGCGTGGAGCCGGATTTTAAAGTGGACCTGGATCACTTTATACCGTGGCTGAACACCGCTTTGGTGTAGGACTTTTCACAAGTTGAAAAATGTCCAAGTTATTTGCTCGCGCGAGCTGTCATCGGAAAGTAAAAATGCGGGTCTGCCATTATCAGTACCCATGCCTCCGGCGGCAGCTATGAGTACGCCGCGCTGTTGTGCGACATGCTAAACGCGGAAGGAACCGAGAGCCGGCTGTGTTGCAAAGTCTCGCCGGGAGACCGAGGCGTCAGACGTTTTTTTGACCGCTTGATTCGCCGGTTTTATGTTTCTGTCTCCCGAGAGCCGTGGCATGGAACCCGGCGATTTTCGGCTCCTCGTGGCGCTCGCGACTTTGAAGAAATTGACGTGGTGCACCTCCACACCGTGGCCGACTGGTTCGACGTTCCAAGTTGGTTAGATACGCTGCCAAGAGAGATCGGGGTTGTGATTAGTCTGCACGACATGTGGCATTTTACGGGAGGCTGCTTTCTCTATCGTGGGTGCAATCTCTACAGTGAGACCTGCACTCCCTGCCCGATCTTGAAGTCGCCTTTCAATTGGTTTCTAGCTAGGGACGAACACAGGCGCAAGTTACAGGCGTATCGGAACTGTCGTGCCCAGTTTGTTGCGAATAGCTTCTGGCTGGCGGAATTGGCTGGGCGAAGTCCAATTGTCAAGGCCTCGGGTGGAGTGCGAGTAATTCCTCCCGGGATCGACACAACGGTTTTTAAACCGCAGGACAGAAACCGGTGCCGAAAGCAGCTGGACTTGCCGCAGAACGCATTTGTCATCATTACAGGCGGCGCGTCGCTGACGGATGCAAACAAAAATGTGCCGTGGCTGCTCAAGCAACTGTCGCATTTGCCAGGTCTTCAGGACTCAATCGTTTTGGCATTCGGCGAAGGCAGCGTGCCGGTTCCGGACCATTTGAATGTGCGGTTTACAGGGGGCATTCGCGATCGACGCGACCTGGCGCGGCTGTTTGCGGCTGCTGATGTTTTTGTCAGCGCTTCGTTGATGGAGACCTACGGACTGACGCTGGTCGAAGCGATGGCTTGCGGAACACCAGTCGTAGCGTTTCGAGTGGGCGGAATTCCTGAAGCCGCGCCTGATGGGCAGGGTGCTGTCCTTTGTGAATCGGGAAATGGCGCGGCATTGATCGAGGCTATCACCAAGTTGCGGGATTCACCGCAGCTTCGCAAAAGCCTCGGCGAGGCTGGCCGTGAAACAGTGCGCGTTCGTAACGCAGCGAGTTCGTTCGCCAACGCATTCGCGCAGCTCTATCGAGAGTGCGTCTCGTCGCGTGAAGACGTACAGCGCAAACAATCAGCCCTTACGACGTGAAGGTGCAGGCGCCGTACGGTTTTGTGACCGGTTGCCACGCCGGTGACAAGTTCATGGTTCAAGCCACACTGGCGAGCATGAGGCACTACTGCCCCGAAGTGCCAATTTGCCTGACGGTAGATGGAGAGTTTGATGTATCTGATTTGGAGAGAGAATACGATTTAATCGTTTTACGCGTTTCAGAACTGTCCTCGGAGACAATGCGCAACCTAGTTCGTGGGAGCAGCCGCGCTAAACTGGCGGCGATGTGGGAGGGGCCTTTTGAGTTTTACGTGTGGCTTGATTCGGACGCAATTGTCTGGGGAGACTTTACTCCACAGGTCCGTACAGACGTCGATTTCCAGGTTTTCTGGAGCGAAATTTCAATACCAGCCGACGCGATAGAAATTCCAGCATGGCTGCCGCATTTTTATTTTGATCCATCAAAGCTGAAGCGATTTGACCCCGAATTTGATTGGCGTGGACACGCCTATTTTTCTGCGGGCGTCTTCGCAGGCAGGCGCGACGCTATCCCCTTCGTAAAATGGATGGAGGTGGAGTTCTGGGGCAAGGAAACGCCAGGGTTATTTGGTGATTTCGCCGATCAGCCACTGCTGAATTACTTTGTTCACTCGATGGCGCAACGCGGCGAAATCAAGAGCACCATGTCAAACTTGCAGCATATATGGGGACATCATGGGAAAGGAGAACTGATGAAAGACTGTACTGGTGCGGGCTGGCATTTCCCGACAGAGATTCGCCGCCCACGGGTAGCGCATTTTTGCGGCCGCAAGCCGTTCCTCTTTGACCGGCAGAGTTACGCGCGTCCTTTTACGATTGCCCGGTTGGAGCATCATCGGCGTAACCACGCCGAATTGGGCGCATGGGCGGCGCTGCTGAATGAAGACCTCCGAGTCATATTTGGGAAAGTAGAACGAAGACTAAAGCGTTTCGTCTTTGGATAGGAAATCTAACTATCATCAAACAATACGCTCAAAGGCATGACGAATTGTGACGACCGGTAGAAATAACAAGAAGTTCTTGAAGCGTCTGCCTTTTGGAGGCTATCAAATGGGCGGACTATATTTAGGCGTATGACGGCGGAAGCACAGATGGCATGTGGGAGTCCGTCAAAAAATTGAACCACGCCGGAATCATTCTCTGGAAACAAGTTGCAAAGGTGTTCAGCGAGAGTTGCGGGAGGACATCGCTCGTCAAAAGAAGACTGGTGGTTGCAACTTAACGTCGACGAATTCTATGTCGGAAATCCCAGAGCATTTTATTCCCGTGTACCCAGGAGACAGGACCTTGTCTGGGGAATCATGGTGGAATACGTTCTACTGACAAAGACGTAGGTAGCATAGATTTTTCCGTGCCCTTCGAGAAGGTTAAGCGTTTGTTGCGGCATTATTATGTCGCGTGGTCGGAACCCGGGCCTTTCGATATCGAGAAGGTCTGATTTGGAAAGACGACTGGGCGTGGCCCGACACGCCGGTGTCGTTACCAAAGAGCGCATCATTTACAAGCACTATCTTTGTCGTTCGCGGAAACAAATGGAGGCGCGTTGAAAGGCTCGCAAAGAGAGCCAGGAGCGTGGTTTTGAAGGCTGGAAAGAAGACGTGGAAAGTTGGCGGCAAGCCATAAAAAACAGCAGAGAATGCATGTTTGACGATGGCATCAGCCCACTAAGGATTGACGAATCGGCGCCGCCGTGGCATTCGGAAGCGTCGTATTTGCGCTTGGCAAAACAGATGCTTCATGGGTGCGGAATCTGGCCGTAAGGAAATGCCGCTATCGTGACGGTTACGAATCGTTTCGCGACTTCGCAGATAGCAGAGTTCTAATGACATAGCATGAAAATAATAAGCCTTGTGCATCATTCTATTTCCCCTGACTTATTAACTGCCGACTCTGTGGTTCTCGATCTTGGCGCTAATTATGGCGCGTTCGCTAATGCAATGGCCAGCCGTTTCCGATGCGACGTTTATGCCGTGGAAGCATCCCCTCGGGTATTCGCCAAAATGACTGCTGGAGATTTCGTGAAGAAGTTCAATTTTGCGATTTGCGGCAGGTCAGGGGCAGTCGCGTTAAACATAAGTTCGAACCACGAAGTGACTTCTCTAAAACGGTTAGATAATTGGGAGTATATTGATACTATTAGAGTTGAAGGTCTATCTTTGGACGAATTCTTGAAAACGGAATCTATTCCTCAGATTGGCCTGCTAAAGGTTGATATCGAAGGTGCAGAAATCGAAGTTTTCAATTCATGTTCCGACGCATTCTTGCGATCCATTGATCAGATAACAGTCGAATTCCACGAGTGGCTCGGCGGTTCGTCAAAGACTGAAGTTAAAGATGTTGTGTCTCGTCTCCAGGCTTTGGGATTTTTTGTCTTCAGGCTTTCGCGAGCCAACTTCTCCGACGTCTTATTTGTTCATCGCCGGCACATGTCGTTCATCGATTATGCTTCAACGATTTTGGGCATTTGGGTTCCTCGGATATTTCGCTATGCGTGGCGCCGATTGTCGATAGGACAATTGAGGCACCGGAACTGAATCGCTATAACGGAAACCGCCTGTTAACTGTTGTGGGATTATTGCTGTCCGTTATGATCACAACGAAGAACCGTGCAGGTGACTTCCGCCGGACGTGTCGGGTTCTACGGCAGTTGAATCCATCGCCATTGGAAGTGCTCATCACAGCCGATGGCTGCATCGACGACACTGTGAAGGTGGCAAGACGTGAAGTTCCGTGCGTGAGGCTGTTCGTAAATGAGCTGGGCCAAGGTTCAGTGGTTTCCCGTGATCGGATGATTCGAGAGGCGCGAGGTGATTTGGTCCTGGCCCTCGATGACGACAGTTATCCGGAGCAGCTAGATTGCATCAGGCGCATCGTCCCTTTGTTTGAACAGCGGCCGAAATTGGCCGTGCTCCATTTTCCTCAGCGCAGTGATGAGTATCCCGAAACACTCGGGCAAACAAACTTTGGCTCGGAACATTTGACGCGTTCGTTTGCTAATTCCGGCGCGGTGCTGCGCCGATCCACTTATCTTCAACTACCCGGCTTTGAGTCACGGTTTTTCCACATGTATGAAGAACCCGACTACGCTCTCCAATGTGTGGCGGCGGGTTATGACGTGCTTTTCTCCCCGGTTATCACCATTCGTCACCATTACTCCGGGCAGGGGCGCGATGAGATGCACGTTCATCAACGTCACGCGCGCAATGAATTATGGAGCACCGTGATGCGATGCCCTGCCCTCTTTGCGCTTGGCATCCTCGCCTGGCGCGTTTTCTCGCAGTTTCGTTATGCCTGCAAGCGCGGGTGGTCGTGGGTCGTTCGCGAACCGGTGTGGTGGGGGCGCGCATTATCTGGAATTCCGTACTGTCTTCGAAACCGCCGGCCTGTTTCATGGGCTGGTTACAAGCGCTGGCTCGCTTTGCCTTAGAATTCATGTCGCCGACGCGCTGCGTTGTAGCCACAGCGCTGGGTCGCCGTGTTTTGCGTCCAATCACCTGACAGCGGCCTCGACACAGCGAGTCGGATAAAGATCTGTGAGAAGCGCTAGCAGAATGAAGTCGGTTTGCCGTGACGGTCACACTCGGTGTTGTATTTCGCTTGCGCAAGTTTGCGAGCCCAGCGGTAATGCGAAGATTGATAATGAGTATTTCTGTACCTTGCCACGGACTAGGCGCAAAGCTAATCGTCGTTACCGGCTGTTTATTAGCCATGGTTGCGATGATTGTCACGAGTCCATCGCAACTTAGGTATGACGAGCACAACCATATCGGGTTGACCCAACTCGTGGCGACGAACGGGTGGCGCGACGCGTTGCTGTCGCCTAAAAATAGTAGTGCCGCCGGACCGCTCTATCCCGCAATTCACCTGATGCTCTCTCCGATTACGCGCTTGCAACCGCCGGCGATTCGATGGGTAAACTTCTGTTGTTTCCTCGGAGTTGTTCTGCTGCTTCCAAGGTGTAAACCGGTCGACCCTGTCCCTCCCAGATTATTGTCTGGCTTCACGCTGTTGGGGGTGCCTTTCCTTTGGCCCGCCGTGGGCATGGCGCTGACGGAATTACCGGCATTACTCTTCTTCACCTGTTTTGTCCTCTTGTTTCTGAGAGTGATCAATTCCGACGTTGTGTTATCACGAGGAACCTTCAGGTTAGCGTTTCTGGCGGGATTATGCCTGGGAGCAGCAATTCTCGGACGACAGATATATCTAATTGTTGTTCCAGCGTTGATCGTGCTGATATTTTGGCTGCGCGAGAAGTGGTCGTCCGTACTGATATGTATCATCACTTCTCTCGCTGTCTGCAGCTGGTTATTTGTGCTTTGGCATGGCCTTGCTCCACCCCACTACTACCGGATCACTGAGTCATCTTGGAGCTTTGCGAACCTGCTGTTTTCGTTGAGTTACGCAGCTGTGGCTACGCTATTTCTCAATCCGGGGTGGCTTTGCCGACAGCGAGTAACAGTATGGATAATCTCCACCCTGTGTGGATTCGCTCTGTCGTGTTTCGTGCGGAACTATGAAGACCCTCCTGCAAAATCTTTGCTTGTTCACACATTCGGCAACCAATTTGGGTTGTGGATCGGATTCATTATTGGTTGTGTCCTTGCCGCAATTGGTGCGGTTTGGGCATGGACTACATTCAAAACATTTTGGCGCGACCGGCGAGATCCCGGCCAGGTGTTTCTTTTGCTGAGTCTTGGCGCGCTCGTGCTGACGCCGATGAAAATGCCAGCGCAATTTTCGAGTCGTTACATCGTAGGATGTCTCGGCGTGCTGTTTCTGGTGGTCGACCCGCCCCTTAAATGGAGCGGCTACTGGGCAGCGCGAATGTTTGTTGGTAGCGTCCTGGGAATAGCGATTTTGTGGACCTATTTCCAGCAGAGTTGACAGCGTCGTGCGCACTATTGATGCATCCGACTCATCGCGTTTGCAATGGGTTTGCTATCAGCTCGGCGCGCGGGAACACTATGCGATTCCCCGGCATTGTTTCGCAACGGCATGCTCAAGTCTCTCGTAACAGACGCGTGGGTCCAGCCTTCGTCTTTGCTTGCGCAATCCCGCGGACACAGTTCGAAGTTCAGGCATAGGTTCCACATCGGGCTACGTGACGCGCGAGTAAAAGCGTTTAATTCGTCGTTAGTGCTCTTTGAAATGCTTGCGGGAGCTCGTGACTTCAGGGAGCGCGTTTCCTCCCAGTTTCTTTACGCCTGTAAGCGAGGCTGGTCGTGGGTAATTCGGGAGCCCCACCTGGTGGTATCAGGCGTTAGCTGGAATTCCGTCTTGTCTTCGAAAGCGCACGCTTGTTTCATGGCAAGTTACAAACGCCGGCTCGCGTTGCCGTAAAACAATGAAGTGGCTTTATATCGCACTCCGCCCGCAAGGCTTCACGCGCATGGGAGGCGACCCAGGTGGCTGGGCGAAGCAACTGGCGACCTAAACTGGTAAACATATTTCAGAATCCAAGCTTTCAGTCTTTCAGCATTTTTCCTTGTGAAATTCATCGTTGCTCAGGTTGGCGCGCGGCGCAGTTACGCGGTGCCGGCCATTCTGGAAAAAGCTGGAATGCTTGACCACTTCTACACTGACATCACGGGCGACATTGGTCTTGGCGCCGTCTTTTCTGCCGCTGCCGTGTTGCCCTTTATCGGCAAATCCGCGCGCCGGTTGGCCGCACGGCGTTTGCCGTTCAACATTCGTGCAAAAACAACGACCTTTCCGGGTCTCAGCCTGGTTCACGCTTTACGTGAAGCGATGGTGGCGCGCGACCCGGCCGCGGCGTGTCGTGAGGGGGTTCGTTTTTCCGATGCGCTTGGCATGGCGATGATGCGGTGTGGCTTTGGCAGTGCTACCCACATGTACTCGATGCTTGGCGAATGCGGTCCACTGTTTGCCGAAGGGAAACGGCGCGGCCTTGTCACTGTGTCCGAGATTTATGTCCCGCTGAGCACTGAGCGCATTCTGACGGAGGAGAGAAAGAGGTTCCCCGCTTGGGAAGAAAACGTGCCTGACTACGCCGCCGTCTGCCGCGGGTTTGAATCCTCGGGTGGCCCACGTGAGGAGGCGGATTCTGTGATCTGCCCCTCGGAATGGGTGCGCGATGATCTGGTTCGCAACTTTGGATTCCCAAGCGAACGCACGGCGATCGTGCCTTACGGGATAAATCCGGGATTGTTTTCTGTGCGCAACGAACCAGTGCGCGGCCGGATTCTCTTTGCCGGGACCGCGGAACTGCGGAAAGGCATCCATTATCTCGCTTTGGCCGCGGAAAAACTTGTCGAGCACGGGTTGCATTATGAGTTCCGAGTTGCTGGCAATGTAGAACAATCGGTTGCGAACCGAAGACAGTGTCGTTATCTGACGTTTCTCGGCCGGGTACCGCGTGCGGGAATGATCCGGGAATTCGCGGTTGCCGATCTGTTTGTGCTACCGTCGCTCGCAGAAGGCTCGGCGGAAACAACCTATGAAGCTCTAGCCTGCGGAGTTCCGGTTGTGACGACCCCAGAGGCGGGATCGGTTGTGCGGGACGGCATTGACGGACGCATTGTGCCGTCGCGAGACCCCGAAGCGGTATCGAACGCGATTGCCGAGATTGTTGAGGATCGGCAAAAACGCGAGTGGATGTCGCGCGCCGCGCGTGACCGAGTATACGATTATACGTGGGAACGGTACGGCGAACGCTTGTTGGCTGCGCTCAGGCAAAAGTTCGGAGACAAACCATAGAAGCTGGGAATCAAGAGACAACGGTCAGCCCGACTGCCCACGTGCATCGTACACGCGGACCGTGACTGCACCGCGACTCTGGACCGGCTGGAAAAGCTTGCGTCCGCGTCAGGTGTGCGTGATAAGTTCACAATCGAAGTGCTTGCCAACCAGCTGCAGCGCCTGGGCTCAACTCTCTAGCAATTTCTCGTGATTCTTTCAACTTCTACGTCTTTTGACGTTTTCCTTCGGTCCGCAGTTGCGAATGAACTAACTTTCTATCTCGCCGCTCTGGTGTTGGTTGTGTTGACGGCAGAAAGCTGCTTCAAGCTGCTGAACCGGGATAGCTTTGGCATCACGGTCGGGGTGTACGTAACGGTATTCGCATGGTATTTTATCGATCCGATAATGAACCCGGAGGAGTATAATTATCTGCCTTCCTCTTCGTTAAGCCTGAGTTATGGGCAGGTACTACTGTTTTTAATCGGGTTCCGCGTTGTCGTGCCGGTGACAGCACGTTGGATTCTCAGCCCGCGAAGTACTGGCGTTTTTGCAATGCAGCGCATGGCCCCGGAACAGATCTTAATTGCCGTCGGGGCGCTTTGGGTTCTGCTCTTTGCGCTTGGGATCTATCGGATGGGTGGGGACGTGATCGGCGCGGTGTTTCCGGTCGATTCCCGCGCAGGCATGACGATGTTTCTAGTGGTGGGTTCGCCGACCGATTTTCTGATCAACTCGGCGTCGTATCTCTTTAGCGCCGTGACAGCGTTTCTTGGCATGTTGGTATTTTTCCAACGGACCACTTTCTGGCGCATCCTCGCTGGCGCAATGTTCGCCATTACGCTCCCTTATTACTTTTTGTCGGGAACGCGCAGCGGGTTCCTTGCAGTCACTCTGCCGTTCATCATCACCTATCTGTTTTATGGACGTCATCTGCTGATCCTGAAACTGGCGATTCTGGCGGTGACGTTTTTCTGCTTGAAAGAGGGTTTCAAGTTTGTGCAGGCATTTCGCCTCAGTGGCTTCAGAGAGGTACTCGCTAGTGAGAATCCGTATCAGCTTATAGATGAAGATGTGGGAACAGTCGGCCTGAACATGATTGGGGAGCTTTGTTTTGTGAATCTTTACCTGGATTCCGGTGAGACGTCTCCAGCGTATGGCTCAAGATATTTGGATGAGCTGCTTAACTTTATTCCTCGCTCGATCTGGCCTTCAAAGCCATTGCTTGGAATTGACTACGCGAAGTGGCGTGGATTTGAGAACGACAGTGATCTGGGTGTGAACACGACCATTGCCAGTGGAATGATCGGCGGCGGCGTCTTGAACTTTGGCCAAATCCTTGGTCCAGTGGCAGCCGGCATGCTGATGGCGTTTTGGACTGGTCTCCTCATCCGCTGGTGGGAACAAAGAAAATCGGTGCTGCGCCTGGCGTTGTTCATGCTTGGCGCCGCTCTTACCTTCAATCTCGGACGCGACATCACTCTGCTGGTGCTTTGGCCTGTCGTATTTGCATACGTCTTCGTTCGCCTAATTGAGATGTGGGCGACGAAGCGGTTTGGACGACTGCCGCAAGCGCAAACTGTTTCCGCCCTTAGTGCTGGCCCCCGTGTTAGCTGGTCAACTGACTCACTGATAGCGCGGAGCTGAGTTTTGCGCGAAGCGCTTTGGAGTGCGGCGGTTTTCCGTCGCTTTTAATCCCCCAGTTAAACCTCTACAGAACCGTTCTGGATCCACATGGCTTTGAAGATAAACGTAAAAGAACTTTGCCATTCTTAAGCCTTGGCTTGCCGAGTCGTAGCTCGCTGCGTTCACGTAGCGAACTCAAAAGATGTCCGCCTTCGTTTCACTCCGGCATAACAGCCTCCGCTTTTCGTCCCTCTAAGCGAAGACTCGAGGTAAGGCGATTCGAACCCCTTACCTTTGCGAACGAGACGCTCTACCAACTGAGCTACACCCCATTTCACCTATGAAACCGGAGCCGGAATAAATCTGATAAACAACTGTTTGTCCATTTCTTTTGTACATCTGCGGGAACGATTGCGCTGCACTATTTGGCGACACCTCGTGGCTTCTGTGCAACGATAATCATGCTTTTCCACAGGAATGGTAATCGACCCGCTCCAATAAACCGAACGACGAAAAACCCGGCATCGTTCAACAGCTGCGAGAGAGTCTTGCGTGACCAGAACTTGATGTGGCCGCCGTCCCAGAAAGGCGAAAGGTGTGCGTCCCACTTGTTAGTAAGAGCAAAGGAGAGATTCTTCAGGTAACCATGGTACGGTGTACTGATGATAAGGTACCCCCCAGCCCGAAGCAGCTGCTTGGCGAAGCGAAGCAGGTCACGAGGTCGAACGAGGTGCTCGATCACTTCGGTAGCGATAGCCACGTCGAAGCTCTCGGCTCCAACGGAGGTTGGGTCATCATCTACTCCGATCTCATGATACACCAACTCCGGCGCCGAACTTCGTGCGAAGTGAACGCCCCTAGTGCTCGGCTCGCAGCCGACCACTTCGTATCCTCGGCCGGCAAGTTCGCGGCAGAGTGCGCCATTACCGCACCCAATATCGACAATACGCCGTGCGTTCAACTCCGCGGACAGCCTGATGATATGCCGCCACAAGTATGCTTCTGTGTGAGGCGCCTCCGCGGAGCCGTAGTCATAGTCCGCCAGATTGTTTCGGGATGCTGCGTCGTGTTGCATAGACGAATCATCTCAGCTATCGAACACGCTGAACTCAAAGACAGGCATTAAATTGAAGACCAGCTTACATGAAATCATTGCGAATAAAGGCAACTTTTAATAGCACTTCGGTGGCCCAACGTAGAGAATTCGTATTTCAATCGCAACCGCGTTTCCGATGCTGTCAATCGCCGGGGCAAGATACAGGCGATGACGATCGCCAGCGTTCTCGACTTACTCAGCCTGCAAGGCCGCCCTTTGTTCCCCGTGTGGCCATTGCGGCGGATTCTAGTGTGTTGCCCCCGTTCGAACAACGCGTGCGCTGCGGCAAATTGTCATCCTGAGCGAAGTCGAAGGATCTCTCAAAGAACCGCGGATTACCGCCTTCGCACGAGACTTCCGCCTTCGCACAAGCCTCCGGCGAGACAAGACGGCGGACAGGCAACAGATGTGGCGGATTCCTTTCCTGTCATTCGAAGCGAAGTCGAGAAAATCTCACGTTGGCTTCTGATTTGACACGAGAAACTCTATGACACGCAGGATCCCCGATGAAAAGGACGCTAATACCCACGCCGAACGCGGCCAGATTCAGGTACAATCATGACAAGAGCAAACAGATACATTCCCATCGTTAGTCCGATTGCGGCGTGCATTGCCAAAATGCAAACCAACCAAAGAAATCGAGTCTTCTTAATCCAGATGAAAACGGGGTAGCCGATCTCAATCAGGCAGATTGAAATTCCGAGAATAGGCAGCGCGTACTTGAATCGAATCAACATGTCCGGGGAAAGAAGATTAAACGGCGGCCGTATCAACGAACGCCACAGATTAGATCCATTCCACCAACCACTGCCGAGAAGTTTTGCCAAGCCCCCGAAAAAATAGACGAAGCACAGGTGAATTTGTAACACGCGTCGCCAAAAGCCCAGGAGCCGCGGGTCCTTAAGTTTCGTTTTAACAAGCCTACTGTCGACGGAATATCGGTCCGGCAGCGGCGACAACATTAAATAAAACAGCGCGATGGTCGTGAAATTGTCTGCGCCGTACGCAAGCAATCCACCGCTCTCAGCCGCGCAGAGGTGAAGAAACCACGCGGCAATCGCCGCCGGCCGACAGAAGAGTCCCAGCAGCAGACAGCATCCCATGCAAAATAAACAGGCCCAGGCGATGGAAAGAACTGTTTCTTCTCCGACGCCGAAATGTTGGCCAAAAGTCACGAGCCAGCCAAGCTTTGGAATTAACAGACTGTCGAACGAAGCCATGGCGTCTCCCAACTCGCGGCTAACAAGACCCTTGCCTGTTGAGGAAAATAAGGAGTGCCAGTCACTCCTTAGGAATAGGGCATAAATGAGGACTTGCAGGCCCATGCCGATACGGAAGACGGCAAGCCACGTGTCTGTCTCCGCAGGAAACAGGAATTCAAATAATTTTTGCCACTGACGTCGCAGTAGGATCAGGAGCGTGTGCGCCTCAACGCAAACGTTGTCGCCCGTGGTTTCGCTAGCGTTTCTGCTCATCACGCAAGCTGAAATCAAAGCTGAAGATTGGTTGAAACGATTCGCCTTTGGCCTGCTCAAAATCACTGATGCTTGGAGGGCTCACCAATCCGAAGGTGGCCCGAATTTTGTTTACGTCAGGGTGTTCGCGCCAGACAGACAATGCGAGCATCTTCACTATTACTTCTCGCAGAGGTTCGTACCGATTGTCGTCCAACCGCGCTAATAAGCTGTCCAATCGAAGAGCGGCTGCTTTCCCGCTAAAATGGGGAGACTCATACTCCACGTGCCCGTCCTGGTAGTTTAATTCGAAAATCAACTTGTGGTAGCCCGGGATATTCGGCGCAAAAAAAGTATATCCTGATTGGATGCCGGCGGCGTGCAGATAAGTCGCGATGCTTCGTCGCACGGGACTGGATGCGACGGCGTGCTTTCCTAACATCCACGCCGCAATTAGTTCAGCCTTCCGCGCGTACGTATCCAGCGCTGATGGAAGTATCGTAGCCCGTTCGGCGACAAGCGAGAATAGCCCGGCAAAACAAACTGCGGTTATTAGGAAGAAATGTATTACGAACCATGCGACGTGAACGCGCTTTGAAATCATCTCAGAATATTTCTACCGAGGACATTCGCTGAGAAGCAAACGTTGCAGTACACGATGCAGCCAGTCCCGAGATTTCCGAGACTGACTAATTGATGCGTTCAGCTAGGCAGCAGCTTAAAGCGCCGCCGCAACTAATTTCAAATTCTCTTTCGCGTCCTTACTCTCGCTGGTTCCCGGCAGAACCTGCTCCACGAACCAATTGGCATTCGGACCCCTGGTCGCGTAAAACAGTGTGGCTTTGTCAGTTTGAATGCTGTGGAAGGAGCGAAGAGCAGACGTTTGACTCGGCGCGTGGATGGTAAAAGCACTCATCGCAAGTACGGCCACAGCCACGAGCACTCCCGCAAGAAGACGTTTATTAACTCCGGCTAAATCTCGTTTCATCAGTTCCGATGGTGTCTATGCTTGCCTGTTTTGTCAAGACAAAAGCCGATTAGTCAGACGCAAAGTACTGTTCCTCAATGTTTTGGCGCCAGCGAAGCGACAATTTCTTCAAAGCGCGGGTCGCCCCGAAGCGGGTCCCAGAGCGGATGAAGACGCAAATATCCGTAAGTCACATGGCTCCCGGGCAGTTTGGCTGCTTCGGTCAATTGTTCAATTGCGCGGTCTTTGTTGCCCGTCCACGCGTAGATAATAGCCAGGTATTGGGTTAATACCGATCCCTCGATGGCACTCTGGCTAGCGGGCATCAATTTGACCGCAAGCTCGCCCTCCCGAATGGCATCCTGCTTGTTTCCCAAAGCAGCGTCAATCACACCGAGCGCGCAGAGACCCTGAGCGTAGCCGCCTTCACTGCGCATGGTCTGCTGAAGTTCATTTCGTGCTCTGAAGAACGCGTCGCGCGCCGCCTGCTCATCACCGCGGAGACGATAAACAAGACCTTCGCACCAACTGATCGGAAACGGAATATTCTCTTCGTAGCAGCCGCCGGCCGGCATCGCGGCTAAGGCTCGTTCCGCTGCCGCGGGATCGCGTTCGCGGAAGGCAAGGTCGAGCCATCGGTAAACAATTACGGGAAGCGCGCTCGGGTCATCGGCGAGAACCGTCTCAATTGCCGTATGCAGAGGTTTTAGATCTGCTTGCCATTCTGCGGCAACCCACGCGCGTCGCACCTTAGTGGCCGCATCTTTTGGAGCCATTGCGAGCGCGCTATCCAAAGTGGATAGCGCCTCCTGGTAGCGACGCAGGGCTTGATACGTCAGAGAGATTTGCTGGAGTATGGAGAAATTATGCGGGTCCAGCTCCAATGCCTGCTTCATTTCCTCCACGGATTTCTCCCAGTGGCCTTGCCGTCGGTCAATGTAGCCGGTCAGAAGAGGAATTCGTGATTCGTTCGGCAGTGAGCGGCGTGCGATTGCCAGCTCTGCCTTGGCTTCGTCGTAATTGCGGTAGACCCAATACAGGTGATGAGCCAGGGCCAAATGTGTCTCTCCCGATTCGGGACGCGGACCGCGAACAGACTGAATGGCTGTCTCGGCTAATTGAAGGCGCACAGTAGTGTGATCGAAGCCGAGGAAATAAATTTTGTCGTGCGCTGCCGCGAGCTCATAATAGGCATCGAAGAACGAAGGATCGCGAGCGACAGCCTGACTAAGTAATTCGACCGCCTGGAACAAATCTTCTTTTACACGCGGGCTGAACGTATTTCCGCTGAGGAGGTCCTTTGCCCGCAAGTACGCGTCGTAAGCAACAAGGTCGGTGGTTGGTGGCTCGTCAATTGCGGCTTTCTCGACGGACGAAACTTGGGCTCCAAGCCGATTTGCGACCTTTTGCGCGATCTCGCTTTGAAGTGCGAACACATCTTTGAAATCCCGGTCGTACCTTTCTGTCCATATGCGTGCATCGGTGCGGGTATCAATTAACTGGGCATCCAGCAGAATCCTGCCCGCCTCCCTGCGCACGATTCCCTCAAATACGTAGGCCACATTCAACGCGCGGCCGACTTCGCGTGCATCGTGCACGCCGCGATATTTTGCTACGCTATTGTGGCTGATGACCTTCAGATTGGCGATCTTCGCCAGCTTGGTTGAAACACCATCGTAAACGCCGTCCGCAAAAAATGCATTCGCTTTATCTGGAATTAGACTTTCAAACGGCAGGATCGCAATGCCACCTGCCGCTGTTGGCGTGGCCATTTCGCCTTTCCAAACCGTGACGCTGAGTACTGATGCTAATGCCAGTAAGAGCACTCCCATTCCTGCAACCAGCGGATTTCTCCGACACCAGCGCCAAAGTCGCGCGGGCGGCGAAACAGGACGCGCAATAATCGATCGCCCATCAAGCCAGCGCTCGAGGTCTTCGGCCAAAGCCTCGGCGGAGCGATAGCGCGCAGCGGGATCCCGGTCCAAACATTTCGCGCAGATGGTTTCCAGATCTGTGTCAAGCGTCGGTGCAAGCGAACGCAATTTGGGCGCGGGGTTTTGACTTGCTTCGTGGATTACCGCCAAAGCGTGTTCGCCTAAAAATGGCGGACGTCCTGTCAAAAGATCGAATAAGATCGCGCCCAGACTGTAGACATCAGCCGCAGGTGTAAGC
Source organism: uncultured Verrucomicrobiae bacterium (assembly GCA_963825355.1). GTDB lineage: Bacteria > Verrucomicrobiota > Verrucomicrobiia > Chthoniobacterales > UBA10450 > Udaeobacter. The sequence goes on along the minus strand of CAWGSY010000001.1, from coordinate 52,239 downwards.
TTGGCAGCTTTGGCCAGCGCCGGATTTGCCTGCTCAGGGGCGATGTAACCGGGCGTGCCGAAAATGGTCAGGCTGTGCGTGAGATCGCTAACAGTATCCAGCCAAGTAGCCAAACCGAAATCGCTCACCAACGGTTCGCCGTGTCCATCGAGCAAAATATTCGCCGGTTTGAGATCGCGATGCAGAATGCCTCTGGTGTGTGCATATTGAACCGCACGGGCTACTTTAGCCATTAATCCCGCGGCACGGCGCGGTTCCCGGGGGAGAGTCGGTGCGGCCTCGACCAAGCTGCCGCCACCGGCAAACTTCATACTGAAAAATGGAAGCTCGTCCTCGCTCTGGCCAACTTCATAAATGGGCAGAATATTTGGATGATCCAGGTGCGCCGCCGCTTCCGCTTCCCGCCGAAACCGCTCCAGCGTCTCCTGCGAGTCCGCGTGATAGGCAAGGATGCGCTTCAGCGCGACGATGCGCCGCGAGTGCCGTTGTCGCGCGCGATAAATCACTCCCATCCCGCCACGCCCAATCTCTTCCAGAATTTGGTAATTCCCCAGCCGCCAGTCAGCATCCTGCACGGCAATTTCGCCGAGTACCTTCTCGAGCGTCTCTACGCTGTGGCCTTCGCCGTTTTGACTTATCCCCGTTTCGGTCTCCTGTTGTAGGCCTTGGGAGAGCAGACAGCTGAGGCAAAGTCCGTGTTTAACGCGCGATCCCGAGCCGCACTGCGGACAGGCGACGGGTTCTTTTTCAACACGCCCTGAAACGGGAACGCAGGGGGAACTCATCGAAGGCGGTGAAACTATGAGCGGGACAGAAACATTGCAACAAAAAAGCCTAAAATTTCTCCAATTTTTATGTGAATTGGCGACGCTACGGAGCTACGGCGTAACAGCGACGCTGCGGCTACTCATTGGAGCCGGCGTCAGTCGGCGTCACCCATCTCGGTCTGATCGAATACATCATCGGGTGCTTGCCCGTTGTGCATGTCGCTCTCGAGGCCGGGTGAGAGCAAGCAACTCACACAAAGCCCCTCCTTGAGACGCCATTCTGCTCCACAACGCTCGCAGGCCAACGGCTCGTCGTGTCCAGAGATCGAAATTGAACTGCCACTCATCAGAATCTTGTAATCGAAGTAAACTTACAACTGCGAGGCCGGGCGAACTAGACCCAGCCGCGTGAGCGCAGCCGCCTTCTTTCTCTTATATTTCTCCGGGATTTGGAGGCAGAAGTTCTCGAAAATATTACGTTTAGCTCGCGAATCGCGCGATATCTACAATGAGATTTTCGGATTGTTGGTCCGCTCGGATCGGGCTCAACTATGGGACACCCGAGAAGGTTTGTTTGAATTTTAGCTATTCCGCGGCACTCAGTGCAGCGCACAAATAACGGAGTTCATCGTCGATTTCATCGGGTTTCTCGACAGTAAGACCGACTTCTTCGCGGAGCAATGCGCGGTAACGTACCCGCATCTGATGTACGAGCCGCTTCACCGAGGCTTCGGGAATGCCGAGCGTTTTTGAAAATTTGGCATAGGAAACATTGTTCCGCTCTGCCGCCAGACACGGACTCAACATATCGAAAACGCGCCGGCGCCCGCGTGTTTCGCATTCTTCGCCCAGGCGGCTTAAGGCGCGCTCGACTACCGTGGCCGCCCAGCGCACATCGAAAATCCGCTCCGCGGGCCATCTATCTGATTCCTGCTGAGAAATCGAGAACTGCGATGGTGCCTCGGACATCCAATCATCCCATGAAACAAACTGCACGTCGCCACCGCGTTTCTGCGCGGAACGCTTCGCTTGCGCATCGCGCAAAAAGTCCTCCAACGCTTTGAGTACCAGCGAACGGAAGCGGCCGCGAGCGGGATTGGCGCGCTGCAGAAGCTGTCCTTTAAGCAGCATGACAAAAAAATCTTGCGTCAGATCTTGGGCGTCCTGAGGCGAACGTCCCAGGCGGCGAATGAACGCGAAGACGGGTCGCCAGTATATTTTGCAAAGTTCCGCCAGCGCCATGTGCATCTTCTGCATGCCCCCGTCCTCGTCCACGCAGGAAAGCACAACGCTCCAGCGTGTCGTATTGAAACGACCGTGCGCGAGCTGACGAGCGGGAGGATCATCCGAATTCACGGGCGGCAATCATCTTGTTTACGTAATTTTTAGCAAGCAGTAATTAGGTGACAATTTCTGTTCAGGTAAGCCACTGGAGGTCCACCCAACTTGGTAAGCCGTGATGTAGCAGCGCGTGCATAGGAGCCAGCTCGCGACAAAACTTGTACGCTCGTCACTCATGACTGCGACAGCGATGCCACTTTGGCGTTCGAGTTGCTTAACATCGACGCAAACTTGTTTCAGATTCGGTTTTGTCTGTCCGCTTGAATCCGCGTAGTTTGCGATTTATCTCTGGCCGCTGAATTGGCAATCAGATTTCTCAAACTCTGGGAGAATTAAATCGCAAGATCTTTTCAGAACCGAGCGGATTATTACGAGATTAGTCAATGAGCAACCTATTCGACGCGCGGGCACCATTGTCAGTGCTTATCCCGGTCAAGAATGAAGCGGCAAATGTGCGCGACTGTATTTCCGCCGTTTCATTCGCCGAGGAAATCGTAGTAGTTGATTCCGCGAGCACGGATCGCACACAAGCAATCGCCGAAGGAGCAGGTGCACGAGTCGTCCAGTTCGTTTGGAATGGGAACCTTCCACGGAAGAAGAACTGGGCACTCGAAAATATTCCTTGGCAACATGAATGGGTGCTGATCGTAGACGCCGACGAACGAATCACATCCCAACTGGAACGCGAGATCCGTCAAGTGATTAGCCGCACCGACGCGGACGGGTTTTATCTGAATCGCCGCTTCTGGTTCCTCGGCGGCTGGATCAATCACTGCGGTTATTTTCCCAGTTGGAATTTGCGGCTGTTTCGGCATCGCCTCGGCCGATACGAACAGATCGAAATCAACAACAATGGCGAGTCGGGCGATAACGAAGTACACGAGCACGTGTTGCTCGATGGCCGTTCTAAATATCTATCTGCCCCGATGGAGCACTACGCCTTTCCAGATATCGCCACCTTCATCGAGAAACATAATCGCTATTCCACCTGGGAAGCAGCAGCGTCCCGAAAACTGCACCAGACAAAAGGTCAAACCACCTTGAGAGCGACTCCTTTTGGAGCAGCCGTAGAACGCAAACGATGGCTAAAGAAAATCGCATCGAACGTCCCCTGTCGTCCGAGCTTGCGCTTTCTCTATCACTATGTCTGGAAGCAGGGTTTTCGTGACGGCTATCGTGGATGGGTGTTCTGCCGGCTACTGGCTTGGTACGAGCGGATGATTGTCTGGAAACAACGTGAGATAAAAGCGCGCGCAGTAGACGAAACGGCGGAATGACGGCGGTGATCGTGCAATATGCGACTACAGAGTTCCTTCGAAGTCCTAATCCTCTGCGCTGATGTAGCACATTGAAAGCGCGTCGTCGGTCGCGGCGCCATCCTTTGACGCGACAATCCCGTTCTGATTGGCGACGAGGGGCGAAGACTGGAGGTAAGGGGATTCGAACCCCTGGCCTTCTCATTGCGAACGAGACGCTCTACCAGCTGAGCTATACCCCCCGATTAGGAAACTGAGATTAGCACGAGCGATCAATTTTTCATCAACTGAAACAAGACGTGGCCACAGCGCTACGCAGATTGGGGCCCATAATACGAGCGACGCGAAAGAACGATTGCAGCGCGCGTGTTCGTGCTTAAGGTGCGCTCTCCAATTTTCGATATGCTCTGCATAATTTTCGCTCAGGCTCAAACGGGAGCACCTGGACCCATGCCCGGCGGCGGCATTGGCTCGTTTTTCGTACCGCTTATTTTCATTTTCATCATCATGTATTTTGTCATGATCCGGCCGCAAAAGAAGCGGCAGGAACAGCAACAGAAAATGATTACAAGCTTGAAAACCGGTGACCGCGTGGTGACCAACGGCGGCATTCACGGTCTCATTTCGAACGTAAAAGAAACTACAGTGCTCGTGAAAGTGGCCGACAACGTAAAAATCGAGATGGACAAATCGGCGATTACGAACGTGCTGAAAGAGGCGTAAGATAAAAGGTTTCCGTTACTAAACCGGACCGAATAGCCCGATGAGCAAATTGAGAATCGAAAATCGAGGATCGAAAATTCCATGACCCCGGTGCTCACTTTTTTTATTGGGCTCGCCATACTGGTGCTGTTCGGCTGGTATTTCGCGACCGAAACCGACCGGTTACGGCGCATTCTGGGGACTGTGCTCACAATCGTGGTCACGGTGTTTTGCCTGTGGTCGACTTATCCGCCTCTCGACCAGAAACGGCCGGATGGGACGGTGATTCGTCGAGGGAAGATCCATCTCGGCCTCGATCTTCAAGGCGGCACTTCGTTTCTGATTCGACTCGAGCCGCCAGCAAGCGCCGACGGTGGAAAGCGGCCAATTACAAAAGCGATGGTAGATCAGGCGATCGAAGCCATTCGCAAACGCGTCGACCGTTTCGGGGTAAGCGAGCCGATTATCACGCCCCAAGGCAGCGATCGTATCCTGGTCCAAATCCCGGGCCTTGACGCGGCCAATATTCAAGAGGCCCGCGAGCAACTTTCACGCGTAGCCAAACTAGAGTTCCGCCTTGTATATCCGGACAATGGTCAACGTTTGAAAGCGATTGACGACGGGAAGGAAGTTATTCCGCCGGAATACCACATCGAAACTTACAAACAACAAGTTCAGGGTGGAAAGCCGATCGAAGAACGTTTGCTCGTCAAAAAGAAAGCAGATCTCGGCGGCAACCATGTTTCGCAAGCGGCCGCCGGATACGGTCAGGAAGGATGGGAAGTCACACTCAGGTTCGACACTGAAGGGGCCAAAACTTTCGGCCAAATCACTGAAGCAAATGTGAACCATCGCTTCGCGATTGTCCTTGATGGCGCAATTCAATCCGCGCCTGTTATTCGGACAGCCATTTACGGTGGTAACGCGGTCATCAGCGGCGGACGAATGGACGAACCAGAGGCCCGCAATCTCGCGAGCGTATTGGAGAATCCGCTGCAAACGCCAGTCAAGATCGAAGAGGAACGCCAGGTTTCAGCCAGCCTCGGCAGCGATTCGATCAAGAGCGGCATCTATTCAGGTATTGCGGGCTTTATCCTGGTAGTCGTGTTCATGATCATTTACTACCGGTTAGTTGGTCTCATTGCCGACATAGCCTTGGCTATCAACTGCGTCATGGTGGTTGGCGTGCTGGGGATGTTCAACAGCGTCCTGACACTTCCCGGTATCGCTGGCCTTATTCTCAGCTTGGGAATTGCGGTGGATGCGAATGTTCTGATCTACGAACGGCTTCGGGATGAAATTAAACAGGGGAAGTCGCTTCGTGTGGCCATTGACACCTCCTATCGAAAAGCGTTCAGCGCTATTTTCGACGCGCACGTTACCCAGTTTCTTACAGCCGCGATTCTTTTCTGGCTGGCAAGTGGACCGGTTAAGGGTTTCGCACTCACGCTGACTATCGGCATCGTGGCATCAATGTTTTCGTCGCTGCTGGTCACATACACCTGTTTTTCCTGGGCATTCGCGCTCGGCTGGCTAAAGCGCGTGTCCATGCTTCACCTCATTCGTTCCAAAGGGTTCGACTTCCTCGGAAACGCGCCCAAGTTCGTCTCCATATCGGCAGTGGCTATGCTTCTGTGCCTTGGCATTTTGTTCATGAAAGGTCAGCGCATTCTCGGTGCCGATTTCAGAGGAGGCGATTTGCTCGTTATTTCTGCGTCGCAGAAGCTGACGCCTGATGAAGTACGCAGCGCGCTGGCCCATACCGGGTTTCAAAATAGCGTTATCCAATCGGAAAAGGTGGCGAATCGCGATCTCATCAGCATTCGAGCTGATTCAGGCGCCGCCGATAAAATCAAAGCGCGGCTGAGCGAAGCGTTGCCGGCTGCAGGTCTGAAGTTCGAACAGACCGACCACGTCGGTGCGCTGGTCGGAAAAGAGCTGGCGACAAAAAGCGCGCTGGCTCTTGCGCTCGGTCTTCTGGGAATTTTCGTGTACGTGAGTTTCCGGTTTGCGACATCGTTTGCCGTGGCTTCACTCGCTGCGTTGGCGCACGACCTTATCATCACTATCGGCATCTTCGCATTGAGCGGTCGCGAGCTTTCTCTGATTATGGTGGCTGCGGTCCTAACGATCGCCGGTTACTCGATCAACGATAAGATTGTCGTTTTCGACCGAATTCGGAGTGGCTTGCGCGATCGATTGTCGGGATCAGTGGCGGAAGTTATGAATACGTCAATCAATGAAACGCTGTCGCGAACGATCCTCACCGGAGGCACAGTTTTGCTGACCGGTACTCGCGCTGTATTTCTTTGGTGGCCCAGTTCTAAACGATTTCGCCTTCTCGTTTCTGATCGGCGTCATTGTCGGAACGTATTCGTCCATCTTCATCGCATCGCCAATTGTTCTGTGGTGGACGCGGGCGAGAGGTCGCGATACAAGCGCGCTTCGTCGCGAAGTGATTCAACAAACGACCACTGCTGGCCGGCTGGCGCCGCGATCATAGCTGCGCGAAAGCAATCTCCTCTTCGGCAGAAACGTTCTGACTCTTGGCATCTGCCACAAGGATGCTGCGCATTGAGCGGGCCTGCCAAGCCGTAGTCTTTGAGGGGGCCCCAAAATGATCCAAGTCCGCCTTCATTTCAGTCCGCTGAAGCCTTCGTTTTTCATGCCTCAAAGCGAAGGCTGGAGGCGAGGGGAGTTGAACCCCTGTCCTCGTCGCTATCCGCGCAAACATCTACACGTTTATCAGGCGATAAGTTTTAAGGAGCCGAACGTTGCACCGGCACACTGCCAGCTCCCGAGCGTCCACGAATTTCCTTCACCATCCGGCGCGGTCGCTCCGCCGTTTGATTAGCCTGCTGTCCACGTTTGGTGCCGTAGCAGGCGTCCAACTCCAAACGTCACGGTCAATTAAGCCGCGAGAGCGAGATCTTGGTGATCTGCGTTTATTTGTTTTGGTCCGGTTTTTAACGAGGCCAACGAACCATCCTCGACATGCCGTCTGCGCTTCCAACGATGAGTCGAAGCCAGTACGCCCCCAAAAATTCTGCTTGAATACGTACCTCTGTTTGCAGTCTTATGCAAGCAGTCCGACGATTCCCCCGAGCAATGGCGATCGAAATTACATCTGACTCTTTGGCCGGTACACAACCGGAACCGACGGTCGATTACAAGGAAAGTGCGCTGGCACCGATGTGTGATTTCTCAGGTAGTCATCAGCGCAGTTTGCGATTTCGCCTAACAAATTCGACGTGGACCCGGCGCAACTTTAGTAGTCGCGCGCGGGATCTTTCAGGAGGTGACGCCATAGTTCTTTCCATCCCGAAGAGTGGCCGCACCTGGCTTCGGGCTTTTCTTTGCGCTTATTTCTGTAAACGCTTCGGCCTTGAGTTCACGTTGCGTCCGGGACGTTACGGTTTGCCCGATTTTCCACGGATTGTCTTTTCTCATGATCTTTTCGAGCATCGCACCAAAGGCGATCGGTGGGACAGAATTCGCGGCAAATATCTCGTGCCGCGACGCGAGCTTGACCGGGCCAAGATCATCCTGCTTGCCCGAGATCCGCGTGATTGTTTCGTTTCGCTCTACTTACAACTGACACGGCGCGACCCGAACGCACCGGTTAGGCTCAAGCAAAAGACCGTCAGCGAAATGTTGCGTGACGAAAAGTTTGGCATGCGCGCCATCGTTGATGCCATGAACGATTGGCTTAATGAGTTCTCTCAACGTGACAATTTCACTCTCGTCAGATACGAAGCACTGCGCGCCTCGCCTTCCGAACATTTCCGCGACCTGCTTGCGGTGCTTGGTGAATCGTCTCCGGACGCGAAAATTTTGCAGGAGGCGCTCGAGTTTTCCCGATTCGAGAATATGCAAAAACTTGAGGCCGCAGGAGCTTTTGATTCAAACATTCTGCATCCGGGCGATGTGCGCGATCCAGAATCATTCAAGGTGCGTCGCGGAAAAATTGGAGGCTATCGCGAATACCTTTCGCCGGAAGACCAGCAATTCGCCGCCACTGCAATAACAGAGCTCGACCGACGGTTCGGCTATACTGCCTGAACGTCGTGCCTCGGCAACCGAAGACCTCACGTCCGGCCGGTTCCCCAACGTCGGTGCAAGAATCGCTCCCACGGGGAAAACAAGATCTTATCGGCAAGCAAACCAATCACAACGATTACCAACATGATGCCGATCACCTGATCCATCGCGCTTAGCTCGCGACCATAGTGAAGCAGATGTCCGAGACCGAATCCGGTGAGAATCGTCACGTAAATCTCCGCCGCCATCAATGACCGTCATGCAAACGCCCAGCCTTGTTTCATCCCGCTGGTCAAATGAGGCAGGGATGCGGGTAAAATGACGCGAATCCACCGATGGAATGGGCCGGATCCCATCGTTCGGGCAGCTCACGCATAGATCGGCGAAATCGTGCGAACGCCGGTATCTGTGGCGATCACGACTGACCAGACTGTACCCATGATAACGACGAAGAGCATGGCGCCTTCGGTCTGCCCGAACCATAGCAACGCCAGTGGAACCCAGCAGACGCTCGGCAATGTTTGCAGGCCAAGTGCGAGGACACCGACCGTGTCTGCTGCAAATGTCAAAGATGCAGTTAGAAGCCCAAGTGGCAATCCAATCGCGAGGCCGATGAAATACCCAATGATCAGACGCCGTAACGTGACGCCTGAAGCGCTTACGAGAGTACCATCGCGTGCAGCATTAACGAGATAATCAAAAACGTTGCGCGGAGAGGGCAATAGAACTGGTGACCAAATTTCCGCGTGGTACTTAGTGCGGCCCAAATCGCCACGAGCGCGACGAAAAACAAAATCGCCAGCGAAGCTCTTCTTATTCTACGCATACCACCGGTTCCGGCGCTAGGTAACCTTTTAGTACTCCCGCCAATTGCGACGCATGCCGAGCGATCTCGATGCTGTTGAAATCGCGCGGCCGCGGCAGTTTGATTTCGAAAATCTCGCGGATCCGCCCAGGCGTCGGCGACATGATCACTACTCGATCCGCAAGACAAGCCGCTTCACGCACATTGTGGGTAACGAAGACGATCGTCTTACGACGTTTCTGCCAAATCTGTTGGATGTCGCCATAGAGTTGTGAGTTGTTCGCGGGTCATGGCGTCGAGCGCGGCGAAGGGTTCGTCCATGAGTAGCACGCGCGGGTTCGGCGCGAGCGCGCGCGCCAACGCCACCCGCTGCTTCATACCGCCGGAAAGTTCGTGCACGTTGGATTCCAAAAATTTTTCAAGGCCGACCAGATGAAGGAATAATTTTGCAACCTCGCGCCGCTCCCGACTGCGCAAACCGGGTTTGAGTTTCAAACCAAACATCACATTGCCGAAAACATTTAACCACGGAAATAGCGCCGATTCTTGAAACATGACCAGTCGATGCCGTCCCGGCCGAAGAACGGGCTGATTGTCCGCAAGCACCCGGCCTTTGTCTGGCTTTTCCAGTCCCGCGATGATGTCGAGCAACGTTGATTTTCCGCGCCCGCTCGGGCCAACCATGACGATGAACTCACCTTCGGCGACTTCCAGCGAGACATCATCCAGCGCGTGAACGGTTTGTCGCTTTTGTCGGAACCATTTTGAAACATGGTCCACCACCAGCTTTGCAGGCGGCGGACCTCGGAGCTCTTCCTGCAGCGACATCAGGGATTTTCGAACAGCTTGGAAAGATCAGGTGCTGTTTTTATGAAGCCGGCTTTGACCGAGTTCTGTAAAAATTTCTCTACTGCTGCGTGCGGAGTTACCTCGGTAAACACAATGCGTTTCCATGCCGCGTCGATAAGTTGCGGGCTCCTATCACTCTTCGTTTCTGCCAGCAGTTCCGCCTTGATCAAACGCTGCGCTTCTTCCGGGTTTTTTGTGATCCACTGGGTCAACTCCGCATGCGCGTTGGCGAATTTTTTTGCTAGTTCGCGCTGTTGACTCAGGAACTTTGCGCTCGAAACCAGAACTGTCGTTGGCGAGTCTTTTTCTTCGACGATAACCTTTCCGGAGGCTTCCTGTTCCAGCCGAGTTAGCCAAGGTTCGACAGTCCAAACTCCATCTATTTTCTTGGCTTTAAAAAGGCTTAACTGATCAGGATTTTGTGTTGGAATTACCTGGGCATCGCCCCCGAGCTGCGTGATCTTAAGTCCCCCCTCCGTCAGCCATGCTCGACACGAAATGTCCTGCGTGTTCCCCAATTGCGGCGTCGCGATTTTCTTACCTCGAAAATCCGCCGGCGCCTTTAGATTTTCATCAGGCTGCACAACCAAACCCGCGCCGCCATTGGCCGCTCCCGCGATCAGACGGATCTCTTGTCCATTGGATTTGGTATAAGCGTTGAGTGCGGGTCCGGGACCGACATAGGTCAGATCAATCGATTTTGCGAAAATGGCTTCCATCGCGCTCGGACCCGCGTTGTAAATGAACCACTCGATTTTCACGTCGGGGCCGAGCCGTTGTTCAAACCAACCTTTTCCCTGACGCGAAAGCGCGTGCGCGACGATCCCTTGTGCGTGGGTGATGTTTGGAAAATGCCCAACGCGAATTTTCGTTTCGCCGTGACAGTAGGCTGCTGTGGCGAGAAAGAGCGAGACCGATGCTAAAAGCTTTACGCATTTCATTTTTGGATTCTCGTTTTGGCGACCGTCAGCGCAAGACCCGAATCACCGGCAGAAATATAGTTGGCCTTATCGCAAAGGCCGCGCCACGAGGATTCCGCTGTCTGAGCCGTAGCGATAGAGATATTTCGAGAGCTCGTCGTCCACGATAACTTTGCCGGAATTGCTCGGCGAGGAAGCGTGCATGAAATGCAAAACGCCGTCGCTCGAGCGCAGTGCCAGGCCTACATGCGCCGTGGAGTGCAACCCGTTTCGCTCGCGTGAGATCACGCCAATGACGTCGCCGCTACGCAATTTCGGCTCGATACTGGCCACCTGGCTTTTTGGAATCTCATAAAGCGGCCGCGACGAAACATTTGCTTCCATTCGCGCAAGGGGCCCGAGCAAAGAGCTATTCGAAGCAAGATAACGATAATGCCGCCAGCCAACGCTCATCTCGCGGGCAGAATGCGGCACGCTGTGTCCACCAAGCTCACGCGTCATGTCGTTAACCAAGCCGCGGCGATCGTTATCGTAAAGCCAGTCTTCCAGATAGTGCAGCCGCGAAAGATAATCGCCCGTGCATTCGCCGCCTCGATAACGGTCCATCTCGATGTAGTGCAGTAAACGTTCTGGAGTCCAATTTGATTCCGGCTCGTTTAACATTCGGGCGAAGCCAAGTGCCGTCTCGAAAAACGTCCAGCAGTCCATGCCGTAGAAGTTTACCGAAGGCGATTCGATGCGGTTGTCGATCTCTAGAGTGAAATGCTTGTAATGCGTGCCGACCAGCGCTTTTCCAACCGCCGCAGTCCGATCGCCGATTGGCAGTGATTTCCAATTCTCCGATTTGGCCTTGGCAACCAGGCGATTGAATTGATCCTGCCCCTTGAACACAGTGCCGAACGGCAAGCGCGATTCAGACGCCATCCCGGCGGAACAAATCAAAAGCAGTATGATCCAGACGCTCCAGCTCCTCATATGAAGGATTAACTGAACGTCGGTTGCAGAAAGTTACAAGTCGGACGCTTACCGGGTCCGATATGTCTAGAGTTCGTAACGTTTTAACGCTTTCCACTTCGTAACTGTCCCATATCCTTCTAAGACGGTGCCAATGCGCTTTCCTAAAAACAAACGGCGAAATATTGTTCGCCAGGCGCAAGACGGCGATACTTCCACTCCAATCGGACGGCATTCCACTCGCGTCCGGCTGCGTCCGCGGTCCGATTGGCACAAACGCAATTTTCTGACGAGCGTTTTAATTCCATCGCTGTTTGTAAAGCGATCCGGCGAATATGTGCCGCCGGAATTTCCTAAGATCCGCGAAGGCCAGATCTGCATTACCTGGATCGGCCACGCTTCATTTCTCATTCAAACGCATGAGGTCAATATCTTGATCGATCCGATTTGGTCGAAATGGCTCAAGGTCATAAAACGACTGAAACAGCCTGGCTTTGAAATTCATCACCTCCCTTCAATTGACTTCGTGCTCGTGACCCATGCGCATTTTGATCATCTCGACCGGCGCACACTGCGGCGCGTAGCTGCGGACCAACCAATCGTTGTCCCCACAGGAGTGGGAAACCTGGTCCACGATCTTGGGTTTCACATCGTGCACGAACTCGACTATTGGCAGAGCCTCGAACTCGGGCCGCTTAAGATTTCGCTCACGCCGTGTCACCATTGGGGAGCCCGGTTTCTAGCGGATTCGCACCGCGATTTCGGCGGGTTTGTAATCGCGTCGAATGGCCGCACGATTTTTCATTGTGGCGACACGGCTTATTTCCCGGGCTTCAAAGAAATTGGCGACCGCTTCAGTGTCGACCTCGCGTTGCTTCCCATAGGCGCTTATGAAGCGCCTACAGGCCGCGAGGTTCACATGAATCCCGAAGAGGCGGTAAGAGCTTTTCTCGAGCTGCGCGCCAAAATGCTAATCCCGATGCATTACGGAACGTTCCCCCTCGGTTTCGAGCCGCTACACGAACCGCCACAGCGTTTGCTTGCAGCCGCGCGCGCGCACGGAATCGAGAAAAAGGTGCTCGTGATGACTGAGGGAAAACCGGTCGTTTTATGAAGAGAAAAACGCCGAACGCCCAACATCGAACATCAAACGCTCAGGTAAAGAAACCGAGGACCAAGAACGCTGAATGGTGCGGGACATCGCCCCTCTCCAATCACGGCGAGGTTGAGGCAGCAGAATCGGGCAAAGATTTTCTTCACAAGCGGCGAATCTGTTTGAAAGAACTTCGCGAAACGAAACGATGGCTGCGTCTGGTTAGCCGATTGAAAAAACTTGCTGAGCCCGCAAATCTGCGAGCATGCCTAAACGAGGTAGAGGAACTAATCAGAATTTTCGCAGCAAGCGTTAAGACGGCAGAAAAGAACGCGAAACTGTGAGCTGCTCTTTTGAGCTCAGGATTGGGCGTTGGGCATTGGGCGTTCGGCGTTTGCTGCCTTAAATGTCCAATTCGCGCTCCACCGCTTCGGAAATTCTCGGCGCGCTCTTAGCCGGATTACTCGTCGTTCTCTTTTGTCTGATACTGCTCGGGCACAATCCTCTCGCTTTTTGGAATGACGATTACGAGTTGTCGATCCTGCCAGTTTTCGCCGACATGGCGCGCAGTTGGTCCGAAGGTCATTGGCCGATCCTAAGTCCATATTCCTGGGTCTGCGGCAATTTCGCGGGCGAATTTCAGTACGGAACGTTTTCGGTATTCGTGAATGCGGCCGTTGTTTTGATCTGGAAATTTCCGTTCACATTTCCGCAACAGGCGGCTGCGCTTTCGATCGCGCACCTTTTTGCACTCGCGATTGGCGCATTTCTGCTGGCACGCAATCGAGGCTTTTCAGTCAGTCTATCCATCTTTGTCGCGCTGATTGCTTCGTTAAGCGGTTGGATCATTTGCTGGGGCGCGACTGATTGGTTTGGTGCGCTCGGCGCGTTCACCTGGCTGCCATGGGCGTGGTGGGGCGCGGAACGCGCTCTGGATTCGGGACGATCGAAATGGCGATGGCTCTGGCCGGCGCCGTTCGTTTATCTCCTCATTACCGGCGGATTTCCTTACACGGTTTTAATGCTCCTGCTTCTCATTGCGTGGTTGTCGATTAAAACAATGTGGTCCCGACAAGTCGGGAAGGGCCGCGACGGTCAGGACACTCAAGTCCCTCCCACATTTGCAGTGTTGCCGATGTTGTTTGGTGTCGCCCTCGGTTTCGGTCTTTCAGCGCCCGCGTGGCTGGCGTTACTTGATTTGATCCAGGGTTCAGCTCGGGAATTACAGGCAGCCACAGCACATTGGCAATGGCGCGTGCCGCCAGCGGCGCTCCCGGGATTGATTCTCCCATCTTGGACGGTCAATTGGATCGATTTTTCTTCACGCGGTCGCGCGCATACGGCGGCCGAATTGGCGTGCGGATTAGTCGCTCCTGCGGCGCTCGTTGCCGCATTGATCTGGCATCCGCGGCGGATCGTTAGGCAAATCAAATGGGAGCTCGTGTTGCTGTTGATCGTGCTTTTACTTTGCATGACTCCGATGGCCGGCATGTTCCGTTGGAGTTTTCGTTGGCTCCCATTTTTCCATCTGGTACTGGCCATTTGCGCGGCGGAAGCATTGCGCCTAAGACCGGGGTCATCGATCCCGGCTACAACGGGTCTTGGACTTGTCGTATTGATAGGCGTCGCAGCGTTAATCTTCCACGCGACCGGTCCTTACGCTTTCCCGCTCAATTGGATTGTGATTGGACTGGCTGTGGTTTGGTTGTGTTTAGAGTTGCTGCTGCGCGGTTCCGAATTTCGCAGTTGGGTACCCCCTTTGATCACCTTTTGCGCTTTCCTCGCCACGTATCTCTTCATGCCGACAAACTGCGGAGTGCCGCGCTACAATTTTTCTCAAGAACTCCTCAAACCTGTGCCGCTCGATCCGCAGCGGCTTTACCTAAGCGTATATCCATGGGCTGAGCTGACCTATGCTACGGTAAACAAGCCGGAACCAGTCGGCCAAACTCTACGGCCGGGAAGCACTTCGATGTGGGCCGGATTACGATTCATCAACGGCTACAGCCCGATCCGCGCCGCAGGTGTAGCACGCGAATTTGAAACCAGCATTCATGGTGAAATTAATCCGGATGTGGGAAGCCATTTACTGAATGATCAAGCCGGCAGAGATGGCCAACTGGCTTTGATGGGCGTGGACGGGGTCGTCGTTGCGCGAGAAGTCGACATCGCGCCCCAGCCGAGTTCTGAATGGGAGCTGGTCGTTTCAACCGATGAAGGAAACGTCTTTCATCGGCGCGGCGCGCCGTTTTTGCGCGTACGCTCGGTCACCTCAATTGATTCGCGGCCTAACGAGCAATTTGTGTCGGCTACGATTTCACGGATTAACGACTCTCGGAATTTCGTGGATGCAGACATCGATGTCCCAGCCGGTGGTCTGTCTGCACTTCTGACTTTTTCCCGTCCTTATTTCCGCGGATATAAAGCGCGCATCGGCGATCAGAAACTCGCCATCACCTCTTATCGTGGATTATTTCCAACTTTGGAAATTCCAGCAGGCGCGCAGGGGCGGCTAACGGTTGCGTATAGACCATCTTGGTTGATGTGGGGAGGGGGTGTTGCTGCGGTTTGCGCGTTGATCGTTCTGTTCGGCATTTTCGCCGCGTGGCGTTACTCTTCTTCGACTCGAACGAACCCTAGACCCTGATTTCTTATGACGAGTGCGGCGCTCAGAGTTCTTTGGGACTCTCGAGCAATTCGATCACGCGCTTTAATAAACGACTGGCGCCGCCGCCGTCGACGCTGCGATGATCGAAGCTTAACGTGATTTGCGCTTCGGTTCTCGGGACGAATTGGTTTTTCGCTTCGTCCCACGACGGGGCTTTTTTGCCCATGCCGAGGCCGAGCAGCAACGTTTGATCGGGCAGGGGAATGGGCGTGCCCCATTCCATCCCGAAAATCCCAAAATTAGAAACGGTGGCGATGCCGCCGGCCTGCATGTCAGGCGAAATCCGCCGCTGTCGCGCAAGTTCGATCAATTCCTTGTATTTCGTTGTGAGATCAGCAAGCGAAGTTTTCTCTGCGCTCCGAATGACCGGCACCATGATTCCGTCTTCGGCTTCGACTGCAATTCCAACGTCGATCGAGTTTGATTGCACCACGCGGTTTCCGATGAATTTCGCTGCTGCGGCTGGATTTTGCGCCAGCGAAAGCGCAAGTGCGCGCAGTGCGTAAAGGCCGAGGCCGGGTTTCGGATCGCGCGATTGTCGATCTTGTAGCGCCGGATCGAGATTCACTGACGACCCGATCGTTGAAAGAGGCCGTGTCCAGCTCCGCCGCATCGCATCGGCAACGCCAACGCGAATCTTTGAAGCTTCGTGCGCTGTCTGGTTCTCGATCTTGTCCAGAAAACTTTCAAGATCTTTGATCGTCACCCGGTTGCTGGCGCCAGTCCCCATGATCCCCGCGAGATCGGCGGTCGTTAGCTGCAATTCAGCCATGCGCGCGCGGACACGCGGTGACATAAAGGTTGCGCCTTTGGTGATCGCTGGCACGGGTAGACCGCCAGCCCGGTCACCATCGCCATCACGCGCAGCCATTCTTTTCTCTCGAGCCGGAGCAACTTCCTGATCGGCGCGCGCAGGAATTTCTTCCGCGACTTCCTTTTGCGGCGGAGGCGCTGGCGTGTGTTTGGCGAAGCGCGCAGCGTCTTGTTCGCTTGCTTCAATGTAGCCGAGCACGGCGCCCACGGGATACGTCTCCTTCAACTGCACGGTGATGTTGTCGATCTTGCCTTTGCATGGCGTTGTTACGCCCATCACCGCCTTATTCGTTTCGACGTCGATGATTTCCTGATCGTCCACAACTTCGTCGCCAGGTTTGACCTTGATATCGACGATTGTGGCTTCGGCGATCGATTCGCCAAGCTGCGGCATGATGATCGGTACTTGCGGCATAGCTACTCAGTCATTCCGAGCGAAGTCGAGGAATCCCTTGCGTAACCTTAAACATAATTCCGGGATGTTTCGACTGCCCTCGCTTCGCTCAAGATGACAGTTTATCGGTGGCATAAGTCTATTCTCGCAACAACGCGCGCGCTTTTGCGACAATCTTTTTCGCGTTCGGTCGATGCGCGCTCCAGAGATTTGGATGATACGGGATCGGTGTGTCTTTCGCGTTGAGACGTTGGGGCGCGGCATCCAGCAGATGAAAACCCTGGCTGGTGACCCGCGCAATGACCTCAGCATTCGTGCCGCCCCACGGAAATGATTCGCCGACGCAAAGCAAACGGCCGGTGCGCGCCACAGATGCGAGCACGGTGTCGGTGTCCAAGGGCTTGACCGTACGCAGATCGACAACTTCAACTTCGAGACCTTCGCGCGCGAGTTCCTCCGCAGCAGTGAGAGATTCCTGCGTCATTGCGCTGTAACTCACGATCGTGAGATCACGCCCTTCCCGGGCGATTCGTGCACGTCCCACCGGCAAACCTTTGTCCGGCAATTTGTCGGCTTTGAGATGGTAATAGAGATATTTGTGCTCGCAATAAACGACAGGATCATCGATCGCCACAGCTTCTATCAACATCGTGTACGCGTCTTCCACCGTGGCCGGCGTCATCACGATGAGACCGGGATAATGCGCGTAAAGCGATTCCATCGACTGGCTGTGAAACGGACCGCTCCCCTTTGTTCCACCGGACGGCAAACGCACGGTGATCGGCACCGGCATGCCCGTTCGCCAATAATGCGTGCCTGCATTGTTGAGAATCTGGTTCAGCGCGATGCTTGAGAAATCCGCAAACTGCATTTCGACAATCGGCCGCATTCCCTGCATGGCAGCGCCAATGGCCGTGCCGACGATTGCATCCTCACTGATAGGCGTGTTCAGCACGCGCTGCGGAAATTCCTTTGCCAAGCCTTTCGTTGCTTTAAATGCGCCGCCAAATGCCCCGCCGACATCCTGTCCGTAAATGAAAACGCGATCGTCGTCGCGCAAAACTTTAGCCTGCGCTTCACGGATGGCTTCGAGGTAAGTGATGCTCATGCGGGTAATCACGAAACCCGAATGACGAATGACGAATGACGAAGATGTGCGGCCACAGCGTTCGTCATTTGAGCATTTGGATTTCCTTCGACCTTCGACATTCGTGGTTCGTCATTCCTCGTCGACATGATCGACGAGGTCGCGCGTAGACAACGCGCACCAGTCTTCTTTGTCGGCTTCCGGCACGGCTTCTTTTTGAGCGGCGGCAACTGCCTCGTCCACCTGGGCGACGGCGTCTTTCCGCCATTCGGCGAGTGTGTTCATATCCGCCAGATTAGATTCGATAATGATTTGCTCGGCGACCTTCAAACAGTCCCGCCCAAACGGCTGCTGCTTCATTTCGTCGGATACGTAGCTGGCGTCATCGTGTTCGCCATGTCCGGAAAGTCGCAGCACCGAGGCGACCACTAATTGGGGCGGACGCCCTGCACGCACGCGGTTGACCGCACCGCCAATTACATCCAGGCACGCGGCAAGATCAGTTCCGTCCACGCTATAACCTTCGAACCCGTATCCAATCGCCCGTTCCATCAAATCATTGCACGCAAATTCGCGGTCGTTAGGCGTTGAGTACGCGTAATGATTATTAGTCGCGACGACCACGAGAGGCACCTGTTCCACTGCGGCAATGTTCATTCCTTCGTGAAACGCTCCGGTTTGCATTCCCCCTTCGCCGATGCACGTGAGCCCGACAAAATCTTTCTCTCCTCGAAATCGCTTCGCCATCAATGTGCCGACCGTAACTGAAACCATTGCGCCGAGATGACTGATCATCGCCAGTTCGTTATCGCGCGGATGCCCTCGATGAATATTGCCGTCGCGGCCGCGCATCGGACCGAGGCGCGAACCGAGGTATGTGCGCGTGACATCCACTAACGGTTCGCCAAACGCAGATCGGCCAGCCTGGTCGCGAATCAACGGCGCAAAAATGTCGCGTTTTTCTAAAAACAAACCGCATGCGACACTGACTGCTTCCTGGCCTTTACCGATGTAAACGCCGCCTGTAATTTGGCCACCTCGGTAGAGACTAACGAGCTTTTCCTCGAGTGTGCGCGCCAGCAGCATCCAGCGAAATGCTTCGAGAAAACGCTCATGAGGAGGCGGGGTTTTGTCCGCAGCAGCTTGGCCCAGCGAGGGAGACGCGCCTTTTTTCTTTTTCGATTTTGCGGTCCGCTGCGCCGTCTGAAGCATCGCGTCATTTTAGCCAAGATCGGCAACTGCGCGCAAAGTTTTTCTGTTACTGTTGAATAGCAACCGATGGAGCCGGCGCGCCCTCGCGCCGAAGACCAACGGCCCCGGGGGTGGCCGTCTCCATTCTCTTGCTACGATCCGATTCCGCTAACGTGCTGCGAACGCGAGGTGGCGCTGTGCTGGTAATTGTGCGCCACCGTTTGAAGCTGCTTCAGCGACAGGTTGTGCTGGAGCAGTGAGTTTGACGCCGACCAATTTACTCACGCCACGTTCTTCCATCGTTACGCCATACAAAACATCAGCTTTGGCGATCGTGCGTTTGTTATGTGTGATGATGATAAATTGGCTCTGCTGCACGAACCGGTCGAGCACGCGGATGAAGCAGTTAATGTTGTTCTCGTCGAGCGCGGCATCTACTTCATCAAGAATGCAGAACGGACTCGGGCGCACCATGTAAATCGCAAACAGCAACGAGACGGCTGTCATTGCACGTTCGCCACCACTCAACAGCGACACGCTTTGCAATTGTTTCCCCGGCGGCTTGGCCGTGATTTCGATACCGCAGTTCAGTGGGTCGTTCTCGTCGACTAGCGACAAGTCCGCGCGTCCCCCACGGAATAGCTCGCCAAACATTTCCCGAAAATTCGTACGAACCTGCTCAAACGTGTCGGCAAATAGTTTTCGTGTCGTGGAATTGATGCGCGCGATCACGTCTAGCAGTTCGCGCTGTGAATTCGTAAGATCGGTGTTTTGGGCTTCAAGGAACTTGTGGCGCTCCTCGAGTTCGTCGTATTCGTGCACCGCCTCGAGGTTCACTGGTCCCATGTTGTCCAGCTGTGTTCTCAGGTCGGCGATAGATTTTTCGAGATTTGGAGGGGCGAGCTCCGGCGAGCCCGGCGTCGCAGAGTCTGTCCCAAGCCCGCTGAAGGAAGCTCCGCCCTCCAGTTTCTCGTTGCGCTTCACTTGCGCTCTCAACGTCTTTTCAAACGCGGCTTCATCAGGTGTGAATCCGCGAAGCTCGATCTGATAGCTGCGGGAAATATGCCCGACGAGATTGTCGATCTTCATTTGGAATTGCGATTCCCTGACTTGTCCCTGTGCGCGTCGGTCTTGTATTTCGCCTAACGAGTCTCGGACACGACGCAGTTCGCTTTCCCGATTGGAAATCGCGGCGAGTCGTGTCGCGCGCTCGCCGGCGATTTTTGCGCTGTTCGCTTGTGCCTCGTCACGCTGCGTCGTTTGTGTGTTGATTAACGTTTCGGATTCACGCGACTCCTCAGCCTGCGCAGCCAATTTACGTTCGTACATCGCGACGTCCGCTTTTCGAACTGTGACCAATTCGGCCAGCTCGGCGTCACGCGCACTCATTGGTTCGCGTTGCGCAATCAAATTTTCATGACGCTGGCGGTCTGTTGCGACGCCCAGCCGCAGTTCATTGGTTCTCGCAGTTAGCTCTTCCTCGCGCAGCACAGTGTTTTTCTGCGCGGCTTCGAATGCGGCTAACTCGGTCTTTTGATTGGCCAATTGATCGCCGGCCGACTGAAGATCCCGCTCCACGTGTGCAAGCCGTTCGTCGGCTGCCGCAATCTGGCGCTCCAAAGCAGTTTTTTCCGATTGCAACACATCGATCTTGCTTCCGGCCTCGCTCAATTCACGTTGAAGCCGCGAGGCGGTTTCAAGAGCGATTTTTGCCTCGTCTCGCCTGACAGAAACTGAATTGTGTTCCTTTTCGAGAGCAGCTTCTTCTTTCGCCAGATCGGCGATCTGCGCTTTGCGTTCGAGCAAAGAAGCGGCGCGCGCTTCGCTGCTTCCGGTAAAAACGATTCCTTCTCGGGAAACATATTCGCCAGCGAGCGTGGCCATCGGCAGTGCGGGTTCCAGCTTTTTGCACTCGAGCGCCTGTTCCAGTTCGGCAAAGACTGCGACGTCGCCGAGCAATCGAGTGACGAGTGCTTCCAGCGATTTGGGTGCACGGACCTTATCAGTGGCCCAGGCGAGCGCCTCCGGTGGCAGAATTTTTTGCGATGCTTGCGACGCGGCCGCCGTGAGCCCAGGAACAAGGAGCGCGGCGTGTCCCAGTTTTTTTTTCTTTAGATGACCAATTATTTCGGAAACAACCGCTGCCTCTTTTAATATGATGGCGTGCAGATTACGGCCCAGTGCAGCTTCGATCGCCGGAATGAATTTTGGATCAACGTCGAGTTGCGCAACGAGCGAACCGGCAATCGCGTCTCGAAATTCTGCTGAGCCGTTGACGCGCTTGAGTAGAGCTTGTGAACCTTCGGCGAGGCCTTCGCCCTCTTCGTTCAGTTGACGCAACACCTCCAGGCGCGATCGCTTTTCGGCGAGCGTGCGATGTAGCATGGCAAGATCCTGTTCTGCTTGAGCAAGCAGTTTCTCCTTTTCGCGAAGACTCGTCTCGATGTCGAGCGGTTGATGACGCGAGGCTTTGAGCGAGACAGCGATTTGCCCGACGAGTTCTTCGCGCGCTTCAGTTAATCCTTCGATATCTTTTAGAAGTTGTTCAACTTGTGCGTGAGTCAATTCACGGCGTGCTTTAGTTCCGATCAGTTCCTCTTCGAGGCTCGGGATCCGGCTTTCGGATTTCGAAAGCGCGACCTGCAATTCTTGTAATCGCGTGACCCGATCGCTGCGTTTCTTGTGGATTTCTCCAGCCAGAGCCGAAAGTTCGGTCAGCTCGGCTTCCTTTTCTTTTAGGTGCTGCTCGATTTGCCGGATGGCACTGTTCGTTTCCTTGATTTGAGCTTCCTGCTGCTGGCGTTTGTTTTCAGCCTCAGTAATGTCGCGCCGAGCGCGATCGATTAATTCAGCCAGTTCCTGCGCGCGCTGACGATTGAACTCGATGCGGTTGCGGTGCGTTGCAATCTCGGCGTCCAATCGCTGAACTTCTGCACGTGACTCGGCGATCTCAGTGTCGATCTTGTCCAGCGCACCGCGTTCTTCAGCAAGCGCGTTTTCACCGTTGTCGATTTGTGCGCGCGCGGTCTTCTCGCTATGCATCAGACCTTCGATTTCTTTCCGCGACGCCGCCAGGTCGCGCTCGAGCGCAACGAGCTGTTTGGAAGCATGATTTGTCTCAAGCACGCGCAGATCTGCGTGCAACGCCTGATAGCGTCGCGCTTTCCCCGCCTGTCGCTGGAGCGAACCGATCTGGCGTTTGACTTCCTTAATCACGTCCCCGATGCGCAAGAGATTTGCTTCCGTAGCCTCCAGCTTTCGGAGCGCCTCGCGTTTTTGCGTTTTGTATTTCGTGATCCCGGCTGCTTCTTCGAAAACCGCGCGCCGATCTTCGGGACGCGAGCTCAAAATCATGTCGATTCTGCCTTGCTCCATCATGGAGTAAGCCGTCCGCGCGATCCCGGTGTCGGCGAAAAGGCTTTGAATGTCACGAAGCCGGCACGGCGTTTTGTTCAGCAAGTATTCGGAATTTCCGTCACGATAAATGCGGCGCGTCACGCGCACGTCATGCCACTCGATTCCGAATTCTTCACCGCAGTCGGTAAACGTAAGTGAGACCTCAGCAAATCCTACCGGCTTTCGTGTATCGGCGCCGTTGAAGATCACGTCAGCCATTTCGTCGCCGCGCAGCGATTTGGCGGATTGCTCGCCGAGCGCCCACTTTACGGCGTCGAGAACATTGGATTTACCGCAACCGTTGGGGCCGACTATCGCCGTGACGCCCTCGTGAAAATTGAAGACAGTTTTATCGGCAAACGATTTGAAACCGAATAGCTCGAGCGATTGTAAATGCATCTTGGGCTAAACCCCGGGCCTTCGGAGCCTCAATACAGCAGGCTTATTTGAGTTACAAGGGGAAAATCACACAATTTGAAGTGGTTTTGAGCACCGACGGCCACACGATATTGTGGAGCGCATAGTTCTTGGCGACATCATTGGAAGCCGAGGCGCGGTGCCGTCCTCATTCCTCAAGCCCTTCGCGAAGATTAAGCCGCTCTCTTGCGTTGAGCAATTCAATCACTCAGGATGCGCGCATGGTAAATGAACCGCCACCGTCGATTCAGCAGGAAGAGCGGATCGACCATCAGCTGGTTCGCGGCATCGGAATGCCAGCTCTCACCGCAAATATCGTTAGCTCGACGATTGGTGCTGGAATTTTCGTGATTCCAGCGACGGTCGCGAAGGGACTTGGATCCGCGGCGCCACTCGCATTTATCTGCTGCGCGATTGCCATGATCTTGTTCGTCACATGTTTCGCGATCGCCGGCAGCCGCGTTTCATTGACGGGCGGTCTTTACGCCTATGTCGAAGTGGCGTTTGGGCGTTATGTGGGATTCCTCGCCGGGATGCTTTATTTTCTTACGGCACTCGGCGCGGTCGCGGGCGTCGTGAACGTATTGGCGAACTCAGTCGCACTGGTGGTGCCTTTTCTCGGCGGTTCCGCGATGCGGATTGTCGTGATGTTCGCGGTCTATGCTTCCCTCGTGTTGATCAACATTCGCGGCGTTCGCGAGGGTGCCGGTGCCGTCACAGTAATTACGGCAGCCAAGCTTCTGCCGCTGTTGTTGTTCATTTGCGTCGGAATGTTTTTTGTTCATGCGCCGAATCTTGCCTGGAGCGGTTGGCCGAGCAGCAAATCGTTAGGCGACGCCGTAATCCTTCTGATTTTCGCTTTCGTCGGTATCGAGGTGGCGTTGATTCCGAGTGGGGAAGTGAAAAATCCGGCGCGCACCGTTCCTCGTTCCGCTTATCTCGCTCTGGTAATCACGACAATCATCTACCTGATGATCCAACTCGTCGCGCAGGGCACGCTCGGTGCCGATCTCGCGAACCATCCTGACGCGCCGCTCGCTGAATCGGCGGCGACATTCCTCGGCAACCTAGGCCGCGTTATTCTCCTGGCCGGCGCAAGCGTCTCTGCATTTGGATTTGTGACGAGCGACATCCTGAGTTCGCCGCGCATGATCTTTGCATTCGGCCGCGACGGCGCATTGCCGCAGTTTTTTGCGCATGTGCACCCGCGCTATCGGTCACCAGATGTCGCGATTATTACGTACGCAACGCTCGCGTTTGCGCTTTCAATCAGCGGCACATTCGAGCGGTTGGCGGTCCTTTCGAATGTCGCTGTTTTGTTGATGTATCTGCTCTGCTGCGCCGCTTGCTGGGTCTTGGTGCAACGTGATGTGCGCTCAGATGGGGAGCCGTTCAACTTTCCTGGAATGAAAATTGTGCCTGCGCTGGCGATTATCGCGATTGTGTGGATTCTCGCTCACGCCACGCTGCGTGAATTCCTTGTGACTGGAATTGTGCTGGCGCTTTCATCTCTCTTGTACTTCGTGCGTAGAACAATCGCGCGTCCTGAGCATGTGAAACGGTGACATCGTGCTTTTGTAGGGCAAGCGCTCCCCTTGCCAAGTCATTAGCTGGGCAGGCGATGCGCCCGCCCTACAACTGTTTCTCGCGTGGGACTTGAGTATTGGACGTTCGTAGAAACGCGGGTTTACTCTTGCGCCATGCGCGACAATTATCTCGAGGAGTATTATTCGTTCCTGCGGTTTCCGAGCGTCTCGACTGACGACAAGCACAAAGAAAAGTTGGTCGAATGTGCAAACTGGCTGGTGAATAAGCTCAACCGGATCGGTCTGCGAGCACAGCTTGTATCCACTAAGCGTCATCCCATTGTGTGGGCGCGCAATGAACACCGACCCGGCCGTCCGACAGTTATGATTTATGGCCATTACGATGTGCAGCCGCCAGATCCTCTCGAACTTTGGGATTCACCGCCATTCGAGCCTGTCTTGAAGAACGGCTACGTGTTCGCGCGGGGCTCCACGGACAATAAAGGCCAAATCCTAGCGCACATTCTCGGAATTCAGGAAACGATTGAAGAGCATCGTGAGTTGCCTGTGAATTTGCATTTGGTAATCGAAGGCGAAGAGGAAATCGGCAGTGCGAATCTCGGGCCTTTTCTCAGCGAAAATCGCGACGCACTGAAGTGCGATGTAGCAGTTATCTCCGATACCGGGATGATCGCGCGGGGCATGCCAACCCTCAGCTATGGGCTGCGCGGCGTTACCGCCCTTGAGGTCAAAGTGACTGGTCCGAAAATGGATTTGCACTCGGGCGTTTTCGGCGGGGCCGTCGCAAACCCGATCACGGCATTGGCGCAATTGCTCGCCACTCTTCACGATCGCGACGGTCGCGTGGCGATTGCGGGATTTTACGATCGCGTCAAACCACTCGAAGCCTGGGAGCGCGAAGCGTGGCGCAAACTTCCAGTCGATGGTGACAAACTGATTCGCGAGGAGACGGGCGTGCCTGAGCTTTTCGGGGAGGCGGGATACAATTCAACGGAACGCATCTGGGCGCGGCCGACTGCCGAGATCAACGGAATCGGCGGCGGATATCAGGGGCAGGGGACGAAGACTGTGATCGGCAGCCACGCATTTGCGAAACTGACGTTCCGTCTCGTTCCCGACCAGAAGGGCGAGGAAATTCTGGAACTGGCGAAAACGCATTTGGAAAAAAATCTGCCAAAGGGCGTCACGATGGAAGTTACCATGGGCCACAGCGGTCCCTGGTATCTCACAGATCCGCACTCGGCGATGGGCGAAGCGGCACAACGCGCATTGCGCAAAGCGTTCAATCGCGACGCCGCGCTCATCCGCGAAGGGGGTAGTATCCCAATTGTCTCCGAATTCCGGGAAATTCTCGGCGTCGAAACATTGCTCATGGGACTTGCCCTGCCTGATTGCCGCGCACACTCACCTAACGAAAATTTTCCTCTCGAAAATTTCGAAGGCGGAATTCGCTTGAATAAGGCAATCCTGCAAGAGCTCGCGCAATCGTAGCACAGACATCTTGTCTGTGGCGCTGGCGGGCATTATATCCGCCACTGGAGGACTCGCCGTGGCGAGCCTGCCGATCTGCTTCACGCGCTCGATATATGGGGTGTGTTCAGGGCATCCGGCAGAAGTATTGGACTCGAATCTCCGCTGAGGACAGCGGACACTACAGCGTCGAGTTATGAAATGGCTTCTGATTCTTGTGATCTTGTTCGGCACTGTTGATGCTGCGACTTCAGCCAAACATCGGAAACACTCAGCGAAGCAACCGACACCCACTCCAACGCCAACTGCTTCGCCAAAATCAAAGAAAACTTCGCCGACTCCATCTCCGACGCCGAAGAGCAAATCCAAACGCAAGAAAGCGTCTCCTACTCCGACACCGGACGAATCGCCATCGGCAACAGAGACTCCGTCCGCCAGTCCAGCGCAATCACCCGAAGCTGTTACAGGAAAAAAAGGCTGGCCTAACGTGAGTCTTTCGCCGGACGCAATAGAAGGTTACGAGAAGGATCCGTCCAAGATTCGCCAAATCCTGGACGCCGGGCTTGCGCTAACAAAACAAAATCTGACTTACACCTATGGTT
Organism: uncultured Verrucomicrobiae bacterium; assembly: GCA_963825355.1. GTDB lineage: Bacteria > Verrucomicrobiota > Verrucomicrobiia > Chthoniobacterales > UBA10450 > Udaeobacter. The sequence continues at coordinate 25,926 of CAWGSY010000001.1, read as the reverse complement.
CGGCCGATCCCAGCAACAGCGGCATGGATTGCTCCGGTTTCATTTATTACGTGCTTAGGCAAAACGGCTTCCCCGACGTGCCGCGCGATTCCAGCCAGCAATATCTTTGGGTGCGCAAAGGGGGACAGTTTTATGCGGTGGTGAGCCGCAAGGAAGATTCATTCGAGTTCGATGACCTCAAGCCCGGCGACCTGCTTTTCTGGCGCGGCACTTACAACATCGATCGCGACCCGCCGATTACGCATACGATGATTTATCTCGGCCGCGAAAAACGGACGAAGAAGCGCGTGATGGTCGGTTCAAGTGACGGTCGCACATACGATGGCAAACAACGTTGGGGCGTCAGCGTTTTCGATTTCAAGATGCCGGCGCCACCAAAAAGCGGTGACGCCAAAATCAGTCCCGTTTTTGTTGGCTACGGTCGGATTCCGGGCATAAGCGAAGATTAACTGGCTAGGCTAACAGCACGTTTAGCTGAGCTCTAACTGTTTTGGGAAAACTAATCTGCAGTTGAAATCGCTCCCGCTCAGGCTGCATTCTCTGAAGCACCTGGAGGTAACCTCGCGCTTCGTCCGGTTCGCTAATCAACGGAATATCATCGTGCCAGATATAAACCTTTCGGGTTTGCAACCAGGAAAGGTCGGCTAGGCATTCATCAAGCGCATCCCAGTTGCACCCAAAATAATCCCGGAAAGTTCAACCCAGCAGCAATGCACTTCAGGAGCTTCTCTTTATGAGTAATACCTTGGGGAATCCGAACCACGTAACTTTCACTGCCAGTAGGGGAGCTTCCGGAAGGATAGAACTCGATCATATCAGCGTGAGTGTCTCTTTTTCGGTGACTCTGTTGTGGCTGAAACTCAGGTTAAGCGAAAATAAAACTATCGATCGTCCTCAGTTCCCGCCGCAGCCGGAGAAGGTTGTTGTTCCGCCTTTAACGTCGGCTCAACCGGAGGACGATGAACCCTGCGTTCGTATCGCACGAAGGCAATCGCGATCAGAACCAGGACCACAATCAAGACCACGCGCTGTTCGGGTTTCGAGAGTTCAAATATTCTAAACAGGCGTTTCATGCTCTCGCCGCAGCAACTTGTTATTACTTTACCGTTCTCGATGTGTCATACCTATCCAGTAAAGCCTCTGTCATGTTGAGCGAAGCGAAACATCTCTGGCCTCTCCTCGGTGTCGGTGTCGTCTAATCAGAAATTCTTCGCTTCGCTCAGGATGAGAACAACGGTTACGCTTCTTTGTTGACGTAACGGATTGGATCCTTCATTCCGGCTTCGCGAAAGCCTTTGAGTCGCAGGAGACAGGAATCGCATTCGCCGCAGGCGAGACCTTCCGGCGTCGGATCGTAACAACTGCGGGTGAGCGAGAGATCGACGGCGAGACCGACAGCTTTGCGAATGATGGCGGCTTTGGAAAGTTTGATCAACGGAGTGTGAATTTGGAAACGTCTGCCTTCCACGCCTGCTTTTGTCCCGAGATTGGCCAAATTCTCAAACGCTTCGATAAATGCCGGTCGGCAATCGGGGTAGCCGCTGTAGTCGATTGCGTTTACGCCGATAAAAATATCATCGGCGGGGATCACTTCCGCCCAGGCGAGCGCGTACGCGAGAAAGATGGTATTGCGTGCGGGGACGTAGGTGACCGGAATGCCACCCGCGATTTCTTTCTCCGCCCGCTGCTTCGGGACATCAACGTCGTCGGTGAGCGCGGAGCCGCCGAAGACGCGCAGGTCGATTTTCGCAATGCGATGATCTCTTACGCCTAACGATTTGGCGACGCGTCGAGCGGCTTCTGTTTCGATCTGGTGACGCTGGCCGTAATCAAATGAGAGGGCATAAGTTTCGTAGCCTTCCGTGATTGCAATCGCCAGCGTGGTTGTCGAATCGATTCCGCCGCTCAAAAGGACGACTGCGCGTTTCATTTATCAGTACGACACGTCATCCTGAGCGAAGTCGAAGGATCCCGTAGAACAATCATTTGGTTTCGCCACGGGTTCCTCGACTTCGCTCGGAATGACAGTGAATCATCAACGATCGCGTTCCGGTTCGCTGTCCGGATATTCAGCGCGGACTGTGAGCGCGATTCCGCCGCGTGCGGAGAATTGCGCTGTGACGATCGCCTCGCGCGGTGCACAGGCTTTCACGAAATCGTCGAGAATGCGGTTCGTGACTGCTTCATTGAACGCGCGCTCGTTGCGATAGGACGCGAGATAGAATTTCAGTGATTTGCTCTCGACGCAAAGACGGTCGGGCACGTAATCGATATCGATTCGAGCAAAATCGGGCTGGCCTGTTACCGGGCAAACGGAAGTGAAATCGTCGGTTTCAAAATGAATACGGTAATTTCGTTCAGGAGCAGGATTCGGAAACGTTTCCAAACGCGCCTCGGCAGGCGATGCGGGAAGTTTCGCGTCGCCGTGCCCGAGCAATGTTAATTCGCCTGCGCGTTTAGGTTTTGTCACACCTCTAGTTAATTCGTCACCCGCACGACGTTCAAGTCGCGTCTTTCGGGTGGCGTATGCGTCTCGCGTGCTGGTTTCGGCGTCGCGCCGAAACAATCTTCTCGAAAAGTTGAAAGTTGCATGGAGTTCGACGGGTCCAGAAAAGTTAGCGATCGCGAGACGCGCTCGCCAGCACGCGAGACGCATGCGCTACCTGGAAAATGCACGCAAATCGTCGGCCACGTCCGGGGATATTTCGTCGCTAGCGCTTCGACATCGCCGATTTCGACGTGGACTTTCTCTACGCCGGACCATTCGAGTTTGAAAACCAAGCGTGGAACATCGAACGTCTAACTCCGAAAGAATTCGCGAGCAGGCATGGAATCGGCTCATGGACATCGAACCTGAAATTTCAAATAAGAAAAATCGAACAAGCGTGATCGATGTGATCGCTCATGACCCGAAAACGGGCGAGGTCGGTTCTCGTAATGAAGGAGCCTAACGAGTGGGACAGCTCGGATGAGCAACTGCTTTCGTTACAGGAGCGATTCAACGCGTATGCTTCGTTTTTACTCGATGGCGAAATGGAATCCGGCCATCCGGAGCTCGCCGGCAAACCGGCGCGGATCGAGGTGCGTTGCACGCATATGCCCGATGATCGCGCGATCGAATTGCTTGGGTTGATTCACGATCAGCTCGCGTTTCAAGACATTAAGATGGAAGTCGTTGTCAGAAATGACGAAACCCGAATGTCGAATGACGAAGGAATGACGAAGTCCGAATGAAGAAGCGGTTATCGCCGATATTTTTTATTTCGGACTTCTTTTCGTCATCCTGGGCGGCGCAAAGCGAAGTCGAAGGATCCCGCAGAAAATCTCAGGGTCGCGCCACGGGATTCCTCGACTTCGCTCGGAATGACGCGATTTACGGCTTTGAGGATTCCAATCGCGCGAAGAAATCGTCGAACAGCGAGCCGTAAATTCGACTTCGTTCAGGGTGATATTGGACAGCGAGTCCGAACGGGTATTTGCGTAGCCGTACCTGCTCGATGATGTCATCATGCGCGGCCCACGCCTCCACTTCCAAGTCGTCGCCTAACTGATCGATCGCCTGGTGATGCGCGCTGTTCACTTTGGGAAAATGATGTGACGCGCCACGCGCACCGCGCAGCGGCTGAACATCACGATGCTTTTGGTCGGGAAGGTTATGCCCTGGGATATCGAGCTTAAGCGTGCCGCCGAGTGCGACGTTGAAGACTTGAAGACCTTTGCAAATTGCCAGAATCGGCAACCCTCGCGAGAGCGCGTTCTGGACAGCCTGAAACTCCCAGCGGTCGCGCTCAGGGTCGATCTGTTTATCTAATACCGAAGGATCGGGAATGTCCTGCCGCAGAAATTCCGGCGAAATGTCGGAGCCGCCTGAGAGTAAAAGGCCGTCCATCTCACCGAGCGAAACGTATCGAGTGCGCGCGTTCCAAACTTTGACGTCAGGATGTTTCGCAAAAATGGTGCGAAAAGATTTAGCATCCTTTTGACGGATCCAGGTAGCCAGATTTGGCATCGGGCGAATTTGCGACTTGCCAATGGCCATGTAAAGAGCACTCCGATGTTGAGCGGGGATGTGTCCGACGGATTACGCAATGAACTGGAAGCGCTAGCTCTCAAAAACAAAGCGCGCGCCATCGGAGTAGCTCTGCACGATCTCGAGAGCGGATTCCGATTTTCGTTGCGCGGCGACCGATGGTTCCATGCTGCGAGCACGATCAAAGTCGCAGTGCTCCTCGCGGTATTTCGAGCGGCAGACCAGGGCCGGCTTCGGCTCGATGACTCGTTACACGTGCGAAACCGTTTCTTCAGCGCAGCAAACGGATCGATCTTTCGTGTCAGCCAGGATCGCGACGCGACACCAGAACTCTACGCGGCTATTGGACGGACCGCGAAGATATCCGCGCTTGCGCACGCGATGATCGTTGGGAGCAGCAATCTCGCCGCCAACTTGCTGCTCGATTTTGTTGGGGTGGAATATGCGCGAACGGTTCTGAGGGAAGCGGAAATTGACGGCGTGGAGCTCCGGCGAGGCGTGGAAGACCACGGTGCCTACGAGCAAGGGATAAACAACGAAGCGACTGCCGATGGATTATTGAGTCTGTTGTCAGCAATCCGTGGTGATTTTCTGACGCCCGAAAGCAAACGAGAGGTAATCCGCATTCTGTTGGAACAACGATTCAACTCGATGATTCCCGCCGGGCTCCCGCCGCATGCCACAGTCGCGCATAAGACCGGCGAGATTTCGACAGCCTCTCACGACATTGGGATCGTCTATTTGCCCGAACGGGAACCTTACATCACCGCCATTTTGACTGAATTTGATCCGGACAAAGAAGGTCGGCGCGAAACAGTCGCAGCTATTTCGGAAACAATTTATCGATCGCTGCTGCAAACGAAGAGGAAATCAAATGAGGACTGAGTTTCTGCGGCCCGTTGATGGTTTAGATCTCGCCTGAAGAGTATCGCACGCTGTTGCGACCGGGCGAAAGCGAGGCCGGTGCCGACGGCACGGTTCATCGGTTGCCGCGTTTCTTCTACGAAATTGGCAGCTTGGGAGGAAGCGCGCGAAATTCGCCTGGCACCGCACTTCACGCTCGCGGAATTGATGCTCGTCGATTGTCGCGAAGCGAGGCTTCTCCTAAGCCAGTTCCCTCATTATGTACCCTGTGCAATCGTTTTGCTTGCCAGATTCCTGGAGGCGTTCCGGCGCGAAGTTGACGCACCGGTATTCATTAGTGCGAATGGCGGGTACCGGTCGCCTGCGCATCAGGTTGGTGCCGCAAAAAGCATTCATGCGTGGGGTACGGCGGCAAATATCTACCGGATTGGCGATACTTTCCTGTCCGACACCAAATCGATGGAGAAATATCGGACGATCGCCGCATCGTTAGGTCCGGCTGTTTTTGTTCGGCCATTCGGACGTGAAAAAGGACAGACCAGCGACCACCTCCACATCGATTTAGGATACGTGAGGTTAACTCCGCGCGAATGCAGCGAAGCGAGTTAGTCTCGCGTTGAGCAGATGAAGGACCGCCGAACAGAACGCGACGCGCATCGTCTTCGCCTTCGCACGCTTGGGGCAACGCCGCCGCGAGCTGTGATCGGGTTGGAAGCGGAATTTAATCTTTTCGTTAATGGACGCAGACGGCGTCCGGAAAAGGTTTTTGGTGATCCCAGTCGGCTGGTGCGACGGCGAATGATTCCGCGCACCGGCAAATCGTTTCAATTGCCCGCGGGCGGCGCAATTTATTTCGACACCGGCGTGATCGAAGTCGCCACACCCATTATTGAATTCGAGCCGGGCTGTTGTTATCGCGCGACGCGTTTGTTGTGGGAGCAGATCCGATATCTGCGAAAGGAGCTGGATCACTGGGCTAGGCGGCACAAATGTCAGTGCACGCTTCAGGGCTTTAGCACACATTATAATTTTTCGTTTCCAACGGCGCGGAAATCAAAGCTTCGAAATGCCAGGACGCTTGCGTATCTGCTTGCGCACATCCTGCCGGTGCCGGTGATGTTGTTGGCAACAAACCGGCAAAGCAGCGCAGTCGGCGTGCGCCCGCGCGGAAATCGGGTTGAGGTCACAGTTGATTTCACTCCGGATCCCGCGTTGATGCTGGCGACGACTGCATTCATCGCGGGCGCCATGGGAACCGTACTCAGCTGGGAAGATTTTGGCCTGAGACAATTGGGGCGACACGGACTCCCTCGCATCGCGCGATTTCATTTGCGAAAACATTCATCGCGGCGTGGTTGGCGAGTCACCGCTGATTCGTTAGGCAAAAATCCATTCACATCTGATATCAACGAGACCCTTTGGAAACTGCGTGACGGACGTACGCTCAGTCTGCGTGCGATTGCGGCTGAGACTTTGCGGCCGTTTCGCCAGCGAATTCAACAGATCGGTGACGCGAGCACACTGGAACACATCGCCGCGGTTTTCGCCGGAGATGCGCGCTCACTTCTCGACTTCGAGAAGCGCCCCGAGGCTTATGATGACGTCGGGCATGGAATTGATTGGGGTCGTCGCCGGATGCGACGCTGGCCACGGTCCAAATACGAAAAGGTCATCCATCGCGTCATCGCGCGCGAGCCGATGCGTATTGGACAGAAGCGCTATCGGGTAGATCGGATGAACGGCTGGTATGAGATCGAATTTCGAGAAGTGGGAACCAAACGTCGCCGCACGTTTAATCTCGATGAGCTTGTGCGGATGTCGGCTGCAAGAAAGCCAGCTGCGGCACCACCACGCAAACGGAAAGGCGCCAAAAAGCGTCGAGTTAAATCCAAGGAGTGACGGCTTCCAAGCCGTCATGGGCTAACTTCGACGGCTGGGAAGCCGTCGTTCCTTGGTCACTCGATCCGCGTCGCTGCATCGCTCTCGTAGAGAACGTATTCGCCAGGCCGGAGTCGTGCTTTCTCCGGATTTCGGCGGATGTATCGAACACAATTTCGAAAATGTTTCTGATCTCGTACAAGTCGATCAAAGTAACTTCGCTGCCATAAAGTTCCGGAACGTTCGAGTAACTGATTGATAGTTCGTGAACTGAAGGTTTTTCAACTGTGAAGTAAATCTTTCAAATGAGTCGTCTTGCGAAGTCGCGAATGTGTTTGAAATCGACAACGTAAAGCGACCGCTGCCGCGATGACAATTTTCATTCGACGTCAGCTCGGCGTGCCGCCGTGAAGAATCGGCTCCGTGGCGATTTCATCGGGCGTGAGCTGTGATTGCAGGTAAGTGCGCCCCTTGTAAAAGCAAGCCACGATTGTGAAAACGACAGCGGCTCCAAACATCAACCAAGTAAAAAAGGTAAAGTACTGATAAGCACTGACCTTTTGAGCGCCACCTGCGTGCAAAATCCATTTATTGACGAGACCGACGAAAAGTTCGCCTGAAGCAACAGTCAAAAGCCACAATGCCATCACCGAGCTCTTCATCGAGTTCGGCGCCTGGGTGTAGGAAAATTCCAGTCCGGTGATCGAAACCATCGCTTCACCAAGCGTGAGGATGACGTAGGCGAGCAATTGCCAATTAATACTCGGCTTCATTCCCGCGTCGATCTGTCCCTGGATCCAAACAATCACGACGAACGACAACGCCGTGATATAAAGGCCGATCCCAATTTTGCGGAGCGGCGTGAGTCGGAAAACTTTGTCGATCGCTGGATAGATCACGTAGTTCACGATCGGAATGAAAATCAAAATGAGAATTGGGTTTGCGGTTTGCACCTGGGCAGCGATCAAGTCCATGCCCATCCAATGCAGGTTCATTTTCTCGGCCTGCAACGTCCATTCAGCGCCGTTGCTCATTCCCCAAAGCGCCCAGAAAACCAAAATGAAAACGTAAACCATCGCGATCCGGCCAAGCGTAAGAAGACCTTCCTTGCTGAATGTTTCTTTCAAATAACTGAGGCCGGCGGCCGGCACATGGACCATTTTCTTGCGACCGCCCCAGAAGAACAAAGTAGCGATGACCATCGCTATGCCGGGAATTCCAAATGCCCAACCCGGCCCCCACTTCGGATTCGCAAGGAGCCACGGACAAAGAAGCGAAGAAATGAAGGAGCCGGCGTTAATGGAGAAATAGAACCAGCCAAACATTTTCGAGAGCAGATGCCTGTTCGATTCACCGAACTGATCGCCTACGTTCGCAGATACACATGGCTTAATGCCACCTGCGCCTAAACAAATCAGGAACAGCCCGATCGCTAGCATGGTGCGTTGACCTATCGCGATTCCCCATGACGAGGCCATGCACGCAAGCGTGAGGTTGCCCAGGCAGTAAACGATCGAAAGCGACAGAATCGTCCAATATTTGCCGAGCCAACCGTCGGCCAAAATCGCGCCGAGAATTGGAAGGAAATAGACGCCGAACACGAAATAATGCGTGTACATGTACGCCTCGTTCTCCTGCATCGGCGCCAGCAGACCCGACTGGTTCAGGATGAAATGCGCCATGAAAACGGTCAGGACCGATTTCATGCCGTAGTAAGAGAAACGCTCAGCCGCTTCGTTGCCGATGATGTAGGGGACCCCCGGCGGCATCCCGGTCAGGTTCGGAGGGGACCTCATGTATTTGTGGCTAGCCATGCGATCTTTTTTGCCTAACGACCTTCGGCCGGCGTTCCTGAAGTCGAATGTCCTTCAGAATTTTCTGCGGCATTCGACCAGACCTTGGCTGGGTCGAGTTGTTCCCTCTGAACTTCCGGCATCTGCCCGACCGGATGCTTTTCGCAAGATGTAGAAAACAGAAAGAGACAAAGCGAAAGAGCGACGACGCCTCGGCGAACGAAAGAAGCCATAATGCGCTGGCACAGTTATCAGTCTCCGCTGGCATGTGCAAGGATGAAAGCGCGGCGGTAGGGCGTGACCGTCGGGCGCGCGCCGAATCGTTCGATCACGATCACGAGCACGAGCAGAGTAGGAGTAAGAGGCGGAGGCAGAGGAAGAGTTGTGATTGAAAGACGTCTGCATGGCGTTACTATCAGCCGCGGTGGGCCGCACAGAAAGACTCAGCGCATGGAACGAAGTGTTCGCTCTCGTTCTGCTTTTTGCCGGCACTCTACTGTTTTTCGCGCTGATCTCTTATACGCCGAACGATATACCGTCGTGGCTCTGGTTTAGTCACGTTTCACCGGCGAATCACCCTGCGCAAAATTTCATCGGGCCGCTTGGAGCGATCATTGCAGGAATTTGCTACCAGTTAATCGGCGTCTTCGCTTCGCTTTTACTGGCAGCGGTTCTGCTCGGATTCGGCGCGGCGAAATTGTTTTATCCTCGATTGCGTTTCGTGCCCAGAATCCCATGGATCATTTTGTTTCTCATCTCTGGTGCTTGCCTCGACCAAGCCTGGGGAATCACACATTTGCTTGGGAGGACAGTACCGGTCGACATTCAAGGGCCGGGCGGCCTCATTGGGTATCGCTTGTCCGACGAACATCGCGGCCTGCTTCCTGCCGCACTCGGCCCGGTCGGTTCGGTTCTTCTCCTCGTCGCAGTTTATTTGACCACGCTGATTTTGGTTACGGGTTTACGCCCGATTCATCTTGTTCGCGAGATGGTCAACCTTACGCGCCGGAGCGTGGCGAAGCAGGCCGAATGGCGAGTGCGCCGGAGAATTCGGAAGTCGGATCTCACGGAACAACTCAAGACGCAAAAGCAACAGCGAGCGCTCGAGGCGCTACAGAAGCAACTTAAAAAGAAAGGTGTTCCGGTACCTGAAGCCGTTCCGACGATGTTTTTGCCGGAGGAACTGGCGAACCGCCCCGCGCCGAAAGTGGTCGATACGAACGTGCAGTCGACTCAGCCGGCAGTAAGTCGGCGCAGACCTTCTCTTGCGGAGTTGCGCGCAAGTGAAGAAAGATCGAAAGCGGCCCCAAGTCCGACAACAGCCACTTCGAGCTGGGAAAATTACGTCTTGCCCGGCATTGATCTGCTCGAGGAACACAGTCTCGAAGCGCGCACGGCCACCGATCCTTCTGAGCTGCAAGAGGTCCAACAAAGTTCTGATTGAAACATTGGCGCAATTTGGGATTGCCGTTGCTCCGGGCGACATCACCAAGGGTCCCACCATCACGCGCTACGAAGTTTATCCAGCTAAAGGTGTGCGTGTGGACAAGATTGTGAGCCTTGAGCGCGACCTCGCACGAGCGACGAGCGCCGAACGAATCAACATTCTCGCGCCTATTCCCGGCAAAGACACCGTTGGAATCGAGCTTGCCAATACCCGCAAGGTAACGGTGAAATTGCGCGAGCTTTTTCAATCGACCGATTGGGACTCAGCGAAGGAACACGCAAAAATTCCGCTGGCACTCGGCAAGGACGTTTATGGCAAGACAATTATTGCCGACCTGGCGCAGATGCCGCATCTGCTTGTCGCCGGGACGACTGGCAGCGGAAAGAGCGTTTGTATCAATGCACTGATCGCCAGCATGCTTTTTCGCTTCACGCCGGAAGAGATGCGTCTCGTCATCATCGATCCAAAAATGGTGGAGATGCAGGGATATCAATCATTGCCGCATCTGGCGTTCCCAATCGTAACCGATCCAAAGAAGGTGCTGTTGGCGTTGCGATGGCTTATCGACGAGATGGAACGCCGCTATAAAATGTTTGCCCGCGTAGGCGTTCGGAACATTGTCGGGTTCAATGCGCGGCCGAAGAAGAAAACACAAAAAGAACTCGATGCTGAAGCTGTAGAGTCCGGTGTCTCACCGGATCGGGCGCGCAGGTCCGCTGAGACAGCGGATGCCACGCCAATCAAAGTGCCGCGCGAAGACGAGGAGCAAGTTCCCGACAGAATTCCGTATGTGGTCGTCATCATCGACGAGCTGGCAGACTCTGATGCAAACCGCGCCCGCGGATGTAGAGAACGCGATCGCGCGCATCACGCAAATGGCACGTGCCGCCGGCATGCATGTGATCGTCGCAACGCAAACACCGCGCGCGGACGTGATCACAGGCGTTATCAAAGCGAATATTCCCAGTCGTATTGCATTCCAGGTCGCGAGCAAGATCGACAGCCGCGTCATTCTTGATGAGAACGGCGCCGACCGTTTGCTCGGCCAGGGCGACATGCTTTATCTGCCGCCGAGCGCTTCACGACTCATCCGTGCGCAAGGCGTGCTCGTCACTGATAACGAGATTCATGCGGTCGTTGAATTTGTTTCGAAACAAAGCCCGCCTGCGTTTGATACGGCGATGCATGAGAAGCTCCAATCCACTAGCGCGCCAGAGGAGGAAGTGACGGCCGAAGACGAAGAGTTGGTCGAAAAGTGCATCGAGATTATCCGGCAGGAAAAACGCGCGTCCACTTCGCTGCTCCAACGCAGGTTGCGACTCGGTTACACGCGTGCGGCGCGGATCGTTGATATTCTGGAGCAGCGCGGTATTTTGGGTCCCGGCGAGGGCGCCAAACCACGTGAGATCCTGGTCGATCTCGATGCTGCCGTTTAGCCGGCTTTTTCATTCATGACAATAGAGGGGCTTGGTAAAAAATTTCAGGAAGCACGCGTAGCGAGAAAGCTCACGCTCGATGAAGCCGCGCGCATGACCAAAATTCGCCCGCAGCGGCTGGCGGAAATTGAGGCGGACGATTTTTCGCAATTCCCGAGCCTCGCGTACGCGAAGGGTTTCCTGCTTATTTACGGGAAATTCCTGGATGTCGACGTCACGCCTTACCTGGATGCGTTTGAGGATCCCGAGAGCGTGACCGTGGACGGCTACTCCTACCTCCAGGAAAATGAGCGCGCAAAACCGGTCTCCGCGCCTGTGGTTCGGCGCCGTCCCGCTGCTACCCGTGGAACCGGCGGCAGCAATCGCGTTTCGCCAATGCCGCTCATTGTCGGGATAGCCGTTTTAGTGCTCGGCTTTCTTGGCATGAAGTTTTTTCTCAATGTGCAGAGGCTTGCGCCTGCGCGAGGAAGCTCGACCGCGCAAACGTCGGCAACTGCAACGCCGGCGGTTGCCTCAGGCGGGTTGAGCCCGACAGCAGCTCCAAACATTGCGGCTGTCGCTACGAGTGCGCCGGTCGCTTCGCCTGTTCCGACACAGAGCGACCGCCGGAGACGCGCAAGGCCTTGGCTGCTGATTCCACAGCACCGGGTGAGCCGGAAGTGCGTAAGGCGAAGCCCGTCACTAAAGAAGAATTGTCTGAAGCCGGCGCAGCAACCGATTCGCCACCACCGGAATCAGCCGAACAAAATCGAGTCGCCATCCAGCCACTGAAACGAACTTACGTGAGGGTAACGCTCGGCGATGAGGCAAAAGCAGCGTTCGAACGATGGGTCTCTCCGACTGATGGTCCGGTTGAATTTCGCGGTAAGCACGTGGCGATTCGGGTCCTCGATCCTGAAGCCGTTAAGATCACCAAGAACGGACAGGCATTGGCACAAAACGATCAGGACGTGACGGTCAATTAGAGTAACTATGCATTCGCCGAACGCAGAATCGCATCAACTTCTTGGTCGTCGAAGTGCAAACTATCAGGGATGTTGCGCGTTCAACATTGACACGTCCTGCTTAAGCGCGAAATGAACAATAGATGACAAACACAACGCATTCTTCACATAAACCGAAGGTCGGCATGATCAGCCTCGGCTGCGCTAAAAATCTCGTCGATGCGGAGATCATGCTCGGAAGCGTTTTGCAACGTGGGATGGAAATCACGTCACGCGCAGAAGACGCCGATGTGCTCGTAGTTAACACTTGCGCCTTCATCGATTCAGCCAAGGAAGAATCGATCGAAGCGATCCTGGAAGCGCATCAGCAGCGCGGGTTAAATAAAAGACCAGGACCAAAAACTGATCGTCAGCGGCTGCATGTCGCAGCGGTTTGCGAGAGAACTGCATAACGAATTGCCGGAGGTAGACGCGTTCATTGGGCTTGATCAAGTCAGTGAGCTTGGAGCGATTGTGGAAAGGATTTTAGGAAAACGTCGACGCTCAACGCCCCGGTTGCGACGATGCAAGCAGACAGTCGATGTTCGACATGGCGAATCCGTCCTTGGCGGTCATTCCGGCACGCGACGCATTTCGATTTTGCATTCGAAATCTCGCCCAACGTACATTCCTGATTACGACACACCGCGATTCAGACTTACTCCCGCGCATTCCGCTTACGTGAAAATTGCCGAGGGCTGCAATCATCCATGCAGTTTTTGCGTGATCCCACAAATGCGCGGCAAGCACCGGAGCCGCAAACCGGAATCGGTCCTGGCGGAAATTCGTGCGCTCGTCGGCGAAGGCGTGCGCGAAATCAATTTGATCAGTCAGGACACCACGTACTACGGAATGGATTTATGGGACGCCAAAGCTGGGCCGCGGCAACCGGTGGATTCGACTCGCGGACCGACGTTAGTTTCGCTGCTACGGGAGATTCAACAAGTCGAAGGCGAATTTTGGGTGCGCCTGCTTTACACGCACCCGGCGCATTGGAGCGATGAACTGATCGAGACCATTGCCGAGTGCGACAAGATCGCGCGCTACATCGACATTCCGCTACAGCACATCGACGAATCGATGTTGGGCCGGATGCGCCGTGAAACATCGCGCGCGCATATTGAAGACTTAATTCACAAATTGCGCGCTGGAATTCCGGGCGTAACACTGCGCACAACTTTCATCGTCGGTTTTCCCGGCGAAACCGATGCGGAATTCGAGACATTACTGGATTTCATCCGCCGCAGCCGGTTCGAACGGCTTGGGATATTCAAGTACTCGCAGGAAGAAGGTTCTCGCGCGGCCGGAATGCCGGGCAGGTCCCCGCAAAGATAAAGAACGCTCGCTATCGAGCAGCGATGGCGATGCAGCAATCCATCGCCCATGCTCTCGCTCGCGAAAAAATTGGCAGAAATTGAAACTGCTCGTCGATCAACCGCACATCGCCCGGACCGAAGCCGATGCTCCGGATGTCGATGCGCGGGTCGTTTTGACGGAGCCTGCGCCTGTTGGCGAGTTCATTTGGCGGACCGTGAAAGGAAGCCGCGGCTACGATTTACTGGCCTGACGCGAGTCACATTTTGCCTAAGCTGGCGATTGGCTGGTGACAACTCGGCGAATTTCTGATCAATTTCTTCCAACCCTCAATGGCCGGACCTGACCAACCAAAAAAAGAAACGGTTCGCATCCAGCTGCCGCAGCCGCCTGTAACGAAGCCGTCGGACGCAAATTCGAAACCGCACGAGACAGTTCGGATCCAGTTGCCGGTTCGCGAGACCAGCGCTCCGCCTGTTCTCTCTCCCTCGCAGTCGGCGACGGACAATATTTCTTCGACGAATTTTTTCCCGCCGCCGCAGCCGCCGGCTGTCTCGCGTCCATTATCCGCTTCGGTCCCTGCTCCTCCGATTCCGTCTTCGTCAGGACCAAAAAAGGAGACCGTGCGCATTCCGCTGACCCCCGAACCGTTGCGCTCGTCTCAGAAAAAGACTCAGCCGCTGATTCGCGATGCCCAGCGTCGTTTCACAAAATCCACCGATCGCCGTAGCGCCGGTCGAGAAAAGCTCCATGCTGCTGTATTGGATGCTTCTCGCTATGTCCGCTTTGATTTTGATTATTCAGATTTGGACGTATTTTTCTTAGCTATGGAAAATTCTGCTGTTATCACACTTAACGAATCGAACTTTGACCGAGAACTGACGCAAGACGACAAACCGATGATCGTCGATTTTTGGGCGGAATGGTGCGGTCCGTGCAAAATGATCGCGCCGCTGCTGGACGAGATTGCACGGGAAAAATCCGGCACACTCAAAATTGCGAAAGTAAACGTCGACGACAACCAGAGTCTGTCAGCCAAGTACAACATTCGCGCGATTCCGGCGCTGCTTTTTTTCAAGAATGGTCAGCTGCGCGATCAGGTCGTCGGCGTTGCGAGCAAGAAGGATTTGCTCAGCCGGCTGGAAGCGCTGGCTTAGGGTGATTTTCGCAGGAGCGATAATTCCATGAATCGTGTAAGGCAACCGTTTCGGTTGATTGGTAGGGCGCGACCGCCGGGCGTGCCGATCGATCTCGCGATGACCGCTTCGTCATCTTAGCAGAGCGAAGCGAAGTCGAAAGATCCTGTTGCGAAATCGAGCGCACTGTACGGGATCTCTCGACTTCGCTCGGAATGACGGTGGTTGCTAACCCAAAACACGGCGGACGGAGCGCCTTGTAGCTTCGCTGAATATTTGAGTCGTTTTGGCCTGTCCAATGTCCAGAAAGTGAGAAGGAACTCGGACATTGACCGGAACGATTCGGGGCAATTCCTTCAAGGTGTCGCTGTTGGGGAAGGGGCTATTGTTGGTGAGGGTGTAGAGGATGGGGATAGAGTCGTACACTTCCACAAGGGCAACCCCAACGGTATCGTTAAAACCCCGCACAATCGCGGTGTAGTTACCCGGCGGGAGGTCTGCGATGATCGCCGATTCTAGTCCGTTGCTCGGAGCGTACCCACTGTTTATGATGTCACGGACCTGGTTTTGGGTGATAATTCCACCGATGATCGTTCTCTCCCAATTGTCATTTGAGGCAATCAACAAGCCCCCGCCATTATGCAGTTCCAATGTCGGGTTAGCCAATGCATTAGGAACCCCATACTGAGTGAGCTCAGGACCTAGGGCACGAATAATTAAGCTCTTGGGATAGGTCCCTTGAACAATGAAGCCGCCAATCAACACGTTGTCCCCCGTCTGGACAAAGCCGCGAGTACCTGATGTTGCTCAGCTCCGAAGTTTGAGGTTGGGGTCCTTGTGCTGTGACCCCCTGCGTACCAGCCAGAAACGGAACGATAAGCAGCACCCATATCACCAAGCGGCGTGAATGGGTTTTTGTCATTATTGCTGATCCGAATGAGTTCATAGGTGATGTCCTTTCTCTCGATTCGTTTTCCGTCCCCCCAATGCGCGTCGGCAATCCAGATCGTTCGCCCGTCCGAATCAATCGTTGAAACTTCTGTCCCGCTGTAGAGTCCTTCGACTTCTTACCTATATGTCCCACATCGATTTTATTGGCATCGGCGCACCCAAATGCGGGACCACATGGTTTTCCGCCCAGCTCGAAGCTCATCCGCAAATCGGCCTCGCCCCGGACAAGGAGGTCTACTATTTCGCCGACACAATCCTGCGCCAGATTGCTGGCCAGGAGCTACGCTGCTTTGACCGAGGGGAGACCTGGTATCACAAGCAATTTCCGGCGGCCGTCGGAGCGGTTTCCTGCCGGGGAGAGTTTTGCCCTGCTTATCTCTACTCAGAGGAAGCGGCGGCGCGGATTGCCGCTTACCGGCCAGACATCAAACTGCTGCTCTGCCTGCGGCCGCCGATGGAGATGATTTACTCATGGTGGTGGTACAACCGGAACGCTGTGGTGGCGTCCTTGCCGGATTCGTTCGAGGAGATGATGGAAAATTCGTTTCTTCGCGATCTCGGGTGCTTCGCCCGCCACCTTAGGCCCTGGCTCGATCGTTTTGCCGCGAAGAACATTCTTGTCGTTCAATTCGACGCGATCCGGCGCGATCCCGACCGCGTCCGCAGGCGGGCCTACGAGTTTCTGGGCGTCGCTGCAGATTTCAAACCGCAGTTTTCTCAGCAGAAGAAGAATGCCGCCCGGGGTCCTCGGTTTCCCCTCCTCCAATCCAGCGCCCAGCGTCTCTATAGCGTCCTTTCTGCGCTGCCAGGCGCAGACAAAGTCCTGAAATCGCCCGTCGTCGCCAAAACACTGCAAAGCGCCTATCACGGCTTAAACACAAAGGCGCGCAAATACGAGCCGCTCTCCCCACAGGAGCGCCTCAAGTGGGAGGCATACTACGCGGCGGATCAAAAATCTCTGTCCGACTTACTGCTGGAGCTTCGGGTCGTCGAGTAAGCGCAACGTGATCGAAACGCTCGAGCAAGCGGGCGAATTCAAAGTCTGATGAGTTTAGCCGTGAGCAGCCTCGTTCCACGATATTTCCGTCGCGAGTATAATTGTGGTTTAATTAAATCGCGGTAATTGCTTTTGCGCCCCTTTGTTTTCCGATTTGCTTACCAGTTCCACATGTCCAGAAAACGCAGGCGCATTCTCCTCAAGTTCGGCTCCGGCATTCTCACTCGGCCGCACGCCAACGCGCTCGACCCAAAACAATTTGCGCGTCTCACCACCGAGGTCGCGCAACTCGTTCACGGCGGATGCAAGTGCATCATCGTCTCCAGCGGTGCGGTCGCCGCCGGAATGCGCGTAGTCGGGTTGAAGGAGCGTCCACACGACTTGACGACGGGACAGGCATGCGCTGCGGTGGGTCAATCAAAGATGATGCATCTCTATGCCTCGATGTTCGCAAAACATCAGCTTAACGTTGCGCAGCTTTTGCTCACGCATGGCGATCTCGACAGTCGCACTCGCCATCGAAATGTGAAGAACACACTAGAGCGTCTGCTCGAATGCAAGGATGTCGTGCCGGTGATTAATGAAAACGATTCGGTAGCAGTGGAGGAGCTGCGCTTCGGGGACAACGACCGCCTCTCTGCCGAAGTCGCGGTGCTAGTCGAAGCCGAATTGCTCATTATGCTTACAAGTGTTGACGGACTGATGGATCATGCCGGCAAACGGATTCCGATGATTGTCGATGTCACGGATGCGGATCGTTTCGTTCGCAGTGAAAAGGGTGCGGTCTCGGTGGGCGGCATGGTCTCGAAACTCGATGCCGTAAAACTTGCGACTGCAGCCGGAATTCCCACAGTGATCGCGAACGGCCGGCGCGCCGGCGTCATCCACCGGATTGCGGCGGGCAAGCGAGTCGGAACAGTGTTTCCTATTGCCGGCGGAGAAGTCTGAGGCACGCTCGCTTGGGATCGGCGAAAGTGAGAGATTCAATCAATGAGTTCTGCTTCGAAATGGACGATTTAAGAAGTGAAGTCTTGGATTTCGGCAAACGCGCCCGCGCCGCCGCGCGCGCGCTCGCGCAGATGAGCACCGAGCGGAAAAACGCCGCGTTGGTAGCCATGGCAGATCAACTTCACGCCAGCGCCGGCGCAATCCTGCGCGCGAATGGCAAGGACGTCGAAAAAGCGACCGCCGAGCAGTTTTCCTTACCGATGATCGACCGGCTAAGGCTCAACGAAAAACGCATTCAGGGGATGGCGGATGGCATTCGTGAGGTAGCCGCACTCGAGGATCCAAGGGGAAAAATCATCGCCGAGTGGACCCGTCCCAATGGATTGCACATATCAAAAGTGCGTGTCCCTATCGGCGTTATCGGGATCATCTACGAGTCGCGCCCGAACGTGACGAGCGACGCGGCGGTGCTTTGCACAAAGACGGGAAACGCAGTCATCCTGCGTGGCGGCTCGGAATCGATTCACTCGAACGTCGCGATTGCCGAAGCGCTTCGCGCAGGCGCAGCCAGCGCGGGGTTGCCAGAAGACAGTATCTCGCTCATTCCAAAGACTGGTCGTGATGCCGTGCGTCACATGGCCGAGATGGACCGATATATCGACCTTATTGTTCCGCGTGGCGGCCGCGCATTGATCGAAACCGTGGTTAGTTATGCCCGGATGCCGGTGATAAAGCACTACGTCGGGGTCTGCATCGCATATGTGGACAGGCAAGCCGATCTCGATATGGCTGTACAGATAGTGGTCAACGCGAAGACGCAACGCCCCGGCGTCTGCAACGCTATAGAAACTGTGCTTGTGCACCGTGAAATCGCAGCTCCCTTTTTTAAAAAGATCGCGCCGATACTGGCTGAAAAGAAAGTGGAAATGCGTGCCGATCGCGACAGCTTCCTTCAGCTCTCAGCTCTCAGCTATCAGCCACTCCGTCTCGCCCGCGACGAAGACTGGACCACGGAATATCTGGATCTCATCCTCGCTACTCGCACCGTGGACAACATCGAAAACGCGATTGAGCACATCGAAAAATGTGGCTCTCATCATAGCGACGTTATCATCACTCGCGACGTCGCGGGTGCTGAGAAATTTCTTAACGAGGTCGATTCCGCTACAGTTTACTGGAACGCATCGACGCGATTCACTGATGGCGCCGAATTTGGCTTTGGCGCGGAAATTGGCATCAGCACCGACAAGCTGCACGCACGAGGCCCGATGGCACTCGAAGAGCTAATGACTTACAAGTACGTCATCCGGGGAGAGGGCCAGATTCGCGGATGAATTCCGGTGATAAGACGCCTAACCAAACAGCTTTTCGGCTTGCTCCCGCCGTCGGCGGGCGCACAAGCACGCGAGCGAGGTCAAAGAATGGTGAGCGATCCCGTTTGGGATATCGGGCCGGAGGAGAATGCCGAACCCAAACTGCAGCTCGAGCACATCGGTGAGTATGAGGTGTTTTGCGCTGATACAGGGTTGTAACGAAAACGAACACGCTCCGGCGATTTCGCGCTCGAATTGCCTTCGAAGAGCGAGCTGGCCTCGGTATTGCTCACGTTGAACAGTAGAGATTAAACAGAGGAAGCTGTCCATGAAACAGCTAAGAGAATGCGCTGCGGCTAGTGTTTTGAAATTATGAAACACTATACACTTCGAGTGCTAATCCACGACGCCAAAATCTTGAACCAATTACGATTGGAATACCGCAGGTCTAACAAGAAGCGGCGCAAAGATGCCTCTTCCGGTTGGCTCTCCCGTTACTTGGCCGGACATGAGGGAACGCGCGCGAGCTTGAGAAAATGGATCCGCGCGATGTTCGCGATCCCGAATCGTTCAAGGTGCGCCGCGGGAAAGTAGGCGGCTACCGGGTATATCTTTCTGTTGAGGACTAGCATTACGCGCTAAGAACGCAGCCCCAACTCCAACCGGCTCTGCTGAGATTGTCGGCGATGATTTCCCAGTACTTCATTCCGTCAACGAGTTTCGCGCGTAATGGGGACTGTAATCACGGAAGCCAATCCAACCTTCGAAAGACACGAGTTCCGAGCTTTGTGCTTGCGGTAGCTTCGTGATTTTGCTGAAACTGCTAGTGAGCTAGTGAGCTGCTCCCCGACGCGAATGTTTCTTATACGAAAGGAGAAGCATTCGTTTGTCTCAACCGTCCTGCAGAACGGAATAGACCGTCTCTAGGCCGGAGGGTTGGCTTTTGAAAAGTCCCGGTTGGTCGGGAGTGATCGTGTGCACCATACGTCGCATTTTGATCAACTCCCTAAAGGCTTTCATGATAACCGCAACCTTGCTGCCAGTCGGCTTGCCGTGCCGTCGTGGAAAATGGCTCACTCGCACTTCCTTGACCGTCATACCAAACAGGGCTGCCTGAGCGAAGATCTCCGTGTTGACCATTGCGCCCACCGACTGGATCTGGATAGTGTCGAAGACAGAGCGATTGAAGGCTTTGAAAGCGCAGTCAATGTCGCGGATCCTGACCCCGAGCACGATTCGAACGAGGATATTCCAACCCCAAGCAAACAACAGCCTGTGCGGCGGGTCCTGTCGCCGGCCTCGGTAACCAGCAACGATGTCGTAGGCATCCGTCTCTTGCAGCAGCGCAGCCATTTCCTTTAAATCGAACTGCCCATCAGAATCAGTGAAGAAAATTATATCATATCGCGCCCGCTCGATACCACTCTTGAGCGCGGCGCCGTAGCCACGATTCCGGGCATGATGAACAACACGCACCTCGGAGAACTCCTCGACGAGGCGATCGCAAATGTCCCCGGTGCCATCTTTGCTGCCGTCGTTCACCACAATGATTTCAAAAATTGGAGTCAGCGCCGGTATGGTCCGATACGCCTCCTCAACCACATGCCGGATATTTGCCGCTTCATTAAATGCAGGAAGAATGATCGATAAGGATTTCATATTATTTGTTGTTTACCCAAGCCGGGTGGAGTTGAGAGTCCTCTTCTTGGAGCGAGATTGTCGCCGGGAGAAAAAGGCGAAAGTAAAAGGCGCTTCCGTCAGTCGTCGACTGCTATTTTGATCACCGGTGCAACTCATACGCGTCGTAGCTGGGAAGATCGGTTCTCCGATTTGATTTACGGGCGAGGCGGCGGAGTCGGACGCGGCCTCGGCGTTGGGTGAAATCGCGGCGTTGGTGAAGGTCTCGGTGTTGAGGATGGCGTTACTGTTGGTGTTGAGGATGGTGTTACTGTTGGTGTTGAGGATGGTGTTACCGTTGGTGTTGGTGTTGGCGTGGGTGAGGAGCAGGGGCTCGCGGAAATCAGGAAGTCACACGGTGCGAGCGCTCGCTGGGTGAGTCGAACTTCATCGATTAGACCTGTGAACTGCGCGCCCACCCTCCCAGAGATGGTCCACATGAGATCGGGGTCTGGTTCGTTCGGGTGGCCATCGACGGTGCTCAATGTCTTCACGCCGTCCACATAGGCGTTGTAAATGTCTGCTGGTGCTGCGGTCTGCGTGTCCTTCACGAGTGCGATATGGTGCCACTGGTTCACCACATCAGCGCCTCCGCCCAGAGGTCGGTGAATAGTGCCGTCCGGCTCCCGATAGTCGCCCTGGAGAGCCGCGCCACCTGGAATAGCAAAAAGGTTGAAGCGGTTTTCGTCAGGAAGCGTCGTTGGCCGCGTCCAGAAGATCGAGGCGCTCGGCAGACCGGGGGTTACCTTGATGAAGTACTCGAGGGTTGCGTCACCGAAGGTGCGGTGAAGCAGGAAAAATGAATCGAAGAGAATTGATTGTGCACCATTGAAAGACAGTGACAACGTATCCGGCTGCCCCGTGAGCGGAATCACCGCGAATGGCACGTCAGTGCTGTAGACCGGACAGCCGTCTGGCGTTCCATCCGGTGAACCAAAGTAACGAATCCACGATACTCCCGGCGCCACTAGCGCAATTTCCCGCGACTCCTTCCTCAAATCGGTAGTACCGGTCATTAACCCCTTGGGCACTCGCACTGGTCGTGATGACATTCACGCCCGCCACGAACAGAATCGACGCGGCAGCAGTAGAGAAAGCTCGCCGCGCCGCCGCGGGAATAAACCTCTTTGTTGTTTTCATGGGTTTTTCTCCTCCAGTAATTTTCTCCGATTCCCACAGCCCGAAGTTCGGTTATTTGATTAGTTCTGTGAACGAGCCTTTCGTTCACGGTTACCCTGCGAAAAGAGGGTTAGATGGAGCTCCGGGGGGAGCCGCCTAACGGCCCTAGCGCAAGCGCAACTCTACCAGCCCGACAAGGAAGTGTCAATACTGTTTGTTCGAACCGCCGCCACTAAAGAGATCAACAAGGCCCGGACCATCACGAAAGATTGCTTGATATTGTTCGGCGTTAACGACCCTGGCTTGGAACTCCTTGGTTAAATCTTCGACTTTTTGTGTTCTTTGAGGAACTCGTTCAGCAACATCGCGTGACCTGGTCGTAACGCACGCTGTAAGCCTTTCCTTCCTTATCGCGCACCACCAAGTCGGGACTCACCTTTTCTACATCTTCGGCCACCAAGTCCCAGTTGCGAGGAGCCTGCCGGGTCAAACTCCTTCTTGTAGCGGAAGCTAACCGGTTTCAGTGAATAGAGTGCTTCGCTGACATTATCCATTGATTTGATGTCTTGCCTAAAGCGCTTCGAGGAAGTCATCGTCCCGAGTCTGCCGTTTGAATTGACAGCACTGCGCTTGCGGAAACGGTCGAACTGAAGATCTTGCCGATCTCGCAGCTGTTGTCCACGTTATTACCGGCGGCGCCTTCGTCGTCGCGAATTGCGCTGCTAAGTTTTTAGTCGTTTCGTAATGCGACTCGGGAGCCGCTGCTTGCGGCGTTTAGCTTAGAACAAGTAACAAGCATGCAAGACAAGGAAAAGAGAACCAAAAAAGTAGTCAAAGTCGCTGACCTCAAGCCCAGCCAAAGCCCCCAAGGGAGGCGGTATGTCCAAGAGTTCTCCCAGGACCTCAAGTTGCTTTTGAGACATCTTCAAGTGGGTCTGGGTCCCGGCAGGTACGCGGTAAATTCGACGCCGGGCAGTCATGATATGACAGGTGCGTCTTGATTGCGGATTCGATTTTCAGCCAATCACCGGCCAGCGAATCGTCTTCATTCAAAGCCCGAGTAAGGTCCAAGCGGTTGCCGATTGACCAAGAGATATGTGAAACCGGCCTCGATTCGGACCAGCATGCGGAATACTCTGAAATTGATTGCGGTACGGGAATAGAAGGCAATCCACAGCAGCGCGATAACGAAACTGCGGAACTCCGCACGGACTGAGGGATTCTCTATGGTGAGTTTGCCGTCGTTGAATACTTCCTGGAGGTATGCAAGCTGGGTCCGGCATTGGCCAATCTTGGCGCGCAACTCCTTTTCTTCCGGCGTTGGCGCAACGTCTTTTGTAGCATGTTCGACTTTCGAACAAAATTGATCCGCGTGAAGCATCAGTTCGGCTAACGTTTCCGTGTCTTCGTTCATTGGAATAAATTGCCCGACACGCTGAGGGTTTCCACACCAAAACCGGACTGGCCCTTAGGATTCTTTGTTTGGCCAAAAATTGGGATTTACCCCGACATGTTTCTCGCCTACAACCGAACGCATGAGAAAATACATTTTTGTCATTCTAACCGTCGGCCTACTTGCCGCTTGTCAAAAGAGAACGGAAACGGCCACACCGGAGGCGAGCCCTAGCCCGACAGCTTCGTCAGAAACCAGTACGGAGTCGGGCACAACAACTTCTTCGCCAACGCCCTAGTTTTCCGATTTTCGCCAGCTCACTCGCACAAAGAGCGGAAAATGAAAATCACTTGCTGCATCACGGCGCTAGTGATTTTTGGCGCAACGGTGTTTGCGCGGATCGGCGAAACGGAAGCGCAAATCCAAAAGCGGTACGGGCAACCGACATCCGGTTCCGGCGCGACGAAGACCTACAGTTACAAAGACTTCTTCGTCATTGTCACATTCGACAACGGCGTAAGCGCCATCGAGACGTTTCAGAAGCGCGGCAGCAGCCCGATGCCAGTAAAGGAGATCGCTGCGGTGCTCAAAGCCAACGGCGGCGGCGAGTCATGGAGTGAGCCGACCAGAAGCGGCTTGAAGATTTCCTACACGGCGAAAAGTCGGTTTGCGGAGTACTACGAGATCATGGGCACGCTAACGATAGCCGAGTACACCGGGTTCAACCGTATCAAGGCGAGAAACGAGCAGCCGTGAATAAGGCGCGGCGGTATTAACTAGTCGCGATGATTGGGTGCGACGTTTACGATTTGCAGACAATCGTCGTGGCGAATAACCGCAAGGGGAAAGCTGGAAGGATGTCGCATCGAAGTCGAGACGCTAAATTGGAATACTTAAAGAAACACTACGCCAGGCACAGACAGGCAAGATTGGCGTATGCCAAGGCGTACTATGCGAAGCACAGAAAAACAATTCTATCAGAGAAGGCGGTATATTACAGAAAACGCGCTGGCGGTATGGAATTTGATTCTGTTCTCATCGTTCCAAAATCTGTTCGCCACTTGCGACTGACTCAGTTGCCCGTCAGTACGCGTTTAAGCGGTGTTTTGGGATCGATGCGGATCCGGACGCTCGGCGGTGTAGATGGACGCCGTGTCGGTGAGTTTTTTAGGCGCAAAAATTGCGGGCGAGGCTCCGTCTTGGAGCTCGAACAGTTGATTCAACGTGCCGCCTCTGGCGAATTCGATGATTCCAATATCGGGAAACCAGATGCATCTACGGATTTGTTAAATCTGATTGAGGCGTCAATCATGAAATTGCCCGCTCGCGACAGGAATTTCGTTTTAGCACGATTCGGAACTGGACGAAAGCGCCGCGCCACTCTTAAACAGATTGGGCAACGATATGGCATGACCCGTGAGCGAGTTCGGGTAATTCTCGAAAAACTGTTCGGCGTGATCAGGAGGAGCTATGGACCCCGAATCCCGGAACTCCTGGAGCATGTAAGGCAACGCTGTATATCGAATATTTGCCCGCTAACTCCGGAATTGCTTCACCAATGGGCGCGGAAATTTCGGAGCCGGATCAAATTAGCACCTAAAGCGCACGTCAGAATCATAAGCTCGCTTGATGAGCGCATTCCCTGTTGGCCGAACGGGCACGAGCCGCTTATAGACAATTATGAGAATGTTCGCCGACTTGGTGTGAGCCTGGCAGCAGTGCTCCGCAAAGCCAGCGGACCAATCACGCTTGGTACTGCTTATCGCAATCTCAAGCGTCAACGACAGTTTACACAGCTCAACGTTCCGGCCTTTTTGCGGATGCTTCGGAACGCCCGACGGGTCCGGATACAATTTGACGACCCAGAAAAACCGGTCATTCGGCTCAGCCGGCCGGGATACCCAGCACGCGCTGAGTCGCAGCGGCGGAGGAACTTGCCCGAGATAGCGTGGCTGTGAGCCACTGCAGTCCAGATTGTTCGCCGTTGGAGTTAATCGCTGAAACGCCAGCGATATTAGGAAAGGGGTTACTCGACTTCCGCCCGCATTGAATCCCAAAACGGCCTCAAATCCTCATCATCCAAGGCTGGTTTCCGCCAATTCAAATCAATTTCAAACGATTCTTTTAAATAGCGTTTGGCTTTTTCCATTTCTCCAAGTTGGCAATAGTAACACGCAAGATTATATGGAATTGCCGCCTCTCTTGGGAACTTCGCCTCTGCATCAAGGAGAATTTCCATCGCTACGTCAATGGAATATGCTCGCCGAGTCGCATATGCCAGCGAGATTGTCCATTGGACATTATCGGGCTCGAACTCTTTGAGACGTTTGGCGATTTGCTGCATCAATTCCCATTTCTTCAGTCCACGATAAATTGCGAGCCTCACGGCGAGAACTTCGGGGAGAGGACGACAAAACGGGTCAATTTTGTCCAACTCCGAATCGGCTTCCGCAAACATTCCTAGTTCGACGTATCCAACCGCCGCTTGCCAATATTGCTGGTCTGGGAGTTCGAGTGGCACGTTTATGGAAACCAGCATAAACGGGGATAATTGGCAACCAATTGCTGGTTCAAACAACGACAGAATCAATCGCTCAGAGGTAGCCCCAACTAAAACCGGCTTTGCTGAGATTATCGGCGATGATTT